>NZ_CP144212.1:2273213-3568927 GCF_041378895.1 Dechloromonas sp. ZY10
GTGCGTGGCCCGAACGTGATGGCCGGCTACCTCAAGGCCGAACAACCGGGCGTGCTGCAACCGCCAGCCTCCGAACTCGGCGCCGGCTGGTACGAAACCGGCGACGTGGTCGAGATCGACGGCGAAGGCTTCGTCAAGATCGTCGGCCGGGTCAAACGCTTCGCCAAGATCGCCGGTGAAATGGTCAGCCTGGAAGTGGTCGAAAAACTCGCCACCGCCACCGTTCCGGAGAAGCAGCACGCGGTGTCGAGCCAGCCCGATGCGACCAAGGGCGAAGCGCTGGTGCTATTCACCACCGACGCCGCCCTCAGCCGCGAACTGCTCGCCGCCAAGGCCCGCGAACTCGGCCTGCCGGAACTGGCGGTGCCACGCAAAATCCAGCGGGTCGACGCGCTGCCGCTGCTGGGTACCGGCAAGATCGATTATGTGACGCTGAAGCGTCTGGCGGAGGCGGCGTGATGCCCCACGCCAGCCATTCACGGTCAACCCTGAAAAAACCTAAAAACGAGGTCACGCCAGCATGAGCGGACAATTCAGCCTCCTCAAACAACGCCGTTTTGCGCCCTTTTTCGTGACGCAATTTCTCGGCGCCTTCAACGACAACCTGTTCAAGAACGCGCTGGTGGTGCTGCTCACCTTCCAGGCGGCGCAATGGACGACGCTGCCGCCGGAATTGCTGGCCAATCTCGCGGCCGGCATCTTCATCCTGCCCTTCTTCCTGTTTTCAGCAACGGCCGGGCAGCTTGCCGACAAGTACGACAAGGCGCGGCTGGCACGGCTGGTCAAGGTGCTGGAAATGGCGATCATGGGCATTGCCGGCGCCGGTTTTGCGCTGCACTCGCTGCCCGGGCTGTTGCTCGCGCTGTTCCTGCTCGGCCTGCATTCGACGCTATTCGGCCCGGTCAAGTACGCGATCCTGCCGCAGCACCTGCACCCCGACGAGCTGGTCGGCGGCAACGCGCTGATCGAAGCCGGCACCTTCGTCGCGATCCTGATCGGGACGCTGGCCGGCGGCCTGCTTGCCGGTTCGGTCGAGCATCCGGCGTGGATCGCTGCCGGCGGTTTTGTCGTCGCGCTGGCCGGCTACCTGAGCAGCCGCAGTGTGCCGGCCGCGCCACCGCCGGCGCCGGAACTCACGGTCAACCTCAATCCGCTGTCGGAAACCTGGCGCAACATCGCCTTCGCCCGCCAAAACCGCACGGTGTTCCTGTCAATCCTCGGGATTTCCTGGTTCTGGCTGTACGGCGCGCTATTCCTGGCGCAGTTCCCGGTCTACGCCAAGAACGTGCTCGGCGGCAGCGAGAGCGCAGTCACGCTGCTGCTCGCCACCTTCACCATCGGCATCGGCGTCGGTTCGATGCTGTGCGAGCGGATGTCGGGCAAGCACGTCGAAATCGGGCTGGTGCCCTTCGGCTCGATCGGCCTGACGCTATTCGGCCTCGACCTGTGGCTGGCTTCGCCGCAACACCTGGCCGACGCCGGTGCGCACAGCCTGGCAGCACTGCTGGCCGAGCCAGCGGTATGGCGGGTGCTGGGCGACCTGCTGCTGCTCGGCGTCTTCGGCGGTTTTTTCATCGTCCCGCTCTACGCGCTGGTGCAGTTGCGCAGCAGCGAGCAGCACCGGGCGCGGATCATCGCCGCCAACAACATCCTCAACGCGCTGTTCATGGTCGTCGGCGCGCTCGGGGCAGCGGCGCTGCTCGGTGCCGGGCTGTCGATCCCGGCGCTGTTCGCGGTCGCCGCCCTGCTCAACGCCGCCGTCGCGCTCTACATCTACCGGCTGGTCCCGGAATTTCTGCTTCGCTTCGTTGCCTGGCTGCTGGTCAAGGCGGTGTACCGGCTACGCACACAGGGACTCGAACAGATTCCGGCAGAAGGCCCGGCGCTGCTGGTCGTCAACCACGTCAGCTTTGCCGACGCGGTGATCATCATGGGCGCTTCGCCACGACCGATCCGTTTCCTGATGGATCACCGGATTTTCCGGACGCCGCTGCTCGGCTTCGTCTTCCGCCACTGCGGCGCGATCCCGATTGCCCCGGCCAAGGAAGACCCGGCCCTGCTCGAAGCCGCCTTTGCCACCGCTGCCGCCGCGCTGGCCAACGGCGAACTGGTCGGACTGTTCCCGGAAGGCGGGATCACCCGCGACGGCCAGTTGCAGCCCTTCCGCCCCGGCCTGAGCCGGATTCTGGCAACGCAGCCGGTGCCAGTGGTGCCGCTGGCCCTGCGCGGACTGTGGGGCAGCTTCTTCTCGCGGATCGACGGCGCAGCGATGAGAACCCCGTTCCGCCGTGGCTTGTTCTCGCGCATCGAACTGCACGCCGCCCCCACATTGCCGGCCATCGAGGCAACACCGACAGCCCTGCAACAGATCATCGGTGATTTACTGCAGGAGACGACCACCACCGCCACGGGTAGAATCACCGGTTAAGCCCGCAGGCGAATTGGGGCAGCCGGCTCGACATCGCGGCTGCCCGCCCCTCCGCTCCTTGCCCGTCCCATATGCCCACGCACTCCCGCCAGGCCGCCGGTTTTACCCTGATCGAACTGGTCACGGTCATCGTGATTCTCGGAATCCTGTCCGCCTACGCCCTGCCACGCATGGTGCGCCTGTCAAGCGATGCCAAAATCGCCCAGATGCGCTCGTTCGCCGGAGCACTGGCCAGCGGCATCGCGCTAACCCAGGCCAAGTGGATTGCCGCCGGCAAACCCGGTAGCGGGGTCACCCAGAACGACGGCAGCGTGGTGCTGTTCAATCTCGATTACCCGACCACCGCAACGGTCAAAAACGTACTTGCCGCGACCTCCAGCGACCTCTACCCGATGGCCTCCAGCCGCGGCACCTCATTCTGCTATGTCGACGGCAACGGCATGACTGATTGCGCCAGCGCACCGGTGGCAGGAGTCCCGGGCGGTGCCGGCAGTTTCGGCAAGTGCGGCTTCATCTACTATCCGCCGACCGCAAGCAATCCGGCGTTCCGTATCGATACCTCTTACCTGACCAGCAGCAACTGCAACTAAGCGCGCCAGCCAGTTTGGCTGTCGTTCTAGCAGGAGACCGGCCACCTCTGGAAAAAGATGCAGCAACCAGGGGCCATGGCGCGCTACCGGGGCATTGCAGTGAAGAGGGTTATGGCGACGATTGGCGCAGCGATTTGCTGCAGCGCACAACAGAATTTGCTGTTTTACCCGGTTTGTGGGTTACAATGCGCCCCGCAGAAAACAAAAAAGCCCGTTTAATCACGGGCTTAATCGTTTTGGATAGTGGCGGAGAGGAAGGGATTCGAACCCTTGTGCCAGATTTCTCTGACCATCCGATTTCGAGTCGGCGCCGTTATGTCCACTTCGGTACCTCTCCGCAAGAACGAAATAATAGCATAAGTGATCCGTAGGACAACAGCCCTTCTCTATCTGATTTTTGCCCTGTTCGTGGCCGCCTGCGGCAACGGCGCCCTGCCGTTCCCGACGCCGGCGCAGCACGACCTGGTGGTGCTCACCCGGAGCGGCCCGCTCAGCTACCAGGCGAGCGAAGACAATACCGCCAGTGGCCTCGAGCACGACCTGATCGAGGCCTTTGCCCAGGAGCTCGGGGTCGGCGTCAGCTATCGCGTGGTCGAGCCTGGCGAGTTCGAAACGCAGTTGCGCCAGGGCGACTACCATCTCGCTGCCGCCTGGCTGTCGCCGCACAACGAGGCCAGCCTGCAGGGCAGCGCACCCATCTTTCTCACCCGCGACGTGTTGATGCAGCACGAAGCCTCGCTACCGCTCAGCCGGCCCGAACAACTCGCAGGCCAGACCGTGCACGCCCTGGCCGGCACCCGGCAGGCGGCAACCCTGCGCCAGCTGGCCCGCAAAATCCCCGACCTGCGGGTGGTCGAAGTGGCTACCGGCGACATCCTCCAGCTTCTCGAAGCACTGGGCGAGCGCAAGGTCGATTACGTGGCCATGGATGCCCGCCTTGAAGACATCGCCAACCAGTTCGTACCCAACCTGCGCAACACCCTGCCGCTGACCGAAGAACAGCCGATCATCTGGCAGTTCGGACCGCATCCGAATGCCGAACTGGCGGCCCGCGCCAACGCCTTTATCGAACGAGTGCAGCACGACGGCACGCTGGCCCGGATCGAGGAGCGCTATTTCGGCCACGTCCGCCGCCTGACTCAGGCCGATGTAGTCAAATTCCTCGGCGAAATCGAAACCACGCTGCCCAAGTTCCGCCGCTTTTTCGAATCTGCCGAAGCCCTGACCGGCATCGACTGGCGCCTGACTGCCGCGATTGCTTACCAGGAATCACACTGGGACCCGAATGCGACCAGCCCGACCAATGTGCGGGGGATCATGATGCTGACCGAGGACACCGCCGACCATCTCGGGGTGAGCAATCGCCTCAACGCCCGCGAAAGCATCATCGCCGGCGCCCGCTACCTGGTGCAGCTGAAGGAAGCGCTCGACCCCGAGATTGGCGAACCTGACCGCACCTGGCTGGCGCTGTCGGCCTACAACCTCGGTCCCGGCAACGCCGGCGCCAGCCGCCGGCTGGCGCGCGAACTCGGCGCCAACCCCAACCAGTGGTACGAGATGAAGCGC
This sequence comes from Dechloromonas sp. ZY10, assembly GCF_041378895.1. Taxonomy (NCBI): domain Bacteria; kingdom Pseudomonadati; phylum Pseudomonadota; class Betaproteobacteria; order Rhodocyclales; family Azonexaceae; genus Dechloromonas; species Dechloromonas aquae. The sequence continues at coordinate 2,277,798 of NZ_CP144212.1, forward strand.
ATCCTGCCGCTGCTCGCCCAGCGCAAGTACTACGAGCGGGTCAAGGGCAGCCGGGCACGCGGCGGCGAAGCGGTAATCCTGGTCGAGAACATCCGCAGCTATTACGACATCCTGCAACGCCACGAAAATCCCTGGCAACCGCCAACGGCCAAGCCGCGCCAGTCAGACAAGCCGGCCGGCGAGACACCATCCGGAAAGAAGCCGCGACACAAAGGCGGAAAGAAGAAATAGGACTTCCGGCTGCAGCCCCAAACCGGCTTTTTGCCGGTTTTACCGGTTGACCGTGACTATGGCTGTACTCCGTCAGCAAACTGACCGTCTGCTTTGGCATTCTCCTCCCCCATGCCGACCCTTGAAGAATCGATTGCCGTTTATCGCCAGGCAATGGCGCTGCGCACGCAGCGCCATGAGTTGCTGGCGTCCAATATCGCCAATGCCGACACGCCCAATTTCAAGGCCCGCGACATCGATTTCCGCTCGGCCATCGCCGCCGCCATCGACCAGCGCGGACTAAAACTGCAGACCAGCCAGCAGGGCCACTTTGCGATTCCGCTGAAGAACACCAATCCACCGCTACTGTTTCGTAACGAATACCAGTCGGCAGTCGACGGCAACACCGTCGAAATGGATCACGAACGCAGCCAGATTTCCGACAACGCGATCCAGTACCAGATCCTCACCCAACTGCTCAACGACGAATTCCAGGGCATGCGCCAGGCAATGACCGCGCAGCAGGGCTAAACCCGGAGCAGACCGGCAACACCTTCAGCCAAGACTAAAAATGGCCGCTCCGATGGATTGCGAAGCGGCCATTTTCTTGAAATGTTCGCAGTACGCTTTGCCTGGACCACGTTTAACCAAACGGCACCAGTGCTGGATCGGCCCCAACCGGCAAACGCCACGGTCGACTGCCCAAACGGGCAAAAACTCAAGCCAGCCCCGGCATGCCCGGCAACACCTCGGCCAGCGTCGCCGCCGAGAAACCCTGACTTTCCTGCAGCAAACGCCCGAGCACGCTGCGCCAGTCGAGCCGTACCGGCAAATCGCGGCGCTGGTGCAGTGCCGCTTCGGCCAGCCCGGAAAAATCGCCGAGCAGACGGCCACCGCCCAGTCGCCCCAACGCCCCGCCGAGCAAGAGCGCCAGACCGCCGTGGCCGTGATCGCTGCCCTGAGTACCGTTTTCGCGCACGGTACGCCCGAATTCGCTGCACACCAGCACCTGGGTCCGCCGCCACTCGGCGTCGCCCAGGCCGTCGCGCAGCGCCAGCAAGCCCTCGGCCAGTGGCGGCAGGCTGCGCCCCAGGCTGGCAGCCTGCCCGGCGTGGGTATCAAAACCGCCGAGGTCGATAAAGGCCAGACCCAGCCGTGGATCGCTGCGCAGCACTTGCGCCATGCGTGCCGCCAGCTTGGGAAAACCCGCCACGCCGTTGGCGCCGCGCGCGGCCTGCGGGTCCATGCCGCCGATCCGGTCGAGTTCGGACTGGGTCGCCAGTGCCTGCTCAATCGCTGCGCCGCTGGCCTGCTGCGCGTGCATCGCACGAATCGCGTCGAGCGCCCGATCAGAGCGTACTTGTCGCCCGTTGCCGCCCAGCGGCATCGCCTCGACCCGCCCGAGCGGCGCGCCCTGCAAGATCAAGGGCTGCTCGCCACCGAACCCGACGCAGCGCACCTCGCCACCGGCCGCCTGCGCCGCCCGCGCCAGCCAGCCGGAGCGCCCCGAGGTCTGACCGTTGCCCAGCTCGAACAAATCCTGCGCCTGGAAATGGCTGCGGCTCGCGTCGGTGGTGCCGAAACAGGGGGCGAAGCTCAGTTCACCGCGCGCGAACAAGTCGGCCAGCGGCGTCAGTGCCGGGTGTGCGGCAAAGCCGCTGCGCCCGAGCGCCTTGCCCTCGTTCAGCAGCGGCCGCGACAGGCTCGGCCGCCACTCGGCAAACTGCGGATCGGCAGTCGGCCCGAAGGCAAACAGGCCATCAAGCCCCCCCCGCAAAAACACCACCAGCAATCGCCCATTGGCCCGCTGCGGCTGGCTCAAGGCCCAGGCGGCTGGCGCCACCGCGCAGGCGGACAGCGCCGCGAGACCACCGAGCAAGGCGCGGCGACGGGAAAAATTGAGTGCGGACATGCTGCTTCCTTTCTCGGCCAAGGCCGCTTAACGGCGCATGAATTCGGGGCTGGCGAGCAAGGCGGCGATTTCGTCGCTGCTCCCTAATCCGGCCAGCGCCGCGCTGGAGGTCGCGCTCAAAGGCCCGACTGCCGCGCGCACAGCCGCAAGCTGGGGCTGACAAGCCGCCGCCCGGCGCCCCCCTTCCTCTGGCAAGCGGAGCAGCGGCAGCCGGCCGCCGGCCAGGTCCTGCGCCAACCTCACCCGTTTGCCCAGCGCCGGCGACGACAGCCAGTCGGCCTCCTGGCTGCCGTAACCATCCGGCGTGGTCCGCAGCAAGGGCGCCTGCCCCAGCTCCTGCGCCGCGCGCCAGAAAAAGCGGCCGTTCGCCATCGGCTGCCCGTCGCACACAGCCCGTGCTGCCGACAACAGGTAATCGAGCGGCTCCTTGAATTTGCCCGGCGCCTGCAGCGAGCGGGCAAACTCAGGGCTATCGAGCAAGGGCTGCAAGGTCGCCGAAATCCGCCCGCCGCTGCGCTGAAACGCGGCGGCCATCGCCGCGACCAGCGCCGGCGGCGGTTCGTCGGCAAGAAAACGCCGCGCCAGCTTGCCGGCCAGATGGCGGCCGGTCGCCGGGTGCTGCGCCAGTTGCTGCAAGGCCCGGTGGATTTCCTCGCTGCCTCGACCGGCCGGGTAATCGACCCCGAGCAGGCGCTTGGCGCCGAAGTCGTGGCGCGCCGGGTCGAAGAAGAAATAGCCGCGCCGCTCGGCCCCGGCCGCCTCGACCCGGGCCGGCGGCAGCCGGTTATTGAGGATGCCGGCGCCGGTGATGATCCGCGCCAGCGCCTGCACGTCGCCCTGGCTGTAACCGCCATTGACGCCCAGGGTGTGCAGTTCGAGCAGTTCGCGGGCCAGGTTTTCGTTGATCCCCGGCGTTTCGCCGCGCTGTGCGGCGCGCTCGCCCAGCAGCGAATCAGGGGCGGTCGAGCGGATGTTGTCGAGATAGACCTGCATCGCCGGGTGGTAAAAGCTGGCTTCGAGCAAGGCCAGAAAACGATCCTCGCGCAGCGCCGCCTGCAAGGTCCGGACGTAATCGGCGGCGAGAAACTGGTTGATCGTCTTGAGCCCGTGGATCGAGAAATGATTGAGCCAGAAATTGAGCAGCACCTCATGCCCGGGGTTGTCCGAATTGGCGCTCTGCAGCAGCCGGTCGGCAACAGCCGCCTGGAGCAGTTCGCGCCCGTCCACCTCGCGTTGCGAGCGCACCACTTCGCTTTGTTCGGGCTGGCGGCGGGCCGGCTGGTTCATTTTTTCGCTGCCGCCCGGGCCGTACAGCGGCCACAGTACGCTCAAGGGCTGCGCCGCCGGTGAGGCCGCGAGTACTGCCGCGACCGCCGGCGGATATTGGGCCGGCCCGTGGATCGCCCGCCGCAGCAGCTGCTGCGGCGTCTGGCCGACGGTGGCCGCCAGGCTGGCGCGGTCGGCACCGTAGCCAAAGCGATTCAGCCAGGCCCGCGCGGCCTCGGCAGCAAGCGGGGTCTGCCCCGGCGTTGCCGCCATTGCCGCCGACAGCGGCAGGGCACAGAGCACGGCCAGGCCGCAACGAATCAGGATCGCACCAGAACGAGACCGCATCGAATTTCCCCCGCCAACGAATGCGCCCATTGTTGCCCCGGATCGCTGCTTGAGGCAGCCTGCCCGACAAGGAAAATTGCAAGCACTTGTTACTGCCGCCCCGAGTTTTTGCGGTTTTTTACGGTCGACCGTGGCCAAACGGCAAAAAGCGGCCCTGAACTCAGCCCCGCGCCACGATATTGCGGCGCAGCCAGTTCAGCATGTCCGCCCAGATCGCCCGCTGTTCGCGCGCCGGCGGCATCGCGTTCGCATGCGGCAGCTCGATGGTGACCACCGGCACATTCTTGTGCACCCCGCCATAGTTGCCGAGCGAGCCGGGATAGACGCCAAGACGGCTCAGCGTCAGTTGCCCGAAACGCTGCGGCTGGCGGGCCGGTCCGTCGTAGTCGAGCAAGCCGTAGGGGGCATGGACGCTGACGATCACATCCGGGCGGAACTGGCCGATTTCACTTTCCAGCCAGCGGGTTTCCGGTTCCGAACTCGCCGCCTTGCCGGGATAGCGCCGGGGATCGCGTTCGGTCTTGCGCTGCCAGTAGGCGTGCGCGTCCTTGTGCCAGTCGGGCGTGGCGAAGTTGCGGTTGAGATCGACGCCGTTGGCATTGACCCGGGTCGGCTTGCCGGCCAGCAGGCCGTCCGGGTTGGCAACCGGAATCACCCGCCAGTGGTAATGCGTTGCCTCGCCTTCCTGCATCCACGGCAGCCAGCGGAAAACCAGCGCCGCCGAGGTCAGTTCGTCGCCATGAATGCCGCCGATCACCAGCACCCGGGGCGCCCGCCCCCCAGGCTGGCGGCTGGCCAGTTTCTTGGCCGGTGGCGGCAGGTCGCGCCACATCAAGGCCCGCCCTTGCTGCGACCGCGCCGCCGCCGGCTGCAGCCCGAGCGCCCGGCATTGCGCCGCCGGCACGCTCTTCAAGCGCTTGCCGATGGCGGCGCACCAGTCCTCGGCCAACACCGCCCGGGGCAGGAGCAAGGCCAGCAAGAGCAGCGGCAAACCAGGAAGACAGCGGGAAATACAGCACATACGAGGGCAACATCGCTCAGCAAAGATCAGCCCGATATGATGCCTCAGACTGCCTCAGAACGGGGCTGAAGTCCTATAATTGGCGGTTTATGGCCGTTTTCACGGTCGACCGTAAAAATCAGGAAAAACCATGCTCGACATCCAGCAACTCCGCTCCAACCTCGACGCCGTCGCCGCCGGTCTGGCCAAGCGCGGCAAGCCCATCGACTTTACCGAATTCTCGGCCCTTGAAGCCGAGCGCAAAACGCTACAGACCCGCACGCAAGACCTGCAGGCGCAGCGCAACAGTCTCTCCAAGCAGATCGGCATGTTGAAGGGCAAGGGCGAAGATGCATCGGCGGTGATGGCCCAGGTCGGTGCCCTTGGCGACGAGCTCAAGGCTTCGGAAGTGCGCCTCGGCGAGTTGCTGGAAAAATTCAACGCCATCCTCGCCGCGCTGCCCAACATTCCGGACGAATCGGTCCCGGTCGGCGAAGACGAAACCGGCAACGTCGAAGCCAAGCGCTGGGGCAGCCCGCGCGCCTTCGACTTCCCGGTCAAGGACCACACCGACGTCGGCGAAAACCTCGGCCAGCTCGACTTCGCCACCGCCGCCAAGATCTCCGGCGCCCGCTTCTCGCTGCTCAAGGGCGGCGTCGCCCGCCTGCACCGCGCGCTCGCCCAGTTCATGCTCGACACCCACACCGGCCTGCACGGCTACACCGAAGTCTACGCCCCCTACCTGGTCAACGCCGCCAGCCTCTACGGCACCGGCCAGCTGCCCAAGTTCGAGGAAGACCTGTTCAAGGTGCTGCGCGGCGACCAGGACCCGCTCTACCTGATCCCGACCGCCGAAGTGCCGGTAACCAACATCGTCCGCGACGAAATCCTCGCCGGCGAAGCCCTGCCGCTCAAGTTCGTCTGCCACACCCCCTGCTTCCGCTCCGAAGCCGGCTCCGGCGGCCGCGACGTGCGCGGCATGATCCGCCAGCACCAGTTCGAAAAAATCGAACTGGTCCAGATCGTCCACCCCGACCAGTCCGCCGCCGCGCACGAAGAACTCACCGGCCACGCCGAAGCCATCCTCGAAGCGCTGGAACTGCCCTACCGCCGCATGGTGCTCTGCTCCGGCGACATGGGCTTCTCCGCCGCCAAGACCTACGACCTCGAAGTCTGGCTGCCGGCGCAGGACACCTACCGCGAAATCTCCTCCTGCTCCAACTTCGGCGCCTTCCAGGCCCGCCGCATGCAGGCCCGCTTCCGCAACGACAAGAACAAGCCGGAACTGGTGCACACCCTCAACGGCTCCGGCCTCGCCGTCGGCCGCACCCTGGTCGCGGTACTGGAAAACAACCAGCAAGCCGACGGCAGCGTCGTCATCCCGACCGCACTGCGCCCCTACATGGGCGGGCTGGAAGTACTGACCCCGGCGGGGTAAGGCGGGTTGGTTTCAGATTGAGGAACGGCGCCGGGGAGACGGCGCCTTTTTTTTGGGGGGTGCCGCTAACTGAAGAAGCACCAGAGAGAATCAGCGAAAGAGCAATTCTCTGCCGAAGCCGATTCTGAGCAACCAGAGGAAGTTTGGACACGAGAGCGCAGATTGTCTGCCATTCACTCGGTGGCATGAATCACCTGGGTTGAGTGGAAACTCCGTAGTGCAGGCTCTAGCTTTTTCGGCAAGAGCCAGTGCCCGCAGAAAAAACCCGACCTCGAAAGATTGGGGGTTTACAAGCCAAGAGGCTCCACTGCCGAGCCAACTCCAAGGCTGTTTGTGGTGTTTCCCGTTGCCCAATCAAGTTGGTTGGCTACCAATTGCATCGAGGGGATAAAGCACCTTTACGCTCGGTAACGCCAGCAGCCATTCAGCCACTTTTTCACGATAGTCGAGGTAATGCCGACTTGCCTTGTGGGCCTCAAAGGCAGCCACATCGGTGTAACTTTCAATGAGGTAAAAGCCTCTGTCACCCTCTCCTGCAATAAAAAGGTCATAGGTAATGTTACCGGGCTCTGCCCGGGTGGCGCTGACCAGCGATTTCAGCGCCAGCGCAACTTTTTCCCGGTGATCCGGTTTGGGTTGCAAACTGGCAAAGACGTGAACGGTCATTTCATTCTCCTTGGTATCTGTTAAATCTCTGTGCGGTCTGGGTTATGCGGGGCGGTAGCGTTCGAGCCAATGGGCATAAGAGGCCGGCAGCGTCCATGCCGGACGCTCAATCCGCAAAACCTGAGCGGCGTGATAGGGCCAATGTGGGTTGGCAAGATGTGCCCGTCCGATCATGACCAGATCGAGTTGCCCATTGGCTACGACCTGATTGGCCATCACCGGGTCGTCAAAGCCCCAGGCGGACGCCACGGGGATTTTGGCCTCATGCTTCACGCGCGCCGCGATCGGTGCCAGGAAGGCCGGTCCCCAAGGAATGGCAGCCTCCGGGGTGGAAAATCCGATGCTGACATTCAGGAAGTCGAGCCCCTCATCGCGGAACCGGGTCACCAGTTGTATCGCATCGGCCAGCGTTTCCTCGTCCCGACCATCGTATTCAATGACCCCCAGGCGAACCGTGAGCGGCAGGTGATCCGGCCATACCTGGCGGACGGCGGAGAGCGTCTCCAGCAGGAAGCGGCCCCGGTTTTCCGGGCTGCCGCCGTATTCGTCGGTGCGCTGGTTTGCGTGACGGGAAAAGAAACTCTGGCCGAGATAACCGTGCGCGAAATGGAGTTCCAGCCATTCAAAGCCAGCATCGCGTGCACGGATGGCGGCTGCGACGAAGTCATGACGGACCCGCTCGATATCGGGCTGGTCCATGGCTTTCGGGACTCGGGGCAAATGGCCGCCAAACGCCACGGCGGACGGTGAAATCGTCGTCCAGGCACGCGGATCATGTTCCGGGATGTGGTCATCACCTTCCCACGGACGGTTGGCATTGGCCTTTCTGCCAGCATGGCCAATCTGAATGCCGGCAACTGCACCGGCTGCCTTGATGGCCTTGGCTACCGGTTCGAGCGCGGCAGCCTGCGCATCGTTCCAGAGCCCCAGGCAGGCGGGGGTGATTCGCCCCTCCGGGGAAACAGCGGTGGCTTCGACAATCACCAGGCCGGCACCGCCACGCGACAAGGCTGTGTAATGGGCCAGATGCCAGTCATTGGCCACCCCATCCGTGGCAGCGTACTGGCACATCGGCGGAATCGCGATACGGTTGCGCAGTTCAACGGACTTGAGGCGATACGGCGTAAATAGCTGGGACATGATGTGTGGTTTCCTGCTTCGAGATTCGTCATGGAAGATCGGCAATGCGAATGACCACCTTGCCTTGGTTCTGGCCTGCCTCGGCCGCTCGGAGGGCGTCCGGCACGGCCTCCAGCGGAATCACCTGACGGATCATCGGGTCAAGCTGGCCGTCGGCCATCTGTTTCGCCATGAATTCGCCACCCCGGGCGATGTCACGCAGGTTATCGCTATCGCCGTGCTGGTAGGCAAACCCTAGAGCAACGTCGTGGATGGAGATGGCCTTTCCCCACGGAGGCAGCGTCGCATCACTGGGGCGGCCCACCACGCAGACGATGTGACCGTTGTGACGCAACACTGGCAGCAAAGCAGCGGAGGCCGCTCCCGAGACCATGTCGATCACCGCATCGACACCTCGCCCACCGGAAAGCGCCATGACGCGCTCCACGACGTTTTCAGTCTTGTAGTTGATGACCGCATCGGCACCCAGTTTACGAAGCCGTTCCGGCTCGCTGGAGGCGGTTGCGTACACCGTGGCACCCAGCGCCTTGGCAAGCTGGATGACGAATCCGCCTACGCCGCCACCGCCGGCATTGACGAGTACCGACTGGCCGGCCTCCAGGTGCGCCTTGCGATAAACCGCCTGCCAGGCGGTGATGCCGGCACAGGGGATCGTGGCGGCCGCATCGAACGCCAGATGTGCCGGTATCGCACTGACAATGTCCTGGCTCACCACCACGTACTCGGCAAACCCGCCCCAGCGCAGGAGGTTGTTCAGGGCGACCACGCGGTCGCCGGCCTTCCAGGCGGAAACCTCAGGCCCCACGGCATCGACGATGCCTGCCGCATCAATCCCCAGCACATGCGGCAGGGCCAGCGAACTGCCGCCCTTGGCAAATTTGAAATCGACCGGATTGATGCTGGAATACGCGACCTTGATGCGAACCTCGCCCGGCCCGGGGACAGGCACAGGAACTTCTTCGAGCGACAGTTCGTAGGGGCAGCCGACTTGATTGAGCAACAGTGCTTTCATGGCTGTTCTCCTTGCCACTCAAGCCTTCATGCCAAGGGCTTCGATCAGCATGTCGGCAACCTTTTCCGAAGACTGGGGGTTCTGGCCGGTGATCAGCTGGCCGTCCCGAATGGCAAAGGCCTGCCAGTTATCGCCCCCTTCGAAGACACCGCCCAACTCACGCAAGTGGCTTTCCAGCATGAAAGGAACCACGCCAGCCAAGCCGACTTCGCGCTCCTCAGCGTCGGTGAACGAATTCACACGGTGGCCCTGCACCATCGGCTGCCCATCGCCCCGAACGGCGGAGACCAGACCGGCGGCGCCGTGGCAGACCGAAGCGATGAACTTGCCCTGGCCATAAGCAGACTCCACTGCGGCTTTCACGCCGCGATCCGTTGGCAGGTCCCACATCGTGCCGTGTCCGCCTGGAAAGAAAACTGCATCGAAGTCTTCGACCTTCAACTCGAGTACGGGGCGGGTATTTTCAATCATGGCCTGCAAGGCCGGATCGGTCAGCATCCGTTCGACAGCAGGGTGATTCGTTCCCCAGGCTTTGACACTGCCAGGGTCGATGGGCGCTTTGCCGCCGGCGGTGGAGGCAATCACCACCGAGGCGCCGGCATCAACGAGGGCGTAGTACGGCACGGCGAGTTCTTCGGCCCAGAGGCCGGTGGGCTTGTCGGTATTGCCCATCAGGTTGCTGGAGGTGACGATCATCAGAATACGGGTTGTCATGATTATTTCCTTGTCGAGAAGTGATGGATTACAGAGCGGCTTCGAGAATCTGGCGGCTCACCACCAGGTTGACGTCGCTGTGTTCACCCAGCGCCGTCATGCCGTGGGCTTCGAGTTGATGAACGATGGGATCGATGGCTTTTGCATCCAGTCCGTAGGCAGAAAAGCGGGTCGGCACCCCCAGGCTTTCAAAGAAGGCTTCGGTGCGTGCAATAGCCCCATCAATGCGCATTTCGTCGGTGCCTTCGTGCAATTGCCAAACCCGCGCGGCGTACTGAAGCAGCTTGGCGCGCTTGGCCTCACGCCGCACTTTGAGATTGGCCGGCAACACCATGGCCAGTGTCCGGGCATGATCAATGTCATGCAGCGCCGTGATTTCGTGGCCGATCATGTGGGTGGACCAGTCTTCCGGCACGCCGGCACTGATCAGACCATTGAGGGCCAGGGTAGCGACCCACATCAGGTTGGCCCGTGCTTCTTCGTCGGGTTGGGAATCAAGCACACGCGGGCCAATATCGATCAGCGTTTGCAGCAGACTCTCGGAGAAGCGATCCTGGATCAGGCCCCCTGCCGGGTAGGTCATGTACTGCTCCATGACGTGGGTGAAGGCATCGACCACGCCATTGGCGAGTTGTCGTTCGGGGAGTGTGTTCGTTTTCGTGGGGTCCAGGATGGAGAACTGCGGGAAAACATGGCCATTCAAGAACACAAGTTTTTCCTTGCTGGCACGCCGGGTAATCACCGCACCGGAATTCATCTCCGAGCCGGTGGCGGGCAGGGTCAGCACACTGCCAAACGGCATGGCACTTTGGACGACTGCCCCGTGGCTTTCGAGAATTTCCCAGGGCTCGCCTTGGTAATGCACTGCAGCGGCCACGAATTTCGTGCCATCAATAACGGAACCGCCGCCGACTGCCAGCAGAAAATCCAGATCGTTGCTGCGCACCAAATCTACTGCTCGCATCAGGGTTTCGTAGGTCGGGTTGGGCTCGATGCCGCCGAACTCGTGAATGATCCGGCCTTGCAGGGCAGTACGCACCTCGCTCAAGGTGCCGTTTTTCTCGGCACTACTGCCACCGTAGAGCACCAGAATTCGTGCATTGACGGGAACTCGCTCACTCAGCCGAGCGATGGAGCCTTGGCCGAAGACGATGGCTGTCGGGTTGTGGAAAGTGAAGTTCAACATGGTGAATCCTTTACTTGGGATCAAGAGCAGTGCTCAGCGCTTGTTCAGCGCTTCAATCAATGCGGCGGCCAGGGCATGGTCAGAGAAGGGGTTCTGACCGGTAATCAGTTCGCGGTCTACCACCACATTCGGCTGCCAGGCTTCCACAAACTTCATCTGGCCACCTGCTTGTGCCATGGCCTTTGCCGGGTAGAAGCGCAGCTTGTCGCCCTTCAGGGTGTCTTCAAACACCTTTTCTTCGGGGTCCGAGAAGATCGTCATGCGGTAGCCGTTGTAGATCCAATTCGTTGCCTGGGGCTGGCTGTTCTTGACCAGGGCCTGCTCATACCCACGGGGGTCGTCCTGGGCAGCCAGGAGCGTGATCGGCCCATGGCAGATGGCGGCGGTGGGTTTGCCTTTTGCATGGAAATGCTGCAGCAGCGCCCCAACCTCAGGGTTGTTCGACAGGTCGATCAGCGGTGCGTGGCCGCCCGGAATGAACACGGCCGCATATGCCTCGAGACCGGACTTGATGACTTCGGCCAGGGGCTTGATCTTCCCCGGGGCAGTGAGCTCGGCGACGACGCCCTGGATACGCTGCATTTCAACGGCATTACCCCCGAAGTACATCGGATCAATGGAACTCTGGTCCGGTTTCGGTTGATTACCTTTCGGCGTGACGATTGTCAGTTGGTAACCAGCGCGCAGCAATGCATCGGCGGGAACACCGAATTCATTGAGGTAGTAACCCGACGGGAAGGTCTGGCCGTTCTGCAACGGCAATTCGGTTTCGCTGGAGAGCAAGACCAGCACCTCGCCCTTCGGCGCAGCATGAGAGGTGGCGGAGACGGCAAGTGCCAAGGTCAGCAACAGGGACTTGAATAGTATTTTCATGGCGATCAGTCGATTCATCGTTGAATGGAAGGTGCGTTTTCTCAAGAGCCGAAACGACATCTTGTGTGGAACGAACTTTATTGATCGACGCCATGGAGATAAACTGGCTACAGCGTAATTTATCTATTACACAAAAGAACAAATGAGAACCTTCGACCCCGTCCAACTGGGAAGCATCGAGTTGTTTTGCAAGGCCGCAGAACTGGGCAGCTTTACCGCTGCCGCTGAAGTGCTGGGGCTGACACCCGCTTCAGTCAGCCGCTCGATCAGCCGCCTGGAGTCGAGATTGGGGGTACGGCTTTTCGCTCGCACGACCCGGCACATACGGCTGACCAGCGAAGGCGAGCTGTATCAACAGCAATGCCAGCAAGCCCTGGAGCAGATCGCCGAAGCGGAGCGGATGATTACCGGAACCCAGAAAGTCCCTAGTGGCGTGCTGCGCCTGAGCGTGGGCACGCCTTATGCCCATTACCGGTTATTGCCCTTGCTGCCCAAATTTCAGGCCGCTTACCCGCAGGTTGAAGTCGAGTTGAGCATTTCCAATCGCGTGGTGGACTTCGTCGATGAAGGGTTTGACCTGGCCATCCGGCTGGGCATCCCGCAGGATTCCAGACTGATCGCCCATACGCTGGAGGATGCCTCTCTGGGCGTTTTTGCAGCGCCCTCGTATCTGGCGGCCCGCGGCACCCCCAAGACCTTGGCCGATCTGGATGGCCATGACTGCATCCAATTCGTGCTGCCGAGTACCGGACGCGCCATGCCTTGGATTTTCAAGGATGCTGCCGGCAAGGACATCGATTTCAATTTCCGCAGCCACAAGCGGGTGCATGATGACGTGCTAGGGTGCGTCAATTGGGCGATTGCGGGTGGCGGGTTGTTCCAGATTTATCATTTCATTGCCCAGGCGGCAGTCAAACGTGGCGAACTCGTGGAAGTTCTACAAGGCGCTGGCGGGCGCACGCGCAGGTTCTCCATTCTTTATCCGCAAAACCGGCACCTTTCTGCCCGTGTACGTGCCTTTGTGGATTTCATGGCGCGAGCAGTGCGCCGATGACTCATTAGTGACCACGGTTCACCTGAGATGGGAGGTTAGCCTGGAATCACCCATCGACAACATGCAGGAAACATGCACCCTCCCCTTTTGAAACGAGGCTGTCAGCCCCCCAGCGACTCCCGCAAAAACCCCACCGCAATCCCCGCCGCCTCGGCCGCATCGCCATAGTCGTCGTGGCTACCCGGAATACAGGCCAGTTCAACCTTCGCCTCGCCACGGGCAGCGTGGATTTCTTCGGCTTCGGCGTAGGGAACCAGGTCGTCGCGGTCGCCGTGCAGGAGCAGGACCGGGCAATGGGCGCGGGCGATGGTGTTGACCGGGGCGATGGCGTCGAAGCGCCAGCCGATGGTGCGCTGGACGTAGGCCAGGATCAGCGCGCCGAAGGGGCGGTAGGGAATGCGCTTGGCGGCCAGCCAGCGGCGCATCATCCGCGCCGGGTGGGCGAAGGCGGCGATGCTGACCACCGCCCGCAGGCCGGGCCGGCGGCTGGCGACGAGCAGGGCCGCGCCGGCGCCGACCGAGTGGCCGAGCACGCCCAGGCGGTCGCGGTCGGCTTCCGGCTGCTCTGCCAGCCAGGCCAGTGCGGCTTCGATGTCTTCGGCAAAGCGCGGCAGCGAGGCGAAGCGGTCGCCGTCGCTCAAGCCGTGGCAGCGGGCGTCGACCAGCAAGAGCGCGAAGCCGGCGGCGTTGAGCGGCGCGGCCACCGGCAGCATCAATTCGGCGTTGCCGCCCCAGCCGTGCATCACCACCAGCGCCGGGGCGGCGGCTGTTGCTGCCGGCAGCAGCCAGCCGCGCAGGGTCTTGCCGTTGGCGCCGGCAAAGGCGACGGCGCAGCCGCTGCTGCCCGGCGGCGCTTCGGGCCGGGCGATGCGCTCGGGCGCCAGACCCCGGCGCACCGCCAGGGCAAAACCGGCATAGGCCAGCGGCAAGGCCGCCAGGCCACCGGCCACGGCAAGCAGCCCGCTCATGGATGCGGCTGGAAGATGCGGCCGCTGAGCAGACCGCGCGCGGTGTGCCAGGCGGTCAGGCTCCAGAAGAAAAGCAGCAGGCCCCAGGCGGCAAGGGTGACGACCAGTACGCTGTGCCAGGCCAGTTGTTGCTGCAACAGCAGGCCGGCATTGACGAAGGCGCCAAGCGGAAAGGTGAAGCCCCACCACGACAGCGCGAACGGCAGTTGCCCGGCGCGGCGGGCGGCCAGCGTCATCAGCGATGCCATTGCCAGCCACCAGACACCGAAGCCCCAGCACAGCAGCAGCGCCAGCGTGCCGAGTTCGCGCAGGCCGGGCAGCGGCAGTTGCGCCAGCAAGGCGTTGAGGCTGACCGGGATGACCCCGAGCGGCGCCAGGTGAATCCACACCGTCGGCGTCAGGATGCCCTGCGCCGGCTTGTGCAGATATTTGCGGAACAGGGTCAGCCCGAGCAGGCCGAGATACATCAGGCTGCCAGCACCCAAGCCGACGCCGTTGATCAGCCAGGCCCAGTCGCGCGCGGTTTCGCCCATCGCCGGCAGCAGCGGTGCGCCGGCGAGCGGGATCACCACCAGCCCGACCGCCGGAATGAAATTGGCCGGGGTAACGTGGTCGACCGTGACTTGCTCGCCACGGAACATCTGGTACGGCACCGCCAGGCTGAAACCGAGGTGCAGCAGCGCCCCCAGCCACCACAGGCCGAGCGCGATCTCGATGCAGGGCGTAAACACTCGCCATTGCGCCGCCAGGATCAGCAGCGCAATCGAAAAGGTCGGGTAGAAATTGCCTTGCACCGGGTGCTGCAAGGTCTGCATCGCCTCGGGACGAAAGCGCAGCCAGCGCCACAGCCAGGGGATGGCAAAGAGCAGGAACAGCAGGTTGTTGGCCCAGTGCAGGGCCAGCGCCGGGCCGGCCAGCCACGGCCAGAATTGCGCCAGCCCGTGGGTGGTCAGCGCCAGCACGCCGCTGCCCATCACGGCGGCAAACCAGCCGGGCGCCAGGGTGCGCGACAGGGTGGAAAAATCGGGGTGAGCCATGCGCCTTGCCTCAAAACAGAATTAGACAATTCTAATATAAAGCCTGAGCCAACGCAGCCTGCGGGCGACTCGCCCCCGACTTTGCCGGCAGCACGGCAGCGATGGACGATGGAAAGCGCCCCGCCGCATCGCCGGCTTGCCGCCGCTACAAGCCGCGAAACTGCGCCCGCCAGGCGCTGGGCGCGATCCCGAAACGGCGGCTGAAGTGCAGGCGGAACGAGGCCGGCGAGCCGAAGCCGCAACGTTCGGCAATCTGCTCAACCGACAGCGTGCTGTCTTCCAGCCAGTGCTGCGCTTGTGCCAGCCGTTCGCTGAGCAGCCAGTCGCCGACACTGCCGCCGGTGAGTTGGCGAAAATGCCGGCTCAGGCTGCGCCGGCTGGTTGCCAGCCGGGCGGCCAGGCTATCCAGACTGTGCGGCTGGTCGAGGTGCGCCCGCACCCAGTCGAGCAAGGCTGCCAGCCGCGTATCGCGCGGCGTCGCCGGCAGCGGCTGCTCGACGAACTGCGCCTGCCCGCCCTGGCGGTGCGGCGCCATCACCAGCCGGCGGGCGACGCGGTTGGCGACGGCCACGCCGTAGCGCTGGCGCAGCAGGTGCAGGCAGCAATCAAGGCCGGCGGTAGTCCCGGCCGAGGTCAGCACCGGGCCGTCTTCGATATAGAGCACGTCGGGATCGACCCGGCAGCCGGGGTAACGCGCCGCAAGATCGGCGGTCCAGCCCCAGTGGGTGGTCACCCGGCGGCCTGTGAGCAGCCCGGCTGCCGCCAGCACATAGGTGCCGAGGCAGAGCCCGACCAGTTGCGCACCGCGCGCGGCGGCCGCGCGCAAAGCGGCAAGGAGTTCGGCCGGCGGGGTTTCGGCGGCGTCGCGCCAGCTCGGCACGATCACGATGGTGGCCGCCTCAAGTGCGGCCAGCGAGTGTTCCGGCTGCAGCGAGAAACCGGCGCTGGTACGTAACGGGCCGGGCTCGGCGGCACACACCCGGAGGTCGAAACGCGGCGTTTCGGGGTGGCGGTCGCCGAACACGACGCAAGGCACCGAGAGGTGAAAGGGGCTGATCCGGTCGAAGGCGACGACAGCAACGATGGGCGCCGGCGCAGCATCCGCAGGCGGCGCGGAGGCATGGGAAGAACGGGAGCGCGGAACGGAGGCGACAGGAGCGCCGGACGGGTCGGTGGCAGGCATGAGCGAGGCAGCCAAATCAGGAGAAAAAAAAAGTCGATGGCCCGATCTTAATGAAATTTGACCATCGGGCCACTCGTGGGCGCAGGCCCCTGCCCGCACAATGCCCTCGCACCCAAGCTGCAACTACCCCATTTTTTCAGGAGTTCCCCATGTCTACCGCCCCCCGCCGTGCCCTGCTGGTCGTCGATGTCCAGAACGAATACTTCAGCGGCAATCTGCGCATCGAGTACCCCGATCCGCAACAATCGCTGGCCCATATCGGCCAGGCGATGGATGCCGCGACTGCCGCCGGCATCCCGGTGATCGTCGTCCGCCATCTGGCGCCGGCCGGCGCGCCGATCTTTGCGCCGGGCAGCGTCGGCGCCGAACTGCACCCGGAAATCGCCCGCCGCCCCTGCGACCTGCTGTTCGACAAGCACCTCGCCAGCTGCTTCGCCGGGACCGAGCTCGCCGACTGGCTGCAGCAGCGCGGCATCGACACCCTCAGCGTGGTCGGCTACATGACCCACAACTGCGACGACGCCACCGTCCGCCACGCCGCGCACCACGGCTGGAAGGTCGAACTGCTGCACGATGCCGCCGGTTCGCTGCCCTACCGCAACGCGCAGGGCAGCGCCAGCGCCGAGGAAATCCACCGGGTTTTCTGCGTCGTAATGCACACCGGCTTCGCCGCCGTCTGCTCGACCGCCGATTGGCTGGCGGCCGTCGCCAACGGCCAAGCCCTGGCTGCCGACAGCGTCTGGCAGTCGCACCAGCGGGCACTGGCCGGGAATGCTGCCTGAGCAGGGCCTGAACGCGGCCTGAGCCTGGCTGAACAGCCTCGCCCAGGTCCGATTCGCTGAAAACAAGCCAAGGCCGCTCCATGCTTGCGGCCCGACCTCACCCCGACCTCACCCCGGCCAGAGCCAGGCCTTGCGGCCAAACCCTGGCGGATGGCCTGCCCGGCCCGACGCAATCACATCCACCACGGTCGACTGGCAAAAAAGCCTTTTTTCCCGGTCGACCGTAGCAAGGGCTGCCTGCGTATCGCCAGAGGCAAAGGCAGGTTCTCATGGGGCGGCTCGACAAGCCTGCGGGCAGCGCCGACAATGCGCCACTTATCGTCGCTTGCCAGCCCATCCCCCCTTTTCCAGCCCGATGCCGATGCGCCTCTCCCGCCTGCCCCTCCTGCTTGCCGGCCTGCTGGCCGCCCACGGCGCTGCTGCCCGCGATGCCATCGACCCGACAAGCTGTACGCTACGCGGTCACAAGCTTTACGGCAAAATCCAGGTGGTCAATGCCTTTCCCGACCTCAAGGTGCGGGTAGTCACCGCCTTCCCGCAACTCAAGGTCAAAAAGGTCGATGCCTTTCCTGACCGCTGCGGCGAATGGCGCTATGTCGACTCTTTCCCCGACACCAAGATCCAGTTCGTTGACGCCTTTCCCGATCTCGAAATCGAATTCGTGACCGCCTTCCCCGGCATCAAGTAGAACCGCCACAGCGCAACCCGGCGCTTCATGGCGGGCGGCCTGAACCGCCCCGGCCTCGGCAGTTCACACCCGGAAGTGGTGGACTGCCTCGCTCAGTTCACGCGCCAGTGCCTGCAGGCGGCGAGTGGCATCGGCACTGCCAGCGACGGCGGCAGCGTTGGCCTCGCTCAGGCGGGCAATGTGTTCCACCCGCCCGACCACGTTTTCGCTCTGCGAGCGCTGCCGGCCAAGCGCGTCGCCAATCTCGCCGACTGCCCGCAGAACCTGCTCCGATTTTTCCTGCAGGGCGGCAATCGTCGCCCCGGCCTGCGCCACCTCGGACGACTCGGCACCGACCAGGGCCACCCCCTGCTCCATCCGCTCCACCCCTTGCTGGATGCCCTTGCGCACGATGTCGACCGTGCTGCTGATCTCGACCGTGGATAGCCCGGTCCGCTCGGCCAGCTTGCGCACCTCGTCGGCGACCACGGCAAAGCCGCGCCCCTGTTCGCCGGCCCGGGCGGCTTCGATGGCGGCATTGAGGGCGAGCAGATTGGTCTGGTCGGCAATCTCCTTGATCACCCCGACAATCGCTGAAATCTTCTCCGACTCCTGTTCCAGTTGCGCGATCACCGCCGCCGACTCGGTCACCGAACCAGCCACCCGCTGCATCCCATTGACTACTTCGCCGACCACACGGCTGCCGCTGCGCGACAGTTCGCCGGATTCGCCGGCTGCCTCGCGTGCCGCAGCGGCATGACCGCAGACGGCGCCCATCCCGCCACTCATCGCTTCAACCGCCGTCGCCACCTGCGCCAGGGCCTCGCTCTGTTCACGCGAATGGCCGGCAACTTCGCTGCTGCTACCGGCCAATTGCTCGGTAGCAGCAAGCAAGGCATCGGCGTTGTCGCGAATCTGGCGCACCATGGTCGCCAGTTGCGCCTGCATCCCCGCCATCGCAGCCATCACGCTCCCCGGCTGAGCCCGGCTGATTGCGCAACCGAGATCGCCCGCCGCCACCTGCCCGGCCACCCGGCATACTTCACTCGGATCGCCGCCCAATTGCCGCTGCAAGGTTGAAACAATCCGCCACAGCAACACCAGCGATACCGCCAGGCTTAACAGCAGCATCCCCTCCAGCCACAGTTCGGCTCGCTCAATCGCTGCCACGCTCTGCTGCCGGCCGCTTTCGAGCTCACCGCGCATCAGCTTGATCCGTTCCAGCAAGCTGCCGCGCACCTTGCGCCACAGCGGCGTTTCCTGTCCGTTGATCGCCGCTACCGCCGCTGCCTGATCACCGGCAACGGCCTGTTCGACAATCCGGGCCATCAGCTTCTGGCGCTCGGCCATCTGCCCGCCAAGCTCGTCAAGCAGCCGCAACCAATCGCCCTGACCGGCAGCCAGGCTCCGCGCCTGCTGCAGATGCAGGGAAAACTCCTCCTGCGCCTTGGCCAGATTGCCGTGCCCGGTCTTGTTGGCCGGATCGAGCACGATGTTGCGCAGCGCCTGCCCGCTCTGCAGACCCTGCGCATACATGCCGACCAGAGCCCGCTCCAGCTCGACATCGTGACCGAGATGCCGTTCAAAACTGTGGCGCGCGGAGTACAGACCATACAAGCCAAAGCCGCTGCCCGCGAGAAAGATCGCAAAGACGATGCCGAGCATCAGCACAATCCGCATTTTCAGGCTCATGCCCCCTCCTCATTCCACATAAGAAAATAATTTTCATCTAATGGAACAATAACAACAAAACCACTTCCGGTTAAGGGTTTTATCGGCGATCTGGCCCCCTGTCGTCTTGCCACAAATACCGCTGGCAGGCCAGGCGAGGCGCACGCCCGGGGGCTTTCACGGTACACTGGCCGGATCGGCAAAAAACAATATTCCAATTCACTGCTCCGCCGCATGCCCAACGCCCCGCTTCGCCTTCTTCGCCAGTTCATGCTCGGCCTGCTGTTATTCGCCGCCGGTTCGGCAATGGCCAGTGAAAAACTGGTTCTTGGCATCTTTGCCTATCGCCCGCCGGAAGTCCTGCAGCCGCGCTATCAACCTCTGATCGATTATCTGGCCCGGCAGCTCGACGGCGTCGAAATCGAATTGCGTGTCCTGTCGCAGGAGGCGATGGAAGCGGCACTCGCCGGCAACGAACTCGATCTGGTATTTACCAATCCCAGTCACTACATCGTCATTCGCACCCGCTTTCACCTGACCGGCGCGCTGGCCACGCTGATCAGTCTCGAAAGCGGCCAGGCCACCACCCGCCTGGGTGGGGTGATGATTACCCGCAACCACCCGCAAGCACCAACCGATCTGGCGGCGCTGACCCAGGCCCGGGTTGCGGTACCCGGACGCAAATACCTTGGCGGCTATCAGGCGCAGGTTTACGAACTGATGGCGGCCGGCTTCAAGCCGCCTCAGGAGTTTGAAATCATCGGCAGTCACGACGGCGTCGTGCAAGCAGTGCTGGCAGGCCGCGCCGAAGCCGGTTTCATCCGCAGCGGCGTGATCGAGGAAATGGAACGCGAAGGCAAGCTCGACCCCAGCCAGTTGCGCATCCTCAACGCTCGCCATTTCTCCGGCTTTCCATACCGGGTCTCCACCCGCCTTTACCCGGAATGGGCATTTGCCGCACTGCCGCATGTCGATAGCTGGCATGTCCGCAAGATCGCTTCCAGCCTGATGCTGCTGGAGGCCAGCCACCCGGCGGCGCGGGCGGCCGGGATCGCCGGCTTTGCGCCACCGGCGGACTACCTGCCGGTTGAAAATCTGATGCGTACCCTGCGCACCCCACCTTTCGACCAGAGTGCCGAGATCACCTGGCTGGACGTGTGGAACCAGTACCGAGCCACCGTGCTGGTTGCCCTCGCCTCGCTATTGGCCATTCTCGCCCTGCTTGCCCAGTTGTTCCGCCGCAATCGGGCGCTGCAGGAAGCCCGGCTGGCGGCGGAAACGGCGAACCGGACCAAGAGCGAATTCCTGGCGACCATGTCGCACGAAATCCGTACCCCGATGAACGGCGTGCTCGGCATGGCGCAATTGCTGCTCGACGACCACGTCTCGCCGGCCGAGCGCCGCGACTACGCGCTGACCATTCTCAACTCCGGCCAGATCCTGCTCTCCTTGCTCAACGACATCCTCGACCTGTCGAAAGTCGAAGCCGGGAAAATCGAACTGGAAAATCTTGATTTCAATCTTGCCCAGCTATTGCAGGATACGGCAGCGCTGTTTGCCGAGAGCGCCCGCCAGAAAGGCCTGGCGTTTACCGTCGACTGGCCGGAAAACGCTGGCGGGCTGTATCAGGGCGACCCGGTCCGGATTCGCCAGATGCTGTCAAACCTGATCAGCAACGCGATCAAGTTCACCGCCAGCGGCGGCATCCGGATCGAGGCCCGCTGCCAAGAACAGGCCGGCGACAGTTGCCGGATCGAGTTTGCCGTAGTCGATAGCGGCCTCGGCGTGCCGGAGGAAAAGCGCCACCTGCTGTTCCGCCCCTTCACCCAGGTCGATAGTTCGACGACCCGCCGCTTTGGCGGTAGCGGCCTGGGCTTGTCCATCGTCCGGCGACTGGCCGAACTGATGGACGGCGAGGTCGGCATCGACCCGGTCATGCCCCAGGGTTCGCGCTTCTGGTTCAGCATCCGCCTGACTCGCAGCGACCGCCCGCAGCCGGCAAGCACCCCGGCGCCACTGGCGACGACCGGCAGCCTGCGCCCGCAGCGGATTCAGGACATTCTGGTGGTCGAAGACAACGCGACCAACCGCAAGGTCATCGAACTGATGCTGAAAAAACAGGGCCTGAGTTGCCGCTGCGTCGAAAACGGCCAGCTTGCCGTCGACGCCATCCGCGCCGGCCATCGTCCCGATCTGATCCTGATGGATTGCCAGATGCCGGTGCTGGATGGTTTTGCCGCCACCGAGCAGATTCGTGCCTACGAGCAGGATAACGGTCTCGGCCGGCTGCCGATCGTGGCCCTCACCGCCGGCGCCTTTGCCGAAGACCGCGAACGCTGCGAGGCCTGCGGCATGGATGCGTTTCTGGCCAAGCCGCTGAAGCTCGACGAACTCCTCGCCGTGCTCGCGGCCTGTGCCGCCCCGGCACAGCCTGCGGCAGCCTGACGAGCTTGCCGGCTCGGCAAGCCGCGCGGGGATGAGGCACAATAGCCGCAAACCCCTTGCGGCGCCGGGCGCCGCTCATCCGGCAAGGAGAAGAACATGGTGGCAGAAACCCTGGTCAAGAAGCTGCGTTCGCTGATCGCCCCGAGCGCTGAACGGCAGGCGCTGACCGCGCGCGGCCTGGAACGCTTGCGCGAACAATTGCGCGAATGTGCGGCCGGCCTCGGCGGCGAAGTCTCGGCACGCACCCGTGCCGCCAAACTGGCGGAAACCTATCTCGGACTCAACGACGAAGGCCGCCAACAATTCCTCAAGCTGATTTCGCTCGAATTCGGCCCCGATCCGGCCAAGGTCGCCGCTGCTCACGAGCGCTACCAGGCGGCCGTCGGCAGCGCCGACCAATGGAAAGCCGAGGCGGCACTGCGCGGCGCGATGCGCTCGTCGCGGATCCGCATCCTGACCCAGTTCAATGCCATCCCGCAGGGGGTCAAGTTCCTCGTTGACCTGCGCGCCGATCTGCTCCGTTATCTGGAAGGCAGCAAGGGTAGCGGCGGCGACAAGGAACTCGCCGTGCTCGACCGCGAGCTCGAAAGCCGCCTCGGCGCCTGGTTTGATGTCGGCTTCCTCGAACTGCAGCGGATCACCTGGAATTCGCCGGCCGCGTTGCTCGAAAAATTGATCGAGTACGAAGCGGTACACGAGATTCGCTCCTGGGCCGACCTCAAGAACCGCCTCGATTCGGACCGTCGGCTCTACGCCTTCTTCCATCCACGGATGCCGGCCGAGCCGCTGATCTTCGTCGAGGTTGCACTCACCGACCAGCTCGCCGGCAATGTCCAGGCCCTGCTCGATGAAAACGCACCGGTCTTCGACCACCGCAAGGCCGACACCGCGATTTTCTACTCGATTTCCAATACCCAGGTCGGGCTGCGCGGCGTTTCCTTCGGCAATTTCCTGCTCAAGCGGGTGATCGACGACCTCAAACGCGATTTTCCGAGGCTGGCGCATTTCGCCACCTTGTCGCCGATGCCGGCGCTCGCTGCCTGGGTGCGCAAAAATCCCGAGGTGCTGGCCGAAGCCGGGATCAGCCTCGGGCTGGAAGAACTGAGCAACGGCACCTGGGCCGCTGACGACAAGCAGGCGCGCAGCCTGCGCGACGGGTTGCTGCGGGTTGCCGCGCGTTACCTGACCCAGGCCAAGCAGGGTGGCGCCGAGAATGGCCCGCCCTTCGACCCGGTTTCACGCTTTCACCTTGGCAATGGCGCCCGCGTCGAACGCCTGAATTATCTGGCCGACACCTCGCCCAAGGGTTTCCGCCAGTCCTTCGGACTGATGGTCAATTACCTCTACGACCCGGACGACCTCGAACGTAATCTGGAAGCCTTTGCCAGCGATGGCACGATTGCCGCCTCGGCGGCAGTGCGCCGGCAGGCGCGCAGCAAGGCGTGAGCGCCGGCATCCGGCGATTGGCAGCGGCCGATCTCGACGCGGTGATGCAGGTGCAGGCCGCCTGCTACCCGCCGGCACTCAACGAAACCCGGGCGGTTTTTGCCCGCCGCCTGGCGGCCGCCCCCGACACCGCCTGGCTCGCCGAAACCGCCGGCGGTGTCGGTGCCTACCTTTTCTGCTACCGCTCGCAGCCGGGCGGGATCACGCCCTTGGGCGGCGACTTTGCCCCCAGCCGGGAAGGCACGGCGCTGTACATCCATGATCTGGCCGTTGCTCCTGCGGCATCCGGGCAAGGCCTCGCCCGGCGCCTGCTGGAAACGGCCTGGGCCAGCGCCCGGGCCAACGGGCTGGCGTTCTGTACGCTGGTCGCGGTGCCCGAAGCAATTGCCTTCTGGACCCGGCTCGGCTTCGTGCCGGCGCAAGCGGCGGATCAGCGGCAACAGGCGAATCTCGCCAGCTACGGAACGCAGGTAGCCTATTTGCAGCGTGCGCTGTAAGTAAATCCGCCCATTTCAAGCGGAGGGAAAAACCGCTTTTTCAGCGGTCGACCGTGGCTCCGGCCTCACTGAGCAGGCCCTCACCCTCGGCGGGGAGAACCGGCTGCGGCCGACTCATTGCGTAAAGCACCCCGGCGCAGCAGCCAAAGAATGCGGCCGTGGCCAGGATGCTCGGGGTCCAGCTGTCGCCCAGACCGCGCGTCTGCCAGACCCAGACAAACCCAGCCAGCGCCGGCAGCATCATGAAAGCGCAAAACAAGGCGCTGGCGAGGGCAATTTTCTGGCCGATATGGCGGGGCTTGCGCATGAGCATTCCGATCTCGATGAAGTGGCCGCGATTGTACCGGCGGTAAAGCCGGCAGCGGATTTTTTCTGCCGCCGGGCAAGCGCCCCAGGTCAACCGCCTTTGACGAAATACACCATGCTCAACACGCTGCCGACGATGACCACCGCCCGCCGCAACCAGCGGGTCGGAATCCGCCGCGCCAGCAACACGCCGGTAAAGCCGCCGGCCGTAGCGGCCAGCAGCGCAACCAGCGTATGCGGCCAGCTGATGGCACCGGCGACGATGAAAGTCAGCGCCGCAACGCTGTAATTCACCGCCGAGCAAAGATTTTTCAAGGCGTTCAATTCCTGCATGTCTTCGTAGCCCTGGATCGAAAGCGCGGCCAGCGTCAGAATCCCCAGCCCAGCGCCGAAAAAGCCGCCGTAGATCGCTACCACCAGTTGCAGCAACAGCCAGCCGGGGCCGCGCAGGACACCGGCGCCGGCCTGCCGCCCGAGGCGGGCCTGCACCCACTTGACCAGACGGTTAACCTCGGCGCTGAAGGCAAACAGGCCGGTCGCCAGCAACAGCAGCCAGGGAATCAGCCGGGCGAATGCCGCGTTCGAAGTGGCCAGCAGCAACAAGCCTCCGAGCATGCCGCCGGTCAAGGCGGCAAACATCAGCGCCAAGGCCTGACGACCGCTGCGGCGCACCTCATGGCGATAGGCGAAGGCGCTGGACAGGCTGGCCGGCCACAAGGCCACCGCATTGCTGGCGTTGGCGGTCACCGGCGGCAAGCCCACCGCCAGCAGCGCCGGAAACGAAAAGAAGCTGCCGCCGCCGGCGATGGCATTCAGGTTGCCAGCAAGAAAGGCGCTGGCCGCAACCAGCAGATAATCGAACAAGCTCATCGGGAAAAATTCCGCAATCGTCATCGGAAGGACAGGCCGCCAGGCGGCCCGTCCGCTCACTCAAGCCGGCCAGGCCGGCGCGTAGGGATGCCGCCGCAAGCGGCCGCGCTGCGGCTGGCGCAAGACTCTGGCGATCTGCAGCAAGCTCGGCTGCAGGCGCGACCAGCCCTGCATTTTGCAGACAAAATCGACCGCTCCCAGCTGGATCGCCCGCACCGCCGTCGCCACTTCCCGGGTCCGCGAGAAATACACCAGGTAGAGCGGCAGTGCCTGCCGGTTAACCCTCTCCTGCACCTCCAGACCGCCGAGGTCAGGCAGTTCGCTCTCCAGGATCAGGCAGCCGCGCCGCAGCGTGCTGCTCCGGGCAAGAAAATCCCCGGCACAGGCAAAACGGGTGACGGCAAAACCCAGCCGCTGCAGTTCCGGCTGCAATTCGTCGGCCACCTGCGGATCGGCATCCAGCAGATAGGCCGGACAATGCTCCTCGATGCCCCCCATTCCTGTCTCCTTGCTGCGGGCCGGCTGGCCCATGGCTGGCAACCTTAACGGATCATGGATTTTCCGTCTAACGACAAAAGTACAGCTAATATCTACTAACAGACATCAGCAAGGAGCCGCCATGGCCCTGGACGCATTGCTACAACTGAGTGAATTGCCGCGACCGCTGTACGGCCAACAAGGCAGCTTGCCCAATCAGCCGATTGGCAGCTGGCACCAGCATCCTTGGGCGCAGTTTTCCTACGCCGCCGACGGGGTGCTCGAAGTCGACCTCAAATCCTGCCGCTTCGTCGCCCCGCCCCGCCGTGGCATCTGGATTCCGGCCGGAACCGTACACCGCGTCCGCTGCGCGCCCGGCACCGGCATCCGCAGTCTCTACCTGGCGGCAGCGGCGGCGCCGATGGCCGCCAGCGACGCGCGGGTGGTCGAAGTCAGCCCGCTACTGCGGGAAATGATCTGCCATTTCAGTACCTTGCCGATTGCTTACGACGAAGGTGGCGCCGATGGCCGCTTTGCCCAGGTTCTGCTCGACCAGCTGGCGCAGGCGCAGGCGGTGGATTTTGCGATTCCCTGGCCGCGCACGCCGCTGCTACGACGCTGGTGCCGGACGCTGCAGGCGCACCCGGAACGAGCGACAAGCCTGGGCGAACTGGCAGCCAGCGCTGGCGTGTCGGAAAAAACCCTGAGCCGCTGGTTCCGCCAGGAAACCGGGCTCGGCTTCCGGCACTGGCGGCAGCGGGTACGGCTGATGGCGGCCTTGCCGCTGCTCGAAGCCGGCGCCAGCGTGACCGAGGTCGCGCTGGCCTGCGGCTACGAATCCATCTCGGCCTTCATCGGCGCCTTCCGCAAGCAGTTTGACTGCACCCCCGGCGACTATCTGGTGGAAAGCACGGGGTTTTCACCGATTAAACACGGTCGACCGTAAATCGCGCCGATTTTGCCGCTCGCCGAGCGGCTCAGGCTCAGGCCGTGCCGCCGCCCTCGCTTTCGGCCTGCGGTTGCGGCGGAGGCGGCGGGGTCTTTTTGGCCGGAGCGCGTTTCTTCTCGGCGGCCGGCTTGGCTTCTGCCCGCGCCTTCCTGCTCTCCTCCGGGCCACTGTCGTGGCGGGCAGCGGTGAGTTCGAGCAGGGCCGACACCACCAGATGGTTGAGCGTTCCCGGCGCAACCGCGCCCTGCTCGTCGGGCTGGCCCATGGCAATGCCGGTCAGGATTTCCAGCGCCTCATCAACGTGGCTGACCGCATGCACCGCAAACTCGCCGGCAGCCACCGCTGCGACCACGTCGGGGCGCAGCATCAGGTGGGCAACGTTGGCGGCTGGGATGATCACCCCCTGCCCCGGCTGCAGGCCGCGCGCCCGGCAGAGATCGAAAAAGCCCTCGATCTTCTCGTTGACCGCGCCAATCGGCTGCACGCTGCCATACTGGTTGACCGAACCGGTCATCGCCAGCGTCTGCTTGATCGGCGCACTCGAAAGCGCCGAAAGCAGGACGCAGAGTTCCGCCAGCGAAGCGCTGTCACCCTCGACCTCGCCGTAGGACTGCTCGAAAACCAGGCTGGCCTTGAACGCCAGCGGCATGTTGCGGCCGTAGCGGGCGGCAACGAAGGCCGAGAGGATCAACATGCCCTTGCTGTGGATCGGGCCACCGAGGTCAACCTCGCGCTCGATGTCGATGGTTTCGCCGTCGCCGAGCGCCACCGTCGCGGTCAGCCGCGACGGGTGGCCGAAGGTGCAGCCGCCGTAATCGACCGCCGCCAGCGCATTGATGTGACCGACCGCTTCGCCGCTGGTGGCGATCAGCAGTTCGTCGCGCAGCATCGCCCGCAGGTATTCGCGGCGGGCGCGGTCGTGGCGGGCTTCGCGCGCAGCCAGCGCCGCCGCGATCTGGGCGGCGCCGATCTGCGGCAAACCGGTGCGGCCGGCCTGCCAGTCGGCTTCGATCAGCAGATCGACCAAAGGCGTGAAGCCGGTGGTCAGGCGGGTGTTGTCCTCGATCAGCCGCGAGGCCTGCTCGATGCCGGCGGCGAGGCCGTCGGCGGCGAGCGGGCGCAAACCTTCGCGGCGGGCCAGGGTGGCCAGCAAGCGGGCGTAGGCGGCGACGTTTTCCGGAGTGCGTTCGATGGCGCCGTCGAAATCGGCGACCACCTTGAACAGCGTCGGGAATTCGGGGTCGGCCTCGGCCAGCAGGTAATACACCGAAGGATCGCCGAACAGCACCAGCTTGACGTCGAGCGGAATGTGCTGCGGCTGCAGTTGCTGGGTGCTGGCCATGCCGTAGATTTCACCCAGCGATTCGATGCGGATTTCGCCGGCCTTGAGCAGCCGCTTGAGCCCTTCCCAGGCATAGGGCTGGGTCAGCAGGTGGTCGGCGTCGAGCAACAGGGTGCCGCCGTTGGCACGGTGCAAGGCGCCCGGCTTGATCAGCATGAAGTTGGAGACCAGGGTGCCGAGGTGGGCGATGTGCTCGACCCGGCCGACCAGGTTCTGGAAGGTCGGGTGATCCTCGAACACCACCGGCCGCTGCGCCGCCCTGGCGCTTTCTGCCGGATTTTCACGGTCGACCAGCAAATTGACCAAATAGCGCTGCAGGGAAACGCTGCCGGTGAACAGCAGTGCTTCCATCTCGCCTTCGCTTTTATGGCTGTCGTGCAGATTTTCGCCGACCTCGACAATGTCCTTCTCGACCGCCTGCAGATGCGCGACCACCTCGGGCAGATCGCCGTAACGCGCCTGCAGTTCTTCGATCAGATGCCCGACCGCGCCTTGCAAGGCTTTGGCGGCGGCGGCCTTGAGCTTGCCCTGGGTCTCGCGCCGCCAGCGCGGAAACTCGTGCAGCAACAGGTGCAGGCGCACATCGAAGCGTTCGATCGCATCCTCAAGCTGCTGCTGCCGTGCTGCCGGAAGCGCATCGAATTCATCCTGGCCCATGGTTTCTTCGCCGCCATCCTTTAGCGGCATGAAACTGAATTCCTCGTCGCTGCGTACCAGCGCAATACCTTCGCCCGCCGCCTCGCGCCCCAAAGCGCGCAACGCCTCGTCCTGGCGTGCCTGCAAGGCATCCCGCAAGGCACCGACCTGCTGCCGGTATTCGTCGCTGTCAAAAGCTGCCGCCAGCGCTGGCCCAAGTTCGCCGACAAATTGCCGCATGTCGTCGCGCAACTGGCGACCGCGCCCCAGGGGCAGCGAGAGCAGGCGCGGCTCACGTTCAGACTGGAAGTTATTGACGTAGCACCAGTCGCGCAGCGGACTGCGGCCGGCATCGCCCGCCGGGGCCAACGCGGCGGCGTTGCTCTCTTCCGCCAGCAGCCGGCGCACAATCGCTTCGCGCTGGTCGCCCGGCTCGCCGATCACGAACAGATTGAAGCCCTGGCGGCGCATGCCGAGGCCAAAGCGCAGTGCCTCGACCGCCTGCGGCTGGGCGAACTCCTCGCCAATCGCAGCAAGCGCGCTGCTATCCGGCCATTCCGCCTGCCAGCCGAACTCCTCGGGCGTGCATACCCGCCGCAGCTTCTCCACCGGCAGGGCAAGGCGGGCAGCGGTATCGCTCTTGACGATGCGCACCGGCTCGTCGCCGGCCATCTTGCCGGCCTGGTCTGCGCTATCGGCAGCGGGGCTGGCGGCGCTCATAGCGGCCTTGTCGCCCCCCTTCGCAAGCTCCTTGGCACTCCCTTTGCTGCGGCCCTTGGCCTCGTCCCCGTCCCTGGCCCCGGCCTTTTTCGCCCGGCCCTTGCCGCTGCTGCCTTTGCTCGTTCCCGACTCGCTGTATTTCTTCACTCGACTTCTTCCACTTTCAGCCACAGGCTGCGATTGTCACTTACATCACGGGTGCCGACGCTGAAGCCGTTGCCGGCCTCGCGCCCCTGCGCCTGGCGACCGCTACCGCCGAGTTCCAGCCATTCGCCGAGGCGCCCGGAAAGGGTAGTGCTCAGGCGCTGGCTGTCGACCACGCCCGGCGGCTGCGTGCCCCAACCGGGACGCTGGCCACCGGGCAGACTGTCGGCCTGCTGCGAAATCTCGACCCGCACCCGCTCGCCCTGAACATGCGGCGTGGCATGAAAACCCTGCGCCAGATCGCGATAAACGATACTTTCGCTGATCACCGCGCCGCCCGGCCCGAGCACCACCTGGCGCAAGGGCACCGGCAAGGAACGGCCGACCTGGATGAAGGCCCGCTGGCCGTCGAGGGTTTGCACCATCTGTGCCGAATTTTCGCGGCGCCCGCTGCGGCTGTCCCACACCCGCGCTTCGGCCTCGCCGTGGCGGCTGCTGCCAAGCACCACCTGGCCGCCGGCCTGTGCCCCCCGGCTGCTCTCGACCTGCTGGCGGTCGAAGGCAACGCGGATGATCAGGCTTTTTTGCGGCTGGTCGAGCGCCGCCAGCGCCCGCTTGATTTCTTGCCGGTTGCGCGGCGAAGCGCGCAGGAACAGCTGGTTGTTCACCCCGGTCAGCGTGCCGCCGGGCTCGACCAGCGGCAACAAGGTAGGCAGCACCTGATCGGCGCTGCGCTGTTTTAGCTCAAGGATTTCCAGCCCTTGCGCCCGCGCCGGCAGAACCAGCAGGGTCAGTAGCAGAAAAAGCCCGGTGCACACGGTCGACCGTAAAAAACACCCTTTTTTCATCGCATTCCTCTCCGGCACCGCCGCGCCCGACACGGGGTTGGACCGCCAAACCCGCCACTCATTCAGAGGGAATGTGCGGCAGCGCCAGATATTCGCGCGAATTCATCTCGGTCAGGCGGCTGACCGTACGCTTGAACTCCGAAGCCTGCGTGCCCTCGGTGTACAACTCGTCGGCAGCGCAGTCGGCGGTGGCGATCAGCTTGACCTTGTGGTCGTAGAACACATCGACCAGCCAGGTGAAGCGCCGCGCCTCGGACGCCTGGTGCA
Source organism: Dechloromonas sp. ZY10 (assembly GCF_041378895.1). Taxonomy (NCBI): domain Bacteria; kingdom Pseudomonadati; phylum Pseudomonadota; class Betaproteobacteria; order Rhodocyclales; family Azonexaceae; genus Dechloromonas; species Dechloromonas aquae. Next base: position 2,307,872 of record NZ_CP144212.1, read on the forward strand.
GGCTCATCTTGGGAATCCCGGAGAGCAGCACGGTGTGGTAGCTGCGCGAAATTTCCAGATAGTCGTTCTGCGAACGCGGGCCGCCGCAGAGGGTGCGGAAGTCGAACCAGATCACCCCGTGGCCACGGCGGATAGTCGCGATCTCGCGGCCGAGCACTTCGATCTGACCGCCGCGCTTGCCCTCCTCGCCGGCAACCATCTTGAAGTAGTCGAGCATCTTCTTCTCGGCGGCGTCGTCGGCCGGGTGGTGGTAAATCTCGACCTGCTCCAGCGCGCGCAAGCGGTAGTCGATCCCGGCTTCGACCTCGAACACGTCGAGATGCTTGTTGAGCAGCGCAATCGCCGGCAAAAAGCTTTCGCGGTGCAGACCGTTCGGGTAGAGCAGATCGGGCGGGTAGTTGGAGGTCATCACCAGCACCACGCCATGGCGAACCAAGCCTTCAAGCAGGCGGCCAAGGATCATCGCGTCGGCGATGTCGGAGACGTGGAATTCGTCAAAACAGAGCAGCCGGGTTTCCTTGGCCACCTGCTCGGCGATCTTCAGCATCGGGTCCGGCTCGCCCTTGAATTTGTCGAGATCGCGGTGAATCTGCTGCATGAAGGCATGGAAGTGGATCCGCTTCTTGCGGCGATACGGCACCGACTCGAAAAAGCAGTCCATCAGAAAGCTCTTGCCGCGCCCCACCCCGCCCCAGAAATACACGCCCTGCGGCGGCTTGGGCGGCGCCAGCAGGCGCTTGAAGGTGCTGCCGCGATTGACCTTGAACGCCAGCAAATTCGTATACAGGTCCTGCAAAGCCTGCGCCGCCCGCAGTTGCGCCGCGTCGGCGACATAGCCGCGCGCGGCGAGCAGCGCCAGATAGGCGTCAAGCATGCCGTTCTCGGCAACCTTCAGTTTCTTGTGGGGCATGGGGATGATCTTGTTATCGGCGGAAACCCGCTATTTTGCCAAAGCTGGGGCGGCGGGGGAAATCGGGCCGTAGCGCGGGCCGAAGTATCCGGCTGAATGGGCAAGGGCTTGGGCTGCTACGGTCGACTTGGGAAATCGAGGTTTTTTGCGGGTTGACCGTGTGAGGGGGTAGGTGTTGGCTGTCCATGCTTCTTGGTAAGAAGTGATGCCTCACCCACAATTTCGGACAGGCTCGCTTTCAGCAAAAACTGCCACAGTCTCCAAACCCATTAAAAATCAACCAACTGCACTTTTGCCCAAGTTTGCGGCAAAGCAGCAAAAAGCCTTACACCGCCGGGACTTGGCCTCCCCTTCCCCGCCTCACCCACAGACTTATTCACAGCTTTTGGGGATAGAAAACGGGCATGGCCACGGTCGACCGTGAAAATTCGGGTTTTTCAGGAATTCGGAACAAAAAAACGGGCGCCCCCAGGGCGCCCGCCGGTTTGCTGCGGAGGCAGCTTAGAAATGCAGCGCGCGCTTGTCGCAGGCCAGGGCCGCTTCGTGCATCGCTTCCGACAGGGTCGGGTGAGCATGGCAGATGCGGGCCAGGTCTTCGGAGGCACCGCCGAATTCCATCGCCACGACGGCTTCGGAAATCAGCTCGGAGGCATTGACGCCGATGATGTGCACGCCGAGGATGCGGTCGGTCTGGGCGCAGGCGAGCATCTTGATGAAGCCGTTCGGCTCACCCATGCCCAGCGCGCGGCCGTTGGCCAGGAAAGGCATCTTGCCGACCTTGTAGGCCACGCCTTCGGCCTTGAGCGCCTGCTCGGTCTTGCCGACCCAGGCGATTTCCGGGGCGGTGTAGATCACCCAGGGGATGGTGTCGAAGTTGCAGTGACCGGCCTGGCCGGCCATCAGTTCGGCAACCATCACACCTTCTTCGGAGGCCTTGTGCGCCAGCATCGGGCCGCGCACCACGTCGCCAATCGCCCAGACGCCCGGCAGATTGGTGGCGCAGTGACCGTCGACTTCGACGAAACCACGGGCGTCGAGCTTGAGACCAACGGCTTCGGCATTGAGGCCGTCGGTGTTGGGCACGCGACCGATGGAAACGATCAGGCGATCAGCTTCGAGCTTCTGCTCCTTGCCGTCCTTGTCGGTGTAGGCAATCGAGACATCCTTCTTGCCAGCCTTGATCTCGCCGATCTTGACGCCCATCTGGATGTTCAGGCCTTGCTTGGTGAACAACTTGAGCGCTTCTTTGGCGACGTCCTGGTCAGCCGCCGCGAGGAAGTCGGGCATGGCTTCGAGGATGGTGACTTCGGAACCGACACGACGCCAGACCGAGCCCATTTCCAGACCGATGACACCGGCGCCGATGATGGCCAGCTTCTTGGGCACCGATTCCTGGTTCAGCGCGCCTTCGTTGTCCATCACGATCTTGTTGTCGACCGGCAGGTTGGGCAGGTGACGGGCCTTGGAGCCGGTGGCGACGATGACTTGTTTGGCCAGCACTTCTTCGGCACCGACCTTGACCTTCCAGAAATCGCCTTCCTTGGCGACGAAGGAGCCGTGACCGGCGAGGAAGGTGACCTTGTTCTTCTTGAGCAGGCCCTTGATGCCGGCGGTCAGCTGATTGACCACGCCGTCCTTGCGCGCCTTCATCGTCGGCACGTCGATGCTGGCCTTACCGACCTTGATGCCCTGGGCTTCAAAGCTGTGGTTGGCTTCTTCGAACAGGTGCGAGGTGTGCAGCAGCGCCTTGGACGGAATGCAGCCGACGTTGAGGCAGGTGCCGCCGAGACGCGGTTCGCCCTTGGGGTCGGCATAGGGGTTGGATTCGCAGCAGGCGGCGGAGAAACCGAGTTGGGAGGCGCGGATCGCAGCCACGTAGCCGCCGGGGCCACCACCGATAACGAGCACGTCGAATTGCTTGGACATGTAAAAACTCCGAGAGTATTTAGCAAATAGGATCGAGGATCGAGCCGCAGCTCTCTCACTCGATCCTAGGCAACTAGTTCCTGATGGCTACGATCAGACGCCGAGCAGCAGGCGGGACGGATCTTCCAGGGCTTCCTTCATGGTCACCAGACCGAGGACGGCTTCGCGGCCATCGATGATGCGGTGATCATAGGACATCGCCAGGTAGTTGATCGGACGCACGACGACCTGACCGTTTTCAACCACCGCACGGTCCTTGGTGGCATGGATGCCGAGGATCGCCGATTGCGGCGGGTTGATGATCGGGGTCGACAGCATGGAACCGAAGACGCCACCGTTGGAGATGGAGAAGGTACCGCCGGTCAGTTCTTCGATCGACAGCTTGCCGTCCTTGGCCTTGGCGCCGAATTCGGCAATCTTCTTCTCGATATCGGCGATGCTCATCTGGTCGGCATTGCGCAGGATGGGCACAACCAGGCCGCGCGGCGAACCAACGGCGATGCCGATGTCGATATAGCCGTGGTAGACGATGTCGTTGCCGTCAACCGAAGCGTTGAGGACCGGGAACTTCTGCAAGGCTGCGCAAGCGGCCTTGACGAAGAAGCCCATGAAGCCGAGGCGGACGCCGTGGGTCTTCTCGAACTTCTCGGCGTACTGCTTGCGCAGCGCCATGACCGGACCCATGTTGACTTCGTTGAAGGTGGTCAGGATCGCGTTGGTCGACTGCGACTGCAGCAGACGCTCGGCGATACGGGCACGCAGGCGGGACATCGGGACGCGCTGTTCGGTGCGCTCACCGAGGGCAACGCCGGTGTTCGGGGCAGCGATATTGACTGCAGCCACGGCCGGAGCAGCCGCCGGAATGGCCTTCGGCTGGGCGGCAACCGCATCTTCCTTGGTCACGCGACCGCCACGGCCGGAGCCGGAGACATCGGTTGCGGCAATGCCCTTCTCGTCGAGGATCTTGCGCGCAGCCGGGCTGGCAGTGCCAGCCGGCGCGGCGGCAGCAGCGGCCGGCGCGGCAGCGGGTGCTGCTGCCTTCGGCGCTTCGGCGGCCGGGGCGACGGCACCGGCGGTGGCGGCGGTGTCGATCTTGGCGATCAGTTCGCCGGAGACCACGGTCTCGCCGTCAGCCTTGATGATTTCGACGAGGACGCCGGCAGCCGGCGACGGCACTTCGAGAACCACCTTGTCGGTTTCGATATCGATCAGGACTTCGTCGCGGGCGACGGCTTCGCCGATCTTCTTCTTCCACGAAGCGAGCGTGCCTTCGGCAACGGACTCGGAAAGTTGGGGAACTTGGACTTCGATAATGCTCATGGGTTACTCCACTCTGCTCTGGTTCTTAGTACTCGATCTTGCCCAGTGCGGACTCGATCAGTGCCTTGGTTTGTTCGTTGTGCTTGGCCAGATAGCCGACAGCCGGGGACGAGGAGGCCGGGCGCGACACCAGCAGCAGCTTTTGCTTGCCGCTGATCTGGGTATCCAGATGGTGACGCGAGGCGATCCAGTACCAGGCGCCCTGGTTGCGCGGTTCTTCCTGGGCCCAGACGATTTCGGTGGCCTTCGGGTACTTGGCCAGTTCCTTCTCCAGCGACTCCTTCGGGAACGGATACAGCTGCTCCAGACGAACGATGGCGATGTCGTTGATACCTTTCTCGCGACGGGCATTGACCAGGTCGTAATAGACCTTGCCGCAGCACAGGATGACGCGCTTGACCTTCTTCGGGTCGAGATCGTCGGTTTCGCCAATGACGCGTTTGAACTCGCCGTTGGCCAGATCTTCCAGCGAACAGGCGGCGTCCTTGTGGCGCAGTAGCGACTTGGGCGACATCACGATCAGCGGCTTGCGCTGGTTGCGAACAGCCTGGCGGCGCAGCATGTGGAAGACCTGGGCAGCCGTGGTCGGCACGCAGACTTCCATGTTCATCTCGGCGCACAACTGCATGAAGCGCTCCAGGCGTGCGGAAGAGTGTTCCGGCCCCTGGCCTTCGTAACCGTGCGGCAGCAGCATCACCAGACCACAGGCGCGGCCCCACTTGGCTTCGCCGGACGCAATGAACTGGTCAATCACGACCTGGGCACCGTTGGCGAAGTCGCCGAACTGACCTTCCCAGATCACCAGTTCGTACGGGTTGGCCGAAGCGTAACCGTAGTCGAAGGCGAGTACGGCTTCTTCGGACAGGACCGAGTCGTAGCACTGGAAGCCGGCCTGCTTTTCCTGCAGATTCTTCAGCGGGTGGTAGGTACCGACATCCCAGCTGGTGCGGTTTTGGTCGTGGAAGGCAGCGTGGCGGTGGAAGAAGGTGCCACGGCCGACGTCTTCACCGGAGATGCGGACACCATAGCCGGAAACCAGCAGCGAAGCGTAGGCGAGATTCTCGGCCATGCCCCAATCGACCGGCAGTTTGCCCTCGCCCATCGCGGCGCGATCTTCAACGATCTTCTTGACGCGGGAGTGCAGGGTGAAACCTTCCGGCAGCGTGGTCAGGCGCTGGGCCAGACGCTGCAGTTCGGCCATCGGCACGGTGGTGTCGCAGGTTTCGATGTAGGACTTGGTCAGGTACGGCGTCCAGTCGATGGTGTTCGGATGCTTGTAGCCGGCGAGCACCGGGTTGTACAGCAGTTCGCCCTTGTCGAGGTGGGCACGGTACTCGGCAATCATCGCATCCGGACCGTCGGCCGGCAGCACACCTTCGGCAATCAGCTTGTCGCCATACAGCTTGCGGGTGCCCGGGTGCTTGCTGATGATCTTGTACATCAGCGGCTGGGTCACCATCGGCTCGTCCTGCTCGTTGTGGCCGAGCTTGCGGAAGCAGATGATATCGACCACCACGTCCTTGCCGAAGGTCTGACGATATTCGACCGCCAGCTGGGTGACCAGCGCCACGGCTTCCGGATCGTCGCCATTGACGTGGAAGATCGGTGCATCGACCATCTTGAAGATGTCGGTGCAGTAGTGGCCGGAGCGATAGTCGCGCGGGTCGGAGGTGGTGAAACCGACCTGGTTGTTGACCACGATGTGCAGCACACCGCCCACACCGTAACCACGGGTCTGGGCGAAGTTGAGCATTTCCTGGTTGACGCCCTGACCGGCCACGGCGGCATCGCCATGCACCAGAATCGGCATGACCTTCTGCTTGCTGCCTTCGCCACGACGAACCTGACGGGCATAGACCGAACCGGCGACGACCGGGTTCACGATCTCCAGGTGCGACGGGTTGAAGGCCAGGGTCAGGTGACAGGCTCCGCCCGGGGTCGACACATCGGACGAGAAGCCCATGTGATATTTGACGTCACCGGCCGACAGATCGCTCTTCTTCTTGCCTTCGAATTCGGCGAAGAGCATCGACGGGGCCTTGCCCAGGGTGTTGACCAGGACGTTCAGACGGCCGCGGTGAGCCATGCCGACCACCACTTCGTCAACGCCGTTGGCACCACCGGTGCGGATGGCTTCGTCCATGGCGACGATCAGCGACTCGCCGCCTTCAAGCGAGAAGCGCTTCTGGCCAACGTACTTGGTGTGCAGGTAGCGTTCCAGCGTTTCGGCTGCGGTCAACCGCTCCAGGATGCGTTTTTTCTGGTCGGCGTTGTACGACGGACGCGAGCGCATGCTTTCGAGGCGCTCTTGCAGCCAGCGCTTCTCGTTGTAGTCCGTCATGTACATGTACTCGACACCGATGGTGCCGCAGTAGGTCTGCTTCAGGGTTTCCAGAATGTCGCCGAGCTTGGCAGTTTCCGGCAGGCCCTTGAGCGAACCGACGCTGAAGGTCTGATTCAGATCGGCATCGGAGAAGCCGTAGAACGAAGGCTCCAGTTCGTCGATCTTCGGACGGGCCAGGCGCTTGAGCGGATCGAGGTCAGCCCAGCGGGTACCGAGCGAACGATAAGCGGTGACCAGTTGGCCGACAGCCGACTGCTTCTTGTTCTCGACGCCGGCGGCAGCAGGTGCTGCCGGACGGAAGCCGCCGTTTTTGCCGAGTTCGGCAAAAGCTGCAATGACAGGGGCATGAGCCACGTCACGAGCAACAAAGCCCGGCATCTGCGCCAGGCGGTCGAAGTAGTCGCGCCACTCGGCGGGCACGGAGGTCGGATCGTTCAGGAAGTTTTCGTACAGCTCTTCGACAAACGGCGCATTGCCGCCAAAAAACATCGTGCTGTCGAACAGTTGGTTCATTGTAGTCATAGGCGTCCCCTTGAGGGTGTTGTCTTTCTCTGTAGCTGCGGGTTGCAGGACCTTGCACGCCTGCAAGTAAAAAAGGGCGGCCGCATGGCCGCCCAGTTTTTATCAGCCGCGTTGGGCAAGCGGTACAACGTCGCGCTTGGCGGCGCCGATGTACAGCTGACGCGGACGACCGATCTTGTATTCCGGATCGGTGATCATTTCTTCCCACTGGGTCATCCAGCCAACGGTACGAGCCAGCGCGAAGATGCAGGTGAACATCTCGGTCGGGATACCAATGGCCTTCTGAACGATACCGGAGTAGAAGTCGACGTTCGGGTAGAGCTTCTTCTCGACGAAGTATTCGTCTTCCAGGGCAATCTTTTCCAGTTCCTTGGCCAGCTTGAACAGGCGGTCGTTTTCCAGACCCAGTTCCTGCAGGACATCGTCACAGACCTTACGCATCAGCTTGGCACGCGGGTCGAAGTTCTTGTAAACACGGTGACCGAAGCCCATCAGCTTGAAGGAGTCGTTTTTGTCCTTGGCGCGCTTGATGTATTCGCCGACCTTGGAAACGTCGCCGATCTGCTCCAGCATCTGCAGGCAGGCTTCGTTCGCGCCGCCGTGAGCCGGGCCCCACAGACAGGCGATACCGGCTGCGATACAGGCGAACGGGTTGGCACCCGAAGAGCCGGCCAGACGGACGGTCGAGGTGGAGGCGTTCTGCTCGTGATCGGCATGCAGCGTGAAGATGATGTCCAGCGCACGGGAGAGCACCGGATTGGCAACGTATTTTTCGCACGGATTGCCGAACATCATGCGCATGAAGTTCGAAGCGTAGTCCAGATCGTTGTCCGGATACATGAACGGCATGCCGGTGCTGTACTTGTAAGCCATCGCGACGATGGTCGGCATCTTGGCGATCAGGCGGTTGAAGCTGACGTTGCGGTGCTCGGCATCGGAGAAGTCCATCGCGTCATGGTAGAACGCGGACAGAGCGCCGACCACGCCGGTCATGACAGCCATCGGGTGAGCATCGCGGCGGAAACCGGAATAGAACTTGGCGAGTTGCTCGTGCACCATCGTATGGCGCTTGATGGTGCTCTCGAAGTCGGACTTCTGGCCGGCATTCGGCAATTCACCGTTCTTCAGCAGGTAAGCGACTTCCAGGAAGTTGCAGTTTTCAGCCAGTTGCTCGATCGGGTAGCCACGATACAGCAACTCGCCCTTGTCACCGTCAATGAAGGTGATCTTGGATTTGCAGCTGGCAGTGGAAAGGAAACCGGAGTCGTAGGTAAACAGACCGGTCTTGCCACCCAGCGTACGAATGTCGACACAGTCGTTGCCATGCGTGGGGGACATGATCGGGAAATCGACGGGAGCCTGTCCATCGATTGTCAAAGTTGCCTTGCGTTCGGTTGTCATAGTCTCTTCCCTTTACAGGTTTTGGTTGTCACTACACTGCTAAAAAAGCGGTTAACGGGCTGAAGTTAGCCCGCCAACCTTACTCAACTCTTACGAAGCAGCGCCACAATCGGCGCATAACGGGGATCATCGCACTCAGCCTGACCACTGATCAGGTACCAGAGGTCGTGATCCTCCATATCTGCGAGCTCCGCAAACACCTGCTGCTGCTCTGCATTCAGTTGGTCGAACTGCTCGTCGAGAAAGCGCGTCAGCGCAATATCGAGTTCAAGCAGCGCGCGCCGAATGCAGCGCCAGCGCAGGCGTTCGTATTCAGCTCGTTCCATCAGACGGCACGACGAACCATCATGTCCTTGATCTTGCCGATCGCCTGGGTCGGATTCAGACCCTTCGGACAGACATCAACGCAGTTCATGATGGTATGGCAACGGAACAGGCGGTACGGGTCTTCGAGGTTGTCGAGACGCTCGTTGGTCGCCTGGTCGCGCGTATCGGCGATGAAGCGGTAAGCTGCCAGCAGACCGGCCGGACCGACGAACTTGTCCGGGTTCCACCAGAATGACGGACAGGAAGTCGAACAGCAGGCACACAGGATGCACTCGTAGAGACCGTTCAGCTCCTCGCGGTCCTCGGGCGACTGCAGACGCTCGCGTTCCGGTGCCGGATCGTTGTTGATCAGGTACGGCTTGATCGAGTGATACTGCTTGAAGAACTGGGTCATATCGACGATCAGGTCGCGAATGACCGGCAGACCGGGCAACGGACGCAGCACGATTGGCTGCTTCAGTTCGTCGATATCCTGCAGACAGGCGAGACCGTTCTTGCCGTTGATGTTCATCGCATCAGAGCCGCAAACACCTTCGCGGCAGGAACGGCGATACGACAGCGTCTCGTCCTTGGCCTTCAGGCGGGTCAGTGCATCCAGCAGCTTGCGGTCGGTCGGCTCAAGTTCGACCGTGATGTCCTGCATGTAGGGCGCGTCATCCTTGTCCGGATCGTAGCGGTAGATACTGAATTGAACCGTACGTTTGCTCATATTCCTCTCCGATTAGTACGAACGCGTCTTCAGCGCGATGGTTTCGACGGACAGCGGCTGCAGATTGACGCCCTTGTACTTGATGCTGTTGTCGGCAGAATAGAACAGCGTGTGCTTCAGCCATTCCTTGTCGTTGCGGCCGTTCGGGAATTCCGGAGTATCCGGAGCATCGTCACGGACGTGAGCACCACGGGACTCCTTGCGAGCCTCGGCGGAGATCATCGTGGCCTTGGCAACTTCGATCAGGTTCTCGGTTTCGAGAGCTTCGATCCGGGCAGTGTTCCAGACCTGGGACTTGTCCTTGATCTCGAGCGACTTGGCCTGCTTCTCGACTTCGAGAATCTGAGCCGCACCCTTTTTCAGCATGTCACCAAAGCGGAACACACCGGCGTGATCCTGCATCGTCCGGGCGATTGCCTGACGGGCCTCGAAGACGCTGGCGCCGCCCTTGCGGTTGTTGATCGCATCGACACGAGCGAGGGAGAAGTCGGCAGCATCCTTCGGCAGATCGCGATGGGCCAGGCCGGACTTGAGATCGGCCACGGCGGAGTCACCGGCGGACTTGCCGAAAACCAGCAGATCGAGCAGAGAGTTGGTACCCAGACGGTTGGCGCCATGCACGGAAGCACAGGCACACTCGCCGGCGGCGTAGAAGCCCGGGATTTCGACCGACATGCTGTCACCCTGCGGCACAACCACGCGACCGAAGTAATTGGTCGGGATACCGCCCATCTGGTAGTGGCAGGTCGGCACGACCGGGATCGGTTCCTTGATCGGATCGACACCGGCAAACTGGATCGAGATTTCGCGGATACCGGGCAGACGCTTCATGATCGTTGCCGGATCAAGGTGGGTGATGTCAAGCAGGACATAGTCCTTGTTCACGCCACAGCCGCGACCTTCCTTGATTTCGGTAGCCATCGCACGAGCAACCACGTCACGCGAAGCCAGATCCTTGGCGTTCGGAGCATAGCGCTCCATGAAGCGCTCCTTGCTGCTGTTGCGCAGGATACCGCCTTCACCACGGACGCCTTCGGTAATCAGCACGCCGGCGCCAGCCACCCCTGTCGGGTGGAACTGCCAGAACTCCATGTCTTCCAGCGGGATGCCGGCGCGCGCCGCCATACCCAGGCCATCACCGGTATTGATGAAGGCATTGGTCGAGGAGTGATAGATACGACCAGCACCGCCGGTGGCAAAAATCACGGCACGAGCGTGGAAGATCACGATCTGGCCGGTTTCCATTTCCATCGCGGTAACACCAACGACGGCACCATCCGCATCGCGGATCAGGTCCAGAGCCATCCACTCGACGAAGAACTGGGTGTTGGCCTTGACGTTGCGCTGGTACATCGCATGCAGCATGGCGTGACCGGTACGGTCAGCAGCGGCACAGGAGCGGCGCACCGGCTTTTCGCCGAAATTCGACATATGGCCGCCGAACGGACGCTGGTAAATCTTGCCATTGTCGGTACGGTCAAACGGCATGCCGTAGTGCTCAAGCTCAACGACGACTTCATTAGCCTTTTTGCACATGAACTCGATCGCGTCCTGGTCGCCGAGCCAGTCGGAACCCTTGACGGTATCGTACATATGCCAATGCCAATGATCTTCCTCGGAATTACCCAGAGAAGCAGCAACACCGCCCTGTGCAGCAACGGTATGCGAACGGGTCGGGAAGACCTTGGACAGCACGGCGGTCTTGAGACCAGCTTCGGACAACTGGATCGCGGAACGCAGACCGGCACCACCGGCACCGACGATGACCGCGTCAAACTTCAGAACAGGAATACTCACGCTTACAGCCTCCAGAGAATCGCAGCAGCCCACGCGGTGTAGCCCACCAGCGCGGCGATGGTCAGCACATGCAGGGTCAGACGCAGACCCGTCGGCTTGACATAGTCCATCCAGATGTCACGCACGCCAATCCAGACGTGGTAAAACAGGCTGACGAAGAAGATGAAGGTAACGAACTTGATGAAGCCATTGGCAAAAACCCCGCGCCAGGCTTCGAAAGAGGACGGCTGAACGATCAGCAGGACAGCCCCCATGATCACCGTGTACAGCGCCATGATGACGGCCGTGGCACGCTGGGCAATCCAGTCCTTGAGGCCGTAATGCGCCCCGACAACGTTGCGATTGATCACAGCAACACCCCCCAGAAGATCAGGGTCAGCGGAATGCTGACGGCGAACACGACTGCTGCGGACTTGCGTGCCGCTTCCTTCTCGATCCCGACGTGCAGATCAAGCAACAGGAAACGGATACCGGCGCAGAAGTGATGGATGTAAGCCCAGATCAGACCGGCAAGAATCACCTTGGCCGGCAGCGTCGAAAAGACGCCCTTGAAAACCGCGAAGGTTTCAGCCGAATTCAGGCTCGCCGAGAACAGCCAGAGGAGCAGCGGAAAGCAAAGGAAGAGACCGGCACCGCTGACACGATGCAGGATCGACACTTTGCCCGGTAGGGGCAACCGTATGGTTGTCAGGTCCAAATTTTTTGGACGCTTCTTGATGGTCATTTCTGCCATGAACGTCATCCCTCGCGTAAATGTGCGGTTTTACCGCTTGTACGTGGTTTGAAAGGAACCGTAATTATACAATCAATATCGCCCCTTTGACTTCCCCTGCCGGGCGTTTTCAGGACTAGTCACAGCGACCTAAGCTACCCCAGATCGTTGCGGTAATAGTGGCGATGCGTGCAATACAGGCCACGCCGCCATTCAACCGGCCGATTCCCGTAGGTATAGGCAGTGCGCTCAACCAGCAACAACGGCGCCCCAACCTCGAGACGCAGAAGCTGAGCCGTACGCTCGCCAGCAGCAACTGCCCGCAAGCGCTCCTCGGCGCGAATCATGCGCACTCCGTAATCGGCCTCGAAGAGACTGTAAAGAGAGCGCTCGCCGCTGCGCAAAGCTTCCAGGGTCAAACCGGAAAACAAATCAGCGAGGAGATAGATTCGGTCATGAACCACCGCCTCACCATCAAAACGCAGCAGTCGCTCGACGTGCACCACCGGATCACCGAGCGACAACCCCAGAGCCAAAGCCACATCGGCATCCGCTTCAATCAGCGAACAGGAAAGCGGATCACTGACCGACTGAGCCACACCGCCATCATCTGGAACCAGACGCAAAAACCGATAAAAGGAACGGGGGTCGTCATGGGTAGCGACAAAGGTACCCTTACCCTGGCGACGAACCAACAGGTTCTCGGCCGCCATTTCGTCGATCGCCTTGCGCACCGTCCCCTGACTGACGCTGAAGCGGACCGCCAACTCGCCCTCACTAGGGATCGCATCGCCCGGCCCCCACTCGCCATCCTGCAGACAGCGAATGAGGTAATCCTTTATCTGGCGATAAAGCGGGCTGAAAGTCGGGGCTGCTGCGCGGCCGGCCGAACGCTGTGAATCACGAGTCATGCAACCAATTTCAGCACATTTCCGGCCATGCGTCCACGAAAAGTTGTCTTATATAAGACATATTATGCGACTCATGCCGCGAACATATCGAGAACTTCGACCGCAGAATGCAGCTTGCTAGGCATCAAGTGCGCATAACGCTCAGTCATTTTGATTGAGGTATGCCCCAAAAGGTCACGGACCTTCACTAGCTCCACCCCTTCCGACACCAGCCAGGATGCACAAGTATGGCGCAAGTCGTGAATTCGGAAGTCAGAAATCCCCGCCTCTTTCACCGCCTTGCGGAACAGCCAATCTAGCGACTTCACGCGGTCGCCGGATGGCTTTGAAAACACCCACTCAGCACCGACCGGCCCCCGCGCTTTGAGCGCATGCAGAGCACCCAGAGCAGTCTTATTCAACGGGACAGCACGCCGCCGGGCGGTTTTCGTATTTTCCGGGCGCAGGACGAAAAAACGCCGCAACAAATCCACGTCAGACCAGCGAAGCGTCAGCAACTCAGTCTTGCGACAGCCGGTATGCAGCGCAAGGCGTACAAAATCACCCAGGACAGGCCGCAGAGCGTCAGCAGCGGCAATCAAGCGATCAGCCTCGATACGGTCGAGGTAACGCAACCTCAGCGGAGCAGCGCGCAGCCATTGGTACTTGACGGGGTTTTCCGTGACCGACACACCCCAGCGCCTGCAAGCATGATTGATCGCAGCACTGAGAACGGATAGCTCGCGATTAATTGTGGTCGAACGAATGCCGGCAGCGAGGCGCGATTGCGCATAGTCGTGTATGTCCGAGCCGCGAAGGTCAGCCAGCGGCCTGGAAGGATCGCGGGCAGAAAAAGCGCGTATCACGGAGGACACGGAATAGCAGGATTTAAGAGTGCGGATGTCTGACAGATAACGGTCCGCCCAGGCTGCAAGGGTGATCTGTTCCGGCATGCCGTCATTGTATCGCATGCGTCCATACGCATCCGCCGTGCGATCCTGTTCCGATGTGTCCTAGTTACAAGTTTAGGGCCGCTTCGCGGCCCGGACCGCTACCGCGTGTCTCGCCCTGCTCTTTTGCCCTGGGAAAGACTTCTACGAAGTCTCCCCCAGGGCAAACCGCCGGGGAAAAAGTGGTTTCAAGTGTGAGGCGCCTAGCTGGTCTGCAAGGCACGGGGAACAGGGGTGCCGCGCTGAAAGCGATGAAGCCCGCGACGCAAGGCATGGCCGGGGCTTACAAGCTACACCGAAGGAGATAAAACGCCGGGGCGCCCCGGCTGCGCAACGACCGGGCAAACACCAACGGCGCCCGGTCTGCACTTCGACGGACCGGGCAACGGGTTAAACGTGACAGCCACAACAAACCACCGCGGTTGAGCTGCGCGACCACCCCGAAGGACAGAAATGCGGCACCGCCGCCACGAAACGACCGGGCGAACACCAGCGGCGCCCGGCCTGCACTTCGACCGAACGCGCACGGAAATAAAACGCATGGCATCAAATTCTCTCAAAAACACTTGCATATTTTCATAACATAACGTATCATAACATAACTACATAACGTAACGTAACAAAGGAGAAGGAAGATGGCACGAGAAGCAACGATTTCGCAAGAACAAGTCAATGCCGCCGCCGACGCAATCCGCGCAGCCGGCCAACAGCCGACCGCCCGTGCCGTCCGTGATGCACTCGGAACAGGCAGCATGGCAACAATCCTCAAGCTGCTGCAAACCTGGAAGGCCGGGCAAGTAAAGGCTGCACCGACAGATGTGACGCTCCCCCCGGCGCTGTCACGCTATCTAGTCGATTTCGTCGCACAGGAAGTCGCAAAGGGCCGCGCAGAGATTGAAGCCGAGCTTGTGGCCAGCCAGCAGGCAACCGCCGACCTGATCGCGGAAAACGAACGTCAAACCGCACAGATAGAAAACCTATCCGTCAACTGCGAAGCATTGAACGCCGAGAAGGCGGAAATCTCAGGCCGACTAGCTGTCATGGAATCCGACCTGGCAGCAGCACGGGATACTGCACAAGCCGCAGAACAAGCGGCGGAATCCACTCGCACCGAACTAGCAAAAGCCCAGCTTCGCCTTGAAGGCTTACCGCGCCTAGAATCCGATCTAGCCGCTGCCCGCGCTGATTTAGCGGCAGCGCTCAATCGGGCCACAGAGGCCGAGAAATCGGCGGCGGTTGCCTCTGCTCAACTGACCGCCCAGGCCGAAAAATCGGCCCAACTATCCAACGATAAAGCCCTGCTATCGGCCAAGCTGGAGTCGGCAGAGAAGCAAGCCCGCGCCGACACCCAGGAATTGTCGACCTTGCGGCTCCAGGTTCAGGCGCAACAAACCGCCCTGGATACTCAAACGCGAGAACTCACAGATGCGAAAAACACTGTAAAAGAAGCCCGAAACGAGGCCAAAAAATCAGGTGAAATTGCCGCCGAATTGCGCGGACAACTAGCCGCAAAAACGACAGCAATCAAACCTAAATAACGAAACAATCACGATTTATTGACTTCGAGCAGCAGGATTGTTTGACGCTTAGAAACAGTCCTGCTGCTACCGAGCGAAAAGCCGAAGAACGAGCGACCGGCGTCCGAATCCTCGTCGGCATCGAGACCGGCAATCACGATGAGTTCCCCAGGTTGCACCGTCAAATCCGTTTGCAGCTCGCGCTTGTTCAACGTGGGGCTGTTTAGCTGGCTGGTGCTGGTCTGGCGGAAGCCGCTGACCGTCTGCTGGATGCGAAGATCAATACCCCCTTCTTTGACCACCGGCTGCACCTCGAAAATGGTGCCAGCTTGCTTGTAGACGACGGATTGAGTCGCGCCGCCGACATTTGTCGTAACGCCACCGAGGGTCGGCACCTCTTCGCCGACCGAGAACCGCCCCTTGCCACCCGATCGCACACGCACAACAGGACGCGAAACAGAGCGATAGCGGCCATCCGAATCCAGCACCTTTAACACCGCCTCGATGTTCGCGGTTTTGATGGTTAAAGCGTTCGCCCTGGAGATCGACGGCCCGCCCAGGTTAATGCCGAGCTTGCCGCCCAGGATGTTAGCCGTGAGCTCAAAAGCAGAACCGGCGTCAGTCGTGACTGTCACGTCATACGCCACGGCACGCACCTGGAGATTGTCGACCGGCGTATCGATCAACTGAATCAGCTCACGAGCTGCACGCGCATCCTTTGATGCAACACGAAATACCAGCCATTCAGCATCGTCAGCTCGAAAACCCGATTGAGTCTCAGCAGTAGCAGCTTTTGCGCCCTGGACTTCGGACTGGAGAGCCGCAGCGAACCCCCCAGGAGAGGACGAACCGGATTGAACTGCTGACTGCGAAGACACCAGGGACGGAACGGCAGAAGACGAACCCTGCTGCGACTTCTGCACCTGAGCTTGAACTGACGGGAACGCAGAGCGCAGGAGATCAAGGACGGCGGCAGACTGGCGGTGATGGAGCCGGTGAACGATCAATTCATCATCACGCCGAGCGCCAATAAAAACGATCCCCTGGCGCTCTTTGACATCGACGCCGGAAGTCTCCAACACAGCAGCAAGGGTAAAAGCCACCATCGGCTTATCGACGGCCTGAATATTGATGCTGACGGTTTTCTTGCCGACCTCATCGTCGACGACATAGGGGCGCTTCAGGATTTCGGAAAAAACCGCTTTCGCAAGCGATTGAACCTCGATCTTGTCGAAACGCAGGGAGACAGAATCTTGAGCAATCGCAGATGAAATAAACGCGACAGTCACAATAATAAAACGCCACATCAATGCACCTCTTTTGCGTGACGACGACCACCGCCGCCGTTTTCGTTCCAGTCACGATAAAAACCCGTTTCAACCAGGGCTTTGCACATCTCTGGCGGCACATCGAGCCGCGTAGATTGGTCAGTAACGCAGTTGCACCGAGCGCCGACCAGGAAGCAGCCAACCGGGTACGGTGCGCGAGCGGGGTCCGTCACAGACTCATATCGAGGCGCAGTGAACAACAGACCAGGAACCGTGGGCGCGTATTGATCGAGGGGCGACACAGAACGAGCTGGCGACTGATGGCCATGAGCCTGGCCAGGACGACCAGGGAGCAAACTAGAAGTCTCACCGGCAGTTTTTTTCTCAGGCTGGCCAGTAACTTTTGACGCAAAAGACGCTTGCCAGGAAACGAGGAACCAGATGACACCACCGAGTAAAAACGGCGCAACAATGAGCATCAAGATGCGAAGAGGCGGCCGGAATTTGTGGGTGTGCATTTCCGCCGACTTGTAATAACCGAAAACCTCTTTCGGGTATTTCCAGAGCTTCGACTGACTGCCTAATCGCTGTTTGTCGCAGTTTTCGCGGACCTCGTTCCATTCATGAATATTTGCAGCATTGCCGCCGAATGCGCGCATTACGTGAATATGACGACCGCACAGGCGCCGGATATTGCTATCCAGCAACATCGGATGCTGCGTAATCAAGAAAATGTCATAACCGCTATGCCGGTGAGTCTCGAACTTCTCCACAGACTCAGGAACCGCAGCGCCGGCCGGCCGTGGGCGGTATTGCCGCTGCACTTCGTCGAACACAATGATTGACCCGACAGGCAGCTTATGCCACTCCATCGGGTCTTGCATTTCGGTCCAATCAAGCGTGAGGTCAGCAATCCCCGTATAAAAAACAGGCCGCCCCTCTTTCTCGGCATATTGTTTAACCAGCCAGATCGCATGCAAGGACTTGCCGGCACCAGGCTGACCAGTAATTAACGTCATCATTTCGAGAGCCTCCCGAAAACGATCTTCATGCCGATCAATGACGCCGCCGCCATGTAGCCGGAAATGATGATATTGAGCGCATCGAATAAACCGCAGAAAGCGGCGACCTGAAGAAATATCCCGGCTGCTGCACCACTGCCGCCAGTATCAACCGAACCGACCATCGACGAAATCAAATTAATATCGGAAATCACATAACCTAAAAACGCCTCGAATGATTTAACGCCAATAATCGTCAGACCGAGCCCCGCCAGCATTGCGCCAGCTCGCGTAGCAAAAAATGAAGTAAGCCCCGCAGCAACACCAGCACCGACTGAAACAAATAAAGCAGGAATCGCCATAAAACCCCCCCCCGTATTAAACAAGCGTGCGATGCATCAACCGCAAAACAATTAAATAAGCGGCAATGTGCATAATTAAACGAATGAATTTACCGAACTCGCAGAGAATGGATAAATCAACCGTCAATAAATTGCCGTAAATATTGACCGGCACAGAAGAAATGCAGCCGGCTGCAAATGAAAAATATTCCTGGCGATTTTTCTGGAACGCTTCCATTACATCGAAATCAAAAAGACCGTTTTTATTTAATGCGTCATCGCCTTTTTGTTTGAAATCGTCTGTTCCAAATGGCCTGTTTGGATCAAATACGGAGTTGTCGTTTCCCTCAAGAGAATTGACCTGCTCGGCAATACATCGAGCCATCCATGCCTCACGCGCAACACCGCACTGGACGGCATCGCCGGTACAAAGAAACGAATCCGCGCAGCGATTCTGGCCATATATCCCTGCGGGGCCATCCCCGGGACCAGCGCCGGTCCCGGTGCCGGTCCCGTCGCCGGTCCCAGGGCCGCTAGTGCCGGGATCAGTGCCAGAACCAGATGTTCCACCGGTAGGAGAACCACCTGATGTCGACGTGGAATCACCAGGCGCAGCACCACCAGAATCGCCACCAGTACCGGTAGATGTCGACGTGGACGACGACCAGGAATCACCAGCCTGAGTTGTTCCCGATGTAGGTTTTTTTGGGGTATCCGTCAACGAACAATTAGCGCCAGTAAATCCAGCCTGTTTAACGTAACAAAAAAGCGGCAGAGGATTCTCTTTTGACGCGCCCGTTCCAGCCACACAACCGCCGAATAGATTTTTACCCGCGTCCGTCAAATCAACCAGAACGCGGCAACCATCCTCACAACGATAATCAGTGTAACCAGAAGGCCAAGCTGCGCCGGTTTGACAAGATAAAGTCGACTGGTCGCATATAGTCCACGCATTGGTCTGATAGAGATAAGGTTCAATTAATCCACCAGCAACAACGGAACAATCACGATAACACTCAAGACTGGAATTCACCGCCCAGCCATCACCAATTGCACCACAGCGAACAACATGAATCTCATAGACTTCAGAACCGGTGGAATTATTGAAGAATACCGTACTACCCAAACAGCGTTCCGCATAGGTATCACTAGGACTATAAGAAGCCGATGGGCAATCGCCACTACTTGAGATAAAACGCCACGGAGCCGACGGGAACGAATAACTATAAGTGCTGTATAGATCGACGCCGTATTTCTGGCGCATATATGTCGCATACGCAGTCTGACCTTTGTGCTGAACAACCGTAAAAGCACCCGCACCAGTTCCACCGCCAGCAGATAAACAGGAATTCGAGATTAAAAACAGAATTAAAAGAATCAATCTTTTCATAATTGTCAGTGGAATAAAATCCACCCCGCGCCGATTATTCCAACAACAACATAAAATCCCATTTGCGCCCCCTGGACGAAAAAAAAGGGCGGCAAATTGCCGCCCCGTGACAGTCACGCGATTACAGAGCGCGACGAATCCACTTGTACACCGAGGCGGTAACGAGAACGATCAGAACAGCCGCACCGATGGCGGAAATCGGGGCAACAGCACCGTTGATGGCGGTAGTGACGGAGGAAACATCCATTTTTCAATCTCCAGAATGAGAAGAGGATTTAAGAAATTGCCCTACCTGGCGAAACGTCCAAGCCACAGCCCACAAAAGGAGGATCGCCACCCCCACTTGTGCGCCCTGGTCAGCCGTCAGTGCGAAGGGCGAAGCACTGATTAAGCGGTATTCCAAGCCGTCAACAACGACTAAGGAACAAGTTGTTTTGTCGTCCGGCTGCGGATCGCTGACCGCGAAGCCGGAGATATAAATTCTTGCGGTGCCGGTAGGACCGGGGAAGGCGTAAAAGCCGACGTTTTCGACGCAGACGGCCACTAGAGCACCCCGCGTCCGATAAATTGCGCAGGCAGCCCCACATCGCGGCCGGCCTGTTCCGCTTTCGTGACAGTCACATAAAGCAAGATGGCAAAACAGGCGGCGAGAAAGAGATAAGCTTTATTCATGCTCTTCTGGCCTATCAGAAAGACAAACCAAACGAAACAACGAAGAGAAGCGCGACTGTAAAAGAAGCGTTAAAGAAACACGCTCAATAAAAAGCTGATGCTCAGGCCCCATGGCGGCAACAGAGGCACCAGCCTCGTCGATCTGTTTTTTGAAAGCGACATGCGAGGAATCCATTTTTATGCCGACACCCTAAAATCATGGGAATTAGCCGGCGGTCTGCCAGCGATCCAAAAAACATCATTGAGTGATGACACCCACATGTTGCAATCGACGGTCACGCCGGTCAGGAATTGCAGCATCGAGTAAGCCTCTTTGATGGCCTCCGGCATGGATGCGCCGCCGATCCAGTAGCGTTGCTTTTCGGGCAACGTAATGTCGCGTGCATGCCAGTAACGTTTTTTCTCTGAGCTGGAGGTGTCGAAAGTCTTTGCGAGGTACTTGGTCAGGTAGCCAGCGAGCTTGTTGACCTTCCACTGGCGCCCCGTATGGCCCCACCTCTTGCGGTCGGGATTGGTCACATTGACCGCGCCGGGGGTTTCGCTTCCGGCCTCGTCACCGCGACCGCCGAGCGCCTTGTACCAGCACTGACGCAGGTACTTGACCCTTTGCCAGCCCTTGACAGCACAATGGATGTGGAAAGCGCCACGTTCCTGGAGTTCAAGGACGGCAACGTATTGCCAGCCGGGGATACCCTCTTGACCACGCCAGCCGTGACGAACGTACCGAATGAAGCGCTTGAAGTCTTCGCGGACCTTTTCACGGTCGGTCACGTTTTCGCGGTAAGACAGAGTGAAAAGGCGATCTGCACACATGGCTTTAGCAAGCCATCGGATGTTCTGTTTCGCCCGCCGAACAGCGCGATTGTGGTTGGATTGATGGTCAAAATCGGTCTTTTCTTCGTCCGGTTTGACACGGAAACTTGTAAAGCCACTACGCGAGGTTTCACCCTTTTCAGCACAGGCGGCAGCGTAGGACGTGCCAGCAATACTATGCTTAATGAGTTCCTCAGACATTGGCTTTACAACTTTCATCACGGCCTCAAACTCCCCGCTTGAAAACTGACGTAAATTGATGTAGTAATTTGCTGATTCTTGGGCGTATAATTCGCTCATGCCATCGACCTACTTGCTCTAGGTTTTGGTTAGAAGCCCCGGACAGCGCCAACTGATCCGGGGTTTCGCTTTTTGGGGGTCAGGGTTTCTTAGGGGCTTCAGCAGCTTTGGCTTCCGCTGCCTTTGCAGACTGCTGCTGCGCTTCAGCGATGGACGACGCTACAGACGCCCCGCCGACGCGTTCGAACGTGCACATCACGCCAACCATTGCATCCTCTTTAAACGAACGACCGGCGCAGTAATCGACGAGGTAATCACCCGGAGTAACCCCGTTTGGCGCAAGGGCTTCCGGCACTTTCATGGTCGATACATCAATGGTCCCGTCGTGCTTGAACAGAATGACCTTGCAGACATGGGAAGTAACTTCGCGGGGAGCGCCACCGGACTTGGAGGGATAAAGCGCTTTGCGGGTTTCAGATGCGACGACAGTGACGCGTGATTGCATGGTGATAACTCCAGGACGGACGAACGTTGACAGGCACGGGGTTTCCCCCTAGCTTAGATAGTGGCAATTAAGGCCCTTGTGTATATGTATTTACATATAAGCATGACGATACATGGGCAATTACCCATAGTCAATAGCACACGGAGATATTCATGGAACTGAGCGACTACATCCGACAAGCAGCAGAGAAGGCCGGAAGCATTTCTGCACTAAGCCGCGCTCTAGGAATCAACCAGCCCGAAGTCAGCAAGGCCGCAAACGGTCGAGGACGCCTACCACTGGATAAAGTCATCCAGATCGCAGACATGATTGAAGCGGACCGGATTGCAGTGATTTCGGCTAACGAGCTGGTCACAGAAAAGAAGCCAGAGAAGCGCGATTTCTGGAGCCACCTTCTAGCGTCGCCGTCTAGTGCGTCTTATATAAG
Source organism: Dechloromonas sp. ZY10 (assembly GCF_041378895.1). Taxonomy (NCBI): domain Bacteria; kingdom Pseudomonadati; phylum Pseudomonadota; class Betaproteobacteria; order Rhodocyclales; family Azonexaceae; genus Dechloromonas; species Dechloromonas aquae. The sequence continues at coordinate 2,329,854 of NZ_CP144212.1, forward strand.
ACATATGATGAATTGACAGGCAGAGCGCTAACTTCTAACATCGAAGTCTCGCCCGCAAAGCAAGGGGAATTGCCCGCGATTCCTGCCAGGCGAGCCGATAGAATTATTTCCACCACGCTGTTTGATACAGGAGCGACATATGTCCAAAGCCCCCATGCGCGTTGCCGTTACCGGCGCCGCCGGCCAGATCGGTTATAGCCTGCTGTTCCGCATCGCCTCTGGCGAAATGCTCGGCAAGGATCAGCCGGTGATTCTGCAGTTGCTGGATCTGCCGCAAGCCCAGCAAGCCGTCAAGGGCGTGATGATGGAACTGGACGACTGCGCTTTCCCGCTGCTCGCCGGCATGATCGCCACCGACGACCCGAACGTTGCCTTCAAGGACGCCGATGTCTGCCTGCTGGTTGGCGCCCGTCCCCGCACCAAGGGCATGGAACGTGCCGACCTGCTGACCGCCAACGGCGCCATCTTCACCGTTCAGGGCAAGGCCATTGCCGAGAATGCCAAGGAAGACGTCAAGGTTCTGGTCGTTGGCAACCCCTGCAACACCAACGCCTACATTGCCGCTGCCGCTGCCAAGAAAGTTGGCCGCACCAATCCGGCCAATTACCACGGCATGCTGCGCCTGGACCACAACCGTGCCCTGTCGCAACTGGCCGAGAAGACCGGTCGCCCGGTCTCTTCGTTCAAGCAGCTGGTCGTCTGGGGCAACCACTCGCCCACGATGTACGCCGACTACCGCAACTGCACCTCCAACGGCGACAACGTCAAGGCCCTGATCAACGATCACGCCTGGAACAACGACGTTTTCCTGCCGACCGTCGGCAAGCGCGGCGCGGCCATCATCGAAGCCCGTGGCCTGTCCTCCGCTGCTTCTGCTGCCAACGCCGCCATCGACCACGTTCGTGACTGGGTCCTCGGCTCCGACGAATGGGTCACCATGGGCGTTCCGTCCGATGGTTCCTACGGCATCCCGGAAGGTATCGTCTACGGCTTCCCCTGCAAGTGCGTGGGTGGCAAGTACGAAATCATCCAGGGCCTGGAAATCGACGAGTACAGCCGCGAGAAGATGAACATCACGCTCAAGGAACTGACCGACGAAGCCGAAGCCGTCAAGGACATGCTGTAAGAGCGAGCGATTAGCTACCAGCTCTTAGCAGTTAGCAAAACGCGAGGCCGCAGTAAAATACTGCGGCCTTTTCTTTTTACTAACAACCAACAACTCGATCCTGACAACTAGCATGCGCCATCCCAAAGACGTTTTGTTTGCGGGCGAAAAGCCCTTCCCGGTCCTGCCCGCCGTCGATCACTACGCCGGCTCGGAAAAGCTGATGAAGAAAGCCCTGCAGTTGCAGAACGAACTCGGGCCGATCTTTGACATCACCTGCGACTGCGAAGATGGAGCGCATGCCGGTGCCGAGCGCGAGCACGCCGAAATGGTCGCCGCACTGATCAACAGCGCGGACAATCACTTCAATCGCGTCGGCACACGGATTCACGACGTAACCCATCCGCACTGGCAGCAGGATCTCGAAATCCTGGTTGGCCGCGCCGGCAACCGCCTGCCCTTCATCACCCTGCCCAAGCCCTGCTCGGCCGAGGATGTCGAAATCCAGCTCGAAGCCCTGCGCGACACCGAACGCAAGCACGGGATCGAACGGCGCATCCCGGTGCACGTCCTGATCGAAACCCACGGCGCCCTGCGTGAAGTCTGGGAAATCGCCGCCCTCCCTGGTGTCGAATCGCTAGACTTCGGCCTGATGGACTTTGTCTCCGGGCACCACGGCGCGATCCCCGGCAGCGCCATGCGCAGCCCCGGCCAGTTCGAACACCCGCTGATCACCCGCGCCAAATGCGAAATCACCGCTGCCGCACTGGCCAATGGAATTGTCCCGGCACACAACGTCACCACTGAACTCAAGGACCTCGACCTGATCCGCAGCGATGCCCGCCGCGCCCGCAGCGAGTTCGGCTACCTGCGGATGTGGAGCATCCACCCCAACCAGATTGTCCCGATCATCGAGGCCATGCGCCCTGACTTTTCCGAAGTCGAAGCCGCCAGCGAAATCCTGTCCGCCGCCCAGGACAAGGACTGGGGGCCGATCCAGCACGCTGGCAAGCTGCACGACCGCGCCTCCTACCGCTATTACTGGGAATTGCTTGATCGCGCACAGATTACCGGAATGGCTATCCCGGCTACCGCCAAGGAGCGCTTTTTTGCGTGATCCGGCTGTTGACCGTGAAAACCCCTCCCTAACTGAGGCGGAACCGGAACTTTCCATTCTCTACCGCGACCGCTGGCTGGTCGTCATCGACAAACCGCCCAGCCTGCTCGTGCACCGCTCGGAGATCGACCGCCACGAAACCCGCTTTGCGATCCAGATTCTGCGCGATCAGATCGGCCAGCGCGTCTGGCCGGCGCATCGCCTGGACCGCGGCACCTCAGGAACCCTGCTGTTTGCACTAAGCCCGGAAATCGCCAGCCAACTCGGCCGCCAGTTCGAAGCCGGGACGGTGGACAAGCGCTACCTGGCCGTAGTCCGGGGCCACCCTGCGGCGAGCGGCGAAATCGACCACCCGCTGACGCGGCAACGTGACGATTTCGAATTCCAGGGCGAACGCTCAAGCCAAGAAGCCCAGCCAGCGCTGACTCGCTACCGCAGACTCGCCAGCATCGAATTGCCGGTCGCCGTCGACCGCTACCCGAGCAGCCGCTACGCCCTGCTCGAACTGGAACCGGTTACCGGCCGCCGTCATCAATTGCGCCGCCACCTCAAACATCTGGCCCACCCGATCATCGGCGACGCCACCTACGGCAAGGGGCGGCACAATCGCTATTTCGCCGAGCAACTGGCCTGTCGACGACTGCTGCTGGCCGCCACCCAACTGGCTTTCGACCACCCGGAGGATGGGCGCCGAATCAAAATCGACGCGCCAGTCAGCGGTGATTTTGCCGCCTTGCTGGCGCGTTTCAACTGGACGGAAGCGATCGGGGAACCTTCCGTCCGCACATCGGATAGTCAGTAGCCGATCGAATTTTCCAGTTCGCTCAGGCGCGCCAGGTCACGCTCCAGTTCAACCATATCCTGCCCCAGCGCATCGCGGGCTGAGACCATCCCCAACGGCGAACCTGCGGCATCAACCACCGGCACATGCCGAAAACCAGCCTCGGCCATCATGTGCAGCGCATAGGCAAGCGGCTTGTCGGGACCGATGGTCTGTAGCTTGCTAACCATGACCTGTACCAGCGGAGTGGTATCGGCATCGAGACCGGCTGCCAGCACCTTGTTCAGTGCATCGCGTTCGGTAAAAATCCCCGCCAGCCGCCCACCATCAAGAACCAGTACCGCACCCACCCGCTTCTCCGCCATCATTCTGGCGGCTGCGCGCACCGTCGTTTCGGGTGCAGCGGTGACCAGAGTCTGGCCGGCAATCACTTGGCTGATCATTCTTCTCGGCATGTTTTGTCTCCTTGATCGTGCATGGAATATGCCTCTGTAGTCTGGCATAAAGCCGTCACCGGCAGGACAAATTTATTGCGAGCGGATCACCGCCACCGCGATCCCGATAAAAATCACAACCAAGCCAATCAACTCAAGATAAGCCATGGTGCGCCTCAAGGTTTCAACTCATAGACGACCCGGACCCGCGCATCGGCATGGCGCAAATCGACGTAGCCAACCCCGCCCGGCCGCTCGGTAACCCAGCGCAACATTTCCTCACTGGTCTTGAGCTGCGGCGGAGGCTGCAGACGACCGGTGAACAACTGCCGCGACCAATAGGCATTAACGTCGGCCAATTCCTTTCCGACCAGCGCCCGATAAAAACGCTCGCGATCGGGGTGAGCATCCTGCAGATCGGCGACCTGTGCCTCGATTCCGTTGAACAACTGCCTGCTGCGTCCGAAAAAGAGATTGACCACCTCCCCCCGGGTCATCGCCGAAACCCCGCTGCGAGCATTCACCACCACCACCAGTTCGGCTTGCGGCGCGCCCGCCGGCAACAGCCAGGCAAGCACCACCAAGGCTAGCAGCAGATCACGGCGACTCATCGGAAAACGTAGTCCAAGGTTACTGAATAGACGTTCATCCGGCCCGACCAGCGGCCAGTTGCCGGATCATCGCGAAAAGGGAACAACGATGTCGAAGCAGCCCGGATGCCATCCCACTGAAACTTCAGCGCGGTATGCCGGGCCAGGTCCCAGCGCAGGCCAGCGGTCGCAGTCCCCTGCTGCACGTGACTGTCAGCCAGAACCCGGTCCACCACCGGGTTCAAGCGCTCCCGTTTGGGCGAAGAGCGCGCCAGACTGTAGCCCAGGTACGGCGTGAATGCACCGAAACGACGCCCCAGCAACAGCGATGCAGCGTACGAACTCTCGAATGCCGCGCTCTGCTGCTCGATCCGATTCACCATCAGCTGAGCCTGCCAAGGACCGTCGTCATAAACCGCCCCCAGCGAGTAAAAGTCGGAACGCCGGCCTGCCGTCTTGAGATACGCCAGCGCCTCGGCCAACCAGGGCTCTGGCAAGCTCGGCGCCAGCGCTCCAGCCAGCGGCAGATCATGACTGAAACGCAACGCGGCATACCCGGCCCGCCACTGCCAGCTGCCTTGCTGCCAATCAAGATAACCGCCTGCCATCGGCGATCCGGCAATCTTCCACTGCTCCTGTGCCAGAGGCAAATGCGCCGATGGCGCGCCATAAAACAACTTGCCGCGCAACACGGCGCTGCCGAAGACGCGGCTGGCAACCAGGTCGACACCGTCAATCGAGGAAAACGGCAAATGCCAGAAAAAATCCCCTGCCGGCCGCACCGTCAAATAGGAGTAACCGATCAGCCGCGAGTCTGCCAGCATGAAGAAATCAGTTCCCAGACGCCCGGCACGCCAGGTCAACGCTGGCGTTGGTTCGTAGCGGAGAAAAGCCCAGGCCAGTTCCGGGGCATAGCTGCGATCATGGCGATAGCGACTGACCGCCTGTACCGTCAAGGACAACTCTGGCGCCAGGCGCCAATCGGCCTGGACTCCGGCAACGCTATCGACGCTCGGCGTCCATTCCCGGCGCGCCCCACGAGGCTGGCTGAGATCGCGCACGAACTCGAGTTCGCGGCTATTGCTGCGGGTTGCGCCGAGGGTAGCAAAGCCCTGCACCGTGAAGGCTGCCTCTTCGGCCACAAGAGGTCCCGCCAGAAAAATCGCCAGGCTGCTGACAGCAACCCCGCACAGACGCGGGAGGAGGAAACGGAGAACAGACATCAGGCTGCTTTTCCGAAAAGGTAGCCGTCCATCATACCAGCCGGTCAGCAGGGCTTTCCAGCCTGGCAGCCCTTGAGTATCCACAATGAAATGATGCCCGAGACCTCATGCGCCATCGCCTTCCGCGCCATCGAGGTGGGATCTCGCCCGGCATTAGTCTTGGCCTGCGGATCCGCGCCGGCCTCGAGCAGGTAGCGCGCATGCTTGGCGTTCTGCGCGTAAGCAGCAATATGCAGCGGGGTCGAACCCTCGCCATCGCGGACATTGGGATCGGCACCGGCCGCCAGCAGGGCTTGCAAGGCGCTCGGATCGGGGTTGGCGGCGGCCAGATGCAGCGGTGTCGAGCCTTGCGCCGTCCGCCGGTCGCGGGCCGCCGGCTCCTTCTGCAGCAGGGCGCTGATGGCCCGCCCGTTGTCGAGCCGCGCCAGATCGTGAATCGGATGTTCGTTGGCGCCGATTGGCACCTCGGCCACGGCGGCAAACGCGACGCTCAGCAAGAGCGCCGCAAGAAGACCGGTTTTGCGCATCGCGCCGCTCCTCGCAAGAAAAGCGGACAGTCTAACCGGCGGCAAGGGGCTTGCCTTGACCTCGCTCAAGCCCCGGCCGGGCCGGGGCTTGCCACGCTTCAGGCGGCAGTCGCAGCCGGCAACGCGACCTGCTGGTCGACGCTGAACTGGTAATCCTTGAAGATATGCTCGGCAGACGGTACCTGATAGCTGCCGTCGGCAAGACGATTGGTGGTGTCCTTCAAGCGCCAGGTCAGTTGGCCGCAGGTCCAGATGTCAAAGTTGCGCATGTGCGTGCACAGGCAGGTCTTGTCCATCACCTTGATCTTGCGGGCTTCGGGATGCGCCGCGACTTCGCGGTTGTAGGCGGCGACGTAGGAGCACTTGCCGCTGGCGTCGAGCAAGTAGCCGTAGGCTTCGCAGTTCGGGCGGATACCGGAACCGATCCCGGGACTGCTCTTGATCATCCGCATCGGGTAACCGGTCGGCGACAACTGGTTAACCTCGATGTCGTCCTCGGTCGCCTTGAAGTATTCCTGCTTGGCAGTCGCCGGCAGGCCGCACTCTTCGGCGACGGTGAAGCGGGTCGCCACCTGGACACCCGCTGCACCCATTTCCAGGAACTGGGCTGCATCGGTGCCGGTGAAGATGCCACCAGCCGGGATCACTGGAATATCGAGATGCTCGTCACGCAGATACTGCAGCACTTCGGCGACGATGGTCGCCAGATCGTACTGGGCCCAGTCCATGCCGAAGCCAAGGTGGCCGCCAGCAAGCGGACCTTCAACCACGACATAATCGGGCAAGCGGTTGGTGCGAGCCGATTTCTTCAGGAACAACTGCAGTGCGCGCACCGATGAGACGATGATCCCCAGCTTGGCGTCGCGGAAACGCGGGTGCTCCTCGATCAGGCCGAAAGAGCCGAGGTGCAAGCCGGCGGCCAGCGTGATCCCGTCGATACCGGCATCGAGCGCAGCTTCCATGCGCACCTTGAGCGTCTCGCGCGGCGCGTTCATGGTCAGTTTTTCCATGCAGTTGATCAGAACCAGGCCATCACCGCGCTTGCGGGTCATCGTCGCCTCGACGTGCAGACGGGTTGCCTCCTCGACGCGGCCGAGGTCGAACTTGACCGGCGACTTGTCCTCGTTATTGACGTTGTATTTGTAAAGCGCCAGTTTTTCCTTGACGTGCTTGGTGTCGTAGCGACGGTCGGACACGGTATTGATCATGGCATCGGAGATGTGGCCGACGCCGCCAAGGCGAGCCGCCTCCAGCGCCAGGTCGGCCGTCGAGATGTCGACCCCCATGCCACCAATCATGATCGGCACCAACTCATGCTTGCCCAAACGCAAGCGGAAATCGTCCACACGCTTCATATCATCCTCGGGAAAACTGGCCGGCCCCCCTCGCATTCGCGAGCCCCGGCAGAGGCGGGAATTTTACGCGATTGTGACCGGCCTTGCTTGCCTCTCCGGGATAAATCAAGTTAGCCGATTGACACAATCGTTAAACTTGCAACGCCCCGTCCGCGCGCCGTGCGCCCCCGCACCCGGTCGCCGGCGCTTCCGCTTCACGAAAGGCCTGCAATGAACCTTCTCCGGCATCCCCTGTGGCTGGTCGGCTTCCGCCCCTTTTTCACCCTCGCCTGCGTCGCCGGCGCGCTGTTGCCGCTCCTTTGGGTACTCGTCTATCGCGGTGCGCTGCCGCCGCCGGCGCGTTTCAGCCCGCTGCAGTGGCATGCCCACGAAATGTTCTTCGGCTTCGGCTGGGCGGTGCTCGGCGGCTTTCTGCTGACCTCGACCAAGAACTGGGTCAATATTCGCGGCTACCACGGTGCCGCGCTGGCCTGGCTGACCTTCTGCTGGCTGCTCGAACGCCTGGCCATGAGTTTTGGCGGCAACTGGCCGCAACCGCTGTTCCTGCTCGCCAATCACCTGTTCCTCGGCAGCATCGTCGCGATGCTGATGTGGACACTGATCCGCCATCGCGACAGCGACAGCTACCGCGACAACGCGATCTTCCTGGTCATGCTGCCGGCCTTTCTGGTGGCCAAGAACCTGCTCCTCGGCGAACAGCCGGGAGCAGGCTACAGCATGGCGCTGGCGCTCTACCGGGTCGCCTTCCTGGTGATGCTGGAACGTACCCTGACCCAGTTCATGAAGGCAGGCTTCCAGGTTCAGATCCTGCGCACGCCCAAACTCGACCTGCCGATCAAGCTCCTGGGCCTGCTCCTGGTCTTTGAATTTTGGCTTCCCGACACGTTGACCGTGGCAGCCAGCCTGCTGCTGGCGACGCTGCTGCTGGTCCGCTTCTTTTTCTGGCATCCGGCCAAGGCCTTCACCCGGATCGACATCGGCATCATGTACGTCGGCTATCTGGCGATTGCCGGGCAACTGCTGCTCGCTGCGCTGCAGACGCTGACCCCGCTGGCGCTGACCGGCACCGTCGCCACCCATTTGTTCACCTTCGGCGCGATGGGCTGCGTGATCCCGGCGATGATTGTTCGCATCAGCAACGGCCACACCGGGCGCAAAGTCGTCTTCGCCCCAGCCGACCGCGCCGTGCTGTGGCTCATGCTGCTGGCGCTGATCCTGCGCCTGCTCGGCCCGCAACTGGCACCCGCTGCCTATCTGCGCTGGCTCGACGCCGCCGCCCTGTGCTGGCTGCTGGCCTTCGGGCTGCTCGGCTGGCGCTGCATCCCGATGCTGTGGCAGGCGCGGATCGACGGCCGCGAACACTGAGCCATCGCGCCCGCTCGGCTGCCCGACTGCCGCCCCACCGCCAGCCAAACGCCGGCCGCCCCGGCGCCGGGCAGCGGCCGCAATCCCACGGCAACGCCCGGCCGTGGGATACTGGCGCCCTGAAGACAGGACATCCCCATGCACCCACGCAACAAAAATGCCGACGGCTACGACCTCGCCGCACTCAGCACCACCTCCGCCGCACTGGCGAAATACCTGACGACCACCCCGGCCGGAACGCCGAGCATCGACTTTGCCAACCCGGCGGCGGTCAAGGCGCTCAACCGCGCGATTCTGATGCATCACTACGGTGTCCAGGGCTGGGAATTGCCCGCTGGCTACCTGTGCCCGCCGATCCCCGGTCGCGCCGATTACCTGCATGCCATTGCCGATCTGCTCGCCACCTGCAACCGCAAGACCATTCCCAGTGGCCCCGGCGTCCGCCTGCTCGACATCGGCACCGGCGCCAACCTGGTCTATCCGCTGATCGGCCACGCCGAATATGGCTGGTCATTCCTCGGCAGCGATATCGACGAAGCGGCGCTGGCCAACGCCAGCAAGATCGTCGGCAAGAACCCCGGCCTGGCCGAGTTCATCGAACTCCGCCACCAGCCGGTCTGGGACAACATCTTCACCGGCCTGCTGCGCTCCGGCGAGAGCTTTGAAGCCACCCTGTGCAACCCGCCCTTCCACAATTCGCCCGACGAAGTGCTGGCGGTCAGCCAGCGCAAGTGGAACAACCTCGGCAAGCCCGGCGCCAAGAAGGGCACGGCGCAGCCGCGCCTCAACTTTGGCGGCGGCGGCACCGAACTGTGGTGCAACGGAGGCGAACGCGCCTTCGTCAAGTCGATGATCGAGCAGAGCACGCAGATCCCCAAACGGGTGCTGTGGTTCACCAGTCTGGTGTCGAAGGCCGACAACCTGGTGCACCTCGAAGCCGCGCTGAAGAAGGCCAAAGTCGTTGAATCGCGGATTCTCGAAATGAATCAGGGTCAGAAGAAAAGCCGGGTGCTGGCCTGGACCTTCTGCGCCAACGGCGAACGCGAAAAATGGCGACGTGAACGCTGGGCCGCCCCGGCATTGGCCGAATCACCGACGGCACCGCAAGGCGAAGACGAGTAAGCCCGAACCGAGACAACAAAAAAGCCCGTTTTCACGGTCGACCGTGAAAACGGGCTTTTTTCGTGCGCGGGCCTTTTTCGTCCGGCGTCCGAGCGCCCGCCAGCCTTGACCGGCGCTGGCGCCAAGGACGGCTTACTGCGGCAGTTCCTTGGTTCCCATCATCTCGTTGCAGGTCGCGCGGCCAAAGGCCTCGGCTTTTTTCGGACTGGTGATCTGCGGCTCTTCGTAAATCCGCCGGATGATGTGGTTGGTGATCCTTGGACCGGGGCTGCCATCCTCTTCAAAATGCTTCATCGGACGCCCCTTGTCGCGGTCATAAAAAGCCTGCAGCGCAAAATCACGGACACGCTCACAGAAGCGGATCTTCTGCGCGTCGGGCATGCCGTCGTCGACCTTGCCAGCATGCGCGTGCGCCCAGGCGCCGCCGCTGGCCAGCAGCAGCGCGACGAGAATCAGGGAGGGAGTGCGCTTCATTCCTTGGGCTCCTGCAAAGTGGTCAGATAGGCGAGGATGTCGTTCACATCCTTTTCCTGCAGCGTGTTGAGCACGCCAGTGGTACCGTCGTCATCGTGCGGCCGGTCGCCCTTCAGGTACAAATCGACCTGGCGCTTGAGGTAATTGGTGTATTGCCCGACCAGCATCGGGAACATCCCCCGCCCCTTGCCGGCCTTGCCGTGGCAGGAGGCGCACTTCTTCTGGTAAAGCGCGCCGCCAGCATCGACATCGCCTTCCGCGCGCGGCACGATCATCACCTTTTCGACCATCTGCAGCCGGGTCAGCGCGTCCTCGTTGCCGGTAAAGGTCGGCATTTTGGTCGGCAACTCGATCTGCGCCAGATAGGCGGCGACTTCCTTGATGTCCTCGTCCGGCAGTTCGCGCTCCTGGGTATAGGGGAACATCGGGATATTGACCCGGGTCCGGGCGCGGAAGCTGCGCAACTGGCTTTCGATGTACTTGACCTGCTGGCCGGCAATCCTCGGGTACTCGCCCTTCTTGCCGCCGGCGCCAAATTCGCCGTGACAGGCGGCGCAGGTCCCGTTGATTTCCTTGCCGGCGGCCTTGCCGCCTTCCATTTCGACGGCACCGAGCGGCATCGCCACCAGCCCGGCGACTGCGCCCCACCACCATTTGCGTAAAGCCATGCGCATTGCTCCAATATTCCGATTGCGGCGGATTGTCGCAGTTTGCGTGGCGGGAAAAATTGATTTACGTCGGTGCCGGCCGGGCACGACAGTTTTACGTGCAATTCACGGTCGACCGTGAATTGCACGTAAAAAGCGCCTTACCACTTGGCTTCGAGGGTCACGAAATAGCTGGCGACGCCCTTGATCCGGTCGTCTTCCTGACGCAACGGGGTGCCACTGCCGTCGATCTGGTAAAGGCTGCCGGTGCGCTCCTCGCGGGTCACGTTCTGCGCCGAGAAACGCAGGTTCATCTGGCGGTCGAGCTTGTACAGCGCATAGAGATCGAGCTGGCGCCTGGCCCCCTGGTATTGGCGGATCAACGCGCTGCTTTCGCGGTCGATTGCCGAAACGTAGGTAAAGGTACCGCCCAGGGTCAGGCGCTGTTCGCTCCAGTCGTAATCCCAGCCGAAGTTGGCGCTCTTGCGCGGACCTTCCCCGGCGCCCAGGCCGGGCACCTTGTCGAGCATCTGCGTGCGGGTATAGGCCAGGTTGCCGCGCAGTGTCAGCTGCGGCAGCCCCCAGGCCAGGAGGTTGGCCTTGTAGTCGAACAGCGCGCCGCGCAGTTGCGCGCGACCGACGTTGTAGGGGCGCTCGATCCAGCGCCCGCCCTCGTCGGCGATCAGGCGCTGGATGTAGTTGTCGATCTCGCGGTCGAAGACCGAGAAACCCAGCGTGCCGGCACGTTCGGGCAGGAAGTGCTCGACCCCCAATTCGATGCTGCGCAGGCGCTCGGCTTCGAGATTACCGTTGCCGCCGCGATCCGGGTTGCTCGCCGAATTGCTGCCGCTGGCCGGGCGCACCAGCGGGCTGAGATCGCGCGAAAACGGCGCCTTGGTATTGCGCGCGATACTGGCGCGCAGATTCCATGTGTCGCTGACCTGCCACAGGTAATGCAGCGAGGGATCGACGCTGTGCTGACGGTGTTCGACATTGCCGGCGCTGGCGCTCTCGACGCGGGTATCCAGGAACTGGTAACGCAAACCCGGCGTCAGCACCTGGCGCTCGCTCAGCTGCCATTCATCCTGGATCCAGGCGACCCGGCGCTGTTCGGTCATCTGCGCGCTGTTGTCGGCTCCGCCGCCCTGGCGGCGCTGCTCGTCGTCGGTGGTCTTGTGCCGCCATTCGAGCGCACCGGTCACCAGGTGGCTGTCGCCGAACAACTGCTTGCGCCGGGCTTCCAGCATCTGCTCACGCTCCTCGCGCAGCGTGTTTTCCTTCTGGAACGCGGTTTGCGCGCCGCCGCTGTCGAACTTGCCGGTACGCCGCTCGCTTTCGTCGCGCTCGGCCTGCAACATCCCGCGCAGCGTCGTTTCGGTACCGCCGGCAGCGTTCTGCCGCCATTCGCCGCTCAGCCGGCCGCTGGTCCGGCGGCCGTCCTCGGCGATCAGGTCGCGGCTGGAAATACCGTTGCTCAGCCGGTCGACCGTCGCTGAACGATCGGTTTCGGTGTGAGTCAGGAAGGGCGTCAGGGTAAAGCGCTCGCCGTTGCCCAGATTCCACGAAAAACGCGGACTCAGCGTCAGGTTGCGATCCTCGCCGCGCTGCGTCGCCTTCTCCTGCAAGGTGCCGCCAGCAAACAGGTTGGCGTTCATGGTCTGCTCGCCGACCATCGGCCGACTGTTATAGGCGCCGGAGAGCAGGTAACCGAAGTCGTTGCGGTCGGGTTCACCGTACTGGCCTTCGAGGCGCAGCGCCGGACGGCCATCGATGGCGCCGACGCCGAGCTTGGCGCCAGCCGTCTGCTGCTTGGGCACGTCGCGCAGGATCAGGTTGATCACCCCGCCCGGCCCGAGCACCGGGAACTCCGGCGTGCTGTTGCGGATGATCTCGACCCGCTCGATCAGATCGACCGGCAGACGCAGCGCCGCCATCGGATTGCGGCCGCCGCCGGGCAAAGGCTGACCATCGACCAGAATCTGCGGCATGAAGCGGTCGGGCGAGCGCATGCGGCCGCGCGGGCCGCCGTCGAGATCGGCCGAAAGACCGGTGCCGGGCAGCTTGGAGAGCAGTTCGCCGGTGGTGGTGGCATCGAGGACATCGATTTCCTCACGGTCGTAGACAATTTTGCCGGCCGTCGCATTGCGCCGGATTTCCTGGCTCTGCGAACGCTTGGCCTGGACCTTGACCTCGCCGAGGACGGTTTCCTGGGCGCTCAACCAGGGAGAAGCCACCAGCAGCGAATACATCAGGGGCGTAGCCAGCAGGTTTGGTTTTCTTGTTTTCATCATTGCAATGGGAGCAGATCGCTAAAAGTTGGGGAAGCCGCCAGCCGCACGGAGGCTGCGAAAGAGGCCGCATCGTAACAAGCTGCCGGCATTTTGTGACGCCCCTTTACAAAGCCTTAAACTTTTTACAAATGCTTAATAATCATTATCTTGAATGCAAAAATCCCGGCGCTGAAAAAGCCGCCGGGGAGACTGCCGAAGGACTCGGCGTAGCGTTTAGAACGAGGTCGACAAGGTCAGGCGGGCATTCACCGGCGCCCCCACCGAAATGTTGTTGTCGCTATGCGCGGTCGGCGTGTACTTCTGGTTGGTCAGGTTCTCGACATTGAGCGCCAGGCGGGTCTTGCCGTCGGCAAAGCGGTAGTACACCGCGCCATCGACTCGGGCAAACTCGGGCAGCTTGACGGTATTGCTGATCGAGGCATAGCTCTCGGACTGGTAGATCACGCCGAGACCCAGGCCCCAGCCGCCGGCCAGGTCGAACTTGTTCCACACCGACAGGGTGTTGCGCGGCACCAGGCCAACGCGACGGCCGGCCGGGGCATCGTTGGTGCCCTTCTCGATCAGCGCGTCGAGGTAGGCATAGCCGGCGTAGACCTTCCAGTGGCTGGTCACTTCGCCCTGCAGGCCGACTTCGACCCCTTCGGTGCGCTGCAGGCCGCCGAGGACCAGGCGCTGACCGGTGGGATCGCTCGGATCCTTGGTCTTGACGTCGTCGCGGTCGGTACGGAAGACCGCTGCCGACAGCGTCATCTTCGGCAGCACGTCCCAGCGCGCACCGAGCTCGTAGTTGAGCGCGCTTTCCGGCTTCAACTGGGCGTTGGTGGTAGCCAGCGACAGTTGTTCGCCCTGCGGCAGGAAGGAATAGCTATAGCTGGCGTAGTAGGTCGACACCGCATTTGGTTGCCAGATCAGGCCGAGGCGCGGGCTGAACTCCTTGTCGGTGCGACCGAGGTCGGTCGGTGCCGCGCGGCGGTCGTCGAACTTCAGCTTGTAGTAGTCGTAGCGCAAGCCGGCCAGCAGCTTCCACTCCTTGGTCAGCGTGATCTGATCCTGCAGGTAGACTGCGGCGGTATCGGCGGTCACCTGGTTGTTGGCATCGGAGGCGGTAGCGGCGAAGCGGGTGGCACGGCCGTAAGGCGCGCCGGCGGCGACGGTCAGGCTGGTGGCGTTGCCGAAATAACCGGTCTGGCGGGTATTGCGGCTGTCCTGGTGGCCGAGTTCGAGACCGACCAGCATCTGGTGCTCGATCGCACCGGTATTGAACTTGAAGCTCAGGTCGGTCTGGTTGAAGTAATTGGTCCGGTCGTTGCCGCTGTTGTAGGCCGAGAGACTGAGCGTACCGTTGTTCTGCACCGCGCTGCCGGCGAAGACGTTCTGGTAGAACTTGTCGTAATGGCTGACGCGGAAGCTGTTCTTCAACTTGACGTTATTGTTGAAGGCATGGTCGAGGACGGCGGCCAGGCTGTTGACCTCGGTCCGCGCCACGCTTTGCTCGGTGTTGCCGAAGAAGCGGCTGCGCGCGGTGTCGTAAGGACGCCCGGCAAACGACGGCTGGCCGCGGTCGGCGGTGCGCTCGTCGAAGAGATATTCGTAGGACAGCGACAGCAGGGTGCTGTCGCTCAGCTTGAACGCGGCCGTCGGGTTGAAGCCGTAGCGCTTGAGGTCGACGCCGTCGCGGAAGCTCTCGGCCTGCTCGCCCATCAGGTTGAGGCGCCAGGATGCCGCTTCCGACAGACGACCGCCGAGGTCGCCGGTGGCCCGCACCTGACCATCGCTGCCGAGGGTCAGGCCGGCATCGGCGTGGCGGGTGAAATCGGCGCTCTTGGTCACCCGGTTGACCACGCCGCCGGCACCGCCACGGCCGAAGGCCATGCCCGCCGGGCCCTTGATCGCCTCGACCCGCTCGACGTTGTAGAGATCGCGGTAGTACTGGGTATCGTCGCGCACGCCATTAACGAAGAAGTCGGCCGTGGTGTTGATGCCGCGAATCACCATCTGGTCGCGGTTGCCCTCACCCTGCGCCATGCTGGCGCCGGGAACGTAACGCAGCACATCGCCCATGCCGCGCATCGCCTGGTCCTTGACCAACTCTTCGCCGACGACGGCGACCGAGGCCGGCACGTCCTTGAGCGCGGTATCGGTCTTGGTGAAGGAGGCGGAACGGGTGGCCCGGTAACCGGCCACCGGACCATCGGCGACTTCGCCACGGTCCTTGACCACCACCGGGGCCAGCGATTGTTCTTGCGCCTGGGCCACGGCAACGGCGGCCAGGCCGGCAACAACGGCCAGCAGCGAAGGCTTGATCTGGAACGGCAACATGAAATTCTCTCTCGTTAGTAATCGTTGAGGTCCGCCCTGCAGGCGGCCAGAAGGCAGAAAAACCTTCCGCGAGAGAGTGCTTGCCAACCGGGTACCCAGACACAACGCGGCAACGCTCCCTCGACGGGGCGCAATCGGTTTGGCTGGCATGGGCGGCGCGAAAAAGCGCGCAGCACCGGCTGGCTAATTGAGATCGATTATCATTGTAACAAAACCTTGCTGACGCGACCAGCCGCCATCGAGGTTGACGCAGCTCGTGAAAGACCGCTGCCGTAGATGATGAAAAAATCTACGCGGGGAAGGCGGTCGGCTTTTCGGCCTAAGCTAACTGTGGGCCGCTGCTCTGGAAGAGGTGGCAATGCGACTCTTACCCGCCGTTCAGCCGCTCATGGTGGCCAACAGCATTATGCCGAAGACTTAGCGCAGCACCCAACCTAAAGCGAAAGTAGCAGGCTTTTAGAAGGTGATGCTCAGGCACCTGCGATGTTTGCAAGTTACTTATTTATATGCCCACTGGGTCAATTTGTGACGTTTCAGGTATTCTTGAAGCTGTTAGAGAATCAGTGGGCAATCAAGGGGGGGCTATGAGTAATAAAGAAGACGAATCGACTTCGGATAGCATTAAAGAACGGATGCAGTGCGGAATCGTAATGCCAATATCTGCAATCGACGGTTGCACTGCGGACCATTGGTCGGAAGTGAAAGCTATCATCACGGATGCAGTGGAGCGTATTGAAGCACCAAAGTTCACAGCAAGGCTAGTGAGCGACGCAGACGATGTCGGGGTGATCCAAAGACGAATTGTTCAAGGAGTCTATGGCGCGGATGTAATCGTTTGTGATGTTAGCGGAAAAAATCCCAATGTTATGTTCGAGCTAGGGATGAGGTTGGCGTTCGATAAACCGACGGTGATCATCAAGGACGACAAGACTGACTACATGTTTGATACAGGTGTGATTGAACACATAACGTATCCTCGAGATTTGCGCTTTCAGCGTATTGTCGAGTTTAAACAGCTCTTGGCGCAGAAGGTACTTGCAACCTATAACGCATCCCTACGCGATCCGGACAACTCAACGTTTCTGAAAAACTTCGGGACGTTCAAGGTTGCGCACTTGACTGAGAAAGAAGCCTCTGCCGAACAAATCATCCTTGATGCAATCGGCGATTTGCAAAGAGAGGTTGGCGCTTTGCGACGTAACTCCATCGCAGGATCAATTCCTTCCGGCTGGCAAAACATCTTCGAACGAGCAGCCTTCACTATGGAGGAGATTGAATCCGTCGTAACCCAAGCTGAGTCCCTTATGGCCTATGGCTCAGGCGAGGCGTTTAGTGAACTTGCTGCAATGCGAGGCACCTTGAAGCGTATCCGCGGATTGCCCTCTCTGCCAGATCGGCTTTCTTCGCGGTTGGATGCAATTCTTGCAGCTGTTCCACCAACAGCTACTACAGATGGTTTTGGGCCTAAAAAGCTGAAAATTACTACTTCCAAATCGCTTGCGTGAAAGCGACTACTCCACCTGTCGGCAATATCTTGTAGACAGAGTTTCTGAAGTGTCAGACTCTTGCCCTGTGGCTTTCACAGAAGCTGCACTATAGACAAGTGCTGGATGGTATGTAAGCGGTTGATTTTTCGGTGTATGGCTTGTGGGTTTTATTTTTTGCACATCACGACCCAAATACTTAGGCCGTTGCCTCGCAAGGTTCAGCAACCTGCCGGAATTCGAAAATTCCGCTGTTACTACACCCGAGCATCGAAGGGCCGCTGAGGCTCGAGAGTTCGTGCTCGTCGCTGATGCATGCCGTATGGCAGTGACAGGTAGCGCAAGTGCCATTGCGAGTGAAAAGCCCTCCCAATTCAAGGAGGGCTTTTCACTCGCAATGGCAAGCCAGCCACCGGATCCAAGCCTGCGATGGAGGAATCAGGCTGGCTGCAGGCACGTCGGCCCGATGGCCGCTAGCGTCGGGCAGCCGCACAGCGCCATGCAGACCTCCAGTTCCTCGCGCAGCAGGCGCAGTAGATGCGCCACGCCGAGCGGCCCGGCGACCGCCAGCGCGGCGATGTAGTGGCGGCCGATCAGGACCGCGTCGGCGCCCAGCGCCAGGGCTGTGAACACATCGCTGCCCCGGCGGATACCGCCGTCGAGGAGCAGCGGATAGCCGGCGCCGAGCGCTGCCCGGATTTCCGGCAAGGCGTGCAGGCTGGCTGGCACCCGGTCGAGCACGCGGCCGCCGTGGTTGGAGACGACCAGGCCGTCAACGCCGAGCGCACGCGCCTTGAGGGCATCGTCGGGATGCAGGATGCCCTTGAGCAGCAGGGGCAGGCGGGTTTGTTCGCGCAGCCAGGCCACATCGTCCCAGTTTGGCGCGCCGGCGAGCGCGGCAAACACCGGGCTGGTGGAGGAAACTGCGGGATTCACGGTCGACGCCGGTTTTGGCACATTTTCCAGGTTGACCGTGGAAAGCCCCGGCGGCAGCCGGAAACCGGCCCGCTGCTCGCGGTTGCGGATGCCGGCCAGGGCCGCATCGACGGTGAACACCAGGGCCTGACAGCCAGCCGCTTCGGCCCGGCGCAACAGGTGCAGCGAAGCTGCGCGCCCGCCCTGCCAGTAGAGCTGGAACCATAGCGGCCCGGCGGCCCGGGCGGCGATGTCTTCGAGCCGGGTGGTTGCCAGCGTACTGACCACGAAGGGCGTTTCCAGCGCCCCGGCCGCCAGCGCCGTCGCCAGTTCGCCGTCGGCGTGAAACAGCTTCTGATAGGCCACCGGTGCCAGCAGCAGCGGATGCTGCAGTTCCTGCCCGAACAGGCGGCAGCGAGTATGGCCGTCGCTCACCGCCGCCAGCGGCCGTGGCCAGAGGCGGAAATCGGCGAAGGCGTTGCAATTTTCCTGCAGGGTTTCCTCGTCGCCAGCACCGCCTTGCAGATAGGCCAACGCGTTGGCGTCCAGGTGCTGGCCGACCCGCCGCGCATAATCGCAGGCGGCAACGACATCGGCGGGGATCGCCGCGAGCGGCGGTAAGGGCGCGTTCATTCGGCCCACTGCTGCAGGAGCTTGTGATAATGCCCGGTCAGCGCGACCAATTCGGCGTTGTCGCCGAGTTGCTGGCGCAGCTTGAGGATGGTCATGTCGAGCTCGAACAGCATCGCTCGCTGCCAGGCATCGCGGACCAGGCTCTGGGTCCACAAAAAGGAAGCGATGCGGACCCCGGCCGTCACCGGCTCGACCCGGTGCAGGCTGGTCGAGGGATAGACGATGGCGTCGCCGGCCGCGAGTTTGACCTCATGACAGCCGTAGCTGTCCTCGGCGATCAGTTCGCCGCCTTCGTACTCGTCGGGGTCGGAGAGAAAGACCGTGGTCGACACGTCGGTGCGCACCTGGCGGCCACTGAAGCGATCGACCTGGATCGCGTTGTCGATGTGGTTGCCGTAATGGCCGCCGTTTTCGTAACGGTTGAACATCGGCGGCAGGATGTACTTGGGCAGCGCCGCCGACATGAACAGCGGGTGCCGGCGCAAGGCCTCGGCGATCCGTGGCGAGAGTTCGGCAAAGGCCGGGGAATCGACCGCCAGCTGGCGATTCTGCTTGATCGTCGCGGCCTGAGCGCCAGCGGTTTGCAGGCCATCAACCCAACCGGCGGCGTCGAGCCGCTGGCGGATGTCGGCGACTTCGGCCTTGCTCAGGACCTGCGGAATGTGCAACAGCATCGGATTCTCCCTGCAATGCGAAAAAGCCCGCCGGGGCGCGGCGGGCGGAGTCTAGCGGCGGACTTAGAACTGCATTTCGGCGGTCAGCATCGCCGAACGCGGGGTGCCCAGAGTCATCCGGGTGCCGCCGTTGTTGAGCGTGCTGATGTATTCCTTGTCGAACAGGTTGTACACGTTCAGGCGCAGGTTCAGGTTCTTGTTCACCCGGTACGCGGCCATCAGGTCGGCCACCCAGTAGGACGGGATATTGGGCATCGGGCTGACGGCGGCGCCGGCGGCGACCACCCGCTTCTGCTCCGACACGTAGCGAGCACCGCCGCCCAGGGTCAGGTTGCCCAGGGTGTAGGAAGTCCACAAGGTGGCGGTCAGCTCAGGCGACCAGCGGACGCCAGTGTTTTGTGTCGCGACGTTGTTCGACAGGCTGTAATTGCTGAGCGCCTCGGTCTTCATGCTCGCCACCCCGGCCGAAATCTGCCAGAAGTTGGTCAGCTGGCCGACGGCAGCAAGTTCGATCCCCTCGACGCGAGTCTTGCCGAACTGCGAGTAGCTGTTGTCAAGCGCGTTGTACGACACCTGCTTGTCGTTCTCGGTGCGGTAGGCGGCGGCGCTCAGGTTGAGGCGCTTGTTGAGCAATTCCCACTTGGTGCCGATTTCGAGGTTGGTGGTTTCCTGCGGCGAGAAGGCGGCGTTGTCGCCACTGCTCGCGGTCGCCGACAGGACAAAGGTCGACGAACCCGGCGGCGTCTTCGAATTGGCGTAAGCGGCATAGATGCTGCCGTTGTCGGCCGGCTTGTAGAGCGCACCGAGCTTCCAGCTGAACAGGTTGTCGGAGACCGACAGGCTGCCCGGCGTCAGTTGGTAGGTCGGTGCCGTGCCGACCAGCGCGGCGCTGTTGGTCGAGGTGCGGAAGCGCTCGAAACGCACACCACCGTTAAGCTGGAAGCGCTCGTTGAGCTTCAGCGTATCGAAGACATAGGCTGCCAGCGTGGTGGTATTGCCGTCGGTGTAGGCGCCGGTAGCGTAGGGCTTGCCCAGGTTGTCGCCGCTGTTGGGGCTGTACAGGTTGGCGTTCGGGTTGACGGTTGCCGGATAAGCCACACCGTTGATCGTCTGCGCAGCGGTGGCAAAACTCAGGTTTTTCTGCCGTTCATACATCAGTTCAACACCGGCCACCAGGTCGTGGCGCAGGCCAGCGGTATCGAAGGAGGTATTGAGGCTGGTCTGATTGGCGATGATCTCGTTGATCTGATCGACGCGCTGGCGGTTGCGGTTAACCGTCCACGTTGCCGGATTGGCGGAGGTGGCGACGAAGGCCGTCGTGCCGGCAGCGACGCCGGTCATCAGGCGGTCCATCGTGGTTCGGCCATAACGGGTGATGTTGCGCAGGGTCGAGCCGTTGCCGAGATCGTGCTCGACCTTGGCGGTCAGCATGTCGGCTTCGACCTTTTCGTAATCGCCCTTGCTGCCGTAGTAATTCTCGCGGCGAACCTTGCTGCCGGCATTGATCGCGGCAGTGGCGTTGTAGAAGCCGGCCATCCCGATGGTCGGAATACCGCCATCCGGAATATTGTCCTGGCGCACGTGCTGCGAATAGAAATAGAAGCGGGTTGGCGTACCGAGGCCGATGGCGAAAGCCGGAGCAATCGCGTAGCCGCTGTTCTCGACCGTATCGCGGCCATCGACACCGCCCTTCTGGGCCATCGCATTGATCCGCAGCGCCGAGGTTTCGCCGACCTTCTGGCTGAAATCGGCGGTGGCGCGCAGCTTGTTGGCCGTGCCGACACCGACGGTGGCGGCATTGACCCCGTCGCGCGTGGGCAGTTTGGAAATCAGGTTGATGTAGCCGGAACCAGCGCCACGACCGATGTCGGCACCGGCAGGCCCCTTGACCACTTCGATCTGGTCGAGGTTATAGACGTCGCGGGAGATCGCCCCGAGGTCGCGGATACCGTCGACGAAGGTCGCGGTCTGGGTCGAGAAACCGCGCATCATGAAGGTATCGCCGGCAGAGGTATTGCCGTTCTCGCCCAACTGCATGGTGATCCCCGGGGTATTGCGCAGGGCTTCCATCAACGAGGCAGCCCCTTGTTCCTGCAGAACCTCCTTCTTGATCACCTGCACGGTCTGCGGGGTATCAACCAGCTTCTGGGTGAATTTCGGGCTGGCGCTGCTTTCGGCCTTGTACGGCACATCGGCATTGGCCTTGACGGTCATTGCCGGCAACGAGGCCTCCTGAGCCTGCGCGGCAGCCGGCAGCGCGGCGGCAACCAGAGCGAGAAGATGCGAGGAATTACGGTGCTTGCGACTACGGATAGAAGCCATCGACTGATCCTTGAAAAAGTAGTGGTCTGGCTGGCTATCCGCATTTTTGCCCGAAGGCCGCAGGCGGAATTGGCTGGCTGATTTGACAGAAATCAAATGATAACAATTCTTGTTACTATTTGTAAAGTTCTGAAACAAATTAAGCGAGCACACTGGATACCGCACTCAGCGCCAAGCCACGGCGATGCGCAGCGCTGGCCCGGTGCAACGGTAGCGGGACTTAAAAAACGTCGCGGCGGTAACGGCCGGCCTGTGCCAGCTGGGTTAACAATGCTTCACCCAAAACGTTGCGCAACACCTGCTCAACCCCGTCACCCATCCCGCGCCGACTGCCGCAAACATAGATCGCCGCGCCCCGCGCAACCCAGTCCTGCAACTCACCGGCGGCCTCGCGCAAGCGTTGCTGAACATAAGCAGGAGCCTGCGGACAGCGGGAAAAAACACGATCAATGCGCACCCCTTCTCCGGCTGGCAATAGCCGCCCGGCGTGATCATCGGCCTGCGGGCAACGCTCGCCGTAAACCAGCCATTGCTCGGCGCTGCCTGCAGCCCGGGCAGCCTTGAGATGGGCCAGCAAACCGGCCAGGCCAACGCCGTTGCCGATCAGCAGCAAGGGGCGCTGCGCATTGTCGGCCAGGTGGAACGGCGCATGCGGCCGAATCTGCCAGTCGACGCAACCATTGAGCGGCAATTCGCTACACAGGAAATTCGATGCCAGACCCGGTCGACCGTGGCGATCAACCTGGCGGCGGACCAGCAATTGCAAGCTGCCGTCGGTTGGCAGCGAGGCAATCGAGTAATCGCGCGGCGCGCCCCAGCCGGGTAATTCAATCCGCGCCAGATCTCCGGACTGCCAGATCGGCCAGTTGCTCCCTCCCCCATCGGCTGCCGGCACAAAGCATAGGCGATACACTTCCCCCCCAGAACTGCCGGGGTTGAGGTGATCGCGTTGCTGCAAACGCCACGCCGTGGTCGCCAGCGCCTGGCGGGTTAATTGGGGTGCTGCGATAAAGGCGCCCAGACCGGCAAACCAATGTTGCAGACTGGCCTCGTCACTGCGGTTGACCCGCAGCATGGCTTGCCAGGGCCGAGCACCGGCTGCCTGCAAGGCCAGATCAAGTTGCTCGCCAAAAGCGCAAAAACCGGGGTAGCGATCATCGCCGAGTGCCAGCAGGGCATACCGTGCAGCTGCCAGCGGCACTTGGCCGGCGGAGGAACGAGTCGCGGCGCACCAGGCGTCGAGCCGGGCACCAAAACGCCGGCCGTTGTCCGGCGCCTCGCCCTCGCCGGCGGTGGCGACGATGAATAAAAACCGGCCCCCGCCAGCCAATCGCTCCAGCGGCAGGAGATCGAGCGGCAGGGGCGGCGGCGCCCCGAGCAGGGCTGCGCTTTCCTCGGCCAGCGCGGCAGCGGTGCCGGTCTGGCTGGCATATACCACGGTCCACTCGCCGGCTGCCGGCAAAAGCGGATGCCCCCGCCGCCAGGCGTGTCGGCAGAGCGCAGCCCAGGCCAGCAACACCCCGCCGGCGGCAGCCAGGCGGAGTGGCGGCACCGCCTCAAGCGCGGCCGAAAAATACTCGAACGCCATCGAACAAGGCTTACTGTGGCTGAACTTCGACCGTACCGGCGTAAGTCCAGCGCTTGGCCGGCGGCGCCGGACGAGGCTGGCCTTCGGCGACGACCGGCCGGGCCGGATAGCTGGCGCTGATCCAGTACATTTCGGCAAACGGCCAAGTGACGCTGAACTCACCCCGGACATCGGTCGTGGCGGTCACTTCGCGCAACACGCCGCGGTAGCGGACATTGCCCGGCACCAGTGCGACCTTGAGTTCGGGCAGCGGCTTGCCGTCGAGCAAGACGCGGAAACGCGCGGCTTCGCCGGCGTGGTATTCGTCGGTGGCGCTCAGCGGCAGCACTTCGAGGCCGACCCCGGCCGGCTTCAGCGCGTCGCCGCCGAATTGCCCGGCGGTGACGATGGTCTCGATCCGGCTGTGGGTGCGGGTCACCTGCAGTTCGCTGGCGCCAGCCGGAATTTCCTTATCCAGCGCCTCAACGCTACCGCGCCAGCGCTTGGCCTCGCCGTTGAGCTTGTAACTGGCCATCGCGTTTTCGCCGACCAGCGCGATGCGGTAGCTACCGGGCTTGGCCAGCTGCACGTCGAAGACGCTACGGCGCTTGCCGGTAAAGCTCTGCGCCGGTGCCACCGGCTTGCCGTCCGGGCCGGTGATGCTGAGGCCGTCGAGCTTGAGCGGGTTGGCGTCGAACTCGAAGGCGTTTTCACCGACCGCCGCATCGACGGTGACCCAAGGGTCCTTACCTTCGACCGCAGTGGTCGAGGGCAGCAGGAAGGAGCGATGAGCCTCCGCAGCAAGCGGCAGCAGTGCCAGCAAGAGTGTGGCAAGCACGGGAGTATTCACGGTCAACCGGTGTTTTTGCATGATTTCGTTCTCCAGGGGAAAGGCGGAATGAGAATGCGCGAGCGACACCGCTCAGGGCTTGGCCTGCAGGCTGACCGCGCCGAGTTCTTCCTGGCCGCGGGCGCTGGCGTTTTGCGCGCTCTTCGGCGGCCAGGCCAGCGGCAGGCGGACTACTTCGCGGCCGCCGCCTTCGCGCGCGGCTTCGACGAACAGCGTGTAATTGCCGGGCGCCAGCTTGTCGAGCGGCGTCTTGCCACCGACAAAATTCAGGGTATGCACACCGGGGGCACGGGTCGCGCTGCTGACGGCATCGAGCGGCAGTTCAAGGTCGCGACCGCCCTTGCGCCACCACTGGCGCAGATCCTTCATCCATTTGAGGCCGGCGTTGTCTTTCTTTTTCTGGTCATACCACACCGCCAGGTGCGTCGTTTGTGCCGGCTCGCCGCCCTCCAGCCAGACGGCCAGGTAGGGTCGGTGGTATTCGGCGACCGGCAGCGGCGGAATTTCGACCTTGAGCGACAGTTCAGCGGCCGCAAGCGGCCCGGCCAGGACGCACAACAGGGGAAGCAGGATGCTTTTTTTCATGGGAGCTTACTTTCTCGAAAAATCAATGGAAGCAGAGCAGGATGATCAGCAGCGGCAGCACAGCACCAGCGGCGACCAGCGGCCAGGTTGCCGCCCGTTGCGCGGCGTGGCGATGCAAAATCCACAAGCCGCTGAACGAAAACACCAGGCTACCAACCGCGATCAGGTCGATGAACCAGGCCCAGGCATCGCCGGTATGACGGCCCTTATGCAGGTCGTTGGCCCAGGCGATCCAGCCTCGGTCGCTGCGTTCGTATTCGATTTCGCCACTCTCCGGATCGAGCCGCAGCCAGGCATCGCCGCCAGGTCGCGGCAAGGGCAGGTAAACCTCGTCCGGCGACCACTCGGCGGCGATCCCGGTCAGTCCGCGCAAGCCCCACTCGCCGGCCAGCCAGGCCCGCACCGAGGGCGGCAAGGCGGTCTGACGGTTGGCGCTGGCCAGCGTAGTCCGCAACTCGACCAGCAAGCTCGGCGGCAACACCGCCTGACGCCGGTCAATGCTCGCCTGCGCCTCGATCGTGCCGGCATGGTTGAGAGTGACTCCGGTCGCTGCGAAGAGCAGCATGCCGACCAGACACAAGGCCGAGCTGATCCAGTGGATGGTCAGAAACAAGCGCAGCGAGGCCGAACGTCCGGCCAGCGCAGCGTGGGCGGACGAAGTGCCAGAAGCAGAGGGAAAATCAGGGGAATTCACGGTCAACCAGCCAAAAACGGAGAATTCCCGCCCGGCATCGAGCCGCAGCCAATGGGCAACCCGCGCTTTCTGGTCGAAAGCAAGGCAGGACGGGGGAACGATGGCTGGCGAGGCAAGCACCGCAGTCACCAACTGCGAGTACCGCCCTTTTGGCTGGCTGGCCGCAATATTAATTGATAATGGTTCGCAATAGCAAGAAGTCGCCCCCGAGCGACCGCGCCGGCAAGGCTCCGCAGCAACTGTCAGCGCGATCGCCGCTCAGAAGCCCTGACTGCCGGCGACCGCCATTCGCCGCCCTGACCGTGCCGCATGGCACCGACCTCCTCGATCACGCCCACTCCTGCGACTGCCGGAGTGCCTGGCAAAACACCGCCCCCCGGCGTTTCAGTTCTTGCGGCCGTGTCCGGTCGGTTTCTGGGTAGCGGCGAGCAGGCCACGCAGGATATTGATTTCTTCGCTCTCCAGCCGGGCCCGGGCAAACAGGCGCTGCAGCTTGGGCAAGAGCCGTCCCGGCTGCGCCGGGTTGTAGAAGCCGGTGTCGGTCATCACCTGCTCCAGATGTCCGAGCAGGCCGGCAATTTCGCGATGGCTTGCGGCCGGCGCGGCATAGACCACCTCACCGCCGACCAGCGGCGGCTGCCCGGCGAAGGCGCTCATCCGGCACTCGTAGCACATTACCTGCGCCGCTGAACCGAGGTTCAGCGAACTGAACTCGGGATTGGTCGGGATCGATGCAACCGCCTGACATTCGCTCATCTCGACATTGCTCAGGCCATAGGTTTCGTTGCCGAACACCATCGCCACCGGGCCGTGCCCGGCCTCGCCGAGCAAACGTTCGACGCCTTCGCGCGGACCACCTAGCGCCGGCCCGAGTTCGCGCGGCCGCGCCGACACCGCCAGCGCGAAGCAGGTATCCGCCAGCGCCGAGCGCAGATCGGGGACGACCCGCGCAGCCTGCAGCAGATCGACGGCACCGGTCGCCCGGGCATCGGCCTCGGCGTCCGGGAACTGACGCGGCTCGACCAGCCACAGATCGCTGAGCCCCATGGTCTTCATCGCCCGCGCCACAGCCCCGATATTGCCCGGGTGACTGGGTCGGCAAAGCACAACCCGGATACGGGCCAGCAGGTCTTCGGGTTTCATGGTGTAAAATCCTGTTTTTCCAAAATCCAGCGGGCGGCTCCCGGCCCCCCGTCAGCTCTTTAAGTCATGCATCCAGCCCTGAATATCGCCATCAAGGCGGCGCGTCGCGCCGGCCAGATCATCAATCGCGCTTCCAACGACCTCGACTCGCTCAAGGTCGCCAGCAAGCAGCCCAACGATTTCGTTACCGAAGTTGACCGCACTGCCGAAGCCGCGATCATCGAAACCCTGCAGGAGGCGTATCCGCATTACGCGATTCTAGCAGAGGAGACCGGCCACACCGCCGCCCGCTCCGGCCAGGAAGCCGAGTACCAGTGGATCATCGACCCGCTCGACGGCACCACCAACTTCATTCACGGCATGCCGCAGTACGCGATTTCGATTGCACTGGCCAAGGGTAATGTGATCGAACAAGCGGTGGTCTATGACCCCAACCGTAACGAACTGTTCACCGCGACCAAGGGCGCCGGCGCCTTCCTCAACGAGCGCCGCATCCGCGTGTCGCGCCGCCTCAAGCTAGGTGAGGCACTGATTGGCACCGGTTTCCCCTACCGCGAACTCGGCCACCTCGACACCTATCTGGCGATTTTCCGTGAACTGGTCGAAAAGACCGCCGGCCAGCGCCGCCCTGGCGCCGCCTCGCTCGATCTGGCCTACGTGGCCTGCGGCCGCTACGACGGTTTCTGGGAATTCGGCCTGTCGCCGTGGGACATGGCCGCCGGCGCACTGCTGATTTCCGAGGCCGGTGGCCTGGTCAGCGACCTGCGCGGTGATGCCAATTACCTCGACACCGGCAACATCGTCGCTGGCACGCCCAAGGTCTTCGCCCCGATGCTCAAGCTGATCCAGGATCGCCTGCCTGAATCCCTGCTCAATCGCGGCTAAGCGCCGCGACCGACACGCCCGACCGCCACCCTGACGACGGCGGGCGCTTTCCCTCCCCGGCTAATCCGTATTACCCTTTCGTTATAAACAAAACAACGAGGGGAAAGCCGATGAAAACCCTGGTCAATCGGCTGCAACATACGGGAGACCTGTGGGGAGGCATCGCCGCGATGCTGGTTGCCCTGCCGGCGGCCATCGCCTTTGGCGTCACCATCTACGCCGCCATCGGCCCCGAATTCGCGGCGCTCGGTGCCCTCGCCGGGATCATCGGCGCCACCCTGATCGGCCTGATCGCCTCAACCCTGGGCGGCACCGACCGCCTGATCAGCGCCCCCTGCGCTCCGGCCGCCGCCGTCCTCTCCGCCTTTGCCATCGAAATGGCGCAGCAAGGCAGCGACCCGACCCGGATCGTGCTCAGCCTGCTGCTGCTCGGCATCCTCGCCGGCGTGTTCCAGACGCTATTCGGCTTTGTCGGCATCGGCCGGGTGATCAAGTACATTCCGTACCCGGTGGTCAGCGGCTATTTGTCGGGCGTCGGCTTGATCATTGTCGGCAGCCAGCTACCCAAATTTGTCGGCGCCGGTGGCGGCCACTGGTGGGAAATTGCCAGTTCCCCCTGGCTGTGGGACTGGCGGGCACTGACCATCGGCCTGGCCACGGTGGCCGGAATGCTGCTCGGCCCGCGCCTGATCCAGCGCATTCCCGGCACTCTGCTCGGCATCGCCGCCGGAGTCGGCTGCTATTTTCTGCTCGCGCTGCAGGATGCCAGCCTCTACCAGCTAAACGACAACCGGCTGATCATCGGGCCGCTCGGCGCCCGTGGCGAAGGCTTTCTCAGCGCCATCCACGAACGCTGGACCGAGGTCGGTGAATTACGCCTCAACCAGGTCGGGGCGCTGTTCGGCAGCGCGCTGACGCTGGCCGCGCTGCTGTCGATCGACACGTTGAAAACCTGTGTCGTGCTCGACCAGATGACGCGCAGTCGCCACGACCCGAACCGCGAACTGGTCGCCCAGGGCATTGCCAACATCAGTTCCTGCGCCGTCGGCGGACTGCCCGGCGCAGGCACCATGGGGGCGACCCTGGTCAATCTCGGCAGCGGTGCCAACACGCGGGCTTCAGGTTTGATCGAAGGCGTTTCGGCGCTGATCGCCGCCCTGATCCTGGGCAGCTTCATCGCCTGGATTCCGGTGGCGACACTGGCCGCGATCCTGATCGTGGTCGGCCTGCGGATGCTCGACAAGGAACCGCTGCGCTTTGTCGAATCGCGTGCCACCGCACTCGACTTCGGCGTCGTCGTTGCGGTCATCGTCGTCGCCCTCAGTATCGGACTGATCGCCGCCTCGGCGGTCGGCGTGGTGCTCTCGATCATCCTTTTCCTGCGCGAGCAGATCGGCGGCACGGTGGTGCGGCACAAGTTCTACGCCAACCAGATGTCCTCGACCTGGCACCGGCCGGAAAACGAGATGCACATCCTCGAACAGAAAGGCGACCAGGCAGTGATCTTCGAACTGCAAGGCAGCCTTTTTTTCGGCACCACCCACCAACTCTACGGTCAACTCGAAGCCGAGTTGAAAACCCGGCAGTACGTCATTCTCGATTTCAAGCGCGTGCAATCGCTCGACGTCACCGCCACCCATCTGCTGCTGCAGGTGCGCGACAGCCTGCGCGAGCGCGGCGCCCTGCTGCTGCTCGCCAATGTCCGCGAAAACCTGCCCAACGGCCGCGACCTGCGCGAATTCCTCGAACAGACCGGGGTCACCGAGGACAGCGAGGTGGTACGCCTGTTCCCGGAACTCGACAGTGCCATCGAGTGGGTCGAAGACCGCATTCTCGGTGAGCGTGAAGATGCGCCGCCGCAGCAGGAAACACCGATTCAGCTGGCCGAGATGGAGTTGTTCAGGCAGCGCAAGGACGAAACCCTGGCCGATCTGGAGTCGCGGATGATCACCCGGGTCTTCGCCGCCGGCGAAACCATCTACTCGCGCGGCGAACCCGGCGATGCGCTGTACCTGATCCGGCGCGGCGCGGTACGCATCTTCATGCCGCTCGGCGCCGGCCGCAGCCGCCACATCGCGACCTTTGGCCGGGGTGACTTTTTTGGCGGCCTGGCCTTCCTTGACGGCCGGCCACGCAGCAACGACGCGGTCGCCTTCGGCGAAACCGAGGTCTTCATCCTGACCCTGGAACAGTTCAACAAACTGGCCGAAGACCACAAAAAAGTCGCCTTCCTGCTCGTCACCGCCATTGCCCGCGCCCTCGCCGTCCGCCTACGCCACGCCGACAGCGAAATGGCGATGCTGCAGGAGTATTGATCGCCGCTGGCGGCACACGGTCGACCGGGGAAAACCCCGTTTTTTGCGGTCGACCGTGAAAACCCGGTGTTACCACCGAGCTTATTCAAAAATCGAATAACAAGATGAAAACAGGTTCTTAAATGAATATTAAGGACGCGCTACAATTCGCGCCATTCGACAATCCCTGCGGACACCTCAGATGACTCAACGCAATCCGTCCAGCGCCACGCTGTCCCATCTCGACTGGCTCGAAGCCGAGGCCATCCACATCATGCGCGAAGTGGCCGGCCAGTGCGCCAACCCGGTACTGCTCTTCTCCGGCGGCAAGGACTCGATCTGCATGTTGCGCATCGCCGAGAAGGCTTTCCGCCCTGGCAAATTCCCCTTCCCGCTGATGCACATCGACACCGGCCACAACTACCAGGAAGTGGTTGCCTTCCGCGACAAGCGCGCTGCCGAACTGGGCGAGCGTCTGATCGTCCGTTCGGTGGAGGATTCGATGAAGCGCGGCACGGTTGTCTTGAAGCACGAAGGCGAATCGCGCAACAAGCACCAATCGGTGACCCTGCTTGAAGCGATTGAAGAATTCGGCTTTGACTGCTGCATCGGCGGCGCCCGCCGCGATGAAGAAAAGGCCCGCGCCAAGGAACGCATCATGAGCTTCCGCGACGAATTCGGCCAATGGGACCCGAAGAACCAGCGCCCGGAACTGTGGAACCTGTATAACGCCCGCAGCCATAAAGGCGAGAACATCCGCGCCTTCCCGATCTCGAACTGGACGGAAATGGACGTCTGGCAATACATCGAGCGCGAAGGCCTGGAACTGCCGAGCATTTATTTCGCCCACACCCGCCCGGTGGTGATCCGCCAGGGCGCCATCGTGCCGGTCAATGTGCCACTGGTCTCCGGCGAGCTGACCAACCTGCCCAAGGCCGGCGAGGAAATCGTTGAGAAACTGGTGCGCTTCCGCACCGTCGGCGACATTTCCTGCACGGCGCCGGTCGAATCGGATGCCGACACGGTCGAGAAGATCGTCGTCGAAACCGCGACCACCACGATTACCGAGCGCGGCGCCACCCGTCTGGACGACCAGACCAGCGAAGCCTCGATGGAACAACGCAAGAAGGAAGGCTACTTCTAGGATCGAGTTATTCGGAGCGAGCTGCCAGCAAAAACCGCGCACTCGATCCTCGATCCTGAATCCTTGATCCTCGCCCCCACGGAAAACAGAAATGTCCACACAAGACCACATTGAAGACCACGGCCTGCTGCGCTTTCTCACCTGCGGCAGCGTCGATGATGGCAAGAGCACGCTGATCGGCCGCCTGCTGTTCGACACCAAGACCATCCTCGCCGACACCCTGAACGCCATCGAAAAAACCTCGCAGAAGCGTGGCATGAGCGCGGTTGATCTGTCGCTCTTGACCGACGGCCTGCAAGCCGAGCGCGAGCAAGGCATCACCATCGACGTCGCCTACCGCTACTTCTCCACCGGCACCCGCAAGTACATCATCGCCGACGCGCCGGGCCATGAGCAGTACACCCGCAACATGGTCACCGCCGCCTCGACCGCCAATCTGGCGATCATCCTGATCGACGCACGCAAAGGCGTGCTGACCCAGACCCGGCGTCACTCGAAACTCGCTGCGCTGGTCGGCATCCCGCACCTGGTCGTCGCGATCAACAAGATGGACCTCGTCGATTACTCGCAGGAAACCTACGAGAAGATCAAGGCCGAGTACCTCGAATTCGCCAAGAAGGTCGGCATCGAAGACATCCGCTTCCTGCCGTTGTCGGCGCTCAACGGCGACATGATCGTCGACCGTGGCGACAGCCTGAACTGGTACGACGGCCCGACCCTGCTCGAAATCCTCGAAGCCGCACCGGCTGCCCATACCGAGCACACCGAGAAGTTCCGCTTCCCGGTTCAGTTCGTCTGCCGCCCGCAGGATTCGGCCAACCCCGATCTGCACGACTATCGCGGCTTCATGGGCCGCGTCGAGTCCGGTTCGATCCAGGTTGGCGACGCGGTCACGGTTTTGCCCAACGGTTTCACGTCGACCGTGAAAGCGGTGCAACTCGGCGGTGTCGACATCCACCAAGGCGTCACCGAACAATCGGTCACCCTGCTGCTGGCTGACGAAATCGACTGCTCGCGCGGTGACATGATCGTCAAGAGCGCAGAAGCCCCGGCGGCGGTCAAGGAAATCCGCGCCACCGTCTGCTGGCTCTCGGAGACCCCGCTCGACCGCGCCCGCACCTACCTGATCCGCCACACCACGCGCGACAGCAAGGCCAAGCTGACCGGCATCAACCACCGCCTCGACGTCAATACGCTGGAAAAGGTTGCCGCCGACAAATTGGCGATGAACGACATCGCCGAAGTCAGCTTCAAGCTGGCCCAACCGCTGTTCGTCGACGCCTACGCCGACAACCGTGCCACCGGCGCCTTCATCGTCATCGATGAGAGCAACAACAACACCGTCGGCGCCGGGATGATCCTGTAAGCGGCCCCGCCGGCAAATCCGGCTTCTGCCACGGTCGACCGTGGCAAAACGTAAAAAACGCCTCGCCAACCTGCGAGGCGTTTTGTTTTTCGGCGGAGTTGTCCGGTGCCTATCGGCAGCGACGGCCAGGCCGGATCGCAACCAGCCACGCCCCCGGTACTCGCTGAACACCTGAGCCAGCTCACCCGTCGCGGCTGCGGCAAACGCCTTGGCGCGGCCGCGTGACGAAAGCATGCAATACTTGCATTTTTCGCCACTGCAGGAGATTTCCGATGCCTATCCCCCTGAAGCGATTGCTCACTGGTGCGCTGTTTGCCGCGCTGCTCGGCGGTGCCGCCCCCTTGTGGGCCGAGGCGCCGCAGCAGAAGACCCAGGTCCCCGGCTACTACCGGCTCAACCTCGGCCAGTTCGAAGTCACCGCGCTCTACGACGGCGCCATCGAACTCGACAGCAAGCTGCTGAAGAACGCCAGCGAG
The DNA here is from genome assembly GCF_041378895.1 of Dechloromonas sp. ZY10. NCBI lineage: Bacteria > Pseudomonadati > Pseudomonadota > Betaproteobacteria > Rhodocyclales > Azonexaceae > Dechloromonas > Dechloromonas aquae. Next base: position 2,362,236 of record NZ_CP144212.1, read on the forward strand.
CGCGAGAAGCAGCAGTTGCTGGCCCGCCAGTTCGTCAAGGGCCCCAAAGTGCAGACTGCGGTCAATGCCTATCTGGTCAATACCGGGAGCAAGCTGATCCTGGTCGATGCCGGCGCCGCCAAGCTGTTCGGGCCGTCGCTGGGCCATATCGGCGACAACCTGAAGGCCGCCGGCTACAGCCCGGAGCAGGTCGACGTGGTACTGCTGACGCATCTGCACGGCGACCATGTGAATGGTCTGGTCACGCCCGATGGGCAGATGGCCTTCCCGAACGCCGAAATCTGGTCGAGCAAGGCCGACAGCGATTTCTGGCTGAGCGAGGAAACCGCCGCCCAGGCGCCGGCCGACTTCCAGGCCTTCTTCAAAATGTCGCGCGATGCCGCCGCCCCCTACCGCGCCGCCGACAAATGGCACACCTACATCAACGAGCGCGAACTGCTGCCCGGCGTGTTCAGTGTCGATACCCGTGGCCATACCCCCGGCCACGCCAGCTATCGCTTCGTCAGCGGCGGCCAGCGGCTGCTGGTCTTGGGCGACCTGGTGCATAACCATGCGGTGCAGTTCCCACGCCCGGAGGTTGCGATCGAGTTCGATACCGACCCGCAGCAGGCGGTCGCCGCGCGCAAGCGCATCTTCGACCTGGCGGCGCGGCAGAAGCTGATGGTCGCCGGCATGCACCTGCCCTTCCCCGGGATCGGCCATGTTCGCCGCGAAGGCAGCGGCTACGCCTGGGTTCCGGCCGAGTTCGCACCGCTCGGCAAGTAAGCCCGGCAGCCACGAATGGGCAAATATCGGCCAACTGCCCGGTATTTGCCCATTTTCACGGTCAACGACCGCCTTGAGCCAAAATTCCAGAGTTCCTTGATGCTGCTGCTGCGCTATCCGCTCTACTTCTGTGCCCTGCTGATCATGACCGTGATCGCGATGATCATCACCCCGCTGCTGCCGGCCTTTGCCCGCCCCCGGCTGGGACCGATCAACAATAACAACGGCAGCGGCGTCGAACCGCGCCTGCCGCACTGGCTGGCCTGGTTCGACACCCCGGACAACAGCCTGCTCGGTGACCTCGCCTGGAAGGCGACGCACAACGGCGGCTACGGGTCGCAAGTGCAGTGGCTCTACCGCAACCAACTCTATGGCTTCAAATAGGGGCCGCTGGCGGCGCCGATGCACGCCGCCGAGCGGATCATCCACGGCGACCCGACGATCAACCGCAACAACGGCCGCTTCGGCACGATGAGCATCCGCATGCGCAGCTACTGGCAATGGAAATGCGTCAAGCCGATCGGCCGCAGCGGCTACTGCGTGATGCTCAATTTCGGCTGGCTGCTCGACAACCCGCAGCCGCCGCGCGCGCTGTACATGCTCTCGCCGCGCCTGGCCCGGATCAAAACCCCGGATTGACAGCAGGATCGACAAAAATGATAATAATTCTCAAATAACCAGCCAGCCAGCGCCCGCGCATCAGCCAGCCACTTCACCCGAGATGACGCCCGATGCCGCCGCTTGCCACCCGCCCGCAACTCCACCCCCATACCATCCTCGAATGCCTGACGGCCAGCCGTTTCGGCGTCGAATACCAGCCGCTGGTCTGTACCGGCAGCGGCGACATCCTGTGCTATGAGGCGCTGGCCCGTTTTATCACCGCCGACGGCAGGGCCATGCCACCGGACCTGGTTTTCGAAGCCCTGCACGACAACCCGCTGCTGCTGTTGCACGCCGAACTCGAAACCAAGCGCCTGCAACTCGCCGAAGCGCCGCAACACGGGCAACTCTTCGTCAACCTCGATCCGGACAGCTACGCCCAGGGCGAGGACGAGCACGGCGGCAACCTGTTCCTGCCGATTCTCACAGCGCAACGCAGCCGGTTGGTAGTCGAAGTGATCGAAAACCTGCATCTGCAAGATGTGGCGCTGACCCACCGGATGATGGAAGAACTCGAACGGGAAAAAATTCGCATGGCGATCGACGACCTGTCGTCGTCGCGCGGTCTGGTCTCGTACGCTTCGCTGCTCAACGCTGCCTATCTCAAATTCGACCGCAGCTGGCTGGCTGGCGAACTGAGCGGCAGGCAGCGGACAATCCTGACCTGGGCGCTGGCACAGGCGCGCGACCTCGAACTGAAAACCGTGCTGGAAGGGATCGAAACCCCCGAACATCTGGCGATGGCACGGCAGATGGGCTTCGATCTGGTCCAGGGCTTCATCTTCCGTGATCGTTTCGTCCGCCGCGGCTGCCAGCCGAACCAGGGAATCCCCGCCAAACCGCTGGCAGTAGCCGCCTGAAGCAGGGAGAACAGTAAAATTCCCCCTCCCTCATCCCGGTTATTGCGGGTTGAGGCTAGAATGGACGAGTCGCGCCCATACTGTCACGGCGCCTTTTGTCCGCCATGAATCCAGCCACCGAACTCCGCCTCGGAGACATTGCCAGCCGCCAGGTTCTCACCGTTCCACCGGAACAGCCCCTGCGCGAAGTCATCGAACTGTTTGCCGCCCGGCGTGTTTCCTCGGTAGTGGTGGTTGAACAACGGCGGCCGATCGGGATTGTCACTGAACGTGACCTGCTGCGCCTGGCTTGCAGCGGGTACCGCGAAAACCGTCCGGTCCGGGCGGCAATGAGTGCCCCGCTCACCACTGCCCGCGCCGACCTTGATTTTTCTTCCGGCCACGCCCTGCTCTCCAGTCACGGGATTCGTCATCTGGTACTGGTCGATGCTGCTGGCGATCTGGTCGGAGTCGCCAGCGAAACCGACTTCCGCCGGCACATCGGCAATGATTTGTTTGCCTCGATCCAGACCCTGCACGCAGTCATGGAGCCGGCAGCCGACATGCTGCCTCCCGACCTGTCGCTGGCCGAGGTGCTGGAAACCATGGCTGCACACCGCCTCGACCATGTACTGATCGGCGAGCACGAATGCGCCCGGGGAATCATTACCGAACGCGACATTCCCCGCCTGTTGGCAGCGCATATCGACCCCGAGCAAGTAACGGCCGGGGCGGTCATGTCGCAGCCACTGCGTACGGTTCCCGGCGACATCGCAGCCGCCGACGCTGCCCGCCGGATGACCGAGGAAGGCCTGCGCCATCTGATCGTGCTGGCCTCCGATGGACGCGCCATCGGCGTCGTCAGCCAGCACCGGATGCTTGAACGGCTGAGCACCGCACTGATGGAGCGAGGACGCGACCGGTTGGCTGGCCAACTGGATTTGCTGCTCGAAATGACCGGGGTGGGCACCTGGGAATACGATCATCGCCTCGACCGCACGCAGCGCAGCCCGGCGCTCAACAAGATGCTGGGGTTCCCTGCCGGGCATGGCCCGGAACCCCTGGCCGCGATCTGCGAACGGATCGCCGACGACGACCGAGGGCGAGTCGCCACTCTGCTGGCCGAGTTCCGCAGCGGCACCCGCCACCAACTCAATGTCGAATATCTGACTCGCGATGCACGCGGCCTGCCGCGCTGGGTCAGCGTACGCGGCCGCCAGATCGAAAGCACGGCCAGCGGCGAACCGCTGCGGTCAGCCGGCGTGGCCATCGACATCAACGAGCAAAAGCTCGCCGAGCAAAAGCTGCTGGCCAGCGAAAAACGCTTCCGCTCCCTGCTTGAGAACCTTCCGCTGGCGATTTGCCACATCAACGCCGAAGGCGAAATCACCTTTATCAACCAGCGCTTCATCGCCGATTTCGGCTATACCCCGGCCGACCTCCCGCATCTTGCCAATTGGTGGCAACTGGCAGTTCCCGATCCGGATGCGCGGCAACTGGCAGTAGATCGCTGGAACGATGCCAGCGCGCTGGCAGCGCAAGATGGAGAGGTGATCCGTCCCGGCGATTTCGAAATCTGCTGCAAGGATGGGAGCCTGCGCAGCATTGAAATTTCCGGCATTGTGATCGACGAGGAAATTCTCGCCAGCTTCGTCGATGTCACCGAGCGGCGAGCACAGCAGCGCCTGCTCGAATTCGGCAACAACATCCTGCAACTGATTTCGGTCGGCAGCGAGTTGCCGACCATCCTTGACCGGATCTGCCGCGAGATCGAAGCCCATGATCCGCAGATGCACTGCTCTCTGCTCCTGCTCGACGAAGATGGAGTGCACCTCCGTCATGGCGCAGCCCCCAGCCTCCCGCCTTCCTACTGCGCGCTGACCGACGGGATCGAAATCGGTCCGGAGGTGGGATCATGCGGCTCAGCGGCTTACCTTGCCCGCGAAATATTTTCTCCTGACCTGAGCAGCGACCCCCGCTGGCAGAATTTCCGTGACCTGGTCACCCGCCATGGATTGGCCGCCTGTTGGTCCTCCCCGATCCTGTCGACAGAGGGCAAGGTACTCGGCACCTTTGGCATCTACTGGCGGCAGGCACAGCCCGTGCTGACCCCGCAGATTCGGCGCGACATCGCTGCTGCGACCTCGCTGGCGGCAATTGCCATCGAGCGCCAACGCCGCGATACCGCCGTCCTGCGCCTGCACCAAAGCCTGTCGCGCGCTGAATCAATCGGCCAGATCGGAAGCTGGCGCTGGGACCTGCAAAAGCGCAAGGCCTACTGGTCGCCCCAGATGTATCACCTGTTCGGGCTCGACCCAACCCAGCCGGCACCGGATTTCGAGCAGTTCGTGCGCCTGGTGCACCCAGATGACCAGACCCGGGTCCGCACCGCGCTTAACCAGATTCTTGCTGGCAGCAATCCACCGCAAGCCGTCTATCGCCGCCATCCTGACCTGGGACCGGTGCGCTACCTGCAGCCCAGCTACACCACCCTGTACGACGCCAATCGGCAAGCCTATGCCTGTGAGGGAACCCTGGTCGATGTAACGGCAGCGGTACAAAACGAAGAACGCCTGCGCCAGCAACTCGACGAATTGCGCCGCTGGCAGAAGGTCATGCTCGGCCGCGAAAGCCGGGTACTGGAACTGAAGCGTGAGATCAACGCACTGCTCGCGCGCCATGGCGAAGCTCCCCGCTACGGCAGTGTCGAAACCGGCGAGGAACTGCCATGCAGCGATTGAACTTGGCTGGCGCCGCGCTGCTGCTGCTTGCCGGCCTCGCTCAGGCGGCTCCCACCCGGCTTACCGTAGCGATCGACGACGCCTACCCCCCCTACGTGTTCCGCGACGAACAAGGCGAACTGAAGGGTTACCTCCCCGACCTGTGGCGCCTGTGGTCGTCCCGGACCGGGATTCCCGCCCAACTCCAGGCCCGGCCCTGGGCCGAGGCTCAGGCCTTGTTTGCCAACGGCCAAGCCGAGGTGATCGATACCGTTTTCCGTACCCCGCAACGGGAAGCGGTGATGGACTTCTCCCCACCATACGCCAGGCTGCCGGTGCCCATTTTCGTTCACCACCAACTGCAGGGAATCGACAGCCTCAACACGCTGCAACCCTTTCCGGTCGGAGTCAAGGAAGGCGATGCCTGCGCCGAGTACCTCCGCCGGCACGGCGTCCGCCATCTGGTGACCTACCCCGGCTACGAACAACTCACCGCTGCTGCCGCCAACAACAACATCCGGGTTTTCTGCCTGGATGCACCACCGGCCTACTTCATGCTCGCCCGCAGCGGAAAAAGCAGTGAGTTCAGCGAAGCCTTCACCCTGTACGAGGGAGAATTCCACCGGGCGGTGAAAAAAGGCAATAGCGAGTTGTTGACCGTGGTCAACCAGGGTTTTGCCGCGATTTCGCCGGAAGACTACGCCGCACTGGACAAAAAATGGCTCGGCCGCCCCCTGGCGTCGACCAGCCTCGCCGAGCGTCACCTGCCCTATCTGCTGGCCGCCCTGACCTTGCTTGGCCTCTTGCTGCTGCTTTGGAACCGCGGCCTGCAGCGCCGGGTTCGTACGCGCACGCGCGAACTGCAAGGCGAACGCCAGCGACTTTCGGAAATCATGGATCAGGTAGACGCACTGGTCTTCCAGAAAGACGCCGAAGGCCGCTACACCTACGCCAATCCAGCCTTCTGCCGCCTGCTGGGGCAGGAGACCGCCGGCATTCTCGGCCGCAGCGATCAGGCCCTGCTCCCCCCGGAGACCGCCGGACGACTGGCGGCCCTGGACCGACGGGTTCTTGCCGATGGCGAGCCCCTGCTCCGCCACGAAGAGGAGTTGACCCTGCCAGAAGGGGAAAGCCGCATCTATCTGACCAGCCGAACCCCGATCCGCGACCGCAACGGCCAGGTCGTCGGTCTGCTTGGCGTCGCCACCGACGTCACCGAGCAGAGCCGGGCCAATGCGGCGCTGCAGGCTGAAAAGGCCCGCGCCGACGAATTGCTCGCCGAGGCCGGACAAATCCGGCAAATTCTGCTCAGCACACTGGAAGATCAACAGATGGCCGACGCCCAGTTGCGCAAGCTGTCGCAGGCCGTCGAACAGAGTCCGGAAGCGGTAGTGATCACCAACCTCAAGGCCGAGATCGAATACGTCAATGCGGCCTTTGTCCAGATCAGCGGCTACCGGCGGGAAGAAGTGATCGGCCGCAACCCGCGCCTGCTCCAGTCGCGCCAAACGCCACGCCAGCAGTATCAGGAGATGTGGGAAAGCCTGCTCGCCGGCCGCACCTGGCGCGGCGAACTGGTCAACCGGCGCAAGAATGGCGACCTCTATCACGAACAGGCGCTGATTTCCCCTATCCGCTCAGCTGATGGCCGGATCACCCACTACGTGGCGGTCAAGCAAGACATCAGCGAACAACGGCGCCTGACCCGCGAACTCGAACGCTACCGCCATCATCTCGAAGAACTGGTCACCACACGCACCGCCGAACTGGCGGCAGCCAAACAGGCTGCAGAAGTGGCGAATCAGGCGAAGAGCGCCTTCCTGGCCAACATGAGCCACGAAATCCGTACCCCGATGAACGCGATCATCGGACTCACCCATCTGTTGCAAAAGAATGTTCAGGACCCGGCGCAACGCGAACGGCTCAATCAGGTCCGCGACTCGGCCGACCACCTGCTGGCGGTGATCAACGACATCCTCGACCTATCCAAGATCGAAGCCGGCAAGGTCGAACTGGAAAATATCGCCTTCAGTCTCGACAGCCTCTTTGCCCGAGTCGGCATGCTGATGCGCGACAAGGCTCAGGACAAGGGACTCGATTTGGTGGTTGAAACCCCACCGCTATTGCCCGGCAACCTGCTTGGCGATCCGACCCGCCTGACCCAGGCACTGCTCAACTACCTCGGCAACGCGATCAAATTCACTGAACAGGGTCATGTCAGCCTGCGTTGCCAACGACTGGACGAAAACGCGCAGCAGGTACTACTGCGCTTCGAGGTCAGCGACACCGGCATCGGCATCGAGATAGAAGCCCTTGAACGACTGTTCAAGGCATTTGAGCAAGCCGACAACTCGACCACCCGCAACTATGGCGGAACCGGGCTCGGGCTGGCGATCACCCGCCGGCTGGTCCAGCAGATGGGAGGTCAGACCGGTGTTGAGAGCAGCCCCGGCCGGGGCAGCACATTCTGGTTCACCGCCCGTTTCAGCCTCAGCTCGGCGCCAGCCACCGATCTCTTGCCTCCGCCAGCCGGCGACGAGGAAACGAGCGCGGTTCATGGTGCCGGCCGCCACGTCCTGCTCTGCGAGGACAACCCGATCAACCAGGAAGTAGCGCTTTCACTGCTGGCCGATGCCGGGCTGCAAACCACGGTCGCCACCAACGGCCGCGAAGCGGTCGAACTCGCTGCAGCCGGGGGGTACGACCTGATCCTGATGGATATGCAGATGCCGGTCATGGATGGTCTGGAGGCTTGCCGGCAGATTCGTTGCCTGCCACAGGGACAGCATCTCCCGATCATTGCGATGACCGCCAACGCCTTTGCCGACGACCGTGAGCGCTGCCTTGCCGCCGGGATGAACGACTTTCTGCCAAAGCCGGTGAATCCGGCCGCACTCTACCGCTGCCTGCGGCACTGGCTGAGCCAGCCGACCATCCCCGCAACGCCTTCGCCGACCCCCGCGACAACCTCGACATCGACGCCCCTACCCTTGCTCGAAGCAGGCAAGCTCGACCTCGAACGCGCCAGCGCTGTCACCCGGAACGATCCGCAACGCCTCAGACGCCTGCTGGCGATGTTTGCCGAGAGTCACGCCAGCGACCTCGAACGGCTGGGCCTGGAATGGGCCAACCGCGACCTTGCCGCTGCCGAGCGGATCGCACATTCATTGAAGGGCGCAGCGGCAACCCTCGGCATCCAGCCGCTCGACCAGCTGGCCACTGCCCTCAACCTGGCGCTCCGCGAAAACCAGGAGGCAGCCCGGATCGAAGCCTTGCTGAGCAGCACCCGCGCCGAACTGGCGATGGTCTGCGAGTTGATCGAGGCCGATGCACCGCAGTCAAAATCGGCCTGATTTACGGTCGACCGTAAATCAGGCCGAAAAAAAGCCTCCCCGGAGGGAGGCTTTGCGCTTTGCCACGGCAAACGAGCGGGGCTCGGCTTACAGCATGCCCAGCTGACGCGGCAGCCACAGCGACAGGTCGGGCCAGTAGGTGACGATACCGAGGAAGACCAGCATCGACAGCAGCCACGGCCAAACCGCGATGGTCAGTTCGGTGATCCCCATCTTGGTGATTCCGGACGCGACGTAGAGGTTGAGGCCGACCGGCGGGTGACACATCCCGACTTCCATATTCACCACCATCAGGATGCCGAAATGCACCGGATGGATGCCCAACTGGACAGCAACCGGGAACAGGATCGGAGCGAAGATCAGCACGATCGACGACGGCTCCATGAAGTTGCCGGCCAGCAGCAGGATGATGTTCACCGCCAGCAGGAAGGTGATCACGCCCAGACCGTTGCCCAGCATCCAGTCGGCCAGTGCCTGCGGAATGTTCTCGTTGGTCATGATGAACGAGAAGAGCACGGCATTGGTGATGATGTAGAGCAGCATTGCCGACATGTTGGCCGAATTGAGCAGCACCTTCGGCACATCCTTCAGACCCATGTCCTTGTAGATGAACACAGCGACGATGAAGGCATAGACGGCGGACATCGCAGCGGCTTCGGTCGGGGTGAAGATGCCGGAGTAAATCCCGCCCATCACCACCACGATCAGGAACAGGCCCCAGATCGACTCGCGGAAGGTACGCAGACGCTCGGCCCACGACGCCTTGGGCTGGCGCGGATAGTCGAACTTCTTGGCCCGGTACCAGGTCACGCCACCCAGGGTTGCCGCCAGGGCCAGACCCGGAATCACGCCGGCCATGAACAGGGCGCCGACCGAAGTATTGGTCGCCACCGAGTACATCACCATCACGATCGACGGCGGAATCAGAATCCCGAGCGCCCCCGAGGTCGAGATCACTCCGGCACCGAAACGGTTCGGGAACCCCGCCTTGACCATCGCCGGCAGCAAGATCGAACCGATCGCCACCACGGTTGCCGGACTGGAGCCGGAAACTGCGGCAAACAGCGCGCAGGCGAGCACCCCGGCCAGGCCGAGACCGCCATACCAGTGACCGACCATCGAGGTGGCAAAGTTGATCATCCGCTTCGCGACCCCGCCATGGGTAAGGAAGTTGCCGGCGAGGATGAAGAACGGAATCGCCATGATTTCGAACTTCTCGATCCCGGTAAACAATTTGAGCGCCACCGATTCGAGCGGCACCTGGGTCATGGTGAACAGGAAGGTCAGTACCGTCAGGCCGAGCGAAATCGAGATCGGCATACCGGTCAGCATCAGCACAGCCAACAGGCTGAAAATCACCAGTGCGTTCATTGCTGGCCTCCCTTCTTGCCATCGTCGCCCAGCGGTTTGTGCTTGAGGTCGTGCATGTGCAGGTTATCGTCCATGTTGTACGGGTTGGCTTCGACGTGCGCACCTTCCTCTTCCAGGCCATCGACGTGACCATGGTCGTGGTGCGGCAGTTCGCCCGTTTTGATGAAGCCCCAGGTCACTTGCAGGAAGCGGAAGCACATCAACGAGGAACCGAAGGGAATCGCGCTATAGACGATCCAGGTCGGCCATTCAAGATCAGGCGTGATCGGGCCTTCGAACAATTCCTCGCCGGCAATTCCGAGCGCGTTGTAGATCGCGTAGTGAGCGCCGTTTTCCCAGACGAAATGAGCTCCCAGCATGGCCACGATGCCGGTAAAGGTGGCGCCAGCGAGCAGGCCGAAGACGATGAATTTGCCGCGCGCCTTGTCATCCAGGCGGTTGATCAGCACATCGACGCCGACGTGGATGCCGGTACGCACCCCGTAGGCCGCGCCGAACTTGGCCATCCAGACGAACATGATGATGCACAGTTCCTGCGCCCAGCCAACGTTGAGGCTGAGCAACCAGTCCTGCAGGCCGGGAATGTCATAGCCCGACAGGTAGCGGTGCATCACGGAAATGAAGATGATGATAGTCGCCGCCCCCATCAGGAAAGTGACCAGCAACTCCTCAAGGTGATTGAGTATGCGGTTGAACATTGGATTGATCCCCTGTTGTTGTTTTTCAGAGAAATTCGGGGGCCGCAGCCCCCGAATCAGCATTCCCTGAACGGCGACTGCTTAGAGGCTGTCCGGCTTGAAACCGGTGTCCTTATAGACAGCCTGGATCACATCCTTGCCGACCCGGCCCTCCATCTTCTGATGTACCGGGATCAGGGCCTTCTTGAAGGCCAGACGCTCTTCCTTGGTCGGGGTATAGACCGAGGTCTTGCCGCTCTTCTTGACCGCGTCCAGCGCGCTGTCATTTTCAACCTTGGCGATCTGGTTAGCGTAGCGGGTGGACTCTTCCATCGCCTGTTCCAGTTGCTGGCGGATGTCAGCCGGCAAACCGTCCCAGAACTTCTTGTTGACGATCACTGCGTAGCCCAGATAGCCATGCTCGGTCAGCGTCAGGTGCTTCTGCACTTCGTGCATTTTCTGGGTGTACAGATTGGAAATCGGGTTCTCGGTCCCGTCGACCACACCAGTCTGCAATGCCTGATAAACCTCCGAGAAGGCCATTTGCTGCGGCAGCGACCCGAGCGAACGCATCTGCTCTTCCAGCACCTTGGACGACTGAATGCGCATTTTCTTGCCCTTCAGATCGGTCGGCGCCTTGATCGGGTTGTTGGCGGAAAAGGATTTGAAGCCGTTATCCCAGTAAGCCAGGCCACGGATGCCCTTGGGTTCCAGTTTGGTCAGCAACTGCTTGCCGACGGCACCGTTGGTGACCTTACGCAGTGCATCGTAGTCGCTGAAAATGAACGGCAGATCAAAGACTTCGAACTCCTTGACCCCGAGCGGACCGAACTTGGCCAGCGACGGAGCCAGCATCTGGACCGCGCCCAGTTGCAGCGCTTCCATTTCTTCCTTGTCCTTGTACAGCGTCGAGTTGGCATAGACTTCAACCTTGACCTTGCCCTTGGTCATATCCGCCGCCTTCTTGGCGAACATTTCGGCGGCCTTGCCCTTGGGCGTATCGGCGGCAACGACGTGGCTGAACTTGATCACGATCGGCTGCTGGGCATAAGCCCCCAGCGAAGCGGCACAGAAAAACAGGCCGGCCAGCAGTTTGGATACCTTCATTGGTTTTTCCTCCGGGAAATGTAACTTTGTTATTGCGTCACTAAACGTAATTGATTTACACGCCGGCAAAGTATTACCAAAGTCCGATGGGGGGCGTATTGTGGAAATCCACAGGTCGCCGCAACGACAAAAAAAAACCGCCGGACCAGCCGGCGGTTGAAAGCGGCACCCGACCTCGGGGCCACGGGGAGATATCCTTAAGATAACTGCAGGCGGTTCGCCCTCAGTGATGCTCGACCATCGGCCGCGGGGCATGCGGAATCGGCGGCTCAACGGCATCATCGAGAACCAGTTCGGGATGCTCGGCCTCGTCGCTGGTTTCGTTGTTGAGCACGGCGGTGAGTTTTTCGCTATCGAGAGCGTTACACCACTTGGCGACGACCAGGGTGGCGACGCTGTTGCCGATGAAGTTGGTCAAGGCGCGAGCTTCGGACATGAAGCGGTCGATCCCGAGAATCAGCGCCAGGCCGGCCACCGGCACCGTACCGACCGCCGACAGGGTGGCAGCGAGCACGATGAAGCCGGAACCGGTCACACCGGCCGCCCCCTTCGAGGTCAACAACAGGATCAGCAACAGAGTGATCTGGTGCTGCAGGTCGAGCGGAGTATTAGTAGCCTGGGCAATGAACACCGCCGCCATGGTCAGGTAGATCGAGGTACCGTCAAGGTTGAAGGAGTAGCCAGTCGGCACTACCAGGCCAACCACCGACTTCTGGGCACCGGCATTTTCCATCTTGGCCATCAGGCGCGGCAGCGCCGATTCGGACGACGAGGTGCCGAGCACCAGGAACAGTTCTTCCTTGATGTACTTGATCAACTTGACGATCGAGAAGCCGTGAATCTTGGCGATCACGCCCAGCACCCCGAAGATGAACACCAGGCAGGTGAGGTAGAAAGCCCCCATCAAGCTGGCCAGTTGTTGCAGGCTGCCGACGCCGTGCTTGCCGATGGTGTAGGCCATCGCACCGAAAGCACCGATCGGTGCCACCTTCATGATTACGCCGACAATCCCGAACAGCACGTGCGAGAGCTTTTCAATCAGTTCGAAGACCGGCTTGCCGCGCTCGCCAAAGGCGTTCATCGCGTAGCCGAAAAGTACCGAGAAGAACAGCACCTGCAGCATGTCGCCCTTGGCGAAGGCATCGACCACGCTAGTCGGAATCACGTTCATCAGGAAGTCGACCGTGGTTTGCATCTTGCCCGGACCAACATACTTGTCGATCCCCTTGGTATCGAGCGTTGCCGGATCGACATTCATCCCGACGCCCGGCTGCCAGACATTGACGATCACCAGACCAATGATCAGCGCGATGGTGCTGACGACTTCGAAGTAAAGCACGGCATAACCACCGGTCTTGCCGACCTTTTTCATATCCTCCATGCCGGCAATGCCGACGACGATGGTGCAGAAAATGATCGGGGCGATGATCATCTTGATCAGCTTGATGAAGGCATCGCCCAGCGGCTTCATCGCCGCGCCGGTCTCGGGATAGAAGTGCCCGAGAGAAACACCGATGGCGATTGCCACCAGTACCTGAAAATACAAACTGCCGAAAATTGTTTTCTTGGCCATGAGTCCCGCTCCATTGTTGGTATTTGGAATCGCGTACGATTCCCTCCGCGGGGACGCAGTATCGGCATCGATGCTAAGGCGGGCCATTGTGGATTTCCGAATTGTGGATAGCCACAATGCGGAAATCCACAATCGCCGCCAGCCCGTTTTTCTGTTGGTGTACCATCCGTCGCATGCCGCCCCTAGCTCCTTTGCCGCCGACCCTTGAACAAACTCTGAGCGGTCTCCAGACCCGCCGCCTGCGCTGGCTGCTGGCCGTGCCGAAATTAGGCATCGTGCTGCTGCTGGCGGCCTTGTTTTCACTGTTGTGGCTATTGCATTACAACGAAATCGAGGAAGAACGCAGCGCGCTGATCAAGGATGTACTGTGGCTGGAGCAGAACCTGCGCTTTCACTTTGACAGCACCGAAGAGCAACTCCAGCAACTGGCTGCCGAAATCGCCAGCGGACACGCTGGCGAGCCGCAATTCCGGGTACGCGCCACCCACCTGCTAAAAACCATGCCGGAGGTCAGCCACCTGTTCTGGCTGGACCAGCGGCAGCGAATCGTTGCTGCCGAACCGACTGCCAACCTGCCGGATGAGGAACTCTCCCCGCTCGGGCCGACCGCGACCAGTCGTGGCATCGACGTCGCACGGCGCTTCGGCAAACCGGTCTATGGCGAATTCTTCCGCAGCAGCAATCAGCAGGCATTGAACGAACTCCTGGTTCCAATCCACAGCCAGGGCCAAACCCACGGCATGCTGATCGCCGTGTTCAATCTCGAACAGCTACTGGCCGGCCAGGTGCCCTGGTGGTTCACCGAAAAATACAAGGTCGACATCATTGACACCGACGACAACGTCCTGGCAGTCAAGACCCGGATCGAGGACACCGGCGGCCAAAGCTATGAAATTCCGCTCGAACCACCGGGACACGGACTCAAACTGCGAGTGACCGGCTACCGCAGCCAGGAAAACTCGCTACAGCGCCTGCTGGTGGTTGCCATCATCGTGCTGGCGATTGGCGTTTTCTGGAGTCTTTGGCTGGTCCGCGAACTGATGCAAAAGCGCAGCCAGGCCGAAGAAGCCCTGCGCGCCGAACACGCCTTCCGTACCTCGATGGAAGACTCGCTGACTGTCGGCATGCGCGCCCGCGATCTTGAAGGCAAGGTGATTTACGTCAACCCCGCTTTCTGCAAGATGACCGGTTTCGCCAGCGACGAACTGGTCGGACAGGTTCCGCCGATGCCTTACTGGGTCCCTGAACAGATCGACGAAACCTTTGCCATGCACCAGGCGGTGCTGGCCGGCAAGGCCCCGCCAGATGGTTTTGAGATGACCTTCCGGCGAAAAAACGAAGAGCGCTTCCATGCGCTGGTCTACGAGGCCAAACTGATCGACGGCCACGGCCAGCATATTGGCTGGATGGCCTCGGTCCTCGATATCACTGAACGCAAGCATGCCGAAGACCTGGCCCGGCAGCAGCAGGAGCAACTGCAATTTACCGCCCGCCTGGTAACCATGGGCGAAATGGCTTCCACCTTGGCGCATGAACTGAACCAACCCCTGGCAGCCATTGCCAGCTACAACTCGGGCTGTCTCAATCTGCTGGCCAATGACAATGCCAACCCTAGCGAACTGCGCCCGGCGCTGGAAAAGATCGGTCTGCAGGCACAGCGCGCCGGAAAAATCATCCGCCGCGTACATGATTTCGTGCGCAAGAGCGAACCCCGGCGCGCACCCTGCGACCTGCGCGAGGTGGTTGAAGACTGCCTCGGTTTCATCGAGCCAGAAGCGCGCAAACGGCATATCCGCTTGACTTGCCAGCAAGACTCGCCGCTACCGCTGATCCCGGCCGACCGCCTGATGCTGGAGCAGGTTCTGCTCAACCTGCTGCGCAATGGCATGGAGGCCATGAACGACACGATCGAGTCCCAGCGTCGCCTGGAAATCGCCGTCTGTCTGGGTGACAACGAAATTTCAGTCAGCGTCAGAGATCAGGGGTGCGGCATTGCCAACGAGATTCGCGACAAGCTGTTCACCGCTTTTTTCACCACCAAGGCTGAGGGCATGGGGATCGGGCTGTCGATCTGCCGCTCAATTGTCGAATTTCACCGTGGCCGCCTGTGGGCTGAAGACAACCCCCATTCGCGCACGGGAACAGGTACGATATTCACTTTTTCGCTCCCCTTAACTGCCGACTGAGCCTGACGGATCACCGATGAGCAATGCCTGTGTTCACATCGTCGACGATGACGAAGCCATCCGCGATGCGCTGGCCTGGATGTTGAAATCCCGCAACCTAACCAGCCGCTGCTACGACTCGGCGGAAAGCTTTCTGGCCAATTGGTCCCCGGAACTTGGCGGCTGCGTGGTGATGGACATGCGCATGTCGGGCATGACCGGCTTTGACTGCTTCGAGGCCCTGCTCAATCAGGGATCGACCCTGCCGGTTATTTTCCTGACCGGCCACGGCGATGTCCCGCTGGCCGTCGCCACCCTAAAAAAAGGCGCTTTCGATTTCTTCGAAAAGCCCTTCGACGACCACGCCCTGGTCAATCGCATTCACGAAGCGCTCACGGCAGATGCCTGCCGGCGAGCCGCCGATGCAACCGTGGATTCGGTACGCAACCGGCTGGCGAGCCTGACGGCCCGCGAACGCCAGATCATGGAACTGGTCCTCGCCGGAAAATTCAACAAGGTTATTGCCGACGAACTGAAAATCAGCATGCGTACCGTAGAGGTCCATCGCGCCAATCTGTTCGACAAGATGCAGGTCAAAACCGCCGTCGAACTGGCGAATCTGCTCAAAGGCAGCAACTAAATGCTGACCGGGTTGCGTGCGCGTACCACGCTGCTGCTTCTGGTCATCACCCTGATTGTTGCTGTTGCCGCCATTGCCATCGGCCGGCAAACACTGAATTCGCTGCGCCACGACCTCGGCTCGGTTCTGGTCAGAGACCATGCCCGGGTGGTTCAGCAGCGAATCCAGAGCCGGGTTGGGCTAGAACTGGCGCTATCTCAACGACTGGCGGCCTCCAGCTTGCTGCATGAATGGCTGGCCAACGAAACCTCGGAACCGGCGCGCCGCCGCTTCATCGCCGAGGCGGAAGGGTTTCGTCAGGCATTCTCCAGCCACAGCTATTTTGTTGCCAGCGAGACCAGTCGCAATTTCAGCTATTCCGACAACAATACTGGTAGCGACTTGAAACAGGGCTACCAAGTCAAGGAAGACAAGCCGGAAAATGCCTGGTATTTCGCGACTTTGCGCGAAAAGAACGGCTACTGGATCAATGTCGACTTCGACAAAACGCTCGGTCTGACCAACATCTGGATCAATGTTGCCGTTCAAGATTCCACCGGTAAAGCCCTCGGCGTGATTGGAACCGGCATCAATCTGAATGATTTTCTCCGCGAAGTTCTCAGCAGCAGCGAGCCGGGGCTGACCACCATGGTGGTGGACCGCAAAGGAAATATCGTTGCCCACCCGGATGTTTCTCAAATGCAATTTGATCTGGCGGCAACCAGGGAGAGCGAAAAAACCATCTTTCGCCTGCTGAAGCCTGATGCTGCGGCCCAAGTAAGGACGATGATCGCAGCAGAAATCGAAACGGCGGCCGGCCCATCAACAATGCTCGCCGAACTCAACGAACAACCGCGCCTGCTTGCAATCGCCATGGTCCCAAGTCTCGGCTGGAGCATCATCGCCGCACTCGACATGGAGAGCGGCAGCTTGCTGAGTCCGCTACATCTGAGCGGGCTACTGATAGCCTGTGCGCTACTCCTGATGCTCCTGCTTGCCGCCAGCACACTGGGAGTTGACTCGCTGATCTTGCGGCCACTGCTACGCCTGAGCGAATCAGCCCGGCGGATGGCAAACGGCAACTACGAAGTTGAATTGGCATCCACCCGTACTGACGAACTGGGACAGCTAACCCGGGTTTTTGATCAGATGGCTGCTCAGGTCAGAACCCATTCGCAGAATCTCGAACAACAGGTAGCCCAGCGCACCAGTGCGCTGGCCACAACCAACCGCAAGCTCACCGACAGCATCCGCTACGCCAGCCTGATCCAGCGCGCCCTGCTGCCAGACAGCGCGCTCTGCGAAAATTTTGGCGATGAGCACTTTGTGCTTTGGCGCCCCCGGGATGTCGTGGGTGGAGACCTCTATTTCTATCGCTGCGGCCCCCAAGGGCAATTGCTCGGCGTCATCGACTGCGCCGGGCATGGTGTACCCGGTGCCTGCATGACCATGATCACGCATGCCACACTAGAAATGACCCTGGCCGACACGCCATGGCAACAGCCGGCCGAACTGCTCAAGAAAATGGATGAACGCATCCGGAAAATGCTTTCGACCGACCAGGGACAAACCAAGCTGGCCACCAGTATTGACCTGGGAATTTGCCACATTGCCCCTGACCGGCAGCACCTGCACTTTGCAGGCGCGGGCATTTCCCTGGTGCGACACGATCCGGAAGGCACTCACTGGCACAGAGGGGAAAGGCGTGCCTTGAATGATCGCAAGCCAGGCACTTACGCAGCAGAAACCATTCCGCTGAGTTCGAGCCAAACCATCTACCTGACCACCGATGGTCTGCTTGACCAGGCTGGTGGCGATGCCGGGTACGCTTTTGGCGAAACGAGGCTGCGAGCATGGATTACCGAAAACTCACACCGCAGCATGCCGCAACAACTGCAAGCGCTGCAAAGCACCCTGGCAAGTTATCAGGCAGATGAAGTCCAGCGCGATGACATCACCGTACTCGCCTTTCGCCTTCATCCCCCGCAGTAACCCCGCAAACGGAGGAAAAATTGTCGCTTTGCCCACCTGCTCAAGCCATTGCCCCACCTGACCTGCACGAATTGCGGACAAGCCTTAGCCGCCAGAATATCCTGCTCTGCTTCAACGGCCCGATCACTGCACCATTGATTGAAGAAATCGGTGCAGCCCTGCGCAGGCACATGGAAAACAACGATGAATCACCATCTGCGGTTTCCGATGTATTTTCGGTCTATATCGAAATTGCCCAGAATATTCGCCGTTATGCACAAGCACAGAGCAGCGAACACGAGGCGGCAACCATCGTCATTTCCAGAGACGAGCCTGGACGCTATGTGATCTGTGCCGCCAACCTTGTTTCCGGAAAAGATGGCAAAGCCCTGGTCGACCGCATCACTACCTTGGCCAGCCTTGACAAAACGGCACTCAAGGCAGCATTCAAGGCACAACTGCGGATTCCGCGCGACGCCCTGGGTCAGGGCGCCGGACTGGGTCTAATCGACATGGCACGCAAATCCAGCGAGCCACTGAGTTGCGCCTTACAAACACAGGATGACGGTCGCGCCTTGTTCAGCCTCCGGGTGGTACTCTAAAATCGAGAAAATGGAAAATCTGCAAATCGACCGCACCAATTCTTCCCCGTCAATCGATGCTGACTGGGACAAGGGCATCATCCGCATGCAAGGTGATTCCTACCCGGAAAATTCCTTCGAATTATTCCAGCCACTGATTGACTGGGTCGCTGCTTACCTGCGACAAACCGACCGGCCTCTGAAACTGGAACTGGAACTGCTTTACCTGAACACCAGCAGCATCCGGGCAATGATGGACATTTTCGACATCATGGAAGAAGCCTACCGTCAGGGAAAAAGCGTGGCTGCCAGTTGGTCGTATGATGCGGCAAACGAGCGAGTCGGCCAGTTGGCCGATGAATTCAAGGAAGACTGCAGCTTCCCCTTCGCCATTCAAGACAAAGCATCTTCATGAATAAAAATCCGCCACTGGAAGAGCGGATTGAAGCCTTGCTGCGGGAAAGGTCGCAAGCCGGCAACGAATGGCATGCAGCACTCAGTGAGCTTTATGACCGCTATCGAAGCCAAGAACGCCTGCTTGAACGGATTACACGAATTTCCGACCTCTTTCAACGCGCCGAAAGGGACCGCGGACAGAGTTATGCCGAGCAACTGGAACGCAAGGTTCGCCAGATCGAAAAGATTGTCCGGATCAGCGACCGCTACCAACTGATGCTACGCGACCTCAATGACCGGCTGACCAACATTTCGACGCACGACGAGTTGACCGGCTTGCCCAATCGCCGGTTCATGCAGGAAAAACTGCAGTACGAAATTTCGAGAATGGAGCGTCAGGGCACCCGTTTTTCGATAGCCCTGGCCGACATCGACCATTTCAAGCGAATCAACGACAGCGCAGGCCACGGTTGCGGCGATACCGTGCTGCGCGCCCTGGCCGAATGCCTTCGCAACAATCTGCGCGAGTACGATAGTTGCGCCCGCTGGGGAGGAGAGGAATTCCTTCTCCTCTTTCCCGACTGCGAACTCACACAGGCAGCAAAGCTGGCTGAACGAATCCGGGTTGCGGTACAGGCATTCGAGGCAGAAGGAGTTCCGCAAAACATTCGCCCGACAATCAGCTTTGGAGTATCCGAGTACGCCCCAGGCAAAGGGCTCGATCAAGCATTGCGCGAAGCTGACCTGGCCCTGTATCAGGCCAAAGCAGACGGTCGCAACCGTGTTGTGTCGTACCAGGAACAACCGGGAGCCGGAGCCGATCCCGGAAACACGCTTCCCTAAGCCATTTTTTTTCGCTAGCATCACGCCACAATTATTTTTGCCGGCTACAGCTCGCAGCGATCCGGCAGCCTTTTCAGAACAGACCCCAAACTCACGAGGACATTCATGAGCGAGCATATCCACTACGTTACCGACGACACCTTCGAAGCCGAAGTGCTGCAAGCGCAGCAACCGGTTCTCGTCGACTACTGGGCCGAGTGGTGCGGCCCCTGCAAGATGATCGCCCCGATCCTCGACGAGATCGCCAATGAATACGCCGGCAAACTCAAGGTGGCCAAGGTCAACATCGACGAAAACCAGGGTACGCCGGCCAAATACGGTATCCGCGGCATTCCGACGCTGATGATCTTCAAGAACGGCAATGTCGAAGCCACCAAGGTTGGCGCAATGTCCAAGTCGCAACTCGCCGCCTTCATTGACAGCAATCTGTAATCGCCGTACTCTGCGCGCCTGAAAACGCGGTCCGCGTTTTCAGGCAGACGCCGCCGATCCTCTCCTTTCCGGCCCGCGTCTCGTTTTTCCCGCACCGCCCCTCCTTCGAGCCCTGCGCTCGCCCCTCCGCATTTACTGCCCGGCGCCTTGCCACCCCTGGCCTTCATGGCGCCCAGAACTCCATGCAACTCTCCGAACTGAAGACCCTACACGTCAGCAAACTGCTGGATATGGCCACCGATCTTGGCATTGAAAACGCCAACCGGATGCGCAAGCAGGAGCTGATTTACGCTGTGCTCAAGGCCAAGGCCAAGAACGGTGAAACCATCCACGGCGACGGCACCCTCGAAGTCCTGCCCGACGGCTACGGTTTCTTGCGCTCGGCCGATACGTCCTACCTCGCCAACCCGGACGACATCTACGTTTCGCCGTCGCAGATTCGCCGCTTCAACCTGCGTACTGGCGATACCGTCGAGGGTGAGATTCGCACCCCGAAAGATGGCGAACGCTACGTCGCACTGACTAAACTCGACTGCATCAACGGTTTCCCGCCGGAAGCCAACAAGAACAAGATCATGTTCGAGAACCTGACGCCGCTGCACCCGACGCGTCACCTCAAGCTCGAACGTGAGATCAAGTCCGAAGAAAACATCACCAGCCGGGTGATCGACATGATCGCGCCGATTGGCTGCGGCCAGCGCGGCCTGTTGGTCGCACCGCCGAAGACCGGCAAGACGGTGATGCTGCAGAACATCGCCCACGCAATCACCGCCAACCACCCGGAAGTCGTGCTGCTGGTGCTATTGATCGACGAACGCCCGGAAGAAGTGACCGAAATGACCCGCACGGTCAAGGGCGAAGTCGTTGCCTCGACCTTCGACGAACCGGCCACCCGCCACGTTGCAGTTGCCGAAATGGTCATCGAAAAGGCCAAGCGCCTGGTCGAACACAAGAAGGACGTCGTGATCCTGCTCGACTCGATCACCCGCCTCGCCCGCGCCTACAACACCGTGCAGCCGGCCTCCGGCAAGGTGCTGACCGGCGGTGTCGACGCCAACGCCCTGCAGAAGCCGAAGCGCTTCTTCGGTGCTGCGCGCAACATCGAGGAAGGCGGTTCGTTGACCATCCTCGCCACCGCGCTGATCGATACCGGCTCACGCATGGACGAGGTGATCTACGAAGAATTCAAGGGTACCGGCAACTCGGAAATCCACCTCGACCGCCGCATGGCCGAGAAACGGATGTACCCGGCAGTCAACGTCAATCGCTCCGGCACCCGCCGCGAAGAGTTGCTGCTCAAACCGGACGTCTTGCAGAAGATGTGGGTGCTGCGCAAGCTGTGCTACCCAATGGACGACCTCGAAGCGATGGAATTCCTGCTCGACAAGGTCAAATCCACCAAGGGCAATGCCGAATTCTTTGATGCCATGCGTCGCGGCTAAAGCGCAGCGGCCACCCGACTTTGCTGCTTTTTTCACGGTCGACCGTGAAAAAAGCCAAAAACCGGGGTGGCTAAGCTTGCCAAAAACCCTCGATTAATAGATAATCCCGAGCTTCCCAGATCGGCCACATCCGCCGGTCGCTTGATTAAAGGACAAAAGATGCAAGCCGATATCCATCCGAATTACAAAGAAATCCAGGTGACCTGCTCCTGCGGCAACACCTTCGCCACCAAGTCCACGATGAGCAAGGACGCCTTCCATATCGAAGTCTGCTCCCTGTGCCACCCGTTCTACACCGGGAAGCAGAAGATCGTCGACACCGCCGGTCGCGTCGAGAAGTTCAACCAGAAGTTCGGCGCCCTGCGTCGCAAGTCTGCCTGATCTTCAGGATCGGATTCATCCGCCCAAAAGGCAGCCCGATGCGGCTGCCTTTTTCATTTTCTGCTCGCGCATGACGACAGCCCTTCCGTTTGCCAACCGCTTCCGTCGCGGCATGCACCTGCCGCCGACCGGTTGGGCACTCGCCGCGATGCTCGCCTTCTACGTTCTGGCCGGCCTCTTCGGCCGCGACCCGTGGAAAGGTGAAGATGCGCTGCACATCGGAGCGGCCTGGCAGATGCTCAGCCACGGCCAATGGCTGACTCCGGAAATCGCCGGCCGCGCTTTCCACGAACCGCCGCTTTATTACTGGACCGCAGCCCTGACCGGCAAGCTGTTCGGCTGGCTGCTGCCGGCGCACGAGGCGATGCGCCTGGCCAGCGGCGCCTGGGTCGCACTGGCCTTGTCCGGGCTTTACTACGCCGGCCGCGAGCTTTACGGCCAGGATAACGCCGCCGCCAGCCCGCTCTTGCTGGCCGGCTGCGCCGGCCTGCTGGTGCACGCCCACGATGCCCAGCCCATGCTGATTGCCATCGCCGCCTACGGCGGCGCCATCGGCAGCCTTGCTGCACTCGGCCGCAAACCGCGCCTGACCGGCGGTATCTACGGCGCAGCCCTCGCCGCCTGCGTACTCGGTGCCGGTATCGCGCCCGCCCTGCCGCTGCTGCTAATGGCCCCGCTCGCCTGGTGGCTGTCGCCGGACCGGACCAAAGCGGCACAAACCCTGCTGCTCGGCCTGCTCCTTGCACTTTGCCTGCTCGCCCCATGGCCGCTGGCCCTGTACTGGCTGGCTCCGGAACGGCTCGCCGGCTGGCTGCAGGCCGAACTCGCACCGCTGCAGACGCCGTTCTCGGCCGGCGGCCTCGGACGTTTTGCCGCCCTGCTGCCATGGTTCGCTTTTCCCGCCCTGCCGCTCGCCTTGTGGACGCTCTGGATTCGCCGCCGGCAATGGGGTGCCCCCGCCCAGTTGCTGCCGCTGACACTCTTTGTGCTGACCTTGCTGCTGCTCGCACTCGCCTACCGGCCGCGCGAAATCCCGGCCTTGCTGCTGCTGCCGCCACTGGCCCTGCTCGCCACCCCGGGCGCGCTCGCGCTGCGCCGTGGCGCGGCCAACGCCTTCGACTGGTTCGCGATGATCAGCTTCACGCTGTTCGCCAGCCTGCTCTGGCTGGCCTGGTCGGCCATGGCGCTGGGCCTGCCGGAACGCCTGGCGCACCGGGTCACTGCCCTGCGTCCCGGCTTCGTCGGCCAGTTCGACCTCTCCGATTTCATCGTTGGCGTCGGGGCCACCCTGTGGTGGCTGTGGCTGATCTTCACTGCCCCACGCTCGCCCTACCGCAGCCTGACCCATTGGACCCTGGGCTGCACCATCAGCTGGCTATTGGCCACCTCCCTGATCCTGCCCTGGTTTGATTACGGCAAGAGCTACCGCCCGGTAGCCGAAGCCGTGGCCCGCACCTTGCCTGACCGCAGCACCTGCCTCGCTGAACGCGGCCTGACCGACACCCAGCGCGCCTCGCTGGCGTACTTTGTCGGCCTGGAAGCGGTCGAGGAGAAAAGTCGTGCCGGTCGCCAATGCAACTGGCTACTGGTCACCGGCCGCAGCGCACGTGAAACCGCAGCACCTGGCAGCGACTGGAAACTCGCCTGGGAAGGCAGCCGCCCCGGGGACCGCAAGGAAAAATTCCGGCTTTTCCGGCGTTGACCGTGACAGACGCCCAGCCAGTAAAAAGGGCAGCCGCAACGGCTGCCCTTTTTTCCGACGAGCGACCACTCGCAATCAGCCCTTCAGGAAATGCTCGCGGTAATACTTCAGCTCATCGATCGATTCGTAGATGTCGGCCAGCGCGGTATGCTTGCCCTTCTTCTTGAAGCCTTTGTAAACCTCGGGCTGCCAGCGCTTGCACAACTCCTTCAGGGTGCTGACATCGAGGTTACGATAGTGGAAGAAATCCTCCAGCGCCGGCATGTAGCGAGCCATGAAGCGACGATCCTGACCAATGGTATTGCCGCACATCGGCGAATAGCCCTTGCCCGAATATCGGTGCATGAAGGCCAGCGCCTCCTGCTCGACCGTTGCCTCGTCAGTAGTTGAGGCACGCACCCGCTCGATCAGGCCGGAACGGCCGTGCGTCTTCTGATTCCACTCGTCCATGCCGGCGAGCACGGCATCGGACTGGTGCACCACCCAGACCGGCGACTCGGCGACCAGCTGCAGGTTCGAGTCGGTAACCACCATTGCCAATTCCAGGATGCGGTCGTGATCGGGCAGGAGACCAGTCATCTCCATATCCAGCCAGACGAGGTTGTTTGCGTTGCCTGCCATATAATTCGGATTCTCTGAGATTTGACTCCCGCCTGGCGGCGGACTCCTCCGCGGTAGCAGATGCTCCAGCCGAGACACCTAGCTTGCGGCCGGGCGTCGTCAGACCGTGGAGTCGGTTTACGAATACGTGAAAGCCGGCATTTTCGCACAGCTTTCGTCCATCCCCTCCTTCCCTGCTGATGACCGCCAACGCCTCCCTGCTGAATATCCTGTTCATTGCCGCAGTCCTGCTCTCGCTGAGCCTTCGCCTGAGCTTGAACTACCGCCAGATCGCTCACGTGCGCCGGCATCGAGACACGGTGCCGCCCGCATTCGCCGATCGGATCAGCCTGACCGAGCACCAAAAGGCGGCTGATTACACGGTCGACCGTGCACAAAGCGGTTTTTTCGCGATTTTCACCGATACCAGCCTGCTGCTGGCCCTTACCCTCGGCGGCGGACTGGCCGCACTGGCCGACTTCTGGCAGCATCACCTTGGCGGCGGACTAGCCTCCGGTGCGGCCCTGATTTACAGCGTAATGCTGCTATCGAGCGCAGCCGATCTGCCGCTTGCCTGGTACCGACAATTTGTCATCGAAGCCCGCCATGGCTTCAACCGCATGACGCCAACACTATTTCTTGCCGACCTAGGCAAACAGGCGCTCCTCGGATTCATCATCGGACTGCCCCTGGTGCTGGCGGTACTCTGGCTGATGCAGGGCATGGGCGACCACTGGTGGCTATGGGTGTGGGCTTGCTGGAGCGGTTTCAATCTGTTGCTGCTATTCATCTACCCGACCTGGATCGCACCACTGTTCAACCGCTTCACCCCGCTCGCCGACGGCGAAACCAAGACCCGGATCGAAGCCTTGCTCAAGCGCTGCGGTTTTCGCGCCAACGGCCTCTTCGTCATGGACGGATCAAAGCGCTCCAGTCATGGCAACGCTTATTTCACCGGCTTCGGCAAAAACAAGCGAATCGTCTTTTTCGACACGCTGCTGGAACGCCTCAGCCCCGGCCAGATCGAAGCCGTACTGGCACACGAGCTTGGCCACTTCCACTGTCGCCATGTACAAAAACGCATGCTCCTGATGTTTGCCGGCTCACTGATTTTCCTCTCGCTGCTCGGCCAACTTCTCGATGCCCCATGGTTTTATGCCGGGCTTGGCGTGCCACTAAGCACCGAAACCCCACAAACGGCACTGGCACTAACCCTGTTTTTTCTGACCTTGCCGGTTTTCCTGTTTCCCCTGAGCCCACTGGGCAGCTGGCTCTCCCGCCGCGACGAATTCGCAGCCGATGCCTTTGCCGCCCGCCATACCTCGGCCCACGAGCTGGCACAGGCGCTGGTCAAACTCTATCAGGACAACGCTGCCACCCTGACCCCGGACCCACTATATTCGCTCTTTTATGACTCACACCCGGGCGCCAGCCAGCGCATCGCCCACCTGCAGACCCTGGAGAATCCGGCATGAAGCCCGCCCTGATCGCCCTCACCCCCTTGCTGCTGACCGGCGGCGCTCTCGCAGCCCCCTGGGGTAGCGCCGATCCACAGGCCGGCCAGGCTCGCCATGAACAATCCTGTGTGGCCTGTCATGTCCGGCTCTATGGCGGCGATGGCAGCAAGATGTACACCCGGGACGGGAGCCTGATGACCAGCCAACTCGATCTCCTGCAAAGGGTGGCCGCCTGCAATTCACAAGTTCAGGCAGGCTGGTTCCCCGAAGAAGAGGCCGACGTAGCCGCCTGGCTCAACCAGCAGTATTACCGGTTCAAGCACTGATGCAGGGCCGCATTGTTGCCGCTCATGGCCGGCTCTATCTGGTGGAACTGGCCGACGGCTCCCGCCTGCCCTGTTTCCCGCGCGGAAAAAAAAGCGAGGTCGCCGTTGGCGATCAGGTTGATGTTGCGCGCGCCTCCGTCGACCAGGGCGTGATCGAGGGCATTTCCCCGCGCCGCAGCCTCCTCTATCGCTCGAACGAAATCCGCCAAAAGCTGATTGCCGCCAACGTCGACCAGTTGGTTGTGGTAGTCGCCACCGAACCGGCGTTTTCAGACGAGTTGATCACTCGCTCCCTGCTCGCAGCAGAAGATCAGGGCATCGACATCCTGATCGTCCTCAACAAATGCGACCTGAGCGACAAGCTTCCCGCCGCACGCGAGCGTCTGCAACTCTTCACCCGCCTTGGCTACCGGATTCACGAAATCAGCGCCAGGCTGCAGGCCGAAGACCTGCGCCCCGAACTACTCGGCAAAACCAGCGTTCTGGTCGGCCAATCGGGGATGGGCAAATCGACCCTGGTCAATGCGCTAATCCCAAATGCCGGTGCAGCCACCCGGGAAATTTCACTGGCG
Source organism: Dechloromonas sp. ZY10 (assembly GCF_041378895.1). Lineage (NCBI taxonomy): Bacteria > Pseudomonadati > Pseudomonadota > Betaproteobacteria > Rhodocyclales > Azonexaceae > Dechloromonas > Dechloromonas aquae. The sequence continues at coordinate 2,388,788 of NZ_CP144212.1, forward strand.
CTCGACTCGGGCAAGCACACAACGACCCATGCCACGCTCTACCACCTCGATCCGCACAGCCAGTTGATCGACTCGCCGGGACTGCAGGAATTCGGTCTCGGATACCTTGACCGCGACGACCTTGCCCATGCCTTTCGGGAGTTCCGTCCATTTCTCGGCCAATGCCGCTTTCGCAACTGCCAGCACGACAGCGAACCGGGCTGTGCGCTGAGCGCCGCAGCCGAACGGGGAGAAATTGACAGCCGCCGCCTTGCGCTCTTCCGTCGCATCGCTGCAGCCCATCAGGCGCGCTGATGCAGTTGCCTTGGGGCCGGGTGGCGATGGTAGTATGGGAACCAAAATAACAATAACGACAATCCATCACCGAAGCATGCCGAGGAACCATGGCCGCAACCCAATCAACCATTCTGGTGGTCGATGACACTCCCGAAAACCTTGCAGTTCTCGGAGAGTTGCTGCAGCCTTACTATCGTGTCCGTGCCGCCAACTCGGGAAGCCGGGCATTGCAGATTGCCGGAGCACAACCGCCCGACCTGATTCTGCTCGACGTGATGATGCCGGAGATGGACGGCTACGAAGTACTCTCCCGACTCCGCTCTGCACCTGCTACGCGCGACGTGCCGGTGATCTTCGTCACAGCCATGGATGGCGTTGCCGACGAAGAGCACGGCCTTGAACAAGGGGCTGTCGATTACATTGCCAAGCCAATCCGCCCGTCAATAGTCCTGGCCAGAGTTCGCGCGCATCTGGAACTGAAGGCCGCCCGCGATATCCTGCGCGACCACAACCGCTACCTGGAAGCCGAAGTCGCCCGCCGGATGAGCGAAAATCAGGAAATTCAGCGAGTTACGATTCATGCGCTCGCGCGCCTGGCTGAAACCCGAGATCCGGAAACCGGGAACCACCTGTTACGCACCCAGGAATACGTTCGCACCCTGGCTCAAGGGTTGCGCAAGCACCCCCGCTACACAGCCGAGCTTGATGACAAAACCATCGACGCACTCGCAGAATCGGCACCACTCCATGACATCGGCAAAGTCGGAATCCCCGACAACATCCTGCTCAAACCCGGGAAGCTGACCCCGGAAGAGTGGGAAATCATGAAAACCCATGCCATTCTCGGCAGCAAGGCGATCGAACAAGCCGAAAAGGATGCCCGCAAGCCGGTGGAGTTTCTCGCCATCGCCAAGCAGATTGCCCACTGGCACCATGAGAAATGGGATGGCAGCGGCTATCCCGATGGCCTGGCCGGCGAGGCCATTCCCTTACCCGCCCGACTGATGGCACTCGCCGATGTTTTTGATGCACTGATTTCGAAACGGGTATACAAGGATGCGTTTGATTTCTCGACCGCCAGCCAGATCATCGTGGACGGGCGAGGCCATCACTTTGACCCCGACATTGTCGACGTCTTCATCCGCGAATTCAGCACCTTCCAGCACATCGCCGAGACTTACGGCGAATAGCTAGCCCTCCCCTTGCCGGAGAACCCGATGCGTACCTTTCTGCACCATTGGCCGGCCACCGTGATTGTCACACTGGCACTGGCGGTCTGGTTGTCCGGTAACAGACTGGCCGAAGAAGACAGGACTGCACAGATCAGCCTGGCTGAAACCCGGTTGATGGCCATTGCCACTCTGAAAGCGCAACAATTCAGCGAATGGCGCCATGAACGAATTGCCGATGCGCAGACTCTTAGCGACAACCCGCTGCTGGTTGACCGTGTCGGCGAATTCCTTGATCAAGCCAAACCCGACGATCTCCGAACCAAGGCGCTGCGCAGCTATTTGCAAGCGATCAAGGAAAACTATCGCTACGACGATGTACTGATCCTCGACAATCACGGCAACATCCGCCTCAGTCTCAATCAGCAGCAAGGTTCCCTGCGCCCCGCCCTGGGTGCCCTGCTGGTCGCCAGCCGCATCAGCGGCCGTGCAGAAATTTCCGACTTTCACCCGGCTGCTTACGGTGGCGACTTCCATATTTCCAGCGTTGCCCCCCTGGCCAGCGGAAGCGAACCGGTCCGCCAGCAACGTGGTTACATCGTCCTCCAATCTTCGCTGGAAAACGCCCTGCTTCCCCTGCTCAGCCCACCGCACCTACTGGGCAAAGGTGTACGCAGTTACTTGGTTCGCCGCGAAGACGAACAACTCCGAGTACTCGGCCAACCCGGCCTGACCTCAAGCGAGCCATTGCTGCGCAAGATCAATTTACGCGAAAGCGGGTTGCAGGATTTACTGACCCAGCCCACCGGGCAGAGCAACGTGGTCACCGCTCCCCCTCTGAGCCGACAACCAATCCTGGCAGCAACGGCCATCTCCACGGGCAGCGAGTGGAGAATCCTGAGTCTGGACGAAAACACGCTGCCATTGCCGACCAGCCGGATTACCCGGCTGGCGCAAGGAGCCACAGCTGCCTTGCTGCTGGCGCTCGGCCTTTGTCTTCTGGCTGATCTGCGCTCCCGGCGCCAGCCCCCCCCTTCCCTTCTGCCGGACACTGAATTACCGCCCTCCTCGCCGACTGAAGCTCGCGCCCCTTCGTCAGATTGGCCGGCAGCAGCGGTTATTCCACCCAGCACCTCTACCTCTGTGCAACCAGTCCCTGCTGCAGCCCCCCCGGTATCTGTCGCACCGACCCTAATGCACAACGGCCTCGCCCGCCTGGCAGGAATCCCGGGGTTCGATGTCAGATCAGGATTACGCGTTGTTGCCGGCCGGGAAAGCCGCTATCTGGAACTGCTCGGCAAATACCTCGAACACCACCGCGAACTCGGCAATCAGATTGCCGATGCCATCCTGGACGGCAATTACAGCCTAGCCCAAAAACTAAGTCATACTCTCAAGGGCGCCGCCGGCACGCTCGGTCTGCAAGCCAGCCAGGCGGCTGCCCGTGAACTGGAATACAGCCTGCGCGATGCCAATACCGAGCTAATCCCATCCTGTCTGGCTGAACTGAGCAGGGTGCACGAAGCGCAATGCGCCCAGTTGGAACACCTCTGTTGCCGCCAAGCCCCCAGCCAAACCACTGTCCCCGAGAACCATGCAAAGCCGATTGATCCTGCTGCGCTAGACCAATTGTGCCGCTTGCTGGCCGATGACGACATTCGTTGTAACGAACAGGCCCGCCAGTTACGGCCCGCTCTGGCGGCATTGCTCGGCAAGCGCCACGACGAGTTCTGGCATGCACTCGACCGCTTCGACTACCCGGCGGCACTGGCTGCCCTGACCGATCGCCAAAAGACCATGCTAACAACAGGGCAATAACACGCCCGCAAAATCCTTGAATACGCCAGGAACGCGCAGCCAGCTAACCGAAAGCGCTGCAAGGGCAAGCTAAATCGGCTATTGCGACAGCCATCATTTTTGGCAAATATTGATGCCCAGCCAATGTTTTTAGGTAATATCACGCCTAATGCACCGTAGCGCCGGCCTATGCCCACACCATCGGCAGCAGCAAACCGCCACGGTAACAGTAGCCCGCATCTGCCTGCCTCACCCGGAGTTTTTCCTCAATGAAAACCATTTTTCTCGTCGACGATTCGGCCACCATCCTGCTCAGCATTTCCAACATTCTGTCCAAGGCCGGATACGCCACCGAAAAAGCCAGTAATGCCGAAGAGGCCCTGAAAAAATTTCAAGCCGGAGTCAAGGTTGACCTGCTGATCACCGATCTGAACATGCCCGGCATGAATGGGATCGAACTAATCAAGGAAGTGCGCAAGCTCCCCAACTATCGCTTCATGCCCATCCTGTTCCTGACCACCGAATCACAGCAGTCGCGCAAAATGGAGGCCAAGGCAGCCGGCGCTTCGGGCTGGATCGTCAAACCTGCCACCGCAGATGAACTGTTGAACACGATCAAGCTCGTTCTGCGGTAACCCTCTGCCCATGCTAGAAAACACCACGCCTGCGGAACCAGCCCCGGCCGAATATTTCAAACGTGCGCTGCTGGTTGCATCGATCGTCGCGCTAGGCGCTTTCGTTTCGGTGTACTACCTCAACGACTGGTTCCACAGCAACTTCCTGCCGATGCTGAACGTCTCATCACCGGCCGGAGACGCGATCGGCGCAATGCTGCTGGTCTTGATTTCCTACGCATCCCAACGCATGGTTTCGTATGCTTTTTACCGAGACGTGCTGTTCGGCCTGGCCAATGACCAGAAGCAGGTGTTCAGCAAAGTCTATGACGTCGAAAATGTCGGCAATGAAGTAGCCGACGAACTGGAAAGCATCCGCTCATTCAATGACGTTCTGCGCAAACAGTTGCGCAGCATCATCGATGAAACCGAAGCTGCAGCTTACGCAATTACTTCCCGCCTGCAAACCATCGACGGTGTGGTCACCGACCTTGAAGCTTTTGTCACCAGCAGTACCGATGCAGCCAAAGCCATCGCCGAAGACTCGGAAGCCAAAATCAGCGGTAACCAGCGTCTGATTGACCGCATGGACGCCTACATCCGACGCCGGATCGAAGATGCAGAAGCCGACCGTCAGCGGATCGCTCGCATCGTTCAGGATGCCGACGAACTCGGCAAACTGGTGCAACTGATTCGTGAAATTTCGGGCCAGACCAATCTGCTGGCGCTCAATGCAGCAATCGAGGCCGCCCGGGCTGGAGAACAAGGACGTGGTTTCGCCGTCGTTGCGGACGAGGTGCGCAAACTGTCGAGCGAGACCGATACGGCCGTAGACAAGATCAACCAAGGCATTCTGTCGGTCGCCGGCAACATTCGCGGCCAGTTCCAGGACAAGCTCGCGCACAGCAATACCAACGCCGAACGCGCTGCCCTGACCGAATTTTCCGACCAACTGAACAATCTCGGACAAAGCTACCGCGAATTGCTTGAACACGACCTGACCATGGTTGAAAAAGTGAAGTCATCGAGCGATGCCCTCGCTACCATGTTCATGGACACCCTGGCCAGCGTCCAGTTTCAAGACATCACCCGGCAGCAAATCGAACAGGTACTCAAAGCGCTGGACATCCTTGACCAGCATGCCAGCAACCTGGCCCGCCGGATCAAGGCCTCGGAAGGCGACAATTTCACCTACACCCCACTCACCGAGCACCTCGATCAGTTGTACAGTCTGTACGTGATGGACAAGCAGCGGGCCGATCATCATCAGGCACTGCAGCACGACGCCCCCCCTGGTCAATCGACCGCTGGCGGGTCCGCCAAAATCGAATTGTTCTGAGGATCACCATGAGCGATGTCAGCCGTATCACCATTACCGAAGACCTGACGATCTATAACGCGCTCGAACTCAAACAACGCCTGACCGAGGCCGTCGAGCAGGGCTCAGCCCTCGAACTGGACCTTTCGCACGTTGCCGAGATCGATACTGCCGGCCTGCAGTTGCTGATTCTGGCCCGACGTGAAGCCGGCAAGCAAAACAAGCCCATGCTCATCTGTGCAATGAGCGACAACGTCCGGCAAACCGTAGAATTCTGCAATCTGACCCGCTATCTTGGCGAAGCTGCGGCAATCAGCGAAGCCCCAACGGCCTGAGGCGACGAGAACATGGATGAACTTACCAGCGTCTTTATCCAGGAAGGGCGCGAGCAACTGCAGGCGATGGAAAGCGGTTTGCTCGAACTGGAGCAAAACCCGGACAACCATGACGGAATCAATGGCATCTTCCGGGCAGCCCATACAGTCAAAGGAGCTTCGGGCGTCATTGAATGCCACTTCATCGAAAGCTTTATGCACAAGGTTGAGAACGTACTCGACCGCCTGCGCAATGGAGAGATTGCAGTCTCCTCTGACCTGACCGGCCTGCTGCTCCGTTGCTGCGATCAACTGGGTGCGCTGATGGACGTTCTCGAAGCGGGTCAGCCGGATGCGCCGGCACCAGTACAGGCCACCGGCGATGGCTTGTTGCTCGAACTGGCCGTCTACACGGGAGGCGCTCCGGCCGCAATTGCCGGATCTGGCGAGCACTGCGAGGAAGACAGCAATCCGGCTGCGGTCAACACCGACAGCTGGCATATTTCGGTTCGTTTTGGCCCGCATGTGCTGCGCGGCGGAATGGACCCGCTTTCCTTCATCCGCTACCTGGCCAGCCTGGGCGAAATTCAGGCCCTCGAAACGGTACCCGATGCCATGCCGGCAGTTGCCGAGATGGATCCCGAATCCTGCTACCTGGGTTTTGAAATCCGCTTGCAGACCCGCGCCTCAAAGGCAGACATCGAGCGTGTCTTCGACTTCTGCCGCGACGATTGCGACCTGCGCATCCTGCCGCCGAACAGCAAGCTGGCCGAATACGTCAAATTGATCCGCGAACTCCCCGAGGACGACATGCGTCTGGGAGAGATGCTCGTCCGCTGCGGAGCACTGACCCAGAGCGAACTCGACGACGGTCTCCTTTCGCAGCAGCAACCGGAACATAGCGAAGACAGCGAACAACCACACATTGGTGAGATTCTGGTCGACCAAAAGGTGGTTCATAAGGAAGTAGTCGAAGCAGCGATCAGCAAGCAACACCAGGTCAGTGAAAAGAAGGCGGTCGAAGCCCGCCTGATTCGGGTTCAAGCCGACAAGCTGGACCAGTTGATTGATCTGGTTGGCGAGCTGGTGATTGCTGGAGCTTCAGCCAACCTGCTGGCGCAGCGCAGCGGCCAAAGCGATCTGGTCGAATCGACTTCGGTTTTGTCACGACTGGTCGAGAACATCCGCGACTCCGCACTGCAACTGCGGATGGTCCAGATCGGAGAAACCTTCAACCGCTTCAACCGGGTAGTCCGCGATGTCTCCAAGGAGCTGGGCAAGGAAATCAATCTGGTGATCAGCGGTGCGGAAACCGAACTCGACAAGTCGGTGGTGGAAAAGATTGGCGACCCATTGATGCATCTGGTCCGCAACTCCATGGACCACGGTATCGAAGCCCCGGACACCCGCGAAGCAAAGGGCAAGCCGCGATCCGGAACGCTTGAACTCAACGCCTACCACGACTCCGGCAGCATTGTGATTGAGGTGATTGACGACGGCGCGGGTCTGCCGCGCGACAAGATACTCAACAAGGCGATCGAGAAGGGGCTGGTGCAACCGACACAAACCTTGACCGACCAGGAAATCATCAACCTGATCTGGGAGCCCGGCTTCTCCACCGCTGACAAGGTGACCAACCTGTCCGGCCGCGGCGTCGGCATGGACGTCGTCCGCCGCAACATTCAAAGCCTGCGTGGCAGTTGCGAAGTTTCCAGCACCGAAGGCAACGGTGCAACCTTCACCATCCGTCTGCCGCTGACACTGGCGATCATCGACGGCTTCCTGGTTGGGGTTGGCCGGGCTGCCTATGTCATCCCGCTCGACATGGTGATCGAGTGCATCGAACTGAAGACCAATACCGCTGACCGCGATTTCCTCAATCTGCGCGGCGAAGTCCTGCCTTTTGTCCGCCTGCGCGAAATGTTCGACATTCCCGGGGAACGGCCGGCACGCGAAAACATCGTCGTCGTCCAATACGCAGGCCAGAAGGCCGGGATTGTCGTCGATCAGTTGATGGGTGAGTTCCAGACCGTAATCAAGCCGCTCTCCAGCATTTTCCGCCATCTGCGCGGGATTGGCGGCTCGACCATCCTGGGCAGCGGTGAAGTCGCGCTGATCCTCGATGTACAGGCGTTGATACAGCGCAATGCACGAGCCGAAGAACGCGAAATGAACACAGCCAGCAGCCTGCTGCGGTCAACTGTGACAAATCAATAATTTGAGAATATTGGGGAGGAAATCATGCTGAACAACATGAAGATCGGCCTGCGTCTGGGCATAGGTTTCGCTGCTACCTTGCTGTTGCTACTGACCATCTCGGTAGTCGGCACCCTGCGCCTCGGCCAACTCACCGACAATCTCGACTTGGTGATCAACGATCGCAACCCCAAAATCGCCCAGGCCAACGACATCATCGATGCCCTGAACGTGATCGCCCGTTCAATGCGCAATGCACTGTTGGAAACAACACCAGACAAGGTCAAGCGTGAACTTGAGCGGATTACCGACCAACGCCGGATCATTGGCGAGCGGATCGAGAAACTGGATGCAACAATCTCGACTCCCAAGGGCAAGGAAGCCCTCAAGGCGATGAAGGATGCGCGCGCGGCCTATGTTCCGATGCAGGAAAAATTCGTTGAGTTGGCCAAGGCAGGCAAGCGCGACGAAGCGCTGGAACTGATGCTTGGTACCATCCGGAAACAGCAGTCCGACTATTTCAAGGCAATCAACGACCTGATCGGGATGCTCAACGAAATTACCGCCAGCGAAGGCAAGACAGCGATCGATAGTGCTCAGAATGCCCAAAAACTGATGATCGGGCTGGCATTGCTGGCCGCCTTACTGACCATTGTCTTCGCCCTGCTGATCACCCGTAGCATCACCCGCCCGGTTGGCGAAGTCGTCGATGCCGCCCGCAAAATGGCTGCCGGCGATTTCAATTTCACTCTCGCCTCCAGCAATCGCGACGAAGTCGGAGAAGTCGTCCGGGCAGTAGCCTCGGTTCAAGGTTCGGTCCAGTCCATGACGCAGGATGTCAACGCGCTGGTTGCCGCTGCCACCGCCGGGCAACTGGCCACCCGTGCCGATGCTGGCAAACATCAGGGCGATTTCGCAAAAATCGTTGCGGGCATCAACGCGACGCTGGATGCCGTGATCGGGCCGCTCAACGTCGCTGCCAGCTACGTCGACCGCATCTCCAAGGGCGACATCCCACCACGTATCTCCGACACCTACAACGGCGACTTCAACACCCTCAAGAACAACCTCAACACCTGTATCGACGCCGTCAATAAACTGATCTCTGATGCCGGCCTGCTCGCCCAGGCCGCCGTCGCCGGCCAACTCTCCACCCGCGCCGACGCCGCGCAGCACCAGGGCGACTTCCGCCGCATCGTCGAAGGCGTCAATAACACCCTCGACGCCGTCATCGGCCCCCTCAACGTCGCTGCCAGCTACGTCGACCGCATCGCCAAGGGCGACATCCCCCACAAGATCACCGACAGCTACAACGGCGATTTCAACGCCATCAAGAACAACCTCAACACCTGCATCGACGCCATCAACAAACTCGTCGCCGATGCCAACATGCTCTCCGCTGCTGCCGTCGCCGGCAAGCTCGACACCCGGGCCGAGGCCTCCCTGCATCAGGGCGACTTCCGTCGTATCGTCGAAGGCGTCAACGACACCCTCGACGCCGTCGTCTCTCCGATCCAGGACGTGCAACGCGTGATGTCCGCGATGGCCGCCGGCGACATGACCCAGACCATCGCCAAGGCCTACCAGGGCGATTTCGCCACCCTCAAGGATTCGATCAACGACACCATCGGCAAACTCTCGGAAACCGTTTCCCAGATCATCACCGCTGCCGACGCGCTCTCGAATGCCGCCGGCCAGGTCTCGGCCACCGCCCAGAGCCTCTCGCAGTCCTCTTCCGAACAAGCTGCCTCGGTCGAGGAAACCACCGCGTCGCTTGAGGAAATGACCGCTTCGGTCGCCCAGAACACCGAGAACGCCAAGGTCACCGACAACATGGCCTCCAAGGCCGCCAAGGAAGCCGGCGAAGGCGGCGATGCCGTCGGCAAGACCGTCGAAGCCATGAAGTCGATTGCCGACAAGATCGGCATCATCGACGACATTGCCTATCAGACCAACCTGCTCGCCTTGAACGCCGCCATCGAAGCCGCCCGCGCCGGCGAACATGGCAAGGGCTTTGCCGTCGTCGCCGCCGAAGTGCGCAAGCTCGCCGAGCGTTCGCAGGTTGCCGCTCAGGAAATCGGCGAACTCGCCGGTTCCTCGGTCAAGGCCGCCGAGCGCGCCGGTTCGCTGCTCCAGGAAATGGTCCCCTCGATCCAGAAGACCTCCGACCTGGTCCAGGAAATCGCCATGGCCAGCCAGGAACAGTCTTCCGGCGTCCTCCAGATCAACAACGCGATGGGACAACTCAACAAGGCGACGCAGCAGAACGCTTCGGCCTCCGAAGAGCTCGCCGCCACCGCTGAGGAACTCGGCGGCCAGGCCGGCCAGCTGCAGCAGTTGATGGGCTTCTTCCAGGTCGACGATGGGCATCATCGTGGCGCTTACCGCCCGGCCCTGCCCAGCAGCCGCCCCGCCGCCTCCGCACCCCGTGCCGCCGTTGCCAGCCGCCCCAGCGTGGCCGCCTTCGACGAGTCCGACTTCGAGAAGTTCTGAGCAGGAGCCGCCTGATGGGACACCCCGCTCCACACGGCGCCAATAGCCGTCCGGCAGCCTCCGCTGCCGGCGGTACGCCGCAGCAATACCTCACCTTTACCTTGGGCGGCGAGATGTTTGCCCTCGCCATCCTCAACGTCAAGGAAATCATCGAGTACGGCAGCATCACCGAAATCCCAATGATGCCCACCTTCATCCGTGGCGTGATCAACCTGCGCGGCGCCGTCGTTCCAGTCATCGACCTCGCCTGCCGCTTCGGCGGCCAGCCTACCCAGGTCGCCCGCCGTACCTGCATCATCATCGTCGAGCTGATCGAAGGTGACCAGAAACACGATATCGGCGTGATGGTCGATGCCGTTTCCGAAGTCCTCGAAATCGCTGCCGCTGACATCGAACCCCCTCCCGCCTTCGGCGCACGCATCCGCGCCGACTTCATCTCCGGCATGGGCAAGGTCGGCGGCAAGTTCGTCATCATCCTCGATATCGGCCATGTCCTCTCCGTCGAGGAAATCGCCATGCTCTCCCAGATCGCTGACAGCGAACAGGATTCCAGCAACTGAATTGCAACACCCAGGAGTCAGCACCATGTCCCTCGCCAAAAGGCTTTATTTACTCATTTGTGCCGCCGCACTCGGTGTAGCAGCCGTTGCCGGTATTGGCTTCACCCAAATGGTGAGCGTTTTCAACCAGGCAAACTACTCCAACGAAAACGTCGTTCCCAGCCTGATTGTTCTGAACCGCTCACAGCAGGAGTTTTCCCGACTGCGAATCGCTGTCTTTCGTCTGATCCTCAACAACGATGCCGCCAAGGCGCCGGAATTTGAGGGGCGGGTCAAGGAAGCCCTGGAAAAGACTGCGACTGAACTCAAGCGCTATGAAAACCTGCTCAGCGATGACAAGGACAAGCAACTCTTCCAAAACAGCCAGACCCTGCTCAAGGAATACGACGGCGCCCTCAAGCTAATCCTGCGCAATGATCGGACACAGGACACCATCGCCCAAGGTGGGGCTGTTGCCGAAAAGCTGAACCAGGCGCTTGCCGCACAGTCGCTGTATAACGAGGAACTGGCCAAAACTGCAGCCGATGCAGCGCAAAGCACCCGCAGTTCGGCCAACATCATGTTGCTGGTCTGCGGCCTTCTGACCCTGCTCGCAGTCACCGCACTCGGCCTGATTACCCTGCGTGCGGTTCTCCGCCAACTGGGCGGTGAACCGGCGGTCGCCACCGAGCTGGCCCGTCAGATCGGCGACGGTGACCTCAGCGGCGAAATCCCCCTGACTGCCAACGACAATGACAGTCTGATGGCCGCGATGAAGTCGATGCAGACCAGCCTGCGTAACATGGCGGCCGAAGCCGGACGCCTCGAACAGGCGGCCATCGAAGGCCGCCTTGCCACCCGCGCCGATGTCAGCCGCTACAAAGGCGAGTACGGCCGTATCGTTGCGGGCATCAACGCGACGCTGGATGCCGTGATCGGGCCGCTCAACGTCGCCGCCAGCTACGTCGACCGCATCTCCAAGGGCGACATCCCACCACGTATCTCCGACACCTACAACGGCGACTTCAACACCCTCAAGAACAACCTCAACACCTGTATCGACGCCGTCAATAAACTGATCTCTGATGCCGGCCTGCTCGCCCAGGCCGCCGTCGCCGGCCAACTCTCCACCCGCGCCGACGCCGCGCAGCACCAGGGCGACTTCCGCCGCATCGTCGAAGGCGTCAATAACACCCTCGACGCCGTCATCGGCCCCCTCAACGTCGCTGCCAGCTACGTCGACCGCATCGCCAAGGGCGACATCCCCCACAAGATCACCGACAGCTACAACGGCGATTTCAACGCCATCAAGAACAACCTCAACACCTGCATCGACGCCATCAACAAACTCGTCGCCGATGCCAACATGCTCTCCGCTGCTGCCGTCGCCGGCAAGCTCGACACCCGGGCCGAGGCCTCCCTGCATCAGGGCGACTTCCGTCGTATCGTCGAAGGCGTCAACGACACCCTCGACGCCGTCGTCTCTCCGATCCAGGACGTGCAACGCGTGATGTCCGCGATGGCCGCCGGCGACATGACCCAGACCATCGCCAAGGCCTACCAGGGCGATTTCGCCACCCTCAAGGATTCGATCAACGACACCATCGGCAAACTCTCGGAAACCGTTTCCCAGATCATCACCGCTGCCGACGCGCTCTCGAATGCCGCCGGCCAGGTCTCGGCCACCGCCCAGAGCCTCTCGCAGTCCTCTTCCGAACAAGCTGCCTCGGTCGAGGAAACCACCGCGTCGCTTGAGGAAATGACCGCTTCGGTCGCCCAGAACACCGAGAACGCCAAGGTCACCGACAACATGGCCTCCAAGGCCGCCAAGGAAGCCGGCGAAGGCGGCGATGCCGTCGGCAAGACCGTCGAAGCCATGAAGTCGATTGCCGACAAGATCGGCATCATCGACGACATTGCCTATCAGACCAACCTGCTCGCCTTGAACGCCGCCATCGAAGCCGCCCGCGCCGGCGAACATGGCAAGGGCTTTGCCGTCGTCGCCGCCGAAGTGCGCAAGCTCGCCGAGCGTTCGCAGGTTGCCGCTCAGGAAATCGGCGAACTCGCCGGTTCCTCGGTCAAGGCCGCCGAGCGCGCCGGTTCGCTGCTCCAGGAAATGGTCCCCTCGATCCAGAAGACCTCCGACCTGGTCCAGGAAATCGCCATGGCCAGCCAGGAACAGTCTTCCGGCGTCCTCCAGATCAACAACGCGATGGGACAACTCAACAAGGCGACGCAGCAGAACGCTTCGGCCTCCGAAGAGCTCGCCGCCACCGCTGAGGAACTCGGCGGCCAGGCCGGCCAGCTGCAGCAGTTGATGGGCTTCTTCCAGGTCGACGATGGGCATCATCGTGGCGCTTACCGCCCGGCCCTGCCCAGCAGCCGCCCCGCCGCCTCCGCACCCCGTGCCGCCGTTGCCAGCCGCCCCAGCGTGGCCGCCTTCGACGAGTCCGACTTCGAGAAGTTCTGAGCAGGAGCCGCCTGATGGGACACCCCGCTCCACACGGCGCCAATAGCCGTCCGGCAGCCTCCGCTGCCGGCGGTACGCCGCAGCAATACCTCACCTTTACCTTGGGCGGCGAGATGTTTGCCCTCGCCATCCTCAACGTCAAGGAAATCATCGAGTACGGCAGCATCACCGAAATCCCAATGATGCCCACCTTCATCCGTGGCGTGATCAACCTGCGCGGCGCCGTCGTTCCAGTCATCGACCTCGCCTGCCGCTTCGGCGGCCAGCCTACCCAGGTCGCCCGCCGTACCTGCATCATCATCGTCGAGCTGATCGAAGGTGACCAGAAACACGATATCGGCGTGATGGTCGATGCCGTTTCCGAAGTCCTCGAAATCGCTGCCGCTGACATCGAACCCCCTCCCGCCTTCGGCGCACGCATCCGCGCCGACTTCATCTCCGGCATGGGCAAGGTCGGCGGCAAGTTCGTCATCATCCTCGATATCGGCCATGTCCTCTCCGTCGAGGAAATCGCCATGCTCTCCCAGATCGCTGACAGCGAACAGGATTCGGCCAGCTAGTCTGACGCATGCAAAAGCGCCGGTTTTCACGGTCGACCGTGAAAACCGGCGCTTTTGCTTTTCCGGCCATGCGCCATGGCACCTTCATTTCCGCCGCTCTGTCAAGGCGTGACTTGCCCTGGATACGCCAGTATCATCGCCGGTAGTACGGGCTTGACCGCAGCCTGCGGATTGGTCGTACAGCGCTTCCATTGACGCATGATTGATTACACCTCCCTCCCTTCGCGTGAAATCGAGCGCCTGTCCCGCAGCATCGGACCGGGCGAATGGGCCATCGAGCGGCATCGGCCGATTTCGACCCTGCTCGGCTCCTGCGTTGCCGTCTGCCTCTACGACACCGGGGTGCCAATCGCCGGCATGAATCACTTCATGCTGCCGCAAATGAAAAAAAGCGCGCATGCCGACGAAGATGTGCTTCTCGCCGGCGATGCCTGCATGGAAGCCTTGCTCAATGCAATGCTGGCACAGGGAGCTGCCCGCCACCGGATTCGCGCCAAGGCTTTTGGCGGCGGTACGGTAATCGATGCCAACTTGCCGAACTCCTTGTCGATCGGCAAGAAAAATTCTGATTTCACCCGGGACTGGCTGGAGCGTGAAAGCATTCCGCTGATCGCATCCGACTTCCTCGGCCCCTGGTCGCGCAAGGTCCTGCTCGTTCCGGCCAATGGCGATGCCTACTGCAAACGTGTAACCTCCAGCCTGATCAAGGCGGAATCCCTGCGCCGCGAACAGGAAGCCTACGCCGCCTCACTGCATGTGCAGCAAGCCACCGCCTCTTCCAAGAAAATCGAGTTGTTTTGATGCAAGCCCCCGCCATTACCGACCAGGAATTCGGATTGTTCCAGCGGCTGATCTACAAGATCGCCGGGATCAACCTTGCCGATAGCAAAAAGGTGCTGCTGGTCGGACGCCTGCAAAAGCGGCTGCGCCACCACCAGCTGGATACTTTCACGCAGTATTACCGGATGCTTGCCAGTGGCCAGCACCCGGATGAACTGCAGACAATGGTCGACCTGCTGACGACCAACGAGACCTATTTCTTCCGCGAACCCAAGCATTTCGACTTCCTGATTGAGGAAATCTTGCGCCCTCGCCGCAATCCGGGGACCTTCCGGATTCTCAGTGCAGCCAGTTCGACCGGGGAAGAAGCCTACACGATGGCGATGGTACTCGCCGAAAATCTCAAAAACAGCCCTTGGGAAGTGGTTGGAACCGACATCAGCACCCAGGTTCTGGAAAAGGCCCGGCGCGGCCACTATCCGCTGGAGCGTAACGAAGGCATTCCCCCCGCCTATCTCTCCCGATACTGCCTGAAGGGTGTCCGTTCGCAGGAAGGCACCTTCCTGATCTCCAGCGAGTTGCGCAAGCGGGTCAGCTTCCACCACCTCAATCTGACCCTGCCAGTCACTCAGGATCTGGGAATCTTCGAAGTGATCTTCCTGCGCAATGTGATGATCTATTTTGACTCGGACACCAAGCGCAAGGTGGTAGGCAATCTGCTCCCCTTGCTGGCCCCGGGCGGATACCTGATCATAGGCCACTCGGAAACGCTGAACGGCATCAGCGATGGCCTGATCGCCCTGCGCCCGACCATTTACCAGAAAGCATAAGCATGGCAGACAAAATCAAAGTCATGATCGTCGACGACTCCGCGCTGGTGCGGCAAGTCGTTTCCCAGGCACTGGCCAAGGAGCCGGGGATCGAAGTAATCGCCACCGCCTCCGACCCGGTCTTTGCACTCGACAAGCTCAAGAGCCTGTGGCCGGACGTGATCGTGCTGGACATCGAAATGCCGCGCATGGACGGCATTTCCTTCCTCAAAAAAATCATGGCTGAACGGCCGACGCCGGTAATCATTTGCTCGTCGCTCGCCGAAAAAGGCGCGCAGGCCACCTTTGACGCGATGGCAGCCGGCGCGGTCAGCATCATCACCAAACCCAAGGCTGGTCTCAAAGCCTTTCTCGAAGACGCCTCGAACGACATCGCGCAAGCCGTCAGGGCCGCAGCCCGCGCCAACCTGCGCGCACTGACCCGGAGCAGCAGCGCCTCAAACACGGCTGCCGCAGCAGCCCTGGTCAACCGGCCCAAGATTTCCGCCGACGTGATGCTGCCCCCCGGCGGCAGTTCCACCGCGATGGCCCGCACCACCGACCAGCTGATCGCGATCGGCACCTCGACCGGCGGTACCCAGGCGCTCGAAGCAGTGCTGACCCGCCTGCCGTCGACCTGCCTGGGCATCGTCATCGTCCAGCACATGCCGGAAAAGTTCACCGCGATGTTTGCCGAACGCCTTAATGGCCTGTGCGAAATCGAGGTCCGCGAGGCCAGGAACGGCGACCGCGTGATGCCGGGGCGGGCGCTGATCGCGCCCGGCGGCAAGCACATGATGGTCAAGCGCAGCGGCGCCCAGTACATCGTCGATGTTGTCGACGGGCCGCTGGTCAACCGCCACAAGCCCTCGGTCGACGTACTGTTCCGCTCGGTCGCCAAATTCGTCGGGGCCAATGCCCTGGGCGTCATCATGACCGGGATGGGTGACGACGGCGCGCGCGGCCTCAAGGAAATGAAGGACGCCGGTGCCAAGACCATCGCCCAGGACGAAGCCTCGTGCGTGGTCTTCGGCATGCCCAAGGAAGCAATCAAGCTCGGCGGTGCTGACCAGGTGATGCCGCTGGAGCGGATTCCCGACGCCATGATTGCCTACACCCGCAGCAATCTCTGAGCCGACGGTCACTGCCGCCGATGCCGCAAGGCGGGGCATGAGCTCAGAAGAAATCCTTCTTTGCCGAGTCCCTGCCACCGACCTAAACTCGCATCGGATTTGCCCCCGGCATCACCCCACCGGGGCAACATTGCCGTGCATGGCAGTTTTGACCGTATGCTGATCATTCGAGGAGAGGGCGCAATGCCGCTGACCGAACTGGCGCTTTATTTCAACAATATCCATCCCGCACAGGACAGCGCACTGTTCCCCAGTGGCCAAAGGATGGAAGCCTGGTTTCGCGAATACTTTCTCGGTTCGCTGTTCGAGCCGATTGTCGAACTGAGCAGCGGTCGCATTGTCGGCCATCAGGCCACCCTGACCGTGCGCGACCCAGGTGGCCAGTCGCTGAGTCGCGACCAAGCCTATGCGCTGTGCCGTGATACCGACGAAGTGGTACTGCTCGACCGTCTTTGCCGGACCCTGCACGCACTCAACTTCCTGACCCAACGCCAGCATGCCGGCGGTTTCCTGCTGCTGCCGGTGCATCCCCGCCACCTGCTCGCCGTCCCCTGCCAGCACGGGCTGGTCTTCGAAGCCCTGCTGCGCCGCTGCGGGCTGGCTGCCGACGACATCGTCCTCGAAATCGGCCCGCACCCACTGCTGGCCGAGGAGCGGCTGGCAGCGGCCGTTGCCAGCTACCGCCAACGCGGCTACCGGATCAGCATCGCCAAACAACCGGAACAGCCGCAGGTCGAACGCAGCTTCACCCCCGATTTCATCAAGCGTAACCTCGCCGGCCTGCCCCCGCCGGCAGATGCTGACGCGCCGGCGCTGATCGTCGAGGAGATCGCCACGCCGGAGCAACTGGAATACGCCCAGCGCTGTGGCGCCAGCTACGGTTGCGGCCCCCTGTTCGGGAGCGCACAGGCGCAGTGCCTGCCAACCCATCGCCCCCGCGCCGCCTGACACTGCGGGGCCGAGGCGGATACGCCGCCGTACCGCCGGCGGCATCCCTTCCTCAATCTGCCCGTCGCGGTTCGTTCGATGCCGCCAGCCACGCAGCCATCCCCCGGCCGGCAACGAAGCCGCTGGCCAGGCAGGCAGTCAGCAGGTAACCGCCGGTCGGCGCCTCCCAGTCAAGCATTTCGCCGGCACAGAACAGCCCGGGACAGGCCGTCAGCATCAGGTGCTCGTCAACCGCCGCGAACTCAACCCCGCCGGCACTGCTGATCGCCTCGTCGAGCGGCCGTGGCGCCACCAGCGGCAGCGCTAGGGCCTTGATCGCACGGGCCGCGCTTGCAGCCACGGTCAACGCTTCCGGCGAACAAAATTCACGCAGCAGCGCGGCCTTGACCCCTTCGATCCCGGCCCGCCGACGCAGATGCGTCGCCAGCGAATCGCGGCCGCGCGGCCGCGCCAGTTCTGCAGTCAGCTTGTCGAGGCTGCGGCCGGGCGCCAAGTCGAGCATCAGCGCCGCCGTTCGCTGCTGCGCCAGCGCATCGCGCAGCGGTGCCGAGAGCGCATAGACCAGGCCGCCCTCGATACCGCCAGCAGTGATATTGAATTCGCCCTGGCGCTCGTTGCCGCAAAAGCTGGCGACCACCGCCTTGACCGGGGCACCGGCAAAGCGCTCGCGAAAATAGGTGCTCCAGGCCACGTCGAAACCGCAATTGGCTGGCTGCAGCGGCGCCACCGGGATTCCCCGTGCCTGCAACCAAGGCACCCAGGCGCCGTCGGAACCGAGCTTGGACCAACTGCCGCCGCCCAGCGCCAGCAGCACTGCATCGGCCGCGACCTCCACCTCGCCGTTCGGCGTCGCCAGGCGCAGCCCACGGGTCAGCGCTCCGTCCCCCTGCCACCCCAGCCAGCGGTGACGGACATGCAGACGCACCCCGCGTTCGCGCAGCCGGTGCAGCCAGGCGCGCAGTAGCGGCGCGGCTTTCATCTCGGTCGGAAAGACCCGTCCCGAGGTACCGACGAAGGAGGCAATTCCCAGCCCCTGCATCCAGGCGCGCAGGTCGTCCGGACCGAAAGCCGCGAGCAGCGGCGCGATCCGTTCGGCGGCGCGGCCGTAGCGGCCGATAAAGGCGGCACGCGGCTCGCTGTGGGTGATGTTCATGCCACCCTTGCCGGCCATCAGGAACTTGCGGCCCAACGAAGGCATGGCGTCGAAAATATTGATTTCCAGCCCGTCGACCGTGGACAGTTGCTCGGCCGCCATCAAACCGGCCGGCCCGCCGCCGATGATTGCTACCCGCCGCATGCAGCTGCTCCCTCGCCCAATTGCGGCAGGCCGGGCGGCAGGCCTTCCTCGTCCAGCGGCACCACCGTCACCGCGACTTCCGGGGCCGGGCCACCGCCGCCGAGGACCACGCCGCGCAGCGGTGAGACATCGGAAAAATCGCGGCCAAACGCCAGCGTGATGTGCTCGGTATCGGGCAACAGGTTATTGGTCGGGTCAAACTCGACCCAGGTCGCCGGCAACCTGTCGCTTCCCGGAACATACACCGCCACCCAGGCATGCGAAGCATCGGCGCCAATCAGCCTCGGCCTGCCTGGCGGCGGCCGGGTCAGCAGATAACCGCTGACATAGCGGGCGGCCAGGCCGAGCGCACGCAAGCATCCGATCATCAAATGGGCAAAGTCCTGGCAGACCCCCCGTTTCTTCTCCAAGACCTCAAGGATCGGTGTCGACACCGTGGTCGCCTGCGGATCAAACACAAACTCGCTGAAAATCTGCTCCATCAGCGCCGTGACCGCCTGCAATAGCGGGCGCCCTGGCGGAAAGCAGGGCGCCGCGAAGGCGGCCAGCTCGTGCTTGACCCGCACATGCGGACTCTCGAACAGAAACTGGCAGGCCTCCAGATCCTCGTCGCCGGGTGGCAGGCCCCGGTATGCCAGCCGATCGCGCACGCTTTCCCAAGCCGGCGAAGCCACCAGGTCGGGCATCGGACGCGTCTGCAAGGCCAGGGTCAGGGCCGAGCGGATGCATAGCGAGGCATGTGCCTGGTCAAATGCGACCCAACTCACTGGATTGCCAAAGGCATCGACACCGTCGCGCCGCCAGGATGGAGCCGGCAGAATCTCGACACATTGCAACTCGATCTGCTGCCACGCCAGCACGCGGGGCGACAAATGCAGTTGCTGGCGCGAAAGCGAAACTGGCGACGCATAGGCATAGCGGGTTTCGTGCAGAACGTGATAACGAACGGTGGCGGCAGTCATGATCTACAGGGCCAGAGTTGAGCGGGCCTGCTCGTCGCAGTGCGTGAAATGCCGCATCGCCAGCACATCCGACAGGCTGGCGGCAGCCGCCGCCAGGTGGTCCAGACACCCGGCCAGCTGCACTGCCGCCGCCTGCGGCGCCCGCTCGAAACTGACCAGCGGAAAATTCAGCAAAGCCTCGGCAGCACTGGCCAGGACGGTTGCCGGCGGCGACCCCAGCTCGCGCTGCAGGCGTTCGAGATAGCGCGTCAGCACCTCGACCTGGCCAGCTACCGCATGCGGATTGCTGGCATCGAAGACCAGCAGATCGACCAGCGGCAACAACTCCGGGGGCCGCGAGTAGCGCGAACGATAGGTGATGATCGAGTCCGCCAGTTCAAGCAGGCCCTCCATGCTGTCGCGATCGGTGCTGCCCAGGTGGCGGAGAAAGTCGGCGAGCATCCGGGCCAGGAAGATCAGGCGCTCGATGCGGCGCCCAACCATCAGGAAGCGCCAACCATCGTCACGAGTCATGTTGTCCATGGCAAACCCGTTCAGCGAGGCCGACACTGCCAGCACCCCGTCAAGAAAGGCCAGACTCTCACCCAGACCGGAAGCGCTCTGACGGGCCAGGGCAAAGACCTGCAGATCGCGCTGCAGACGACTCAGCACCTGCCAGTGATCCTGCGACAAGCGCTCGCGAACCTGGCCGGCGGCACGCAACAAGGCCCGGATCGCACTGTGCAGGCCACCACCGAGACGGGGATCATGGACCGCCCGCAACAGGACGTGTTCGTCTCCTTGCACGGAGTCTGCCTGAGCGGCAGGAATCACGCCCAAGGTACCAGCCAGGCGTAACAACCCGGCAACCGCCGGCGTCCGCTCGCCGGTGGTATCGACCAACCGGGCCAGCGCCACCCGCAATAGCCGCGCACAATCGTCAAAACGCTCGGAATAGCGCCCGAGCCAGAACAGATTTTCCACCGCCCGCGAACTCAACGGCCCGCCAGCCCTGACCAGATCGCGAACGCCGAGCGAAGGTTTAAGCAGCGAAAACTCGCTGACCGGCCCGTCGGAGAGCACCCAGGCGTCCTTCGATGCCCCTCCCCGTTGCATCGAAATCACCCGCTCGTTCACCGCGCCGCCAACCCGTGCCAGGCCGCCCGGCATCACCGCGTAACCGTCGGGTGTTGCCACTGCGTGCACCCGCAACCCCACCGGGCGGGCAAGCAGCCGCCGTTCGTGGCTACGGCTCCAGATCGGCGCCTGCGCCAGTTCGATCACTTCCTGCGCGACGTAGGCGTGCGGCCGCGCCTCGATCCGGTGCAGCAACTCGCTGCGCTCGGCGACGGACAATTCGCCGGCAAACACCGGCGCCAGCCGCTGGGTCGGGTAAGCCGCCTTGATCACCAGTTGCGGCAAATGCTTGCGTACGTAGTCGAGCGCTGGTCGTTCTCCGCACCACCAGGTCGCGACCGAGGGCATCGCCAGGGTTTCGCCGAGCAGCCGCTCACAGGCGCCGGGCAGGAAACCCATCAGCGCGCCGGAACCAAGCAAGCCGCTACCGAGCGCGTTGGCCACCAGTACCCGGCCGGCCCGCACGGCATTGAGCAGGCCGGGCACGCCCAGCGCCGATTCGCCGCGCAATTCGAGCGGATCGCAGTAATCGTCGTCGAGCCGGCGCAGGATCACATGTACCCGCTGCAAGCCGCTCAAGGTTTTGAGATAAACCGCATCGCCGCGCACGGTCAGATCCTGCCCCTCGACCAGCGGAAAACCAAGATAACGGGCGAGGTAGACGTGCTCGAAATAGGTTTCGTTGTACGGCCCCGGAGTGAGCAGCACGATCCGCGGCTGCTCATCGCCGGCCACCGGCGCCAAGGCAGCCAGTCCCTCGCGCTGGCGACGGAAGAAATCGGCAAGATGCTGCACGCGCAGGTCACGAAACAATTGCGGAAAGACACGCGAGACGATCAGCCGGTTTTCCAGCGCGTAGCCGGCTCCGGAGGGTGCCTGGGTACGGTCGGCAATCACCCACCAGCGGCCGTCGGGCGAGCGCGCCAGATCGACCGCGTACTGGTGCAGCCAGACGTCGCCGGGCGGACGCAAGCCCTGACACGGCCACAGATAGCCATGCTGACCATAGACCAGAGCCGGCGGCAGCAGCCCTTCGGCGAGCAAGCGACGGGGGCCGTAAAGGTCACCCAGGATCGCGTTGAGCAGGCGCGCGCGCTGCGCTACTGCGGCTTCGATCTGCGCCCACTCGGCAGGCGGAATGATCAACGGCAGCGGATCGAGGGCCCAGGGCCGGTCGGCACCGTCGGGATCGGCATAGACGTTGTAAGCGACACCGTTTTCGAGAATCCGGCGATCAGCAAAATCGAGCCGCAGGCGCATCTCCTCCGGCGTTGCTTCGTCAAGATGTGCGAACAGGCGCCGCCAATGCGGCCGGACGCTGCCGTCGGCGGCGAGCATTTCGTCGTAACGGCGGGGATTACGGGGATAAATCGCGAGAAGCGTGCGGGCCATGCTGCCGGTCGATCAAGATAAGCACCGGCCGGGAGCCGGAAAGTCAGAAGCGCGCCCGAACCAGGGCCAGGCGGAAGTCTAACGTAAAC
The DNA here is from genome assembly GCF_041378895.1 of Dechloromonas sp. ZY10. Classification (NCBI taxonomy): domain Bacteria; kingdom Pseudomonadati; phylum Pseudomonadota; class Betaproteobacteria; order Rhodocyclales; family Azonexaceae; genus Dechloromonas; species Dechloromonas aquae. The sequence goes on from NZ_CP144212.1 coordinate 2,411,060, forward strand.
CCGGGCGTCGACTGCGGCTGCGGGTTTGCGGCAACGCATCCGTTACCGACTTTGGGCTAAGCTGACGAGCCTTGCCGTCCTTCCTGCCTCCCCCAATGCCGCCCGCCTCCCGCCTGCCCCTGCGCACCGCCCTGTTACCGCTGCTGCCCGTGCTGCTCGGACTCCTGCTGCTGGTGCTCGACCCGGTCCCGCTGCAAGGCCTGCGCCATGCGCTGTTCGACCAGTACCAGCGCTGGCAGCCACGAGAAACGAGCGAAGTACCGGTACGGGTGGTCGATATTGACGACGCCAGCCTGGCGCGCCTTGGCCAATGGCCGTGGCCGCGCACCCGGATCGCCGAACTGCTGGCCCGGCTGCAAACAGCCGGTGCCGCCAGCATCGGCTTCGACGTGGTATTTGCCGAAGCTGACCGAAGCTCGCCGCTGACCGCCAGCAGTGAGTGGCCACTGACACCAGAACTCAAGCGCCATCTGGTCAGCCTGCCCGACCACGATGCGGTACTGGGCGAGCGCCTGAGCCAGAGCGGGGCCATTCTCGGCTTTGCCGTCAGCCAGCCGGAAAATGCGGCGATTGCCGCGTCGACCGTGGAATTGCCACCGCCGCCCTCGCCCGCCCGCTTCATCGAGGCGGGTCAGGACGCCAGTGCCCGCCTGCCAGCCTTTGCCGCTGCCATCGCACCGATACCGCAGCTTGCCGCAGCCGCCGGCGGCCACGGCGGACTGGCCTTCATTCCCGACCGCGACGGGATCGTCCGCCGCGTGCCGCTGGCGCTGAGAGTGGCCGGCGAACTGCGTCCGACCCTGGTCAGCGAAACCCTGCGCAGCGCACTCGAGACCCGCAACCTGATCCTGCGCGCCGAAGGTGGCCAGCTGCGCGAAATCCGCATCGGCGACCGGAGTATCCCGACCACGCCGAGCGGCGAATTGTGGATGCACTACGCGGCACCTGAATCGGGACGCCGGCTGCCGGCCTGGCAGGTACTGGCGGGTCAGGCCGACCCGGCACTCCTGGCCGGCCACATCGTGTTGATCGGCACCTCAGCCAGCGGCCTGATGGACCTGCGCTTCACCCCGCTTGGGCAGATTGTTCCGGGCATCGACATCCATGCTCAGGCGCTGGAGCAGATCCTCGCCGGCCAGTTCCTGCAGCGCCCGGCCTGGGCGACCGCCGGCGAAGCCCTGGCTCTGCTAGTTGCCGGGCTGCTTGCCGGAATGCTCGGCCTGCGCCGCAAAGCGCTACCTGCTGCCATCTTGAGCCTGAGCCTGACCGGTGCGCTGTTCGCCGGCAGCTGGCTGAGCTTCCGCCACACCGGCCTGCTGCTCGATGCTGCCTTGCCGGCACTGACCGTGCTCGCTGCCTTCGCCGTCGGCAGCCTGGTACACCACCGGCAAAGCGAACGCGAACAGCGCCGGGTGCGCACCGCCTTTGCCCGCTACGTCTCGCCCAACCGCGTTGCCCATCTGCTCGCCCATCCGGAAGCGCTGCAACTCGGCGGCGAACGTCGCCAGTGCAGCTTCGTGTTCACCGACCTCGCCGGATTCACCACGCTGATGGAAAAAATCGATCCGGCGCAAGCGGTCGAACTGCTCAATGCCTACCTCGATGAAATGATCGCCATCGCCTTCCGTCACGAAGGCACGCTCGACCGGATCGTCGGCGATGCGGTGGCGATCATGTTCTCGGCACCGCTGCCGCAACCCGACCACGCAGCCCGCGCCCTGGCCTGTGCCCGGGAAATGGCGGTATTCGCAGACCGCTACGCAGCCACCCTGCAGGCGCGCGGAATCGCCTTCGGTCATACCCGGATCGGCATCCACAGCGGCGAAGTAATCGTCGGCAACTTCGGCGGCAAGCACATCTTCGACTACCGGGCGCTGGGCGACCCGGTCAACACCGCCGCCCGGCTGGAGAGCGTCAACAAGCAACTCGGCACCCGCCTTTGCGTTTCGGCGGCAACGCTGGCCGACTGTCCGGAAACCGCCGTCCGTCCGGTCGGACGGCTGGTGCTCAAGGGCAAGAGCGAGGCACTGGCAGTGTTCGAACCGCTACCGCCGGAACTTCCTGCCGGCTACGCCCCAACTGCCGAATACTGTGCCGCCCATGCCATGCTCAACAGCCAGTCCGCCAACCCTGAGCAAACGCTCGCACTATTTGCTGCGTTGCTCAGACAATGGCCAGACGATCCACTGGTCAGGCTTCACTGGCAACGCCTGCAAGCCGGCGAAAGCGGCGACCTGCTGGTGATGCAGGCCAAGTAGAGCGGTATTGATGCGCTTGTTCACGGTCGACCGTGAAAAACCGCAAAAATGGCGTAAAAAAACCGGGGGATGCCAGCCCCGGTTTGCGGTTTTCGGTAGCGCGGCTTCAGCGCACCGAAATTTCCACCCGGCGATTCCTGGGCTCGGCGGTTTCGTCAGGCGTCGCCACCAGCAGGTTGCGCTCGCCATGCGATTCGACGCTCAGCGCGTGCACCTTGAGCCCCTTGTCCTTGAGCAGGGTGGCAATCGCTTCGGCCCGCTTGAGCGCCAGCGCTTCGTTCATTTCCGCCTTGCCGACGGTATCGGTATGGCCGATCACCGAAACATCCGGCGCCGGACGCTGGCCGACCTCGTCGAGAATTTTCGGCAACAGGGCCTGCGACTCGCCGGTCAGCGCCACCCCGGCGCTCTGGAAATAGAGCAGGAAACGCACCGGCAGTTTCGGTTGGGCGGCCAGCGCGGCACCGAAATCGCGTTCGATCTGCTCCCTGGGAATCGCCGCCGGTGGCGCCGAACCATCATTGGGCACGCCCTGCCCGGCAACGCTGACGCTCTGCTCGCCCTTGGCGCCCTTGACCAGAATCTGGCCGGTACTGCCGTCCGGGTTTTCCAGCAGGACCACGTAGGACTTGCCACCGCAGGCACTCAGTGCAAGCGCCAGTAGCCCGGCCAGCAGCCCGCGGCCGAATTGTTTACGGTCAACCGTGAAAAAAGACGAAAAATGCATCGCTTACTCCTCCTCGACCCGCACCGCAAAATGCGTGCCGCGTACGCCAATGATCCCCGCCGGAGTCGCCACCGACACCGCTTCCGGCTGCAATTTGGCGATCACCCCGGAAACGTAATTGAGGCTGCCCTTGGCCAGCTTGCTGCCGAGCTTGAGTTTGCCCTGGCCGGGCTGGTACAGGTATTCGTCAACGCTGAGTTCGGTATCGGGGCCGAAGGACATCACCGTTTCGTCCTTGAAAACCACACCGAGACTGCTTTTCGGGCCGGTGCGCAGCACGCTGCCCTGCTGCACTGGTGTCCCGACTGCGGCCTTGGCACTTTTTCCGGCAGTGGTCACCGAAGCCTCGCCGCTAACGTTCTTGACATAGCCGATGGCGGATTCCTGGGCCCCGGCGGTACCCGCCAGCCAAAAGACCGCCAGCCAGATCGCATGTCGCATGCTGCTCTCCCCTGCAGATATTGGAAAACGCATTCTAGCAGCCCGCAGTCCCGCCGCTGATCCGGCGCAGGATCGGCCGATCTGGCAGGAGTATACTGGCGGCACAGGGGGTCAAGATGCGCAGCGCCATCACCAACAACACCACATCGATGCCGGAAAACCGCTTCGCCAGTTCACAATGGAGCGCCCGCATCCTCAACGCCGCCATCCTGCTGATCCTCGGCTGCGGCGGCCTGCTCTCCAGCCACTGGCTGAAAAACTATGTCACCCAGCAAAAGCTGGTCGAACTGACCCGCGCCAACCGCCAGGTCAGCGACATGGTCGGCGCCTACGCCAAGGCCCTGGAACAATCGGCGCTGACGCTGGGCAGCGACTTCGCCAGCCGCTTCCACAACCTCGAACGCCTGCCGCAGGAAACCCTGAGCAGCGGCCAACGCAATCTGCCCGCATTGCGCCAGGGGCAACATCTGCTGAACAACGACAGCCAGGCAGTCGACAACTTCTCGGCCGCCACCCAGGCCACCGCCACCCTGTTTGTCCGCAGCGGCGACGATTTTTACCGGATTGCCACCACCGTCAAGCAGCAGGACGGCAGCCGGGCACTGGGCACTGCGCTGGGCCAGGATCATCCAGGCTATCGCCAGCTGCTGCGCGGCGAGGCTTATACCGGACCGGCACTATTGTTCGGACGCCAGTTCATGACCCATTACCAGCCACTGCACAACCGTCACGGCGAGGTGATTGCGATTGCCTATATCGGAATCGACTTCACCGACGGCCTGAGCGCTCTCAAGGAACGCATGCTGGCCCTGCGAATTGGTGAAAGTGGCTACGTTTTTGCGGTCGACTATCGCTTTCAGCCCGGCCGCCTGATCGTCCACCCGGCCGGCGAGCCTCTCTACCTGCAGCAACGGGACAACCCCGAAGCCCAGCGCCTGGTCAACGAGATGTTCACCCGTGGCGACGGCATCCTGCGCTATACCTGGCGCAATACACCGCTCGGTGAAACCAGCCCGCGCGAAAAGATTCTGGTCTATTCGCGCTTCGAGCCCTGGGGCTGGATCATCGGAGCCACCGCCTACCAGGACGACATTGACCGGGAACTGCGCCCGCTGCACCTGCAACTGCTGACCATTGGCGGCCTGATCGCGGTACTGCTGCTCGCCACCTCGGCCTATGTGACCCGCCGCTTCCGCCTGGCAGAAGAACGAATCGAACATGCCTGTCTCGCCGCCGAAGCTGCCAGTCGGGCAAAAAGCGAGTTTCTCGCCAACATGAGTCACGAAATCCGCACCCCGTTGAACGGCGTGATCGGAATGACCCATCTGCTGCGCGAATCCCCACTCGACAACGAACAGGCGGAGTATGTCCAACTGATCGAGAGTAGCGGTGATGCACTGATGACGGTGATCAACGACATCCTCGATTTCTCGAAAATCGAGGCCGGCAAGCTCGATCTGGAAACCATCCGTTTCGAACTGCCGAAACTGGTCGAGTCGGTCTGCGACCTGATGGCCATCCGGGCGCACGAAAAGCAGCTTGAGCTGATCTGCGAACTGGCCCCCGAACTGCCCGAACAATTGCACGGCGACCCCGGGCGTCTGCGCCAGGTCCTGATCAACCTGCTCGGCAACGCCATCAAATTTACCGCTCGCGGCGAAGTCAGCCTGAACGTCAGCGGCCGCCCCAATCGTGATGGCCACTGGTTGCTGCGCTTCGAAATCCGCGATTCGGGAATCGGCATCGCGCCAGAACGACTGGCCGACCTCTTCTCGCCTTTTGTCCAGGCCGACAGTTCGACCACCCGACAATACGGCGGTACCGGCCTGGGCCTGTCGATCAGCAAGCGACTGGTCGAAATGATGGGCGGGGAAATCGGTGCCGACAGCCGCCTCGGCGAAGGATCGACTTTCTGGTTCACCCTGCCCTGTCCGGTGGCGAGCGCCCCCCAGGCGGCCCCACCGATAGTCGCCCACGACTGCCTCGAAGGCTGCCGCATTCTGGTTGTCGACGACAATGCCACCAACCGGCAATTGCTGCTGCGCCTGCTCGGACGCTGGGGTTGCGCGGTAAGCAGTGTCGACGGCGGCAGCGCAGCGCTCGATGAGCTGGAACGCGCCCATGCCGCCGGCAGCCCTTATGAAATCCTGCTGCTCGACATGCAAATGCCGGGCATGGACGGCGAGACCCTGGGCCGTGCTGTCCGCAGCGATGCACGCTTTGCCGCCGCACATCTGGTGATGCTGACATCGGCGGCGCTGCGCGGCGATGCGGAGCGCCTGCGCCAGGCCGGATTTGCGGCCTACCTGAGCAAACCGATCAAGGAGCAACATCTCTGGCACAGTCTGGCCAGCCTGCGCCAGCGCGTCGCCACCCCGGCCCCGACCGACCATGAACTGATCACCCGCCACAGCATTGACGAAGCCCTGCCGCGCAACGGCCGCATCCTGCTGGTCGAGGACAATCCGACCAACCAGAAGGTCGCCAGCGCCCTGCTGACCAAGTTCGGCCTGGCTGTGGATATCGCCAACAACGGCAGCGAGGCACTCGATGCGCTGGCGCAGCAAGCTTATGACTTGGTTCTGATGGATTGCCAGATGCCAGTGATGGATGGCTTCGAAGCCACCGAAAATATTCGCGGCGGCAAGCAACAGGCTGGGATTCCAATCATTGCCCTGACTGCCAACGCGATGCAGGGCGATCGCGAACGCTGCCTGGCCTGCGGCATGAACGACTATCTGGTCAAACCGCTCAACTGGCAGCAACTCAAGGCTGCCCTCGAACGTTGGCTGCCGACCGGCAACCCGCCGCCCTAAGCCATGCAGAGCCACCGGTTTCAGGCGACACCGCCGGTCGACCGCAAACTGCGCCCGACGCCCTTCACCCCCAGCCCGCGTCCGCCAATCCCTCTCCAGCCCGGGCTTGGCGTCCTCCGGCCCGCCCTGCTGCTCGGCGGAATGTTGCCAGCCGCGCTGCTGGCGGCGGCGCCCCCCTATCCACTCAGCGTCGATAACCAGCGCACTGCCCGCGGTTACCGCTTGCAGGCACGCAACCTTGGCCCGGCACCGGTATCACTCAGCCTGAGCCTGAGCGATAGCCGCAACCTGGCCAGCGAACGCAGCTTTCCGCAACTGGTCGTGGTCCCGCCCAACGGGGGCAGCGTAGACTTCGGCGAAGTTTATGCCGCGCATCCGGGCCATGCCTTTTCCTTCCGCACCCAGTATCGCTGGCTGCTCGGCGACTTCCATGCCCGCCATGCCACGGAAACCCTTTACCGCCTGCCCTGGCTGGATGGTCAGCAATTCACCCTGGGCCAGGCGCCGGGCGGACCGATCAGCACCCACACCCGCCCGGACAGCGAATACGCGGTCGACATTCCGATGCCGGAAGGCACCCCGATCGTCGCCGCGCGCGGCGGCCGGGTGATCGCCACCGAGGCTGGCGAAAGTGACGGCCGCCAGACGGCCGACATGCTCAGCCGCGCCAATCTGGTCAAAATCCTGCATGAGGATCGCAGTATCGGGGTCTACGCCCACCTGGCACCGGGCGGCGTCCGGGTCAGCAGCGGCCAGTACGTGGCTGCTGGGCAGGTAATCGGGCTGGCCGGTTCGACCGGCTACTCCAGCGGCCCGCACCTGCACTTTGCCGTCCTTGGCGTACGTCGCAACGGCGAACAACTGGAAAGCGTCTCGCTACCCTTCAATTTCCACGTCGGCAACCCGCCGCAGGTGATCGTGCCACGCTACGGACTGACCCTGACCGCCCAATACCAGCACCCGTATCAGCCAGCCGTGCCCGCCCCGGCGGCGGCCGGAACGCCGCCCAAGCCCCCCGAGAATCCGGCGACCGCTGCCCGCCAGCCTCAGCTCCGCAGCGAGCGGGACCACGCCGAGACCTGGGTAACACAACTGGCAGCACTCCCTGCCAGCGTCTGGGCCGGGCTGCTGGTCGCCCTGTCGCTGCTCTTTGCCTGGTTCAACCACCGCAACGACCGCCGTTGAAGCCGATCAGGGCGACAACGCAAATTGCCCAAAAAACCGGCAAGGCGAACAAAATTCCAGCGAATCAATGAACTGCACTGCGCACCCACATTCCATGCGCAGACTTACCCACAGCTTTTGGGGACAACCCAGCCCTTGATCCTCGATCTCAGCGCCCGAAACGCTGCTTCTGCTCAAAGGCCACCGCGCGACGCAGATAGGCGCTGAATTCTTTCATCGCCTCAGGGTGGTTGCTATAGCCCTTGTCCTGCACCTCGGCATCGACAATCGCATCGAGCCCGGCAGGCAGCGAAATGGCGGGGTAGGTTGTGCGGCGCTTGGCGATTTTCATATGCAATCCTGCTCTGGAACGAAAAAAAACGCGAACTCTACCCGCTGCGCCCCGATTCGGCTACTACCAGCCGCCGGACGGGACGGCCGAAGCAGCCGGCGAGGCTCTGCTAGACTCCGCCTTCTTCTCACCCCATCGCCCCCGCCATGCTGCCGCCCGACCTGGAAAAACAACTCGCCTTCCTCAGGGAAATCGATCGCCTCAAGAATGTTGTCCGGCTCTCACCCCTGCTCGACCGTTCACGCCGTGAAAACAGCGCCGAGCACTCCTGGCATTTGGCGCTCTACGCCGTAATCCTGCGCGATTACGCCGCAGCCCCGGTCGACCTCGCACGGGTGGTCAAGATGCTGCTGATTCACGACATTGTCGAAATCGATGCGGGCGATGTTCCTTTTCACCTGCCAGAAACCCATATTGGCCAGGCCGAACGCGAACAAGCGGCCGCCGCCCGCCTGTTCGGCCTGCTGCCCGCCGCCCAGGCTGCCGAATTGCGCGCCCTGTGGGACGAATTCGAAGCCGCTGCCAGCGCCGACGCCCAATTTGCCAAGGCGCTCGACCGCTTCCAGCCGATGCTGCATAACGCCGCAACCGGCGGCGGCACCTGGATCGAATGCGCCACCACCCTCGACCAGATCAGGCAGCGCTGCCAGCCCCCGATCGAACGCGGCGCACCGCTGCTGTGGCAGGCGGCGCTGGCGATGGCCGAAGCGCACTTTCAGGCGGCCGCTGAGGGTCGGCAAGCTTGAGAGGCACGGTCGACCAGAAAAACCGCCATTTTTGCCAGTTGACCGTGAACGCAGCCACATTGCCTAAACAATAGGCAGCACCGTGCCCAAGCCCGTGCTTAAAGGAAAGGTAGCGACCGGCCAACACGCGGCCCACAGACTTATCCACAGGAACTGGGGACGAGTCTGCGCCGGCAGCCCGGAGAACGCAGCGCTCCGGCCGCGCTGACCACGGTCAACCCCGGAAAACCACAAAAAACCCGCCGCTGCTTTGTGGCACACTGCCGCCATGCATGCTTTACCTCATCTTTCTCCCGGCGACTGGGCAGCACTACTCATTTTCTTCATCTGTTGGGGCGGTTACGCTTGGTTTGCCGAGCGCAGCCCGCACGGCGCGCGCGGCCTGACCCGGACGACGCAGTTGTACCGGCTGGACTGGGCCTACCGGATGCTGGAGCGCGAAAACCGGGTCGCCGATTCAAGCCTGATCGGCAACCTGGTAACCAGCGTCTCGTTCTACGCCAACACCACGATCTATATCATTGCCGGCCTGGTCGCCGCGCTCGGCGCCTCCGACAAGCTGATCAGCGTTACCGCCGAACTGCCCTTCGGCGGCGTCGGCAATCGCGAGCTGCTGGAGATCAAACTAATGCTGGTGCTCGCTTCGTTCGTCTTCGCCTATTTCAAATTTACCTGGTCGTTGCGCCAGTTCAACCTGCTCTCGATTCTGGTCGGTGCGGCGCCGCAGGGCCAGCCGGGCGAGCCGGGGATCGACGCCTACGCGCAGCGGGTCGCCGGGGCCAACAATTTTGCCGGCGACGATTTCAATCGCGGCATCCGCGCTTATTACTTCGGGCTGGCGGCCTCCGGCTGGCTGTTGAGTCCCTGGGTGCTGGCGGTACTCGCCTGCGTGATCCTGCTCGTGCTCTACCGCCGCGACTTCCGTTCCGAAGCGCTGGCACTGCTCCACCGCGAGGAGGCCGCCGCCCCCCGCGACGCGGCCTGAAATGCGGCAATCGCAATGAATTCGCGCCCGAGCGCCGCCGGGATTGCCTTCGGCCTCGCTGCCTACGGCATCTGGGGCTTTTTCCCGCTCTACTTCCACCAGCTGGCGGCAGTGCCGCCGCTCGACGTGCTCAGCCACCGCGCGCTGTGGGCCTGCCTGTTCGTCGCGCTGCTGCTGGTGCTGACCGGCGGCTGGCCCAAGGTGCGGGCGCTGCTCAGATCGCCGCGCCACTGCGGCCTGCTGGCGCTGGCGGCGCTGCTGGTCGGCAGCAACTGGCTGATTTTCCTGTGGGCGGTCGGACAACGGCTGGTGATCGAATCCAGCCTCGGCTATTTCCTGACCCCGCTGGTCAATGTGCTGCTCGGGCTGCTGGTGCTCAAGGAACGGCTGAGCCGCTACGAATGGATCGCGGTCGGTCTGGCGCTGGTTGCGCTGCTGCACGAAGTGCTGGTGCTCGGCAGCCTGCCCTGGGTCTCGCTGGCGCTGGCCGCAACCTTCGGCACCTACGGTCTGGTGCGCAAGCGGGTACCGGTCGAGGCGCTGCCCGGCCTGTGGCTGGAAACCCTGGCAATGCTGGCCTTCTGCCTGCCGTACACGCTGTGGCAGGCAAGCCAGGGGCACGCGGTTTTTGCCTTCGGCGCCGGGTCGACCGTGACTTTCGCCGAACAGGCCTTCCTGCTCGGCGCCGGGGTACTGACCGCCGTGCCGCTGCTGTTTTTTGCCGCCGCCACCCGCCGCCTCGATCTGGCCACCGTCGGGATGCTGATGTACATCAACCCGACGCTGCAATTTCTCACCGCCGTCGTCGTCTTCGACGAAGCCTTGCAACCGGCGCGGCTGCTCAGTTTTGCGCTGATCTGGCTGGGCCTGGCCTTCTTCAGCGTCGGCCTGTGGCAGAAGACGCGCCGCCCCCGGAACTGACATGTCTCCCCGCCTGATTTACGCCATCGTCTTCATCGAAGGTTTCTGCTCGCTCGGTGCCGAGGTGATCGCCCTGCGCCGGCTGGTGCCGCATGTCGGCAGCGCGATTGTCGTCACCGCGCCGACCATCGGTTTCTTCCTGCTCGCGCTGGCGCTCGGCTACGCCGCCGGCGGACGCATTGCCGGCGATTACCGGCGGGTGGTGCGCAACAACTTCCTGCTGGCGGCGGCGCTGGCCGGGATCGGCCTCTCCGGCCCGGCGATCGACCTCGCCTTTAGCCATTTGCAGCCGACCCCGCTCGCCTACCTCGCCTTCGTCGGCGGCGTGATGTGCCCGATTGCCTGGCTGCTCGGGCAGACGGTGCCGGTGCTGACCAACCTGCTCGCCAGCGAGCGGGTCGGCGAGGCCAGCGGCAATGCGCTGTACTGGTCCACGCTCGGTTCCTTCCTCGGTTCGCTCGGGCTGTCGCTGGGGATGATGCAGTGGCTGGGCGTTTCCTCGGCGGTGTTCGCCTGTGCCCTCGGCCTCGCCGCCGGGGCGCTGCTGCTCGCCGGCCGCGACGGCAAATTCTGGCTGCTCGCCGGGTCGACCGTGGCCGCCAGCCTGGCGATCAATCTGCAACACGCGGTCAATGCCGACACCGCCTACGCCGAATACCGGATTGCCACGGTCGACCTGCCGGGGCAGCAAAATCCGCGCGCCTTCAAGGTCAACCAGTCGGTCGCCTCGCTGCTCGACGATAGCGAGCCGCCGCGCACCACCCGCTATGTCGAGCATCTGCGCCGGGTACTGCGCGACGAACTCGGCTTCCGCGAGCGCGAGATCCTGGTTCTCGGCGCCGGCGGCTTCACGCTGTCGCTGGCCGACCCGGACAATCGCTATACCTATGTCGATATCGACCCAGCCATCCGCCGCATCGCCGAGCGCGATTTCCTCAAGCGCCCGGCCGCTGGCGAATTCATCGTCGATGATGCGCGCCGCTTCGTCGCCGCCAGCGAGCGCCGTTTCGACGCGGTGGTGGTCGATGTCTATAGCTCGCACACCTCGATTCCCAGCCACCTGGTTACCCGCGAATTCTGGGTCGGGCTGCGCCGCGTGCTGCGCGACGGCAACGGCGCGGTGCTCGCCAACCTGATCCTCGACGGCAAGCTGGAAACGCCGTTCGCCCGCAACCTGCTGGCGACCATCGAGAGCGTCTATGGCCGCTGCGCGGTCGAGGTGCTGCACAAGGGCAAGCCGCTGGCCAATGTCGAAGTACTGTGTTTTGCCAGCAGCCAGCCGGCACCGACCGGGATCTACCGCGACGAACTCAACCGCGCCGACAGCGACCGTCTGCACTGAAACGGCCGCCGCCCTGTTCGTTCAATCAGTGGGCGCCTATCCCGCCGGCGTTTTATAATTCCACCCTTGTGCGGTAACCGCCGGGCCTCCCGCCTACGCTCCCTGCACCGTCCCGTCGCGAGTCGAGGCTTGAAAAACGAAAACACCCTCCGCTGGTTGCTCCCTCTGCTGGTTGTAGTCGCCAACCTGTTTGTCATCGCACTGGTTGCCTACTCGCTGTTCGAAAGCCGCCAGCTGCAGGAACAGCGGGCCTTGGTACAGACCCAGAATCTGGCCACCATCCTGGAACAAAACCTGACCGAGAAGCTGCGCAGCATCGACCTTGCGCTGCGCAGCGGACGCGACGAATTCGAACGCCAGCAAGCCGCCGGCGGCATCGACCCGGCAGCACTCGACACCTACCTCAGCCGCCTGCAGGCCCGCCTGCCCGAACTGGACGGCCTGCGCATCACCGATGCAGCGGGCAACATCCGCTACGGTCAGGGAGTCAATCAGCACACGCTGGCCAATCTGGCCGACCGCGACTATTTCCGCTGTACCCGCGATGGCGACAAGGCCCGCCGTTGCCTCGGACAGCCGGTGATCAGCCGGGTCACCGGAAAATGGATTACCGCCCTTGCCTATCGGCTTGAAGATCGCCGGGGCAACTTTGGCGGCATGGTCTATGCCACCATCCGGATCGCGGAACTGACCCGGCTGTTTGCCGAACTGGAAATGGGTCGCCACGGCTCCCTGATTCTGCGCGACCACCAGGCCCGTCTGATCACCCGTTACCCCGAAGCAGCGGGCCCCGCCGGCGAGGTCGGCAACGCCAAGGTCTCGCCGGAATTTCGCTCCCTGCTCGGCAGTGGACAGCAAGCCGGCAGCTATAAAGCCAGCAACACTTCCGATGGCATCGCCAGAATTCACACCTTCCACCGCCTTTCGAGCGCCGACTGGATCGTCGTCGCCGGACTCGCCGAAGATGAATACCTGGCCAGCTGGCGCGACCAGCGCGACCGTTACATCGCCGTCGCGCTAATTTTTCTCGCCGCATCGCTGTTCGCCATGCGGCTGCTCGGCGACTACTGGCGGCAGCAGATCGAAAACGCCGAGCAACTGCGCCGGGCACGCGACGCCGCCGACGCGGCCAACCGGGCCAAGAGCCAGTTTCTCGCGGTGATGAGCCACGAACTGCGAACCCCCCTCAACGGCGTGCTCGGAATGGCGCAAATCCTGATGATGCCGGACATCACCGATCAGGAAAGAATCGACTACGCGCAGACCATCAACCACTCGGGGCTCAGCCTGCAAACCTTGCTCAACGACATCCTCGATCTCTCGAAAATCGAGGCCGGCCGCATGGAACTGCAGGTAGCCGATTTCCACCCCGAGCAACTGCTGCACGAAAGCGCCCAGCTCTTCGCCGATGCAGCCGGCAAGAAAGGCCTCAGCATCACGGTCGACATCGGCTCATTGCATTTTTCCAGCTATCGGGGCGATCCGTTGCGTTTGCGCCAGATCCTGATCAACCTGGTCAATAACGCAGTCAAATTTACTGAACAGGGGGGCATCCGCCTGCAGGTCTGCGACGCCCCCGCCGGCAACGGTCTGCGTTTCAGCGTCTGCGACAGCGGCATCGGCATCCCGCCGGACAAGCAGGCGGCCCTGTTCCAGCCGTTCTCGCAGGTCGACGACTCATTCACCCGCCGCTATGGCGGCACCGGCCTGGGGCTGGCAATCAGTCGCAACCTGCTGCAATTGATGGGGGGAGAGATCGAACTCGACAGCGAACCCGGACGCGGCACCTGCTTCACCTTCACCCTCCCGGCCCCGCCGGGCAATGCCAGCGCCGACCTCAGTCCGGTTTCATCGGCCCCGCCAGCGAGCGAAGCTCCGAGCCCCCCGCCAGCAGCGATCCTGCTGGTTGATGACAACCGGGTCAACCGCAAGGTGGTACGCACCCTGCTTGAAAAACATGGCTTCGCGGTCAGCGAAGCCGAAGATGGCGAACAGGCGCTGGCACAACTGGCCACCGGGCCGTTCAGCCTGGTACTGATGGATTGCCAGATGCCGGTGATGGACGGCTACAGCGCCACCCGCGCCTTGCGCCAGAGGGAAGCCACAGAACACTTGCCACACCTGCCGGTGATCGCGCTGACCGCCGCCGCCTTTGAAAACGACCGTGAACAATGCGCCGCCGCCGGGATGGATGACTTCCTCAGCAAGCCGGTCGTCGCCGAGCAGCTTTTCGCCGCGATCAAGCGCTGGCAGCGGTAGCGACCGGGCTCAGGCCCGGCGCAAAGCCATGTGTGAAACGATCATTTGCCCGATATTGGTGGCCAGGTTTTCTTCCAGCCTGCACTCCAGCGCCAGATGCAACAGGCCGCTGGTGAAGGCCCAGGTGTCGCGGGCCGCAGCAAATGGATCAAGACCGGCGCGCAAGGTACGCCGCTCGGCGGCGCGCACATACATGCGCTCGATCTTGGCCAGAAAATCGATCGCCGGACGATTGACCTCTTCCTGAACCCCGGCAAACTCCTGCACATATTCACAGCGCAGGATCATGATTTCGAAAACCTCGCGCACCACCGCGCAATCGTCGAGAACCCGGAAAAATTCCTGCAGCGAAGCCTGGATGGCATCGAGCGGATCGCCGTAAGCCTCAGAAAACAGGATTGAATCGGTGCGTTCGAGCAAGGGCACGAAGATGTCCTCGCGCACGGCGAAAAACAACTCGGCCTTGTCCTTGAAGTGCCAGTATACGGCCCCGCGGGTAACACCAGCCTCCTGCGCGATCTTCTCCAGCGTCGAACGGCTGACGCCGCAACGGTGAAAGACCGCACGCGCGGCATCGACAATCTGTTTGCGGGTTTTTTCCGCTTCTTCGCGGGTTTTCCTGACCAAGATAATTCCTTTTCGCGGGAACGTCCCGAGTTCGGCGCGCATCTTAAACGAACTTGTTACGCTTTGAAACAACAAACATACATCCTTGTATGTTTATAATAGGCGCAATATTTCTCCCCGGAGTTCGTCCATGCCCCCCTTTTCCTCCGTCCGTCCGCCCTTCCTTCATCTAGCCACGGCGCTGGTGCTGAGCAGCGCCCTGCTCGCTGGCTGCGGCCAGTCGCAGGCACCTGCCGGCAAGCCGCCGCAGGGCCCGCTACCGGTCAGCATCGTCAAGGTGGAAAGCCAGCGGCTGCCGACCTGGATCGAAGTCATGGCCCAGACCGAAGGCGCCCGCGAGAGCGAAGTGCGGGCCCGTGTCGGTGGCATCCTGGTCAAGCGCCTGTATCAGGAAGGCGACCCGGTCAAGGCTGGGCAAGCGCTGTTTCAGATTGATCGCGCCCCCTACGAAATCGCGCTCGAACAGGCCAGGGCCCGCGCCGACCAGACCCGCCGCGAAGCCAGCCGGCTCAAGGGGCTGGCCGAGGCCAAGGCGATCAGCCAGAAGGAATACGACGATGCGGTTTCGGCCGATGCCCAGGCACAGGCCGCGCTCAAGCAAGCCGAACTGAACCTGGCCTGGACCACGGTCACCGCCCCGGTGGCCGGCACCAGCGGCCGCGCCGTTCGCTCCGAAGGCAACCTGATCGGCACCGGCAGCGCCGACAGCCTGCTCACCTCGGTGTATCAGAGCAACCCGATCTGGGTCCGCTTCAGTCTCGGCGACAGCGACCTCGCCCGCCTGCCCGCCCGCCGGGTCACCAACAAGGACGTGAAAAAGGTCGAACTGGTGCTGGCCGATGGCAGTGTTTATGAACAGCCGGGCAAGCTCAACTTCCTGGCCTCGAACATCGACACCACGCTCGGCACCCAGCAATTGCGCGCCGAATTCGCCAACCCCGAACAGCGCCTGCTGCCTGGCCAGTTCGTCCGCATCCGCCTGGTCACCGGCGAGCGCGACGGCCTCTTCCTGGTGCCGCAGGCGGCGGTGATCCAGACCGACCGGGGCGCGCTGGTGATGACCATCGATGGCGAAGGCAAGGTGGCGCCGCGCCCGGTGCAGACTGGCGAATGGCAGGGCAAGGACTGGATCATCCTCGGCGGCCTGAAGAACGGCGACCAGGTGATCACCGACAACCTGATGAAGCTCAAGCCGGGCATGCCGGTCGCGGCCAAGGACGCAGTACCTGCCGGTCAGGCACCGGCTGCCGCCGGCGGTGAGCCGGGCAAGGCAAGCGCCAAGTCCGGAGAAGGCGCCAGCCAGCCGACCGGTGACAAGCCGGGCGCAAAGCAGGGCTAAGGAGCGAGCATGTCGAAATTCTTCATCAACCGGCCGATTTTCGCGTCGGTCATCTCGATCATCATCGTGATTGCCGGGCTGGTCGCCTCGCAAGTGCTGCCGATTGCGCAATATCCGCAAATCGCGCCGCCGACGGTGCTGATCAACGCCACCTACCCGGGCGCCTCCGCCGAAACCCTGGCCAAGACCGTTGCCGCCCCGATCGAGGAGCAGTTGAACGGGGTTGAAGGCCTCTCCTATTTCACCTCGTCGGCCACCGCCAACGGCACGGTGACGATTACCGCCACCTTCGATGTCGGCAGCAATGTGGACATGGCGGCGGTCAACGTCAATAACCGGGTCAAGGCCGCTGAACCACGCCTGCCGGAAGAAGTCCGGCGCAACGGCGTGATCGTGCAGAAGCGCTCGAACGACATCCTGCAGGTGGTTGCGCTCGATTCCGAACAGGGCAAGTACAACACCCTGTTCCTGTCGAACTACGCCAGCCTCAACATCGTCGACGAACTGAAGCGGCTGAAGGGAGTCGGCGACGTCACCATCTTCGGCGCGCAGGACTACTCGATGCGCGTCTGGCTCAAGCCCGACCGCCTCGCGCAACTGGGCCTGACCACCAGCGACGTGTCGAACGCGATCAAGGCACAGAACGCCCAGAACGCCGCCGGCAAGATCGGCCAGGAACCGGCGCCGAGCGACCAGCAACTGGTGTACACGGTGACCGCCAAGGGCCGCCTGCTGACGCCGGAAGAGTTCGGCAACATCGTCATCCGCAGTTCCGGCCCCGGTGGCCTGCTGCGCCTCAAGGACGTTGCCCGGATCGAACTCGGGGCCTACAGCTACGACCAGAGCGTGACCCTCGACGGGCAACCGACCATCGCCATGGGCGTCTTCCTGCAAACCGGCGCCAACGCGCTGGAAGTCGCCGAGCGCGTGCGCGGCAAGATGCAGGAACTGAAGCAGAAATTCCCCGAAGGCATGGGTTACGTCATCCCCTTCGACACCACCCGCTTCGTCTCGGCCTCGATCGACGAAGTGGTCAAGACCCTGGTCGAAGCGATGGTGCTGGTGCTGGCGGTGGTGTACCTCTTCCTGCAAAGCTGGCGCGCGACGCTGATCCCGATGGTCGCGGTACCGATTTCGCTGATCGGCACCTTCGCCGGCCTATGGCTGTTCGGCTTCTCGATCAACACCCTGACGCTGTTCGCGATGGTGCTGGCAATCGGGATCGTGGTCGATGACGCGATCGTCGTCCTGGAAAACGTCGAACGCCTGATGGCCGAAGAAAAGCTGCCGCCGCGCCAGGCCGCAATCAAGGCGATGCACGAAGTGCAGGGCGCACTGATTGCGATCGTGCTGGTGCTGTGCGCGGTATTCGTTCCGGTTGCCTTCCTCGGCGGTATCGCCGGCCAGCTCTACAAGCAGTTTGCGGTCACCGTCGCTGTCGCCGTGGTCCTCTCCGGCGTCGTCGCGCTGACCCTGACCCCGGCGCTGTGCGCCCTGCTACTCAAGGCGCAGCATACCGAGAACAAGCTGTTCGCCCCGTTCAACCGCGCTTTCGAGCGTTTTACCAACGCCTTTACGCGCGGCGTCGATTTCATCCTCCGCCACTGGATTGTCGGGACCACGGTTTTTGCCCTGGTGATCGCGTCGACCGTAGCGTTCTTCAAGATCATCCCCGGCAGCTTCGTGCCGGCCGAAGACCAGGGCTACCTGATCTCGGCGCTGATGCTGCCCGACGGCGCCACGCTGAAGCGGACCGAACGGATGGGCGAGCAGACCCGCGCCATCATCGCCAAGGACCCGGCGGTCAAGCATACCTTCGTCGTCTCGGGCTTCGACCTGATCGGCGGTGGCAACAAGCCCAACGCCGGTACCATGTTCATCCCGCTCAAGGACTGGAAAGAACGCGACGCCAAGGCGCAGGATCTGGCCGGCAAGTTCATGGGCATCGGCATGAGCCAGCCGGAAGGTCTCGGCCTGGTCTTCAACCCGCCCCCGATCATGGGCCTGGGCACCGCCGGCGGTTTCGAAGTCTATGTCCAGAACCGCGTCGACGGCGATGCCAAGAAGCTCAACGAAGTGGTTCAGGGCTTCATCGCCGAATTGCAGAAGCGGCAGGAATTCACCCGCATCTCGACCTTCTTCCGGCCGACCGTGCCGCAGCTCTTCGTCGAGGTCGACGAGGCCAAGGCGCTGGCCCTCGGCATCCCGCTCGCCGACGTGTACACCACGCTGCAGAGCACCATGGGCGCGCTCTACGTCAACGACTTCAACAAGGCCGGGCGCGTCTACCGCGTGCAGTTGCAGGCCGAAGCCAATTACCGGATGAAGCCGGACGACATCGGCAAGGTCTATGTCCGCGCCAATACCGGCGCGATGATTCCGCTGTCGGCAATCAGCAAGGTCAATAGCGTGGTCGGTCCGGAACAGGTCGAGCGCTTCAACGGTTTCATCGCCGGCAAGGTGATGGGCGACTCCAAGCCCGGCATCAGCTCCGGCGACGCGATCAAGATCGTCGAGGAAGTCGCCGCCGCCACCCTGCCCGATGGCTACACCATCGCCTGGACCGGCCAGGCCTTCCAGGAAAAGCGCAGTGCCGGCTCCTCCCTGCAGGCCTTCGGCTTCGCAATCATCATGGTCTTCCTGATCCTCGCCGCCCAGTACGAGAAATGGTCGCTGCCGCTGGCGGTGGTGATGGCCGTGCCCTTCGCGCTGCTCGGCGCCCTGGCGGCGATCTGGCTGCGCGGGATGCCCAACGACATCTACTTCCAGATCGGTCTGGTGGTGCTGATCGGGCTGGCGTCGAAAAACGCGATCCTGATCGTCGAGTTCGCCGCGCAGAAGTACGCCGAAGGCAAGAGCGTCGTCGACGCCGCGCTGGAAGCCGCCCGCTTGCGCCTGCGGCCAATCGTGATGACCTCGCTCGCCTTCATCCTCGGCGTCTTCCCGCTGGTCAAGGCCAGCGGCGCCGGCGCTGCCGCCCGTCAGTCGATGGGTACCGGCGTCTTCGGCGGGATGCTCGCCGCCACCTTCGTCGCGACCATTTTCGTGCCGCTGTTCTTCAAGTGGCTGGAACGCGGCAAACAGATCGATCCTTCGCACCTCGCCAGCGAGGAGGAAAACGCATGAATACCCGCTTGCTGAAATCCCTGGCCGCGCTGCTCGCGGCCGGCGCCCTCGGCGGCTGTGCCGTCGGCCCCGACTACCTGCGCCCGGCCAACCTGTTGCCGGCCTTGTTCGGCCCGGCGCCCGCCGAAGCCGAAGTGACGACTGCCACGGTCGACGCCCGCTGGTGGCAGTTTTTCAACGATCCGGCGCTCAACGAGCTGATCGAACAGGCACTGCAGAAGAACGCCGACCTGCGCCTCGCCGTCGCCCGCGTCGCGCAGGCCGATGCCGCCGCCCGCGAAGCCGGCGCCGAGCTGTACCCGGGCATCAACCTGCAGGCCGGCAGCAGCAGCAACAAGGTCAGCGGCAAATCGGCGACCTACTCGCCGGCGATGCCGCAGATCCGCCAGAGCCGGACTGCCGGCCTGGCCGTGTCCTACGAGCTCGATGTCTGGGGCCGCGTCCGCCGCAGCGACGAAGCGGCGCAGGCACAATTGCTGGCCAGCCGCTACGGCCGCGATGCGGTCCGCCTCTCGGTTGCCGGGCTGGTCGCCAACGCCTACCTGACGCTGCGCGCCACCGACGCGCAACTGGCGGTCAGCCAGGAAACCCTGGCGACCCGGCAACAGGCGCTAGACCTGGTCAAGAAACGCGTCGATGCCGGCCTCGGTTCGCCGGTCGACCTGCACCAGGCCAGCGGCGCCCTCGCCGCGGCCGAAACCCAGGTGATCGAACTGCGCCGCCAGCGGGCCCTCGGCGAGCACCAGCTGGCCCTGCTGAGCGGCAACCCGGCGCTGCGAATTGCGCCGCCGGCCAGCGCCGACCCGCAACTGCTGCCGCTGCCGCCGCTGCCGCCGGCCGGTTTGCCGGCGCAACTGGTCGAACGCCGGCCGGACGTGCGCGAAGCCGAACAGAAGCTGATCGCCGCCAACGCCGGGATCGGCCTGGCCAAGGCCGGCTACTACCCGAAATTCACGCTGACCGGCAGCTACGGCAGCGAGAGCAAGGCGCTCGGCGACCTCTTCGCCGCCGGTGCCGGCACCTGGGGGCTGGGCCTCAACCTGCTCATGCCGCTGCTCGATTTTGGCCGCACCGAGGCCCGCGTCGACCAGGCCAAGGCAGTCAACGAACAATCGCTGATCGCCTGGGAAAACACCCTGCAGGGCGCCTACAAGGATGTCCGCGACGCGCTGGTCAACAGCCGCGAACAAGCCGCCGCCGAACAGGCGCAGCAGGTCCGCGTCGACCAGGCCCGCGAAACCCTGCGCCTGGTCGACCTGCGCTACCGCGCCGGGCACGCCGGCTACCTCGAAGTGCTCGACGCGCAGCGGACGCTGAACGACTCGCAACTGCAGCAGATCGCCACCCGCCAGGCCCGCCTGGCGGCAGCGGTCGGCCTGTTCAAAGCCCTCGGCGGCGGCTGGCAGGCTGCTTCCTGAGGCGAGTCGCCGCGGCTAAGGCCGGCGCGGCGACAAAAAAAGGGGTTTTTCACGGTCGACCGTGAAAAACCCCTTTTTTTGTTCACCCGCAGCGACGCAGATCCAGCGTCAGCGGGTACTCAGCGCTACGCACCGGCGCTTCGACGCTGACCGGTCCCGGCGTATGGCCGAAGCGGAAGAAGCGGGCCAGGCGGCGGCTTTCGGCCTCGAAGGCATTGACCGGGAAGTGGGCGTAATTGCGCCCGCCGGGGTGCGCGACGTGGTACTGACAACCGCCCAGCGAACGGCCGCTCCAGGTATCGACCAGATCGAAGACCAGCGGCGCGTGCACGCCGATGGTCGGGTGCAGGCAGGCTGCCGGCTGCCAGGCGCGGTAGCGGACGCCGGCCACATATTCGCCGACGGTACCGGTGTTGTGCAGGGGCAGTGCGACGCCGTTGCAGGTCAGCACATAACGGTCGGGCGGCAGGTTGCTCAGCTTGAGCTGCAAGCGTTCGACCGAGGAATCGACATAGCGCACAGTGCCGCCAACCGCCCCCTCTTCGCCCATCACATGCCAGGGTTCGAGCGCATGCCGTAATTCGCAGGCGATGCCGCGCAGATTGAACTCGCCGTGGCGCGGGAAGCGGAATTCGAAATGCGGCGCGAACCAGTCGAGCTGCAGCGGATAACCAGCCGCCTGCAGTTCGCCGATCACTTCGGCAAAATCCTGCTCGACGAAGTGCGGCAGCATGAAGCGGTCGTGCAGTTCGCTGCCCCAGCGGGCCAGCCGCGCCGGCTTGTACGGGGTTTCCCAGAAACGCGCGAGCAGTGCCCGCAACAGGAGTTGCTGGGTCAGCGACATGCGCGCGTGCGGCGGCATTTCGAAGGCGCGCAGTTCAAGCAGGCCGAGGCGGCCGGCCGGGCCATCGGGCGAATACAGCTTGTCGATGCAGAACTCGGCACGGTGGGTGTTGCCGGTAACGTCGATCAGCAAATTGCGCAACACACGGTCGACCCGCCAGGGCGGCACATTTTGCCCGGCCTCGGGCAACTGGCGGAAAGCGATTTCCAGTTCGTAGAGACTGTCGTTGCGCGCCTCATCAACGCGCGGCGCCTGGCTGGTCGGGCCGATGAACAGGCCGGAGAACAGGTAGGACAGGCTGGGGTGGTTGTGCCAGTAGGCGATCAGGCTGGCCAGCAGGTCCGGCCGACGGAGGAAGGGCGAATCGGCCGGAGTCGCGCCACCAAGCACGAAATGGTTGCCGCCGCCGGTGCCGGTGTGGCGACCGTCGAGCATGAATTTTTCGCTGATCAGCCGCGACTCGCGCGCCGCGTCGTACAGGTGGGTGGTTTGCGCCACCAGTTCGCGCCAGCTGGCGGCGGGATGGATATTGACCTCAATCACGCCAGGGTCCGGCGTCACCCGGAAATGCGCCAGACGCGGATCGGCCGGCGGCTCGTAGCCTTCGATAATCACCGGCGTCTGCAGTTCGGCGGCAGTGGCTTCGACCGCTGCCAGCAGTTCGAGGTAGTCCTCCAGCCGCTCGGTCGGCGGCATGAAAATGTGCAGGCGCCCGTGCCGTGCCTCGGCACACAGCGCCAGGCGCACAATTCCGGGCGCCGACTGGCCCGGCTGCGGAGCACCAGCCGACATCGTCGATGCGCCCCCCGCGACACTTGCTGCCGCGCAGGCCGTTCCGGCGTCGACCGCCGTTGCACCGGTACTCGGCGCCGCCGCAAACTGCTGCCGGATCGCTGCCGCGCTGGCCAACGGCTGACGCGGTGCGAAGGGGTCGGGCGCGTGCTGCCAGGGGTAATCGGCTGCCGTTACCCAGGGCTGCGAATCGAGCGGCAAACGGTAGCCGAGCGGCGAATCGCCGGGCAGCAGGTAGCAGCGTTCGCTGCGCAGGAACCACGCACCACTTTCCCAAGAGCCGGCGGCATTCTTGCGCAGGGGCAGTACCTGCCCGACCACCTGCGCCAGCCCCTGGCCAAAAACCCGCGCCAGGCGCTCGCGCTCCAGCGGGTCATCGAGATTCGAAGCCAGCGGGTCGACGTTGATCGGCAAGCGACGTTCACGCCACAGGTAATAAAAGGCGTCTTCGTAAGCCGGAAAAACGAATTGCGGATCGAGCCGTAACTTGGCCGCCAACCGGCTCAGGAAGCGCTGCGCGGTTTCCGCGCTGTGGCCGTAATCGATCTTCTCGTCGGCATAGAGCGCCGGGTCCTGCCATAAGGGCTGGCCGTCGCGGCGCCAGAAGCAGTTCAGGCTCCAGCGCGGCAACTGCTCGCCGGGATACCACTTGCCCTGCCCGAAATGCATCAGCCCCTGCGCCGCGTATTCGGCGCGCAGCTTGTGGAACAGGTCGGCGGCAAGCAGGCGCTTGCGCGGCCCGAGCGCATCGGTATTCCACTCGGCGCCATCCGGATCGTCGAGCGCGACGAAGGTCGGCTCGCCGCCCTGGGTCAGGCGCACGTCGAGTTCGCCGAGACGGCGGTCGACCGCGTCGCCGAGTTCAAGAATCGCCTGCCATTGATCGTCGCGGTAAGGCTTGGTAACGCGCGGCGACTCGTGGATGCGGCTGACCGTCATCGCGTGCTCGAATTCGACCTCGCAGGCGTCGAGGCCACCGGTCAGCGGTGCCGCCGAGGCCGGCTCCGGCGTGCACGCCACCGGAATATGCCCCTCGCCGGCGAGCAGCCCGGAAGTCGGGTCGAAACCGACCCAGCCCGCCCCCGGGAGATAGACCTCGCACCAGGCATGCAGATCGGTGAAGTCGGCCGGCGGACCGCTCGGGCCGTCGAGCGACTTCTGGTCGGCGGTCAGCTGGATCAGGTAGCCGGAGACGAAACGCGCCGCCAGGCCGAGGTGACGCAGCAGTTGCACCAGCAGCCAGGCCGAGTCGCGGCAGGAACCGGAACGTTTTTCCAGGGTTTCTTCCGGTGTCTGCACCCCCGGTTCGAGGCGGATGGTGTAACTGATGTCGCGCTGCAGGCGGGCGTTGAGATTAACCAGGAAATCAACGGTCGGCGTCCGCGTGCGCGGGATTTCTGCCAGGTAGGCGACAAAGCGCGGAGTTGCCGGCAACTGGTAGAGAAAGGGGGTCAGCTCGTGCCGCTGCCAGGGCTCGTAGACGAAGGGAAAGTGCTCAGCCGAGGCTTCGAGGAAGAAGTCGAAGGGATTGAACACCGCCATCTCGGCTACCAGATCGACTTCGAACGAGAATTCGCGGGTTTTTTCCGGAAACACCAGGCGTGCCAGCCAGTTGCCCTGCGGGTCTTGCTGCCAGTTGATGAAGTGGGGTTCCGGCTGGACCTTGAGCGCATACGATAGAACGCGAGTACGCGCATGGGGACAGGGGCGCAGGCGAATCACCTGCGGTCCGAGGTTGATCAGATGGTCATAGCGGTAGCGGGTGAGGTGATTGAGTGCAACGTGGATCGACACGGCGGCTCTCCTTCAACAAGCGAATCAATCCGCACGCACCGGAAGCCGCCGGTGCGTGCCGGGAACGAACGGGGAACGACGACTAGAGAGCGGCCCAGTCGATGTCGGGCAAGGCGGCAAAGCCCTGCCGCAGATGCTCTCCCCACTGGCGGCGAATGGCCCCGTAGTAGGGGCTTTCCTGGGTGATCTGCACCTGCCGGCCAAGACTCAGGCTATCGCGCTCGTACAGCACGAGATCGAGCGGCAGGCCGACCGAAAGGTTGGAGCGGATGGTCGAGTCCATCGAGATCAAGGCGCATTTGGCCGCCTCATCCAGCGAGGTGGAGGGCGCGATCACCCGGTCGATGATCGGCTTGCCGTACTTGGCCTCGCCAATCTGGCAATACGGTGTCTCGCGCTGGATCTCGATGAAATTGCCAGCAGCATAGATATTGAACAGGCGCGGTTCCTCGCCCCCGATCTGGCCGCCAAGGATCAGCGCGGCCGCGAATTCCATGCCGAATTTTTGCAGCGCTGCCGCATCGCGCTCATGCACTTCGCGCAGGCAGTCGCCAACATGCTTGGCCGCCTCGAACATGTTCTTGGCCCGGTACAGGCTCGCGCCGCGCCGCGCCTCCAGCCGTTCGCGCAGGGTATTGACCACAGCCTGGGTAATCGCCAGATTGCCCGAGCTCATCAGCACCAGCACCCGCTCGCCCGGCTTTTCGAAGACGTGCATCTTGCGGTAGGTATTGATGTGATCGACGCCGGCATTGGTTCGCGAATCGGCGAGAAAGACCAGGCCTGCATCCAGCCGCATGGCAACGCAGTAAGTCATGCCGCCTCCTCCATCGGAACCAGGAAGTCGCGGCTGATGCCGTCGCCAAGCGCGTAGATGCGGTCCATGAAATCGGTCAGCCATTCGTGCAGGCCGTGTTCGAGAATATCCTCGATCCGCCCGTAGTGCAGCTGCGCATGCAGCAGCCCGGCCTGGCGCTGGGTCTCGCCGGACAGCCGGTTGGCGACCAGTTCGAGATTCTTGATCACACCGTTGAGACAGAAATGCAGCGAGCGCGGCATGTCATCCTTGAGGATCAGCAATTCGGCAACCCGCCCCGGGGTGATCACGTCGCGGTACACCTTGCGATAGACCTCAAAGGCCGATACCGAGCGCAACAGGGCCCCCCACTGGTAAAAATCGGTCGCTCCTTCGCTGTCGTCCTGCGGCCGCAGGACGTGATATTTGACGTCGAGGATGCGGGCGGTGTTGTCGGCGCGTTCAAGCAGGGTCCCGAGACGGATGAAGTGGTAGGCCTCGTCCTGCAACAAGGTGCCGAGCGTGGTCCCGCGCGAGAGCGAGGAGCGCATCTTGACCCACTCGAAAAACTCGCCGATGCCGGCGTTGAACAACTGCTCGAAGCCCTTGTCGCGTGCTTCCAGCCAGGTTGCGTTGATCGTTTCCCACATTTCGGCGGTCAGCGTGCCGCGCACCGCGTGCGCGTTTTCGCGGGCCAGGCGCAGGCAACTGTAGATCGACGAGAGGTTTTCGGCGTCGGTCACCATGAATTTCAGCACATTTTCAGCGTTGACCGTGGCATAGCGCGCAGCAAACACGGCATCCAGGCTATTCAGGGTCAGCACGGCCTGCCAGTTCTGATTGGCGGCAGCCTCGGGCTGCGGCACCAGCGACATCTGCCAGGTGACGTCGAGCAGGCGGGCCAGGTTTTCGGCGCGTTCGATATAGCGTGCCATCCAGAACAGATGGTCGGCGGTACGGCTCAGCATTTTCTTTCTCCCTAAACTCAGTCTTCCAGCACCCAGGTATCCTTGGTCCCGCCGCCCTGCGACGAATTGACCACCAGCGAGCCCTTGGTCAGCGCCACTCGCGTCAGTCCGCCCGGCGCCATCTGGATACACTTGCCCGACGACAGGACGAAGGGCCGCAGGTCGAGGTGGCGCGGCGCGATGCCTTCCTCGACAAAGGTCGGACAATTCGACAGCGCCAGCGTCGGCTGCGCGATGTAGCCGTCCGGCTTGCTCAGCAGCAACTGCCGGAAGTGCTCGATCTGATCGGGCGTCGCCGCCGGGCCGACCAGCATCCCGTAGCCGCCGGCGCCGTGCACTTCCTTGACGACCAGTTCAGGCAGATGTGCCAGCACGTACTTGAGATCGTCGGGCTTGCGACACATGTAGGTCGGGACGTTGTTCAGCTTCGGCTCCTCGCCGAGGTAGAACTTGATCATCTCCGGCACGTAGGGATAGATCGACTTGTCGTCGGCGACCCCGGTACCGATGGCATTGGCCAGGGTCACGTTGCCCGCCTGGTAGGCCTTGAGCAGGCCGGGTACGCCCAGCGCGGAGTCGGGACGAAAGGCGAGCGGATCGAGGAAGTCGTCGTCAATCCGGCGGTAGATCACATCGACCCGCTGCGGCCCCTGGGTGGTGCGCATGTATACCACTTCATCCTTGACGAACAGGTCGCGGCCTTCGACCAGCTCAACCCCCATCTGCTGCGCCAGGAAAGTATGTTCGAAGTAGGCTGAGTTGTAGGCGCCGGGCGTCAGTACCACTACTGTCGGATCGTTGACGCCGTTGGGCGCCACCGCGCGCAGCTTTTCCAGCAAGAGGTCGGGGTAGTGCTGGACCGGCGCCACCTTGTGCCGGGCGAACAGCTCGGGGAACAGGCGCATCATCATCTTGCGGTCTTCGAGCATGTACGAGACGCCGGAAGGCACGCGCAAGTTGTCCTCCAGCACGTAGAACTCGCCGGCGCCGGCACGCACCACGTCAACCCCGGCGATGTGGGCATAAACCCCGCCCGGCACGTCGACGCCCTGCATCACCGGCCGGTACTGGGCATTGTTCAGTACCTGCTCGGCCGGGATGATGCCGGCCTTGAGAATTTCCTGATCGTGGTAGATGTCCCACAGGAACAGGTTGAGGGCGCGCACCCGCTGGCGCATCCCGGATTCCAGCGCCTTCCATTCCGCTGCCGGAATGATCCGCGGCACGATATCGAAGGGAATCAGACGCTCCTTGCCGGCTTCTTCGCCATAGACTGCGAAGGTGATCCCGACGCGGTGAAAGGCGAGGTCGGCTTCGGCCCGCTTGCGCTCGATGCGCTCAGCCGGGGTTGTTTCAAGCCACTCGGCGTAGGCGCGGTAATGCGCCCGGACCTCGCCGTCTGCTGCATACATCTCGTTATAGAAGTTCATGATGTGCTCGCTGCTGATCTTGATAGGCAGAGAGCATTTAGCACTTAGCATGCCATCGGAAAATGCGCCAAAAACCGAAAAAACCCGGGATTTGATCGCAAAAACGGCACCAAAACGGGGGGGGATGCCTTGTTTTGGTGCCACCTGGAGAGCACTATCCCGGTGCAAAAATGGCCCGCCATACAGGTTGACCGTGTCAACGCAACACGGGGCCCGCAGGCCCCGTGTTCGGTTGCGCCGGATCGGCGCGCTTATTTGATGTAGCGGAAGTAGGACACCAGCTTGCTCAGGCGGGCAGCGGTTTCGCTCATTTCGCGCGTATTGTCGGCAGCCATCCGCACCGTGCCGACGGTCTGCTCGATTCCCGCGACGATGCCCTCGATCTGGGCCAGAATGTCGCGACCGGCCTGACTCTGTTCACGGGTCGCATCCGCAATATGACGCGACATGTTGGCCACTTCGCCACTGTGATGGTCAACCTGACCCAGGCCATCCTCGGCGGCAGTCATCGAGCTATCGGTTTTGGCGACCTGCTGGCCAGCATTCTCCATGCCACTGACGGCGATCTGGGTAATCCGCTGGATTTCGCCGACCGTTGAGGTGATTTCCTTGGTCTGCAGGCTGGCCCGCTCGGCCAGTTTGCGCACCTCGTCGGCGACCACGGCAAAGCCACGACCGCTCTCGCCGGCCCGCGCCGCCTCAATCGCTGCGTTGAGTGCCAGCAGGTTGGTCTGGTCAGCAACTTCCTCGATGGTCCGGGTCACCGCGCCAATCGCAAAAATCGACTTGAACAGCTCGGCCATGGTGTTGCCGGCACCGTTGACCGTATGCACCACCTCCTGCGTTGCCTGCCGGCTCTGCTGCATGCTGCCGACCGCCTGATCAAGCAAGCGCCGCGACTCTTCGACTGCAGCTGCGGTAGCCTGCGAATCGTCGGCCACCTGGGCAATCGAAGCATTGATTTCCTCGACCGCCGCTGCAATCCGGTTCACCGAGTCAGCCTGCATTTCAGTCGTGCTATGGGTCTGCTCCATTCCCACCGCCAGACCGCTGGCTGAACTTTCAACCGTCTTCGCAGCCTCGTCGATCTCCGCCATCATGCTCTTGAGATGGGTCTGCATGCTGATCAGCGCATCGTTGACCTTGCCCAGTTCGTCCCGGCGATGCAGCGGAATCTGGTCGGTCAGGTCGCCCTGGGCAATATGATCGAGACGCCCGATGATCCGTTCGATGATGGTGAAGACCTTGCCCTGCAGCAGCATCAAGCCGACACCGACACCGATACTGCTGATTCCGAGCAACTGCAGCAATGACGACACCGCGGCCTGGGACAAGCCCAGCGAAGCGCCGAACTGGTGCAACAGACCGCCGATCAGGTGTGCCAGGATCAGATAGCCGACCGCCGCGTTGAATTTGCTGCGCAGCGAAATCCGGCTCCACAACGAAGCCTTTGGCAAGCTGGCCTTGCCCTGCTGCAACTGGCGGTAAAGTCCCTCGGCTTCGCTGACCTGCTGCCGCGTCGGCTCGGTTCGCACCGACATGTAACCGATGGTCTGATTGTTCTTGCGCACCGGCACCACCAGCGCATCGACCCAATAGAAGTCGCCGTTTTTGCAGCGGTTCTTGACCACGCCGCGCCAGGGCCGCCCCTGCTTGATGGTGTCCCACAAATCCTGAAACGCCACCGGCGGCATGTCCGGATGGCGCACCATGTTGTGATTGAAGCCGATCAATTCGTCGCGGGTGAAGCCCGACAGTTCGACAAAGGTATCGTTCGCGTAGGTAATCGCGCCCTTCAGATCGGTTTTGGAAACAACATATTTTCCTTTTGGGAAAGGCTGCTCATTCTGGGTAATTGGCAGATTTTGTTTCATGGTGCGGAAATCGAAAAAAGTTCAATGAGTTTAGCAATAGGCATGCCATCAAAATCTTGACCCAACAAAAAAGGGCAGCTTCCGCTGCCCTTTTTTGTTGCAAAAACCGCAAATTACATGCGTTCGAAGACGCAGGCGATGCCTTGCCCGCCGCCGATACACATGGTCACCAGCGCATAGCGGCCATTGGTACGCTGCAACTCATACAGCGCCTTGGTGGCGATGAAGGCACCGGAACAGCCAACCGGATGGCCGAGGGCGATCGCGCCGCCGTTCGGGTTGGTCTTGGCCGGATCGAGGCCGAGGCCCTTGGAAACAGCAATTGCCTGAGCGGCAAAGGCTTCGTTCGACTCGATCACATCCATCTGATCCAGGCTCAAACCGGCCTTTTTCAGGGCCAGCTTGGATGCCGGGATCGGACCTTCGCCCATGACGTCGTTGGGCACGCCGGCAACCGCGTAGGAAACCAGACGGGCCAGCGGCTTCTGGCCGGCGGCAGCAGCGACATCGGCGGCAGCGAGGACGAAGAAGGCAGCACCATCGTTGATCCCGGACGCGTTACCGGCGGTGACCGTGCCATCTTTCTTGAAGGCCGGCTTCATCTTGCCCAGGGATTCCAGCGTGGTACCCGGCTTGAGGTGCTCGTCGGTGTCGAAGACCACTTCGCCCTTGCGCGTCTGCTTGACGATGGGGACGATCTGCGACTTGAAGTAACCGGCTTCCTGGGCAGCGGCTGCGCGACGCTGCGACTCGACGGCAAAAGCGTCCTGTTCTTCGCGGGAAATGCCCCACTTGCTTGCCAGGTTCTCGGCGGTGATCCCCATGTGGCCAACGCCGAACGGGTCGGTCAGGACCGAGACCATCATGTCGACTGCCTTGCTATCACCCATGCGGGCGCCAGTACGCAGTGCCGGCATCATGTAACCACCGCGCGACATCACTTCGACGCCGCCGCCAATCCCGTAATCGCAATCGCCGAGCATGATTTGCTGCGCGGTGGTGACGATGGCCTGCAGGCCGGAAGAACACAGGCGATTGACCTGCATGGCCACGGAATCCATCGGCAAGCCGGCCTGGATCGAGGCAACACGCGGCACATAGGCATAGCGGGAATCAGTCGGGATGCAGTTGCCAACCGTCACATAATTGATCTGCTGCGCATCGACGCCGGAACGGGTGATGGCTTCCTTCATCACGGTACCCGCCAGTTCGGCCGGCTCGATATCGGCCAGGGAACCGCCAAAAGCACCGATGGCGGAACGGACTGCGCTCAGAACGACTACTTCTCTGCTCATGTAAACCTCCTGTGAGTAAGCTCTGGTGCCTGCCTGCGAGGACAGGCCCTTTCAAGATTGGAACAGCACGATGTTACGCGTTGAAGAATCAAGCGCGCGGGTCTACGGGTGTCGGACCATCCCGTGACTGGCAGGCGGCGCGGAGAACTCCACGACAAAGCTCCGCCAGCGGGACGAAAGTTCCTGCAGCCGGTGGGCCGGCTCTTTTTTATTACGGTTTGTGACAATAACACAAGCTCAGGCCGCGTGCAGCCCGAGACGCGCAGTGAGCGAACGGATCATCCCGGCGGTAGCTCCCCAGATGAAATAATCCTGCCAGGGCATGGCAAAAAAATGCCGCAAGGCCCCGCGCACGTGTACCGAATGTTGCTGGTGATTGGCGGGATCGAGCAGAAAGGACAAGGGTACCTCGAACACCTCGGCAACCTCGAAAGGATCGGGACTCAAGGTGAAAGGCGGAGTGACCAGCGCCACCACCGGAATCACCGAAAAACCGGTGCCGGTGCGGTACTCCGGTAAATACCCCAGAACCTCGACATGTTGCCGGGCGAGACCGATTTCCTCTTCGGTTTCGCGCAGGGCGGTAGCCAGCGGTGACGTATCCTCATCCTCGACCCGCCCACCGGGAAAACTGATCTGCCCGGCATGCTTATTGAGGTGGGCGGTCCGCTGGGTCAACAGCACGGTCCGCCCCTCGGGCCGATCGATCACCGGAAACAGGACAGCGGCGGGCGTCAGTCCGGCACTCGGCGCTCCATCCTCGATCACCACCTGCGTCAGCGGCGGCAGCGGCAACAGCGCAGCCTTCAGCTGCGCAACATCAATGTTCATGCGACAGGCGAATCTTCCTCGATTTCGGCATGCACCGCACCCAGGGCGTCCTGCAGGGTTTCCTCGGGCAGGGCGTTGATCGAGGTGGCAACCAGATCGGCGGATTCGACAGCACCTACCGGCAAGCGCTTGCTTTCCAGCGAGGCAATCAACACCGCAGCGGCACCAACCACCCGCAGCAAAGCCTGCCGTTCAGCCATCAGCATTTCAATTTCTTCACGCAAGAGCGCGATTTCCTGCTCGCGTTGGGGCATGTTGCACCTTTCCTAATAGCGCTTTTTCAGCGTCATTGTCGGGCCGTCGCGCAGCATTTCCATACGATTGAGGAAGCTCATTCCGAGCAGCGCGATCGGCAAGTCGTTCTGGTGGATCGTGGCATCGACGCCGTGCAGCGTTACCTCGCCGATCCGTACAGTGTCCAGTTTGACGCGACTGACCTGTACTTGTCCATTCGCAGTTTGCGATATTCCACGCTGACCGCTGTTGAAGTCGAGCCCGATCCGGCGGGCATCCGAAGCGCCCAGGGAAATCATGGTGGCCCCGGTATCGACGAGAAAACGCACCGAAGTGCCGTTGATCGTGCCGTTGGCCAGAAAATGCCCTTGGCCATCTGCGGTCAGCACAATCTTGCCGCCGCCTTCGGCAGCCGCGCCAACGGCATGCTGCCCAACCCGCAAGGCGCGCTTGCGCCCGCCAATCTCGACGATCACCTGCTCATCCTGCACGGCCAGCAGGCGTACGCCGTCGAGGGTCTGGCCAACCGTTGCAGCCCGCGGCGAGCCACCGTTGATGATCAGCATCGCCTTGCTGCCGAGAATGCCGGCAAGGCCGACCTCCTGGGCCGCCAGCGGTGCGGCGGCCAACAGCAGCCAGGCAAACGCCGTACAATGACCGGCCATTTTTCCGCTACCGGGGAATTTCATGCTGCCAGTCGCCATCTTTCGCCATGCTCCTACCGAAGGTCCGGGCTATTTTGCCACATTCCTCGATGCCCACGGGATTCCCTGGGAACTGATCGCGGTCGATGCCGGCGCCCCCCTGCCGCTCGATACACAGGCATTTTCCGGCCTCTGCCTGATGGGTGGTCCAATGAGTGTGAATGATTCGTTGCCATGGATCGAGCCGGTTTGTGCCCTGATCCGCGAAGCCGACCGGCGCCAGCTGCCGCTGCTTGGACACTGCCTGGGCGGACAACTGATCGCCAAGGCACTCGGTGCCCGGGTCGAGAAAAACCCGGTCAAGGAAATCGGCTGGGGCACGATTCTCGGCGAACAGCATGCAACGGCGCGGCGCTGGCTCGGCGAATTCTCCGGCCGCCCAGTCAGTGCCTTTCACTGGCACGGCGAAACCTTCTCACTGCCGGCCGGTGCCGAACGACTCGCCGGCAACGCCCATTGTGCCAACCAGATGTTTGCGCTCGGCCCGCACCTGGGCCTGCAGTGCCATGTCGAGATGACCCCGGAGATGATCGCCGAGTGGTGCGAACAGTGGCACGAGGAAACCCAAGGCGTCGATGAGCGTATTGGTATCCAGACGCCGGAAACGATGGCGGCCGAAACTGCTGAACGGCTGCCGGAAATGCGCCGTCTGGCCGATCAGTTGTACTCGACCTGGAGTCTCTGCCTGCCGCGCTGAAGCGGGATGGTGCCGCCGGCCTCAGCCGGGCAAGCGCCCGGCGCGAACCAGGGCGGCACGCAAGCGGGCCACGGTTTCCTCGACCGGCGCATCGCGCCTGACCTCCAGCCCGAGGTCGCGGGCCAGCGCATTGACCCGCGCCGGGTTGAGCGGAATTCCGCCCCGCTCGACCGCCAGCACCAGCCGGCGAGCACGCTCGAATTCGTCAAGCGGCACCGGCGGCTTGCCGAACAATGCCTGCAACCATTGCCGAAAACCCATGTGCAGCCCCGAAATCGATGGTGGACTTGTTCTTTTTGCTGGTTTTCACGGTCGACCGTGAAAACCAGCAAAAAACCGATCAGTCGCGGAAATTCCCGGCCTTGATCGGAAAATCGGCAATCGACTTGCGGATCAGCGCGATGCATTCCTGCAGATCGTCGCGCTTGGCCCCCTGGACGCGCACGGCATCGCCCTGGATCGAAGCCTGCACCTTGAGCTTGGCATCCTTGATCATTTTGACAATCTTCTTGGCCAGCTCGGTTTCGATCCCGAGCTTGATTTTCAACTCCTGCTTGACCTTGTTGCCGGAGACTTTCTGCAGCGGCTGCTCGTCGAGGCGCTTGGTGCTCTCGGCTTCCTTCTTTTCCATCGCCGGGAACAGGATGTCCTTGATCTGGTCGAGCTGAAAATCGGAATCGCCGTGCAGGGTGATCAGCTTGTCCTTCTCGTTCAGTTCGACCTTGGCCGAAGTGCCCTTGAAGTCATAGCGGTTTTCGATCTGGCGCGCCGCGACGTCAATCGCGTTCTTCAGCGCGACCATGTCGGCTTCTGAGGTGAAGTCAAAAGAAGGCATTACTAGCTCCTGAAAAACGAAAAACCCGGCACGCAGCCGGGCTCTGACCGGACTGGCCGGAAACGATCAGCCGAAGTGGCAAACGTAGTGGTAGGACTCGCCGTCGGCCACCGAAATTTCGAAGGACGAATTACCCGGCACGTTGAAGGACTGGCCCTCACCATAGGCGGTCCATTCGCTTTCGCCGGCCAGCTTGACGCGGCAGGCACCGCCTACGCCTTCCATGATTTCCGGCGCGCCGGTGTTGAAGGTCAGGGTGGACGGCAGGATCACACCGACCGTCTTCTTGGTGCCGTCGGCAAGGACGACGGTGTGGCTGACGCACTTGCCGTCAAAATAGACATTGGCCTTCTTGACCACCGAAACGTTATCGAATTGAGACATCAGATTCCCCAGATTTTTTGGATGACGGATTTGGCGATGAAACCGACCATGCCGAAGGCCAGCACGAAGAACAGGACAAAGGTCCCGGTCTTGCCCGCCTTCGATTTCCAGGCGATTTCGCCGATGATGAAGAGCATGAACAGAATGAAAGCTCCGACGCCCCAGGTCGAAAAAAAATCGGAAATCTGTTCCTCGGTCAGGCCGAAAAGAGTCGAAGGTTCCATCTGTTGAGCGGCTAGCTGTTAGATATTGGCAAACAGTAAATTCAGGGGGCGCCTGCCGCGCCCCGAGGAATCAGTTCGGTCCTCGATCCTGATCCCTCGCCCCTGTCCTTACCCCTTGCGCGCCTTGAGATTGGCGGCAATGCGCATGCGCAGCGCATTGAGCTTGATGAAGCCCCCGGCATCGCGCTGGTCGTAGGCACCGGCATCGTCCTCGAAGGTGGCGATGGTCGGGTCGAACAGCGAGTCGGTCTTGGAATCGCGGCCGACGACGATGACGTTGCCCTTGTACAGCTTGACCCGGACGTTGCCGTTGACGGTCTGCTGGGTGTGGTCAATCAGGGTCTGCAGCGCAACGCGCTCCGGGCTCCACCAGTAACCGTTGTACACCAGGCTGGCATAACGCGGCATCAGGTCGTCCTTGAGGTGAGCAACTTCGCGATCGAGGGTGACCGATTCGATGGCGCGATGGGCCTTGAGGATGATCGTGCCGCCCGGGGTTTCGTAGCAGCCGCGCGACTTCATGCCGACGTAACGGTTTTCAACCAGGTCCAGACGGCCGATACCGTGCTTACCGCCCAGTTCGTTCAGCTTGGTCAGCACCTGAGCCGGGCTCATGCGCACACCGTTCAGCGCGACGATGTCACCCTTTTCAAAGTCGATGTCGAGGTATTCGGCGGCGTCCGGTGCCTGTTCCGGCGACACGGTCCAGCGCCACATCGACTCTTCGGCCTCGGCCGACGGGTCTTCGAGGTGACGACCTTCGAAGGAGATGTGCAGCAGGTTGGCGTCCATCGAGTACGGCGAACCGCCGTTGCGGTGCTTCATGTCGATGGGGATGCCGTGGGTTTCGGCGTAGTTGAGCAGCTTCTCGCGCGACAGCAGATCCCACTCGCGCCACGGGGCAATGACCTTGACGCCCGGCTTCAGTGCGTAGGCGCCGAGTTCGAAACGCACCTGGTCGTTGCCCTTGCCGGTCGCACCGTGCGAAATCGCGTCGGCACCGGTCATGTTGGCGATCTCGATCAGGCGTTTGGCGATCAGCGGCCGGGCAATCGAGGTGCCGAGCAGGTATTCGCCTTCGTAGACGGTGTTGCAGCGGAACATCGGGAAGACGAAGTCGCGGACGAATTCTTCGCGCAGGTCGTCGATGAAGATGTTTTCCGGCTTGATGCCGAACTGCAGTGCCTTGGCACGTGCTGGTTCCAGTTCCTCGCCCTGGCCGAGGTCGGCAGTGAAGGTCACCACCTCGCACTGGTAGGTATCCTGCAGCCACTTCAGGATCACGGAAGTGTCGAGACCGCCGGAATAGGCCAGCACCACTTTCTTGATATCGCTCATCGTCGTTTCCTTACTTCGTTTCAATCCTGCCCAAATGCAGGTATTCCATCAAAGCCTTCTGCACATGCAGCCGGTTTTCGGCTTCGTCCCAGACCACGGACTGCGGGCCGTCGATCACTTCGGCGGTCACTTCCTCGCCGCGATGTGCCGGCAGGCAGTGCATGAAAACCGCCTGCGGACTGGCCACTGCCATCATCTCGGCATCGACACACCAGTCGGCAAAAGCCTTCATCCGCACCTCGTTCTCGGCCTCGAAACCCATCGAGGTCCACACGTCCGTGGTGACCAGATCGGCCCCGCGACAGGCCTCCATCGGATCGGCAAAAACCTGGTAATGCGCCGGATTGACACCCTTGATCAAGTCCGGGTTCAGTTCATAGCCGGGCGGGGTCGACACATTGACCTTGAAGTCGAGGACTTCGGCCGCCTGCAGCCAGGTGTTGCACATATTGTTGGCATCGCCGACCCAGGCCACCGTCTTGCCCTGGATGCAACCGCGATGCTCGATGAAGGTGAAGATGTCGGCCAGGATCTGGCACGGGTGATATTCGTTGGTCAGGCCGTTGATCACCGGCACGCGCGAATGCTTGGCAAAGCGCTCGATGATGTCCTGCTCATAGGTGCGGATCATCACCAGATCGCTCATCCGCGAAATCACCTGCGCCGCATCCTCGACCGGCTCGCCGCGCCCAAGCTGCGAGTCGCGGGTGTTCAAGTAGATCGCGGCGCCGCCCAACTGGTGCATGCCGGCCTCGAACGAGAGACGGGTGCGGGTGCTCGCCTTCTCGAAGATCATCACCAGGGTGCGATCCTCCAGCGGCCAATACTTGTTGAAGGACTTGAACTCCTTCTTGATCCAGGCGGCGCGCTCGAACACATAGGTGTGCTCTTCGCGCGTGAAATCACTGAATTGCAGAAAGTGCTTGATTGCCATGCTCTTTATCCTGCGAGAAATGCCTTGATCAGCGGTGCGACACGGTCGACCAGCTCGCGGGCATCATTTTCGGTAAAGGTCAGCGGCGGCAGGAAGCGCACCACCGTATCGGCCGTCACGTTGATCAGCAGGCCGGCAGCCAGCGCCTGGCCAACCAGTTCGCCGCACGGGCGTGCCAGTTCGATGCCGATCATCAACCCGTGACCGCGAATTTCGACCACGCCATCAACGCCGGCCAGTGCCTCGGCAAAGCCCTGGCGGATCAGCGCGCCGATCCTGGCAGCATTGTCGAGCAGGCCTTCTTCCTCAATCACCGCGATGGTGGTCAGGGCTGCGGTGGCGACCAGCGGATTGCCGCCGAAGGTTGAACCGTGATTGCCCGGCCCGAACAGACCGGCGGCCCGGCCGCCAGTCAGACAGGCACCGATCGGCACACCTGAACCCAGGCCCTTGGCCAGGGTCGCCACATCCGGCTGGACACCGGCGGTCTGGAAACCGAACCACTTGCCGGTCCGCCCCATGCCGCACTGGACTTCGTCGCACATCATCAGCCACTCGTGCCGGTCGCAAAGCTCGCGCACGCCGCGATAGAAGGCTTGATCAACCAGATGGATGCCGCCCTCGCCCTGAATGATTTCAAACATCACGGCGACAATGTTCTTGTTGTGTTCGGCCACCGCGCGAATCGCGTCGAGATCGCCGTACGGCACCCGGACAAAACCGCTGACCAGCGGCTCGAAACCGGCCTGCGCCTTGCGATTGGCTGTTGCCGACAAGGTCGCCATGGTCCGCCCGTGAAAGGCCTTGTCCATGACGATCACCGTCGGCAATTCGATACCCTTTTTATGGCCGTAAAAACGCGCCAGCTTGATCGCCGCCTCGTTGGCTTCGGCACCGGAATTGCCGAAAAAGACTTCCTGCATTCCGGACAGCGAACACAGCTTGTCGGCCAGTTGCTCCTGCTCGGCGATCCGGTAGAGGTTGGAAACATGCAGCATGCGGCCGGCCTGGGCAGAAATGGCGGCAACCAGCTTCGGATGGGCGTGGCCCAAGGTCGAAACGGCGATCCCCGACAAGGCGTCGAGGTATTCCTTGCCATCAACATCGAACAGGCGGCACCCACGACCGTGGCTGAAAGTCACTGGCAGGCGGGCATAGGTATTCATCACATGCGACATGAGGGAACCCCAGAAAACGAAAACGGCGGCCAGTGCCGCCGAAACCAGTGCAACTTGCGCAGGCGCAGACAAAAAACGGGCCTGCAGGAGCTGCAGAAACCTGAATACTAAGTGAAAAATGCAGCCTTGTATAGAACGGCTCCGTATGCGCATTGCCACTTTTGAACCGCCGCGCACAGCAATCAACGACGACAGCCACGCCACCCCTCGAGCCGGACGCAAACCAACTGTCACCTACCGATCACCGCCAGCTTCACCGCAACAACATCCGGCCAGGGGCAGTGCAACCGTCTGAGTTCGCCCAAGCCAACGGGCTTCTGCTAGAATGCTCCCCCGCAAGGTCGCATCGCCCGCAAACGCAGAGTAGAACAATGACAACTCCAGAAACGACCACCTTCATCATTGTCGGCCTGACCACCGAAGGCAAGAAATTTCGCCCCAGCGACTGGGCCGAACGCCTGTGCGGCGTGATGTCCGCCTTTGGC
This sequence comes from Dechloromonas sp. ZY10, assembly GCF_041378895.1. Classification (NCBI taxonomy): domain Bacteria; kingdom Pseudomonadati; phylum Pseudomonadota; class Betaproteobacteria; order Rhodocyclales; family Azonexaceae; genus Dechloromonas; species Dechloromonas aquae. The sequence goes on from NZ_CP144212.1 coordinate 2,449,218, forward strand.
GCCGAGCGCAAGATGAAATACTCCCCTTACGTCGGCCCCGGCGACTACAACGGCGAAAAAGCCGTGTTTGTTGATGGACGCCTCGGCGAAATCGAGCCGATGGCCTACCGCTTCATGCTCAACTTCGCACAGGACAACGACCTGCAAATCGTCGACGGCGTCTGCTCGCTGGACGACCGCAAGTAATCCCCGGGGAAGCCAGCACTTCCCACCATCACCACCAAAAGCAGCCGCACCGGCATCGATCCGGCAAAAAAACAAGACAATAAAAAAGGCGCCCGCAGGCGCCATTTTTATTTGCTCGTCGCAGTCGCTCAGGCAGCAGCCAGCGCCTTGATCTGGGCAGACAGGCGGCTCTTGGTGCGAGAGGCCTTGTTCTTGTGGACGATCTTCTTGTCAGCGATGCGATCCAGAACAGCCACGGACTGCTGGAAAACGCTCTGGGCGGCAGCCTTGTCGCCGGCGTCGATTGCCTGACGGACACGTTTGATTGCAGTACGCAGGGTGGAACGCAGGCTGGCGTTGTGGGCGCGCTGCTTGTCAGCTTGACGTGCGCGCTTGCGGGCTTGTGCGCTGTTGGCCATGAATGTATCCAGTAAAAGTGAATAATCTAAACCGTAGATTCTAACAAAGAATCAACTCATCGTGCAAGACATCAGCCCTGCAACAACTCTTTCGGTAGCGGAAAAGAGACACCTTCTTCCTCTCCCTCAAGCTGCCCGACCGTCGCACCTGTCAGCGCCACGATACGGTCAACCACCTGCCGAACCAGAATTTCCGGCGCCGATGCGCCGGCGGTAATCCCGATCCTGACCTTGCCGGACACCCATCCAGCATCGATTTCATCTGCCGAATCGATCAGGTAGGCCGCGATGCCGCGTGCCGAAGCCACTTCTTTCAGGCGCCGCGAATTGGAGCTGTTCGGGCTACCAACCACCAATACCAGATCGCAACGCTCGGCCAGCGCCTTGACCGCATCCTGACGATTCTGCGTGGCGTAACAGATGTCATCCTTCTTGGGCCCTTCGATCGCCGGAAATTTTTCCCGGAGCGCATCGATCACCACCACCGCATCATCCACCGAGAGCGTCGTCTGAGTCACGAAAGACAGGCGTTGCGGCTCGGCAACCTGAAGTTTGGCCACATCTGCGACGGTATCGACCAGATACATGCCACCTTCGCTTTGCCCCATCGTGCCCTCGACCTCGGGATGCCCCTTGTGGCCGATCATCACGATCTCGCGCTCACTCTTGCGGTTGCGCGCCACTTCCAGATGCACCTTGGTCACCAGCGGACAGGTCGCGTCAAACACCTTGAGCCCACGTGTATCCGCCTCGGCACGGACGGCCTTCGAAACACCGTGGGCACTGAAAATCACCGTACTGCCGGCCGGCACCTCGGCGAGTTCCTCGACAAAGATCGCCCCCTTGGCCCGCAGGTCGTCGCAAACGAACTTGTTATGCACCACCTCGTGACGCACATAGATCGGCGCGCCGAATTTTTCCAGCGCCTTTTCGACGATGGCGATGGCGCGCTCGACACCGGCACAAAAACCGCGGGGGTTGGCAAGAATGACCTGCATTACATGATTCCGATGATTTCCACCTCGAAACGGACCGTTTTGCCCGCCAGGGGATGATTGAAGTCGAACAGCCCGTGCGTTGCACCGAGTTCGCGCAGGAAACCGGCAAAGGTCGAACCGTTCGGGGCGGTGAATTCGACGACCGAGTTTTCCTTGAGTTCCATCCCCGGCGGCAGTGCACTCAGTGCAATCCGCTCAACCAGGCGCGGGCTGTATTCGCCAAATCCCTGCGCCGGTTCCAGTTCAAAGACAAAACGCTCCTTGGCGGTCAGACCGACCAGCAGCGCCTCCAGATTTTCAGCCAACTGGCCGCTACCCATCTGCAGGGTGGCCGGGCTCATCTCAAAGGTCGACAGAAACTCCTCGCCATCGAGGGTGGACAGACGGTAATGCAGCGTCAGATAGCTGTCGGGGCGAACGGTAGCGCTCATGCTTGATCCTTGTTTGCCGGTTCCCCGGTCTTTGCCACGGTCGACGCGCCGAACTGGGCAAAAACCAGCAAGGCAGCACCGACGGTAATCGCCGAATCGGCGACGTTGAAAGCCGGCCAGTAATACCCGCCGGCATGCCATTGAATGAAATCGACGACCGCACCGAAACGAACCCGGTCGATGGCGTTCCCCAAGGCCCCGCCCATGACCAGCGCGAACGCCAGCGCCGCCCAACGCTCGCCGGGATGCCGCCGGATTTCCAGCGCCATCCAGCCGGAGACCGCAAGTGCCAACAGGGTGAAGAACCAGCGCTGCCAGCCCGGCTGGTCAGCCAGGAAACTGAAGGCCGCCCCCGGATTGAAGGTCAGCACCCAGTTCCAGAACGGCGCAACATAAATCACCTCGCCGAAGGCGATTTGCTGCAGAACCAGCCATTTACTCAACTGGTCGAGGACGATCACGCCCCCGGCCAGTCCGTACCAACCGGCCGCCGTCTTAGGCACAGACCCGCGCCTCGCCGTCGCCGTGCAGATTGCTGACGCAACGGCCGCACAGGCCGGGATGCGCCGGATCGGCACCGACGTCAGCGCGGACGTGCCAACAGCGTTCGCACTTGGCGTGTTCGAGCGGCGTCGCCGCCACAGCCTCGGCCGCATCTTCAACAACCACGGTCGACGAGCAGATGAAGACAAATTTCAGATCATCGCCCAGCGTTGCCAAGGCCGCATATTTCTCACCGCCGCAGCGAATTTCGACCGCCGCCTGCAAGGCAGAGCCGATCTTGCCCGCTTCGCGCTGCGCTTCCAGCGCCTTGGTCACATCGTTGCGCACCTCGCGGATCAGCGCCCACTTGGCCGCCAGCACCGCCTCATCAGCCACCTCCGGCAGGTCGTGCCACTGCTGGAACATCACCGAATCATCCGCCTTGCCTCCCAGCACCGCCCACACTTCTTCAGCGGTGAAGGCGGCAATCGGCGCCAACAGGCGGACGAAAGCCTGAGTGATGTGCCACAGCGCCGACTGCGCCGAACGACGGGCAACCGACTTGGGTGCGGTGGTGTACAAACGGTCCTTGAGGATGTCGAGGTAAAAACCGCCCAGATCTTCGGAGCAGAAAGTCTGCAAGCCCTGAACCACACGGTGAAACTCGTAGCGATCGTACTCGGCGCGGCAGTCGTCCTGCAGCTTGCGGGTCAAGGCCAGCGCATAGCGGTCGATCTCCAGCCATTGCTCGACTGGCAGCATATCGACCGCTGCATCGAAATCCGACACATTGGCCAGCAAGAAACGCAGGGTGTTGCGGATGCGGCGGTAGCCTTCGACCACCCGCTTGAGGATTTCATCGGAAATTGACAACTCGCCGGAGTAGTCGGTCGAGGCGGTCCACAGGCGCAGGATGTCGGCGCCCATCTTGTCCGACACCTGCTGCGGCGCAACCACGTTGCCCTTGGACTTGGACATCTTGTGGCCCTTGCCATCAACGACGAAGCCGTGCGTCAGCAGCGCCTTGTACGGGGCACGGCCGTCGATCGCGGCGCCGGTCAGCAGCGAGGAATGGAACCAGCCGCGATGCTGGTCCGAGCCTTCGAGGTAGAGGTCAGCCGGCCAGCCCAGTTCGCTGCCGTGGGAGCCGCGCATTACGCTCATGTGCGTGGTGCCGGAATCGAACCAGACATCGAGAATGTCGGTGGTCTTGACGTAATCCGCAGCATCGGCGCCCAGCAGTTCAGCGGCATCCAGCTGCGTCCAGGCCTCGATACCGCCCTGCTCGACGCGCTTGGCGACGGCTTCCATCAGCTCCAGCGTGTTCGGGTGCAGTTCGCCGGTCGCCTTGTGGGTGAAGAAAGGCAGCGGCACGCCCCAGTTGCGCTGGCGCGAGATGCACCAGTCCGGGCGGTTGGCGATCATTGCGTGCAGACGGTTCTTGCCCCAGGCCGGGTAGAAGGCGGTGTCCTCAACGCCCTGCAGCGCGGCTTCGCGCAGCGTGTGACCAGCCGGTTCAGTGGCGGCAACGCCCTGGCTGTCGACGTCCGGTGCATCCATGCGCACGAACCACTGGCTGGTGGCGCGGTAGATCAGCGGCGTCTTGTGGCGCCAGCAGTGCATGTAGCTGTGTTCGATGGTGGCGTGCTTGAGCAAGGCGCCGACTTCAGCGAGCTTTTCGACGATGACCGGGTTGGCCTTCCAGACGTTCATGCCGCCGAAGAAGGGCAGATCGGCGGCGTAGGTGCCATCGCCCTGCACTGGCGTCAGAATCTGCTCGTTGTGCATGCCGTACTGCTTGCACGACTGGAAATCCTCGATCCCGTAAGCTGGGGCCGAATGCACGATGCCGGTACCGGCATCCATGGTCACGTAGTCACCGAGGAAGACCGGCGACAGGCGATCGTAGAACGGATGACAGAAGGCAATGCGCTCAAGCGCAGCGCCCTGGCAGCTGGCCACGGTCGTCCCCGCCAGGCCGTAACGGGCCAGACAGGCTTCCTGCAGTTCGGCGGCAAGGATCAGGCAACCCTTTTCGGTCTGTACCAGGTTGTAGGTAATTTCCGGGTGAGCGTTGAGCGCCTGGTTGCCGGGGATGGTCCACGGCGTCGTGGTCCAGATCACGGCATAGGCTTCGCCGGCGGGCAATTCCTTGAGGCCGAAGGCAGCGGCGAGCTTGTCGCGTTCGGCAGCAGCAAAGGCCACATCGATGGCGGGCGATTTTTTGTCCTGGTATTCGACCTCGGCTTCAGCCAGCGCCGAACCGCAATCGAAGCACCAATTCACCGGCTTCAGGCCGCGATAGACAAAACCGCGCTTGACCATCTGACCCAGCGCACGGATTTCGTCCGCTTCGGTCTTGAAATTCATGGTCTTGTACGGATTGCCCCAGTCACCCAGCACGCCCAGGCGGATGAAATCCTTCTTCTGGCGCTCGATCTGCTCGCCGGCGTAGGCGCGGGCCAGCTTCTGCACTTCGGCGCGCGGGATATTCTTGCCGTGCGTCTTCTCGATCTGGATCTCGATCGGCATGCCATGACAATCCCAACCCGGGATATACGGTGCGTCGAAACCGGACAGGGTTTTCGAACGCACGATGATGTCCTTGAGAATCTTGTTCACCGCATGACCGATGTGGATATCCCCGTTAGCATACGGGGGGCCATCGTGCAGGATGAACTTCGGACGTCCGGCAGAAATTTCGCGAATCCGCTGATACAGCTTTTTTTCCTGCCATTGCGCCACCCATTGCGGCTCGCGCTTGGGCAGGTCACCGCGCATCGGGAATGGGGTGTCGGGAAGATTCAGGGAGTCCTTGTAATCAGCCATTTTTTTACGCCATCGAGAGTGGAGAGTTGTGAGTCAAGAGAAACGCTCTCTCACAGCCGGAAAAATTCCCTCGCCGCAGCGGCATCGGCCGCAATCTGCGCCTTGAGGGCATCGAAATTAGGAAAACGCTGCTCGTCGCGCAGCTTGTGGATGAAGCGGACAGCGATGTGGGCGCCGTAAATGTCGCGGTTGAAGTCAAACAAATGGACTTCAAGCAGGGGACGAATCCCGCCCACCGTCGGCCGTACGCCGAGATTGGCGACACCCGGCCAGGGCCGCTCGGCCAGGCCGTCAACCTCGACCGCAAAAACACCGGTCATGGGCAGCGGATTGTGCTTGATCCGCAGGTTGGCGGTAGCGAACCCGAGTTGCCGCCCGATCTTGTCGCCGTGCTTGACCTGTCCGTCGATCACGTAGGGCCGCCCAAGCAGACGCGCGGCATGCTCCATGTCGCCGGCCGCCAGCGCCTTGCGCACGCCCGAACTGGATACCCGCTCACCGTTCAGGGTCACGCTGCCCAGCGCTTCGGCAGTAAAGCCCAAGGCTGCGCCAGCCGCCTGCAACATCGCCAGATCGCCGCTACGACCGCGACCGAAACGAAAATCGTCGCCGACGATCACGTGGCGCACGCGCAGCGCGCCGACCAGCACCCGCTCGATGAATTCCTCTGCGCTCAAGGCGGCAAAGGCGGCATTGAACGGGCAGATCATCGCCTGAGCTACTCCGGCCGCAGCCAGCAGTTCAAGCTTTTCACGCAGCGTGGTGAGACGCGCCGGCGCCGATTGTGGTGCAAAAAACTCTCGCGGGTGCGGCTCAAAGCTGAGCACCGTGGGCGCCCCCCCGCAGGCTGCGGCAACCTCGCCCAGACGCTGCAGCAAAGCAGCATGACCAAGATGCACCCCATCGAAATTACCGATAGCGAGGGCAACAGGATCGGAGACGGGACGTGAATAGCCGCGAAAGACGCGCATGGACGGAGGCCGGAACAAAACGTCGCATTATAGCGGCCTGCACCGTGCATGGAAAAACCATTTCCTGAAAAAACAGGTAGCTAGAACACTTCCCACGGCCCCCCCGACGATTCGGCCACGAACGCAAGCACGAACAACCGGGGCAATCGCGACCGGCAAACGGCTAAAAAACCCCAAAAATGCGAAACCCAGGCCAGCAAATTCATACTTTCGTTATAATCAATAACATCTTCTGGACCTATGCCGCCCATTCGGCACCGTCTTCATGCACGACCTGATCAGCCACGTGGTCAACATCTCGGCCCGGCGCGACCGGACCGAAATCAATTCGGCAATGACCTCGGCCCTGCGCGAACTGTTCGCCCCCCAGCAGTCGACCATTTACCGTTGCTACGCCAACAGCAGCGACGACGTGCTGCTATTCGCCTGCGCCGGATTTACTCCTGGCGGCGAGTTCGTGCGCAATGCTTATTTGCCCGACCGGCGTTACTGCCGCCCCTTGCAGCGCGAACCGATGCTCCAGGCCAGCTACCTGCAGCAACAACCCTTGCTGGCATCGCTGCCGGACGGACGGCGACGGATCGTGCTGCCAATCCACAGCAGCCAGCTGCTGACCCCGGACTATCTGATCGACCTGATCCTCCCCTTCGACCTGAGCAGTGACGAGGAGAGCTCACTGCGTGGGCTGGCAGAATATTTCAGCAACCATATCGCACTGCTGGACTATGGCGAGACCGATACCCTGACCCGCCTGTCGAGTCGCAAGACCTTCGAGAAACATCTCTTCGAGATGCTCGGGCAATCCTTGCCGGACACCGCCGCGCCGCTTGAAGAGATGCCGCACCGGCGCCACGGCAGTTCAGCGGATTGCCATCATTGGCTGGCGGTGTGCGACATCGATCATTTCAAGAAGATCAACGACAGCCACGGCCACCTGATCGGCGATGAGGTGCTGATCATGCTGGCCGACACGATGCGGCAGAGCTTTCGCATTGAAGACCAGCTGTTCCGTTTCGGCGGCGAAGAATTCATTGCCTTGCTGCAACCAGCCACTGCCCCGGATGCGCTGGCAACCCTGGAGCGCTTCCGCCAGCGGGTTGCCGGCCAGATCTTCAGCCGGGTCGGCCATGTCACGCTAAGCATTGGCTTCAGCCAGCTGCTCAGCAATGACACGCCCAACGACGTCATCGACCGGGCCGACGAAGCGCTTTATTACGCCAAGCAGCATGGACGCAACCGGGTCGAATCCTACGAGCAACTGGTCGCCTGCGGCGCCCTGTCAGCCCGGCAAAGCATCAGCGGCGAAATCGAATTGTTTTAAGCAAAAAAAGGGCATTTTCCACGGTCGACCGTGAAAAATGCCCTTTTTCCGAATACCGGACTCAGCCCAGCACTGCCATCTTGGCCTTCGGCCCCGGCGGGTGCTTGATGAAGTACTGCCGGATGCCACGGATGATCGCCTCGGCCAGCTTGTCCTGATAGGCGTCGTCGGTCAGCCGCCGCTCCTCCTCGGGATTGGAGATGAAAGCGGTTTCAATCAGCGCGGACGGAATATCCGGAGCCTTGAGCACGGCAAATCCCGCCTGCTCGACGTGGCTCTTGTGCAGGGTGTTGATCGAACCCAATTCGCCGAGCAGGTACTTGCCCAGCTTGAGACTATCGTTGATGGTTGCCGTTTGCGACAGATCGAGCAGGGTCTTGGCCAGAAAAGCATCCTTGGTCGCGATATTGACGCCTCCGATCAGGTCGGCCTGGTTCTCGCGTTGCGCCATCATCCGCGCCAGCGTACTCGAAGCCCCCCCCTCGGACAGAACGAACACCGACGAACCACGCGCCTCCGGCTTGATCCAGGCATCGGCATGAATCGACAGGAAAAGGTCAGACTGGACCCGCCGCGCCTTTTGCACGCGCATTTGCAAGGGCACGAAGAAATCAGCATCGCGAGTCAGTACCGCACGCATGTTCGGTTCAGCATCGATCCGTGCCTTGAGGCGACGAGCCACCTCCAGCGTCACGTTCTTTTCCTGCGTCCCCCGAGCTCCGATCGCCCCGGGATCTTCGCCGCCATGGCCGGGATCCAGGGTAATGGTGACCAGACGATCCACGACCGGCTTCCCGGATTTGCGGCTGGTCTGGATTTCGGGTGCATCCACGGTCGACTCGGCCTTTTTGCCATTTTCCGTCGCAGTGCGCCCGAGATTGTCGAGCGACCCCGGCTCCAGAGCCTCCTTCCGCCCCTCCAGCAGGGCCATCAGAGGATCGACCGGGACTTGCGGGTAAACATCGAGAACCAGCCGGTGACCATATTCGCCGACCGGCTTGAGCTCAAACACCTGCGCACTGACCTTGGTCTTGAGATCCATCACCAGACGGACGACGCCCGGCTTGTAGCGACCGGCACGCAACTGGCGGATATAGGGATCGCTCTCCGAAACCTTGCCAGCCAGCGAACCAAGGACGCCGTTGAACTCGACGCCTTCAAGGTCAACCACCAGACGGTCGGGGTTCTCGACCGTGAAGTGGGTGAATTTCAGTGGCGAGTCGAGTTCCAGTGTCACCCGCGTGTAATCAGCGGCCGGCCAGATACGGACGGCAACAATCGCCGGCTGGCGGGTAACCGCACCGGCCAGCGGCGAGACGGAAAAAATCAGCGCGGCGCCGGCGCCACGCAACAGGCGGCGACGCCCCCGGCTGAGATCGTGGCGTTCAGACATGCTTGACCCCGTTCGGTATCGGCGACGGCTTCGAGTTCCCGCCCGCCATCGGCGGTGTGATGCAGGAATAGGCGCAGATCGGGGGCCGGCAAACACTCCGCCGCCCGCTCCGGCCACTCAACCAGACAGACAGAAGTCTCGTTGAAATGCTCGCCAAAACCCGCATCGAGAAACTCCTCAGGAGACTCGAAACGATAAAAATCAAAGTGATATAAGTATAAGCTCGAAATTACGTAAACTTCAACCAAAGCATAGGTCGGACTTTTCACCGGCCCGGCATGCCCCAGGGCACGAATCAGCGCCCGCGACAAAGTCGTTTTTCCGGCCCCCAGATCGCCCGCCAGGAAAATCTTGAGCCCCGGCACGACTCCCTGTGCCAGCGCTTCGCCCAGAGCCTGGGTTGCCGCCTCGTCAGGCAACCGCCAGCATTTCGTATTTTCCATTGCAATCTCCTGCCACTTTTTCCTTACTGCTAGCAACCACCATCATTCAAAGTGGGGCAATTCAGGCTAAGATTCGCGCCCTCAGCCTTCGTCGGCCCGCCTCCCCTGCCCAAGCCCTGCCATGCCCGCCGATACTCCCTCCCAATCCCCCGTCGAGGCCGCAGCGCTCAAGCTGGCAATTCGCACCGCAGCGCAACGACTCGGTTTTTCCGAAATCGGGTTTGCCCGCGCAGAACCTTCGGCGGACGCCGTACTCCGACTGCGCGCATGGTTGGCCGCCGGCCGCCACGGGGAGATGGATTATATGGCTCGCCATGCCGATCTGCGCGCCCGACCGGCCGATTTGCATCCCGGCACGCTGACCGTGATCAGCACCGCCACCGACTACCTGCCGCACCGCAAGCAAGCCGACGATCCGGCCCAGGCAGCCATCTCGCGCTATGCCCAGGGCCGCGATTACCACAAGCCAATCCGTGCCCGCCTGCAAAAGCTGGCCGACGCCATCGGTGAACTGATTGGCCCCTATGGTTACCGGGTCTTTTCCGACTCGGCGCCGGTGATGGAGGTGGAATTCGCACAACAAGCCGGCCTCGGCTGGCGCGGAAAACATACCCTGCTACTGTCACGCCAGGGCTCATGGCGTTTTCTTGGCGAAATCTACTGCGACCTGCCGCTGCCGCCCGACCCGCCAGTCGAGGCACATTGCGGCTCATGCACTGCCTGCATCGACGCCTGCCCAACGCAAGCCATCGTCGCCCCCTACCAGGTCGACGCCCGCCGCTGCATCTCCTACCTGACCATCGAACTTTCCGGCGCCATTCCGGAAGAACTACGCCCGCTGCTCGGCAACCGGATTTACGGCTGCGACGACTGCCAGACCTGCTGCCCGTGGAATCGCTTCGCGCAACTCGGCGACCCCGAGTTCGCCCCGCGCCATGGCCTGGACAGCGCCAGCCTGTGCGAGCTGTTCGCCTGGAGCGAAGCGGAATTCGAGCAGCGCCTGGCTGGCAACCCGATTCGCCGCATTGGCCACGAACGCTGGTTGCGCAACATCGCCGTCGGCCTCGGCAACGGCCCGACCAGCCCAGCCACGCTACAGGCCCTGTACAGCCGCCTGGAGCATCCGTCGGCACTGGTTCGTGAGCATGTCAGCTGGGCACTCGTCCAGCTCAAGACTTCCCGCTAACCGGGGAGCCTGCACTTACAACCACTCCAGCAGTTTGCGGAACAGTACCGCTGGCTCAATCGGCTTGGAGACAAAGTCGTTCATCCCGGCATCAAGACAGCGTCGCTGCTCTTCAATGAAGACGTTGGCAGACAAGGCCAGAATCGGGGTATTCCGGCACAGACCGGCCCGGCGGATCTCCCGCGTCGCCTCAAGCCCGTCCATGACCGGCATCTGCATGTCCATCAGGATCAGATCGAAAAGCCTGTTTTCGGTCTGCAGCAAGGCTTCTCGACCATTGCCGGCAACCGTGACCTGCAAACCGAGGTCTTGCAGGATGGTGGCACTGATTTCCTGATTGATCGGCTCATCCTCGACCAGCAGGATGCGCTTGCCGGCATGCTGCTGCCGCAGGCGCTCCTCTGGCCCTTCGACCTCACTCTCAGCCCCGGCCTCCTCGGCCGGAAAGCTTGCCAACCCCCGTTTAAGGCAGACGGTAAACCAGAAGCGGCTGCCTTTACCCAACTCGGTTTCAACGCCAGCCTCCCCTCCCATCAACAACGCCAACTGACGGGTGATCGCCAACCCCAGCCCGGTCCCACCGAAGACCCGGGTAGTCGAGGAATCGGCCTGCTCGAAAGCAGCAAACAGACGCGACACAACATCAGGGGCAATCCCCGGCCCGGTATCCTCGACCTCGAGGCGGACATGCACGCTGTCCACAGACTGCTCAAGCAAGCGGCAACGCAGACAAATTTCCCCGCGCTCAGTAAATTTCACCGCATTCGACGCGAAATTGAGCAAGCCCTGGGTAATTCGCGTTGCATCACCCTCCAGCCCATCCGGCAGTGGATCCACTTCAGCGCGTACCTGCAGTTGCTTGAGATCGGCAAGTTCCCCAATGATCGACCGGACGTTGGCAAAGATTTGCGGCAAACTCACCGGCTGGTAATCGATACTCAGCTTGCCGGCATCAATTTTCGAGAGATCGAGGATGTCATTGATGATGGTCAGCAAATGCCGTGCCGAATGCTCAATCTTGTCCAGGTAGGCAAGCTGCCGACTACTCGGCTGCTCCCGCCGCAGCAGGTGGAGCATGCCAATGATTCCATTCATCGGCGTCCTGATTTCGTGACTCATATTCGACAGGAAGGCTGCCTTGGCCCGGCCAGCCGCCAGCGCGCTTTCCCTGGCTTCTTCGAGTTCCCCGGTACGCTGCCGAACCATTCCCTCCAACTCGCCGTGATAGCTGGCCAATGCCTTTTCTGCCTCGATCTGCTCCGATATATCGTGAGCAACGGCAATCAGGCATTCCTTGCCATCAAGCCACAGCACCTCCACCGATAGCAAAATGGGAACCAGACCACCACCGCGACGGCAACACTGAGTCCGATAATTACTCAGGCGAGAGGCATTCCCAAGCGCCGCCAGCAACGCTTCGCGCGTTGCCGGATCCGGCCAGAAACCGACCTCGATCACGGTCCGCCCAAGAACCTCTCCACGAGTAAAGCCGAGCACCCGGGAAAATGCCTCGTTGACCTCGATAAAGCGCCCGGTCAGCCGTTCGGTAATCACGATCGGATCCGGCGAAGCACGAAAAATACTGCCCAGCTTGTCGCCAACTTGCAGCAATTCACGAGTACGACGGGCAATGGCATCGGCCATGCTGTCCAGCGCGCCTGCCAACTGCCCGAGTTCATCGTCACTGCGCCAGTGGCTACGAGCAGCGTAATCGCCATCCTCGATCCGTCGCGCCAGTTGCTCCAGAGTCAGGACTCTGGCAATCACCAGTCGGTTGATCACCAGCCACAGTATCCCTAGCAGCAACAAATAGCCCGCCAACCGGACCATCAACCGGGAACGCCAGGTTTCAAGCGCCCGCTGGGTCACTCCGACCACCGGCAAATGCATGCTCATGATCCCGCGCAACTCTCCCGGATGATAATCAAAAGCACTGTCATAAGCCGTGCTGACGGCCTCCGGGGCCTTATCTCGCTCACCATGGCATTGCAGGCAATAGCTTTCCACCCAGATTGGCGTTGCATAGAGGTAATAATCCCCTTGCGCCCGATTCTCGATCAGAGAGGTGTATTCGGTAGCTTGCGGGTTGTTCCGGAACCAGGCCATTGCTGTCAGCTCATCGGAGTCCGCTTGGTTTTGCGGATTGCGCGGGCGGTCGGAAACATTGTTGAAGCGCATCCCGGTTGCTGACCAGTTCGGAAATTCGCGCGCAATCCGCGACATTGCATGCGCCGGGAGAAACCCGAGGGTCTTGTCGGTCAGCGGCAATCCGCTCTCGATGAACTGGTGGTGGTAAACCCGCCGAACCGACATCAGCAAACTACGGACTTCGCGTGCATCGCGCAGCATTTCGCCCCTGACATCCTGCTCGATTACCCGATAGCCGGCCCATCCCTCGAACAACAGGACCAGCGCCAGCACTGCCAGGCAAGCCAAACCGATTTTGAATTTGAGATTCATCATCAGTCCCCTGGCATTCTGCGGGTCAAGTGTTGGACAGCAGACGGATCAGTTCCTGGTCATAGTCCAGCTCGACGGCATAAGCCCCCTCAAGCGAACTGGCCAGAACCGAATCGAAGATGCGGGCGTGTCCGCCCATCCAGGCCCGTGCAATGTGCTGCAAATGCAGGGCCGATTGCCGTGGATTGTCACGATCCAGATTGGCAGTCAATTCGCTCAGCAGGCGGGAAATTTCCCCATGCGCCTGCTGATGAGCAGAAATATGGCGACGACAAACCTCACTGTCGGGCAGGAACCGCATCAGCTTTTCCTCGTAGGAAAAATGCTCGACCATGAAGCCGAGCAAATCGGCAATCAGATCGGCCAGACGATTATTGCAGGCTGAAAATGAAGCCTCCGGGCAGTTCAGGCAATCCGGAGCCCCGGCCTGGCGATTGGCGCAGACCAAGTCCAGGTGCGCAATGATGCTATCCAGGCGCTCGTGCTGGCGGTCGATTTCTTGGTGTCCGGTCAGGGCGGTCATGGCACTTGATGCTCCCAGGCAGTCACTCTAAATGTAACCGATTTATTCGAAATACCGCTATGCAGAATGGACCAGTCCCGCCGTACTGGAAAAATGCGGTAACGTCGGCAGAAAAGCTGCTTCCGATCATAAAAAAATGCCGCCTGGCACTTTCAACCAGGCGGCATTGATCAGGGATGCCCCTTGAGATCAGGCGTCGAGCAGGATGCGCAGCATGCGGCGCAGCGGTTCGGCAGCCCCCCACAACAACTGGTCACCGCAGGTAAAGGCAGCCAAATATTCCGGCCCCATGGCCATCTTGTGCAGACGGCCGACCGGCACCGTCAGCGTGCCGGTGACGGCAGCCGGGGTCAGTTCGCGCTCAGAAATCTCGCGATCGTTCGGCACCACCTTGGCCCACTGGTTGGCCTTGGCGAGCATGTCGGAGATTTCGTCCAGCGGTACATCCTTCTTCAGCTTGATGGTCAGAGCCTGGCTGTGGCAGCGCATCGCGCCGATACGAACGCACAGACCATCGATCGGGATCGAACCGGCCGAACGGAAGGCCGGCTTGCCGAGGATCTTGTTGCATTCGGCGCCGCCCTTCCATTCTTCCTTGGACTGGCCGTTTTCGTACGGCACGTCGATCCACGGGATCAGCGAACCGGCGAGCGGCGTGTTGCGGAAATTCTTCTTCGGGAAAGCGTCGGAACGGATGGTTTCGGCGACCTTGCGATCGATGTCGAGAATGGCGGAAGCCGGGTCGGCCAGCAGGTCCTTGACGGAATCGTGGATGACGCCCATCTGGGAGATCAGTTCACGCATGTTCTGCGCGCCGGCGCCGGAGGCAGCCTGGTAGGTCATGGAGGTGGCCCACTCGACCAGATCGTTCTGGAACAGCCCGCCCAGGCCCATCAGCATCAGGGAAACGGTGCAGTTGCCGCCAATCCAGTTCTTGCCGCCCTTGGCCAGGGAGTCCTTGATCACGTTCATGTTGACCGGATCGAGGATGATCACGGCATCATCGGCCATGCGCAGCGACGAAGCAGCGTCGATCCAGTGACCGTTCCAGCCGGCAGCGCGCAGCTTGGGGAAGACTTCCTTGGTGTAGTCGCCACCCTGGCAGGTGATGATGATCTCGCAGGCCTTCAGGGCCTCGATGTTGGTCGCATCCTGCAGCGGCAGGGAGGCTTCCTTGCCACCGAATACCGGTGCCGTGCCGCCAGCGGCGGAGGTCGAAAAATAAACCGGATCGATATGGGCGAAATCACCCTCTTCCACCATGCGTTGCATCAGCACGGAGCCAACCATGCCACGCCAGCCAACCAGACCAACCTTCTTCATGACTTCTTCTCCAGATATAACTTGTATTTAACGCGCGAGCCGGGTTTTGGCTTACGCAGCCAGCGCGGCAAGCACGGCGTCGCCCATTTCGCGGGTGCCGACCTTGTTGGTACCGCGCTCGTAGATGTCGCCGGTGCGATAACCTTGAGCCAGCACCTTCTTGACGGCGTCTTCGATGCGCACAGCCTGCGCTTCAAGGTTGAAGGTGTAACGCAGCATCATCGCGGCGGACAGGATGGTGGCCAGCGGATTGGCCACGCCCTTGCCGGCGATGTCCGGCGCCGAACCGTGCGACGGCTCGTAGAGGCCCTTGTTGTTCTGATCCAGCGAAGCCGACGGCAGCATGCCGATCGAGCCGGTCAGCATCGAGGCTTCGTCGGACAGGATGTCGCCGAACATGTTGCCGGTCACCATCACGTCGAACTGCTTGGGCGCCTTGACCAACTGCATCGCGGCGTTATCGACCAGCATGTGGCTGAGTTCGACATCGGGGTAATCCTTGCTCACCTCGATCATCACATCGCGCCAGAGCTGGGTGCATTCAAGCACGTTCATCTTGTCGACCGAGCACAGCTTCTTGTTGCGCTTCTGCGCAGCCTGGAAAGAAACGTGGGCGATGCGACGGATTTCCGACTCGCTGTACACCATGGTGTTGAAACCAACGCGCTCGCCGTTTTCTTCACGCACGCCGCGCGGCTGGCCGAAATAGATGTCACCGGTCAGTTCGCGGACGATCAGGATATCAAGGCCGGCCACGACTTCGGGCTTCAGCGTCGAAGCGTTGGCCAGTTCCGGATAGAGGATGGCCGGACGCAGGTTGGCAAACAGGTTGAGATCCTTGCGGATGCCGAGCAGACCGCGCTCCGGACGCTGTTCGCGCGGCAGGCTGTCCCACTTCGGGCCACCGACGGCGCCGAGCAGGATGGCATCGGCTTCGCGCGCCAGCTTCTGCGTCGCTTCCGGATAGGGGTTACCGGTCGCGTCAACCGCACCGCCGCCAAGGAGGGCTTCCTCCATCTCGAACTTGAGGTCGAGCGCCTTGAGCACACGCACTGCTTCAGCAGTGATTTCAGGACCGATGCCGTCACCCGGCAAAACACAAATCTTCATATTTTCAGGATCCAGTGGGTAGGACTCAGGATCGAACCGGCCAGAAACGCCAACCATAGCGTTCCCGGCGACTGACGGCTCAAGCCCCTAATAACTAAAAAACCAATGACTTAACCTGCAAACAGCCAGGGCTGCTCAAGCCGGCGCTTATCCTCAAAGGCCTTGATCTTGTCGGCATGGCGCAGCGTCAGACCGATGTCGTCCCAGCCATTGAGCAGGCATTCCTTGCGGAACGGATCAATCTGGAAGGCCATCGCATGCCCGTCCGGACGAATCACTTGCTGCGCCTGCAGATCGACGACCAGCCGATAACCCGGGGTCGCGGCGATCTGCTGCACCAGCGTTTCGACCTCAGCCGCAGGCAACACGATCGGCAGGATGCCGTTCTTGAAGCAGTTATTGAAGAAAATATCGGCAAAGGACTCGGCAATGATTGCCTTGAAACCGAAGTCCAGAAGTGCCCAAGGGGCATGCTCGCGCGAGCTGCCACAACCAAAATTGGCACGGGTCACGAGGATCTCGGCGCCCTGATAACGAGCCTGATTGAGCACGAAATCTGGGTTCTTCGGGCGCTGCGAGCAATCCTGACCGGGCTCGCCGACATCCAGGTAACGCCATTCGTCGAAGGCGTTCGGGCCGAAACCCGAACGCTTGATCGACTTCAGAAACTGCTTGGGAATGATCGCATCGGTATCCACATTGTTGCGGTCGAGCGGCGCGACCAGTCCGTCGAGACGTTCAAACTTGTCCATGGGCTTCCTTACTTCGTTGCGCGCTGGATGGCCTCGCCACCCTTTTCAATATCCTTGCCGATTCCCTGAATCGTATTGCAGGCCGACAGCGAAAGCAGGCCTGCTACGGTCAACACGGCAAAAAGCAATTTTTTCATGTCCGTCTCCGCGTCAGGAAAGCTCGCGCACATCAGCGAAGCGCCCGGCAATAGCCGCTGCTGCGGCCATTGCGGGACTCACCAGATGAGTCCGCCCGCCCGGGCCCTGACGACCCTCGAAGTTGCGATTCGAGGTCGAAGCACAACGCTCGCCCGGCTCCAACCGGTCGGCATTCATCGCCAGACACATCGAACAACCCGGCTCGCGCCATTCAAAACCGGCAGCAAGGAAAATCTGATCCAGCCCCTCGGTCTCGGCCTGACGCTTGACCAAGCCGGAGCCCGGTACGGCCAGCGCCAGCTTGACGTTGGCCGCAACCTTCTTGCCCTTGACCACAGCTGCCGCCTCGCGCAAGTCCTCGATCCGGGAATTGGTGCACGAACCGATAAACACCTTGTCGATGGCAATCTCGGTCATCGGCGTATTGGCCTGCAAACCCATGTATTGCAACGCACGCTCCATGCCTTCGCGCTTGACCGGATCGGCCTCCTGCGCCGGATCTGGCACCCGGCCATCAACCGCCACCACCATCTCCGGCGAAGTCCCCCAGGTCACCTGCGGACGGATATCATCGGCGTTCAGGGTGACCACCTTGTCGAAATCGGCAGCTGCGTCGGAATGCAAGGTCCGCCAGTAGGCGACAGCCTTGTCCCAAGCTTCGCCAGTCGGCGAGAACGGACGACCGCGCAGATAGTCGATCGTTTTGTCGTCAACGGCAACAAAACCCATGCGGGCGCCGGCTTCGATTGCCATATTGCACAGGGTCATCCGCCCTTCCATCGACAGGCTGCGGATCGCGCTGCCGGCGAACTCGATGGCGTAGCCGGTGCCACCAGCAGTACCGATCTTGCCGATCACTGCCAGGGCAACATCCTTGCCGGTCACGCCTTTGCCAAGCTCACCGTTGACCAGCATCAGCATGGTCTTGGACTTCTTCTGCACCAGGCACTGGGTCGCCATCACGTGCTCGACTTCAGAAGTCCCGATTCCGTGTGCCATGCAGGCAAAGGCACCATGTGTCGAGGTGTGCGAATCACCGCAAACCACGGTCATACCCGGCAAGGTCGCCCCGTTTTCCGGACCGACCACGTGCAGGATGCCCATGCGCGGATCCTTGAACGGGAAATAAGCCAAGGCGCCGGTTTCCCGCACGTTGGCGTCAAGGGTCTCAACCTGCAGGCGCGAAACCGGATCCTTAATCCCTTCGTCCCAGTGATCGGTCGGGGTATTGTGGTCCGGTGTCGACACGATGGACGACGGGCGCCAGGGCTTGCGACCGGCCAGCTTGAGGCCTTCGAAAGCTTGCGGGCTGGTCACTTCATGCACCAGGTGACGGTCAATATAGATCAGGGCCGTGCCATCCGCCTCCTGATGGACAACGTGGCTTTCCCAGAGCTTGTCGTAAAGTGTTTTCGCCATGAAAATCAAAACAAGGGGCTGTAAAGCGTTCGATTATTGCACAGGATCGGCGCTTTTTTGCCTTTTTGCCGCGTCGACCGTAGCAACCGCCGGGACTCCACGAGCAATCAACAGGTAGCCGACCAGAGCTGCTAGCGCCGCCAGGGAAAAAGTCCAGCCCGCCCCCCAGGCCGTCCAGGTATAGCCGCTGATCAGAGCCCCCAACAAGCCCCCGGCGCCGAAAGACAAACTGGAATAGAGCGCCTGACCACGCGCCTGTGCTGCACCGGGAAACCAGAGGTTGATCGCGGTAATCGCAACGGCATGATAAGCCCCGAAAGTCAGGCCGTGCAGCAATTGCACCAGAACCGCCAGCAGCAATGAATCCATGCCCCAGCCCATCAAAACAAAGCGCAGTACGGCAGCCGCAAAAGCGAACAGCAGGATCGCCCGCAACGAATAGCGCCGCCCGAGCCGGGCCATGGCCATGAACACCCCGATTTCGGCAAGCACCCCGAGTGACCACAGAACGCCGGTGGCACTGCGACCATAACCATGATCGGCCAGATGAATCGAGAAAAAAACGTAGAACGGACCATGCGCAACCGACATTGCAAAACACGCCGCCAGCAGCGCCCGCACCTGCGGGCGGCGCAGAATATCGCTGATACCGACCGTCTCCCGCCCAGCGTGAGCAACACTTGCCTCAGGCAAGCCCAGCGCACAAGCCAGGATACCAAGCAGAATCGCCGCGCAAACCCACAACACCCCGCTAGCCGGCAGGTGATCAAGCAGGGCACCGGTCACCAGGACCGCCACGATGAAACCGACCGAGCCCCACAGCCGGACCCGGCTGTAACGCCCCCGCTCTTCCCGCAAATGATCAAAGGTCAGTGCTTCGACCAGCGGCAGCGCCGCACTCCAGAAAAAGGCCAGCACAGCCATCGCGAGCAACATCGGCTCAAGACGCTGCCACCAGAAGAAACTCAGAAAGCCCAGACCACTCGCCAACGCTGCCAACCGAATGATCAGCAACCTACGGCCATAGCGATCTGCCAGCCAACCCCAGACATAGGGGCCGAGCAGGCGCATCAATTGCATCTGGGACATCAGCAAACCAATATCCCAAGCAGAAAATGCTAGCGACTGGAGGTAGAGCCCGAAAAAAGGAGAAAAGGCGCCAAGGAATGCAAAGTAGAAAAAGTAATAGCCGGACAGGCGCCAGTAGGGGAAAGCGTGCATCCGGCCATTCTACCGGACGCACGCAGTACCGGAACTCAGGTGCCGAGCGCGGCTTGCTGGCCGGCGCGGTAGGCCAGCAGCAGGTGATACAACTCATCCTTCAACTTCAGGCGCTGCTTCTTCATGTCTTCCAGCGTAAAGTCGGAGACCGGCATATCGTGCTCTTCCAAATCCTCGACCTTGCCGGTCAAGCGCTGGTAAGAGGCATGCAGGCGGGCGAAATGGGCATTACCCGCCTTCAGCGCAGCGATGGCATCAACCATCTCCGGAAACTCCTGGTGCAGCTCGTGATGCTCAACTTGCATGGTGTGTTCTCCCTGGAACGACTGAACAAAGCTTGAATTCACTCACTGCAGTAAAGTTTAACGGATTTCGCCAGGAATCACCGGGGTGCCAGAACGCACATCGGCGCACTGAGCACGATGACGCAGCGCGTGATCAATCAGGACCAGTGCCAGCATCGCCTCGGCGATCGGCGTAGCCCGAATGCCGACACAGGGATCATGGCGGCCATGGGTTGCCACTTCAATCGCCTGCCCTTGACGATCGACCGAACGACGCGGCTGGGCAATCGAGGACGTCGGCTTGATTGCCATATTGACCACGACCTCCTGCCCAGTCGAAATTCCCCCAAGGATGCCACCCGCGTGGTTGCTGGCAAAGCCCTGAGGGGTCATTTCATCGCCATGTTCGCTCCCACGCTGGGCAACCGAGGCGAAGCCGGCCCCGATCTCAACGCCCTTGACCGCGTTGATGCTCATCATTGCGTAGGCAATCTCGGCATCGAGCCGGTCAAAGACCGGCTCGCCCCAACCAGGCGGCACGCCGCGCGCGGTTACCGTAATTTTTGCCCCAACCGAATCGAGCGACTTGCGCAACTCGTCCATGTAAGTTTCCAGCTGCGGCACGATCTCGGCATTCGGTGCAAAGAAGGCATTGCCATCAATTTCTTGGTCAGCCACAAAAGGAATTTCGATCGGTCCAAGCGCACTCATCCAGCCACGAATCTCGATCCCGAAGCGCTCGCGCAACCATTTCCGGGCAATCGCCCCGGCAGCAACGCGGACGGCGGTTTCTCGGGCGGAAGAGCGGCCACCGCCACGATAATCGCGGAAACCGTATTTCTGGGTGTAGGTGTAATCGGCATGGCCAGGCCGGAAAGTCTCGGCAATATTGCCGTAGTCCTTGCTACGCTGATCTTGATTGCGAATCAGCAAGGCAATCGGTGTGCCGGTGGTTTTGCCTTCGAAGACCCCGGAAAGGATTTCAACCGTATCCGGTTCACGCCGCTGCGTCACATGGCGGGACGTCCCTGGCTTGCGCCGATCCAGTTCCAGCTGAATATCGGCTGCGCTCAGCGCAAGTCCGGGCGGACAGCCGTCAACCACGCAGCCGATGCCCGGCCCGTGCGACTCGCCAAAGGAAGTGACGGTAAAGAGGGTGCCAAAGGTATTGCCGGACATGATTGCAAAGCCTGAAAAAACAAAGGGGCGATTTTATCACGCCCCTTGCCCACCGCTTCTGCCCGACCCCTCCAGGTTCAGGCAGCCGGGGCCTCACCTTCGCCAGGCCAGTTCTTGATATAGCTTTTGAGCATACGGTTCTCGAAGCTTTGCTCTTCGAGAACCGCCTTGGCGACGTCGAGGAAGGAAATCACTCCCTGCAAGGTATTTCCATCCATCACCGGCAGATAACGGGAGTGCTTCTCGATCATCAGGCGGCGCAACTCGTTGGCCTCCATCGCGGGATAAGCCGTCACCGGGTCGGCAACCATGACCTCGCCCACCTTGATTTCCTCAGGAGCCCGGTCATGCCGATGCAAGGCCTGAAGGACCTCGCGAAAAGTCAGCATCCCCGCCATCTTGCCATCCTGCATCACCACCAGTGAACCGACATCAAGCTCGGCCATCACATCGATCGCCGAAGCCAGCGTATGCTCGGGCGTGGTGGTGTACAGCGTGCCCCCCTTCAGGCGAACAATTTCGCGAACCTGCATCGGACTCTCCAGCAAAAATGGATTGCAATGGCGTTGCATATTAGAGCATTGAACCGGAATGCGAAAGACAGGACGATTGCAACCAATTTCCGGCTCCGCTAGTCTTACGTCCAAACAATTCCCTGGAGCCTGACCATGAACTACGACACCCCCTCGATCAACAGCCAAGGCATCGCCCTGTCGCCAGGCCAAAATCGTGTGTTGCGCAACACCTACCTGCTGCTCGCACTATCCATGCTGCCAACAATAGGCGGCGCCCTGCTCGGCATCCAGCTGAAGTTTTCGTTCTTCGCCGGTAGCCCGTTCATCGCTTTCCTGGCTTTCCTGGGGATTGCAATGGGCTTCATGTACGGCATCGAGCGCACCAAGAACAGCGGCCTTGGCGTAGCCTTGCTGCTCGCCTTCACGTTTTTCATGGGGCTGATGCTCTCGCGCCTGCTCCAGGTTGCGCTCGGTTTCAGCAACGGCGGCAGCATGATCGCCCTCGCCGCCGGCGGAACTGGCGCAATATTCTTCACGATGGCCGGAATCGCCAGCGTCAGCAAGCGCGACTTCACCAATATGGGGAAATTCCTGTTTGTCGGCATGATCGTGGTGCTGCTGGCCGCCGTCGCCAATATCTTCTTTCAGATTCCGGCCCTGTCGCTAGCCATTTCCGCAGCCGTAGTAATGATCTTTTCAGCCTATATCCTGTATGACATCAGCCGCATTGTGCAGGGTGGCGAGGATAATTACATCAGTGCAACGCTGGCAGTCTATCTCGACATCTACAACGTCTTTGCCAGCTTGCTGCAACTGATCATGGCCTTCAGCGGCGAGCGCGACTAAGCCTCCCCTCCCCGCCCATCCCTGGAAAAAAGGCGACCAAGGGTCGCCTTTTTTCCAGGGCGGCACAAGCCAGAGCGTCAGTCGTGCTCAAATAGCGCCACCGATTCAACATGCGCAGTATGCGGAAACATATTCACAATTCCGGCGGCCTTCAGGCGATACCCCTTGACCGCTGTAAGCACCCCCGCATCCCGTGCCAGCGTCGCCGCGTTACATGAAACATACACTAGACGGCGCGGGGCATCTTCGGACAGCGCCTTGACCAGCTCGACAGCACCTTCGCGCGGCGGATCGATCAGCATTTTGTCAAAATGCCCCAACGCCTTGAGCGACTCCGGCGTACATTCAAACAGGTTGGCCACCCCGAACTCGACCTGTGCCGCCAAACCGTTGGCCTGCGCCGTCGCCCGCCCCCGCTCGACCAGCCGGGGACTACCCTCGATACCGAGCACCGAGGCGCCACGGCGGGCAATCGGCAAGGTGAAGTTTCCTAAGCCGCAAAACATGTCGGCAATCCGCTCGCCCGGCCTCGGGTCGAGCAAGGCCAACGCTTTCGCCACCAGAATGCGGTTGACCGTATGATTGACCTGGGTGAAGTCGGTGGGCTTGAATTCGAACTCAAGGCCGAACTCCGGCAAGGTGTAGGACAGGCGCGGCTCAGGCGGATAAAACCGGTAAATGCTATCCGGCCCCTTAGGCTGCAAATAAAAAACCACGTCATGCCGGTCGGCAAATTCGCGCAGCAAACGCTCGTCATTGCCTGTCAAGGACTGCAGAATCCGCAATGAAAGCGCAGTGCAGTGCTCTCCCACGGCTATCTCAAGTTGCGGCAAGCGATCGGCCATACTGAGTGCCGAAAACAACGCACGCAACGGCTCAAGCAGCGCTGAAACATGCGGAGGCAGGACCAGACAGGAACGCAAGTCGGCAATATAGCTACTGCGCCGCTCGTGAAACCCGATCAGCACCCCCCCCTTGCTGGGCACCAGGCGCACCCCCAGCCGAGCCCGATGCCGGTAGCCCCACGGCGCACCATAAACAGGCGCCAGCATCGTCTCCGGGCGAACGCGTCCGACATGCCACAAAGTATCTTCGAGCACCCGCTGCTTGACCGCCACCTGGGTGGCCGGGTCGACATGCTGCATTGCGCAACCACCGCAAATATTGAAATGCGGACACGGAGGTACAACCCGGGCATTCGACGGCTGCAGAACGGAAACCAGTTGCGCCAGCTCGTATTTCGGCTTGCGGCGAAAACTGGCATATTCCACCATCTCCCCCGGCAAAGCACCATCGACGAAGATGGTTTTACCATCCTGACGGGCAATTCCTCTTGCCTCATGATCCAGCGACTCGATGACACCGACAGGCACGGTCGACTCCCAAAAAGGCGAAATTTTATCAAGCCTCTTCACCGCGCAAACGGAAAGCACGAGAAAAGTCTCCGATCAAGCGACAATGAATACGTTTACGGATAGCCGTTTCTCATACTGCAATGCAACAAGAAAATTCCCTCATTGCAAAAAATTGCTATAATCGCACGTTGATCAGGTCGCTCCTGGTCTCCCAACGTTTCAACATTTTACGTTTCTTATCGATAAGGAAATCCCATGAACAAGTCTATCCTCGCCGCCGCCCTCCTCGCCGTTGCCCTGTCCGCTTGCGGCAAGAAGGAAGAAGCCGCCCCGGCCCCGGCCCCGGCTCCGGCTGCTGCTCCGCAAGCTGGCATGGCTGGCATGGAAGCCGCCAAGCCCGCCGAGCAAGCTGGTATGGCTGGCATGGAAGCCGCCAAGCCCGCCGAGCAAGCTGGCATGGCCGGCATGGAAGCCGCTAAGCCTGCCGAGCAAGCTGGCATGGCCGGCATGGAAGCCAAGAAGTAATCCTTCTTCGCCATCCAAGAAAAACGGGGCTTCGGCCCCGTTTTTCTTGGCCTGAACGGCAAGAAAAACGGCGCCATAGGCGCCGTTTCTGATCTCATTCGGCCAGCAGGATTACTGCAACTGCTGCTGCAACAATCCGAGAATACGGCGCGCGGTTTCGGAACGATCGGCTCCACCCTCGCTGGACAAGACCTGAACCACACTACCGGCACCGCCATCGCGGATATAGATACGATACTGTGTACGGCTATTTGCCACTGGCTCACTGCCCTTCCAGAACGCAAGCTTCGACAGCAGGCTATCGGGCTTCTTGTTCATTCCGGCATCCGGGTCAACATAGCGGACAAAATACAAGCCCCGCGAACGATCCCGGTCTTCCACCGTAAACCCGATCCGGTCAAGCGCCAGTCCGACACGACGCCAAGCTCGATCAAAACGTTCGCTAACCTCAAGCGTCCCCGAACCATCGTTGGCACTTGCCAGGCGAGCACGCGGCTCGACCTTGGCAGCAGCAATACTGACTTCGGCACGCTTCTCTTCCGTCCCCAGCCGCACCATCAAGCGCCGCAGCATTTCGGCTTCCAGCTCGACATCCGGCGGCCGTGGCTGCCAGCGCGTTTCATCCTTGGCCGAAGAGGTATAAACCTCCTCCATACCACGATGACTGATGAAAATATCAGTTGTTCCCGGTTCCGCACCGGGCTCGAAGCGGGTTCTGAACTTGTCCCGCTCACCACTCGAATACAGCGAGTCAAGAAGCTTGCCGAGAGTATTCCGGATGATGTCATCGGCAATCTTGGCCCGGTTTTCCGCCCAATCGGTCTCCATCACCCCAGCTTCCGGGCGCTCGATGGAGACGATGAAGCCGGTTTCCTGCCAGAAATCCTTCACCGTATCCCATAATTTGTCAGCAGGCATGCCAACCACCAGCCACCGCTGATTTCCCGAACGCTCGACACGAACCTTGTCAACCTGCGGAAGAATCGCGGTATTTTGGCTCTGCGCCTGCGGCGTGCGATCTGCTGCATAAGCCGAGAAAGTAGCACTCCCCTTGCCGGCAATATCCGGCACCAGAAAGCGATCATCCTTGGCCAGCTGCGACAAGTCGGGAGGAATCTCCAGCGAAGGCGCCTTGCCCGCCGACTTGTACTCGATCTTCTTCGACTCGGGCAAGACGCTGCAACCTGCCAGCATCACGGCGACCAGCGACAGCGCTACCCCGGAGAAACGACATTTCATCAAATACCCCTTGTCAGGCAAGCAAACCGGCTTGGCGCAAGGCAGCCAGCACTTTGGCCTGCCCCGCCTCGCCCAGGGTTGTCAGCGGCAGCCGGATACCACCCGGCATCATTCCGAGCTGCTCGACGGCCCACTTGACCGGAATCGGGTTAGCCTCGCAGAAGAGGTCGCGGTGCAGCCCCAGCAACTTGAAATGAATCTCCCGCGCCTTGGCCACCTCGCCCGCTGCCGCAGCGACGCACATCTCATGCATCAGACGAGGCGCGACGTTAGCGGTGACGGAAATATTACCGTGGAAGCCCATCATGATTGTCGAGACACAAGTCATGTCATCGCCGCTATACAGAGCAAAACCCTGCGGCGCGCGAGCAATCAGATCGCAAGCCCGATCAAAATTACCGGTGGCATCCTTGACCCCGACAATCCCGGGCACTTCTGCCAGACGCAAAATGGTGTCGTTGCTCATGTCGGCAACGGTACGCCCAGGCACGTTGTACAGGAGCACAGGCAATTCCACCGCTTCAGCGATGGTCTTGAAGTGGCGATAAAGGCCTTCCTGCGTCGGCTTGTTGTAATACGGAACCACTGACAGGGCCATGTCGGCGCCAGCCTTCTTGGCAAAGCGGGTCAACTCGATCGCCTCTGCCGTCGAATTGGCACCCGTCCCGGCGATCACCGGAATCCGCCCGGCGGCATGCTCGACCGTCACCTTGATCAGTTCGCAATGCTCTTCAACGCTGACCGTTGGCGATTCGCCGGTGGTTCCGACGATCACGATGCCATCAGTCCCTTCGGCAACATGAAAATCAACCAGCTTGCGCAGGGAGTTCAAATCAAGGCTGCCATCCTCGTGCATCGGGGTGACAATCGCAACAATGGATCCAGTAATCATGGCCTGACAAAAAGAAAATAATCCCTTGATTGTAACTGAAGCCTCAGCCCCGCGAAATGCCAAAAGCGGGCATTTCTCGCACCGCCAAAACCTTCGGGCGCCAAAGAAAAAGCCCGGAACGAATCCGGGCTTTTTTACGAATCCAGCAGGTCGACCGTGGATTACTGGTAGTACAGGCCGCCGTTGATGTTGATGGTGGCGCCGGTGGTGAAGCCGGACAGCTCATCGCACAGATAGGCACAGGCAAAACCGATTTCTTCCGGCTTGGCCAGGCGCTTCATCGGCACCGAGTCAACGATGGTTTGCAGGATTTCCGGCTTAATGGCCATGACCATCTTGGTAGCAACATAGCCCGGAGCGATGGCGTTAACCGTCACACCCTTGTTGGCCAGTTCGGCAGCCAGTGCCTTGGTGAAGCCGATGACGCCAGCCTTGGCGGCGGAGTAGTTGGTCTGGCCAGCCTGCCCCTTGACGCCATTGACCGAAGAGATGTTCACGATGCGACCGAAGCCACGCTCGGCCATCTTGGCGGAGACCTGCTTGGTCATGTTGAACAGCGAAGTCAGGTTGGTGGCGATCACAGCATCCCAGCCATCTTTTTCCAGCTTGGCGAACATGCGGTCACGGGTGATGCCAGCGTTGTTGATCAGGATGTCGACCTGACCGCAGGCGGCTTCCGCTTCGGCAACCATGCGCTGGCAATCTTCGAGGACGGACACGTCGCCGCCAACACAAACGAAGTCGTTGAAGCCGGCAGCAGCCATCTCCTTCAGCCACTCTTCCTTGTTGTCGAATTGCGGGTGATAGGCCGCGACCACCTTGTGCCCGGCCTTGGCCAGTTGCTGACAAATGGCGGTACCCAGGCCGCCCATGGCGCCGGTAACGATTGCAACACGTTGCGTCATTTACTTTCCTTCCTATTAAGTGACTACTGCGTTAAAGACTTCCGGCGGCCCAGGCCTCCCTGGCCGTCGTGAATCGTGAATCCTGCATCAAACAGCGCGTGCCCGCACATAACGCCCCGGCGCCGGCTCGACCGGCTTGTACTTGCTCGAACCGAGCGCGCGCGGCGCACGTTCCTTGCCCACCAACGGCTGCAGCCAAGCCGCCCAGTCATTCCACCAACTGCCCTTGTGCTCGGAAGCGCCGAGCAGCCAATTCTCGGCATCGCTCTTTACATCCGGATTAATCCAGTAACTGCGCTTGTTCTTGCTCGCCGGATTGATTACCCCGGCAATATGCCCGGATGCGCCAAGGACGAAACGCAAGGCCCCGGAAAGCAGACGGGTACTCCGGTACGCCGACTGCCACGGCACGATGTGATCCTCGCGGGTTGCCAACAGGTAAATCGGCATGTCGAGTTGCCCGAGATCGACCTTGACCCCGCACATCGACAACTTGCCCGGAATACGCAGGCTGTTCTCGTGATACAGATGGCGCATGTACCAACAGGCAAAAGGCCCCGGCAGATTGGTCGAATCCGAATTCCAGTACAGCAGGTCAAAGGCAGCCGGCTTCTGCCCCTTGAGATAATTGTTGGTCACATAATTCCAGACCAGGTCGTTGGCGCGCAGAAACGAGAAGGTATTCTGCAGGTCGCGGGCCGGCAGCAACCCACCCTGACCAATCGCCTGCTCACGCGATGCCAAGGCACTCTCATCGATAAACAGACCGATTTCCCCGGTATCCGAGAAATCGAGAAGCGTGGTCAGCAAGGTCAGGGAAGCCGCCGCATCATCGCCACGTGCCTTGAGCACGGCAAGCGCGGAAGTTGCGATAGTCCCACCGACACAAAAGCCGAGGACATTCGCCTGTTTGACCTTGCAAATCTCACGCACCACGCGCAAGGCCTCGATCGGCCCCTGTTCCAGATAGTCATCCCAGGTCAACTGACCTTGCGCTTCCTGAGGATTGCGCCAGGAAACCAGAAAAACCGTGTTCCCCTGCTCGACCATGAAGCGGATCAGCGAGTTGTCCGGCTGCAAATCCATGATGTAAAACTTGTTGATGCAAGGCGGCACCACCAGCAAAGGCCGCGTCCCGACCTTAGGCGTCAGCGGCGAATACTGCAAAAGCTGCATCACCTCATTTTCGAAAATCACCGCCCCCTCGGTAGTAGCGATGTTCTTGCCGATCTCGAATACCGATTCATCGGTCATCGTGATCCGCCCTTTTTCGAAATCGCGGATCAGATTATTGATGCCATCCGTGATGCTCTGCCCTTTGGTTTCAAGCGCCAGCTTGATGAACTCAGGATTGGTCGCAGCAAAATTCGACGGAGCCAGGGCATCGCTCACCTGCCGGGCAATGAAGCGCATTTTTTCCCGCCCCTTGTCATCCACCGCCGGCAAGGTCTCAACCAGATCTTTCAGGTAGCGAACATTGAGCAGATAAGCCTGATGCAGATAGTCATACACCGGGCTCTCGCGCCACTCCGGCGCAGCAAAACGACGGTCACCGGGCTCGGGGCTAACCGAAAATTCACCAGCAGGCTGTTGCTGGTGCTTCCCCATCACGGCTTGCCACAAGGCAAGCTGCTGCTCAGAATATTTTTTCTGCAGCGCAGTCAAGGACTGCGGATCAACCGCCAGCGGCGGCACATTAGGGTTGCCAGCCTGGCTCAGGGCATCTACGAATTGCTGCAGCATACCTTGGCCGGCCTGCAGAAACTGCATGGCTGGGCCAAAAAAGGCGTCGTTGTGGTTCGCTCCGGAAGCCATGGGGTCATCGTCCTTGTGAACGTCAGGGTCTAAGCCTCTCGATTCTCCATAGCCCCCGAAAGTGTGTCAACGCATTTGCATGCAGCAACCGGACTCTCCCACCTTCCCCACGCCACAACAGGGCAGAAGCCGATTGCCGGCGGCACGGCGAATTCCTAAAATGGGCGGATGCACCTTTCCCTGATCATCGTCATCGGCTGGCTCTATGTCACCCTGCTGGTCGCCGCCAATGAGCCGACCCTGATTGCCGGCATCGTATCCTTTCTGTTCTACGGCGCCCTGCCCTGCGGATTGATTCTCTATTTTGCCGGCAGCAGGATTCGCCGCGAACGGCGCAGGCATCGGGAGCTACAGGCCGCTGCAGCACAGCCCAAGCACAAAGAGTAAACCGACCGTGCCTCACTCACCGACTAACGCCTGAACCACCCCGATCGAGGCAATTCCGGCGCAGATCAACAAGACCTGCTGCACGGTAGCCTTGAGTTCAGTGCGTTTATGCAGCCCCGGGATCAAATCCGCGACTGCCACGTAGATCATGCTGGCGGCAGCAATCCCCAACAACGAAGGAACCCACTCCGACAATTCAGCCAGAGCAAAATAGGCCAGCAGGGCTCCCACCAGGGTTGCCAGACTGGAAAGCAAATTGAACATCAGAGCCTTGAAACGGCTATAACCCGAGTGCAGCAGGATCAGGAAATCCCCGACCTCCTGAGGAATTTCGTGAGCAATGATGGCCAGCGCGGTAACGATTCCGAGTTCTGTGCTCTCAACAAAAGCAGCCGCAATCAGAATCCCGTCAACAAAGTTGTGGAAGGTATCCCCCACCAGAATCAGCATCCCCGAGCGCCCGTGATCATGCCCCTCTGCTTGCGCCTCATGTGCCTCGCAGTGGTCGTGATGACAGTGCCGCCATAGCACCAGCTTTTCCAGCACGAAAAAGCCAAGAATCCCGAACAGCACGGTCATCGCGGTATGGTGCGCATCCCCATGCTCGAGAGCATGCGGCAGGATTTCCAGGAATGCGGCTCCGAGCAATGCGCCGATCGCGTAGGAAATCAGCATTCCCACCCGCTGAGCACCAAGCGTTGCTCCCAGCACCGCTGCGGCCGTAACACTCAACAAGCCGCCGGCGAGGGCGACGGCGATGATCCAGGAAAGCGTGCTCACAAAAATCCGCAGTCAGAAAGGTAACCGTACATTATACGCCTTCTACTGCAGGCGTTCACTCCAGGCAGATCAGGGTCGCCATCCGCCCCGTCTGCCCATCGCGCCGGTAGGAAAAATAGCGTGCAGAATCGTGATAGGTGCATTCGCCTCCACCATAGATCGCTGTCACCCCGAGTCTATTCAATCGCTGTCGTGCCAACGCGCCAAGATCCGCCAACCACTTTCCCTTTGCTGCGGGAACAAAAGCGCCAGCCGCGGCGGGAGAGTCCTTGACAAAAGCGATGCGCACCTCGTCACCGACTTCGAATGCCTCCGGGCCAATCGCCGGCCCGAACCAGGCCAGCAGGTTACCGGGAGCGCAAGTCATGGCTGCGACGGTCGACTCCAGCACCCCCCCCAGCAAACCCCGCCAACCGGCATGAGCCGCAGCCACCACCGTACCCTGCCGATCACAAAACAGCACCGGCAGACAATCTGCCGTCATCACTACGCAAACCACGCCCGGGCTGCGCGTCCACGACGCATCTGCCTCCGGAAAATTCTGAGCTTTTCCCGCGTCGACCGTAAGCGTCCCATGCACCTGCCGCAACCAGCAGGGCTCAGCAGGCAGACACCCGCGCAAAGCAGCCCGGTTGGCGGCCACCCGCAGCGGATCATCGCCTACGTGGTCACCAAGATTGAAGCCAGCCCATGGCGCCGAACTATAGCCACCAGTGCGCAGGGTCTGCCAGGCCCGCACCCGGGATGGGGCTGGCCACTCAGGAATCAGCAAGCCGATATCGACCGCATCGACCTCAGGCATATTCGAGACGCTCAAGCAACTCGCGCATATCTGCGGGCGGAGGCGCCTCCCATTGCATCAAGCGACCGCTCAGCGGATGCAGCAAACCAAGGCGGGTGGCATGTAGTGCCTGCCGGTGAAATTCGGGCAAACGGGCATGCGGCTTGCCATAGACGGGATCACCGACGAGGGGATGACCGATCGATGCCATGTGCACGCGAATCTGATGCGTCCGCCCCGTCGCCAAGGAACATTCAACGTAAGTGCAGTGTGGGTAATAAGCGAGTATGCGGTACCAGGTCAGCGCCGGCTTGCCACCACGGCTTTCCGGCACCACCGCCATTTTGGTCCGCTGCACCGGATGCCGGCCAATTGGAGAGTCCACGCCGCCATCAGCCTTGACCGTGCCAGCGACCAGTGCCAGATAGACCCGGCGCACGCTCCGGGCCTGCAATTGGCGCACCAGATCGGTCTGCGCTTCGAGTGTTTTGGCAACTACCATCAGGCCACTGGTATCCTTGTCCAGACGATGCACGATGCCCGCCCGCGGAACCTCCGCAATACCGGGAATGTGGTGCAACAACGCATTCATCAAGGTTCCGCTCCAGTTCCCGCTCCCCGGGTGTACTACCAGCCCGGGCGGCTTATTGATCACCAGCAGGCATTCGTCCTCGTAGACGATATCCAGCGGAATGTCTTCCGGCTGCTCGGCGAGCACCTGCGCATCGGGTGGCTCGGCCAGGGACAACTGCTCGCCACCATGCAACTTGCGCTTGGGCTCAGTTTCCACCTGACCGTCAATCCTGACCAGGGAGTCACGCACCCAGCCCTGCAGCCGGTTACGGGAATGCTGTGGCAGCAACTCTGCCAGGACCTGATCCAGTCGGCGACCGGAACAGGTATCGGGAACGCTCAGGACGAGCGGTTCAGTTCGGCTATAATCGCCGGAGTTTTCCATAGGATCGTTCATGATGCGAAGTTTAGCCGTAATCCGGAGTTTCTCGCCGTTTTGCCGCAACGCTGCCGGTTTTTTCCGGCTTGCGCCGGTACTGCTGGCCGCCGCGCTAATTGCCGGCTGCGCGAGCAATGAGAAATACGACGAAACCGCCGGCTGGTCGGCAAGCAAACTCTATTCCGAAGCCAAGGATGCGCAGGCCGATGGCGGCTGGGATAAAGCCGCCAAGCTGCTGGAAAAACTGGAGGCACGCTACCCCTACGGTCGCTACGCCCAGCAGGCGCAAATGGAACTCGGCTACATCTACTGGAAAGGCGGCGAACCCGGTTCCGCTTTGGCGGCCTGCGACCGCTTCATCAAACTGCATCCAAATCACCCCGCCGTCGATTATGCCTACTACCTCAAAGGCCTGATCAATTTCAACGAAGACCAGGGTTACGCCGGCTACATCAGCAAGCAGGATCCGACCGAACGCGACCCCAAGGCGGCCCGCGAAGCCTTCGACACGTTCAAGGAACTGGTCGCCCGCTTCCCGAAGAGCAAGTACGCACCGGATGCAGCCAAGCGCATGCACTATCTGGTCAATGCACTGGCCTCACAGGAAGTTCACGTCGCCCGCTACTACATGAAGCGCGAAGCATATATTGCAGCGGTCAACCGGGCCCAGTTTGCAATCAAGACCTATCCGGAAGCGCCGGCCATCGAGGAAGCACTGTCGATCATGGTCACCGCCTACGACCGGTTGGGTATGCCGGAACTGCGTGACGACGCAAGCCGCGTCTTGCAAAAGAATTTCCCTGAAAGCCGCTTCACCAGCAGCAAACTGGCGGAAGACAAAGCCTGGTGGAAATTCTGGTAATCACCAAACCGGATTTCCCACAAACGAAAACCGCGCCGGCCCAAAAGCCGCGCGTTTTTTTTAATGCACCAAGCAAGGCTGACACGCCAGCCGGAACCCCATCTCAACTCCCTTGCTTGATCGCCAGCACAGCCTGGTTCCGCAAGGTGCGCAGCAAAGACAACTCCTTTTCCGGAATCGAAATTCCACCGGGTTCATCGCGATCCGCATAGATCAAGGCAACCGGGTTGTTTTTGATGTTCAGCGGGAACAACACCATCGACTGCGCCGGCAAGGCTTTGCGGTACCAACCGGGTACGCGCGGCGCGATTTTTGGATCATTGATGTCGTTGATCAGGATGTCGACACCTTTCGAGGTGGCAACATGAAAGACATCAGCAGAAAAACTCAGGGGAAAACGGAATGTCTTGACCACCTCAGTTGTGTTTGGCCCGAAACCAAAACGACCGATCATGCTATTGGTCTTGGCATCACGAACACAGAGGATCACGCGCTTGAAACCCATCGCCCGATACATGGTTTCCAGAATGATGCGCAAGATGTCATTCAGCTTGAAGCCATCGACCAAAGTATTGCTGATATCCTGAATCCCGGCAGTTAGAATTGCCTGCGCATCAATCCGGGTATCCAACTCGCGACCATCCTCGCTGACCTCTTCAATGATTCCATAAGCCCCCTCATCCTTGAGCACGGTTGAACTGAGGGTGTCTTCGCCGACCCGCGCTCCGCCCGCAACAGCATCTCCCTTGCCGGAGAAGAACTGGCGCATCTGCTTGCCAAACGTGGTTTGCTGCAGGTTCAGATGAATGATCCGGGCAAATTCCGCCACCTCCTCAACCGAACGCTGCATGCTTTGCTTGACCTCCTTGTCGGAGAGAGGGACTGCAGCGGCGTAGCGGGCCATTATCTTGCGCATTTCCTTGTCCCTGCCTTCGCCGCCAGGCTGGGCGACCAGTTGGCACAACTCGTTGGCCATCCCTGACAGCACCCGTTGCCGCTCCTCTGGGGTTACCGGCTTGCGCACCAGGCCATCAGGCAAGCGCCGCATGGCACCAACGATCAGGGGAGGGAACCCCCATTGGCGGGCAATTTCGATGCCCATTTCCTCGTAGGAAACGCCTAGTACCTGCTGCGAAGCGACATCCTCGGTCAATTCGCGCTGTGCCGCCAGACGCCGAATCTCCTCCGCTTCTTCAGGGAAATAATACTGCGAAAGCAGGCGCCCGAGATTGTGGAACAAGGCACAGATGAAGCTTTGCTCGAGATCCCGCATCTGGGCTGCGCCCCCCAACTCCTTGCCCAGAATCCCTGCCAGATTGGCGCGGAGGAACTCCTCCTTGAGCTGGTTGGCATTGGATTTATTCTGCAGGTGCTCAAACAGCAACACACTGATTGCGATATTGCGCACAACATCAAAGCCAAGGACGATCACCGCACGCGATACGGTGCTGATACTCCCTCCGCCTGCTGGCCTGAAATAGGCGGAATTAACCAACCGCAGGATTTTGTTGGTCAGTGCAAAATCCTTGAGAATCGAATTCGAGAGCTTGTTTACACTCTCTGTTTCGCTGGCGGCGATTTTGTTAATCGTAGTAACCGACTCCGACAAGGCAGGAAAATCGCTCTTGTGCCGCATCCGCCGCAACAGGAAATCGATTGTCGATTGCTTTCCCTCACTGGCTGCAGTCTCGGCCTCCGGTGCAAGGTAGGCGTCGAGCGCCTCAGCAAACTGGTTGGCACTCTGGTACCGCAGGCAGGGATCACGAGCCAGCGCCTTGTTGAGGATTTCCCCCAGACGCTGATCGACAGCAACGCCGGCAGGCAGGCGAATGTCTTCGTTGGCGACCCGATTCATCACCTGATAGATATTGTCGCCCTGTGCTGCCCGTTGCCCGGTTAACAGTTCATAGAGGATCAGCCCGGCGGCAAACACGTCCGAACGCTCGCTCAACTGGCGGTGAGCAATATATTCCGGCGCCATGTACGCCGGAGTACCGGTGTACTCATCCGGCGACTCGGCCGGGCCATCAACCCGGGCAGCAATCCCGAAATCCATTACCCGTGGCAACCCATTTTCATCGATCAGGATATTCGACGGTTTCAGATCCCGGTGAATTACCCCATGCCCATTGGCATAGGCCACCGCATCCAGGATCGGCCGAATCAGCGCGATAGCGCGACCCGACGGAAGAGCCCCCGATTCACGCAGGTAAGCGGCAAGATTTTTACCCGGTACATACTCGAAAACCAGGTAAAGATCGCCGGCCTCCTCACCAGCTTCGAAAATCGGAACGATATTCGGATGGCGGAGCTTTCCGACCGTCCGCGCCTCGTTGAGCAGAGTCTGATTTTGCTGCGGATCCGGTTTGCCGAAATGCAGGGTCTTGATCGCGATTTCGCGCTGCAACTGCGGATCGAAGCCGAGATAAACGACACTCTGAGCCCCCCGGCCGAGTTCGCCCTTGACGTCAAAGCGTCCGATTTTCTTGCTCATTTTCTAATTCGTTTTCTTTTATCCACAGCAACTGTGGCACAGCATCGCCCCAGCCAACGAGCACCGCCCTCTGACCATGCTCGACGGCCAGACGGCGCAGCGCGTGCCAGCTCAGCCCCACCGCCAGACAAGTCGGTTCAACCGGCCAGACCGAACCATCGGCGAGGTTTTCCCCCTCTCCGGCAAGCCAGCCGCCGGCCCGCAGGCCAGCCCGCAGGCGCTCCTGCCGCTCGGCGTTCTCAGCTGCAGAAAGCAAGCGTGAACCAGGATTGTACGCCGTAATGATCGCAAATTTGTCAATTTCACTTGCCCGCAGCCAGGCGGCAAATGCCGCCTCCGGCGCCCCTACCCGCAGATCAAACACCCGCCCATCAACCTTCACCCGATAGGTAGTGGCTTGATAAGCCGCCAGCAACGGGTCGGGAGATGCCGTCGGGATACTCATTTCAAGGCAAACTCCACCCCCGGCGCCCGCATTCCGTCCTTGCCGGTAGCAACCTTGGGGGGCAGCATGAAGATTCGCTCCACCGGCGCCCCCTTGTCGACCAGCCAGGCCTGAACCACCTCGGCCCGGCGACTTGCAAGCAAGGCCAGATCATCATCGCTCGCTGGCAGATGCGTCAGCAGCAGCTTTTCCATCTCCTCAACCGGCAAATCCTTCTGCAGGCCGATCAGGTTGCGCGGCTTGGGAAACCTGGCATCACGATAAACCCGCTGCAGATAACGTGGATATTCGTTGTCGGCAATCTCGATATTATCGATAGAACGCCCTTCACCCATTTTTTTCTGTAATTCGCGAGCCTTCTCAGCCTTCATCAAGCGCTCAATCGCCACCCGCTTCAAGCCCTCGCGGTCAGCCTCGGGATCGGCTCGCCCGAGAATCTCAAGCTTGAGTCCACTGCGATCCTGCAGGGCACGAGCCAATGCCGACAACTTTTTCTGGCTATCCGAGCTCAAGGAATTTTGCCCTGGTGCAAAGTCGACCGTGGAAAGCTCCTCTCCTCCGCCAAAAATCGATCCGAGCAGCGCAAATGGCGAAGTGACCGCCTTGACAAAGAGGTTCACGATCACTTTGACTACCAAGCCGCCGATTGAAAACTGCGGGTCGTCGAGCGAGCCGGAAATCGGCAGATTGAGATCGATTTCCCCCCGGCTATTCTTCAGCAAGGCCAGCGCCAGATTGACCGGCAGTTTGGTCGCATCCGGACTCTCGACCGGCTGCCCGAAAGTGAGCTGATCAATGAACAGACGATTATCGGCACTGAGTTGGCGGTTTTCCAGCTTGTAGGCGACGTTGAGCGACAACTTGCCCTTCTCGATCGCATAACCGGCGTATTTGCCGGCATAGGGCGAGAAACCAACCAGATCGACACCAGTCACTTCGGCCTTGAGATCCAGATAGGGATTGGCGGCCAGCGGATTCAAACGGCCTTCGATCCGGACCGGCGCTGCGTTGGCGTAGGCCCCGCGCAAATCGAGCTCGGCAACACTGCCGTCTTGCGAGGAAAGACCGGTAACCCGCCCTCCCAACTTGCCGATATTGACCGAATAATTCGGTTTGACGAAATAGTCGGAGAAATTGACCGTACCATTCTGCAAGCTGACCTTGGCGATCTTGATCGGCAGCGGAGCACTCTTGCCCCCGGCCTCTTCAGCCCTTGCAACAGGCTGCACCGAGGTAGTCGGCACTACCTGTTGCGGGTTGTCGCTGGCCGGCTTGCGCACGATCTGCTGCAGATTGAGTTGTCCCTGCGCATCGAGAATCAGACGCGAGTAAAAGTCGCTCAAGGCTATTTCGCCAACCTCGATTGCCAGCGGCTGGGCCCGAAAATCGACCCCCCCGAAATACAGTGATTTCCATTTCAGGAAATCGGCGTTATTGACACGGTCGACCGCAAGAAAATCACCCAGGGTCAATGCCCCGCGGTAACCGGCCTGAACAGTGCCCTTGGTCTCGCGCACCGTCGCCTCCCCCTTCGCCGAAACCTGGCCGCGCGTCACCGCAACATTCAGATGTTCGTCGAAATATGCCTGCAAGGGCATCAACGGTAGCGCCTGAGCCTCCAATTTGAGCGCCAGATCCAGCGGCTGGGCCTGCACGCTGCCTTCAACCCCCAGGCTACCCTTGCGGTTAACCCGTGCCTTGAGCGCGATTCGCCCCTTGCGTCCAGGCTCATTACCGAGGTTTTCACCATGCAAGCTGAGACCGTCAATCTCCTGGATTGACGTCAGCTTGCCGGAACGATCTTCGAAACGTACTGCCAGATCGTCAATTACCAATTTAGCCAGCTGCGCCTGCCAGGGTTTTTCCGCAGAGGCCTTACCGGTTGCCGCCGGCCTGGCCGGCGGATTGGCCAGTTGTGGCGGCGACAGCCAGCTCAATTGCCCCTGCGCATTGCGCAGCACGGCAATCCGGGTCTGGCTGTTGCGCAACTCGCCGATCTGGATGCGCTGGCCGACCAGATCGATCCGCAAATTGCTCAAACTGACCGGCCCCGACTGCAGCGCGCTACCAAACTGCGGCCGGAACGATAGCTCGCTGATTGCCAGCGGCTCGGCCAAGCGATGATCCAGCCTGCCCACTGCTAGTTCCAATCCCTGCAACTCGCCCTGCACCGCTGGTGCATTCGATTCATCACGCCAATGCACCAGCCCTTCGCGCAACAGCACGCTGCCGACCGACCACCGCAACGGCTGGCCGGGAGCTGATGCAGCAGCCTTGCCGCCGGCCGCCGGAGGCACCAGTTGCAGCCAGTTCAACCGCCCTTGCCGATCCACGGTTGCGTGCACAGTCGGAGCGGTCAGCTTGACCAGGCCAAGGACAAACTCCAGATTCAGAGGATCGACCCGCTCAACCTCGACATCGAGCCGCTGCCACCCCAGCAGGGGGCGACCGCTGCGTTCCTCAAGCGCAAACTTAGTCAGATGCAGCGCGCCACTCAAACCCAGCGAGTAGACCTGGTCTGCCGATTCACTGAATACCAGCTTCAACTCCGAATCAAGCACCCCCGAAACCAGCCGGAAAGGCAGCCCGTCCGGCAGATAGGCCTGAACTCCGCTCAGATCGAAACCATCAAGATCAAGATCCAATTCGCTTTGACGACTATTGGCAAACGGCTTGCTACGCCCCTTGAGATCGATCCGCGAACCATTGAACTCGGCAGCGAACGCCGGCTCCACGAAAATTTCGGCCTGATAAGGCAAGCTTGAAAGGAACGGAATGCCCAAGCGCAGGCCGGCCACCTGATGCATTCTCCCTTTAAGTTGATCGTCCAGCGTCAAACGGCCATCTGCAATCTGGATGTTATTCAGCGAAAAGCGCGGCACGCCGCTATCCGGCTCATCCTTGGGCTGCAGCCACTGGTCGAGAAGGTCGGAAATGTCATAGCGCCCCTCTGACAGGCGGATCAACGACAGCCTCGGTGCCTGCAGGCGGAGTTCGTCGACTACCAATGCCGCCTTGAACAAGGAAGCAGCAGAGAGATTGACGAAGAGTTCGCCAAAGCCGGCAACTTCACGCCCGCTGTGATCACGCAGCGAAGCCTCGGTGATCCGCAACGACAAGGCAAAAGGATTGAACTCAACCCGACCGACCTGCAAGTCGCGTTGCAAGGCTTTGCCGGCCTGCTCCTGCAGCACCGACTTGAGCACGGGTGGCACAGCCAGATACGCCACCGTCGCAAGCACCAGAAGAACCGCGACCAACCATGCCAGGCGCTGCCGCCAGCGTATCCGCTTTACACCGCTGCCGGTGGCCGGATGTGCCGAGTCTGCTGCGGTACCTGCCCTGTCTTCAGCCATGATAACCTTCGTCAAAAAAGAGTTTTTTCGAATTTAGCATACCCCCCACCTGGAGCGAGTCCAACCATGTTGCGCTGGATCATTGACGACCTGAAAGACGCCTTTGAGCAATTGAAACGGCCCGAAACCTGGATCGTCATCGGCCTGATTTTCACCTTTATCCTGTTGCTCTACCTGGTTGGCCGCTTTGCTTTCCGCACCGACGCCATCCTGGTTTTCCATCACGCCACCAGCGGCTACTGCCGGCCCCTCAGCGATTTCGCAATCATCATGCTGTTTTGCGGCATGATCTTCTTCTTCTTCTTCGCCACGCTGACACTCGGAGAATTGCAGCAGTATTTCACCCTGAAAGCCCGCAAATTCAAAGGCGAAGCCGAAAAGGCCCTGCGCGGGGTGATGCTCTGGGGTGGAGCAACCATCGGCATGTCGCTCGGCGCGCTGATTTTTTTCAATAGCAACTGCTCCTGATCGCTCCTCCGGATTCGGCTAGGCCATGAACAAGAACAAACGCACTCCGGTACTAATCGTTGACGATAACGACATGATGCGCAGCGTACTGCGCGGCATCCTGCGCGGTGACGAGTACGAAGTCATCGGCGAGGGGCGCAACGGCCTCCATGCGGTTGAAATGACCAAGAACCTGCTGCCCTGGATTGTCTGCCTCGATGTCCAGATGCCGGAAAAGGATGGCCTAACCGCATTGGCGGAAATCAAGGCCGCACAGCCCAAGGTACAGGTGGTGATGATCACGGCCAGCGCCGATGGGGAGACCGTCAAGCATGCGGTACAGTCCGGTGCCAGCGGCTTCATCGTCAAGCCGTTCAACGCGGCAAATGTACTCAAGGCGCTGGAAAAAGCCCGCCAGCGCTATCTTGAACAAGCCACCGCCAAAACCCCGCCGCCCACCACCTGATCAGAAGTTGTTTCGCCAAGCTCTCAGGGCCGCAAAAACAGCGACCGGATCATCGCCGACCGCCCCCTGTTGTCGGGCGGCGGCAACCACTTCCGACTGCTGACAACGCAGAAATGGGTTGGTCGCCTTTTCCTCGGCCAGCGTTGATGGAACGCTGGCCCTGCCATCGGCACGCAACCCGGCCACCTGCCGGCAACGCGCGAGCAGCGCCGGATTACCCGGCTCAACCGCAGCGGCAAAGCGCAAATTGGCCTCGGTATATTCATGCGCACAGTAAATCAGCGTCTCTTCGGGCAGAGCAGCAATCCGTTGCAGCGAAGCTGCCATCTGCGCGGGCGAGCCTTCGAACAGGCGGCCACAGCCGGCACCGAACAAGGTGTCGCCGCAAAACAAGGCACCGCGATGGTAATAGGCCAAGTGCCCCAGAGTATGGCCGGGTACCGCCAGTACCGCAAACTCGGCCCCCAGCAATTCCAGTTGTTCTCCGCCGCGCAGCGGACGATTGCAGCCGGGAACGTTCTCCGTTTGCGGCGCGTAGACCTGGGCTTGCGGCCAGACAGCAAGCAAGTCGGCCACGCCGCCTTGATGATCTGCATGATGGTGCGTCACTAGAATCGCCGCCAGGCTCAGCCGCCGTTCAGACAAAGCCGCCAGCACCGGGGCAGCTTCGCCGGGATCGACAACCAGCGCCGACTGCCCATCGTCAAGCAGCCAGATATAGTTATCGCGAAAAGCGGCCAGCCGGCTGACCATCAGGGAACTGACCGCTGATTGCGGCAGGCTCATGGGGTACCCGCAGTAGCCGTGCGGCCACTGCCGCGACGCTCGACCTTGATCGTGTTCTTGCCCAGTTTGGCGGACCACGCAAGGAAGGTTCCAATCGCCTGTCCCTCGGCCGCCAGCCGTGCGGCTTCGGCGAGATATTCGGCGTAATCCTGATTCAATTGTTTCTGTTCGGCTTCACTGATCATGCTGCGGATTGTAACCCCGGGACAGGTTAAAATTGCTGCGACCGGCAACGGTCGCAGCGGTCTGTGCCAAGCCTTGCGGTAGCCGCCCCTCACCTCAGGTTTTTGCTCCCCGATGACCCACCTCCCTCTCCCCCCCACCGACGACGGCATGGATGCCTGGTACGCCAGCGCCCCCGGCTGTTACGCGCTGGCCTGGGAGCAAGCCGCGATCGACGGCGCAGTCGCCGATGTTTTCGGCTACAACGCGGTGCAACTGGGACTACCACAGCTGGCCGGACTGCGCGGCAGCCGCATTCCGCTGCGCCAGATCGCCGGCGAACCCGGCCATGCCCCGGGGCGTTTCGACCTGATCTGCGACTTCACCGCCCTGCCCTTCGCGGCCAACAGTCTTGACCTGGCGATTCTGCCCCACACCCTGGAATTCGCCGATGACCCGCACCAGATCCTGCGCGAAATCGAACGCGCCCTGATTCCCGAAGGACGGCTGCTGATCACCGGCTTCAATCCCTACTCTCTATGGGGAGCGCATCGCCGGCTGACCCGCAGCCAATGCTACCCTTGGCACGGCCACTACCTGTCGGCCGGGCGTCTGACCGACTGGCTGAAATTGCTCGGTTTCGACGTCGACCGTGGCAGCTTCGGCTGCTACGCCCCGCCGCTCAGCCAGGAAAAGTGGCTGCGCCGCTGGCAGTTTGCTGAAGGCCTGGGGCCCCGCTGGTGGCGCTTCTGTGGCAGCGTCTACCTGCTGCAGGCGATCAAGCGGGCGCCCGGCATGCACCTGATTACCCCGCCCTGGCGTCGCAGCAAGCTGCGCGCCAAGGCCTTGCGCCCGGTGGCGCAACGCCGCTTACACAAGGAAAACACCCTGGAATGACCACCCCGAACCCAACCGACCCTCTGATCGAAATCTTTACCGACGGCGCCTGCAAGGGCAACCCCGGCCCCGGCGGCTGGGGCGCGATCCTGCGCATGGGCCCGCACGAGAAGGAACTGTGGGGCGGCGAAAAGGAAACCACCAACAACCGCATGGAACTGATGGCCGCGATCCAGGGCCTGAGCGCGATGAAGCGGCCGATCGTCGGCAAGGTGTACACCGACTCGCAATACGTGCTCAAGGGCATCAGCGAATGGATTCACGGCTGGAAGCGCAACGGCTGGAAGACCGCCGACAAGAAGCCGGTAAAGAACGCCGACCTCTGGCAGCAGCTCGATGCGCTCGCCCGCCAGCACAAGCTGGAGTGGATCTGGGTCAAGGGCCACGCCGGCCACCCGGAAAACGAACGCGCCGACGCCCTCGCCAATCGCGGCATCGACGAACTGAAGAAAGCCTGACCACGATGCGCCAGATTGTCCTCGATACCGAAACCACCGGCATCGACCCGCGCCAGGGTCACCGCATCATCGAAGTCGCCTGCATCGAGATGGTCAACCGCCGGCTGACTGGCCGCCATCTGCATAAATACATGCACCCCGAGCGCGACATCGACGAGGGTGCGGCCAAGGTGCACGGGATCACCCTCGAATTCCTCGCCGACAAGCCCAAGTTCGCCGACATCGTTGATGAACTGATCGACTTCATCAGCGGCGCCGAGTTGATCATCCACAACGCGCCCTTCGACATCGGCTTCCTCAACGCCGAATTTGCCCGCCTCGACCGGGTGCCGATCGAAACCCTGTGCAATGGCGTGATCGACACCCTGAAGATGGCGCGCGAGCAGAATCCGGGCAAGCGCAACAGCCTCGACGCACTGTGCGAACGCCACGGCATCGACAACTCCGGGCGCACCCTGCACGGCGCGCTGCTCGATACCGAACTGCTCGCCGACGTGTACCTGGCAATGACCCGTGGTCAGAACGCGCTGATGATCGAACCCGACGATGGCCCGGTGCTCAGCCTCACCGCCGACGGCAAGCCGCGCGTGCGCAAGCCGCTGGTGGTGGTGCGTCCGAGCGAGGCCGAACTCGCCGACCACGACCGCGTCCTCGCCGCCATCGACAAGGAAACCAAGGGCGGCTGCCTGTGGCTGCCCAAGGCGCCGGAAGACGCTCCGGCCGCCTGATCCGTGCCCCAAGACACCGCCGCGCCCGCCTGCCGAAAGAAGCCCATGCCCACCCCGCTTACCGTCGCTCAACGCGCTCCGGCGCAAGACCTGCTCGATTTCATCGACGCCAGCCCCAGCCCCTGGCACGCCGTCGCCACTTGCAGTGCCCGGCTCGAAGCCGCCGGCTATCGCCGCCTCGACGAGGGCGAACGCTGGTCGCTTGAGGCCGGCGGCCGCTATTACGTAACCCGTGGCGACGCCTCGCTGATCGCCTTCCGCCTCGGCCGTGCGCCGCTGGCCGAAGCCGGCCTGACCATGATCGGCGCCCACACCGACTCGCCAGGCCTGCGCGTCAAGCCGCGTCCGGCCGAAGACGTCGCCGGCATGCGCCGGGTCGCGGTCGAGGTTTATGGCGGCCCGATCCTGGCCACCTTTGCCGACCGCGATCTCGGCCTCGCCGGCCGGGTTTATGTGCGCGACGGCGCCGGCGGCCTGCGCAGCCAGCTGGTGAACTTTGCCGAGCCGCTGCTGCGCCTGCCCAACCTGGCGATCCACATGAACCGCGAGGTCAATGAAAGCGGCCTCAAGTTCAACAAGCAGAACGAATTGCCGCTGCTGCTCGGCGTCGCCGACGGCATCCCGGCTGACGACGCCTTCCGCGCTTTGCTTGCCGAACGCGCCGGTGTCGCCGGCGCGGATTTGCTGAGTTGGGAGCTGGTCGCCAGCGATACGCAAAAAGGCGTTTTTTGGGGTGTCGACCGTGAATTTGTCGCCAACAGCCAACTCGACAACCTCGCCTCCTGCCACGCCGCGCTCAGCGCCCTGCTCGCCGACGAAGACGCGGCCAAGCAGCAGGCCACCTGTGAGCAAAGCGCGCTGGTCGCTTTCTTCGACCACGAGG
This sequence comes from Dechloromonas sp. ZY10, assembly GCF_041378895.1. Lineage (NCBI taxonomy): Bacteria > Pseudomonadati > Pseudomonadota > Betaproteobacteria > Rhodocyclales > Azonexaceae > Dechloromonas > Dechloromonas aquae. The sequence continues at coordinate 2,493,242 of NZ_CP144212.1, forward strand.
AAGTCGGCAGCGAAAGCGCCGGCGGCGCCGGCGGCAGCTTCATCGCCGACCTGCTGGCGCGACTGGCGCTCAGCCAGCAACTCGACGCCGAGGATCAGCGGCGAATGCTGGCCAGGAGCTTTTTCATCAGCGCCGACATGGCGCACGCCTGGCATCCCAATTTCCCCAATGCCTACGAGCCCGGCCACCGCGTGCTGGTCAATCACGGCCCGGTGATCAAGCACAACGCCAACCAGCGCTACAGCACCAACGCTGCAACCGCCGCCCGTTTTGCCGAGTTCTGCCGCCGCGCCGGCGTGCCCTGCCAGCACTACGCGCACCGTACCGACCTCGGCTGCGGCTCGACCATCGGCCCGATAGTCGCCGCCCAGCTCGGTATTCCCAGCGTCGACATCGGCAACCCGATGTGGGCAATGCACAGCCTGCGCGAAAGCGCCGGCGCCCTCGATCACACGTACATGATCGCCGCGCTGCGCCAGGCGCTCGCCGGCTAAACCTTTCCCCAGAGCCACCGATGCTGGTCCTCGATCACGTCTCGATTGCGGTTCCCGACCTCGCCGCCGCCCGCCCTTTCTACGATGCGATCATGGCGGCGCTCGGCGTCGAGAAAGTCTATGATCGCCCCGACGCGCTCGGCTACGGCCTGCGCTGTAACGCCATCGAGGATTTCCACTCCTGCCTCGCAGTCTATGCCGCCGCCGCAGCCACCAGTGACGACCGTCGCCACTGGTGCTTCAAGGCCAGCACCCGCGCCCAGGTTCGCGCCTTCCATGCCGCCGGACTGGCCCACGGCGGTCGCGACAACGGCGCCCCCGGCCTGCGTCCGCACTATCACGCCGACTACTACGGCGCCTTCCTCCACGATCCAGCTGGTAACCGGGTCGAGGCTGTCTGCCATCGGGGCGAGTAAAGTGAGTAGCACCGCGATCAGCGCCTTGCCCCAATTGCTGGCCAGCCTGCAGCCGGAGCTTTGTCCCGGGGTATATGTCTATGCCACGCTGCCGCTGACGGCTGATCCCCAGCCCTATACGCCGCTGGCGACGATCCGCGAAACCGAGGCGCTGACCGTGATCGTGCCCGAAGCCGTCGCCGAGCAGGCCGGGCTGCCGATTCATTTCCGCTGCGCCTGGATCACCCTTCGTGTGCACTCCGACCTCGCCGCCGTCGGCCTGACTGCCGCTTTTGCCAATACGCTGGGAGCCGCCGGAATCAGTTGCAATGTACTCGCGGGAACCTACCACGATCATTTGCTGGTCCCGGTCGCCAGCGCGGAAGCCGCCTTGTCCGCATTGCAGCGCCTGCAGTCCGAAGCTGCCGCCGAAACAAAAACGGGCGAAACCCGGGCAAGCGCCTTCTGAAGGCTGCCGCGAGCGCTGCTTTTACGGCCTGCGCACGGTCGACCGTAAAATTCCGGAAAAATGGCCGGACTCAGGGTTGTGCAGCCGTTTCGGCGGCAGCTCGCCCCTGCGTCAGATAGGCGTGCAGCAAGGTGTACAGACTCTCCGGCGCAAACGGTTTGGTGACAAAAGCATCCATGCCGGCTGCCAGACAGTGCCGCCGGTCTTCGGGGAAGGCGTTGGCCGTCATCGCGACGATCGGCATCCTGGCCAGCCCGAGTTCCTCGCGAATGCAACGCGCCGCTTCAAGCCCGTCCATTTCCGGCATCTGCATGTCCATCAGCACCAGATCGTAGGTCGCAGCCTTCAGACGCTCCAGGCAGGCTTTGCCATTGTCGGCCGTATCGACCAGCAAGCCTGCCTCGCTGAGGATTTCGCTGGCGATCTCGCGGTTGATCGCTTCGTCATCAACCAGCAACACCCGGAGCCCCTGACAATCGCGTCGTAACCCGGCAAGCGCCGAAACCGGAGACAAGGCCTCAGCGGCCAGGCAGCCCTCTGCGCCCGACAGATCGGTCCGCGTCAGGGCTTCGCGCAGCATCGTCACCGACAAAGGCTTGAGCAGCACTTCGGAAAAACCGGCACGCGGCGCATCGTCAAGAATCGACTGATCACCGGAGGCGGTGACCAGCCAGCAACGCGGCGGCGGGTCCAGTGCCAGGGCCCGGATCGCGGCCAGGGTTTCGAAACCGTTCATGCCCGGCATCTGGAAATCGATCAGGATCAGTGCATACGCCTGTCCGGATGCCGCCGCCAGACGGATTGCTTCCACCGCTGCTTCGCCAGCCGGCGAATCATCACAATTCAGCCCGGCAGCCCGCAGCAATTGGGCATGCACCAAGCGGCACACCGGCGTATCGTCGACCACCAGAGCCCTTGCTCCCGACCATACCGGTGGCAAGGCTGGCTCCGCCAGCGGGTCCTGGCAGCGGAAACGGGCACTCATCCAGAAGGTGCTGCCCACCCCCGGGCTGCTCTCGACTCCGGCGGCCCCGCCCATCATCTCTGCCAGACGGCGGGTAATCACCAGACCCAGACCAGTACCACCGTACTGGCGAGTGGTCGAACTGTCTGCCTGCTGGAAGGCCTGGAACAGCCGCGACAGGGCTTCAGCCTCGATTCCGATGCCATTATCCTCAACCTCGAACTGCAAATACAAACTCTCGCGATGTTCCTCCAGAACCCGAACGCGCAACGTAATCACGCCTTCCTCGGTAAATTTGACCGCATTACCAAGATAATTCAGCAGAGCCTGGGCCAGACGGGTCGCATCGCCAAGCAGAACCCTTTCGCCGATCGCACAATCGATAACCAACTGCAGCTTCTTGGCATGAACCCGGTCAATCACCATGCCGGAAACCCGCGTCAGGACAGACTCGAGGGTAAACGGCACCGCTTCGAGCACGATTTTGTTGGCCTCGACCTTGGAGAGATCAAGAACATCGTTGATCACCCCGAGCAAGTGATCGGCCGCCGCTGAAATCTTGTCCAGCCGCGCCAGTTGCTCGGGATTGGCAATACCCTTGCGCAGCAGGTAGGCCATCCCGATGATGGCATTCATCGGAGTGCGGATTTCATGGCTCATATTGGCCAGAAAGGCGCTCTTGGCCTGATTCGCCGCTTCGGCCTGCAGCTTTGCCTCATGCAACTGGGTTTCAACGGCCTTGCGCTCACGAATATCCCGGATAAAGGCAAAAAATTCCCCAGCGCCCGGCGTATCGGCCGCCGCCCCCAGATAATACAAAGTCACCTCCACCGGGATAGCCTCGCCCTGTCGGGTCAGGTTTACCGTTTCAAAGGAAGCGACACGCTGCTCGCGTAGCGAGCGCACAGCCTCGGAAAAGTCGTGGGCGGGAAAATTCGGGTCGATATCCGGCACCGACAATTGCAGCATTTCCCTTTCCCCGTAGCCAAGCATTTCGGCCGCCACCCGGTTAACGTAGCGCAGCCTGCCGCTGGCAGCATCGACCCGATGTACCGCGATCCCGACCCGATCCATTGCAAACTGGATCAGTTCCAGCCGTTCCAGGGTTTGGTTCTTTTCCCGCCAGACACGTTCGCTGACGCGGACCAGCCGTCCGCCGAAGAATCCGAACAAAGCCAGCGCCAAAATGCTGATCCCCAGCAAGCCGTGCCAACCGGACAAGACCCGTTGATACTCACGACCAACGAACACGGTGAATCCATAAGCCGGATGGCGGCGATAGGAATAGATGCGCCGAACCCCATCGGCTGCGCTGGTACCGCTATCGTAGCTGCCGGCATCGGGCGTTGCCTGAAGCATCGCCTGAGCCGGCAAGGACAGCGCCTGATCGCCAACCTTGACCAAGGTACCGTCCTTGGCACTGCGGGCAACACTGTGCCAACCAGCGTCGCGCAGCTCGATGACGCTACCGCTGTCGAGTTGAATCTCCTCGAACAAGCGCACCAGATCATCGATGTAAATCGAAGCGTAAACCACCCCGGCAAACTGGCCATCTGGGGTTTCGTAGCGACGGGCCGCCAGCCACAGCCAACGTTGCGAAATCTTGCCGAACACCGGCGCCGGCATCAGCAGCCCGGCCGCCGGGTTATCGCGCAGTTCGCGAAAATAATCACGGTCACCCAGGCCAAGCGGCACCGCCGGCAGACCGCGCCCATAAATCACCACGCCCTCGCGATCGCTGGCCCGCAACAAGCGGATATGCGGAAACCGCTCCTGTTGCCGCTGCATGAAACTCGACAAGGCCTCAGGATCCACCCGCCCTTCCTGCAACTGGTGCTCGATCTCATCGACCGTCACCTGCAAAGCGTAATCCATGCCTTGCAACATGCTGCCCAGGGTCTGGCCAACCGAATCGGCCAGGGTTCTGGTCTCCAGTTCGGTATCGGCCAGGGCCCGCTCGTATTCGACCCGTAGAAAGGCCATGCAGCCAAGCACGCAGGCCAGGAAGAGCAGCCAGAAACCCTGCCACCAACCGATTTTCTTTTCACTCATGCCTGCCCCCCTGCCCTCTCCTGAGGCCGCCCCGCGTGAGTCGCCACTCCAGCCGAGGAACTTGAGGGGAACTGTAGACTGCTGCGAATACGAATAAAACTAGCAGAAATGACAGGCTGCAGCCGCTACACGAAGGTCAGACCAGACGCCGGCTGACTGCGGCGAGTGTGGTCAGGCACGGGATTTGTATTGTCGGCCGAGCCAACTGAACGGCCTTTTTCGCTGTTCAGCCGGTACCGGCCGCTGCTGCCGGCAGCCAGCACAAAAGCCCCCGCCCAGCCCGCATCCGGCCAGCCGGCAAGTGGAGTTCCGGGTGCCGGTCTGGCGCCGCGTTCTGCAATTGCCGGGCAAACTCTTCCAGTCGTTCGCTATTCGGCGGCTGCCAGCCAAGCTGGCGCAGACGGTAACGCAGCAGATTTTTCAAGCGCGCCAGCGGTAGTTGCCGCAACGCCGGCCAGCGCGCGCTGTCACCATCGGCGACCGTGGCCCAGTCGAGTTCGGCCAGTTGATCGAGCAGTTCGCCAGCTTCGGCACAATGCGCGGCGCTGCGCGCCAGTGCGGCTTCGGCAGCAGGAAAGCGACTGCCGAGCAGCGGCAGCAATTCGTGGCGCAGATGGTTGCGACTGAAGGCGGTATCGGCGTTGCTCTCGTCCTCGATCCAGCGCAGGCCATGCGCCTGCGCCCAGGCCTCGATTTCACTGCGGGCGCTGGTCAGCAAAGGTCGCAACAGCGGTCGGGAATGAAACACGCGCTGCGCCGGAATACCTCCCAGACCAGTCACCCCGCTACCGCGTAACAGGTTGAAAAGCAGGGTTTCGGCCTGGTCGCCGCGATGCTGGCCGAGCAGCAGGGCATCGGCGGCAAAGGCGTCGAGGGCGGCGGCAAAGGCCTGGTAGCGCGCGTTGCGGGCGGCGGCTTCGAGTCCTTCGCCGTGCGGCGCCACGGCCACGCGGCTGATTTGCAGGGGAATCGCCAGTTCGGCACAGAGGGCGGTGCAATGCTCGGCCCAGGCATCGGCATTGGGCGACAGGCCGTGATGCACATGCACGGCACAGAGTTCATAGCGTGGCCGCAGGACGGCCAGCAGATGGAGCAGGACCGTCGAATCGCAACCGCCGGAGAGCCCGACACACAGCTGGGGTGCGCCGGCTCTGGCAGCGATTTGCCCGGCCAGGCGGTCGGCGAGAAAGTCGCCGACGCGCCTTGCCAGATCAGGCGGCGGACTGTTCCGTGTAGCGGCCATAACTCATCAGCCGCTGGTAACGGGTGGCCAGCAATTCCTCGGTGGTCAAGCCCGCCAGGCGATGCAACGCGGCTTCGAGCGCCGCCTTGAGGTTGCGCGCCATCGCCACGTGATCGCGCTGGGCGCCGCCCAGCGGCTCGGGGACGACGCGGTCGACCAGGCCGAGATCGTGCAGGCGGTCGGCGGTGATGCCCATGGTTTCGGCGGCAACCGAGGCCTTCTCGGCGCTCTTCCACAGGATCGAGGCGCAGCCTTCCGGCGAAATCACCGAATAGGTCGAGTATTGCAGCATCTGCACGGTGTCGCCGACGGCAATCGCCAGCGCGCCGCCGGAACCGCCCTCGCCGATGATGGTGACGATCACCGGCACCTTGAGCTCGGCCATTTCGAACAGATTGCGGCCAATGGCCTCGGACTGGCCGCGTTCCTCGGCGTCGATCCCGGGATAGGCGCCGGGGGTATCGACAAAGGTCATCACCGGCAGGCCGAACTTCTCGGCCAGCTTCATCAGGCGCAGCGCCTTGCGATAGCCTTCCGGACGCGGCATGCCGAAGTTGCGGTAGATTTTTTCCTTGGTGTCGCGGCCCTTCTGATGCCCGATCACCATCACCGGATGACCGTTGAAGCGAGCCAGGCCGCCAACAATCGCATGGTCATCGGCAAAGGCACGGTCGCCGTGGAGTTCCTGGAAATCGGTGAAGATGTGCTGCACGTAATCGAGCGTATACGGACGCTGCGGATGACGGGCCAGTTGGGCCACCTGCCAGGGGCTGAGGTTGGCATAGACCTCGCGGGTCAGTTGCGCGCTTTTGGCTTCCAGCTGGGTGATCTCGTCGGCGAGGTCGACCGCCGAGTCCTCCTGCATGGTGCGCAGCTCTTCGATCTTGGCTTCGAGATCGGCAATCGGTTGCTCGAAGTCGAGAAAAGTGTTCTTCATGGCGTACTCACAGCAAAATTTGTCGCGGATTTTACCGCAAAGGACGCCGCTTGCCCTGCCACTCGCCGCCGGCCCCACTGCGCCCTCCGGCTGGAATTGCACCGACCGGGGGCAGAAAGCGGTGCTTTGCCGGCACGTAGCCGGCGCATTCGCCGTCGTTACCCAGGATTCTCGCCACCAGCAAAGATTTCCCCGGGATAAGCGCTCGCGGGTAAAGCAAGAGGCACTCAGGCAAAAAACCCGCCATTCACGGTCGACCATGGCACAGGGCAAAAATGTCGAGCCCCGGACTTGCGCAACAACCGGTTGGCGCGCTAAATAAGGCGCCTTGCTTTCATCGCGAACAGCCCATGCCCAGCCTGATCCTGCACAGCGACCGTCTCGAACTGTGCCATCCCGAAGCCGCCGACTTTCCCGAGTTGCACGCCATCCTGGCCGACCCGGAAACCATGGCCCAGGCCTTTGCCGGACAACCGCTGAGCGAGGCCGCCGCCCGCGATTTTTTCCGCGACCACTTCGACTGGACTCGCACCGGCCGCCGGGCAGGCGTTCTGCGTTGCCGGGGCGGGGCGGAAATCATCGGCTTTGCCGGCCTGCTCCCTTGTAGCGCACTCGGTGCAGACGACTACGAAATCGGCTTCGTCCTCGCCCGGCGCCACTGGGGCCGTGGTTACGCGCAGGAAATCGGTCACGCCCAACTGGCCTACGGCTTCACCCAACTCAACTGTCCCCGAATGCTGGCGCAGGTCGCTCCGGACAACCTCGCCTCGCGCAAGGCGCTGGAAAAACTCGGCATGCACCTGCACGGCAGCACGCCGCACCCGCTCCGGGGCGAACGCCTGATTTACCTCAAGCACCGCCCGCCCGGCTGCTAGCGGCTAATACTCCACCGGCACCGGATCGAGACTGCGCCACAAATACCAGGTAGCGACCGAGCGCCAGGGTCGCCAGCGCTGGCCCAATTCGACCAACTCGGCCCGCGTCGCCTTGTCGCGATCAAGGTAGTGCCGGCCGACCGCACGCTGCAAGCCGATGTCGTCCAGCGGATAGACATCGGGACGCATCAGGTTGAAGATCAGGAACATTTCGGCAGTCCACCGGCCAATGCCACGCACCGCCGTCAGTTCGCCAATGATCGCGGCGTCGTCAAGTTGCGGCCAATGCCCGGGATCGAGTTGGCCGGAGACAAAATGCCCGGCCAGGTCAAGCAGGTATTCGCGCTTGCGCAACGACAAACCGCAGCCATCCAGCCCAGCAAACCCGAGCGCCAGCAAGCGTGGCGGCGCAACCTCGCCAACCTGCGCGACGAAGCGTGCCCAGACCGAATCCGCAGCCTTGACTGAAATCTGCTGCCCGACTATCGAACGCGCCAGCGTCCCGAATACGTCGCCGCGCGATTGCAGGCTGACGCCGGGATAGGTAGCGATCAGCCGGGCCAGCACCGGGTCGGCGTCACTCAGTTCGGCACAGGCTGCGCGCCAATACGCAGGTGGCATTTTGCACCCAGATCAAAGCAGGAGCCTGCATTTTCCCGCATTTTCACGGTCCACGGCACATTGGCCGAAAAACTTGGCATCCCCGCGATAAGACGATAACGCTGCGCGTCATTCTCCGTTTACCCGCACAGACGCCAGCAGTTAAGTTTGCTAGGATCGCGCAAAAAACTGAATGATTAGCCATGAACGAACGGCACTACCTGTTCATCCACCCTCTGCTGGCCACCGACGAAACCTGCGCCGGCTACCGCTGCGACCTGCTGCCCGGAACCGACGCGGCACCGTTGCTGGCCGAACTGACCGCCGACCCCAACTGGGCAAAGTTTCCCCTACAGGCGCTCTGGCTGGCGCCGGCGATACCGCTGTGCGACAACCAGCCACGACTGACCCCGGTGTTCGTCGCGCCGCCGGAAGCCGAGGCCGACTGCCAGCGCCTGGCACTGCTGCGCCAGGCCGGACGCAAGACCGTGCTCGCACTGCAGCCCGGCCAGCCGCTGCCGGGCGCCGGCAACTGGGATTACCTGCTGCTACGCTGCGGCCATGCGCGAACCCTGCCACCGCTGTCTTTGCTCGGGCTCTCCGCACGCAGCACGCTGATCGCCAGCGAGGTTTGCTCGCATGCTGACCGCGACTGGGTACAGAAGAACGGCTTCACCCTGTGTTCCTGCGAGTACCTGCTGACGCGGTCCGCCAACGGCAACCGCGCCGACACCGTGCGTACCCGGCTGCTCCGGCTGCTCGCGCTGATCGCGGAAGACGCCAGTACCGGCGAACTGGAGGCTGTTTTCCGCCAGGAACCGAAGCTGTCGTACAGCCTGCTGCGCCTGGTCAATTCCGCTGCCGTCGCGCCGCGCGTGCCAATCGCCAGCTTCGGCCAGGCGATCAATCTGCTCGGCCGGCGCCAACTGCAACGCTGGCTGCAACTGCTGGTCTATGCCGACCCGGACAACGGCCAGCGAGCCAACCCCTTGCTGATCAAGGCGGCTGCTCGCGGCCACCTGATCGAAACGCTCAGCCGCGACCTCGAACTGCCGGCAGAACTTGAGCATCCGCAGGATGCGGCTTTCATGGTTGGCAGCTTTTCGCTACTTGATGTCCTGCTCAACCGGCCACTCCCAGAAATCCTCGAACAGTTGCCCCTGGCGACACCGGTCCGCGCTGCGCTGGCGGAACAGCAGGGAACGCTGGGGAAATTGCTGGCAGCGATCCAGCATGCCGAAAGCGGCGAACTGGAACAGGCCGAAAACCTGCTCGGCACGCTTGGAATCGAACCTGGCGGCCATCTCGCTGCGCAACTGGCCACCTTGCACTGGGCCGGCAGCATCCAGCTCAGCGCCTGAGGCGGCGCCCACCTCAACCGAAGCGACCGCTGAGGAAAGGATTGAACTGGCGCTCTTCGCCAAAGGTGGACTGCGGCCCATGACCGGGAATGAAGCTGACTTCGTCGCCGAGCGGAAACAGCTTGTCCTTGATCGAGCGGATCAGCGTCTCGTGGTCGCCGCGCGGGAAGTCGGTGCGCCCGATCGAGCCCTGGAACAACACGTCGCCGACCTGAGCCAACCGGCTCGGCGCATGGAAGAAGACGACATGGCCGGGGGTATGGCCAGGGCAGTGCAGCACGTCGAGCTCGACTTCGCCGAAACGGACCTTGTCGCCATCCTTGAGCCAGCGCGTCGGCACAAAGGGCTGTGCTTCGGGGAACCCGAACATCCGGCTTTGCTGCGCCATGCCATCGATCCAGAACCGGTCTTCGGCATGCGGCCCCTCGACTGGTACGCCGGTCCGCTCAGCCAGCGCGTGCACCGCCCCGGCGTGATCGATATGGCCGTGGGTGACCAAGATCAGCGCCAGGGTCAGGCCTTCCTGCTGCAAGGCATGCAGAATGCGGTCGATGTCGCCGCCGGGGTCGATTACCGCGGCTTGACGGGTTTGCTCGCACCAGAAAATGGTGCAGTTCTGTTCGAAGGGAGTGACGGGAACGACGAGATAGCGCATAGCCCAACCTTGGTGCCGAATCGGAAGCGCGAAACTTTACCAGATAAGCCGGCGCGCTTCGTACCGCCACCACGGCCAAGCGGTCTGCGATAGCCGCATCGCATGCAGTACATCGGTTATCCTCGTCAGTAGCGACATAAACACATAACTCGAATCATGTCCCCGCCCAAATCGCTCGGCTTTCAGCGCCAGATCGTCCTCCCGGTCGTCGCTGCCATCGCACTGCTGCAAGCCCTTACGCTGTTCAGCTTCGACCGCTACCTGGATACGCAGATGACCCTGCGCATGACCCAGCTCAGCACCCAGGTCCGCAGCGGCTGGCACAATCTGGAGGCCGACAGCAGCCGTCAATTGGCGTGGTTCGCTGCCGAAGCTGCGGCCATGCCCGAGTTGCAGCAGGCGATGCGCCAGGGCCACCCCACCCGCCTGCTGGCCCTGAGCCAGGAGCGGCTGCGAACCCTGAACCATGCGTTCGGGATCAGCCATTGGTATTTCATTACCCCGGAACACAAGGTCTTGCTGCGAGTCCACGCGCCACTCAACGCCGGCGACCTGATCGAGCGCAGCACGCTGAAACAGGCCGCCAGACTGCAACAGCCATTCACTGGACTGGAAATCGGCCGCACCGGCGTCCTCACCCTGCGCCACGTTCGCCCCTGGCATGACACCTCAGGCCAACTGCTCGGCTACCTCGAACTGGGTACGGAAGTGCATTGGTTCGCCAACAAGATCAAGGAGAATCAGGGGGTGGATATCGCCTCCGGCCTGCGCAAGGAGTACAGCAATGTGGAAGATTTTGCACTGGGCAAGCGCACTTTCAACTTCAGCGGTAACTGGGACAGTTACCGCGATCTGGTCATCCTCAACCAGACCCAGGCGGAACTGCCGCCGCCCCTGATCACTGCCTGGCAAGCTCATCTGCAAGGCAGCGGCAGCGGCGCACAATTGCTGCGGGAAGCGGACAACCACTGGGCCGTCGATTTTGTCGACATCCCCGACACCGATGGCCGACCGGCGCTCTCGCTGGCCGTGCTGCTCGATCTCAAAGCTCAGACGCAGGCACGGACGCACGATCAGATTCTGCTTTTGCTGCTCACCATTGCTCTAGGCATTCTGCTGGCATTCGCCCTGTATTGGCGAGTCCGGCAAATTGAAACGCGGGTCGCTGCAGCCGAATCCGACCGGGTCCGGCGCGACCAGGCCACCCAGGTCAAATACGCGGTAGCGCACGCCCTGCAGGAATTCGACCTGCCCTTCGCCAAGCGTATCGACCATGCACTGGCGGCACTCGGCCAGATCGAAAGCCGACATCCGCAAGGCGGCTTCTGGCTCGCAGTCCGGGGGATCGACACCGAGCAGCAGAGTTTCCTGCACGGCGAAGCCCTGTGGCAGGAATGGAACGACCTGCAACCGGGGGATCACGTCCGCGTGATTGAGCACTGCAGCTTGCGCGAACCGGCCCACGGCCATTATCAGATCGCTCTGCGACACGGCCAGGAAACCTTAGGGTCGCTGGTCGTCGACACCGTCTGCAATCCGGCCAGCGATACGGTCACCCTGGAAACCCTGGCCCAGATCGGCGACATCTTCGCGCTGGCGATCATCAACGAACGCACTGCCGGGCTGCTACTCAAGGCCAAGCTGAAGGCGGAAGCGGCGAGCCGGGCGAAAAGCGATTTCCTGGCCAACATGAGCCACGAGATTCGCACCCCGATGAACGGCGTGATCGGCATGTCGCAATTGCTGCTCGACACCAAACTCGACGACGAACAGCGCGATTTCGCGACCATCGTCAAAAACAGCGCCGAATCGCTGTTGACCGTGATTAACGACATTCTCGACTTTTCCAAGGTCGAAGCCGGCAAGCTCGACATCGAGTACATCGACTTCGATTTGCCGCAGGCGATCGGCCATACCGTCGACACGCTGGCGATCAAGGCCGCTGAAAAAGGCTTGGAACTGATCTGCGACATCGCCCCCGACGTACCGCAACGGGTCCGCGGCGACCCCGGCCGGCTACGCCAGATCCTGCTCAACCTGGCCGGCAACGCGATCAAGTTCACCGCCCGCGGCGAAGTTGCGATCAGTGTCCGTAACGGCGCGAAACAGGAAAACGGACAGTTGCTGACCGTTGCCGTCCGCGATACCGGGATCGGCATCTCGGAAGAACAACGCGAACACCTGTTCCAACCGTTTTCGCAGGCCGACAGCTCGACCACCCGCCGCTTCGGCGGCACCGGCCTGGGCCTGTCGATCGCCCGGCGGCTGGCCGAATTGATGGGCGGCGATATCCAGGTCGCCAGCACCGAAGGCGTCGGCTCGACCTTCACCCTGTCGCTGCAGGTGTTCCCGCCGGAAGACGCGGGCCCGCGCAGCGCCCTACCCCACCCCATCGACCTCAACGGCTGCCGCGTTCTGGTGGTCGACGACAACCAAACCAATCGCCGCCTGCTCAAGCGCCTGCTGCGAAACTGGGGCTGCCTGGGCAGCGAAGCCGCCTCCGGGCGTGAAGGACTGCGCCTGCTGCAAGCGGCGCAAGCCGACGGGCAGGCCTTCGAAATTGCGCTGCTCGATATGAACATGCCGGAAATGGACGGCGAAACCCTGGGCCGGCTGATTCACGGCGATCCGGCACTGGCAGCAACCAAGCTGGTGATGCTGACCTCGGTCGCACTGCGCGGCGATGCCAGTCGCTTTCACGAGGCCGGCTTTGCTGCCTATCTGACCAAGCCGCTGAAAGAAGAGAACATCCGCCGCTGCCTGGCCATGCTACGCGCCAGCGAACCGCAAACCACGACCGCCCCGCAGCCGCTGATCACCCGCTACACCCTGGAAGAAAATTGCGGCGGCCGGCGTATCCTGGTGGTCGAGGACAATCCGATCAACCAGAAGCTGGCGGTTCTGCTGCTGCAAAAACAGGGGCACACCGCCGAGTTGGCCGAAAACGGCGAGATCGCCCTGGCCCGGCTGGCGACCGAAGATTTCGACCTGGTCCTGATGGATTGCCAGATGCCGGTCCTCGACGGCTTCGAGGCGACCCGCCGGCTGCGCCGCGACGGCCAGGTCCGCAATCCGCAGATCCCGGTAATCGCAATGACCGCCAACGCACTCGAAGGCGACCGCGAGCGCTGTCTGGCAGCCGGGATGAACGACTATCTGACCAAACCGGTACACCAGCAACACCTGCTTAAGCTGCTTGCCGCCTACCTGCCCGGCTAAGGCATTTCTGCCATTTCTGGCATGAATATCGCTTTATTCTGCTTAGTCGATTCACCGGCCACGATCCGCTACACAGCGGATGCGGAGGTTTCGGCTTACTGATGAATAAACGGAACCGATCATGCTCGACCACCCCCTGCCCGAACTCGAAGACTGGATTTTGCTGTTCTCCAACAACAGCCTGCCGGTACTGCGCGTCACCAAACGCCGACTCGAAGAGATGCGCGAGAACCTGGACGCGGTCGATGTGCGCGAACTGGCGCGGGTGATCCTGCAGGACCCGATCATGACCGTGCGCGTGCTCGCCTACATCCAGCCGATGCGCGGTCGCTTCCTGCAGCACGACATCACGACCATCGGCGGCGCCATCCTGATGGCCGGGATCGAGCCCTTCTTTCATCGTTTCGAAAACCTGCCGACGATCGAGGAACAACTGCACGACCAGGATCCGCACGCCCTGCTCGGTGTCCTGCAAGTCATCCGGCGCGCCCAGCGGGCCGCCGATTACGCACAGGACTGGGCGATCCGCCGCCAGGACATCAACATGGAAGACGTACGGATCGCGGCGTTGCTGCACGACCTGGCCGAAATCCTGGTGTGGTGCTTTGCGCCCAAGCTGGGTTTGATGATCCATCAGCTGCAGGTGCTTGAGCCAACCCTGCGCAGTGCCGATGCGCAAAAGCGGGTACTCGACTTCACCTTCCTCGATATTCAGTTGGCACTCTGCGGCGTCTGGCACTTGCCCGAACTGCTCAAGACCCTGATCGACGACGACCATGCCGAACAGGTGCGGGTCCGCAACGTCACTCTGGCGGTGCGCCTGGCACGCCATTCGGCCCACGGCTGGAACGACCCGGCGCTGCCCGACGACTACCGCGACATCGGCAAGTTGCTCAATACCACGCCGGCAACGGTCTGCCGTCGCCTGGGGGTCGACGTGCCGGCGCAATTTGCCGAACAGGACGACGAGGACACTCCGGCTCAGCCGCAGTAACGCAGGTTGGTCCAGTCAAGCAACAACTCCGGCATCTGGTAGGCGGCAAAAGCTGCCGCCAGCACCAGTACCAGCAAGGTCGCGGCGATACCGGCGATCAACCAGCGCCAGCGCCGCTGCATCACGCCGCCTGCCGCTGCAGCGGCTTTTCATTGATCGGCAAAGAACACAGGGTCGCCAGCAGCGACAGCCCGACGGCGATCATCCAGGCCAGATCGTAGGAACCGGTCTGGTCGAAAATGCGACCGCCCAGCCAGGCGCCGAGGAAGCTGCCCAACTGGTGGCCGAGGAAGACGATCCCGGTCAGCATCGACATGTAGCGCAGGCCGAAAATTTGCGCGACCAGCCCATTGGTCAGCGGCACCGTACCCAGCCAGAGCAGGCCCATTGCGGCGGCAAAAACCCAGGCGCTCACGGTCGACAGCGGCACCAGCATGAAAATCACGATCACCACCGCCCGCAGCCCGTAGATCAAGGCCAGCAGGTTTTTCTTGCTGCAGCGGCCGCCGCCCCAGCCAAACAGGAAAGAGCCGAAGATATTGAACAGCCCGATCAGCGCCACTGCCGTCATCCCGACGTTGGCCGAGAAACCGGCATCGACCAGGAAGGACGGCAGATGCAACATCACGAAGGCCGTCTGGAAGCCGCAAACGAAATAGCCCCAGAACAGGTAGTGAAAGCTTTTTTGTCCGCTGGCTTCGCGCAGTGCTTCGCCAATCGACTGGCCGCTGCTCGCCGCCGGGCGGTGGCCGTCGGCCAGCGCATAGGCCAGCGGTGCGATCAGGCCGGCGCCAGCACCGAGCAGCACCAGCGCACTCTGCCAGCCGTAGGTGTTGATCAGCATCTGTCCGACCGGGAGCACCGCGAACTGCCCGAAAGAACCGCCGGCACTGGCAATCCCCAGCGCCAGGCTGCGCCGTTCCGGCGTGGTGTGGCGGCCGATCACCCCCATCACCACCGCAAAAGTGGTGCCAGACAAACCCAGGCCGATCAGCACCCCGGCCGACAAGTCAAACGCCAGCGGCGTGCTGGCTTGCGCCATCAACACCAGGCCGATGACGTAGAGCACGGCGGCCCCGGCAATCGTCTTGCCAGCGCCGTGGCGGTCGGCCAAAGCCCCGGCAAAAGGCGAGGCCAGTCCCCAGACCAGGTTCTGGATCGCAATCGCAAAGGAGAAGGTCTCGCGACTCCAGCCGTGCGCCACCGTCATCGGCTGCAAGAACAGGCCGCCGTTGTGGCGAATGCCCATTGACAGCGTCAGGATGATGCAGCCGGCGACCAGGATCAGGAACGGGGTACGCCAACCGGCGTTGGGAGTAGAGCTCATCGGAATTCGGTCCGCCAAACAGTCAATAGAAGGGACTTGGGCAACGCCGTTCAGCCAGCGTTCCCGGCTTTGGCTTCGAGCACTTCCCAGCGTTCGAGCAAGGCCAGCAATTCGTCGTCAATCGCGGCCAGCCGCTCGGCCGCCTGTTGCGCCCCTTGCGGGTCGCGCTGATAAAGCGCCGGGTCTTCGAGCTTCTGGCTCAGCGCAGCTTGCTCGGACTCCAGACCGGCGATCTTGTCGGGCAGCCCTTCCAGTTCGCGGCTTTCTTTCCATGACAGTTTGTCACCCTTCGGACCGGAATTTTTCGCCGCATTTTGACCGTTTTCCACGGTCGACCGTGAATTTTGCCGATTTTCCGCCTTGGCGGCCTCGTCCTTGCGCTTCTGCTCGCGGGCGAGCTCTTCCTCACGGGCACGGCGGGCAGCACTCCATTCGGCCCATTCGGCATAACCGCCGACCTGCTCGCGCCAGATCCCGTCGCCTTCGGCAGAGATGGTCTGGGTCACCACATTGTCGAGGAAGGTCCGGTCGTGGCTGACCAGGAAAATGGTGCCTTCGTAGTCCTGCAACAGCTGTTCGAGCAGTTCCAGGGTTTCGATGTCGAGGTCGTTGGTCGGCTCGTCGAGCACCAGCACGTTGGCCGGCTTGGCGAACAGACGGGCGAGCAGCAGGCGGTTGCGTTCGCCGCCGGACAGCGAACTGACCGGCGAACGCGCCCGCTCGGGCGCGAACAGGAAATCTTCGAGGTAGCCGATAACATGCTTCCTGGCACCGCCGATCTCGACGTAGTCGGAGCCCGGCGAGATCACATCGGCGAGGCTGGCGTTGGGGTCGAGCTGGGTACGGAACTGGTCGAAGTAGGCAATTTCGAGCTTGGTGCCCTGACGGATGACGCCGCTGTCGGCCTGCAACTCGCCGAGGATCAGGCGTAGCAGCGTGGTCTTGCCGGCGCCGTTGGGGCCGATCACGCCGATCTTGTCGCCGCGCTGGATGCGCGCCGAGAAATCGCGAACGATGGCACGTTGACCGTAGTTTTTATGCACATGCTCCAGTTCGGCGACCAGTTTGCCGCTCTTGTCGCCGGCGTCGAGCTGCAACTGCACCTTACCCATCTGGTCGCGGCGGGCGGCGCGCTCGGCGCGCAGGCGGTCGAGCCGCTGGACGCGGAAGACCGCGCGCGTGCGCCGGGCTTCCACGCCCTTGCGAATCCACACCTCTTCTTCCTTGAGCAGTTTGTCGGCACGGGCATTGGCCAATGCCTCCTCGTGCAGCATCGCCTCCTTGCGCTCCTGATACTTGCCAAAGCTGCCGGGAAAGCTGGCTAGCTGGCCGCGATCCAGTTCGACGATGCGGGTGCACACCCGCTCCATGAACGCCCGGTCGTGGGTAATGAACAGCAGCGTGACGCCGGATTCGATCAGCAGGTTTTCCAGCCATTCGATGGCGGCGATGTCGAGGTGGTTGGTCGGCTCGTCGAGCAGCAGCACCTCCGGCGCCACCGCCAGCGCCTGGGCCAGCGCCAGGCGCTTTTTCTGGCCCCCGGAAAGGCTGCCGACCCGCGCCTCGGGATCGAGGCCGAAACGCGCGATCACCCGCTCGGCCTGCGCTTCGTAAGCCCAGGCGCCGCATGCTTCAAGTTCGTGCTGTAGCTCGGACATGCGCGCCAGCAGGGCCTCGCTGTCACCGCCTTCGCTCAACTGGTGCGAAACCGCGTGATACTCGGCCAGCAGGCGCGAGGTTTCGCCCATGCCGGAGACCACGGCGGCAAACACCGTCGCCTCAGGATCAAAGGGCGGCTCCTGCGGCACATAGCCGACACGGATGCCGGGCTGGGTCCACACTTCGCCATCGTCGAGCCGGCCACGTCCACTGCCGGCGGCCAGGGCGGCCAGCAGCGAGGACTTGCCAACGCCGTTGCGGCCGATCAGCGCAACCCGCTCGCCAGGATCGAGCTGGAAATCGGCATGATCGAGCAAGGGCACATGGCCGAAGGCTAGACAGGCATTGGCAAGACGCAGATAGGGCATGGCGATCGACCGCTCACAACAAGATCATGAAAAAAGCGGCGCCCCAGAGGACGCCGCTGACTGGATGGGGGCGATTTTAACAGCCTGCGGTGCTGGCCCGACGCCCCACAAACAAGGCTTACACCGAGAATCGGGACAACCGCGCCTGCAAATCGCTGGCCAGCTGCTGCAATTGCCCGGCCCGCTCGCGGTTGAGAGCCGCCCGTCCGCTATTGCCTTCGGCAACCTGAGCCACGGCACCGACCAAGCGGGAAATTTCCTGACTGGCTGTACTTTGCTGGCGAGTGGTGTCGGCGATGTCATGCACCACGCCCACGGTCTGCTGCGCATGGGTTTCGATACCGGCCAGCGCTACCCCGGCGGCGCGAGCCAGATCAACGCTGTCGCGCATGCTGCCACTGACCGATTGCATGCGCGACACGGCCCCCGAGGTCTCACTCAGGATCGCCTGTACCGTCGCCGCGATCTCCTGAGTCGACAACGACGTGCGCTCGGCCAGCTTGCGCACCTCATCGGCCACCACCGCAAAGCCGCGCCCCTGCTCACCGGCGCGAGCCGCCTCGATGGCGGCATTGAGCGCCAGCAGATTGGTCTGATCGGCAATCTCGCGAATCACACCAACCACATTGGAAATCTGCTGCGACCGCTCACCCAGCGCCTCGATCAGCTCGGCAGACTCGCCAATTTCGGCAGCCACACGGATCAACTCCTGCTCGGTTCGCGCCACCACTTCGCGGCCACTGACCGTGACCTGGCGTGCATCCTCGGAAATGCGCGCCGCCTCGCCCGCATGGTCGGCAACCTGGGCAATGCTGCCCGACAACTGATCGACCGACGCGGCAATGCCGTTGGCCGACTGCGAAGCCTGAGCCGAACTTTCGAGCGCAGCCCCTGCGGCCTCCTGCAGTTCTTCGGCAGCGCCATGCAATTTTTGCGAGGTTTCGGCAACTCCGGCAACCAGTTCGCGAATCTGTACCGCCATGCGGCTGAAAGCCAGGGAAATCACCTCCACTTCATTGCGGCTATCTGCGTCAACCGCAGGCAAGGCGACCCGCAAGTTGCCCGCGCTTAATGCCTCGACCCGCTCGACCAGGACCGCCAGACCGCGCAGGCGCGTCGCGATCAGGAAGCGCACGACAATCGCCAGCAATAGCGCAGCCCCGACGCTGACCAGCAGGACCATGTTGCGCAATGCCTTGCTCTCGTCGAGGTATTCATCGACCCAACTGCCGGTAAACACGGTCCACCCCCAGGCTGGCGAAGTTGCGGCATAGATCAGCTTCTCGCGCAACAGCCCTTCGGCCTCGGGCAGAACATAGCGATCGGCACCGTTCTTCCGGATCAGCAACTCACCAATACTTTGCTTGACCACGGCCGGAGCATCGATCTCGGCCAGGCTCTTGTCCTGGAACCTGGGATGCTGCACGAATTCGCCGCCCCCCTTGTCATCGGTAGCCCGCACGATGAAGACATAACCGGTCTTGCCTGCAACGATCTGCCCGAACTGGCTGCGCAAGCGCTTGAGCTCGCTCTCCAGCGACAATCTGACCGAGTACGCCCCCCAGGCTTTCCCCGCCGGATCGCGCAGCACCTTGACCGTACTGAAGAAATAGCGGCCGCCGCGAATCGCCAGCCCCTGGTAGTCCTGCCCGGCGAGCACAGCCCGCGCCACCGGATCACCATCCGGCAAGGGAACCCCGTGCATCGGCTTGCCGTCCTTGTCACGCAACAAGGTCGCCAAGCGGTACACCTTGCCTGCATGCAGCACCAGGAATGCCCCCTCCTCGCCAGTCTGCTGACGAAATGCCGCCAGCAGGCGTTCATTGCCATTCAGCAGTTCACTGCCCAGGCGAACCGGCGGCAGTTCCACCTCACCGGTCTTGACCTGGCCCGCCCCCGGCTCCGGTACGCCACCCAGATATTTCAAAAAGAAATCCGACTGCCGCTCGCCGCGCGCTTTGACCGACTCAAACAAGGCATCAAGCGTCGAGGCCATCAATTCGGCCTCGTGCTTCAAATTCTGTTCGGCCACGCTCAACGCTGCCCGGCTGGCCCGCTGCTCGATCAACCAGACCATCCCGCCAAAGACCAACAGCATCGCCAGCAAGATCACCAAAATCAGCTGCTGGGCCAAAGGTCGCTGCACAAAATGATGTTTCATACGCCCCCCGCAAGATTCAACATTTAATCAAGTAATAATATTTCAATCTGCCACGCCCTGCCGATAAACCGTTACAATGCGCGCCGTCCGCAAGGGACCGCTGCGCCTCCATAGTTAAATGGATATAACACGCCCCTCCTAAGGGCGAATTGGTGGTTCGATTCCACCTGGGGGCGCCAGCCTGAAGCCCGGCTACAGGACCCTCGCAAGTATTGATGCAGATCAACCCGGCACCGACGATGCCGTCGGAAAATCGACAGGCTCTAATACTTTCGGACCACCCCTCCCTGTGCTCAAGCCCTACCAGCACTCACAAAGGCTAGTTGTTGCACTGCTGCGCAGCCTCCTGCCGCTCGGCCTGCTGCTGACCAGCCTGGTGCCGTTTGCCGGCGAGCCCGCCGCCACCTATCGCCTGGCCATTCTTGCGTTTCGCAGCCCGGAACAGACCCTGGCCCGCTGGCAGGCAACCGCGAATGCGCTGGAAACCTCGCTACCCCGGGGGAGCCGGCTCGAATTGCGGGTCTTGCGCCAGGACGCCCTCGATCAGGCCGTAGCCCAGCGGGAAGTCGACTATGTCTTGACCCAGCCGGAGCACTACGTTCTGCTCCGTGAACGGCATGGACTGGCAGCCCTGGTCACCCTGATGCCACTCGCCAGCGGCCGGCCGGTAACCCAGTTCGGCGGGGTGATATTCACCCGTGCAGAACGGCGGGACCTGAACACCCTCGACGATCTCGCCGGAAAACACCTGATGGCGGTGCACGAACACTCGTTTGGTGCCTTCCGGATGCAGCAATGGGAATTGCTCAAGCGCGGCCTCCACCTCCCGCGCGATGCGGCCAGCCTGAAATTCAGCGGTCAGCCGCAGGACAATACTGTCTTCGCCGTACTTGAAGGGCGGGCCGACGCCGGCTTCGTCAGAACCGGTGTGCTTGAGGCGATGGCGGCAGAAGGTAAGCTCAGGCTGGACCAGCTCAAGATACTCAACCGCCAGCCGGAAGCCGATTTCCCGCAATTGCTATCCACGGCGCTCTATCCGGAATGGCCGCTGGCTGCAATGCGCGGCACCCCGGAAGCGATCAACAAGACGCTCACGCTGGCCCTGCTCAACCTCCGCCCGGACTCGGAGGCTGCCCGCCAGGGGCAGTACTACGGTTTTTCCCCACCCGGTGACTACACGCCACTGGAAGCCGTACTGCTGCGCCTGCGCGTACATCCGAAAGCCCTCAACAGCTTCGAGTTCCGCGATGTCTGGCACAAGTACAGCCAGCCCCTGGCCAGCCTGCTGGTCTTGTTGTTGTTGCTGGCACTGGCGACGGTCTGGCGCATGCGTCGGGACAGCCGCCTGATTCGCAAGGGTGCCCACGAGCGCAGCCTGTTACTGAGCAGTCTGGGCGAAGGGGTGTATGGGGTTGATGCCGGCGGTCAGTGCACTTTCATCAACCCTTCTGCGTTACGCATGCTCGGTTTGAACGCGGAGGAATGCATCGATCGCAATCCACATCTGCTGTTTCACCATCACCGTCCGGATGGCAGCCCCTATCCGGAAACCGACTGTCCTCTTTACCAGGCATTACGTGCGGGTCGCCCGTCACGGGGAGAGGAATATTTCTTCCGGGCCGATGGCAGCGGTTTTCAGGTTCGTTTCGACGCCATGCCGATCACCGAAGGTCACCGGATCGTCGGCGCCGTCGTCTGCTTCCAGGACATCTCCGAAGAACGGGCTGCCGAAGAGGCGCTGCGCTTGGCTGCGGTGGCGTTCGAAACGCAGGAAGCGATCGTCATCACCGATGCCGCCAACCGTATCCTGCGGGTCAACCGTGCCTTTACCCAGGTCACCGGCTACAGTCCCGAAGAGGCCATCGGACAAACTACCTCACTGCTCAAGTCAGGACGCCATGATGCGGCATTTTACCGGCGCATGTGGCAGGAATTGCAGGAGTTCGGACGCTGGCAGGGCGAGGTCTGGAACCGCAGGAAAAATGGTGAGTTGTACCCGGAGTGGCTAACGATTACCGCAGTCAGAGACGAGCATGGAGCTATCCGGCATTACGTCGCGGCCTTCCTTGACATCACCGAGCGCAAACAGGCGGAAGCCAAGCTCGAATACATGATGCTGTACGACAGTCTGACCGGCCTCGCCAACCGCCGTCTCTTCCTTGACCGACTGGCACAGAACACGGCCCGGCGCAAACAGGGTTTTGGTGCCCTGCTGTTCGTCGACATCGACAATTTCCGGCATCTCAACGATCGCCTTGGACATGCGCAGGGAGATCGCCTGCTGGCTGAAATCGCCGAACGCCTGCGCGCAGTCAGCGGCGACGAATCCACCCTCGGCCGGGTGGGGGGTGATGACTTTGTGGTTTGTTGCAGCGAACTGGGTTTGCTCAGCAGCGAAAGCGCCACCCGGGCCGAGCAAAAAGCAGAGGAATTGCTGGCCAGCCTCACCCGCCCCTACAAAGTCGGCGACGAGGACTGCCATTGCAGTGCCTGCGTCGGAATCACATTGATTGGTGAACACAGTCCGGGTCCCGAAGAACTGCTCAAGCAAGCAGAGTTGGCGATGTACCAGGCCAAGGAAAACGGCCGCCAGAATGTGCGTTTCTTCGACCCCGACATGCAATCCGCCGTTGCCAGCCGCCTGAGCCTCGAAGCCGACCTGCGCCAAGCCCTGGCCGAGCAGCAATTCGTATTGCACTACCAGCCGCAGGTCGATGGCCGGGGCCAGATCGGCGGCGCCGAAGCCTTGGTCCGCTGGCTACATCCCGAACGCGGCATGATTTCTCCGGGGCTGTTCATTCCCCTGGCAGAAGAAAGCGGCCTGATCGTCCCTCTGGGGCGCTGGATACTCGCCCAAGCCTGTCACCAACTGGCTGAATGGCAGAGCAACCCAGCCAGCCAAAACTGGACCCTGGCAGTCAATATCAGCGCCCGTCAGTTCCACCGCCCGGACTTTGTCGAACAGGTGACCGAGTTGTTGCTCAGCAGCGGCGCCGCTGCGCGTGGATTGAAGCTGGAACTGACCGAATCCCTGCTGATCGAGGATGTCGAGGATACGGTGCGCAAGATGTCAGCACTGCGCGAGCTCGGGCTGACCCTGTCACTCGACGATTTCGGTACGGGTTACTCTTCGCTCTCATACCTGAAACGCCTGCCGCTCTCCCAGCTCAAGATTGATCAGTCGTTTGTCCGTGACCTCAGCGAAAACGCCAACGATGCGGCAATCGTCAGGGCAATCATCGGGATGGCAGAAAGTCTTGGACTGGAAGTCATCGCCGAAGGGGTTGAAACCGCTGAACAATGTGCCCTGCTTCAGGACTGGGGCTGCCAGCACTTTCAGGGTTACCACTTCTATCGTCCGCTGCCGCCGGAAGCCATCGCACGGCTTGAACATCGCCACCCACCCGCAGTACAGACCGGCAGCAACGGCCAACTTGCCGGATAATGCCGCCTGTTTCCATCTGCGGTTTTCCCCATGTCTCGCTCCAAAGCCCCACGCCACGCCATCGACATCAGTGAGGATGCCGGTGTCCGTTATCTCCACTTCGGTTCGGACTGGATTCAAGGGGCGATGCGCATTGCTCGCCCCTGGTCGCTGGAACTCCCCTACACCCGCGACATGCTGTTCGGACTACTGCTCCGCGAGCCGGCAGAATGGCCGCGCAACATTTTGCAGATCGGGCTTGGAGCTGCATCGCTGACCCGTTTCATCCACCGTTACCTGCCGCGCAGCCGGCAAACCGTGGTTGAAATCAACCCCCAGGTGGAGTTCGTGGCCCGTCAGTACTTCAAGCTGCCGGACGACCCTCCCCGTCTGCACATCGAACATGCTTGCGGTGCCGAGTACTTGCTGGCGGGCGGCCCCACCAGCGAGTTGCTGCTGATCGACGGATTCGATCCGGAGGGACGCATGGGAGCTCTCGGCACCGAACCCTTTATGCAGGCTGCCCGTGCCCGTCTGGCCGAAAACGGCTTGCTGGCCATCAACCTGCTTGGCCGGGACCGCAACTTCAAGGCCCTGCTTGCCCGCATCCGCGAGGTCTTCGCTAACCGGACCCTGGTCCTGCCGCCGTCTGCCAGCGGCAACGTCATCGTTCTCGCTCACAACGGCGAGCCCCGCCATTATTCCTTCGCCGATCTGGAACAGCGAGCCCTTGCCCTGAAATCCGACACCCGCCTGGACTTACGCCCGACGTTGCAGGAACTGCGGAGCGCCAGCGGCGAGGCAAGCCTGCTCTTTTGATCCGGCTTGTCCTGAAGGGTAGAGTGGACTACAAACAAGACAGGTACCGTCGGGGTTTCGGTTGATCATGCCCGACTTGTCCCGCTAAGGAGTTTTCCCATGTTATCGATACAGGACGTGCTGGATTATTGCGATCTTGATCGCGGCGAAATCGAGGCCATCGCCGAACACGAGCATCTCCCGCTGGCCGTCGCGGCAGAGCTCGGCGAAGCTTTGCTGAGCACACCCGAAGGGGTTTGTCAGGTGCACACCATGATCATCGAGAACATCCAGCATGCTCTTGATGGCGGCCACTATCAGCATGCGCAGGAACTGGTCACGGTTTACGAACACCTGCAACGCTGCCACCCGCTTCCACAACACTGAGCGGCCAAGACCGGACCCTGCACACAACCCCGGCGCTGCCGGGGTTGGTTTTTACGTGCGTTCCTACCAGTACCGGGGAACGCACGTAATTTCAGCCGGCAGCAGCGTTTCGCGCCGGGCCGTAGCCATGCTCGACGGCATAGAGTGCAACCTGTACCCGGCTAGTCATGTTCAGTTTCTTGAAAATGTTCTGGACATGAATCTTGACCGTACTCTCGGCGAGATCCAGGCGACGGGCAATTTCCTTGTTGCTTTCGCCCTGCGCCAGGCTGGCCAGGATGTCGCGCTCACGCGGCGAAAAGCGCTCCCGATCCGGCGGATTGTTTTCCTGACGCGGCGGGTTGCGTACGCCAGCGATCAGCTTGGCCGTCATCTGCTGCGACACCACCGACTCGCCGGCAGCCACCCGACGCACACCGTCGATCAGCATCTCGGTCTCGATATTCTTCAGCAGATAGCCGGAAGCTCCTGCCCGCAGCGCATCCATCAGATCCTGCGCGTCCTCCGAGACAGTCAGCATCAGGACTCGCACTTCAGGAATCTCTTCAACGATAACCTTCAGCGCCTCCAGCCCCGATACGCCGGGCATGTGCAAATCGAGCAAGGCCACATCCGGCTTCAGCGAACGTGCACGCTTGATCCCTTCCAATCCGTCGCCGGCTTCACCGACGACCTCGAACTCCTCGTTGCGTTGCAACAAGGATTTGATTCCACTGCGAAAAAGGGTGTGATCATCGACCAGCAGCACCCGAATTTTGTCGCTCATCTCCTATCGACTCCCGAAGTTTGGCGTTTGCGATCATCGCGGACGGCGCAGTGTAACCTGCGTACCGCCGCCAATCTTTGATGTAATCCGACATTCGCCGCCGATCCTCTCGGCTCGCTCACGCATGATTTTCAGTCCGACATGGCGGTCCGACAAGACCTTGGCCTCATTGACCGGGTCGAAACCGATGCCATCATCTTCAACCACGATCTCGACCCGCCCCTGGCTGCGGTGCAGGCTGACCTGCACATGCCTTGCCTGGGCATGTTTGCGGATATTCGATAGCGATTCCTGGATGATATGCATCATCTGGATTTCATCCTCCGGCGCCAGCGGCATGCCACCGCCCTGACAAATAAACTCGCTGGCAACTCCGGTCTGCCGCTGGAATTTTTCCAGGGCACCACGAATCGCCGACTCCAGATCGGCCTGATTCAGGCGGGTCCGGAAATGCAACAGCAATTCGCGCACGTAGTCGTAACTTTCCTGCACGCCCTCTCGCAACTGGCCGGCAATCTGCAGGGACTCGCCCAGATCCTGATGGCGTAGCGAATCCTGCAACAACTGGACCTGGATATTGAGAAAAGCCAGGCCCTGGGCAATCGAATCGTGCAACTCCTGAGCCAGCAAATTACGCTCTTCGGAAACCGCCAGTTCCTTCTCCCGGGCTTTCAGGCGCTGAGTTTCAATCGCCCCCCCGAGATGCTGGCCCAAGGTTTCAAGCAAACGTATTTCACGCTCCGAAAGAGCTGCCGGACGTGAAAAATAGAGATTAAAGACACCCAGCTGCTGCTTCTCGCAAACGATATTGAAGGCGCTGGCAGTCGCAAAACCTTCGCGGACGCAGGTCATCATTTTCATGCCTACCGGTGGGTTGACCGTGTGAAAAGCCACCGGCACACCGCTTTCGATCACACCACCGCACAAGCAATCGCCACAATTCATTTCGCCTTCGGTGGCAATGAAGTCTTCCGACAAGCCTTCATGGGCAACGATATAGAGCATTTCCGACTGCGGCTGGTAAAGGCGAACAGCACCGCCGTCAGCCCCCAGGGCTTCGCGAATACGGGACAGGAAACCTTTGCACAAGGCCTCCAACGGAGCCGGCTCGCTGAGAAAGGCCGTCGCTTCATACAAGATTCCGAGTTCACGGTTACGCTCGGCCAGACTCCGGGTTTCGGCCTCCACTCGTTGCTCCAAGGTACCGTAAGCAATCTGCACATGTTCGGCCATGCGGTTGAAACCATCGGCCAAGCGCCCAAGTTCATCATCGCTGGTCACCGGCAGACGCACTGAAAGATCCTTCCCGGTCATCCGCAGCATGCCGGCATGCAGGATATTGACCGGCTGGATCACCAGCCGGAAAAAAAAGCTGATCAGCAGCAGCGTGCTCACCATCGACAGAAAAACCAGTATTGCCTGGAGAGTCCGCAGCAGATTGGTATCGTCGGCATAGCTACGCTCCATCGCCAGCACCAGATGATTGATGTTGCCGACAAAAGGTTCGAGTACCAAATCGTACTGATTGAGCAACGACTCGCGCTGCGCCCGGTCGGCCGACAGGAAGAGCGCCACCAAGGGACGCAATTGCGACTCCCACGATGCAGTCACGCTGCTCAGGTGCAATTGCACCTTGTCATCGCGCGGAGCGGCCAGCGGACGAGCCGGGTCGCCCTGTTGCAGGTCGAGCAAAACTTGATCGAAACGCTGCAGTTCCAGAGCCAATTCGTCGATCACCGGCGTACTCGCCTGCTCGCCCTGCATCCGCGACATCAGATGGCTGATCCGGTAACTCCGCATGCGCTGGCTGCCGGCATCATTGATCGCTGCGGCAACCCCTTCGAGTTGCCAGGAAATAGCCAGCGTCAGGCCAATCGCGGCAGTGGCGACAACAAAAAAAGCGATCAGCGAACTGACAATTTTTCGCGATAATTTTCCCGCAGGGAGCAGCATGGCGCTTGATCCGGCAACCCAAAACGCGCAACCTTAGACCTGCCATCGAGAAAAACGCAAGCGCCGCCGACAAAAACAGAATTTATTATTCCCTTAGCCAGTCATGACCACCCAGCCAAGTACCGCCTGCGCCCGCCACATCGTCTACGCACTCTCCGATGCCCTTGACCTGGTCGGCATCGACGATATTGCCCACGGCAAACGGGTCGGCATCATGGCAGCCGAATGCGCCCGTCACCTGGGGTGGCCCGACTGGCGGATCGAACGGATTTTTGACCTTGGCCTGCTACACGACATCGGGGTTTCATCGACCGCAACCCATCGGCAATTGGTCAGCGAATTCGACTGGACCAGTTCGCAGCAGCACTGCGAAATTGGCTACCGCCTGCTTCGCGAATACCCGCCGCTAGCCGACCTGGCCGAACCGATTCTCTACCACCATACACACTGGCCGGCCCTGCCTGCCGGACTGCCGCAGGAGACTGCCGAAGCGGCCAACCTGATTTACCTGGTTGACCGTGTCGATGCGCTGGCTGCTCCGTTTCACGCCGAGGGTACCCTGCTGCGCCATACCGTCAGCATCCGCGAGCAGGTTTGCCAACATGCCGCCGGTCGCTTCTCGCCAACACTGCTGGCAGCCTTCCTCGCTGCGTCGCGTCCGGAAGCCTTCTGGCTGACGCTCGAACCACGGGGAATCCGCGTTTACCTCGGCAGCATGCTGTCGGCAACTGCAGAACAGCCTGTCCCGGCTGCCGAACTGAAACCCGTGGCCCGAATCCTGTCGCAGATTGTCGATGCCAAGAGCCCATTCACCGCCGAACACTCGCAAGGCGTTGCCGCGCTGGCCCGCCTGCTGGGCGAACAATGCGGAATTACCGGAGTCAACCTCGACAAGATCGAGATTGCCGGATTGCTGCACGATATCGGGAAATTGCGCGTTCCCGATGAAATTCTCGACAAACCGGGGCAACTCGACCACGACGAACGCCAGGTAATGAATGCCCACAGCTTCGAAACCTGGCAAATCCTCCGGCAGATTCCCGGTTGCGAAGAGATCGCCCCGTGGGCTGCCTACCACCACGAAGAACCGGGCGGTCACGGCTACCCCTTTCATCTGGATGCCACGACCCTGCCACTGGAAGCACGTATCCTGCGCGTTGCCGACATCTTCCAGGCGATGACCCAGAACCGGCCTTACCGGCGCGGCCTCGACCTGACCTCGGCGGCTGCTTTCATGCGCGAACTGGTCGCTTCCGGACGGCTGGATGGCGCACTGGTTGAACGTCTGCTGGACATCCCCGAAGCCGCCCTGGCAGCGGCCCGGGCGGCCCCCTCTGACTGAGCCAAGGCTTACCAGCTGGCTCCCTGCGGCCCTGGCATGAAATGCAGTGGAGCCACTTCTGCCTTTTCTCTAGCCATTTTCTGCTCGATGCGCAGGCGCAGCACTTCCCGAGCCGGCTGCGGATAGCCGGCATACTCGCCCAGCAGGTGACGCAGCCGCCCCAGCCACCAATGGGTCAGCCCGGCCAATGCAGCATAGAAGTCGCAGTCGGCAAACTGCACCACACGCGCAGCAAACTCGGGAAACCAGTAGCCGACATGCTCGTCGATGAAACAGGCAATTTCCTCCGCCCGCGCCGACAACGGCGCCCGGCCAAAACGCCGGAGGCTATGTGCCAGGTAATGCAGTTGCGGCACCAGATGATCATCGAAGTATTGCTGCCGGTCGGCCAGCGACAAGCCAGCCTGGGCATACAGTTCGCGCAATTCGAACATCGGTGCCGCGCAGGCCAGATGGTCGTCCGAGAGCCATACCGATTCGCAGGGTGACGTCCCGTAGCGATGATTCAGATAGATTGCAGCGTAGTCGGCGGCCAGCCGGTCTAGGCCGGCTGCATCACGCGGCAGGCCCGCAACAGCCCGGGACATTTCACTCAGGACTTGCGCCTCGACCGCCGCAGCCGGCAGCAAGGCCAGCCCCTGTGGAAATTGCTCGGCCTGCAGCGCGTCGACCGTGGGGAGATCCAGTTCATGCTGATGCAGGCGCACCAGTTGCTCCAGATCATCGGCCAGGGCAGCAAAAAAGGAAGAAATCACCCCATCAACCATCGACTCGCCCCTTGCTGTGCGGAACAAAAGCCACCGAGGGCTTGGTCAGTTCGGGATTGGCCATGTTCTTGACCTGTTTGACCGGCTGGTCGTGCGGCCCCATCGCGGTGGTTTTGAGTTTGCCACTCCAGATCTGCTCGATCGGCCCGATGTCGAGGACGCGCATCATGCAGGCCATCACGCAGTAAGGCTTGCGCCCAGCCTCCAGTTCGTCGATGCACATGTTGCATTTCTTGACCACCAGTTCCTGCGGGTCCCACTGCGGTGCTCCGTAGGGGCAGGCAGCTTCGCATTTGCGGCAGCCGATACACAGCGTCGAGTCGATATCGACCACCCCGTTATCGGCCCGCTTCCAGATCGCACCGGTCGGACAGGTCGGCAGACAGGCCGGTTCGGCGCAGTGGTTGCACGACATGTTGACCTTATAGGCATAGACCTCGGGATAGCTCCCACCCTCGACGTACATCACGCGCCGGAAGCGCGGCCCCGGCGGCAGGCCGTTCTTGTCCTTGCAGGCAATTTCGCAGGCGCGGCAGCCGATGCAGTCGACATTGTGGTGGATGAAGCCGAGCTGGACGGCCGGCTTGACCGGCTCATAGGTCTGCGCCACCTTGCGTTCGATCCCGGCTTTCAATTCCTGTTTATCGATTTTCCTGACCATCACTTGTCCCTCCGGAAGATCACCGAACGCGAAGTCGCCTGGGTATCCCAGCCCGGACGGTGGTTCAGTGTCGTTTTCCTGAAATCGACGAGGATGGTGTTGTAGGCAAACGCCCCGGCCGGACTCGGCTGGTCAAGGGTCAGGAAGTCGGGATTGCCGGAACGGTCGGAGCCATCCTTGGCCAGATCCATCCACGCCCCCTCGTAAAGCACGACCACGCCGGGCATGCAGCGCTCGGTCACATAAACCGGCACTACCACCTTGCCGCGCTCGTTCCAGACCTCGACGATATCGCCGGTCTTGAGCCCCTTTTTTGCCGCATCGGCGGCGTTGACCGTGATTTCCTGCTGGTAGGTCTCGCGCAGCCAGGGAATGTTGTGAAAGATCGAATGCGTCCGCCAACGCGGATGCGGGGTGATCATGTGGAAGGGGAATTGCCGGGCCTTGGGGTGATTCAAGGACTCGAAAGGCTCAATCCATTTAGGAATATACGGTATTTCATAACCGTACTGTGTCCGCGTCCAATCCTTGATTCCGGCAAGATAGCCGGAAAGCACCTCGATCTTGCCCGACTGCGTGGGAAACGGAATCCCCTTTTCGATCTGTTCCTGGAAGGCCACATGCGGCCGATCGAACTTGAACTTGTACACCCCGTGCCGCTTGAAGTCATCCCAACTCATCGTCACGCCCTGATGCGCCTGAACCTTGTGTTTCCACCAGTCGACCAGATAGGCCTCGTCGGTGGCGTCGTTGTCCTGGAAATAGCTGCGCGTTGCCTTGGGGTTGTAGCGTTTGCCGAAGTCCTTGACGCTCGGGTCGATCTGCTCGATCCGGTAGGCAAGTTCGGTAAATACCTGGAAATCGGTTTTGGCCTCGCCCAGAGGCTGAATCGCCTTGGGCCGGTGGATGTAGTAATGCCCTTTGTACCAGGGCAAGGCGACATCGTGGCGCTCGAAGTGGGTGGCAATCGGGAAAAGCACATCGGCCCACAGGCCGGACGGGGTGATCGTCGAGTCCATGCAGACCACCAGTTCCAGCTTCTTGATCGCGGCGATTTCCTTGTTGATGTTGGTCAGCTGGTTGAACCAGTCGGAGCCATGCCAGAAAATCGCCTTGATATTGGGAATCTTGCCGTCCAGCTCGTCATCGCGCGGCCAGCAGCCAATTTCCTCGCGCTTCACGTTGGGATAATTCAGCACGCAGTGCGCCCAGCGGTCAGACTTGATCGAGGCGTACCAGACATTGGCGTACTGATCGTAAGGATAGGCCACCGACTCGGCATGCCAGCCTTTGCCGACCCCCTCGGCGCAACCGCCGAGGACACCGATGTTGCCGGTCATCGCCTGCAAGACTGCAGCCATCCGGTTGTACTGCTCGCCGTAGCTGGCCCGCCCCGGCGCCCAGCTGGCCTTGAGCGCGGCCGGTTTGGTCAGGGCATACATTTCGGCCAGCTTCTTGATGTCGGCTGCCGGCACACCGCAGATCTGCTCGGCCCACTCGGGTGTCTTTGGCGTGTTGTCGTACTTGCCCAGGATGTAATCCTTGAAGTTCTCCTTGTCCTTGAAGCGCTCGGGCGTGGTTCCGGCATCCATCCCCTGGCAGAAGCGGTCGATGAACTTCTGGTCCTGCCAGTTGTTGGCAAAGATGTGATGCGCCATCCCGGCCAGCATCGCGGCGTCGGTATTCGGCTTGATCGGAATCCACCAGGCGTCGTAGGCCGCCGCCGAATCGGTGTATTGCGGGTCGATGACGACAAACTTGCAACCGCGCTGCTTGGCCAGCCGCATGTAGTAAAAAGTATTGCCGCCATGGAAAGTGTAGGCCGGATTCCAGCCCCACATGATGATCAGCTTGGAATGGGCAAAGGCATCGTCCTCATTGCCATCGGTAATCGTGCCGAAGGTCATCCGCGACGAAAAAGTCGTCCCCTGATAGCTCGGCACCGACCACGAATTGGTGCGGCAGCCGAACATCCCGAGAAAACGCGCCAGCAAGCCCTCGATCTGGTCCGACTTGTGCAGCACGCCATAAGAAGTGCCGGCATAAGCCTGATCGAGAATCGCGGTCGGGCCATAGGTCTGCTTCAGCTCGACCATCTTGCGCGCCACGAAGTCAAGCGCCTCATCCCAGGAAACGCGCTTGAACTTGCCCTCGCCCCGCTCGCCCACCCGCAGCATCGGGTAGAGCAGCCGTTCCGGCGAATACAGCCGGGCGCGATACGAGCGGCCGCGCAAACAGGCGCGCAATTGCGGCACCTGCTCACTTTCGAAACCGAATTTTCCACCCTCTTGGTAACGTCCGTCATCCGTCGACAGGCGCACGATCACATCGCCCTTCTTGTGCGCCACCAGCATGTGGCGGGAACCGCAGTTGTGATCACAGGAAGTGACCACGGTGGTCAACTCGTCATCCTTGGGATAGGGCTCGTAGGCAAAGGCCTGCACCTGTTGCTCGCCACTGCCCAGTTCGACCAGAGTCCCGGCCCCGGCGACCGCTGCCCCGGCCCCGACACTTTTGAGAAAACTGCGCCGGCGGGGATTAAGCAAATTCAGCCAAGCGTTCTTTTTATCCATGATTTTTGCCTTTATTGCGGGTTGACCGTGGCAGTCGTGCGGAAGCGTGCTTCCGATTCGGTTGGACGATTCTTTGCCCAGTCCGGCACCTCCGGACTCATTCCTTCCCAGGCATGGCGTGGGTAAGGATAGGAAATGCGATACCAGGAACGCCCGCCATGGCAGCCGTAACAAACCTCGGCATCCTTTTGGCCGGCGGCCTCGATAGCGGCCGGCTTGAGGTAGTTCACCTGATGCCGCCGGGTACGAATCGCGGCGTGGCAGGTCAGGCAGGAGTTCCCGAAGATTTCCCGGCTCTCCTGCCAGGGGCCGGGCAAGCCCATGATCTGGGTATTCATCTGACCGTGGCATTTGAGACAGGTGGTTTCTGGGTTGACCGCCTTGCGCAGGGTAAAACCCGGATCGCCCTGCGGCGCAGCCGTTGCTGACGAGCCTTGGGCCTCCTCGCGGGGATCGTGCCCCTGATGACAGGTATTGCAGGAAAGATTCATCAATTCCCGCGCCATCGGCGACAACAGATGCCGGCGATGAAAGGTATCCTGCTCACCACTATACGTACTCACCCGCTGATACCAGGCCTTGCTGGTCGCGGCCGCAATCCCGGCCGGAGAACGCTCGCGGACCTTGTCGTCGAGCACTTCACGATGACAGGCCAGGCATTGGGCATCGGTCGCCTGCTCAATCGCCGGCCTGAAGTGAAGCGGATCGTAACTTGCCCGCAAATGATCCGGATGCGACTCGGCAAGCACCCGCTCCCGATTATCGCGACTGATCTGCCAGCCGGCCCCGAGGCCAAGCAACAATGCCAGTGCAAGCAATCCGGCAATCAACCCGGTAGTTCTTGAATTATCCATACTCAATTCTTCCCGCTGGCTTTGCCGGCGACATGCAGGCCACGCAGGTCGTAATACCCCGGCATGTTCGGCCGATTGAACGGGGTATACCAAGCCCCCTGATCCTTCAGGAAGGCCGTGCCATTCGCAGGCAAGCCAAGGCCTCTGACGGCATTAGCCTTCCATGCCTCGCTCTGTTCGAAACTGACAATCCGCGGCGCCGCAACCGGTCGCCGATCCGGTTGCAAGCCGGCCACCGTAACCTCACGGGCGTCACTGGCCGAGGCCAGGCCGCAGCCCGCCGCATAGACCAGCACATACCCCAACCAAAACTTCCGCATCACCCCTCCCATCACGCAAAGAGGGCGGACCCACGTCCGCCCTCGCCAGACCGGCTGGCTTACTTCTTCTTGCCTTCCATACCGGACATCCCGGACATGCCGCTCATCCCCGACATGCCTTTCTGACCTTCCATGCCCGACATGCCGCTCATCCCGGACATACCCTTCTGGCCTTCCATGCCCGACATGCCGCTCATGCCTTGCTGCTTGCCAGCCTTCTTGCCCTCCATGCCCGACATCCCGCTCATGCCCGACATGCCGGACATGCCACTCATCCCCTTCTGGCCTTCCATGCCGGACATCCCGCTCATGCCCTTCTGCTCAGCGGCCACCGAGCCGCTCAGGGCAGCCAACGAAACGATAGCAACGGCAGCAATAGTCGACAGCTTCTTCATGGGTTACCTCACTGTTGTAGTAGTAGTCATCGTCGCTGCACCAGGCAGCTGACGGCCCGAGCAAAGGCTGGGGCACAAGCTACTACGCACAAGCCGTGCCAAGCAAAAACGAGCAGCCAACCAACTGATTTAAAAGAACTTAATCAAGCCCACAAAAAATCACAAAGCAACTCTCTGACATTTTGACAGGACAGAAACAGGCTTACCTGGCAAGTCATTGATTTTCAGGGGAATCACCAACTGCCATTTTGACAGCCCACGCTCACTCCCGCGCGCCAATCTTGCATGCCTCGTCAGGCAGCAAAAAAAACAGCGATCAATCAGAGGCTTAATCGCTCAACCCGTAGTGCTTGATCAGGCGATAGATGTTGCGCTCGCTGATCTCCAGCGCCTGCGCCGCAGCAGCGCGATTCCCGCCGTGACGCAACAGGGCTGTGCGCAGGCATTCGCGCTCGACCTCGGCCAGTGTTGGCGACTGCGCAAAACTGAATACCACGGCATCGCTACTCCCGCCTTGCAAGGGGCCAAAATGCTCGGGCCGGATCTTCTCGTCGCGGCCGGCGAGGATCGCCGCCCGTTCGATCAGGTTACGCAACTCCCGGACATTCCCCGGCCAGTCATAGGCCTGCAGCAGACGCAAAGCCTCCGGGGTCAGCAGCAACTGCCGGCCACGGGCGAAGCGCTGGAGAAAATGCTGGGCCAACAGGGGAATATCCTCGCGCCGCTCGCGCAGGGGCGGCACCCGGATGACGAAGCTCGCCAGCCGGAAATAGAGATCGCTGCGAAACCCGCCATTACGGCTCAACTCGGCCAGATCGCGATTGGTGGCGACCACGAAACGGACATCAGCCTTGAGCGTCTTGGTTCCGCCGAGACGGCGGAAAGTCGAGGTTTCGAGGACGCGCAGCAGCTTGGCCTGGTTGGCCGCCGACATTTCGCCAATTTCGTCGAGGAACAGGGTACTGCCGGCAGCCTCCTCGATCAGGCCTTTCTTTTGCCGCTCGGCGCCGGTGAAGGCTCCGCGCTCATGGCCAAACAATTCCGACTCGAACAAGGTTTCCTGCAGGGTGCCGCCATCCACCACCACCAGTTCGCCGGCGTGCCGGGCACTGGCCTGGTGAATCGCCTGCGCAACCATTTCCTTGCCGCTGCCGGACTCGCCAAGGATCAGTACGGTTGCTTCGGTTGGGGCAACGGCATCGATCATCGCCTGCAGTTCGCGCATCGCAGGGGCCTCGCCAAGCAACGGGCCCGGCCGCCGCGATGCCAGTTGCCGCCTGAACAAGGCATTGCTGCGCCGCAGTTCGGCATTGGCCAGTTCGCGGCGCAGGGTCAGTTCGAGTTCATCCAGCCCGACCGGTTTGGTCAGATACTCGACCGCCCCCGCCTGGATCAGATCGACCGCATTGCGGATCGAACCGTAGCCGGTGAGGACCACGACCGGAAACTGACCGGCCAGGGTCTCGACCAGTTGCGGGGTATCGGCATCGGGCAGGCGCAGGTCAAGAAAGATCAGATCCGGCTCGCTCTCGGCAAGAAAGGCCGTAGCCTCGGCCCAGTTCAGGGCTCCGTAGGCATCGAAGCCCATCTCGCCGATCTGGTCGACCAGCAGGCGGTTGAAAACGCGGTCATCGTCGACCACCAGAATCTGTTTGCGCATCATCCTATTCCTCGGCTCGCTGCAAATACACCTGGAACACGGTCCCTTCGCCAACCACGCTGGAGACATCGATCCGACCGCCGTAGCGCTCGACAATGCTTTTGCAGATGGTCAGCCCAAGCCCGGTGCCACCTTCGCCATCGGCCCGGCGGCTGTAAAAAGGGTCGAAAATCCGTGCCAGCACCTCGGCCGGGATGCCACAGCCACTATCGCGGACCTCGATCAGCGCCAGCTTGCCTACCGCAGCGGTCCGTACCTGCAAACATCCGCCCTCCGGCATGGCATGGTGGGCGTTCTGTACCAGATTGAGCACCAGCATGCGCAGATCGCTATCGTCGGCCAGCACCTCCAGCACCTCCCCGGCGAGTTCGAGTTGCTGCTCGATGCGATGGCTGCGGGCGTCGAACTCAAGCAGGGTGACGGTATCCGCAACCGCCGGATTGAGTGCAACCCGCTGCGCCTGCTGCTGCGGCAAGCGCGACAGCAGCAAGAGGCGCTGGGTGACGCCGGTACAGCGGTCAATTTCGGCACTCATCATTTCCAGATAGCCGCTCAAGCGCTGCGGCTCTGCCTGTCCCTGGCGCAGGGCACGCAACAGGCCATCGACCGCCAGGCGCATCGAGCCCAGGGGATTGTGGATTTCGTGGGCGATCCCGGCGGCAAGCAGCCCCAGCTCGGACAAGCGCTGCTCCTGGGAATGGCGGACGGCATGCGATAGATCGACAATCGACTCGACGATCAGCGCCCCGGCATCGTGTTCGAGCAGGCTGGCATGGACCTCAACCGGAACCTCGCGGCCATCGGCCGCTTTATGGCGGTGGCGACAAACCAGCGACTGCGCCGGCGAGCGCAGTTCGACCAGCGGGCAAACCAGCAGGGTCTGCGGACAGGGAGCACTCCGTCCATGACTCAGACGATAGCAGGGCTGCCCCAGTGCTGCCGGAGCACTGATCCCGAGTTGTCGGGCAAAGGCCGCATTGACGGCAAGCACCTGATAGTCTGCCTGACGGATCACGCGCACGCCGTCGGGCAGGCCGTCGAGCAATTCCTGCAAATAGCGGCGCTGCTCTGCGGTCTGCTGCAACTGCCCGGCCAGACGGTCGGCCATGCGATTGAACGAGGCGGCCAGCCGGCCGGTTTCATCATCGCAACCGGCATCGGCGCGCTGGGCCAGATCGCCGCCGGCGAGCGCATCGGCAGTTGCCGCCAGAGCGGCCAGCGGGTCGATTACCCGGCGCCGCAACAACCACCACAGCAGCGCCAGGGTCAGGCCGAGGACCGCGATGCCAGCGCCGGCAAACAGCCCAGCACTGCGCAGCGAAGCCTCGCGGATGGCGCCGGCAGCCAGGTCGACGACCAGCACGCCATTGACCGGATGCGCCTGCAGATCGCCGTGGCACGCCACGCAGGCTGGCTGGTTGGGCACCGGGTTAAAGGAACGTAACAACTCCTCGCCATCACGTTGCAGAAACTCTGCCTGCATCCGCTCGGCAACCAGTCCGGCAGTCAATTCCGGCAACTGCCGCCCCAGATCATCGGGCCGCGAAGCAAAACGCACCTCGCCGGCCGGCGTCAGGATCATCACCCCGGCAATCCCAGGCTGGGCCCCGAGGTGATTGACAATATCGCGCAAGCCCTCAACGTCGCGTTTGAGCATTGCATTTTCGAGCGCCCCGCGCAGCAGACGGCTGACCTGCTCGGCGGCCCGGGTCCGTTCCTCGATCAATTGCTGGCGATAGAGACCGAAAAAAAGCAGGCCAAACAACAGCGAAGCACCGCCCGCAACCAGCAGGATCCGCCGCAGCATCGCAGCCACCAGCGTCCCTGCCGGCAGCCCGGCAACTGCCGCCGGTGGCTCAAGGAGCGGCATGCCGCCCCCGGTTCAACGAGCCAGCGGCCGCGCCGGGTCTGCGCACCACTCGCTCCACGACCCCGGATAGAGCCGGGCACCGGGCAAGCCGGCAATTTCCATGGCCACCAGATTGAGGCAGGCGGACACGCCCGAGCCGCATTGGTGCACCACCTGCTCCGGTGCGGCACCGGCCAGCAGCGACAGCCATTCGGCACGCAGCACGGCCGCCGGCTTGAAGCGGCCATCGGGCAGCAAGTTATCCTTGAAGAAGCGATTGCGAGCCCCCGGGATATGCCCGCCGACCGGGTCGATGGTCTCGTTCTCACCGCGATAGCGATCAGGCGACCGGGCATCGACCAGACACATATTCACGGTCGACAGGTTTTTTTGCACAAAATCGGCGTCGACCGTCAATCCCGGCCTGGGTACGGCCACCGTACTGGCCGGCTGCGGTGTCTTGGTCCCCGCAGCCGGAGCATCCGCAGCCCCCGCCGCTATCTGCCCTCCTGCCGCCAGCCAGGCCGCCCAGCCGCCGTCGAGCAAGGCCACTGCCTCGTGACCGAGCCAGCGCAACAGCCACCACAGGCGCCCGGCGATCATTCCCTGGGCATCGTCATAGACCACCACCTGCGTCGTTGGCGCCAGCCCCAGCCCGGCCATCCGGGCGGCAAAGACCGCCGGATCAGGCAACGGGTGGCGGCCATTGCCGCCGCTCACCATCCCCGACAGATCGCGGTCACAATGCAGGAAACGGGCGCCCGGCACATGCGCCGCAGCGTAGGCCCGCTCGCCGTACTCCGGGTCAGCCAGCTGGTGCCGCACATCGATCACCAGCCAGTCCGGTGCATCGAGATGCGCCGCCAGAGTGGCGGCGTCGACATGGGTAAGATAAGGCTTCACCCCGGGACTCACAGTGGCTCCATCTCCAGCCACATCCTGGCCTCCTCGGCGACCGCAAAGACCTCGACATCGGCATTGACAAAGGTCTGCGACAACCAGGCGCTCCAGGTCACCCACTGGCTGTCGGTAACCACTGCCACCCGCTTGAAGTCGTTGGCGTGCGCCCGCGAAAACTTGACCTCCTCCCAGGCCACATCCAGCGTCAGGCCGGCCATCTGGCTAAGATCGAAATAAAGGTCTACCGGCCCCTCGAATTTCACCTTGTAATTGACGACCTCCTCAAACTCCTTGTAATCGGCCAGAGTGAACTCGCCGAATACGGCGACGTTGACGAGATTTGGTTTGTGGTCGATGACGATCATGATCTGCTCCCGAAAGTGGTTCACGGCCTGCCATCCTTGTCGTGGCGGGGCTTCAGGGACTATCTTAATCCCATGCGAGCAAGCCCGCACGTCGACCGCCGGGCAACCCCCGGCGGAATTCCGCGCAAACCGGAGAAGCTGCGCCAAAAAAGCAGGCTTTTTACGGTCGACCGTGGCTCCCTCCGGATTTCTCCGGCATCGTCTGTCCACCCTGAATCAGCCCCTGTCCTCACCATGACCACCACGCCCCCACCGACCGCACAGACCCGGGAAGAAATTCTCGCCTGCCTGCAAAATACCCCGCTGCGCATCGGCCAGATCGACGTCAACGGCAAATGCAATGCCAAGTGCTGGTATTGCCCGGTGAAGTACGAAGGCAATCCGCAGGAGTTTGCGGTCCAGATGCCGCCGGAGATGCTCGACGAGATTCTCGGCAAGCTGCGGGCATCGCCCCTGATCACACCCGATTTCCGCTTCCTCTACACCTGTCATTACAACGAAGTGCTGCTCTACCGCCATTTTGCCGAACTGCCCGGACTCTTCCGCAAGCACGGTTTCGCCACCATGGTACTGTCGAATGGCACACCGCTGACTCCCGAAAAAATCGACATCATCATGGACAATCAGGACGTGATCTGGGGTCTGGCACTGAATATTCCGGCGCTCGAACAAAACGACTGGGCCCGCAAAACCGGCTTCCCTGCGAGCATGCACAACAAGCTGCTGCGCAATCTCGATTATCTGCACGAGCGGCGCAGCGCGACCATCCAGATCAACTGCGCCACCAATACGGCCAGTGTGCTCGGCGAAGGCATGGGCAACACCAGCGAAGAAGCAGAGAATATCGCCGAAGCCTTCCGCCAGCGCTATCCGAAATTCAAAATATCGCTGCAAACCTGGCTCAGCGACCGGGCGGGAAAACTCAGCGAGCATGGAGCGATCTCGCTGCAACAAGCGGCCAGGCAACCGATCATCGGCTGCTCGCACTCGGCCAACGAAGGCGGCCGGGTGTTCGGCTGGGCACACATCAACGCACGTGGCCAGATGTTTCTATGCTGCGACGATTACGAGATGCGCTACCGCTTTGGCGACCTGACCCAACAGAGCTTCGCCGAAGCCTGGCTGTCGGCCGAGCATATCGATGCGATCGAAGCCTCGCGCAACGGCATTTGCCGCCACTGCCCCTTCCGCATCGAGCAGACAGCCTGAAGCAGCGGCCGCTCAGTCCTGCTCGACCGGGCTGGCGCGCGAGAAATGCGTGGCGGCGATGCCGGAGAGGATGATCAGGCCGATCGCCGCCCAACCCGAGGCGTCCATCACCTCGCCCCAGAGCTGCATCCCGAAGAGGCTGGAAAAAATCACCGTACTGTAGGCCAGCGCCGCCGAAACCAGGGTTTTACCGCGCGAATAGGCGCGGGTCATCGCCAGTTGCGCAACGGTGGCAAAGCTGGCCACCCCGAGCAGCAGCAAGCCGCTCTCCAGATCCACCGGATGCAGTTCGGAAAACGCCAGCCAGACGGCAGCGCAGACGGTAGACACCAGCGAAAAATAAAATACCGTGCGGGTTTCCGACTCGCCGCGCGCGCCCAGCTGGCGGACGCTGAAATAAGCCATCCCGGCCATGATCCCGGAACCCAGACCGATCAGACCGCCGACCAACTGCTCGGCGTGCAGGGTCGGTTTGAGCAACAGGCCAACCCCGAGCAGCCCGACCGCCAAGGCCCCGAGCATGCCGCCCCGGACGCGCAAACCGGCCAGCGCCAGATAGAGGGCGAGAAAGATCGCCGAGGTGTAGTTGAGCGTCACCGCCGTCGCCAGCGGCAACAGGGTAATCGCGTAGAAATAGGAAAACAGCGAAATGAAGCCGACCACGCCGCGCGTGATCTGCCAGCGCAGGTGCGCGGTCGCCAGCGGCACGCCGCGCAGGCGAACCAGACCGAACATCAGAATCAGCGACAGGAAACTGCGCCAGAAAGTGATCTCGACCGCCGAATGGGTAGCCGATGCGAGCTTGACGCACACTCCCATGCAGGCGAAGAGCAAGCTGGCAACGATCATCCACAGGGATTGCATAGAAAGCCGGTTATCCGAAACGAGGCAGAGTCGCGCCGACGCGATCCGCAAAAAACAAAAGGGCGCCGGCTTTTTGCTGCCGACGCCCGGTTGACCGTGGAAGACCGCTCAGCGGGCCTCAATCGAGGATTGCATGACCCGGCGATAGAACTCGTGGAAGTGCTGCATGCCGTCTTCCATCGGGCTCTGGTAGGGACCGACCTCGTTGCGCCCCTGCGCGAGCAGCGCCTTGCGGCCGCGATCCATGCGTTCACCGATATCGTCGTCCTCGATCGCCGTCTCCATGTAGGCGGCGCGCTCGGCCTCGATGAACTCGCGTTCGAAATCGACGATTTCCTCGGGGTAGTAGAACTCGACCACGTTCATGGTCTTGTTCGGCCCCTGCGGGATCAGCGTAGACACCACCAGGACGTGCGGATACCACTCGACCATGATATTCGGGTAGTAAGTCAGCCAGATCGCGCCTTGCGGCGGGGTCTCGCCCCGGTCACCGTAGTACTCGCGCACCACTTTCTGCCACTTGTCGTAGACCGCCGAACCGGACTTCATCAACGAGGTAATGCCGACCTTCTGCACCGAATACCAGTCGCCAAATTGCCAGGTCAGATCGTCGCAGGTGACGAAGTTGCCGAGACCGGGGTGGTAGGGCACGACATGGTAGTCCTCCAGATAGACCTCGATGAAGGTCTTCCAGTTGTAGTTGCACTCGTGCATCTCGACGTGGTCGAGCTTGTAGCCGGTGAAATCGAGGTCACGCGCCACCTTCATCCCGGCCAGATCGGCATTGGCCGAACGCGGGCCCTTGAAGAGCAGGCCGTTCCAGTTTTCCAGCCGGGCCTTGTCGAGGTTGAGGCAAGGATTCTGCGGAAAGTGCGGCGCCCCGATCAGTTGCCCGCCCTGGTCGTAGGTCCAGCGGTGAATCGGGCAAACCACCGGCCCTTCGAGCGTGCCGCTGCCTTGCAGCATGATCGCCTGGCGATGGCGGCAGACGTTGGACATCTGCCAGATCCCGGCGTTGGGGCCGATTTCGCCGCCATTGAGCAGCATCTGGCCGTGGTCCTTCCATTCCAGCGAACGATAGTTGCCGGGTTCCGGAACCATCAGTTGGTGCCCGACATAGCCGGGACCGGCATCGAAGATGAGCTTTTTCTCCAGCTCATAGATTTTTTCGTCGAAGTACCAGTCCACCGGCAGTTGGGAAACTGCGGGGGCCAAACGGGACATCGTGGCGACATCGGACATCTCAAGCCTCCGGCAGGATTGTGAAAATTAACGGAAAGGCGGGATTCTACCCGTCCCCGCATTTGACCAGAAGCCCTTTGTTGGAGTATTTTGATATGTTTTGTCATCCCCCGTTGACATGGATCAATCCCCAATTGGCGACCTGAAATTCGAGGCTGCGCTGGCCGAACTTGAAGGCATCGTGCGCAGCATGGAGAACGGCCAGCTTGAACTGGAGGCCGCAATTGCCGCCTACAGCCGCGGCATGGCGCTGATGCAGCACTGTGGCGCCCAGCTGGACGCCGCCGAGGATCAGATTCGCATCCTGGAAAATGGCCAGTTGCGCGCCGTTGACCGTAGCACGCTGGAGAATTCGTGACTTCCGCCTCCCCGACCGCCACCCTTGCCTTCAGCGACTGGATGGCGACGACGCAGCAGCGCGTCGAACAGGCCCTGAGCCAGCACCTGCCTTCTGCCGACCGGATTCCCGCCCGCCTGCATGCGGCGATGCGCTACGCGACCCTGGGCGGCGGCAAGCGCGTCCGGCCGCTGTTGGTGTTTGCGGCCGGCGAACTGTCTGGCGCTCCGGTCGAACGCTTGGAAGTCGCCGCCTGCGCGGTCGAGATGATCCACGTTTATTCACTGGTGCACGACGACCTGCCGTGCATGGACGACGACGTACTGCGCCGTGGCCGCCCGACCTGCCACGTCGAATACGACGAACCGACCGCGCTGCTGGTCGGCGACAGCCTGCAAACCCGGGCCTTTGAAATCCTCGCCGATCCGGCGCTTGGCGACCCCGCCCGGCAGCTGAAAATGATCGCCCAACTGGCGCATGCCAGCGGCTCCTGCGGCATGGCCGGCGGCCAGGCCATCGACCTGGCTTCGGTCGGCCAGACCTTGAACCAGACCGAACTAGAATTGATGCACGCGCTCAAGACCGGTGCCCTGATCCGCGCTGCCGTGCTGCTTGGCGCTCTCGCCGGTAACCCGCTCGACGCCGAAGCCGAACACCAGCTCGACCGCTTTGCCAAGCGCGCCGGCCTGCTCTTCCAGGTCGTCGACGACATTCTCGACTGCACCGCCAGCACCGCCACGCTGGGCAAGACCGCCGGCAAGGACGAAGCCGCCGACAAGCCGACCTACGTGGCGCTGCTCGGGCTCGAACGCGCCCGCGCCTACGCCGAAGAACTGCGAACCGAAGCCCTCGCGGCGCTGTCTGTGTTCGGCGAGCGTGCCAGCCGCCTGATCCAGCTGGCCGATTTCATTTGCCACCGGCAATTCTGAACATGACTGCTGCCTCGACCTTTCCGCTGCTGGAACGCATTGCCTCACCGGCCGACCTGCGCCGCCTGGACCGCAAACAACTGCCGGTCCTCGCCGCCGAGTTGCGCCAGTTCCTGATCGAATCGGTCGCCCAGACCGGTGGTCACCTCTCGTCGAACCTCGGTACGGTCGAGCTGACCCTGGCCCTGCACCGCGTCTTCAACACCCCCGACGACCGGCTGGTCTGGGACGTCGGCCACCAGTGCTATCCGCACAAGATTCTCACCGGTCGCCGTGAGGGGATGAGTCGGCTGCGCATGCGCCACGGTCTCGCCGGCTTTCCCAAGCGCTGCGAGAGCGAGTACGACACCTTCGGCGTCGGGCACTCCTCGACCTCGATCTCGGCGGCGTTGGGCATGGCCCTGGCCGCCAAGCAGCAAGGCCTTCCCCGCCAGGTGGTGGCAATCATCGGCGACGGCGCGATGT
Organism: Dechloromonas sp. ZY10; assembly: GCF_041378895.1. Classification (NCBI taxonomy): domain Bacteria; kingdom Pseudomonadati; phylum Pseudomonadota; class Betaproteobacteria; order Rhodocyclales; family Azonexaceae; genus Dechloromonas; species Dechloromonas aquae. The sequence goes on from NZ_CP144212.1 coordinate 2,537,075, forward strand.
CGGCCGGGCAAGCCTTCGAAGCGCTCAACAATGCCGGTGTCGCCGATGCCGACATGCTGGTCATCCTCAACGACAACGAGATGTCGATCTCGCCGCCGGTCGGCGCGCTGAACAACATCCTCACCCGCCTGACCTCAAGCAAGACCTACAACGCCGCCCGCGAAGCCGGCCGCCACATGCTCGGTTTTGCCCCGCCGCTGCTCGAACTCGCCCGTCGTGCCGAAGAGCACGTCAAGGGCATGATCGCACCGGGTACGCTGTTCGAGGAATTCGGCTTTCATTATTACGGTCCGATTGATGGCCATGACCTCGATGCGCTGATCCCGACGCTGGAAAACCTGAAGCAGATCAAAGGCCCCAAGTTCCTGCACGTGATCACCAAGAAGGGCCAGGGCTACAAGCTGGCCGAGGCCGACCCCATCCTTTACCACGGCGTCAGCAAATTCTCCGCCGACGAAGGCATCGCCTCCGGCAAGAGCGGCGGCAAGCTCAGCTACACCCAGGTCTTTGGCGACTGGCTGTGCGACATGGCACGCGCCGATGCCCGCCTGGTCGGGATCACCCCGGCGATGCGCGAAGGCTCGGGCATGGTCCGCTTCGCCAGCGAACAGCCGGCGCGTTACTTCGACGTCGGGATCGCCGAACAGCACGCCGTCACCTTCGCCGCCGGCATGGCCTGCGAGGGCCTCAAGCCGGTGGTTGCGATCTACTCGACCTTCCTGCAGCGGGCTTACGACCAACTGGTGCACGACGTTGCGCTGCAGAATTTACCGGTGGTTTTCGCGGTCGACCGTGGCGGCCTGGTCGGCGCCGACGGCCCGACCCACCACGGCACCTTCGACCTCTCGTTCGCCGCCTGCATCCCCAATCTGGCAGTCATTACCCCCGCCGACGAAGCCGAGTGCCGCGCACTGCTGACCACCGCCTTCCGCCACGACGGCCCGACGCTGGTCCGCTACCCGCGCGGCAGCGGTCTCGGCACCGTCCCCGGCAATGACCTCGACGCCCTGCCCTTCGGCAAGGGCGAAATCCGCCGCCCGGGCCGTCAGGTCGCGCTGCTCGCTTTCGGCAGCCTGCTCGGCGCTGCCTTGGCCGCCGGCGACGACCTCAATGCCACGGTCGCCAACATGCGCTTCGTCAAGCCGCTCGACGCCGACCTGGTCGCCGAACTCGCCGGGAACCATTCCCTGCTGGTCACGCTCGAAGAAAATGCCGTGATCGGCGGCGCCGGCTCGGAGGTCGAGCGCGTGCTCGCCGAACGCGGTCTCGCCGTCCCGGTACTGCGCCTCGGCCTGCCCGACCGCTTCATCGACCACGGCGAACAAGGCCAGCTCCTCGCCGAACTCGGCCTCGACAAAGCAGGCATCGTCCGCGCCATCCAGGCCCGGCTTGCCTCCGACAACAGACAATAACCCTTACCCCGACAGAACAGCCCACCATGAGCACCCCGAACACTGCTATCCCCGACGTGCAGAACCTGGCCGACACCCGCCAGATCGCGATCAATAAAGTCGGGATCAAGTCGATCCGCCACCCGATCAAGGTCCAGGACAAGTCCGGCGGCATCCAGCACACCATCGCGATGTTCAACATGTACGTCAGCCTGCCGCACAACTTCAAAGGCACGCACATGTCCCGCTTCGTCGAGATTCTCAACAGCCACGAGCGTGAAATCTCGGTCGAAAACTTCCCGGCGATGCTGCGCGACATGGTCGAAAAGCTCGAAGCCGAAAGCGGCCACATCGAGATGAGCTTCCCGTACTTCATCAACAAGGCCGCGCCGGTTTCCGGCGTGCAGAGCCTGATGGACTACGACGTCACCTTCATCGGCGAAATCTGCGGCGGCGAAATCCGCTTCTCGCTCAAGGTCGTGGTCCCGGTCACCAGCCTCTGCCCGTGCTCGAAAAAGATTTCCGAATACGGCGCCCACAACCAGCGCTCGCACGTCACCGTCACCGCCCGCACCAACGGCTTCCTGTGGATCGAGGAACTGGTCCAGTTGGTCGAAAGCGAAGCCTCCTGCGAACTGTGGGGCCTGCTCAAGCGCCCGGACGAGAAGTACGTCACCGAGCGCGCCTACGACAACCCCAAGTTCGTTGAAGACATGGTTCGCGACGTCGCCGCCCGCCTCAACGCCGAAACCCGGATCGATGCCTACATCGTCGAATCCGAAAATTTCGAGTCGATCCACAACCACTCCGCCTACGCGCTGATCGAAAAAGACAAAACACGCGGCTAAACCGGCAAAAACCCGGATTTTCACGGTCGACCGTGAAAATCAGCCAAAAAGCGCAGCCAGGCTGCGCTTTTTTCTTTTTCACTGCCGCCGCTACCCGGCAACCGCAAAAAACTCGCTCGGCGCAGCGCCGAACTGGCGGCGGAACATGGCGGTAAAGGCGCTCGGGCTGGCGTAGCCGGCGTCGAGCGCGACGTCGAGGACGCGACGGCCGGCGGCCAGTTGTTGCAGGGCGAACAGCAGCCGCGCTTGGCGCCGCCATTCGCCGAAGCTCATCCCGGTCGCTCGCTGAAAACGCCGCTGCAGGGTGCGGCTGTCGATGCCCAAGGCCGCCGCCCAGTCGACCGTTGTGCGCGCGTCGTCGGGGGTGTTGCGCAGGGTTTCGCACAAGGGCTGCAGGAGCGGATCGGCGGGGATCGGCAGCGCCAGTGGCAGGCTTGGCAGGATTTGCAGTTCGTCGAGCAGTACGCGGATCAGCCGTTCGGCCCGGCTCTCAGGCGGATGCGGCGGCTGCAATTGCACCGCCGCCAGCAGCAACTCGCGCAGCAGCGGCGTCACCGCCAGCACGGCGCACATGCTCGGCATCGCCCGCACCGCATCGGGCCGGACATAGACGCTGCGGATGCACACCCGGCTCAGCATCCGCACCTGGTGCCACTCGCCGGGTGGAATCCAGATCGCCCGGCTCGGCGGCGCGATCCATTGGCCAAGCCCGGTTTCAACCTGCATCACCCCCTCGATCGCGAACAGCACCTGCGCCACCGGGTGGGTATGGCGGATGGTCGTCGTTCCGGCGACGTAGGTTTCGGATTTGCCGATCAGCAAGCTGTCGGCCATCGCCTCGGGCGGGCCAACTTCGGCAATCGGCGCCAGCGCCGGGTTGCTTGGGTACTCCATGTCGCTTTCTCGATAGTTTCTGCCACAATCCAGCAGGACAGGCAAAAGCATAACACCTAGCATGATCACCCGACTCATCCCTGGAGCCTCCCGATCATGACCAGCAGCACCGCTTTACCCGCCAACGCCGCGCCCGACGATACCCGCTACCGGGTACTGACCGCGATCAGCCTGGCGCACTTTCTCAACGACATGATGCAGTCGCTGATCCTGGCGCTTTACCCGATTCTCAAAGGCAATTACCACCTCAGTTTTGGCGAAATCGGCCTGCTGACCCTGACCTACCAATGCACCGCCTCACTGCTGCAGCCGCTGGTCGGACTCTTCACCGACCGCAAGCCGATGCCGCGCGCCTTGGCGCTGGCCATGGCCGCGACGCTGATCGGCTTGCTGCTGCTGGCGCAGGCCACCACCCTGCCCGGCCTGCTGCTGGCGGCCGCACTGGTCGGCACCGGTTCGGCGATTTTTCATCCGGAATCGTCGCGGGTGGCGCGCCTGGCCTCGGGCGGCCGGCACGGCTTCGCGCAGTCGCTGTTCCAGTTGGGTGGCAATGGCGGCACCGCCGCCGGTCCGCTGCTGGCGGCGCTGATCATCCTGCCCGGGGGCCAGCACAGCGTTGCCTGGTTTGCGCTCGCCGCGCTGCTGGCGATCATCGTCCTCTGGCAAGTCGGCAACTGGTATCGCACTCACCTAGCGGCCCAGCCCACACGGGCACCGGCACCGGTGCAGGCGCCGCTGGCGGCTGGCCGCACCCGGCTGGCACTGGCAGTGCTGGTCGGCCTGGTGATCGGCAAATACACCTACATGGCCAGCCTGCACAGCTACTACACCTTCTACCTGATGCAGCATTTCGCGCTCGACGCCGAGGCAGCGCAGCTCTACCTGTTCGCCTTTCTCTTTGCCGCTGCTGCCGGCACGCTGCTCGGCGGCCCCCTGGGTGACCGGATCGGGCGGCGCAGCGTGATCTGGTTTTCGATTCTCGGCACCATTCCCTTCGCGCTGTGGCTGCCTCATGCCAACCTGCACGGCACGCTGCTGCTGAGCATGGCGATCGGTTTCATCCTCTCGTCGGCGTTCTCTGCGATTCTGGTCTTCGCCCAGGAGTTGGTGCCAGGCAAGGTGGGTACGATTTCCGGGCTGTTCTTTGGTCTGGCCTTCGGCATCGCCGGACTGGCCGCCGCCGTGCTCGGCTGGCTCGCTGACCACTGGGGCATTGTCGGCATCTACCAGCTGAGCGCCTGGCTGCCGCTGAGCGGCCTGATCGCGCTGGCTCTGCCGGACCTGCGCCGCAGCGGCCGTTGAAGCAAAAAAAAACGGAGTGCCGAGGCACTCCGTTTCCTGAACTGAAAGAACAGTCCTGATTACTGCGCGGCCGCAGCAGCCGGCTTGCGTGCAACCAGCTTTTCCTTGATGCGGGCGGACTTGCCGGAACGCTCGCGGAGGTAGTACAGCTTGGCACGACGCACATCACCGCGACGCTTGACTTCGATCGAAGCAACCAGCGGGGAGTAGCTCTGGAAAGTACGCTCGACGCCTTCGCCGGAAGAGATCTTGCGGACGATGAAGGAAGAGTTCAGACCACGGTTGCGCTTGGCAATGACCACGCCTTCGTAAGCCTGCAGACGCTCGCGGTTACCTTCCTTGACCTTCACTTGCACGACGACGGTGTCGCCGGGAGCGAAATCAGGGATGGTCTTGCCCAGGCGGGCGATTTCTTCTTGTTCCAGTTGTTGAATCAGGTTCATGTGAGATCCTTCGATTGTTAAATTTTACTCACCGCATTGCTCCGCTTCGGCAATTTCCGAGAGGAGTTGCGTTTCTTCCGCAGTCAGACTGCGTTGCGCCAGCCAATTGGCCAACAGCTCCGGGCGGCGCTCCCGGGTTCGCTGCAGCGACTGCTTGAGCCGCCAGCGGCGAATCTTTTTGTGGTCGCCGGACAGCAGTACTGCCGGCACCCCTTGTCCTTCGTAGACTTCGGGCCGCGTGTAATGCGGGCAATCGAGCAGGCCATCGACAAAGGAATCCTCGGTCGCCGACGCAGCATCGCCCAGCACCCCCGGCAACTGGCGGACAACGGCATCGATCAACACCATTGCCGGCAATTCGCCGCCGGACAGCACGAAATCTCCGACCGATATTTCTTCATCGACGCAGCGCTCGATCAGACGCTCGTCAATTCCTTCATAGCGACCGCAGAGGAGGATCAAGCCCTCGTCGGCGGCAGCCAGTTCCATCACTCGCGCATGCGTCAGCGGACGCCCTTGCGGCGACAGGTAAATCACCCGGCTGCGCACCACGCCGACAGCGGACTGGGCCGCCTTGGCTGAGGCAATCGCCTTTTCCAGCGGCGCGGCCTGCATCAGCATGCCGGGACCGCCGCCAAACGGCCGATCATCGACGCGCCGCCAGGCATTTTCGGCGAAATCGCGCGGATTCCAGCCTTGCCAGGCCCAGCGCCCTTCTTCCAGTGCGCGACGGGTAATCCCGCTCTGCGTGACGGCCGCGAACATCTCGGGAAAGATGCTCACGCAGTCGAAACGCATCACCAGTCGAGTCCCCAGTCGGCGAGAATTTCGCCTTTTTCGCGGTCGACCGTGGAAACCACGGCATCGACGAAAGGCAAAAGCCGCTCGGTGCCATCTTCGCCAACGACGCGCAAGACATCGTTGGCACCGGTCTCGATCAGGCTGGCCACCCGACCAAGCAATTCGCCCGCCGGATTAACCACCCGCATGCCGATCAAGTCGGCCCAGTAATACTCGTCGGCCGCAGTCTGCGGCAAGGCCGCGCGCGGCGCCCCGACCAGCACCCCCTTGAGGGACTCGGCAGCATTGCGGTCGGCAACGCCTTCCACTTGCACTACCAGACCGTCGCCGTGGGCCTTCAGCCCGAGCAGACCGATCTGGCGCCAGGGACCGCCTTCGCGCCCCAGCCACCAATGCGGCATTTGCCGCCAGGCCAGCGGGTCGTCGCCAAAAGCGTGCAGGTGCAGCCAGCCGCGAACCCCATAAGGATCGGCAAGCCGGCCCAGGACAACGATTTCGTCAGTCACAGCAATGCCGGACTGATCGGCAGGCTTGTCGCTCAAGGCCGGAGAGCAATCAGGCGGCTTGCTTGGCAGCGTACTGCTTGATCACGCGAGCAGCGGTCGGGCTCATCTGAGCGCCGTTCTGCTGCCAGTAGGTCAGGCGATCCATGGCGACGCGAACGCCTTCTTCGCTTTCAGCAGCAACCGGATTGTAGAAACCGATGCGCTCGACGAAACGGCCATCACGACGGCAGCGGGAGTCGGCAACAACGATGCTGTAGAAGGGACGCTTCTTGGAGCCGCCACGGGCAAGACGGATAACAACCATGAGAATTCTTTCGTTAGCAGGAAAAAAGACTGTAGATTATAGCGTCAAAGCGTGAAAAAACAAGCCACTTAGCCAAAGGCTGCAGGAAAGAGGCGCGACAAGTTGTGAAAAAGCACGAAGCCTGTACATTTCCGGCGGTTTTGCTATCCTCGCCGGACCCATGAATACGCCTCCGGAATACCATGATCCGGCCGGGCAAGCCGCCGCCGAAATCCTTGCCTGGCTGAGCAGCACCCGCCCCGCCAGCGCCGAACCCGGCGAGTTGCTGCGCCTGCTGCAATTACTCGACAGCGCCCCCCTGCCGAGCGAACCGCGGCAGCGCTTTCTCGACCTCATTTACAGCCAGGCTCTCCGCCTGGCCACCAACCTGACCGGTAGCCTCGGCACGCAGACGCTACCCTTGCCGCGACCGCTACGCCAGCGCACCCGGCAAACTGCCAGCCTCCTGGCGCTACTGGCTGAAACCTACGCCCGCAGCCCCGCCTTCCCAGCCACGCCCGCAGCCACCCGTCCGCACCATCTCTGGCAAGCCCTGCAGGCCAGCCTGTGGCAGTTGCGCACTGACCAGCAGAGCGCCGCCCCGAGCGAACCAGGAACCTGGCTGCGCATCCATGCGCTCTATCAGCGTGCCCACGAACAGGGCATCCATCAACACCCCGGCCCCCGCCACACCGCCAGCATCGAAGCCCTTTACCTGCAACTGGTACTGGCTGCGATTGCGCAACCCACGTCGTTCAGTCCCGACGAAATCGGCTTCATTGGCGAGTATCTGGCCCAATCGCTCCCCCTGCCCGAGCTTTCGCAGCGGCCCGGACAACCGCCAACCACCTTCTGGATCGACCCGAACAAGGATTTGCCGGCGCAAGCCCTGGTCCGGCGCAACCCGCCGCCGGAAACGGCCATCCTCTATCTCGACTGCCAGGCCCTGGCGGCCCGCATCGGCGAGCATTGCCAACGACTGCAACAGGGCGCAACCAGCGAGCGACTTGGCCTGCCGCCGCTGCCGCCCGGCCTGCCCCTGCCAGCCACGTTGCGACGCCTGCAACAACTCTGGGGCGAACCCGCCCGCCGCCGCTTTCCGCGGCGCCGCCAATCCTACCGGGCCAGCCTGCTCAGCGGCCTCGACACCCTGAACAAATTTGCCCGCGACGGCTCTTGCGCGCAGCCGGGGAGCCAATGGATGGTCATCAACGAAAGCCCGGACGGGTATGCGCTGATGCACCTCAGCGGCGACAGCAGCAACATTCGCGTTGGGGATGTGGTGGCGATCCAGCCGCAGCGGGATTCCACTACCGACCGCGCCAACTGGCAAACCAGCCTGATCCGCTGGGTGGTTTCCGAGAATCCGGAACATCTGGAAATTGGCCTGCAGGTTCTTGCTCCGCAAATGCAGGCCGCCGAAATCGCCGGCTTGGCCGAGCGTATCCCGGCGCTATTCCTGCCGGAAAAGCCGCCGCTGCGCCCCCAAGCCGGGCTGATCGTGGCCGCCGGCAGCCTGCCCGGCCAGCCGGAGCGCTTGTTGCTGCTGGTGGAACAAGGCAATCTTTGCGTTCGCGAAGTACGCCCCACCCGCCTTGAAGAACAAACCGCGAGCGTCGAAATCTTCAGCGTCGAGCCCGATCACTCCCAGTAGCCGCGAGCAAGCCGCCGAGCAGCACAATCCCCCAGGAAACGTGCAGCCAGAGCAGAAATACCGGAAACGCGGCAAAAGCACCGTAAATACTCTTCAGCAAAGCCGAACTGACCAGATAGTACTCGAACACTTTCTGCATTCCGGCGAAGGCGAACGCCGCGAAAAATCCGCCCAGCAGCGCACGCCGTCGCGCTACTGCGGCATTCGGCACGGCGTAGTAGAGGAAGGAAAAGAACAGCCCGAGCAGGAACAGCGAACTCCCCTTGAGCACCCAGTGCTCGGCCAGACCAAGATCGCCAAACCAGCCGAGCGAATTGCTGACGGCAAACGACACGGCCAAAGCCACCCCGCCCAGCAGCAAGGGCCAGACCAGCATCATCAGCAGATACAGACCCAGACGATCCAACCAGCGCCGCGGCTCAACCTGCCACAAATGATTGAAGGCCCGCTCGATGGTGTGCAGCAGCATGAAAGCGGTTACCGCCAGGACCCCCAGGCCAGCCCAAGTCAGCTGTCGCGCCTTGTCGGTAAAGCGCACCAGGCCGGCGACGATGGTTGCCGCTGCCCCGGGCGGGAGCAAGGTGTCCTTGAGCAAGGCATCAAGCTTGAGCAGCAAGGGATCGGCATAGGGAAAAAAGTGCGCCAGCGACAACACCACGGTCAGCAGCGGAACCATCGACAACAGCGTGGTAAAAGCCAACGCAGCACTGGTCTGGATCATGTTTTCGCCGAAAAAACGGCTGACAATCCAGCGCACAGGGTTTTCTCGGCCGGCACTGACGCGCGAAGGCGACGGGCGTTTGCGGCGGGTAGTCGGCATGGGGCCGTATAATAGCCGACCATGTGTGAAATTCTTGTCCTTTATTACAGCCATCGCGGCTCGGTCCGCGCCCTGGCCGAAGCCATCGGCCGCGGCATCGACTCGGTGCCCGGCGCCGCAGCCCGCCTGCGCACCGTACCTCGCGTCTCCACCACGTGCGAAGCCGTTGCCCCAGCGATTCCCGAGCAGGGCGCCCCCTACGTCGAAGCCTGCGACCTCGCCGAATGCGCCGCCCTGGCGCTGGGCAGCCCGGTCCGTTTCGGCAACATGGCAGCGCCGATGAAATATTTCTGGGACAGCACCGTCGCCGACTGGCAAAACGGCACGCTAGCCGGCAAGCCGGCCTGCGTATTCACGTCCAGCGGCAGCCAGCACGGCGGCAACGAAGCCACCCTGCTCTCGATGATGTTGCCACTGTTGCACCACGGCATGCTGCTGCTCGGCCTGCCCTTTTCCGAACCCGACCTCGCCCACAGCCGCAGCGGCGGCACGCCTTACGGCGCCAGCCACGTTGCCGGCGCCAATGGCGACCCGCGCCTGAGCGACGAAGAAATCCGCCTCGCCGTGGCACAAGGCAAGCGCCTGACAGAATTGGCCCTGAAACTGAGTTGACCGTGAATATTCCCCCCGCATCCGCCCCGCGCTGGCAACTGCTGGCCAGCGCCAGCCTGATCGCGCTGATTGCCCTTTGCCTGGCCTGGGAAGGCTGGCTGGCCCCGCTCCGTCCCGGCGGCTCGTGGCTGATCCTCAAGGGCTGCTTCCTGCTGCTGCCGTTGTTCGGCATCCTGCGCGGCAAGCGCTACACCTACAAGTGGCTGTCGCTGTTCGTGCAGTTCTACCTGCTCGAAGGCCTGACCCGCGCCACCAGCGAACAAGGGGCAAGCCAATGGCTGGCCGTCGGCGAAACCCTGCTCGCCAGCCTGCTGTTCGCCGCCTGCATCCTCTACGTGCGCGCCACCCGCAACCCGCCGACCACAGCGTAAATCCCGCCCCGACCATGAAAAAAGGCGGTTTTCACGGTCGACCGTGAAAACCGCCTTTTTTGTGCGGCAAGCGCCTAGGGCTTATACGTCGCCCTGCGCCTTGACCTTGTCGCGACTGGAATGCAGCTTGTTCAGCGCATTCAGGTAGGAGCGTGCGGAGGCGATGACAATGTCGGTATCCGCCCCGTTGCCATTGACGATGCGCTCACCCAGCGCCAGACGAGTCGTCACTTCGCCCTGAGCATCGGTTCCGGTGGTGATCGCGTTGACCGAGTAGAGCAGCAGTTCGGCACCGCTGCCGGCGATGCTTTCGATGGCCTTGAAGGTAGCATCGACCGGGCCACCACCGCCCGCTTCGCCCTTTTTCTCGACGCCGCCGACATTCAGGATCACCTTGGCAAACGGCAGCTCACCGGTCTCGGAACAGACATGTGAATACACCAGCTTGTAGTACTCCTGGTCCGGCGTCACCACCTCGTCGGAGACCAGCGCATGCAGGTCTTCATCGAAGATTTCGTGTTTCTTGTCGGCAAGTTCCTTGAAGCGGGCAAAGGCGGCATTCAGGGTTTCGTCGCTATCGAGTTCGATCCCGAGCTCGGACAGACGGGTCTTGAACGCATTGCGCCCGGAATGCTTGCCCAGCACCAGCTTGTTCTGAGTCCAGCCGACATCCTGGGCGCGCATGATTTCGTAGGTCTCGCGGTGCTTGAGCACGCCGTCCTGATGGATACCCGATTCGTGCGCGAAGGCATTGGCACCGACCACGGCCTTGTTCGGCTGCACCGGGTAGCCGGTGATTTGCGACACCAGTTTGGAGGCGGGAACGATCTGCGTCGTCTCGATCCGGGTTTCGACCGGAAAAACGTCGCTGCGCGTGCGCACTGCCATCACGATTTCTTCAAGCGAGGCATTGCCGGCGCGTTCGCCCAAGCCATTGATCGTGCATTCAACCTGCCTGGCGCCAGCCATCACCGCCGCCAGCGAGTTAGCTACCGCCAACCCGAGGTCGTTGTGGCAATGCACCGACCACACTACCTTGTCGGAATTGGGCACCCGCTCGATCAATTGGCGAATGGTATCGGCGTACTGCTGCGGAATGTTGTAGCCGACGGTATCGGGAACATTGATCGTGGTCGCGCCGGCCTTGATCACTTCCTCGAAAATGCGGCAGAGGAAATCAATCTCGGAACGCCCGGCGTCCTCGGCGGAAAATTCGATATCGCCGGTGTATTGCCGCGCCCAGCCGATCGACTTGACCGCCTGCTCGACCACTTGGTCCGGCGTCATCCGCAGCTTCTTTTCCATATGGATCGGCGAAGTTGCGATGAAGGTATGAATCCGCCCCGACTTGGCTGGCTTGATCGCCTCGCCGGCACGCCGGATGTCGTTTTCGTTGGCCCGTGCCAGCGAGCAGACGGTCGAATCCTTGATTGCCTGCGCGATCGAGTGGATCGAATCGAAATCACCAGGGGAAGCGGCGGCAAAGCCGGCCTCGATCACGTCGACCCGCATCTTTTCCAGCTGACGGGCGACACGAATCTTCTCTTCCTTGGTCATCGACGCGCCGGGGCTCTGCTCGCCGTCGCGCAAGGTGGTATCGAAAATGACAAGATGCTGTTTCATCGAAAACTCCGTAAATCAGATTGCCTTGCGCTTGAACAGGCCAAGCGCGGCGAGGACGTAGCCGGACAGGCCGTAGAGCACGAAAAAGCCGAACAAGGCAATTTCCGGACTATAGGCAACCAGCGCAAAACCGAGGGCAATCGCGGCAATCACGAAGAACGGCACGCTCTTCTTCAGATTGACGTCCTTGAAGCTGTAATAGCGGATATTGGAGACCATGGTCACGCCGGCAAAAATGGTCAGCACGCAGGCAATCCCGCGCACGTCGGCGCCGGCCACCCCGGAAACGATCATCACCCAGACGAAACCAGCCACCAACGCCGCCGCCGCCGGAGACGGCAAGCCCTGGAAGAAGCGTTTGTCGACCACTTCCAGCGTGGTATTGAAGCGCGCCAGGCGCAAAGCCGCACCGGCACAGTAAATGAAGGCGGAAATCCAGCCCAGGCGGCCGAGATCCTGCAACGCCCATTCGTACATCACCAGCGCCGGCGCCGCGCCAAAGCTAACCATGTCGGACAGGGAATCATATTCGGCGCCAAACGCCGATTGGGTATTGGTCAGCCGCGCAACGCGGCCATCGAGACCATCGAGAACCATGGCGATGAAAATCGCCATCGCTGCCCGTTCAAAATCCCCCTGCATCGCCTGGACAATGGCGAAAAAGCCGGCAAACAACGCCGCCGTGGTAAACAGGTTGGGCAGCACGTAAATACCGCGCCGCTTGACTTCGGGATTGAACAGGGTCTTTCGGGGCTTGAGTTCAGTCATTGGCAAACAATCCACGGGCAATCCGAAGAGGATACACCCGGACAGCGTCAAAATCCGCAAACAACAAGGGCGGTGCAGTTTCCCACACCGCCCGAAGCGAAGACGAGGCTAGGCACAAGCGCCCGGACAATCCGTCAGTACGGCAAACGCCGCCTCGCCAAGCCAGTCAATGACCAATTAGTTCTTGGTCTGATCAACCAGCTTGTTCTTCTTGATCCACGGCATCATGTCGCGCAACTGGCCGCCGACCGTTTCGATCGGATGCACGGCATTGAGGCGACGACGGGCAGTCATGCTCGGGTAGTTGGTACGACCTTCGAGGATGAACATCTTGGCGTACTCGCCGGTCTGGATGCGCTTCAGGGCGTTGCGCATGGCTTCGCGGGACTGCTCGTTGATCACTTCCGGACCGGTCACGTACTCGCCGTATTCGGCGTTGTTCGAGATCGAGTAGTTCATGTTGGCGATGCCGCCTTCGTACATCAGGTCGACGATCAGCTTCAGTTCATGCAGACACTCGAAGTAGGCCATTTCCGGAGCATAACCGGCTTCAACCAGGGTTTCGAAGCCCATCTTGACCAGTTCGACGGCGCCGCCGCACAGAACAGCCTGCTCACCGAACAGGTCGGTCTCGGTTTCTTCGCGGAAGTTGGTCTCGATCACGCCACCCTTGGTGCCGCCGTTGGCAGCTGCATAGGAGAGTGCAATGTCCTTGGCCTTGCCGGAGACGTCCTGGTAAATGGCGATCAGGGACGGCACACCGCCACCCTTCAGGTACTCGGAGCGCACGGTGTGGCCCGGGCCCTTCGGGGCAACCATGATCACATCAAGGTCGGCACGCGGCACAACCTGGTTGTAATGCACGTTGAAGCCGTGTGCGAAGGCCAGGGTCGCGCCCTTCTTGATGTTCGGCTCGACGTCATTCTTGTAGACCTCGGGAATGTTCTCGTCCGGCAGGAGGATCATGACCACATCGGCAGCGGCGACGGCGTCCTTGACTTCCGCAACCTTCAGACCAGCGCCTTCGGCCTTGGCCCAGGAAGCACCGCTCTTGCGCAGGCCGACGGTGACGTTGACGCCGGAGTCGCGCAGGTTCTGAGCGTGGGCATGGCCCTGCGAGCCATAACCAACGATGGTGACGTTCTTGCCCTTGATCAGGGACAGATCGGCGTCCTTGTCGTAATAAACTTTCATGAAATCCTCGTTACAAAACAGACAGTTAAACTTTCAGAATCCGGTCGCCGCGACCAATACCGCAAACCCCGGTACGCACGGTTTCGAGAATCAGGCCGGCATCGAGCGCGGCGATGAAGGAATCGAGTTTGGAGCTGGAACCCGTCAGTTCGATGACATAGGTCGACTCGGTCACGTCGATGATACGGCCGCGGAAAATGTCGGCCATCCGCTTCATCTCTTCGCGGTCCTTGCCGGTCGCGCGCACCTTGATCAACATCAGTTCGCGCTCGACGTGTGCAGCCTCGGAGAGATCAACCACCTTCACCACGTCGACCAGCTTGTTGAGCTGTTTCGTGATCTGCTCCAGCACCTCGTCGGAACCGGAAGTCAGGATGGTCATCCGCGACAGCGAGGGATCTTCCGTCGGTGCCACGGTCAGGGATTCAATATTGTAGCCACGAGCCGAAAACAGGCCGGAAACACGCGACAGGGCGCCGGCTTCGTTTTCGATCAGGATGGAAATGATATGTCGCATCGTCTTTTCCTTCCCCGCTTACAGGTCTTCAGCGAGGATCATTTCGGTCAGACCCTTGCCTGCCGCCACCATCGGGAAGACGTTGGCCGCCGGGTCGATGATGAAGTCCATGAACACCAGGTCGTCCTTGTGTTCGGTAAATGCCTTGCGCAGGGCCGGTTCGACGTCTTCCGGACGCTCGATCTTCATCCCGACATGGCCGTAGGACTCGGCCAGCTTGACGAAGTCCGGCAGCGAAGTGACGTAGGACTGAGAATAGCGCTTGGAATAGAACATCTCCTGCCACTGGCGGACCATGCCCAGCATGCCGTTGTTCAGGTTGATGATCTTGACCGGCAGACCGTACTGCTTGCAGGTCGACAACTCCTGGATACACATCTGGATCGATGCTTCGCCAGTGATGCAAGCCACCGTCGCATCCGGGTTCGCCATCAGGACGCCCATGCCATACGGCAGACCGACGCCCATGGTGCCGAGACCGCCGGAATTGATCCAGCGGCGCGGCTGGTCGAACTTGTAGTACTGCGCAGCAAACATCTGATGCTGGCCGACGTCGGAAGTAACGAAGGCATTGCCGCCGGTCACTTCATAGAGTTTCTCGACCACGTACTGCGGCATGATGTGCTCGCTCTGGCGATAACGCAGCGAATTGCGACCACGCCAGTCTTCGATCTGCTTCCACCAATCAGGCAGTTCCGGATCGGTCTTGCAGCCGCCGTCGAGCAACTTGAGAATTTCATCAAGGACATCAGCGACATTGCCGACGATCGGCACATCGACCTTGACCCGTTTGGAAATCGAGGAAGGATCGATGTCGATATGGATGACACGGCGCTTTTCCTGGCTGAAATGCTCCGGATTGCCGATCACGCGATCGTCGAAGCGGGCGCCGATCGCCAGCACCACGTCGGCGTAATGCATCGCCATGTTGGCTTCGAAGGTTCCGTGCATGCCGAGCATGCCAACAAACTGCCGGTCAGTGGCAGGGTAGCCACCGAGGCCCATCAGCGTGTTGGTCACCGGGAAATTCAGTTTGCGCGCCAGTTGGGTCAGCTTGTCGGCGGCATCGGAAAGAATCACACCGCCGCCAGTATAGATAATCGGGCGCTTGGCTTCCTGCAGCAACTGGACGGCCTTCTTGATCTGTCCCAGATGCCCCTTGACCACCGGGTTGTAGGAGCGCATCTGGACAGCCTTGGGATATTCGAACTCGCACATCTGTGCGGTGATGTCCTTCGGGATATCGACCACTACCGGACCAGGACGACCGGTCGCCGCGATGTGGAAGGCCTTCTTGATAGTAACAGCGAGATCCTTGACGTCCTTGACCAGGAAGTTGTGCTTGACACAGGGACGGGTGATCCCGACCGTATCGCACTCTTGGAAGGCATCCTGGCCGATGTACTGGGTCGGCACCTGGCCGGTCAGCACCACCATCGGGATCGAATCGCAGTAAGCGGTCGCAATGCCGGTCACGGTATTGGTCACGCCGGGACCGGAGGTCACCAGCGCCACGCCAACCCGCTGCGAGGAGCGCGAGTAGGCATCCGCCGCATGCACGGCAGCCTGCTCGTGGCGAACCAGAATATGTTTGACCTGATCCTGCTTGAAAAGGGCATCGTAAATGTGCAGCACGGACCCGCCCGGGTAACCGAACACACAATCAACCTTTTCTTCCTGCAAGCACCTGATTACAATTTCCGCACCGCTGATCATCATTGCTAGAGCCTAAAAGCTGTTACCCGAAAAGGGCATAACCTTAATCGACCGACCAGTTCCGGTCAAGGTTTGCAGCATGTGCGTATATAATCGGCTCGCGTTAAAGAAGAACGGAAGGCAAGACCCTGGCTGCACCCCATCAACTCTCAAGCTTCCTCGAATCGGTTGAACGCCGAGCCTTCAAGCAGGCGATGTTCGCCGTTCACGACGAGGAAGCCGCGCTGGACATCGTTCAGGACGCCATGCTGAAGCTTGCCGAAAAATACGGCGACCGCCCGGAAGAAGAGTTCCCCATGCTCTTTCAGCGCATCCTGCAGAACACCATCCGCGACTACTACCGACGGAGCAAGGTTCGCTCGATGTGGACCACGCTGCTGTCGGCGTTTTCCAAGGACGACGACGAGGATCACGACCCACTGGAAACCCTGGCCGCCGACGAAGACCAGAAAGGCGAGGCCAGAACCCCCGAAAGCAAGCTACTGCAGGCGCAGACACTGAACCTGATCGAGGACGAAATAAAAAAATTGCCGGCACGTCAACGCGAAGCCTTCCTGATGCGTTACTGGGAGGACATGGACGTCGCTGAGACCGCAGCGGCGATGGGCTGCTCAGAAGGCAGCGTCAAGACCCACTGCTCGCGCGCCACCCACGCGCTCGCAGCCGCCCTGTCGGCGAAAGGTATAGAGCTATGAAGGAAGAACGCTACGCACAACGGATTCGGCAAGCCCTGAATCACGGACTCAAGGACGTTTCCCCGGCCGCTTCGCGGCGGCTGGAGGCCGCCCGTCATCTGGCGCTGAGCAAGCAGAAGCAGACCGCCCCACAACTGGCGCTGAACACCGGCAACCGCCACACCGGCAGCAGTTGGCAGGAGGTTCCCTACGTGCGCCAACTCCTGGCGATTGTCGCCCTGCTGCTGGGCATGTGGATCTCTTTTTACTGGCACAGCGTGCAGTACGTCAGCGAAATCGAGGCCGTCGATAGCGCCCTGCTCGCCGACGACCTGCCGCCCGAAGCTTTTCTCGACGAAGATTTCTTTTCATGGCTCACCGACGACTCCTCGGACGATTGACCCTACTGGCGGCCCTCAGCCTGCCGGTTGCTGCCCAAGTACCAACCACGGCGGTAATTGGCACGCCCCCGCAACCCACCTGGGGCCAATTGAGCGCACAGCAAAAAGGGGTACTGGCCCCGCTGTCCCAGGACTGGGACAAGATGGAAAACATCCGACGGAAAAAATGGCTGGGAATCGCCGACCGCTACCCCAGCATGAAGCCGGAGGAACAGCAACGGATGCAGGAGCGGATGCGTGAATGGGCCGCTCTGACCCCCGAGCAGCGCGCGAAAGTGCGCGGAACCTACAAGGATTTCCAGCAACTACCCGTCGAACAAAAGCAGGTTGTAAAGCAGAAATGGGAGGCTTACAACAGCCTGCCAAGCGAAGAGCGCCAGAAAATCCGCGAAAGCGGCAAATCGGCCAAGCTGCTCGCCCCACCGCCCGAAGCCCCGGCGCCGGAAAGCCCGGCCGAGCCCCCCCCAGCCGAAGCCGGACGTAATTGATGCCGCCCTCCCCCCCCCTGCCCAGCGCCGGACTGGGGCGCCGCCTTGCCAGCCTGCTTTACGAGGGACTGGTCCTGTTTGCAGTATTGCTGATCGGTTTCTGGCTACCGCAAGCCCTGCTTCTCGGCAACGGCATCCAGTTCAGCGCCAGACAACTCTGGCTGCACGTATTCCTGCTATTGATGCTGTACTGCGTCTGGTTCTGGATCAACGGTGGCCAGACCCTGCCGATGAAGACCTGGCGCCTGCGTATCGTAAATGCCAATGGTGGCGCCATCCGTCCGACCCAGGCCTTGCTTCGCTACCTTGCCAGCTGGCCTTGCCTGCTACTTGGCGGCATCGGCATTCTCTGGGCCCTGATCGACAAGGACCGGCAATTCCTGCACGACCGGGTCGCCGGCACCCGCATCGTCCAGGAGCCCGCGAACACCTGATCCAGCCGCCCTCCGGCCAAGGATTGATCCAGTAAAAAAGCCTGCTTTCACGGTCGACCGTAAAAGCAGGCTTTTTTACCACCACCTCTCTGTCGCTTTCAGCGGCGCTCAACCCACCACAGCATTCCGGCCGCGGCCAGCATGAACAGTGCCGACGGCGCAGCCGCACTGGCAAAAGGAGGCCAGGCGTTGATCACGCCGAGGTTGGAGAACAAGCCATTGAGCGCGTAGAAAACGATGCCCAGCATCACTCCGGCGAAAATCTTGAGGCTGACACCGCCGACACGGTCATGCGAATAACCGAAGGGCAAGGCCAGCGCCACCATCACCAGCGCAGTCAGGGGATAAAGCAATTTTTTCCATAGCGCGATCTCGTAGCGTCCGGTTTTCTGCCGGTTCTCAGCCAGATGACGGGTATAGTTAACCAGCCCGAACAGCGACATCCGCTCCGGCGAGACCATCAACACCGACAGCAAATCCGGTGTCACCGCCGATTGCCACCACTCACTTGCCGCCCTTTCGACCCGGGCCGACTCACCGGCCAACGCGGTGCGCACCACTTCATGCAACTGCCAGCCATGCTGCGCATCGTATTCGGCAGTCGCCGCGTCGGTCACCGACTGCAACGCATTTTCGGCGTCAAAACGATAAATCCGCACCTGCTCCAGGCGAGCATCCGGCGTTGCCGAACGAATATTGATAAAGCTTTTGCCATCCTTGACCCAGATGCCACTGCCAAAACCCTGCTGCGCAATCACCCGACTCAAGGCGCGCGCTTTCAACTCCTGCGCCACCCGCTCCGACCAGGGGACCAAGGCTTCGCCCACCAGCAAGGTCAGCAGCGCCAACAGCCCAGCCACTCGGAACAAGGTGAGCAACAAATCGCGGGTAGCCAACCCCGAGGCCCGCAACACGGTGATTTCCGAGTGGCGGGCGAGCGTGGACAGCGCATACAAGGTGCCGATCAGGGTAGCGATCGGAATCAGTTCATAAACCAAACCCGGCATGCTCAGGGAAACAAAAAGCAGTGCTTGCGCAACACCGTAGTCGGCCTTGCCGACATTACGCAGCTCATCGATGAAATCGAAAAAACCGAACAGGGCAAGAAAGGCCGCCAGCACCAGGCCGACCGCAGCCAGGACCTCGCGCATCAAATAGCGCTGATAGAGACCCAAACGCAACATCAACCCTCCCTCCGCTGCCAAGGCATGCGGATCGCCACCCGCCGGTAGAAGAGCAGCAGCAGTGGCAACAGCATTAGCGCATGGACAGCCCAGACACCGACCCAGAACGACAGCTTGCCCTGCGACACCCAAGCCTGACTGACCGATAGCAGATTGCTGTAAATCGCATAAATCAGGATCGCAATCAACATGTTGGCGGAACGCCCGGCACGCGGATTGACATAAGAAAGCGGAATCGCCAGCAAGGCCAGGATCAGCGCCGAAATCGGCATGCCGATTCGCCACACCAGTTCGCCCTGGGCCCCCGCCACCCCACTCGCCGCACTGCGCACCAAGTCATCCAGCGGCATCCGGTTGGGCAAGCGTTCGGCAGGCGTCGCCTCGCCATCCTGAGTACGCACCCAGTAACGCTCGAACTCCATGATCCGGAACGCCGGAGTCCCCGGCTCAACCTCGTAACGCCGCCCCTGTTCCAGCACCACGAAGCGGTCACCGTTATCGGCCGTTTCCTGGGTACCGGTATCGGCCATCACCACCCCCAGACGCCCCTCCTGAATCGAGGCGACAAACACGTTGCCGACGCGACTGGCATCATCGGCCAGCGCCTCGACAAAAAACACCCGCTGGCCGCTCTTGACCTCCCGGAAAGAGCCGGGCGAGACCTGGGACAACTCGCTGCGCACCGACAACCGCTGCTTGTAATCGGCGGTGTTGTAGTTGGCCCACGGCGACAAGAAACCAGAGAGCACCGCAATTGCCACCACCAGCGGCAAGGCAAAGCGGACCACCGGCCCCACCCAGGCCGTCAACGGCTGACCGCAGGAAAACCAGACCACCATTTCGGAATCGCGATAAACCCGCGACAGACTGAGCAGAACAGCGACGAACAAGGTCAGCGACAACAGCACCGGCATGAAATTGAGCGCCGCAAAGCCAAGCAGGGACGCCACTGCCTCGGGCGCAATCCGGCCGCCGGCCGCATCCTTGAGCAATCGGATCAATTGGGTGGAAGTCAGGATCGCCAACAGCGCTACGCTGATGCCGGCCGCCGCCTGGGCGAACTCGCGCCGGGCGGCGCGCTCGAATATCATGTTTTGACGAAAGCGAAAAGAAGCGCGGATAATCCGACGGTTACAGATACTTCCCCGTTCAGGAGCAGCCTGTGGAATTTAGCATAAAAAGCGGTAGCCCGGAAAAACAGCGCACGGCCTGCGTTGTTGTCGGCGTCTACGAAAACCGGAAACTGAGCCTGGCGGCAGAGCTGCTGGATAACGCCTCGGGCGGTTATTTGCAGGAAATCATCAAGCGCGGCGATCTCGACGGCAAGCCCGGCAGCACGCTGATGCTCCATCGAGTGCCCGGCACCGCCTGCGAGCGCGTGCTGCTGATTGGCCTGGGCAAGGAAAAGACTTTCCGCGAAAAGGAATTCAACCGTGCCCTGCGGGCCGCCACCAAGGCACTCAACGATGCCAACCTGGCCGACGCCAGCCTGTTCCTGACCGAACTGCCGGTAAAAAAGCGGGACAGCGCCTGGAGGATTCGCCAGGCTGCGAGTGTTGTCAGCGAGACCAGCTATCGCTTCGACCGCTTCAAGAGCAAGCTGGATGACGCCCGCCCGGGCCTGCGCCGACTGGTTCTGATCGTGGATCGCCGCAACGAACTGCCAGCCGCCGAGGAGGCCCTGCAACAAGGTCTGGCCATTGCTGCCGGCACCACGCTCGCCCGCGACCTGGGCAACCTGCCGCCGAATATCTGCCACCCGACCTATCTGGCCGAACAAGCCCGGCAGCTGGCCAGCGAATTCAAGCTCGATTGCGAAATCCTCGAACGCGCCGACATGGAGGCCCTAGGGATGCACTCGCTACTGGCCGTGGCCCGCGGCTCACAACAGCCGCCCAAGCTGATCGTCCTGCACTACCGAGGCGGCGCCGCGCAGGACAAGCCGATCGTCCTGGTCGGCAAGGGCATCACCTTCGACACCGGCGGCATTTCGCTGAAGCCGGGTGCCGAAATGGACGAAATGAAGTACGACATGTGCGGTGCTGCCGGCGTCATCGGCACCCTGCGCGCAGTCGCCGGCATGCAGTTGCCGATCAACCTGACCATCGTCGTTCCGGCAACGGAAAACATGCCCGACGGCAACGCCACCCGGCCGGGAGACATCGTCACCTCGCTCTCCGGCCAGACCATCGAAATTCTCAACACCGACGCCGAAGGCCGCCTGATCCTGTGCGACGCGCTGACTTACAGCCAGCGCTTCGAACCGGATACCGTGATCGACGTCGCCACCCTCACCGGCGCCTGTGTTGTCGCCCTCGGCCAGGTTGCCAGCGGCCTCTTCGCCAACGATGACCACCTTGCCCGCGAACTGCTCGATGCCGGAGAAGAAGCCGACGACCGCGCCTGGCAAATGCCGCTCTGGGAGGACTATCAGGACCTGCTGAAGAGCCCCTTTGCCGACATGGCGAACATCGGCGGCCGCTGGGGCGGCGCGATTACGGCCGCCTGCTTCCTGGCCCGGTTCACCAAAGAATACCGCTGGGCGCACCTGGACATTGCCGGCACTGCCTGGAAATCGGGTGCCGACAAGGGAGCCACCGGACGCCCGGTCCCCCTGCTGACGCACTACCTGATGCGCTGCGCCGGGAAGCTGAATTGACCGAAGTTTTCTTCTACCACGGCGCTGCCGACCGCATTGCCGCTGCCTGCGCGCTACTTGGCGGTGCAGCGGCGCAAAAGAAGGCGGTACTGGTCTACGCTCCGGAAGCCGGGCTGGCCGCGACTCTCGACCGCAGCCTGTGGACGCACAATGCGCTGAGTTTCGTGCCGCATTGTGCAGTCGACTCGCCACTGGCCGCCGAAACCCCGATCCAGATCGCCGCCTCGGCTGCCGCCCTGGCTACGGCCGGCCCGCGCGAGCGGCTGATGAACCTCGGCCAGCAGGCCGCTCCCGGCTTTGCCAGCTATGCGCGACTGATCGAGGTCGTCGGCCAGGACAAAGAGGAGCGGCGGATTGCCCGCGAGCGCGTACAGTTCTACCGGCAATCCGGTTGCGACGTGCGCTTTTTCGACCTTAGCCAGCGCTGAAACCATGCCCAGCCCCATCCTTGCCCGCGCCAACGCCCTGATGCACCGGCATCGCAGCAACGCCGACGACGGCGATGAAATTCCCGTGCTCACCGATGCGGTTGCCAGCAGCGAGGAAGCCCCGCTGCTGACCGACATCCTGTCGCCGGAAATCGCCCCGGCATTGCCGCCGCTGACGGCCCCTGACCTCTGCCTGGAACCCATCGAACCCGCCGCCCCGGCTGCGCGGCCAGACCCGGCCCCGCAGCCGCCAGAGAATGCGCTGCTGCAGGCTCTTTGCCAGCGCGTCGAAGCCCGCCTGGCGGCAGCCCTGCCCGGACTGATCCAGGCCTGCTTGCAGGAAGTGCTCGCCGAACAGGCTACCGCCCCAGACACAGCGGCACCGCGCGACCTGCTGGCCCCCTGAATTGCATCCGCTACCAGCCGGGAGCGAATCGCTCCGGCTGCCTCCGGTATAATCACCGGTTTTCCCCATTTCCCCGTACAGCCCCATGGAACTCGCCAAAGCCTTCGAGCCGGCCGACATCGAACGTCGCTGGTACCCCGAGTGGGAAGCCCAGAATTACTTCGCCGCCGGCGTCGACCGTAACCAACAGGACAATTTCTGCATCCTGCTGCCGCCGCCCAACGTCACCGGCACCCTGCACATGGGTCACGGCTTCAACCAGACGATCATGGACGCGCTGACCCGCTACTACCGGATGAAGGGCCACAATACGCTGTGGCAACCGGGCACCGACCATGCCGGGATCGCGACGCAAATCGTCGTCGAGCGCCAATTGGACGCGCAGGGCATCTCCCGCCACGACCTCGGCCGCGAGAAGTTCCTGGAAAAGGTCTGGGAATGGAAGGAATACTCCGGCAACACCATCACCAAGCAGATGCGCCGGATGGGCACCAGCCCGGACTGGACGCGTGAGCGCTTCACCATGGATGCCGGCCTCAACCAGGTCGTCACCGAGACCTTCGTCCGCCTCTACAAGGAAGGCCTGATCTACCGTGGCAAGCGCCTGGTGAACTGGGACCCGAAGCTGCACACCGCCGTGTCCGACCTCGAAGTCGTGCAGGAGGAAGAAGACGGCTTCATGTGGCAGATCCGCTATCCGCTGGCCGATGGCAGCGATAGCCTGGTGGTCGCCACCACCCGCCCGGAAACCATGCTCGGCGACACCGCCGTGATGGTCCACCCGGAGGACGAGCGCTACCAGCACATGATCGGCAAGATGGTGAAGCTGCCGCTGACCGACCGCGAAATTCCAGTCATCGCTGACGCCTACGTTGACCGCGAATTCGGCACCGGTTGCGTCAAAGTCACGCCGGCACACGATTTCAACGACTACGCCGTCGGCCAGCGCCACAACCTGCCGATGATCTCGATCCTGACCCTGACCGGCCAGATCAACGACCACGCCCCGGAAAAGTACCGTGGCCTCGACCGCTTCGACGCTCGCAAGGCCGTGGTCGCCGACCTCGAAGCGGCTGGCATTCTGGTCAAGGTCGACAAGCACAAGCTGAAGGTGCCGCGCGGTGATCGCACCGGGGTGGTCATTGAGCCGATGCTCACCGACCAGTGGTTCGTTGCGATGAGCAAGCCGGGCGCTGACGGCAAGTCGATCACCGAAAAGGCGCTCGACGTGGTCCATTCCGGCGAAATCAAGTTCTACCCGGAAAACTGGGTCAATACCTACAACCAGTGGCTGAACAACATCCAGGACTGGTGCATCTCCCGCCAGCTGTGGTGGGGCCATCAGATTCCGGCCTGGTACGGCGTCAATGGCGAAGTCTTCGTCGCCCACAACGAGGAAGAAGCCCGTGCCCAGGCCGATCAGGCCGGCTATGCCGGGCAGCTGACTCGTGACGCCGACGTCCTCGACACCTGGTACTCGTCCGCCCTGTGGCCGTTCTCGACGCTCGACTGGAGCGGTGACGAGGCGCAGGATGCCGCCAACCAGATGCTGCAGCAGTATCTGCCGTCGTCGGTGCTGGTCACCGGCTTCGACATCATCTTCTTCTGGGTCGCCCGCATGGTGATGATGACCAAGCACATCACCGGCAAGATCCCGTTCAAGCACGTCTATGTGCACGGCCTGATCCGCGACGGCGAAGGCCAGAAGATGTCCAAGTCCAAGGGCAACGTGCTCGACCCGATCGACCTGATCGACGGCATCGGCATCGATGCGCTGGTGGAAAAGCGCACCTTCGGCCTGATGAACCCGAAGCAGGCCGAGAGCATCGCCAAGAAAACCAAAAAGGAATTCCCGGACGGCATCCCGGCCTTCGGCACCGACGCGCTGCGCTTCACCTTCGCTTCGCTCGCCAGCCCCGGCCGTGACATCAAGTTCGACCTCAACCGCTGCGACGGTTACCGCAATTTCTGCAACAAGCTGTGGAACGCCACCCGCTTCGTGCTGATGAACGTCGAAGGCCAGGACCTGGCGCTCGAACACGAACAAGGGCGCGGCGGTGCATGCACGGTCGACGGTGAGAAAAAGCTGAAATTCAGCTTCGCCGACCGCTGGATCGTCAGCCTGCTGCAAAAGCTGGAACAGGAAGTCGAGCAGCACTTCATCGACTACCGCTTCGACCTGCTGGCGCAGGCGATCTACAAGTTCGTCTGGGACGAGTTCTGCGACTGGTATCTGGAAATCGCCAAGGTGGAAATCCAGACCGGCGACGAAGCCCAGCAGCGCGGCGCCCGCCGCACCCTGGTGCGGACGCTGGAAACCATCCTGCGCCTGGCCCATCCGCTGATCCCGTTCATCACCGAAGAACTGTGGCAGACGGTCGCTCCGATTGCCGGGCGCAAGACGCACGCCTCGCTGATGCAGGCAAGCTACCCGAGCGCCAACCTTGCCCGCGTGGACGAAGCCGCCGAAGCCAAGGTCGAACGGCTCAAGGCCCTGGCTTACGCCTGCCGCAACCTGCGCGGTGAGATGGGTGTTTCGCCGGCACAGCGGATGCCGCTGCTGGTCGCCGGCGGCGGCGAGGAAATGGCGGAATTCGCGCCGATCCTGCAAGCCCTGGCCAAGGTTTCCGAAGTCCAGATCGTCGCCGAGATGCCGGAAGATGCAGTCGCACCGGTCGCCGTGGTCGGCGAAACCCGCCTCATGCTCAAGGTCGAGATCGACGTTGCCGCCGAGAAGGAACGCCTGAAGAAGGAAATCGAGAAGCTGGAAAAGCAGATTTCCATCGCCCAGGGCAAGCTCTCGAACGAAGGCTTCGTCGCTCGTGCGCCGGCCGCCGTGGTTGAGCAGGAAAAGCAGCGGGTCGCCGAGTTCAGCGCCACGCTGGAAAAGCTCAAGCCACAACTGGCCAAGCTGGGGAATTGAGCATGAGCACGCCCGCCGCCCAGCCGGGAGATCGCTTCACCGCGATCTTCTCGGCCTTCATGGTCTTCTGCGTACTGGTCTGGCTGTGGGGCCTCGGCCTGTTCATGCTCTGGCCATGGCAGAAGGGCGGCGAATGGCTGCCCGAGTTCCCGATTGCCGCGATCTGCGCCGACGAGCAAGTCTGTGCCGTGCCCTATGGCGAACTCGCGGCGGCCAAGACGGCCGGCCGGGTGAAAACCCTGCAACTGCCGACCGCCAGCGGCGAAACCGCTTACGAGATGATCGCGCTGCAGTGGAAAAAGCTGCCTGGCGGCGTTGAGGCCAAGGCCTCGGCCTGGAACTTCCAGACCACGGTGCGCTACCGGATCGAAGATGAGATGCCGATTCTGGTCGAGTACCAGGAAATCGGTGGCAAGGTCTTCTTGTACGCCATCGTCGGCGCCCTGATCAGCCTCGGCCTGCTCTATCTGCGCAAGCTGCGGAAATAAGCAGCCAGAGGCCATCAGCCCAAAGCGGGAGTGCGCAAGCCTCCCGCTTTTTTCGTGCCCGTTTGTGGCACCACCTGTTTGGCAGCGACTGGATTTTGCGCCTACGGGGGAACCCGGCCCCGGTCCCAGCCCGGGTGGTACGCTGGCGGCCTCACCCAAGCCAGCAGGATTTGGCGATTACTCACGGTCGACCGTAAAAATGCCCGAAAACGCTCAGCAGGCTGCCCCGGACTCAGCTTCAATGCCAGCAATCCAGTGCAAACCGCGCAAGGCGTTGCCGAGCCAGAAGCCATCCCGCAGATCGGCCGGATAAAGCACTGCCTCGCGCGCCCGGCCGCTGGCCAGCAATTCGCCACGCAAGACGCCGGGCAACGCGCCGCTGGCAAGCGGCGGGGTCAGCAGGATGCCGTCGCGCTCGACAAACAGATTGCTGCGCGCGCCTTCCGCCAGCTCGCCACGCTGGTTCAAAAACACCACATCGAACAGCACCGGGTCGCCGCCGATGCGCTGCAGCGCCGCGTCGTAGAGCGCACGCTGGGTGGTCTTGTGACGGCGCAAGGGATCGTCGGCATCGATCGACTCGGCCGCCAGCCAGGCGCGGCGCGGCCCCTCCGGTTCGGGCTGGAGCGGAAAGGCCGCAACCTCCGGCCGGCCGTCTTTGCCCAGCGTCAAGCGCACCCGCCAGTCGCCAACGGTCTTGTCAGCCGCGAGTTGGTGCAAGGCCGCAGCCACCGCTGATAGGTCGCAGGCAAACCCGAACCAAGCCGCCGAACGGGTCAGCCGGGCCAAATGCCCAGCCAGGGCCGGATAGTCGCCGGCGCTCAAACGCAAGGTTTCAATCAGCCGCAAGCCGGGATCGGCCGCGTGCACAAAGGCGCCCTTGAGCAGGCATTCGCGCCATTCGGCGGCTGGATCGGAGTCGGCGACGATGCCGCTGCCCAGGCCGAGTTGCGCCTGTCCATCGGCAGCAATCGCCAGCGTGCGGATCGCGACATTGAGCCTGAGGTCACCCTCCGGCGAGCGCCAGCCGAGTGCCCCAGTGTACAAGCCGCGCGGCGCTGCTTCGAGTTCGCCGGCGATCTGCATGGCGCGGATTTTCGGCGCGCCGGTGATCGAGCCGCAGGGAAAAACCGCACGCAGCAACTCGCCAAGGCGCTCGTCACCCGGCGCCAGTTCGGCAGAAATCTCGGACACCATCTGCCAGACGCTGGGATAGGCCTCGACTTCGAACAACCGCTCGACACGGACGCTGCCGGCTGCGGCGACGCGCCCAAGATCGTTGCGCAGCAGATCGACGATCATCAGATTCTCGGCCCGGTCCTTGACCGAATCGCGCAAGGCCTCGGGTGGCAAATCACGCGGCGCGGTGCCTTTCATCGGCCGGGTCAGCAAGCGCCGGCCGCGCTTTTCAATGAATAGCTCCGGCGACAGCGAGACAATTGCCTCGCCGCCCGCCGGGTCGCCGACAAAACCGCCATAACGTACCGGTTGCCGCTCGCGCAGGCGTGCGTAGAGCGCCAGGGGCGAACCGAACACCCGGCCGCTGACCGGGAAGGTCAGATTGACCTGATAGCAATCGCCGGCGGAAATCCAGTGTTTGACACGGTCGACCGCAGATAAATAGTCTTTTTCGGCAATCTGCGGCTGCCAGCCGCCGAGACCGGCTACCGGAGCAACACCGACCTGCACCGCCAGCCAGTCCGCCGCCTCGTCGGCCCGCAAGGTCCGCACTGCGGCAAACTGCCAGATCCGCCCCAGCGGCGCCGCACCATCGGCCGGCAGTTGCCAGCCCGCCGGAGCCGCACGCGGCTCAAGCAGGTAGCCCAGCTCGTAATCAAGCGCCAGCACCGACCAGCCAGCGCCCCGCTCGACAGCAGCAAGAGCTGCGGCCAGACTCCCGGCATCGCGAATTTCATGGCAGGCGAGCGGCTGCTCGAATAGCCAAGCGGCGGGTTCGCCGGCCGGCGCCCGCCTGTCTTCAAAAAAGGCAATCAAGGGTGGTGCGGTAAAACGCAGCGACGGAAATTACTTCCGCTTCAGGAAGAACAGGAAAACCTTGTCTTCCTCACCCTGCTCGACCAGTTCATTTCCGGTCTGCTTGGCAAATGCGGGAAAATCCTTCAGCGAACCGGGATCGGTCGCCTGCACGCGCAAGACCTGCCCGGAATCCATTTCGGCCAGCGCCTTCTTGGTCCGCAGGATGGGCAACGGGCAGTTCAGGCCCTTGACGTCGAGATCGCGATCAAAATGCATGGTGTCAGCAACTTATGGCAAAAACAGACGCCCATTTTAGCGCGAATCGCCGACCGTCACCCGCCGTAGCGGCGCTTGATTCAACGCTTTTCCTTCATCTCGTCGATCCGTCGCTGCTTCATCTCGCGCAAGCGGGCATCGATGGTCGAATTTTCAAAAAAGTTGGCATCCCCTGCGCGTTGCGCCAGATTCAGCTGCTCGATGGCCGCCTGGGTCTGCCCCTGCAAAGCCGCCGCCTCCGCCAGCGCCAGATGTTGCGGCGCCCGCCGGCCAAGACCGGCATAGCTTTCGGCACGCAGGCGATAAAGCCGGACCTCGTCGGGAAACGACGACAACTGGGCGTCGACAAAACGCAAGGCTTCCGGATAACGCTTGGCGGCGACCAGCGCCGCTGCATAACCGAAAACCAGCCCATGGTGCCGGGGAAAACGCTCGGCAGCCGCCCGATAGACCGCCAATCCGCCATCAACATCGCCCTGGGCAATCCGCACATCGGCCAGCAGATGTTCGATCATTGCGCTCCCGCTCTTGCCGGCCCTGGCCTCGCGCAAGGCCTGCTCGGCCGCAGCCCAGTTGCGCGCCCGGAACTGCGCCTGAGCCAGGCCGTACCAGGCGGCCGGCCGCACCGCATGCTTGCCTTCGGCCAGCAACTGGGTGAAATCGCGCACGGCTTCCGCCGGAACTCCCAACTGTGCCCGCAAGCGGGCCCTGACGAGATGAAAATCGAGGCTGTCGGGTACTTGCCGATAAGGCGTTTGCAGTTCGCGGTTCTGCATGTCGGTCACCCGCTCGCCACTGAGAGGGTGCGTGCGCAAATAGGCAGTGGCATTGTTTTCGTAAAGGCGCACCGCTTTCTGCAGGCGCTCAAAAAACAGCGACATTCCACGCGGGTCGAAGCCGGCACGCGACAGCAGGTCAAAACCGACCCGATCCGACTCGCGTTCGAAATCCCGCGAAAACGCCAGTTGCGCCGAAATCGCGCCCGCCTGGGAGGTTGCGGCGGCAGCACCGGCCACCTGCCCGTTGGAACGCGCGGCAAGCAGGGCCAAACCCATCGCCACCATCGACGCCATGCCGATCTTCTTTGACTGAAAAACCTGGCGGGCAATATGGCGCTGGGTGACGTGCGCAATTTCGTGCGCGACCACCCCGGCCAGTTCCGACTCGCTCTGCGCGGCCAGGATCAACCCGGTATGCACGCCAATGTAGCCGCCCGGCATCGCGAAGGCGTTGATCGCCGGATCGCTGATCGCGAAAAAATAGAACCCTGTTCCCGGATCAGCACTGACAGCAGCCAGCCGCCCCCCCAACTGATTCAGGTAGGCCTCGATATCGGGATCGTCAAGAAATGCCGGTTCGCGCCAGCGGATTTCGTGCATGATCTGCTGCCCGATCCGCCGCTCGGCGGAAATCGAGAATTCGCTGCCGGCAATATCGCCAAGCTCGGGCAGATCGTCCGCCGGCTGCGCGGGAAATGCCAGCGAAACAGCCAGCAAGGCGGCGAGAAAACGAGAGGAACGACGCATGGTGCTATGATACCCCACTCGCAAAATCGCCATCGCTACCGATGGTAAGCAAAGGTAAATCGCCGTGAGTGACACCCCCGCCTCCCCCCTCACCCACTTTGACGCCAGCGGCCAGGCCCACATGGTCGACGTTGGCAGCAAGGCGGAAACCGCCCGCATCGCCCGTGCTGGCGGCAGCATCCGCATGCAGCCGGCAACCCTGGCCCTGATCCAGGCCGGCAACGCCAAGAAAGGCGATGTCCTGGGCATCGCCCGGATTGCCGCGATTCAGGCCGCCAAGCGGACCGGCGACCTGATTCCCCTGTGCCACCCACTGGCCCTGACCCGGGTAACCGTAGATTTTGAGATTGATGCCGCAGCCGCCACGGTCCGCTGCCAGGTCACCGCAGAATGCTTCGGTCGCACGGGTGTTGAAATGGAAGCCCTGACCGCTGCCAGCGTCGGCCTGCTCACCATCTACGACATGTGCAAAGCGGCTGACCGGGGGATGACCATCGAGAACCTTCGTCTGCTTGAAAAACAGGGTGGCAAGTCCGGGCATTGGACGGCGCCCTGAGCCGAAAAGGGAGCAAGCCTTGACTCCGCGCAAGCCTGCGGCCCGCCATTTGCGTTCGCTGCTGCTCATGGCGCTGGTAGCGGCCAACCTGCTGGTGCTCGCGCTGTCGGTCAGTTCGGTCCGGCAAGCCCGCCTGCAATACGAACAGAATGCCCGCACCCATAGCGAAAACATCGCCCAGGCACTTGACCAGAGCGTCACCAACAGCATCGACAAGATCGACCTGGCATTGCGCAGCGTTGCCGACGAACTGGAACGCCAACTGCAGCAAGGGCGCATTCTTCCCGATCAGGCTGATGCCTACCTGGAGCGCCTGCTCGCACGACTGCCAGAAGTCGAGGCGCTACGCGTTGCCGATGCCGATGGCCGGGTTTTTCTCGGGCGCGGCGTTGACCGTGGAAATCCGGTCAGCTGGGCCGACCGCGAGTACTTTCTCGCCCTGCGAGCCGATCCGCAAGCGGGTTTGCAAATATCGAAACCGCGCATCGGCAAGGTCGCGAAGAAAGCCATCGTCGGCTTTGCCCGCCGCTACAACCACCCCGATGGACGCTTTGCCGGAGTCATTTCGGCTCCGATTCCGGTCGAGCATTTCCAGACCCTGCTGTCCGGCTTCGATACCGGCCCTGGCGGCGCCGTTGTCCTGCGCGATGCAGAACTCGGCCTGATTGCCCGCCATCCGGCGCTGCCGGGCAATCCGGCAGCCAGCGTCGGCAGCCAGAGCGTCTCGCGGGAATTGCAGGAGTTGGTTGCCAGTGGTGTCGCCAGTGCCACCTATCACTCCATCACTGCCTCCGACAAACTTGAACGGATCATCAATTTCCGTCGCCTCGAAAAAGCCCGGATGTACGCACTGGCGGGGATTGCCAGCGACAACTATCTGGCAGGCTGGCGCGACGAACTGCGCAAGACCGCCTGGTTTGCCGGCAGTTTCTGCCTCCTCTCGCTGCTCTGTGGCGGCCTGCTGCTGCATCTGCTCGGCCGCACCCTGCGCGAAAGCACTCGCAACCGGGTATTCCTGCAGCGGGCCGGCGACGGAATCCAGATTCTGAACGCACGCGGCGAACTGATCGAAGCCAATGAGCGCTTCGCTCAACTGCTGGACTACCCTGCCGAAGAATTGCCCGGGCGCAGCATTGGCGACTGGGAAACCGGCTGGGCAGATCCCGCCATCCGCCAGCGCTATCTCGACTGGAACGATGATGATGCCGGCCCTCCCACCTGCTTCGAGACCCGCTACCGCAACCGCGACGGAACCTTGATCGATGTTGAGGTCAGTCTGGGACACTTTGAACTTGAGGGCGCGCGCCATGTTTACGCTGCCGCCCGCGACATCCGCGAACGCAAGCAGGCGGAACGTGAACTGATTGCAGCCAAGCAGGTAGCAGAGGCTGCCAATCTCGCCAAAAGCCGCTTCCTGGCCACCATGTCGCACGAAATCCGGACACCGATGAACGGGATTCTGGGCATGGCGCAACTGCTGCAACTCCCTGACCTGACCATCGCAGAACAACAGGAATACGCCGGCACCATCCTCAGTTCCGGACAAACTCTGCTCGGCCTGCTCAACGACATTCTCGACCTGTCCAAAGTTGAGGCAGGCAAACTAGAGTTGCATCCAAGCGCCTTTACCCCCTCGCAGGTACTGGCCGATACCGCAGCCCTGTTTACCGCCAGCGCCGAACAAAAAGGTCTGACCATCGAAGTCGACCGTGAATCTGCGGCGAGTGGCAGCGTGTATCTCGGGGATGTCACGCGCCTGCGCCAGATGCTGTCCAACCTGGTCAGCAATGCAATCAAATTTACCGATCGCGGCCAGGTCGCCCTGTCGATTCGTGATCTTGCTCCCCCTGACTCCTCACCGGCTCGCCTGCGCTTTGCCGTAACCGACAGCGGTATCGGCATCCCGCCCGAGGCACAAAGTCGTCTCTTCTCGCCCTTCAGCCAGCTTGACTCATCGAGTACCCGCAAATACGGCGGCACCGGACTGGGACTCTCGATCGTGCGCCGCCTGGCCGAATTGATGGATGGTGAGGCCGGCGTCAGCAGTCGCCCCGGGGCCGGTTCGACCTTCTGGTTTGAAATTTCCCTGCCGCGTGCGCAGGGGCTTTCGCCCCTCCCGCCACCGGAGCCCAGCAGCCCTGCCGCTCCCAGCCTATCTGCCCCAATATCGGCGCACATCCTGCTGGTCGAAGACAACGCCACCAATCGCGCAGTGGTCAAGAGCCTGCTGGGAAAATATGGCTACCAGGTTAGTTGCGCTCACGATGGACAAGATGCTGTCGAGCAATTGACCTGTGGTGAGCAGGCGATTGACCTGGTTTTGATGGACTGCCAGATGCCCCGTCTCGACGGTTTCGATGCCACCCGCGAAATACGCTCCTGGGAACATTGTCAGGGACGCTCTCCCTTGCCGATTATTGCCCTGACCGCCGGCGCCTTCCCCGAAGACCGCCAACGCTGCCTGGAGGCCGGCATGAACGATTTTCTTGCCAAGCCGGTCAATGCCGGAGAACTGTTCGCTTGCCTGAAGAAGCACCTGCCCCCCTCGCCTTCGGTACATTGACAGGCGCCCCCGCCTGCCGGCAATGTAGAGGTTTTACTCGCCCACCGGGGGACCTCGCTGCAGGCCGCCCCGGCATTAGCCAAGAAAAGGACTCCCATCGATGATGCCCCTGCGTCGACTGCTGCTGAAAGGCAGCGCAGCCGCTTCGCTATTGCCACTGCTCGGCGGAGGCATGTTGTTGCCTACGCGAGTGCTGGCCGCCGAATGGAACCGCAACGCCTTTACTGCCCGTCAGGCGGGCGATGCGCAAAAAGCCTATGGGGCTGCTCAGGTAAGCGAATCGCGCGAGATCACAATCAACGCCCCTGAAATTGCCGAAAATGGCGCCAAGGTTGAAATCGAGGTCGCCACGACTCTGGCAGGGGCCCGCAGTATTGCCGTTTTCGCCGACAAAAACCCTTACCCCCTGTGCTCCACCATGGACTTTTCCCCGCCAGCCCTGCCCTTTGTCAAACTCCAGGCCAAGCTGGCCGAATCGACCCGAATCCGTGCCCTGGTCCGCACCGGTGACGGAAAAAATTACATCGCCTTTCGCGACGTCAAAGTCACGCTGGGCGGTTGCGGAGGCTGAGCATGGCAGACCCGATCAAGATTCGCGTTCAACAACATGGCGATTTCGCCGACATTCGCATCCTGATGCAGCACCCGATGGAAACCGGGCAACGCAAGGACGACCAAGGCAAAACCGTGGCACTGCAATTCATCCAGACGTTTGCCGTCGAATTGAATGGCAAGCCGCTGATTGAAGGGCAGCTGAATACCTCGATTTCGCGCAACCCGCTATTTGCCTTCCGCGCCCGCGGAATTCGTGCCGGCGACAAGATTGCAGTCAGTTGGACAGACAATGGCGGCGACCGGCGGCGGGATGAAATCACCGTCGCCTGAAACGACGTGAAGCAATAAAAAAACCCGCCGGAAGGCGGGTTTTGTCTTGCGCGGATCCCCCGATCAGGCGCGCTGGATGTTCGAGGCCTGCTTGCCCTTCGGGCCCTGCACGACATCGAAGGAAACCTTTTCGCCTTCCTTCAGGGTCTTGAAGCCATTCATGTTGATTGCCGAAAAATGGGCGAAGAGATCTTCGCTGCCATCATCCGGAGTGATGAAGCCGAAACCTTTGGAATCATTGAACCACTTAACGGTACCGAGTGCCATATCCTTGCTACTTTCCCACAAAAAAACGAACCAAACTCCGGTGCTACCGGACTCCCTGTTTGAGTTCAACGCACCGGTGCGCTGCGGCATCTGCGATACAACTTGAATCCAAACGCCTCTGATTTTTACGCCTGCTGCATTTCGCCGTCAACACATTTCGATGCCGCAGTGCACCATCCATAATCACTTGCACGCGTCTCACCTGGGGGCGCGGCCACAGGCGGTTGCAGATTGAAACCGACTGTATAGAATCCGTCCCATGGCTACACAGACTCACGAAGAAGGTGTTCAGGAGGCTAGCACCACCCTCCCGGAACCTCCGCGCATGTACAAGGTGTTGTTGCTGAACGACGACTACACCCCGATGGATTTTGTCATTCTCGTGCTGCAACGTTTTTTTTCGCACGACACTGAACAAGCGACGCGCATCATGCTCAAAGTTCACAACGAGGGCCGCGGCGTCTGCGGGATTTACCCCCGCGATATCGCGGCCACCAAGGTTGAACAGGTATTAGCTTTCGCGCGTCAGCATCAGCACCCGCTGGCCTGCACCATGGAGGAAAACCAATGATTGCCCAGGAACTCGAAGTCAGCCTGCACATGGCCTTTGTCGAGGCTCGCCAGAAACGCCACGAATTCATCACCGTGGAGCATCTGCTGCTTGCCCTGCTCGACAATCCTTCTGCCGCAGAGGCCCTGCGCGCCTGCGGCGCCAAACTGGATCTGCTGCGCAAGGACCTGGGCAACTTCATCGGTGAGCACACCCCGACCGTGGCTGGCGATGACGATATCGACACCCAGCCGACGCTGGGTTTTCAACGGGTCATCCAGCGCGCCATCCTGCACGTTCAATCATCGGGCAAGAAAGAGGTCAATGGCGCTAACGTGCTGGTTGCGATTTACGGGGAAAAGGACTCGCATGCGGTGTATTTCCTGCAGAAGATGGGCATTACCCGCCTCGACGTAGTCAATTTCATCTCGCACGGAATCAGCAAGGTACCGCAGCCCAGCAAGGCACCAGCCGAAGGCGAAACCGAGCCGGAAGCCGAGCGCGAACAAGGCGGACCGCTGGAGCAATACACGATCAATCTCAATGCGCTTGCCCTGCAGGGCAAGATCGACCCGCTGATCGGTCGCGATAAGGAACTCGAACGGGTGATCCAGACCCTTTGCCGGCGCCGGAAAAACAATCCGCTGCTGGTCGGCGAGGCAGGCGTCGGGAAAACCGCGATTGCCGAAGGCCTGGCCCGGCGCATCGTTGAAGGTGACATTCCCGAAATTCTCGCAAAGGCCAACGTCTACTCGCTGGATATGGGTGCGCTGCTCGCTGGCACGAAATACCGAGGCGATTTCGAGCAACGCCTCAAGGGCGTGCTGAAAACCTTGCAGGAAAACCCCAACGCAATCCTGTTCATTGACGAAATTCATACGCTGATCGGCGCCGGTTCGGCCTCCGGCGGAACACTCGACGCCTCCAACCTGCTCAAGCCCGCATTATCGAACGGTCAGCTCAAGTGCATCGGCGCCACGACCTATACCGAATTCCGGGGTATCTTCGAGAAGGACAGCGCTCTCTCGCGCCGTTTCCAGAAAATTGATGTCAACGAACCCTCGGTAGCCGAAACCATCGACATCCTCAAAGGCCTGAAGGCACGCTTCGAAGCTCATCACGGAATCAAATACTCGACGACAGCACTGTCCTCGGCCGTCGAATTGTCTGCCCGCTATATCACTGACCGCCACTTGCCCGACAAGGCCATCGACGTCATCGACGAAGCAGGCGCCGCTCAGCGGGTGCTTCCCAAGTCGCGACAGAAGAAAGTCATCAGCAAGCAGGACATCGAGGAAATTGTTTCGCGGATTGCGCGCATTCCTTCGCAACACGTTACCATGGATGACCGCAGTGCATTGAGGAACCTCGACCGCGACCTCAAGGCCGTGGTGTTCGGACAAGACAACGCTATCGATGCACTGGCCCGCGCCATCAAGATGGCCCGTTCCGGCCTGGGTAACCCGGGCAAGCCGATCGGCAGTTTCCTGTTCAGCGGGCCGACCGGCGTCGGCAAGACCGAAGTCGCCAAGCAGTTGGCGTACTGCCTGGGGATCGAGCTACAACGCTTTGACATGTCGGAGTACATGGAGCGCCATGCGGTCTCACGCCTGATCGGCGCACCACCCGGATACGTCGGTTTTGATCAGGGCGGACTGCTGACCGAAGCAATCACCAAGAAACCCTACTGCGTCCTGCTGCTCGACGAGATCGAAAAGGCCCACCCGGACGTTTTCAACATTCTGTTGCAAGTGATGGACCACGGCACGTTGACCGACAATAACGGACGCAAGGCCGATTTCCGCAACGTGGTAATCATCATGACCACCAATGCCGGAGCCGCCGACCTGCAGAAAAGCAGCATGGGCTTCACCAGCAGCAAGCAGACCGGCGACGAAATGGCGGAAATCAAGCGGATGTTCACCCCGGAATTCCGCAACCGCCTGGACGCGACCATCCCATTTGCCCCGCTCGACCGGCAGATTATCCTGCGTGTGGTCGACAAGTTCCTGATGCAACTGGAAGAGCAGCTGCACGAGAAGAAGGTCGAAGCGCATTTCACCGAAGCGATCAAGGAGATGCTCGCCGACAAGGGCTTTGATCCATTGATGGGTGCCCGACCGATGGCTCGCCTGATCCAGGACACCCTGCGCGCTGCACTTGCCGATGAATTGCTGTTCGGCAAACTGGCCAGTGGCGGGCATGTCACGGTCGACCTCGATGAACACGGAAAAATCCGCCTGTCCTTCGCTGAAGAAAAGGCAGAAGCAGTGGCCTGAAGCGGCCGCAGAATCCATTACAGCCATGCCCTGCATGGCTTTTTTTTGACCAGGGAGACCTTGAATGAGCTTTAAAACCCCCGACCTCTGCGACGAATTTGAAAATGAACTGGGCCACGGCCTGCGCGTCGTCACCCCGATGTTCAAGCGCTACGGTGGCCGCGCTGCATTTTCCGGACAGATCGTCACCCTCAAACTGTTTGAAGACAATTCGCTGGTTCGCGAAGCCTTCGGTGAAAACGGAACTGGCAAGGTACTGGTGATTGACGGCGGCGGCTCCCTGCGCTGCGCGCTGGTCGGCGACCAGTTGGCGATCCTGGCCAACAAAAACGGCTGGGAGGGCGTAGTGGTTTACGGCTGTATCCGCGACTCAGGCGACATCAACGGAATCGACATCGGGGTCCGGGCGCTCGACACCCACCCGCAAAAAAGTATCAAGAAAGGGGTTGGTGACAAGAATATCGCCGTCACCTTCGGCGGTGTCACCTTCCAGCCCGGAGAATGGCTGTACGCCGATGAAGACGGCGTACTCGTCTCGGCCAGATCGCTAACCTGATCGATCCCGAAACCGAGTTGCCCGGAATTTCAGCCTTCACCCCTCCAGCAGGACACTGCTGTCGCAGCCGATGCGGGCACCCCCCCAGTGGCGACCATTGACAATCAACGGCAAGTTGATTTCCGACAAGACCTCGCCCGTATCTCGGGCGTAGGTCTGCACCAGCAAGGGCAGACGGTTTTTGGCTGCCCGCTGCCCGGTCGGATCCTCCCACAGGCGACGGGTTCGATTGCCGACCAAGTCAACCTGATAATCGCCGGTCAGGGGTTTTGAATGCTTGAGGTTATGGATTGCCCCGTAACCCTTGTTATCGACCACCAGCGCATACGCCCCCCCCTTCAGGCGCCCCAGGGTAGCTTCGGCAATCGGTTGAATCTCGCGCTCGAAAGCGGAAACATAGCTGACCTCGTATTTCTGCGGATTGGTTCCCGGAATGGGGCGGTAATTCTGATCCCAGATATCGATTCCTCTTTGCACCATGGCGGTCAGCGCATCCTGGAACTCCTGCTGGAAGCGGCGCGCCTGCTCAACGTTGTAGTCAAATGCGCCGCGACCGATTTTAAAGCGGGACACCAGTTCCTGAACGCTCTCAGTAGCATTGCTCAAGGTCACGGTAGATTCAGATGAGGTTTTCATGCTCGCCGAGACCTCGGAGGACAAACCATGAACCTGGGTCACCGCATCATGAACCTGGCCATTGGTTGCCCCCAGTTCCTCCATGGCCGCCGCAATCTGGCTCAACTGATCGCTGGTGCGCTCAAAATCCAGAACCATCCGCTGAAACTCGTCGGAAGAACGTTCAACCACCTCACGGGTTTGCCGGACATCACCGTTGATCGCCTCGTTTTCCTGCTGGGTGTCGCGCACCAGAGCAATCATGCCGCCGATGTTTTCATTGATTTCCTGCGTTGCCACATTGACCCGTTCAGCCAGTTTTCTAACCTCATCGGCGACCACTGCAAAGCCTCTACCCGCCTCTCCCGCCCGGGCTGCTTCGATAGCGGCGTTAAGTGCCAGCAAATTGGTTTGATCGGCAATTTCCTTGATCAGCCCGGCGATTTGCCGAATGCTGTCAGAACGCTGCGACAACTGCCCGACCGTGTCGTTGAACCGCCCCAACTTGTCGCTGACTGTCTGCACCTTGTCTACAACCTGCCCGATCTCACCCAGAGACTTGCGCGCATTGGCCAAGTTACTTTCGGTAGACTCGGAAATTCTCTCGGTTGCCGCCGAAACCTCCTCGATTGCCTGCGTCGCCTCATTGCTGGCACCGAAAACCGCTGCCGCAATCTGACTTTGCTGCCCCGAACGCTCGGCCGTGACCGCCACCGCCTTCTTCATCATCACCGCTTCACGGGCGATATTGACGCTCATCTTCCGCACTTCGCTGATGATTTCGCGCATCTTCTCAGCAAACCGGTTGTAGGACTCAGCCAGCGTTCGCAACTCATCGTGCGAAATAGTTGGCAGATTGCGAGAGAAGTCCCCCTCCCCACGCCCAATCTCATCGAAAATTTGCGAGATCAGGCGCACCGGGCGGAGGATCAAATGCCGGATATAGAGAATCTGCAAAACGTTCCAGCAGAGTGCGATACCAGTCAGGATCAGCATCAACAACAAGCCCTGATTCAGGCTATCACTCACCCCCTGCAACACCTCGGCTGAGGTATTGCCTGCACGCAGACGGGCCTCGATGTCGCCTTTTTGTCGCACGTAGATGCCAAGATAAACGGCATCGATCAGCAACAGGAGCAAGAAACTCATCAGCTTCTTGGTCAGCGAATTCCAGAACGTGCGTTCGCTCCAATCATATAAACGCCGAAAAGTCTCCATGCCCATGCCTCCAGATTTGTAGATTTTGGCGAATTCAACGCTTCTTGGAGCACTCCGTCAAGGCTTACCCGACAAGGGTTTTCCCCTTATCAAGCCAGCGTCATTCGGCACCTGCGCAAGCAAAATTTCACTAACGCAAATTATTTTTCACATTATGAAAAATAAAAAACAAGCCAATGATTTTAATAAGAAAAATATTGTCTTATGTCTTATATAAGACTATTGCTGCCCCGCAAAAAAAAAACTATACTTCTCTCCATCGCACAAGCACTCTCCAAACCCCTGGCTTGGCGCAACAAGCAAACTCTCAACCCTACTCTTGAGGAATTCACATGAGCACTCGCGAACAGCAAATCGCCGCCCTGGAAAAAGATTGGGCCGAAAACCCCCGCTGGAAGCTCGTCAAGCGCGGCTACTCCGCTGCTGACGTCGTCCGTCTGCGCGGCTCCCTGCAGCCGGAATACACCCTGGCCCAGCGCGGCGCCAAGATCCTCTGGGATAAGGTCAACGGCGGCGCCAAAAAGGGCTACGTGAACGCCTTCGGTGCGATCACCGCTGGTCAGGCCATGCAACAGGCCAAAGCTGGCCTGGAAGCCGTCTATCTGTCTGGCTGGCAAGTCGCCGCCGACGGCAACACTTCCGAAACCATGTACCCGGACCAGTCGCTGTACGCCTACGACTCCGTCCCGACCATGGTTCGCCGCATCAACAACACCTTCAAGCGCGCTGACGAAATTCAGTGGTCCCGCGGTGTCAATCCGGGCGACGAAGGCTTCATCGACTACTTCCTGCCGATCGTTGCCGACGCTGAAGCAGGTTTCGGTGGCGTCCTGAACGCTTTCGAACTGATGAAGAACATGATCGCCGCCGGTGCCGCTGGCGTTCACTTCGAAGACCAGCTGGCTGCCGCCAAGAAGTGCGGCCACATGGGCGGCAAGGTTCTGGTTCCGACCCGCGAAGCCATCGAAAAGCTGATCTCCGCTCGTTTCGCCGCTGACGTCATGGGCGTTCCGACCCTGATCCTGGCCCGTACCGATGCCGAAGCTGCCAACCTGATCACCTCCGACTACGACGACAACGACAAGCCGTTCCTGACCGGCGAGCGCACCCAGGAAGGTTTCTACCGCGTCAAGAACGGTCTGGAGCAGTCCATCTCCCGCGGCGTTGCTTACGCTCCGTATGCTGACCTCGTCTGGTGCGAAACCGGCGTGCCCGATATCGGCTTCGCCCGCGAATTTGCCCAGGCCATCCAGGCCGCCTGCCCGGGCAAGCTGCTGTCCTATAACTGCTCCCCGTCCTTTAACTGGAAGAAGAACCTGTCTGACTCCCAGATCGCTTCCTTCCAGGAAGAACTGTCGGCACTGGGCTACAAGTACCAGTTCATCACCCTGGCTGGTATCCACGTCAACTGGTACAACACCTTCCAGTTTGCCCACGCTTACGCTCGCGGCGAAGGCATGAAGCACTACGTCAACATGGTTCAAGAGCCGGAATTCGCTGCTCGCGAAAAGGGTTACACCTTCGTCTCCCACCAGCAGGAAGTCGGCACCGGCTACTTCGACGAAGTCACCACCGTGATCCAGGGCGGCTCCTCCTCCGTCAAGGCCCTGACCGGCTCCACCGAAGAAGAACAGTTCCACTAATTAGAACAGGCCGAACGCCAACCGTCACCGCAGTGGCGCAAGGGCCGATCCCGGAAGGGATCGGCCCTTTTTCATTGTTTATCAAACTAAGTAATTGATGACAAAAAAAAATGCTGTCAGAATTATAAAATCATCAACGACTAGTTAATAAGCATGCTTTCGAATCTTAAAATTCGCCACCGTCTGGCATTGCTCGTTGTCGGAGCCCTGGTCCTGATGGTTGCCACCGCCGCCTACGGCCTGCTGATCCTGCGCGCATCGATTCTCGAGGACAAGCGAATCGAAACCCGGGAAATCGTTAACCTGGCCTACAGCATCGCCGAACACTATGGAAAGCAAGCCGAGATCGGAAAACTCCCGCTCGAAGAAGCAAAAGAACGCGCACAAACGGAAATCGCAGCCCTGCGCTATGAAGGCGACAATTACTTCAGCCAGTACGATACTTCGTACCGGATGGTTCGCCACCCGTTCAAGCCCGAACTTAATGGCAAGGATCTCAGCGAACTCAAGGACAGTACCGGCAAGCGCATTGTTTACGAGATGGTTGAGGCCGCCAAACGCGGCAAAGGCGAGTTCGTTGAATACCTCTGGCCACGCGGCGCCGACAAGACTCCGTTGCCCAAGCTGGCAACTGCCCGTCTGTATGCCCCCTGGGGTCTGATCGTCGCTTCCGGCATCTACATCGACGATGTCGACACCCAGTTCCGTCAGGCCGCCAGCGTCATCGGGATTGGCATTGGAATCGGCATGCTGCTGCTGGTCGGTCTCTCGTGGACGATTGCAACCGGCATCACCCGCCCCCTGACCCAACTCAGCGAAGGCATGCATCTGGCGGCAGCCAGCGGCGACCTGAGCCAGCCCATTCAAATTCGCAGCCGTGCCGAAATCGGCGCGATAGCGAAAGCTTTCAATACCCTGCAGCAAAAATTCGGTGACATTATCCGCGACATCTCTGCCAGTTCCCAGCAAGTCCTGGCTGCCTCGGAACAGCTGAGCAGCAGCATCCGCCGAATTGAGCAAAGCAGCGCCCGACAAAGCGATGCCGCAGCCGCCACGGCAAGTACGATTGAAGAGGTCAGCCAAAGCATCGCCAGCACCACCAGCAGCCTGCAGCAGTTGACCGGCATTGCCGGATCCTCCCGGCAACTAACAGAAGACGGGCGCTCCGTTGTCAACGAGGCTTCCGGCGAGATGAGCCGGATTGCCCAGTCGATTTCCGGTACAGCACAGGCTGTTGACCAGCTCGGCGAAGAATCACGACGGATCTCCGACATCGTGGCCGTAATCCGCGACATTGCCGACCAGACCAATCTGCTGGCACTGAATGCTGCAATCGAAGCTGCCCGGGCCGGCGAATCCGGGCGGGGCTTTGCCGTAGTGGCGGATGAAGTACGAAAACTGGCTGAACGCACCGCCCAATCGACCAGCGAAATCACCGGCATGATCGGCTCAATCCAGTCCCGTACGGAACGGGCTGTCGATGAAATCGGCCAAGTATCGGGCATGGCGCTGAACGGTGTCACACTGGCCGAAAAGGCAGGAGACTCGGTCACCAGCATCAGCGGCAGCGTGGGTGAGGTCAGCCAGATCGTTGCCGACATCGCACGCGCCGCAGAAGAGCAGCACATCGCCAGCGCATCGATCTCCGGTCACATCGAAGATATCTCGCGGCAAGCCTACGAAAACACCTCCGCCATCCGCGACGTTGCCGAGGCAGCCCGAGGCCTGGAAAAGATGGCCGAAAGCATGCGCAGCACAATTGCCCGGTTTCGTATCTGAACGCGGTTCCCTGCTGCTCCCGCGACCGAACTCGCGGGAGCAGTACAACCCTGTCGCCAGCACGGGCAATTGCTCGTACAATGAAACCGAAATCACTACAACGACAGGAGCTTCAACCATGTTTCCCGAATTCCGCGACCTGATCACCCAACTGAAGACCAGCGACCGTCATTTTTTAAACCTGTTCGACAAGCACAATGAACTTGATCAGAAGATCAAGAACATGGAAGCCCACATCGAACCGGGCACCCCGGTCGAAATCGAAGTGCTGAAGAAGGAAAAGCTGGCACTCAAAGACGAACTCTACGCCGTACTCAAAAAAGCCAGCGCCGAAGCTGCCGCCTGACTTACGAATGACCCGAAGTCGACAAGCCGGCGCTCAGCGCCGGTTTTTTTATTGCTGCTCAACCAACCGGCCAGCGCATCAAGACAGCGCAAAGCGCT
The DNA here is from genome assembly GCF_041378895.1 of Dechloromonas sp. ZY10. NCBI lineage: Bacteria > Pseudomonadati > Pseudomonadota > Betaproteobacteria > Rhodocyclales > Azonexaceae > Dechloromonas > Dechloromonas aquae. The sequence goes on from NZ_CP144212.1 coordinate 2,580,037, forward strand.
TCTGTGATCCGAAAATCCCGGCTAAGATCGCTACCTTGTAAAAATCACAAATCTAGCAGCATCGTGCCCCCTCTCTGGCAAAGCATTTCGCGCCACATCGTCGCCCCCTCGCAACTCAATGCCAGCCAGCTGTTCAGCCTGCTGACACCAGCCGGCCGGTCACTGCACCTGCGGCGCCACGCCGCGAGCGTGATTCTCGCCAGGGTGCAATTAATTGCCGCACTGTTTGCCGTCCTGGTCCCGCTCTGTTCGATCGTCGACCTGCTGGTTTTCCCGAGCGAGCTTGCCTGGCAACTGGTCATCCTCCGCATTGCCTCGGCACTGCTCTTCGTCGCCCTCGCGTGGCCCCGCGAGTTGTCCGCAGCCCATCCTTACCGGCAGGCACTGTTGCACCTGCTTGGGCTACTGATGATCCCGCCGCTCTTTCACCTGTTTGCTGCCGATGCCCTGCTGGGGGCTGGAACCACCCAGGCGCAACGCCTGGTCGCCCAGCTATATACCTACTTGCCCACCATTGTTCTCGGCGGCCTGGCCATTTTTCCGCTGACAGCCTTGGAGACCCTGGGGCTCGCCCTGCCTGTGATTGTCACCGGATTACTCGGTGCGACCAGTGGCCAGACCCTCAGCCTGGAACAACATGGCGGCACCCTCTGGTTCATGAGCATGATGCTTGGCGTAGCCGTTTTTTCCGGCATGAGCCAATGCCACTACATGGCAACGCTGGTTCTCAAGGCGATGCACGACCCGCTGACCGGTGCCTTCACCCGCCAGTCCGGGGAAGAAGCGCTCAATCTGCTGTTTCGTTTGAATGCCATGGCTGACAAGCCGCTGACCCTGGCCTTTTTTGACCTGGACCATTTCAAAAGCATCAATGACACCTGGGGGCATGAAGCGGGCGATCGCTGCCTGCAGACACTGGCTGACCGCATCCGTCAAGGCTTGCGGCGCAGCGACCTGCTGGTCCGCTGGGGAGGGGAGGAATTCATCGCTCTGTTACCCGACACCCCGAGCGACAATGTCGAAATCCTCCTGCGGCGCCTGCGCGCCAGCGGACTCGGAACTCGTCCGGACGGAACAGCCCTAACCGCATCGGTAGGGATTGCCGCCAGTAGCGAAGACGGAATCACCGCCTGGGAACAATTGGTCCAGCGTGCCGATCAGCGCATGTATGCAGCCAAGGCGCTAGGTCGCGACGGCGTGGTTACGCCAGCTGGCGACTATCACTCGCTCACCCCTGAGCCCTGAGCACTCCCTTCAGGCATTCGGCCGGCTCAGCATCCAGCCGAACACCACCACGCCAACGGCCATCGGCACATAGGCCAGTGGCGGCGACAGCCACCACCAGCCGCCGACCGCACTGATTGTCAGCAAGATTCCGGCCATCCATTTCGCCACCAGCGGAATCGCCCGCCGCTGCCGCCAGGCCATGATGGCCGGACCGACTCGGGGATGAGCCAAGAGCCGCGCCTCCCATTCCGGATGTGAATGGGCAAAAAAATACGCGGCCAAGATGAGAAAAGGCGTCGTCGGCAGCAAGGGCAGAAAGGCGCCGATAACGCCGAGCACAACCGAACAGATTCCCAGCAGTCGATAGACCGGACGCTTCATGGTTTAGAGCAGGCTGAGCAAGCCAAGGAGATGGAAGAGCGGCAGCTTAGCGCAGTTTCTCTCGGTCGCCACCGCTGTTAGCGCAGTTCCCAATACGCCGGGTTGCCATAGTTGTCCTTGAGCAGATCAATGAACAGCCGGACCCGCAGCGGCAGATGCCGGCGCTGCGGGAATACCGCGTAAATTCCCATCGGCGGCGCCTGCCAGGCATCGAGCACCGAAGTCAGCCGCCCCTCCTTGAGGTCGCGCCCGACCTCCCACAACGAGCGCCAGGCCAGCCCGCGTCCGGCCAGCGCCCATTCGTGCAGTACAGCCCCGTCGTTGCATTCGAAGCGACCACTGACCTTGAAGGTCTCGACCTCGCCGCTCTCCGGCTGGCGAAAAATCCAGCCGCGCTGCTGCCCGAGCGACAGGCAGTTGTGCCGAGCCAGATCGGCCGGCGAGCGCGGCACCCCGTGCGCGACCAGATAAGCCGGACTAGCGACCACCATCCGCCGCATTTCGCCCAAGCGGACACTGACCAGACTGGAATCGGTCAATTCACCGATGCGCACCGCGCAATCTATGTTTTCGTTGATCAGGTCAACAATTCTGTCGCTCAAATTGAGGTTGACCGTAACTTCCGGATTGGCGCGCATGAAATCGCCGACCAGCGGCGCCACATGCTGCCGGCCAAAGCCGGCCGGCGCCGAAATCTTGAGGTAGCCACTCGCCTGCAGCCCGCCGAGCGATACTGCCGCCTCGGCATTGGCCAAATCGTTGAGCAGTTTCTGGCAATCCTCAAGAAAGGCCTGCCCCTCGAAGGTCAGGGTCAGCTTGCGCGTGGTGCGCAGCAGCAAACGCACGCCCAGACGAGCCTCCAGCGCATCGAGGCGACGCCCGATGATCGCCGGCGTCACCCCTTCGGCACGCGCCGCCGCCGACAAACTGCCGCGAGTTGCGACACCAACAAAGGCCTCAACCTGTTTTAATCGATCCATTTTTTACTTTAAGTAAAAGATGAAATGATTTTACCCAGCTTCCAAGTCTTATAGAAGACCCATAAAATGCGTTGCATCGCAGCATTGGTTTACTCTTCATTCAACTTTGATCCAGGAGATCCGCATGGCCCTCAACCTGCCCGCCGGTATGCAAATTACCGCCCCCGTGAAGCCCGAATGGGAATCCATCCTCACCACTGAGGCCCTGGAATTCGTCGCCAAGCTGCACCGCGCCTTCGAAGGCCGTCGCCAGGAACTGCTGAAGGCCCGCGTCGAGCGCCAGGCCCGCATCGATGCCGGCGAAATGCCGGACTTCCTGCCGGAAACCAAGCACATCCGCGAAGGCGACTGGAAGGTTGCCCCGATCCCGGCCGCCCTGCAATGCCGCCGCGTCGAAATCACCGGCCCGGTCGAAGCCAAGATGATCATCAACGCCTTCAACTCGGGCGCTGATTCCTACATGACCGACTTCGAAGATTCCAACAGCCCGAACTGGGAAAACCAGATCCAGGGCCAGTTGAACCTGTACAAGGCCATCCGCCGCGAACTGTCGTTCAAGAACGAAGCCGGCAAGGAATACAAGCTGAACGACAAGATCGCCACCCTGCAGATTCGTCCGCGCGGCTGGCACCTCGACGAGAAGCACGTTCTGGTTGATGGCCAGCGCGTTTCCGGCGGCCTGTTCGACTTCGGTCTGGTCTTCTTCCACAACGCCAAGGAACAGATCGCCCGCGGCGCCGGCCCGTTCTACTACCTGCCGAAGATGGAAAGCCACCTCGAAGCCCGCCTGTGGAACGACGCCTTCGTGATGGCCCAGGACCACGTCGGCCTGCCGCAAGGCACGATCAAGGCCACCGTGTTGGTCGAAACCATCCTCGCCACCTTCGAGATGGAAGAAATCCTGTACGAACTGCGCAACCACTCCGCCGGCCTGAACGCCGGTCGCTGGGACTACATCTTCTCCTGCATCAAGAAGTTCAAGAAGAACAAGGACTTCTGCCTGGCCCAGCGCGGCGCCATCACCATGGAAGTGCCCTTCATGCGCGGCTACGCCCTGGCCCTCGTCCAGGCCTGCCACAAGCGCGGCGCGCCGGCCATGGGCGGCATGTCGGCCCTGATCCCGATCAAGAACGACCCGGTTGCCAACGAAAAGGCCCTAGCTGGCATCCGTCACGATAAGACCCGCGACGCCAACGACGGCTTCGACGGCGGCTGGGTGGCTCACCCGGGTCTGGTGCCCATCGCCATGGAAGAGTTCGTCAAGGTGCTGGGCGACCGTCCGAACCAGTTCGACAAGCAAGTCGAAGGTTCCTTCGGCCCGCAACAGTGGCTCGACTTCCGCCCGACCACCCCGATCACCGAAGCCGGTCTGCGCAACAACATCAACGTCGGTATCCACTACCTCGGTTCCTGGCTGGCCGGTAACGGTTGCGTGCCCATCCACAACCTGATGGAAGACGCCGCCACCGCCGAAATCTCCCGCTCGCAAGTCTGGCAGTGGGTCGTTTCGCCGAAGGGCATCCTCGACGACGGCCGCAAGGTCACCGTTGAAATGGTCCGTCCGATGATCGCCGAAGAACTGGTCAAGGTGAAGGCCACCGTCACCGCCCAGGGCGAAGACACCGCCACCTACGATCAAGCTGCCGAAATCTTCGACCGCATGTCGCTGACCCCGGATTACCCGGAGTTCCTGACCCTGCCGCTGTACGAAGCCATGGCCTAAAAAACAAAAAGTGGAGTGAGACAGAAGCGCCGGGGCAACCCGGCGCTTTTTTATTGGTTTTTTACGGTCGACCGTGGCAGGAAGGAAAAAACCTCGACCCCGGCACCTATTGGTTTTTGTCGCAATCGACGCAAATCCTTACCTGGAAAGGCGCTCAGCATTTCCTGAGAAAGCGGTCGAAAAGCCTTCCGGGCAAGACATGTTGGCGACCCACAGGATAAACCAGGGGCGAAGGCGAACAGGGCCAGGAAGAACCTGCCCCCCTAGGTGCCTCCTCGTGCAAAAAGGCCGGTTTTCACGGTCGACCGTGAAAACCGGCCTTTTGGGCCGAGGCTAAAGTCAGATCAGGGACAAACCGCTGTTGTCGGCTCGTTGTCGCGGGTGACAACGCTGTTTTTCGCCAATGAGAAATAGGGATCACAGGCAGCGGCAGGCTTACCGGTACGCACCGTTAACTCGGCACTACCGGCCAGCGGCTGGCCGCTGACGTTGAGTGCCTGCAGACTGTAGCGGTAGCTGGTCTGGGCCTGCAAGCCGTTATCAACCCAACTGTTGACCGTGCCGGCAGCCAGGGTCGTCAGCGGCTGGCTGTCGCGGAGCAGGCGGTAACTTTGCGCCCCGGGCACGGGCGCCCAGGCCAGCGCAACCTGGCTGGCGGAAGCATCAACCAGCTGCAAGCGCAGTTCGCGCAGGGGCGCCACCGGTGGCGCGGACTTGGCTGCTGCAGCAATGCGCTTCACCATGTTCCAGACGCTGGCAATCTGCGCGCCATCGCGGGTTGCGTAGTAGCCGGTCATGTTCCAGCCGTAATCGTTGTAGCCCCACCAATCCCAGCAGCCTTGCGGATTGAAGGGCGTTGCCGGCGGCGCGACGGCGGCAACGGTTTGCGGATAGAGCACGACAATCCGGTTGGCGTCGGCCCATTCGTTGAAGCCGGCGTGCTCGACGAAGTCGCGGCCGATCAGCCCGGCCTGCTGCTGACAACCGTGAAAAGCCACGTGCAGGCGACAGGACTCGCCATCGGCGCAGGCTTTCGGAACATACAGGTAACCACTGTCGGCCAGCGAAATCTTGAGCGGCGTCACCGGCTTGCCGCCTTGCTGAGTATAGGGCCGCTGGTCGAACTCGCGGATGCTGCCCGCTAGCGCCGAGGCGGCCGTGCGCTGCAAGGGGCCATAGAACAGCTGCAGGGCGGCGCCGGCAGCGTCGTAAGCCTGCTCCGGACGCGCCTCATCGCGGCAGCTGTTGATGAATTTGCCGCCGGTGGTGGCACAGGGCTGACACGCCGCCTCGGCGCTACCGCAAGCGGCAGAAATCTGGGCATGTGCTGCCGGCGTCTCGTTCTTGTAAAACACCTGGGCGGCCGGCACGAATTCGCGGTACCACTTGTACAGCGCATCGCTGACTGGAGCTTTGACGATCCCGTCGTTGTAGCCATGAAACAGCCAGACCTTTTGCTGGGCCAGGCTTTCGAGTGGGTCGATCAACTGCCAGCCGGCCCAGCTGCGGGTCGAGGAGACCATATTGCGCATCTCGGCATCGCCAATCGGCTTGGCCGGATAACCTGGGTCGCCCTGCATGCAGCGAGCGATCACCCGGCTGACACTGGCCCCGGCCCAGGAATCCTTGCCGGCGCAAAAATACGGCCCGCCTGCTGTCGCTGCTACGCCGCGCACCTGCGCTGAATGCACCACCCCGAATTGCACGGCCATAAAGGCGCCCGAGGAAATTCCCGAAACGCTGGTCTGGCTCAGATCGACATTCAAGGCAGGCAGCGGAGTCGCCGCAGCCACTGCCAAGGATGCCGCCAGCAGCGGCAGCACCAGAGGAAAGCGCAAAGCACAGGATAAACGCGGCAGGGCCATCGACGAACTCCCGAACACGAAGAAGGAGGCCGCAATTATCGCATCGTCAACCACCATTAATGCCATAAGCAACAAAATAAATTCCCTCGGGATTACCCGTCTTGCCCGAAAGAAGCGATGCCTGCAGACTGCACTCCCTGCCGGTTCATCTGCGGCTTACTCCCCTTTCCCGACCATGGATCTACTCGTCGATATCGTTCTCAGGGCCGGCCGCTCGGCGGTCGAGCTATCTCTATTCATTCTGCTGCCGGTGATGGTCGTGATGCTGTCGCTGATGCGCCTGCTTGAAGCACGCGGCGCGCTCGACCGACTGGTGCTGCTGCTGACCCCCCTGCTGCGCCCCTTCGGCCTGACCGGCCTGGGCGTATTTGCCGCGCTGCAGATCAATTTCGTCAGTTTCGCCGCGCCGATGGCGACCCTGACCATGATGGAACAACGCGGCGCTTCCGACCGCCACCTGGCGGCGACCCTGGCGATGGTCTTCGCCATGGCTCAGGCTAACGCTGCCTTTCCGATGCTAACCATGGGCCTCGATTTCACGCTGACGCTGGTTTTCTCGCTGCTCGGCGGACTGGCGGCAGCGGCGGCGACCTACTACCTGTTCGGCCGGCAACTGTCGGCCACCGAAGAACCGTTTGACGAATCGCTCAGGCATCCGGTGGCCGAATCAGCCAAGGGCGTACTCGACGTGATCAACCGCGCCGGTGCCGAAGCGTTCAAGATCGCTATCGGCGCGATCCCGATGCTGGTCTTGTCGCTGGTCGCGGTCACCGCCCTGAAGAAATTCGGCGCACTTGACCTGTTGACCGTAGTCATTGCACCGGCACTGCAGTGGCTGGGCATTGACCCGGTCTTGATCCTGCCCGCGCTGACCAAATACCTGGCTGGCGGCACCGCAATGATGGGGGTGGTCGACGAGATGCGGCGCGCCGGACAGATCGGTCCCCTGTTGCTCAATCAGAGTGCCGGCTTCCTGATCTCGCCGTTCGACCTGCCTGGCGTCGCCGTCCTGATCTCAGCGGGAGCGCGTGTCGCCCGAGTATGGAAGGCGGCCGCTCTCGGTGCCTGCTGCGGCATCCTGCTGCGGACCATGGGGCACGCCCTGTTTGCCTGAGGCAGCGGCGGAGAATTTGATCCAGCGCAAAAAGCCAAAGACTTTGAGACGCCCACCATTGAATTTGTTTGGCATTGCGTCATAATCGCCGGGCTTCCCAAAAAACCAATTACAACGCGAGACATCGTGAAACTCCACGCCAAGGTCACCCTGTTTTTCATTGGCATCGCAGTTGGACTGCTGGCCGTTCTGGTCGCAATCAGCCTGTATGCCTTCCGCAGCTTCTCGATCGCTACCGCGACCGAACACATCCGCACCGCTGGCGAGATCGTCCGTGTGCACCTCACGGAATCGATGATCAATGGCGTCATTGACAAGCGCGAGCGCTTCCTGCATCGCCTGGTCGAGGTCCAGAGCCTGAAATCGGCACGGGTGATCCGTTCGCCGGAGGTCAGCAAGCAGTTTGGCAACGGACTGACCGTGGAAGCCGCAGCCGACGACATCGAAAAAACCGTACTGCAGGATGGCAAACCACGCTTCGAAGTGATTGATGTCGAAAACGACACGGTCTTCCGCGGCACCATCCCCTACATCGCCACCTCGCTCGGTAATCCCAATTGCCTGCAGTGTCACCAGGTTCCCGAAGGCACCGTGCTCGGTGCCGTCAGCATGACCATGTCGCTCAGCGCGCTGAAGGAAAAGGCGTTGTTTACAGTGGCCGGGATTGCCACTGCCGTAACGCTCTTCGCACTGGGCCTGATCCTGTTGCTGCGCCGCCAGCTGAAACCGATCTCGGATACCGCCTGGGCCGTCGAGGAGGCTGTACAGCGCGCCCTGCGTGGCGACTTCAAGGCACACGTCGAAAAGAAAACCAACGATGAAATCGGTCAGATTGCGACCGACATGAACCGCCTGCTGACCTTCCTCGACGAAGGCCTGACCCGGATCGGCAGCAATGTTGCCAGACTGATCAACCGCACCCCGACGCCAGGAGAAAACCTGCTTACGGCCACCATCGACATGGTCGACGGCCTGACCAAGGCTGCGCACTTCAAGCAGGCGATCGAGGAAGACGAATCGAAGGACGAAATCTACGAACGCCTCTCGACCACGCTGAAAACCGAGTTTAGCCTCGGCGAGTATTCGATTTACGAGGTCCACCCGAACAAGCGCCAGATGCAGAGCGTAATGGTCGACGGCGAGACCGGAGGAAGCTGCCGCTGGTGCGATCCGCAGGTGCTGGTCCGCCCCGAGGCCTGCCGTGTTGCCCGCACCGGGCACGTGGTCGACGGTGTCTCGACACCGGACATCTGCTACTCCTTCCGCCCCCCGGCCGAGGCCGGCGAACGCCGCCACGTCTGCTTCCCGGTAATGCAGTCGGGCTCGGTCGGCAGCATCGTGCAATTGCTGACCACGCCGGAGCGTGCCGCCTGCCTCAGCAACAAGATTCCCTTCGTCAATGTCTATCTGCGCGAAACCGCACCGGTGCTCGAAACCAAGCGACTGATGGAGAGCCTGCGCGACTCGACCCTGCGCGACCCGATGACCGGCCTGCACAATCGCCGCTTCCTTGAGGAATATGTCGAGACCTTGGTCGCCAGCGTCCAGCGCAAGCGGGTGCACGCAACGATCATGATGCTCGACCTCGACTACTTCAAGATGGTCAACGACACCTACGGCCACGATGCTGGTGATGCCGTACTCAAGGCCCTATCGAGCATTCTCCGCCAGGCGGTGCGTGCCTCCGACCTGGTTATCCGCTATGGCGGCGAGGAGTTCATGATCATCCTGCTCGACACCCAGGGCGAGGCAGCCGAAAAGGTCGCCGAGGGCATCCGCCTGGCGGTCGAGAACATGAAGGTGCAGGTCACTGGCGTGGTTTTGCAAAAGACCATCTCGATCGGCCTGTCCGACTTCCCGACCGACAGCGACACCTTCTGGCAAGCGGTCAAGTTTGCCGACATCGCCCTCTACCAGGCCAAATCAAGCGGTCGCAACCGGGTGATCCGCTTCAACACCAGCATGTGGTCGGATCAGAAGGAATACTGATCAGGAAACGGCCGCCGGCTGTTTTTCGGGTAGCATCCTGAATCGGGGCGGCCACAGCCGCCCCGCTGTCTTTCGGCCACGCGGCGACTTGCCCCCTGAATTAGGGTAAGTACCAATGGCTGCCTTAGCCGTCGCGGCCAAAAATCAGTCGATGTTTATTCGCCCCCCTACTTCCTTTCCCGGCAAGCCTTGGCTATGGCTTGCGCCGTATGTCGCAATCGGTGTCTTCGCGGTCGCGATGTTTGCCGTTACCGCCATGTTGCAATGGCGCGAACTCGACACAGCCCGCTCGGCGCTAGAAGCCGACATGCACTGGGCTGAACGCACTATTGAAAGCCGCTTGCACCAGCACCAGGATTTTCTCGGTGAACTTGGCCGCGAACAGGAATTCCGCCAACTCGACTACGAAGGTTTCCAGGTCAAGGCCGCGCGCTATGTGCGCGACAATCCGGACCTGCAAGCGATTGTCTGGGTCAATACAGAGGGCAAAGTCGAATGGGTCGCCCCCAACGAAGGCACCGATACCTTTGTTGGTGAGCAACTGGAGGGGCTTCGACTACATGCTCTGCAGGAGGCACTGCGCATCCGGCGCGAACTGTATTCGCCTGATTACCCTGACGTGAGCCAGAAACGCGTCCACGATCTGGTCCTCCCGGTACAGCGCGCCAGTAGCGATCTCGGAGCCTTCATCGCAATGCAGTCGCTGGAAATGCTGCTGCGTACCTCGCTGCCGACCAGTTTCACCACCCGCTACAACCTGACGCTGGTCGACGCCGGCAACCGCGAACTGCTGAGCAACACCTCGGTCAAGCCGACCCAGCGCGAACTTTCCGGCACGATCAGCCTCGACCTGCCCAACAACCGGCTCGGCCTGAACATCGTCGCCTACCGCAGCGGCGGCCCATGGATTCAGTACCTGCCGGCGCTGATGATCGGGCTCCTGACCCTGATTGCGGCGGCCACCCTGGTCCAGTTGCGGCGCCATGCGCAGCACCGGGCCGATGCCGAGGAAGAATTGCGAGCGGCCTATGCGTTCCGCCAGGCAATGTCGAATTCGCTGATTACCGGCATGCGCGCCATCGACCTGGAAGGCCGGATCACCTTCGTCAATGCCGCCTTCTGCCGGATGACCGGCTTCAATGAACGCGAACTGATCGGACTCAAGCCTCCGTACCCCTACTGGCCTCCGGAAGAGTTCGAGCAATTGCAACACAATATCGATACGGCGCTCGCCGGGCAGGCACCGGCCAGCGGCTACGAGATGCGGATCATGCGCAAGAACGGCGAACGTTTTGACGTGCGCCTCTATTTTTCGCCGCTGATCGACACCGCCGGCCGCCAGATCGGCTGGATGGCCTCGATGAATGACATCACCGAGCCCAAACGCGCCCGCGTCGAACTGGAGCGGGCCCACGAGCGTTTCGTCACGGTAATCGACGGCCTTGATTCAGCGGTACATGTCGCCGATGTTGATAGTGGCGAAATCCTCTTTGCCAACCGGGCCTTCCAGAACATCTTCGGTTACAACACCCTCGGGCGCGACTCGGCGTTGGTCACTGCGGCGTGTCGGCCGGCGCCGGACGCGCTGGAAACCGACCCCATGGTCTTGTCCACGGAACAACTGCCGCAAGATTTGTTCGATGGCGAAATCCAGCACGCCCTGTCGGGGCGCTGGTACCACGTGCACGAACGGGTGATCCGCTGGGTCGATGGTCGCGCGGTACGGGTGCAGGTCGGAACCGACATCACCGAGCGCAAGCATATCGAGGAGGTCAATCTGCAGCAGCAGAAGCGCCTGGAACAGACCTCACGACTGATCACCATGGGTGAAATGGCCTCTTCGCTCGCCCACGAACTCAACCAGCCACTCTCGGCAATCGCCAACTACTGCGCTGGCTGCATCAAGCGGATGCAAGGCGGCAACTACCGTTTTGAGGACCTGTTGCTGGCGATGCAGAAGGCCGCCGACCAGGCCGAGCGCGCCGGCAAGATCATCCGCCGGATGCGCGACATGGTAAAGAAAGGCGACCCCAAGCGCTTGCCCATTGCGCTGGCAGAAATTATCGACGAAGCACGTGCTTTTGCCGACATCGAGGCGCAGCGGAACAGCACCCAGATTCAGGTCGAAATGGCCGAGGACCTGCCGCGCATCGTGGTCGACCGGATCATGATCGAGCAGGTGCTGCTCAATCTGGTCAAGAATGCGATCGAGGCTATGAGCGACGTACCGGTCGAACGCCGCCGGCTGACCATCAGCGCCCATGAGGTAGCCGGCCGGATGCTCGAAATTGCCGTCACCGACCAGGGACACGGCATTGACGAAGCCGATGCCGAGCGGATCTTTGCCCCGTTTTACACCACCAAGGCAGAAGGCATGGGCATCGGCCTGGCCATCTGCCGTTCCATGATCGAATTCCACCAAGGCCGGCTGTGGCTTGAAAACCGCCGCGAAGGTGGTACTGTGTTCCGCTTTACCGTGCCCTGCGAGGCAACCGGGGAAGCCGACGGAGAATCCAGCGATGAGTGATCCCTCTCAGACGATTTACGTAGTCGACGACGACGAAGCCATGCGCGATTCGCTGACCTGGCTGCTTGAAGGCGAAGGCTACCGCGTAGTCTGTTTCGACTCGGCCGAGCATTTCCTGCTTGCCCGCCGCGATGAAATGCGCGGCTGCCTGGTCCTCGATGTGCGGATGCCGGAAATGAGCGGCCTCGAACTGCATGAAAAGCTCGACAGCCTCGGTTCGCAATTGCCGATCATTTTCGTCACCGGGCACGGTGACGTGCCGATGGCAGTCAATGCGCTGCAGCGCGGCGCCTGCGACTTCATTGAAAAACCGTTCAGTGACGAAGACCTGCTCTCGCGTATTCGCCGCGCCCTGGAACTCGACTGCGAACTCGCCGCCCAGCGCGAACGCAGCCACGCCCTGAGCCACCGGATCGAGCAACTGACCCAGCGCGAGCGCGAGGTAATGCAACTGGTCGTGGCCGGGAAACTGAACAAACAGATTGCCGACGAACTCGCGATCAGCATGAAAACGGTCGAAGCCCACCGGGCCAGGGTCATGGAGAAAATGGGCGTGCGGACTCTGGCAGAATTGGTCAAGGCGGTGATGAGCCTGTCCTGAGTCCGGGGCGAAAAAGCTTTTCTGCCAACTGACGCGGTCGACCGTGACAGGCGATAATTCGCCTTTTCTCCTTTCCCGGTCCGGCCATGTCCGCTCATCCGCCCACCACTCCGCACATCCAGCGGCAAGTCGTCGTTTCCGCCTGCTTCGGGACCTTTCTCGAATGGTATGACTTCCTGACCTTTGCCTCGCTGGCCACCTGGTTCGGCAGTCTCTTTTTTCCCGCCACCGACCCCGTCGCCGCGCTGCTCGCCAGTCTCGGCACCTTCGGCATCGGCATGATCGTGCGGCCGCTCGGCGCGGCGCTGTTCGGTTCGCTTGGCGACCGCATCGGCCGGCGCACAGTGTTCCTGATCACCATCGTGCTGATGGGTGGCTCGACCGTCTGTGTCGGCCTGCTCCCAACCTATGCCCAGGTCGGCCTGCTCGCCCCGGCGCTGCTGCTCTTCCTGCGCATCCTGCAAGGTCTCTCGGTCGGCGGCGAAATCGGCGGCGCAGCGGTCTACCTCACCGAACACGCTCCGACCGGCAAGCGCGGGCTATATACCAGCGTGCTGCAGTTGATGGGGCCGCTGGGCATGCTCGCCTCGACGCTGCAAATCGTGCTGCTGCAACAATGGCTGTCGGAAGCCGAATTCCGCGACTGGGGCTGGCGGGTCCCCTTCATTTTTTCGGCCGTGCTGCTGGCGATTTCGCTGAAAAGCCGGCTGAATCTGCACGAATCGCCGATTTTCCAGCAATTGCGCGCCAAAAATGCCCTGGCCAAGGCACCGCTGCGGGAATGCCTGCGCGACCGGCAAACCCTCGGCCGCATGGCCCTGCTCTTCTTCTGCATCTCGGCCGGTGGTTCGATCCTGTTCTTTTCCGGCCAGGTCTACACCAACGTCTTTCTCAAGACCGTGGTCAAACTGCCGGCGGCCGATGCCAGCAAGCTGGTGATGCTGTCGACGCTGGTCTTGCTGCCGGCGACCATTTTCTGCGGCTGGCTGTCGGACCGCATCGGCCGCCGTCCGGTCCTGCTGTTCGGCCTGATCTCCGGTCTGCTGGTGATTTTCCCGGTCTTTCAGGGGCTGCTCTACTACGGCACGCAGGCAACGCCCGACCAGGGTATGTTGCTGGTGCTGCTGCTGGTGCTGGTAGTGCCCTTGGCAGCGATCACCGGACCGCAAACGGCAACCTTGCCGGAACTCTTTCCGGCACGCACCCGCTACAGCGCGGTCGCCTTGCCGCACAACCTGTCAGCCGGCTGGCTCGGCGGCATGTCGCCGTTCATGGTCACCTGGCTGGGGGTGCACTTCGGCCACCCGCTCGCCGGACTCGGTTACCCACTCGCCCTGCTGGTGATTGCCAGCATCGTCGGCGTCTTGTTCCTGCCCGAAGTACGCGACCGCCCGCTCGAAACCTGAAGCTGACTGCAGCCTAAAACCGGCTGTCCACGGTCGACCGGCAAAAATCGGATTTTTTGCCGGTCGACCGTAAATAATTGCGGCCGCCGCGTCAGTAATTCCTGACCGGCCCTTTCGGCGGCATTTTCGGGGTTCCGAAATAAGTCGCCGGCGGCACCTTGTAGCCCACCGCTTTGCCCTTATCGTCGTACACCATCTGCGCCTTCTGTTCCTGCGGCTTGGCGCGGCTGGCCGAAATTTCAAAGGTTGCGGCCCGCCCCGGTGCATTTGGCCGATCCAGTTCGGCGCGGACGATGCGGACCCGCTCGGCAGCAATCCGCTTGTCAATCTGCTCGGTCGCCATGCCTCGCTGGGCCAGCGTTTCGCGCATTTTGAGCAGTTCCTCCAACTCCTTCGAAGTACGCAACGAACGCTTGGGCTCGCCCCATTTTTCCTTGGGCTGGCTGACCGCGATATTGAACTCCTCGGGGTTACTGACCATCCGCGCCAGATCGAGACGCTCGTAGCGCATCGCCCACTCCAGTGCCCCGTCGCCCCAGTCGTTCTTCACCGTGCGGTCGGCGCCCTTCTCGATCAGTTTGCGCGCCAGGGCCTGGCGCCCCTCATACACGGCCAGCATCAGGGGACTGGAGCCATTGGTCGACAAGGCATTGATGTCGGCGCCCTGAGCAATCAGGCTGTCGGCCATTTCCTCGTGCCCGGCGAACACCGCGTAATGCAGCGCCGACCATTGCCGGGGGCCGGCATTGATCCTGGCACCGCGCTCAAGCAACCAGGCTACCGCCGCCTTCTGGCCGCGCCAGGCGGCCAGCGCCAGCGCCGACTCACCGTTATCGTTGACTGCATTGAGGTCGGCACCGCGCGCCCGAAACAACTCCATCAGTTCGAGGTTACCCTCCCAGGCACCGATCATCAGACCGCTGCCGATCCGGCTGCCGGCGAAATTGACCGGCAGTCCGGCATCGAGCCACTGACGGGCCTGGCGCACATCTCCCAGTTCCAGCGCATTGGCAAAGGCTACCGGATCCGGCAAGGCGGTAGCGGCAGAAAGCGGCATTGCCGGCAGGCAGATCAGCGCCATCCCGATTATCATTGCGGCTCCCTTGATTTTCAGCCGCCCACCTGTAGTCTGCATTGCCTGTGATCCTGTCGATTCAAACCGGATGCATTGTCGCATGAGCCGCCCGCCTCCGCTGCCGTTCGCGCCGAGCGAACGCCGCCTGATGCGGGCCCTCGCCGCCTCGCTGTTGGCGCATGCGGTGTTGCTGCTGCCACCGCAGCCCAAAGCGCCGGTCCGCCCCCCTGCCCTGCCGCCACTGCAAGCCCGCCTGCAGCCGCCGCCGGTCGCGCCGCTGGCGGTACCGGAATTGCGCCTGGAGAGCGAGCAAACCGCAGTCCGCACGCAACCGCCCCCGCCCCCCGTTGCGGCGCGCCGGCCACCGCCGGAACGCAGTCAGCCACAGCGCAGCGACTGGCGGGAAAAAGTCCGTCAGCATTTGCAGCAGTTGCAACAACAAGGCCTGTTCTACCCGCCGGAAGCGATTGCCCGGGGCGAACAGGGCGAGGTCGTGGTTCTGCTGATCCTGGCAGAAGACGGGCAGGTTGCCGCCGCCCGCGTCGAACAGGGGAGCGGCCATCCCTTGCTTGATGCCGCCGCGTTACGCGCGGTACGCTCACTGCACGCCCTGCCCGCCGACGCCCCTCGGGAAACCCTGCTCCCGGTCCGCTTCCGGCTTCGCTGACCCCCTGCTCAGCCCCCCTCTCCGCAGCCAACCAAGACGCCTCAAAAAAGTGCGTAACTGATTGCACTTTAGGAAATCGCAACTATGCTAAAAGTAATAGGTCATAGTTTGCGATCAGGGCCGATGTCGCCTCTGTCGCCCTTCACCCACAGACCAAGGGAGCATTCAATGAACAAGATCCAGAACTGGTCGGTTTCTGCCCGCATGCACCTGCTCGGGATCATCAGCATTCTCGGGCTGGTGCTGCTCTGTGTCGCTGCCTTGCTGATGCTGCGCCATTCAATGCTTGAGGACCGCAAGGCCAAGATTCGCAACCTGACCGAATACGCCCACAGCCAGCTGGCCTATTACGAAGAATTGCAGCGCAGCGGCAAGATGAGTCTTGAGGAGGCGCAGCACCATGCCAAGGAAAGCCTGCGCAAGGCACGCTACGACGACAAGGAGTATTTCTGGCTCAACGACTTCCATCCGCGCTCGCTGATGCACCCGATCAAACCCGAATTGCAAGGCCGCGACATGACCGACAACCGCGACCCGAGCGGCAAGCAGTTATATGTTGAATTCGTCCGCGTCGTCCGCGCCAATGGTGCCGGCTTCGTCGACTACCAATGGTCGAAGCCAGGCTCGGAGCAGGCCGTGCCCAAACTATCCTACGTCAAGGGCTTCGCGCCGTGGGACTGGATCGTCGGCACCGGGATTTACATTGACGACGTGGACGCTGCCTTCCGTCAGAACCTGCTCTGGCTCGGCGGCATCGCCGGAGTGTTGTTGCTGGTTCAGGGATTCGCCGGCTGGCTGATCCGGGGCAGCATCGTACGCCAGCTGGGGGGCGAACCGGCCGCCGCCGTCCAGGCAATGCAGCAGGTTGCCGCCGGCGATCTGACAGTAAGCATTGCCGCCCCCCCCGACAGCCTGCTCGGGGCTCTCAACCAGATGCTGGCCTCGTTGCGCCAGTTGATCGGCGAAGTGAACCACAGCGCCCAGACCCTGGCCGGGAACGCAGCCGAAATCCGCAATGCCGCCAGCGAAATCAGCCGCGCGGCGGAACACCAGTCCGATGCCACTTCATCGATGGCAGCGGCAATCGAACAGTTGACGGTGACCTCGAACCACATCTCCGACAACGCCAGCGATACCGAAACCAATTCCCGCGCAGCCTTGCGGCAAGCCGATGAAGGCCGCCTGCGAGTGGAGGCGGCGAGCAAGGCCATCGAAACCATTTCGCACACGGTCAACGACGCTTCGGGCCGGATTCATGCGCTGGCCGAGCGGGCCAACCAGGTTTCCGGGATCGCGCTGGTGATCAAGGACATTGCCGGCCAGACCAATCTGCTGGCGCTCAACGCCGCCATCGAAGCTGCGCGAGCCGGGGATCAGGGCCGCGGCTTCGCCGTCGTCGCCGACGAGGTGCGTACGCTGTCGGAACGGACAGCCAAGGCTACCGGGGAAATCGAAGGCATGCTGCAAAGCATCCAGCACGATACGGCAGCCGCTGTGGCGGCGATGAATTCCGCACTGCCCGAAGTCAACAATGGCGTCGCCCTGGCCAGTGCCGCCTCGGAATCGCTTAGCCTGATCGAAAGCGAAACGGGCAAGACCCTGGACCGGATCGGCGACGTTGCCGCCGCGACCCGCGAACAGAGTTCGGCCAGCACCTCGATTGCCCAGCGCGTCGAGGAAATCGCCCAGATGGTCGAGGAAACCACTACCACCATTCGCGGCACAGCCAATGCCGCCAATTCCCTGGAGCAACTGGCGCATGAATTGCGCCAGCAGATCAGCCGCTTCCGGACATGAAGCGATCCGGAGCAAGGCACTACTGGCGGGTGCGGCCTAGATCGCGCCCGCCTGGCGCAGGGCGGCAATTTCTTCAGCTGGGTAACCGAGGGCGGTAAGCACCGCATCGGTATGTTCGCCCAGACGAGGCCCGATCCACTCGGTCGTGCCCGGCGTTTCCGACAATTTGGGTACGATCCCCGGCATCTTGAACGCCTTTCCGTCCGGCAATTGCGCCGCAGCAAACATCTGGCGGGCGATGAATTGCGGGTCGGCAAACATGTCGACCGCGGAATAGACGCGCGAGGCCGGCACCTCGGCCTGCTCCAGTACGGCCAGCACCTCGGCTTCGTCGTGGCGGCGGCACCAGTCGTCGATCAGGGCATAAATCTCGTCGCGCCGCGTATCGCGGCCGGCATTGTCAGCCAGGCCCAGATCGTCAGCCAGGTCGGGCCGGCCAATGGCGAGCATGAAGCGGCGGAAGATCGCATCGCCATTGGCGCCGATGGTGACGTGCTTGCCATCGCGGGTGGTGTGGGTATTCGACGGCGTGATCCCGGGCATGATGTTGCCGGTGCGCTCGCGGACAAAGCCAAACACATCGAACTCCGGAACCAGCGATTCCATCATCGCAAACACCGCTTCGTAAAGCGCGACATCGACCACCTGCCCGACGCCACCGTTCACTTCCCGGTGACGCAGCGCCATCAGCGCGCCGATCGCGCCCCACAACGCGGCAATCGAATCGCCGATCGAAATCCCGGTGCGTACCGGCGGCCGGTCGGCAAAGCCGGTGATGTAGCGCAGCCCGCCCATCGACTCGCCAACCGCGCCGAAACCCGGCTGCTCCTTGTACGGCCCGCTCTGGCCGAAGCCCGAGAGGCGAACCATGACCAGACCGGGATTGGCGGCCTTGAGCTCTTCCCAACCAAGACCCAATTTTTCCAGCACGCCGGGGCGGAAGTTCTCGACCAGGATGTCGGCCTCGGCGATCAGCCGGCGCACGAACTCGCGTCCGTCCGGGTGCTTGAGGTTGGCGGTGACCGACTTCTTGTTGCGCGCCTGCACATACCACCACAGCGAGGTGCCTTCGTAGAGCTTGCGCCATTTGCGCAAGGGATCACCACCATCCGGCGCCTCGACCTTGATCACCTCGGCACCGAATTCGCCCATGATCCGGGTACAGAACGGGCCGGCGATCAGGGTGCCGAGTTCGACCACCTTGAGTCCGGCCAAAGGTTTTTGCGGATTCGTCATTGTCTTCTCTGTTCAAGGTTCCCAGTGCGCGACCGGCATTTTTTGCCCGAAGAGCCGGTCGACCGTGGCGGCAACCCGCTCCGGACCGCCACTGGTAGTCAATTGGCTGCGGCCGCTACCGCCGCCGAGCAGCCCGCCCGCCGCGAGCAGGCGTTCGAGTTGGCGCGCCACTGCCGCACCAGTATCAAGCAATTGCGTACCCGCCGGCATGCGCCGGGCGATTGCCTCGGCGACCCACGGGTAATGCGTGCAGCCGAGGACCACGACATCGGCGCCGGCGGCATTGAGCGGAGCGATGTAGCGATCCAGCAGGCCCTCAACTGCCGCGCTGCCCGGCCCATCGCTCTCTATCGTTTCGGCCAGACCGGGGCAAGCTTGGGCGAGCACCTGCTGGCCCCGGCCATGTTCGGCGACCAGCCGCTGAAAGCGTTCGCTGGCCAGCGTCCGCGTCGTCGCCAAAACGCCGATGGTACCGCTGCGACTGAGGTTGCAAGCCGGCTTGACGCCGGGTTCGAGGGCGACGATGGGCAAGGCAGTAGCGGCCCGGATCGCCTCGGCCGCCGCCGCCGTCGCCGTATTGCAGGCAATCACCAGCGCTTTGGCTCCACGTGCCGCCAGCGCTGCAGCGATCTGTACCCCGCGCTCGCGGAGAAAGACCTCGGGCTTGTCGCCGTAGGGCAGGTGCCGGGTGTCGGCAAAGTAGAAATAATCTTCGTGCGGCAGACGCGCCTGCAAGGCGCGCAGTACAGTCAGGCCGCCAAGGCCGGAATCGAAGACAGCAATCGGGCGAGGGTTCACGGAATCAAAGGCAGGGCAAAGAAAAAGCCCCCGCGCGCGGGGGCCCCATTCAACCATAAATGCGCCCGGATTACATCCGCGCGATCATCGCATCGCCGAATTCGGAACAGGAAATTTCCTCGGCGCCATCCATCAGGCGGGCGAAGTCGTAGGTCACCTGCTTGTCGCCAATCGCCGCTTCCATGCCCTTGATCACCAGATTGGCGGCTTCCTTCCAGCCGAGGTGGCGCAGCATCATCTCGGCCGAGAGGATCAGCGAACCGGGATTGACCTTGTCGAGGCCGGCGTACTTCGGCGCGGTACCGTGGGTCGCCTCGAAGCAGGCGTACTGGTCGGAAATGTTGGCCCCTGGCGCAATGCCGATGCCACCGACCTGCGCGGCCAGCGCGTCGGAGATGTAGTCGCCGTTGAGGTTGGTGGTGGCGATTACGTCATACTCGGCCGGACGTAGCAGGATCTGTTGCAGGAAGGCGTCGGCAATCGAGTCCTTGACCGTGATTTCGCGCCCGGTCTTGGGATTGGTGAAATGGCACCAAGGGCCGCCGTCGATCAGTTCGGCGCCGAATTCCTCACGGGCAACCTGGTAGCCGATGTCGCGGAACAGGCCCTCAGTGAATTTCATGATGTTGCCCTTGTGCACCAGAGTCACACTCTTGCGGTCATTGTCGATCGCGTACTGCAGCGCGGCGCGGACCAATCGGGCGGTGCCCTCAACTGAAACCGGCTTGATTCCGATACCGGAGCTTTCCGGGAAGCGGATTTTCCTGACGCCCATTTCCTTGACCAGGAAGTCGATGACTTTCTTGACCCCTTCCGAACCGGCCGCCCATTCGACGCCGGCATAAATATCCTCGGTATTCTCGCGGAAGATGACCATATTGGTCAGTTCCGGGTGCTTGAGCGGGCTGGGCACGCCCTTGAAGTAACGCACCGGACGCACGCATTGGTAGAGGTCGAGTTCCTGGCGCAACGCGACGTTGAGTGAACGAATACCGCCGCCAACCGGAGTAGTCATCGGCCCCTTGATCGACACCGAGTATTCCTTGAGCGCAGCGAAGGTTTCCTGCGGCAGCCACTCGTCCGGACCGTAGATGCGGGTCGCTTTTTCGCCGGCGTAGACTTCCATCCAGTGAATTTTTCTGGCGCCACCGTAGGCCTTTTCAACCGCCGCATCGATCACCTTGATCATCACCGGAGTGATGTCGATGCCAATCCCGTCGCCTTCGATGAAGGGAATGATCGGATTGTCGGGAACCGCTTGTCCGGGAACGATTTTCGCGCCGCCCTGCGGCACCTGGATGTGAGAGGTCATGGCTACTCCTTGGTCTGTGTGCAGGCCACAGGGCCTATGGCCCCGGCCCCGGACGCATCTCCCGCGCGCCGGTGGCGCGAATTATGTAGCAAATCCGCCTGCGCTGTCAGCCGTCCGGCACCCCAGAAGATCAGCGGGAAAACTCACTGTTTTCACGGTCGACCGTAAACAAAAGAAAAAACCCCGGCCGCCAGAAAGCGGGCCGGGGTTCTTGCCGTTCAGGCAAGCCGGACTCAGACGGCGGCAGCAGCCTTGATCGCGGCGTTGAAAGTCGGGCTCGGACGCATCACGGCCTTGCACTTGGACGAATCGGCCATGTAGTAGCCACCGATGTCGGCCGGTTTGCCCTGCACGGTAGTGAACTCGGCAACGATTTGTGCCTCGTTGTCGCTCAGGGCTTTGGCCAGCGGAGCAAACTTGGCGGCCAGTTCGGCATCTTCGGTCTGCGCTGCGAGTTCCTGAGCCCAATACATCGACAGGTAGAACTGCGAACCCCGGTTATCGAGCTCGCCGGTCTTCGGCGACGGCGACTTGCGGTTGTCGAGCAGCTTGCCAGTCGCGGCATCGAGGGTCTTGGCCAGGATCACGGCCTTCTTGTTGCCGGTTTTCAGGCCGAGGTCTTCGAGCGACACCGCCAGCGCCAGGAACTCGCCGAGCGAATCCCAACGCAGGTGGTTTTCCTCGGTCAGCTGCTGCACGTGCTTCGGGGCCGAACCGCCGGCACCGGTTTCGTACATGCCGCCACCCGCCATCAGCGGAACGATGGAGAGCATCTTGGCCGAGGTGCCGAGTTCCATGATCGGGAACAGGTCGGTCAGGTAGTCGCGCAGGATGTTGCCGGTCACCGAGATGGTGTCGAGACCGCGAGCGACGCGCTCCAGCGTGAAACGCATGGCACGGACCTGGCTCATGATGCGGATTTCCAGACCGCTGGTGTCGTGATCCTTGAGGTAGGTTTCGACCTTCTTGATCAGTTCGGCTTCGTGCGGACGGTACGGATCCAGCCAGAAGACGGCCGGCATGCCGGAATTGCGGGCGCGGGTAACGGCCAGCTTGACCCAGTCGCGCACCGGCGCATCCTTGACCTGGCACATACGCCAGATATCGCCCGCTTCAACGTTCTGGGTCAGCAGCACTTCACCGCTGTCGATATCGACGATGTTGGCGATGCCGTCTTCAGCAATTTCGAAGGTCTTGTCGTGCGAACCGTATTCCTCGGCCTTCTGCGCCATCAGACCGACGTTCGGGACGGTACCCATGGTGCGCGGATCGAAGTTGCCGTGCCACTTGCAGAAGTTGATCATCTCCTGGTAGATACGGGCAAAGGTCGATTCCGGCATCACTGCCTTGCAGTCGGCCGGCTTGCCATCGGCGCCCCACATCTTGCCACCCTGGCGGATCATCGCCGGCATCGAGGCGTCGACGATCACGTCGTTCGGAGAGTGGAAGTTGGTAATGCCCTTGGCCGAATCGACCATCGCCAGCTTCGGACGGTGCTCCTGGCAGGCATGCAGGTCACGGATGATTTCGTCGCGCTTGGACTCCGGCAACTGCTTGATCTTCTCGTAGAGATCGACCATGCCGTTGTTCACGTTGATGCCCAGTTCGTTGAACAGGGCACCGTGCTTCTCGAAAGCTTCCTTGTAGAAAATCTTGACGCAGTGGCCGAAGACGATCGGGTGCGAAACCTTCATCATCGTCGCCTTGACGTGCAGCGAGAAGAGGATGCCGGATTCGCGGCAATCTTCCAGTTCCTTCTCGTAGAACTCGCACAGCGCCTTCTTGCTCATGAACATCGAGTCGATGATTTCGCCAGCCTGCAGGGCAACCTTCGGCTTGAGCACGGTGATCTTGCCGCCCTTGGCAATCAGTTCCATGCGCACGGTGCGAGCCTTGTCGAGGGTCATCGACTTTTCGCCATGGTAGAAGTCGCCGTGGTGCATGTGCGACACATGGGTGCGCGACCACTGCTTCCACTCGCCCATCGAGTGCGGGTTCTTGCGGGCATAGTTCTTGACGGCAAGCGGTGCGCGACGATCGGAGTTACCTTCGCGCAGAACCGGGTTGACGGCCGAGCCGAGGCATTTGCCGTAACGGGCAGCAATCGATTTTTCTTCGTCGCTGTCCGGAGCTTCCGGGTAGTCGGGAATTGCATAGCCCTTGCTTTGCAGCTCCTTGACGCATGCCTTCAACTGCGCGACCGATGCCGAGATGTTCGGCAGCTTGATAATGTTGGCGTCCGGCTCCAGGGTTTTCTTGCCGAGTTCGGCCAGCGTGTTCGGGACGCGCTGTTCTTCGGTCAGATACTCGGGAAACTCGGCGAGAACGCGGGCAGACACGGAAATGTCGGCCTTTTCGATCTCGATGCCAGCCGGAGCGGTAAAGGTCCGGACCACCGGCAGAAAAGCGCAGGTCGCCAGCAGCGGTGCCTCGTCCGTCAGTGTGTAGATAATCTTCGACTTATCGCCAGCCATGAAAAACCCCTTGCGGTAGATTGATTGTCGGGACCGGTCAGTGCCGGTCTTTTCTGAGGAAGAACAGCAAAGACCGAAGTATCGGTTTTCTTGGGCGTTCCAGTCAACGAAACCCCGTTTCACATTGCGAAGCGAAAACCTTTTTTCCCGCCACGGCAGCGTTGACCGTAAATGTCGGGTGCTAAGATTTCTCGCTGCTGCAGTCAGGGGAGAGGCATGAAAATTTCGATTGGTCTGTATGGGAGCAACGCTCACCAGATCGCGCTGGCGCTGATCCAGGGGTTCAACAAACACTACACCCTGTTCCGCCAGACCAGCCGCGAAGCCAGAGTCCGGTTTGAACAAGCCGACTGGCAAGGGGGCCAAAAGGCGGTGCGCGAGCGGATCCGCTTTTACGACGACCGGGTCGATGAATGTGTCGAGCGCCTGCGCAGCGAATTCGACGTCGAGAACATCGAAGACGGCACCTGGCAGCAGGTCAAGCTGCTCTATATCGGCCTGCTGCTCAACCACAAGCAACCGGAACTGGCCGAGACCTTCTTCAACTCGGTGACCACCAAGATCCTGCACCGTACCTATTTCCACAACGACTTCATCTTCGTCCGCCCGACCATCTCGACCGAGAACCTGGAAGCCGACGGCGACCCGACCTACCGCAGCTATTACGCGCACGAGCACGACGGTCTGCGCGGCGCGATGCGCCAGATCCTGCTCGACTTCGGCTGGCGGCGGCCCTTTGCCGACCTTGGCCGCGATGTCGAGAATGTTTACCGGGCCATCCTCCGCCACCTGGGCGAAATGCCCCGCCGCGAAGTCAATTTCCAGATTCAGGTACTCGGCTCGGCGTTTTACCGCAACAAGGCCGCCTACGTGATCGGCAAGGCGATCAATGGCGCCGCCGAGTATCCGTTTGCGATTCCGGTCCTGCACGACGGCAAGGGCCAACTCTTTCTCGACACCATCCTGCTCGACGCCTGGCGGATCGGCCTGCTTTTTTCGCTGTCGCGCGCCTACTTCATGGTCGACATGGAAGTCCCCTCGGGCTACGTCCAGTTCCTCCGCTCGATCCTGCCCAACAAGCCACGCTCCGAGTTGTACATCATGCTCGGCCTGGGCAAGCAGGGAAAGACCATGTTCTTCCGTGACTTCATCTATCACCAGCATCATTCGGAAGACCAGTTCATCATGGCGCCCGGTATTCGTGGCCTGGTCATGCTGGTGTTCACGCTGCCGTCCTATCCTTATGTCTTCAAGATCATCAAGGATGTCTTCGGCACCTCGAAGGAGATGGATCAGGCCACGGTCAAACGAAAATTCATGCTGGTCAAGCAGGTTGACCGGGTTGGCCGACTGGCCGACACCCTGGAATTTTCGAATGTACTGTTTCCGCTCGACCGCTTTGCTCCGGAAGTGCTCGATGAATTGCAGCGTCTGGCCCCCTCCAAGTTCGAAATCGACGGCGAGCAACTGATCATCAAGCACCTCTACATCGAGCGCCGGATGGAACCGCTCAACATCCACATTGACCGGATGGACAAGAGCAACAATCAGGATGGACTGGAGCACGCCATCAAGGAATACGGCAACGCCATCCGCGAACTGGCGCAGGCCAACATCTTCCCCGGCGACATGCTGTGGAAGAACTTCGGGATCACCCGCTACGGTCGCGTCGTGTTCTACGATTACGACGAGATCGAATACATGACCGACATCAACTTCCGCAAGATCCCGCCGGCCCCCGATTTCGAGACCGAGATGTCGGGCGAGGTGTGGTACCCGGTGGCCCGCAACGATGTTTTCCCCGAGGAATTCGCGACTTTCCTGCTGGGCTCCCCGCTGGTCCGGAAATTGTTCATGAAACACCACAAGGACTTGCTCAAACCGGCTTTCTGGCAGGAGGCACAGGAAAAAATCCGGCAAGGGCATGTCGAGGATTTCTTCCCTTATCCGCAGGAAATCCGCTTCTGCCGGCAAATCGCCCAAAGCTGAGACTTTGCCAATTTCAACATTTTCTCCGCTGCCTGGTGCTCTCCCCGTACAATGCGGCGATCCCACCTCTACTGTGGATACAGCAATGCAAAGAATCGATGACCTGCTGATCGCCACCACCCTTGCCGCCAGCCTGGGCCTGGGCGTCTGGGGGTTGTTCGGCGGGCAGCCGCCGGCTTACCTGTTTTTCGCCATCGGCTGCCTGTTGACCGTGGCTGCCGCCATCTCGACCGGCGAACGGCGCCGCTGGCGCGAGCGCCAGCAAGCCAAGCTCAAAGAACTGAACGACGTGGTTTCCGAATATCAGGTGCTATCCGACCAAGCGATGGCCCATGCCGAAACCCAGTTCGTTTCTCTGGAAAAGGAGATGGGCGAGGCCCGGCAGTTGATCCGCGACTCGGTCGCCAAACTGTACGGCAGCCTGACCGGACTCGAATCGCAATCGACCGACCAGCGCCAGGTTCTGCGTTCGCTGATTTCGGAAATGTTGCAGATGACCGGTTCGGAAAACAGCGAACAGGAACGGGCCGGCTTGCAGCGCTTTTTCACCGAAACCAATCTGCTGATCGCCGAGTTTTCGCAGAAGATGGACACCCTGCGCGGCAGCAGCCATGAAATCGCCGGCAGTTTCGAACAAATGAAAGCGCAGGTCAGCGGGATCAACACCTCGCTGAACGACATCGCTGCGATCACCAAGCAAACCGACCTGCTGGCCCTGAATGCCGCGATCGAGGCTGCACGAGCCGGCGAAGCCGGACGCGGCTTTGCCATCGTCGCCGACGAAGTGCGCAGCCTGGCTGCCCGTACCGGCGAATTCAATGTCGCAATCCGCAAAGAGCTCGACAGCATTCTCAACCTGCTGGAAAAAATCGGCCGCCAGGTCGAGGAAGCGACCAATGTGGATATGAGCGTTGCTGAAAAATCGCGCGGCACGCTCGACGAACTCGGCAAGGAATTGTTCGAACTGACCGACAAGGCACGGGAACACTCGCGCCACATCACCGAGGTCAGTGAGCAGATGCAGCGGATGACGCAGGAAGGCGTAATGGCGATGCAGTTCGAGGACATCGTCGCCCAGATGATCGAGCGCATCACTCAACGCACCAACAATGTCGGCCAGTACATGCACGCCTTCCTCAGCCTGCACCGCGAGCAGGGCAGCGACGACCCGGTCAGCCGCTACCGCGCCCGCACTGAGCAACTGGTCCAGTTGCTGGTCGAGTCCCACATCAAGACCGATGCCTTGCGCGCCCACGCGGTTGCACCGCCCCAGAGCAGCAACGACGACATCGAACTGTTCTGACCGCAACGGCAATGCTCAGAAAAGCGATCGTCACCGGATACAGCCGCGGCCTTGGCGCAGCAATCGCGCAAGAACTGCAGCAGCAGGGCTTCGAGACCCTCGGGCTGGCCCGCCAGTCGAATGCGCAATCCTGTACTTTCCGTATCAGTCTCGATCTGGCAGACAGCCGGGCACTGGCCGACTGGCTGGCCAGTGGCGAACTGGCAAGTTTTCTGGCCGATGCCGAACAAGCCATACTGATCAACAATGCGGGTACCGTGCAACCGATCGGGCCAGCTGGCAGCCATGCGGCCACCGAGGTGCTGCACGCGCTGGCTCTCAACGTCGCCGCACCGCTGCTGCTCAGCGATGCCTTCATCGCCGCCAGCCGCGACTGCCCGGATCGCCGCATCCTGCATGTTTCAAGCGGCGCCGGCCGCCATGCCTACCCCGGCTGGAACCTCTACTGCGCCGGCAAGGCCGCGCTTGACCGGCATGCCGAAGCAGTGGCACTGGAACGATTGCCCGGACTACGCATTGCCAGCCTCGCCCCGGGGGTGATCGATACCGACATGCAGGGAGAAATCCGGGCCTGCCCGGAGCCCCGGTTTCCGTTGCGCGGCCGCTTTGTCGAACTCAAAGCCCGCGGGCAACTGAGCAGCCCGGAAAATGCTGCGCTCGACACCGTCGCGTATCTGCTCGGAGAGCACTTCGGCACCCCGCCGCTGGCCGACCTGCGCGAACTCAAACAGCCCAATAAAAAACAACAAAACCAATAAAAATCATAATATTATAGAATTAATTTGTAATATTTCCGTCATAAAAGCTACCGCAGCAGACTCTATACTCCCCGGGCTAACAACAATCAGTCCACCGGGGAAATCAATGCCAAAACACCTGAGCACTTCAGGCAAACTGCTCCTGCTCGGCCTGCTCGCGGCCGGCGCCATCGCCATCGTCGGCCTGCTGGGTATCGGCGCACTCGAAACCCTGTCCGGCCACGCCCAGCGCGCATTGCGCGGCGCCGAACTGGACAGCCGGATCATGCTGCAGATCAAAGGAGCGCAAAGCAACATCCTGATCCAAATACAGGAGTGGAAAAATATTCTGCTGCGTGGCCAGGACCGCGCCAGCTACGACAAACACCTGCAAGGCTTCGGCGAGCGCGCCACGGCGGCCCAGGGGCAGCTGAAAAAAGCTGCCGAACTGATGCGCGAACGGCAGATGCCCACCACCGAGATCGACCAGCTGATTCGCGAGCACCAACTGCTCAACCAGCGCTATCGCGATGCATTGTCCGCCTTCCGCAGTGATGATCCGCAAGCCGGACAACAGGTCGACCAGCAGGTTCGCGGGATGGACCGTGCGACCATCGCCGGGCTATACAAACTGGTCGAGGCCGTCGAGGCTGAGTTTTCACGCCGGATCGGCAGCGAGATCAGCAGCAATGAACAACAGAGCAATCGGGTCGAACGGATTTTTGCCGGCCTCGCACTCGCTACGGCCGCTCTAGTTGCGCTCCTTGCCAGTCTGATCCGCAAGGATCTGATGCGGCTGCTGGGCGGTGAACCGGCCTATGCAGCCGAGGTCGCCCGACAAATCGCCGAAGGCAACCTCAGCGTGCCGATCAACGTCCGCTCCGGCGACCAGAGCAGCCTGCTGGCCGCCATGCACCGCATGCGCGATGCGCTACTGGCGATCATCAGGAACATTCAGCACAGTTCGGAGCAACTGGCCGGTGCTGCCGAGCAACTGGCCGCCACGTCGCAACAGGTCGCAGCCAGCAGCGCCAGCCAGAGCGACGCCTCAAGTTCGATGGCTGCCTCAATGGAGCAAATGGCCAGCAGCATCGGCCAGGTCGCCGACAACGCCAGGATGTCGCGCCAACTCGCCGATACCGCCCGCAACTCGTCGGCCAGCAGCGGGCAACTGGTGCAGCAGACAATTCAGGAAATCCACCAGATTGCCCAATCAGTCGAACGCTCGGCCCGGGTGGTGCATGGACTAGGCGAGCACTCACAGAAAATTTCCGGGATTGCCAACACGATCAAGGAAATTGCCGATCAGACCAACCTGCTGGCGCTGAATGCCGCAATCGAAGCGGCACGCGCTGGCGAACAGGGGCGCGGCTTTGCGGTAGTAGCAGATGAAGTCCGCAAATTAGCGGAAAAGACCACCATCTCGACCCACGAAATCAGCACCATGATTGATGCCATCCAGCACGGCACCAACGAAGCGGTAGCGCAAATGCAGACCGGTACCGAGCAGGTTCAAAGCGGCGTGGATACTGCCGCCCGGACCGGCCAGTCGATGGCCGGGATCGAGGCCAGCGCCAGCCAGGTCCTGCAGGCGGTGGATGACATTTCGGCTGCGCTGCATGAACAGAGCCTGGCCAGCGGGGAGATTTCACGCCGGATCGAACACATTGTGCAGATGACCGAGGAAAACGGCAGCGCAGTACGGCAGGTTTCAAATTCAGCCAGCCACCTGCTCGGCCTGGCCTCCGAACTGCGCCAATCGGTTTCCCGCTTCCGTCTCAGCGCCAATTGAGGACGGCGGTCGGTCCGGTAACGCCCGGCAGGGCATTACCGGATGGTTCCGACTCAATGCGGGAAATACATCCGCGCCTTGTCGAGCTTGTAGGTCCAGGGCAGATTGGCATTTTTCCAGCCATTCACCGCCCGCTGCCCGGCTTTCGCACCGCTCTTGGCAAGATCGCCTTCAAAGCCTTCGGGAACGCCATAGACCTGCCGATAACCCGCCGCCAGCAGGCGATCCTGCGCCTTTGAACTGCGGTCGCCGGAGCGGCAGATCAGGATGATCGTCGCCTCCTTGCCCAGGCCCATCGCCTGCAGGCGCCGTTCCAGTTCCGGCATGAAGTCCTGGTTCGGTTCCAGCTTGTACATCTGCCGCTTGTCGTCCCAGTCGGTCATGATTTCCTGATGCTCGACAAAGGGCACCAGGGCATCAGCGATCTCCGGCCAGCCGACATAAACGGCCTCGGCGCGGGTCCGGATGTCGAACAAGGCCACCGTTTTCGGGTGGGCCTTTTTCATCTCGAAGGCTTGCTGCGGCGTCAGATACAGCGCGAGCTTGCTGCGCTTGATTTCGGGCAGTTTGTCCCAGTCACTGAAACCGGGCTGCCAATCGGAAGCCAGCGCATTTCCGGCCAGCAGCAAGGCCAGTCCGAGCCCTGCCAGAAAACGTTGGTGCTGCATCATGCAATCCCCGGGTTATTGGCCGCGCCTTTCAGCGTCGGCAGGTTGAGGGTGACCGGCTTGACCGTCTTGAGGTCACGCAGGTAGCGGGCGACCAGTTCCCAGATCGGCTCACCGGAGTTTTTCGCTTCTTCCGCCACTGGCGCCCAGCCGGCCACCTTATAGTTTTTGCCGGCTGCCAGCGGTTGACCGTGGAGGGTCAGATTCTGGATCCGCTGGCCCATGCGGGCGGTCGGATCGCACGTGTATTGCAGGCCGCCGACGCGCACCATGTCGCCACCTTGCTGATAATACGGATCGGGGTTGAACAGGTTGTCGCAAACATCCTCAAGCACGGTCTTGATCATTTCGCCGCTCATCGTGGACACCGTGGTCCACGGATAGGTGATCGCAGTCTGGTCGAGCACGTGCTCCATCCGGATCACCTGCCCCGGCAGCAAGGAGGTACCCCAACGGAAGCCCGGGGAAAAGGCGATTTCGGCGTTCTTTTCACGCATCAGGGCATCCAGGATCAACTGGTCAAAACTCCCGTTGAAATTGCCGCGCCGATAGAGCAAGCCCTCGGTCACCGCCAGCTGCTCGTTGAGCTTGTCGAGGTAAGGCGCGCGAATCCTGTCGATCAAGGCCTGCATCTCGCGGTCAGCCGGCAGCAGGTTGGCGAAGACCGGCAACAGCTTGTAGCGGAAATCGGCGACCTTGCCGTTTTTGACCTCGAAATCCATCACGCCGAGGTATTTGCCGTTCGAGCCGGCATTGGTCACCAGCGTCTGACCACCGCCATTTTTGACCACCACCGGCGCCGGTACGCCATCATGGGTATGGCCGCCAAAAATCGCATCGATGCCGCGAACCCGGCCGGCCATCTTGAGATCGACGTCCATGCCGTTATGCGACACCACGACCACCACTTGTGCACCCGCAGCGCGCGCCTCGTCGACGGTCTTCTGCATGTTTTCTTCCTGGATGCCGTAGCTCCAGTTCGGCACCTGCCAGCGCGGGTTGGCAATCGGGGTGTAGGGAAAAGCCTGACCGATGATCGCCACCGGAATGCCGTTGATCTGACGGATCACATAGGGTTTGAACACCGGATCACCGAAGTCGGTAGTCTTGATGTTCTGGGCAACAATGTCGATTCGCCCGGCAAAATCCTTTTCCTCGATTTCCTTGACCCGCTCCTCGCCGTAGGTCGCCTCCCAATGCAGGGTCATCACGTCCACGCCCAGTGCCTTGCAGGCGTCGACCATGTCCTGTGCATTGGTCCACAGCGCGGTCCCGGACCCTTGCCAGGTATCGCCGCCGTCGAGCAGCAAGGCACCGGGCCGGCTGGCTTTCATTTTCTTGACCAGGGTCGCCAGATGCGCGAAGCCGCCGACCTTGCCATAGGTCTGCGCCGCCTTTTCGAAATTGAGCGAGCTGAAGGCATGGGCTTCCAGCGTATTCGGACGGAAGCCGAAATGCTTGAGCAGCGACTCGCCGACCAGGTGCGGCACCTTGCCGAACTGCTCGCCGAAACCGAGATTGACATTCGGTTCGCGGAAGTAGATCGGCTGCAACTGCGCATGGCAGTCGGT
Source organism: Dechloromonas sp. ZY10 (assembly GCF_041378895.1). Taxonomy (NCBI): domain Bacteria; kingdom Pseudomonadati; phylum Pseudomonadota; class Betaproteobacteria; order Rhodocyclales; family Azonexaceae; genus Dechloromonas; species Dechloromonas aquae. Next base: position 2,611,269 of record NZ_CP144212.1, read on the forward strand.
GATGTGCAGCAGACTGACATTGCCGAATCTGGGCATTTCGTACAGCTTGCCTGCCCCCTTTTCAGCCAGCGCCAGTTCGCTGTGCAAGGCCATGCCGCCGGCTGCGGCAACCGCCAGCATCTGCAGAAATTCACGACGATTGATACTCATATTTTTCCCCTGATCCTTGGTCGTGGCGACGCCCGACCGGCGCCATCCGAAAAAAAGCCGGAATTCGCGCGAATCCCGGCTTGCAGCGGCACGTCAGCCCGGCCGCCGGGCAGATTTACGGTCAACCGTCTCAAACCCGGATTTTCAGGTTTGGCCGGCGATCGTTGATCAGCCGATGGTGGCTTCGTCGGTGCGTGAATCGCCCTTGTTGTCCTTCCAGGCGACGCTGACCTTGTCGCCCTTGGCCCCGCCTTTGAAGCGGAAGGCCAGATAGGGATTCTTCGACACGGCGGTCCCGAGTTCCCCCTGCAGCACCACCTTGTCGCCATGCTTGGCGGTCAGTTCGGTGATGAACCAGGCCGGAATCAACGCCCCGGCGGCGTCCTTGCGCTGGCCGGTTTCCATTTCGTGGCTGATCAGTACCTTGACCTCGGTCACACCATCCTTGACGGCGGCGCGGATTTTCATCGGATTGCCCATGTTGCTATCTCCTAAACTCAGTAAGTGTGAAAACGGGAATAAAGGCATCGCGGACCACGGCCCAACCAGGCGCATCGGTGAAGTAGTGCGATCCGCACGACAGCCAGATGCAACGCGGTTCCGGTACGCGCAGTCGCCTTGCCCCCGTTTTAGCCGCCGCAGCCGCCCAGGGTGACCTTGATTTCCTTGGTCGCCATGTAGAACTTGCCGTCGGCCTTGACCAGGGCATAGACATTCGAGGTCTGGCCCATCTTGACGCGAGTCTGGACGTTGCACTCCGTGCCTTCCGGCAGGTTGAAGGTACAGGCCAGCGCGTTCGGGTTCTTTTCGATCAGTACCGCGACCATGCTCACGTTAGCCAGCGACGAGGTCACGCCGACCGGAACCACGGCGCCGTTTTCGGCGATGTCCGGACCGTTGACCTGTACATCCTTGCTGTCGACCGAGGCGCTGACACCGAGGGCCTTCAGCGTATCGGCCATGCTCTTGGCGTCAAACGCAGCCTTGTTCCAGTCGGCCAGCGCCAGCTCCGGCTTGATCAGACCGGCTGCAGCCAGGACGCCCAGCAACGCGGCGCCGGAACTGCCCTTGAGTAGATTACGACGTTGATTGTTCATGACAACTCCTGTGAGGTAGGTGATGCGTTACTTGGCGCCGGACAAGATCCACTTGACCAGCTGCGAAATTTCCTCGTCCTTGAGGTGGGCGTTCGGCGGCATCGGCACGCTGCCCCAGACCCCCTGGCCACCGTTCTTGACCTTGGCGGAGAGGCGGCTCTCGGCATCGGCCTGATCCTTGTAGCGGGCAACGACTTCGTTGTAGCCCGGGCCGACAATCTTGTGCGCCACACCGTGACAGGCCATGCAGCCGTTCTTGCTGGCCAGTTCGAGCGCCGGATTGGCGGCGGCCGCCGGTTTGGCAGCGGCCGACCCGAGGGTACGGGTACCGCGCACCGGACCGAAGCTGCGATTCTGATCGGCCAGTTCGCCGTGCGCGGTCTTGGCATAGTCGGGCAAGGTCGAACTGACCTTGGCTTCCGGCTTGCAGTTCTTCATGCAGGCGCTGTTCTTCACATCGGGAATGCCACCGTTACCGATCTCCCCCTTCTTCGCCGCCGGCCCCGGCCACATGCCGTGGTCGGTCGTCATCCCGTAGCGATTCGGCATCAGCTTCTGGACCTCGGCGATGTTCTGGTCCGACAGGGTGAAATCGGCAGGGACAATCTCGGCCAGGTTCAGGAAGTAAGCGAGGATGGCGTAGACATCGTCCGGCTTGAGCGATTTGGGCGCAGTCCAGGGCATGGCGCGGTAGATGTAATCCCAGACCGTCGAGATCGTCGCGACCTTGGTGAAGGTAGTGCGCTGCGGAATGTCGCCCTTGACGAAGCCGCCGACGCGGCCATTCTTGACATCCTCCTTGGTGGTGCCGCCGACCAGTGGGGTAAACACCTCGTTCGACTCACCGAAGGAACCATGGCAGGAAGCGCATTTATCCTCGAACAACTCCTGCCCCCGGTCGACATTGCCGGACCCCTTGGGCAAACCCTTGAAGTCGGGCCGCACGTCGATATCCCAGGCCTTGACCTCGGCCGGGGTGGCCTGGCGGCCTATCCCCTGATAGCGATCAAAGGCGCTGACCACGGTCGACAGGCTCGTAGCCGAAAAACCGAGCGCCAGGCAGAGCAAGGTTTTAGAGAACCTGGACATTGGTCACCTCCCCGTTTTCGACGACCTTCCAGGTCTGGATTGCATTGTTGTGATAGATCGACTTGGTCCCCCGAACCTGCCGCAGCTGGCCGTAGCCGGGCTGGACGTAGCCGGTTTCGTCAATCGCCCGCGATTGCAGCAGGGCAGGCTTGCCGTCCCAGACCCAGTCGATATTGAAACGGGTCAGCGCCTTACTCAGTTGCGGTCCTTCGAGGCGGGCCGTCCGCCAGTTGATGCCGCCATCAACCGAGACATCGACTTGCTTGATCTTGCCGCGCCCCGACCAGGCGAGACCGGAAATGTTATAGAACCCGGGCGTCAGCAGGGTCTGGCCACCGGACGGCGTGGTAATCACCGACTTGCATTCCTGGATCGAGGTGTACTGGCGGTGCAGACCGTTCGGCATCAGGTCGATGTAGTGCACGGCTTCGTCCTTGGTCGCATAAGGCTGGTCACCGACTTCGATGCGGCGCAGCCACTTGACCCAGGACACGCCCTGAACGCCCGGGACCACCAGACGCAGCGGGTAGCCGTTCTCGGGACGCAGCATTTCGCCATTCATCCCGTAGGCGACGAAAACTTCGCCGCTCTCGACCATTTCCATCGGAATCGTGCGCGTCATCGACGAGCCATCGGCACCTTCGGCCAGCACGTAGCGGGCCTTCTTGTAATCGACGCCGCAATCCTCAAGCAACAGCTTGAGCGGCACGCCAGTGAACTCGGAACAGGAAAGCATCCCGTGCGTGTACTGCACCGTCGGCACGGCCACATTGCCCCATTCCAGTCCGGTGTTGGCACCGCATTCGATGAAGTGAATGCGCGACACCGAGGGCAAGCGCATCAGTTCGTCCATGGTGTAGACCTTGGGCTTTTTCAGGAATGCCGGGTCGGAGCCATTGATCATCAGGCGATGCCGGGCCGGGTCGATATCGTGCCAACCTTGGTGGTGACGCTCGAAATGCAGGCCCGACGGGGTGATGATCCCGAACAGGCCCTGCAACGGGCAGAACGACACTGACGCCCCGCCAACCCGGGTCAGGCCCGGCGATTCGCGGCGCTGCAACTGGCTTTCATACTTCGAAGGCTGACCATACGGACGGGTGGCCACCGGTTGCCCGAGCGTGGTGCTCCACTCCGGCAACTCCAGAATCGCCGGATCACCCTCGCTGGCTCGTGCCGCCAGCGGCGCGGTCAGACTTGCCCCTGCCGCCAGCAGACTGCGGCGAAGGAAATCGCGGCGCCCGGCCCCGACTGCCCTGACCTGCTCCTCCGACAGGAAGTTTTCCGGCGCCGGCCGCAGCCGCCCCGGTTGTTGCTTGTAATCCACCATCGAATGGCTCCCCTCTGCGTGTTTAGAGTTCTTTGGCTGACAATCTGCCGATCACACCCATTTGCTCCCCCAGGTCGCGGCTGGCGACGGTAATGCTCACGGTGCGGCAAATATCGACGAAATTCGGATCGGTAACCCGGTAATAGACCGTGCTTCCCTCGCGCCGGCGCCCAACCACTCCTGCCCGGTACAGGATATTGAGATGGCGCGAGATATTGGCCTGGGTCAGCCCGATATGCTCGACCACCTCATGCACCGGACGCTCCTCGGCGCACAGGCAGGAAAGGATGCGCAGGCGGGTCGGATCGGCGAGCAAGCCGAAGTAATGCGCCACCTGTTCAAAGACTCGTACGGTTTCGTCCATGATCCATTTTGATTTCAGTCAAGAATTACTGTATAACTATGCAATTATATAGTCAACCACTGATAGTTCAGTCTCAACGGATGCTTTTTTTGGCGAAGCCCGCTAACCTTCGAGCCTTGCCGGAAGCCTGGTCGCACCCGTCAGGTTGATCGTCCGAGGCATAACAACACCACTCAGAGGAGATGTCCCGATGAAGTTGCATACCACCGTCGCTGCACTCTGCCTGTTCGCTGTCGGCACAGCCGCACAGGCCACCGACCCGAATCTGGGCCGCAACCTGGCCGCCACTTGTGCCAACTGCCACGGCACCAACGGCAAGGCCCTGGCGGCTCCCGGCTCTGGCCTGGAACCACTGGCTGGCGTGCCCAAGGCCACCACGCTGCAAAAGCTGACCGACTTCCGCAACGGCGACAAGCCGGCGTCGATCATGCACCAGATTGCCAAAGGCTATACCGATGCGCAGCTTGAGCTGATCGCCGCCTACTTTGCCGCTCAAAAATAAGGGAGACGAACATGATGCTGATGAAACGACGTGATTTCCTCAAGGCCGGTGCGGCCGCCACCGCCATGGCCGGTCTGTACGGCTGCGCCGGTGCCGGCAAGAGCGGCGGCCACGTGGTCGTGGTCGGTGGCGGCTATGGCGGAGCAACGGTGGCCAAGTACCTTCGGATGTGGAGCGAAGGCGCGGTCCAAGTCACGCTGATCGAACGCAACCCAAGCTTTATCTCCTGCCCGATTTCCAATCTGGTGATCGGCGGCACCAAGACGATGGCCGACATTACCGTCAGCTACGACAACCTGAAGAGCAAATGGGGCGTGCGCGTGCTGCAGGATGAGGTACTCACGGTCGACGCCGCCAAACGCACGATTTCGCTGCAAGCCGGCGGCACCCTGAGCTACGACCGGCTGGTACTGTCGCCGGGGATCGATTTCATGTGGGACGAAATCCCCGGACTCAAGCCGGCGGAAGCGCAAAACCAGATCCTGCATGCGTGGAAAGCCGGCCCGCAAACCATCGCGCTGCGCAAGCAACTGGAAGAAATGAAGGACGGCGGGGTCTATGCGTTGGCCGTACCCAAGGCACCTTACCGCTGCCCACCCGGCCCTTACGAGCGGGCCTGCCTGGTCGCCGACTATTTCAAGAAGCACAAGCCGAAATCCAAGGTCGTGATTCTCGATGCCAACGAAGACGTGATGTCCAAGCCAGCGCTCTTCAAGAAAGCCTGGAACGACCTGTACAAGGGCATCATCGACTATCGCAACAATAGCGAAGTCAAGGATGTCGAGGTCGCCAGCAAGACGGCAGTGCTCGAATTCGACAAGTTCCAGGCCGACGTGCTCAATATCGTGCCGCCGCACCGCGCCGGGCAGATCGCGGCCCAGGCCGGACTCAAGCTGATCAACAACCGCTGGGTCGACATCGACTGGCTGACCATGGAATCGACCAACACCCCGGGCGTCCATGTCATCGGCGATGCGATTTTCCCGGCGCCGACCATGCCCAAGTCCGGCCACATGGCCAACCAGCATGCCAAGGTAGCCGCCGCAGCGATCATTAACCTGCTCGCCGGCGAGGCCCCGAACCCGAGCCCGGTGGTGATGAACACCTGCTACAGCTTTGTCGATGCCAAAAACGTGATCCACGTCGCCTCGGTGCACCAGTACGACAGCGCCACCAAGACCGTGCAACCGGTCAAGGGCGCCGGCGGCGTCTCGGCCGCGCGCAACGAGCTCGAAGGCAAGGTGGCGCTGGGCTGGGCCAAGAATATCTGGGCCGACATGCTCGCCTGAACCCCGCCTGAAACTGCGGAAGCCGCCCCCGGGCGGCTTTTTTCATACCCTGTCGAACCGCAGCAAGTTTACACAGGGCTCCATACGGGGGATGGCGGCTCGGGCATATGACGATAAAATCGTTGTTTTTCGACTCTCGCCATCACCATGCCTTCGACCTTGCGCCTGCGTCGCCCGCACACCCTGCGCTCCCGGCTGATGCTGGCACTGGCTCCGATCATCGGCCTGATCATCCTCGGCGGCGGCTACCTGCTGGCACTTAGCAGCAAGGACGCACTGCTGCAAGAGAAACAGCGACACCTGCTGGGAATCACCCGAATGCTGCTGAGCGAATTACAGCGGCAAGGCGGTTATGAGCTGATCGAAACCCAGGCTGACAGCCGTAAACAGCCAGGCACGGAGCGCGTCCGGATTCTCAACACCCAGTTGAGCGAGGCAACCGACCGGATTGCCGGGGCCTTTCCCGGTGTCGGCCTCGGTTTCTATCACCGCGAACTTGATGCGATCATCACCTACAGCCCAAGCCGTGAATTCCGCGACAAAGTCGGCGTCCGGATCGCGTCCGATCACCCGGGCCGGGAGGTCATGACCCGGGGCGTCGCCATGGTCAGCAGCGGCCTGCAGGTACGCGGCGAAATCATGAATGCCATGACTCCGATCATTGCCGACGGGCGGGTCATGGGCTACATCTGGGCCAACGAATTGCTGGCCGACATTGACCGGCAGGTCAGTGAAATGCAGCGCAGCATTTTGGCTTACGCCTCGCTGGCACTACTGCTGACCCTGCTCGCCGTCTATCTGGTCGTACGCCGCCTGACCCGCGATGTGGCAACGATCAAGGAAGGCCTGGAGCGGATGTCGCAGGACCTTGAGCAACGAATCCCTCCCCTGCGCGGCGAATCCGGTGAAGTTGCAACCGCCATCAACAGTCTGGCAGCTTCGCTGGCCAGTTCGCGGGAACGTGAAATCGGTGCCGTCCAGAAAGCCCTGGAGCATAGCGAGGAAACCCTGAAAACCGCGATCGATGCAATTGACGCTGCCTTTGTCCTGTTCGACGCTGAAGACCGGCTGCTCTACTGCAACCAGAAATACCGCGAGTTGTTCCCCCTGATCGCCAGCAGCCTGCACCGTGGCAACACCTATCCGCAAATGCTGCGCGCCGGGGTCTATGGGGGTGTTTTCCCGCAAGCCACTGGCTGCGAAGAAGCCTGGATTGAATTGCGCATGGCCGAACACCTGGACGGGAACCGGATTCGCGAAGAACAGATCGACAATGGCCGTTGGTTGCGCTTCATCGACCGCAGGACCGGGAGCGGGCTGTTTGTCGGGCTACGCATCGACATCACCGACCTGCAACTGGCCAAGGAAGCTGCCGAAGCGGCAAGCCGGACTAAAAACCAGTTCCTGGCAACAATGAGCCATGAAATCAGAACCCCGATGAACGGTGTCCTGGGAATGACCGAATTGCTGCTAACTACCCGCCTCGACGCCGAGCAGCGCGAATTCGCCGAAACCGCAGCGCACAGTGCTCGCGCGCTACTGGGCCTGATCAATGACATTCTCGACTTCTCGAAAATCGAGGCTGGTCGCCTGGAGGTCGAGAACATCCCCTGCAATCTGATTGAAATCGCCGAGGAAATCGTCGAACTGCTCAATCTCCCGGCTGAGGAAAAAGGCATTGAACTGCTGGCGGATCTGGCCCCCGAATTGCCAGCGCAAATCCTCGGCGACCCCGGACGCCTGCGCCAGATCCTGCTCAATCTGCTCGGCAACGCCGTCAAATTCACGCAACAAGGCCAGGTTGTGCTGCGCATCACAGTCCTGCCGGACACCCCACCGCGCCTGCGTTGCGAAATCAGCGACACCGGCATCGGTATCGCCGCAGATGTCCAGGCTCGACTATTCCAGCCTTTCACCCAGGCCGACAGTTCGACCACCCGGGAATTTGGAGGCACCGGACTGGGCTTGTCGATTGCCCGTCGCCTGGTTGAACTGATGCAGGGCGAGATCGGGGTGACCAGCCAACCCGGACAAGGCGCCAGCTTCTGGGTGGAGTTACCGCTGCAAATCCCGCCCGGCACCACCACCGTTTCCACGGTCAACCTCGCACAACAGCGTTTTTTCCTGCTTGAACAAAACGCCGCCGTTGCCGCCATGATTGCCGCGCATATCCGCCATGCCGGTGGGGAGCCCATCCTGCTCGACCAACTCGCCGACTGGCCTGCCGTTCTCGCGGCCCACCCGGCCCCCAGCGCGCTGCTGCTCGACTCTCGCCTCTTGCCGGGCAACCTCGCCGCATTACCGCCAGGGCTACCCTGTCTGCTGCTCACCCGCGCCGGCGAACGCTCGACATGGGAGCGCTACCGGGCAGCCGGTTTTGCCGAATGCCTGCATCGCCCACTGCGTGCAGGCGCCCTGCTCGCGGCACTAGCCCGGCTTGGCAGGCAAGCCGGCACCACCGGCACGCTCCCGGTAGCGGCTCCGGCTGAGCCCGAGTTACCCCGGCAAGATACCCGTCTGCTGCTGGTTGAAGACAATCCGGTCAACCAGAAAGTTGCCCTCGCACTACTCCACCGCCTCGGCTATTCGGCCGATGTTGCCGAAAACGGTGAGCAGGCACTGAACTGCCTGGCCCAACAAACCTATGGTCTGGTTCTCATGGATTGCCGCATGCCGGTCATGGATGGCTATGCGGCCACCCGCGCGATTCGCAACCAGTCCCGCCAAACCCGGCAGCCACAAATTCCGATCATCGCAATGACGGCCAATGCCATGGAAGGCGACCGGGAAGCCGCACTGGCCGCAGGCATGAACGATTATCTGAGCAAACCGGTCAATCCGCCCTTGCTTGCAGCCACCCTGCAGCGCTGGCTACAACCCCAGGACGCGCCAGTGCCGGCGGCGACCACAGCACTCCCGGGCAACCCGCAGGCAGCAGCAAGCCTGTTTTCACCCGCCCGCGTCATGGAACAATTGGGTGGCGACCTGGCGATTGCCCGCGATATTCTTGCCGAAATCCCTAGCGCGATCAGAGACGAACTCCAGCGCTGCCAGACCGCCTTGCGCCACGAAAGCCCTATCGGAGAAACCGCGATCCGCGCCGCTCATACCTTGAAGGGACTCTGCGCCCAAGCAGGCAGCAGCCACCTGCAACAACAGGCAGAAATACTGGAAGCACAACTGCGCGAGGGCAAAATCAATGCCAGCGAACAGCTGCTGCATACCCTCGACGATGCGCTGGACGAACTTCAAAAAGCCATCGAATGCTGGCTCGCGGGAACTGAAACCATCATCGCCAGCGAATCCTGAACAGCACGCACTGGCACAAAAAAGCCGGGCGGCAACCCGGCTTCAGGCTCGATTCGGCGTAGCTCAGTCAAGGGTTGCGATGTACTCGGCCACCGCATGCGCCTCAAGTTCCGAGAGTTTCGAAGCGATGGTATGCATGATCGCATTATCGTTAGTCCGCTCCCGCTTGTTGAACTGCTTCAGCTGATCCTCGATATAACGCGGATGCTGGCCTGCGAGCCGCGGCAGGTGCGGCGTCCCCAACCCACGCTCACCATGGCAACTGGCACAGGAAGGAACGCCGGAAAAAGAGTTGCCACGGTTGAATACGAACTTGCCGACCCCGAGCAATTCCTGATCGGAGGCACGCCGTGCCTTACCCGGCTTGTTGGCAAAGAAAGCACCAAGCGCCTTCATTTCTTCGGGATTGAGCTCCTCGGCCTGCGGCTTCATCGTATCGCTCTTGCGCTTGCCCGACTTGAAATCGGCCAGCTGCTTGGCGATGTATTCGGAGTGTTGCCCCGCCAGCCTGGGAAACACCGGACTTGCGGACTCTCCCTCCATCCCGTGGCAAAGGAAGCAACGCCCGGAAACAATCTCTTCCGCACGCGCCAGATCAGCGGCAGCAACTGGCAGGCTGACGGTCAGCGCAGCAGCGACAACAGCAAAACGGTGTGACCAATACGACATCCCCCGACCCCCAATAAAAGAAAATAATTAAATCGTAATTTGCTTACGCCGCGCTTTCAAGTCTGCTGCCAGAAATACCCCCGTCCGATCAATGCTTGCCGGTACTGCCAAAGCCACCTTCACCGCGCTCCGACTCAGGGAATTCATCAACTACGTTAAACCCCACCTGCAACACCGGAACCACTACCAATTGGGCAATCCTCTCCAGCGGGTTGAGAACAAAATCGGCCTGACCACGATTCCACAGCGAAACCATCAGTTCGCCTTGATAATCGCTGTCGATCAGCCCGACCAGATTACCCAGCACGATCCCGTGCTTGTGTCCCAACCCCGAACGCGGCAGGATCATCGCTGCCAGCCCCGGGTCGGCGAGATGGATCGCCATCCCGGTACGAACCAGCGTGGTCTCGCCTGGAGCCAGCGTTAGCGGCGCCTCCAGACAAGCGCGCAGGTCGAGACCGGCAGAGCCCGGAGTGGCATACTGCGGCGGCTGGTTATTAAGGCGTGAATCAAGAATTTTGACGTCGATACGGTGCATGGTTGTCCTGCAAAAATCAGTTTAAAAATCGGAGCATCCGGTCATCAGGGTGGCCGCAAGCCACCGCCTGCAGTACCCACCCGCCAGGGCGTCAAGGCAACAGGCGCGCCACATGCTCGAGCAATTGCCGCGCCAGTGCTAACTTGGATGCCGGCGGCAAAGGGTGCGCGCCATTCGCATCGAACAGAACCAGGCGATTGTCGTCGCCACCGAAACCGTCCTGAATCAAATTGCCAGCAATCAACGGAATCTTCTTCTTGGCGCGTTTTTTCTGGGCGTAGTCCTCAAGATTCTGGCTCTCGGCGGCAAAGCCGACACAAAACGGGGGGGCCGGCAAAGCCGCCACCTCGGCCAAAATATCGGGGTTCTCGACCAGGCGGATCGGCGGCACACCGCCCTGGTCCTTTTTCAGCTTGTGCTCGGCGACTTCGGCAACCCGATAGTCGGCCACTGCCGCCACCGCAATGAATACATCGGCCGCAGCGGCCCGAGCCATCACAGCGGCATGCATTTCGAGGGCACTGCGCACATTGACACGGTCAACCCCGGCCGGAGCCTGAAAAGCCACCGGCCCGGAGACCAGGGTCACCTCGGCCCCGGCAGCCCGGGCCGCGCTGGCCAGTGCGTAACCCATGCGCCCGGACGACAGGTTGGTGATCCCGCGCACGGCATCAATGGCCTCAAAGGTTGGACCCGCAGTCATCAGCACCTTCCTGCCGGCAAGAATCTTCGGCGTGAAGAAGACCCGGATTTCTTCGAGAATTTCTTCCGGCTCCAGCATTCTGCCAGCCCCCACCTCACCGCAAGCCTGTTCGCCGCAAGCCGGCCCGAGCAAGCCAATTCCATCATCCTGCAACTGCCGGACATTGCGCTGGGTCGCCGGATTTTCCCACATTTGCCGATTCATCGCCGGCGCCAGCAAGAGCGGACAATCGCGGGCCAAAACCATGGTCGCGAGCAGATCGTTGGCCATTCCGTGGGCAATCCGGGCGAGAAAATCAGCTGAAGCAGGTGCCACGACGATCAGGTCTGCCTGCCGTGAGAGATCGATATGTGCCATTGCATTCGGCATCCGGGCATCCCATTGATCAACATACACCGGCTGGCCGGACAAGCCCTGAAAAGTTGTCGGCGTCACGAAATGCGTTGCCGCCTCGGTCATCGCCACGCGCACGCTGGCCCCCGCCTTCCTGAGCAGACGCACCAGTTCCGCCGCCTTGTACGCGGCGATCCCGCCGGTCACGCCAATAACAATGCTTTTGTCATGCAAATCCATGCTCAAACCGCTAGAATGCAAAAGCACGAATTCTACTGGAAAGACCGGAGAAACCCTTTGGCAATCAGTGACTGGCCAACTGCCGAACGCCCACGCGAGCGTCTCCTCTCCCAAGGTGCTGCCGCCCTCTCCGACGCCGAACTGCTGGCAATCTATCTGCGCGTCGGCGTCCGCGGCAAAAGCGCGGTCGACCTCGCCCGGGAACTGCTGCAGCGCTTCGATGGCAACCTGGCCGCGCTGGCAAGCGCCTCACTGCCGCAATTGGCGGCAACCCCCGGCATTGGCCAAGCCAAAGCCGCACAACTCAAAGCCAGCTTTGAACTGGCCCGCCGTGCTCTCAGCCAAGAAATGGAGCAACGTGACAACCTCACCTCACCCGACAAGGTTCGCGACTGGCTACGCCTGCAACTCGCCCACCGTTCCCGCGAAGTCTTCCTGGCGCTGTGGCTGGATGCGCAAAACCGCCTGATCAGCAGCGAAGAACTGTTTACCGGCAGCCTGACGCAAACCTCGGTGTACCCGCGCGAAGTGCTTAAATCGGCATTGACCCATAACGCTGCTGCTGTCATTCTCGCCCACAATCACCCCTCCGGCGTTGCCGAGCCTTCGAATGCTGACGAGCTGCTGACCCGCAGCCTGCGCCAGGCTCTGGCCCTGATCGATGTCCGCCTGCTCGACCATTTCATCGTTGCCGGTAACCAAGCCCCCCTTTCCTTTGCCGAACGCGGACTCCTGGCATGAGCCATGCGTACTGAACGAGGTTTAATCCAAATAGAACTTGCACTAACCAGCAAAATACGGATAAAATCCCGGGCTTTCTCTTAGCGAATTCTGGAGCACCATCATGGCGCGAGTCTGCCAAGTCACGGGTAAAGCCCCGATGGTTGGGAACAACGTTTCCCACGCCAACAACAAAACGAAGCGCCGCTTCCTGCCGAACCTGCAGTACCGTCGTTTCTGGGTCGAAAGCGAAAACCGCTTTGTCCGCCTGCGCGTTTCCAACGCCGGCCTGCGCATCATCGACAAGAACGGCATTGATTCCGTTCTGGCCGATCTGCGTGCCCGTGGCGAAATCTAATCAAGAGGGACTGAAAAATGGCTAGCAAAGGCGGTCGCGAAAAGATCAAGCTGGAATCCACTGCGGGTACCGGTCACTTCTATACCACCTCCAAGAACAAGCGTACGACGCCTGAAAAACTGGAGTTCATGAAGTACGACCCGAAGGCACGCAAGCACGTGGCTTACAAGGAAGTTAAGCTGAAGTAATTCAGCCCTAGCTTCTCCAGCTTTCGACAAACCCGCCTTCTCGGCGGGTTTTGTTTTTTTGCCCTGACGTACGCCAGGGCCCCTCCGAAACTCAGTGCTTTCGCACCGACAACCAGCCAACAAAACAGAGAATTCCGGTAAACACCAACAAAGACCAGTTTGCCAGCGACAACCCAATAAACTCCCAGTCCCGGCTACTGCAAAACCCGGTCGCCAAAAACAGCGATGGCCAGTGCATCCCCAGCCAATCGACAAGGCGCTCCAGGACATTTGGATCGGTATAGCTACACTCCGGTGCCAGATGCGGGTAAGCCTGCATCCAGCTTTGGTAGGCTGCAATCAACCACCCCAACGAAGTCACCGCGCCAATCAAAACCGACCACAAGGAACGCCCCCGCGGCCAGCAGACCCCCCCCAACGCCAGCCCCGCAATCAGCAGATAGAGGACTCGCTGGGCTATGCACAATGGACAAGGCGCAATCTTGACCAACTGCTGCAAAGCCATCCCGGCTGCGACCAAACCGAATACCCCAAGCCCCAGCGCGGCAAACCAGGCCCGATCGGGAACCTCGGCCAAACTCTGCAAAACCGGCCCACCCCGAGGATTATCACGTTGCTGCATAAACTCTCTCCAAGACATCAGTCTGCGCGCAAATGAGAATCGGCAAGCGAATTGCCAGCCCGCGCAACTGCCCGCATAATGCGGGCCAATAATATAAGCCGTAATGGCAAAAATAGTGGAGAAGACAATCCGTGCCACACCACAATCCGCACCTGCCATCCGGACAACCGGGTCGCAGTGGCAGTTCTTTGCTGGCCCTGCTTGCGGCCATTGCGCGCCTGCGACAATCCTGCTGCCACGAAGACGAACTTCTTGGCGACACCTGCCAAACCCTGGTCGATACCGGCGACTACCGGACGGCCTGCATTGCCCTGTTTCCCCCAGGACAGGGCAAGACCTATGCCGAACTCAGCGCGGCAGCAGCGAAAGATACCCCGCCGGTCGACTGGGCAAGCTTTGAAGCCTCCGGACTTGCCCACCTGATCGCCAGAATCGAACACAACGGCGAATGCCTCGGGCTACTGGGAATCGAAAGCGCAACCGGCCTGAACGCCGACGAGCAACAGTTACTGCATATTGTTGCCGACAACCTTGCCGAATCCCTGGCCAGAATGCGGGGAGAGCGCGCCCGGAGCGGCATGGAATCAAGCCTCCGCCAGTTGTCCCGAGCCCTCGAATCGAGTTCGAACGGAGTAATGATCACCTCCTCAACCCAACTCGACCATCCGATTGTGTATGTCAATCCTGCCTTTGAGCGGATTACCGGCTATCGCCCGGACGAGGTGATCGGAATCAGCGGCCGCTTTCTGGTCCGCGACGACCTGAACCAGAAGGGATTGAGCACGATTCGCGATGCACTGCGCAATCACCACGACGGCCACGCCATTCTTCGCAACTACCGCAAGGATGGTTCCCTGTTCTGGAATGAACTCTACATTTCCCCGGTTCGCGACGAAGCCGGGGAAATGACCACACATTTCGTCAGCATCATCAATGATGTCACCGAACGCATCAATTACGAGCAACAACTCGCCTTCCATGCAAACCACGATACTCTCACCGGGCTGGCCAATCGTAACCTGCTCAATGACCGGATCGGCCAGGCAATCGCCCAGGCCCGCGACGATGGACTGCTGGCAGGAGTACTGCTACTCGACCTAGACCGATTCAAGCTGGTCAATGATGGCTTCGGCCATACCCCCGCCAACGAACTCCTCAAGCACGTTGCCCAACGCCTGGGAACCTGCGTGCGCGACAGCGATACAGTCGCCCGCCTGGGCGGAGATGAATTCGTGATCGTCGTTGGCCGACTGCAGGCAGCAGATGATCTCGCCATCGTTGCGAGCAAAGTGCTGCGGGCGTTCAGCCAGCCCTTCCACCTCGAAGGCAAGGAGATATACGTGACCGCATCGATCGGCGCTGCGATTTACCCCCGCGACGGGGAGCATGGCGAAGCCCTGCTACGCAACGCCGATGTCGCGATGTACCGAGTCAAGGAGCACGGCCGCAACAACTATCGCTTCTACACGCCAGAAATGACCCATATGGCACTAGACCGCCTGGACATGGAAGGCAACCTCCGCCGCGCACTGGAACGCAACGAACTGATCGTGCATTACCAGCCGATCGTCTCGCTCAAGAGCGGTCGAATCACCGGTGCCGAAGCCCTGATCCGCTGGGAGCACCCCCGCATCGGACGCATTCAGCCAGGTGAATTCATCCCCCTGGCCGAAGAAACCGGCTTGATCATCCCGCTCGGCCAATGGATCATCCGCCAGGTCTGCCGCGACCTGCGCGACTGGGACAGTCATGGCTTGCCGCCGCTCCGCGTCTCGATCAATCTCTCAGCCCGCCAGTTCCGGCAGGACGACCTGGTGGATACCATCAGCGCGGCTCAGCAGGAGTTCGGGATTGCAGGAGAACGACTAGGCTTCGAACTGACCGAAAGCATGATGATGCACGATCTGGAAAATACGCTGGCCACACTGCGAGATCTGCAAAATCTGGGAGCCCTGCTGTCGCTCGACGATTTCGGAACCGGCTACTCCAGCCTTTCCTACCTCAAGCGCTTTCCGATTGACGTACTCAAGATTGACCGCTCCTTCATTCGCGACATTCATGAAAATGCCGACGATGCCGCCATCGCCCATGCCGTCATTGCCATGGGGCACCGCCTAGGCATGCGTGTCGTCGCCGAAGGCGTGGAAAATGAAGCACAACTCGGACTACTGAGGGAATACGGGTGCGACGCACTACAAGGCTTTTATTTCAGCCGCCCAGTCCCGGCCGAGGAGTTCACCCTGATGCTGCACCAAGGAAAAGCACTGGAGACTGCTGCGGAATGAGCCGTAAACCGCAACTCGAATATCAACGGATTACCCGCCAGGCACTCGCAGACCATCTTGGACAACATGAAGTGCTGAGTGCCGAAGTCTGCACCGGGCTAACCGTCTATCGCTGTGCAGCCGCCGACGGCGATGGAGAAACCTTGGCCATCTCGCTTCCCGAGGGCGAAGCACTGCTCATCAGTTGTCCGGTAGCCGCCAGTGGAAAACTGGACCGCAGGCGCAAGCCCGGCTAACATCCGCGCATGAATACCCGTATCCTGCTTGTCGAAGACGACACCCGGCTAGCCGAACTCACCGCCGAGTACCTCGGAAAGAACGATTTTTCTGTCAGCATCGAACCTCGCGGTGATACCGCCGAAGCACGCATTCTGGAAGAACAACCCGATCTGGTAATTCTTGACGTGATGCTTCCCGGCAAGGATGGACTCGAAGTCTGCCGCGCCGTCCGCCCGGCCTATCGAGGCGTCATCCTGATGCTGACGGCCCGCGACGAGGATTTCGACCAAATTCTCGGTCTTGAAATGGGGGCCGACGATTATATTGCCAAGCCTGTCCAGCCACGCGTCCTTTTGGCCCGGATCAAGGCCCTGCTGCGCCGCCGCCCGGCCACAGAAGCCACCGGCGGCTCCGGCGGCGACGATGAAAGCCTCGTCTTCGGCCAGTTCCGGATCAGCCAGGTGACTCGCAATGCCAGCCTCGCCGGCCAGACCATTGACCTGACCACCGCCGAGTTTGACCTGCTCTGGCTGCTTGCTTCGCATGCCGGCAACGTCCTGTCGCGCGACGACCTGCTGCAGGAGCTACGCGGCATTGGCTTTGACGGTCTCGACCGCTCGATCGACGCACGCATTTCGCGCTTGCGCAAAAAGCTGAACGACGACCCGGAAAACCCCACCCGGATCAAGACCGTACGCGGCAAAGGCTACCTGTTCAGCAAGCATGACTGGAACTAAGCAGCCCCCGGAGGAGCGGAGGCGCGCCGGTCTCGCCCGCTCGCTGTTCCGGGTTGCCTTGCCTCGCTGGCGGAGTGGCCGTTACAGCCTATCGCAGCTGTTTTTCAATTTTTATCTACTGGCGATGGGATCTTTCGTTGCCATCGCTTTCACTGCCGACTTCGTCATCTCGACCGCCCAGCGGGGAATCACCGATGATTACGCCCGTCGTTTCATGCGGGGTACGATCACCCTGATCGAAGACGAACTTTTCCGCCATCCCCGCTATACCTGGGAAAGGAAAATCAAGGAACTCGACGAGAAATTCTCTTACCGCCTGGATATCGTTGAACGAATTACCCTGGATCGAAAACTGACCGCTGCTCAAGTCACCAAACTGGATGCTGGCGACATTGCCATCGACCACGACGGCGACATCATGTACCACCGACTGGGCACCAGCAGCCGCGTTCTGGTCGTTGGCCCACTTGCCTCCAGCCGCAATCCGGAACTCACCGACAGAATGCCTCTCGAATTGAGGCTGCGTCTGCTGACCTGGAGCCTGACCGGAGTAATTTTCGCTATCGCACTGTGGTTCTGGGTACGCCCGATCTGGCGCGACCTGGAAGCACTCCGCCAGACGGCTCGCGCACTCGGCGACGGCGACTTCGAAGCGCGCGCCCCCTGTGCGCGCAGCCAGTTGTTCGCCCCCCTGTCAGACACCATGAACGGGATGGCGGAGCGTGTCCAGCAACTGATTGCAACGCACCGGGAACTCTCCTGCGGCATCTCGCACGAACTACGCACACCGATTGCCCGCATGCGTTTTGCACTGGAAATGCTTGCCGAAACCGACGAGCAAGGGGAGCGTCAACGCCTGTGGTCGATGATGGAAGATGACCTCGATGAACTCGACCATCTGATTGATACCAGCCTGACCTATGCCCGTTTCGAGCGGGAGGCACCGGAGCCGCATTTTTCCAGCGTTGATCTGGCTGAGTGGCTGACCGACGAAGTGGACAACGTCCGCGTTCTTGGGCGCAGCCTCGACGTCACGGTCGACTGCAGCCAATTGCCAGAAACCTGCCCGGTTGATCTGGATCGCAAAGCAATGCCTTATGCGTTGCGCAACCTGCTACGCAACGCTTTCAAATATGCCCGTACACGGATTGTCGTCAGTGCCGAACTCGCCGACAGCCGCGTCCAAATCCACGTAGATGACGACGGCATCGGCATTCCCAGTGATGAACGGGAACACATTTTCTCTGCCTTCACGCGTCTTGACCGCTCTCGTGATCGAGCCACCGGCGGCTATGGACTGGGCCTGGCAATTGCCCGCCGCGTCCTGGAGTTGCACGGAGGAACGGCCAAAGCCAGCGATGCACCTCTCGGCGGCGCCCGACTGACCCTATGCTGGCCCAGCCACCGGCCAGGATGACCCAGCCCCGCCTGTTACACAACGTCACGCAAGCACACCCGACGTTACTACCCACCACGCATCAGCCACAGACGTAAACTGTCGGTCTTTCCTAAAATCCCTCCCATGATGGAACAACAAAACCTACAGGAGGAAAAGAGGATCATGGAAAGCAATATCCACCAATTTATCGCCGCTGCCCGCGACTATCTCTTTGGAATGCTTCCGGCGACCGGCAAACAACTGGGTACGGCCAACTAATGGCTTTTGCCGACCATCTGCCGATCAACGAAAGCCTGGGGGTTTTCGTCGGCGTTGCCGGTTTTGACTGGCTGGCCGAAGGCCAGGCAGAGCCACTGAAGGCACTGCTGGCAGCACTCTGTGCCGGTGTCGCCATCGCACTCGTACGACAGCACTGGAAGAAACGGCGCAAGGAATAGCAAAACCGCAGCGCCCCCTGTCCCCATTCCCTCACCGGGCTCAGGGCCAGTGAAACTGGCCGTGGTCGTCGGAAAACAAGCGATCAACCGCAACACAGGCAGTGGTCATTGCCGTTTGCAGTTCCTTGGCCGGCAGCAAATGCGGCGCCTTCGCCGTGGCTGGGTAGCGCCAAGCCCGAACCTCGGTCTCCCCCTGCACTTCGCTGATTGCGCACGCCACGCCCAAACCTGCCTCGCTGCGCGCCTTCTCAACCGCATCCCGCTCATTCCCGAGGGTCTCAAGTTGCTGGCGCAACCCCTGGATTTCCCCGGTTATTTTCTGGGCCACCCGCAATAACGGCGACACCTTTGCCACCAGTGCATTCCATTGCGCCAACTGCGGCTGAGACAAGACCTGCTCCCCCGACTTGATGCGCGCATGCAGTGAAAAATAGGTTTTCATGTCTCGCTGTTCGCGCAATTCGCGCAAGACCTCCTGGCGACCGGCAATGCCTTGCTCGGTCTCCGCCAGCGCCTGCTGCACGGCCGACTCACGTGCCTGCAACGGTCCCGGGTCGGGCAAGCGCAAGTTGACCAGAGCCGGAACTCCACGCCGGTCGCTACTACAGCCGATAGTCGCCAGTTTACAGGCCAACGCCCCTCCTTCAAGCACCCCGACCTCTGCCGCATCGGCAACCACCGTACAGCCGACCAGATGCTCCGCCTGAACCCTGGCTGCAAAAATGGTGCAGGATTCGGCACGCTTGACGATGACCTCGCCCCCATGAGCGTCGATTCGGGCATTCGATGCACCGCCTTCAATCACGATCGTGCCCTGCGGGCTTTCCGCCACTCCCCCCCCAAGATTGGACTTGAGGGAAATCCGCCCACCACGCGACACGACATGCCCATATACCGGTGCCAGGAAGGTCATGTGCAGCCCTTCGACCCGGCGCTTTTCCTGAACCTCGCCATGCTCCTCGTACTCATCGCCACTCAGCGCAAGATTGCCGGTGGTACGCGAACTGACCCCTTCGCGATTGACGATCTTTTCGATTACCGAAATCTTGCCGCTCTGCGGCTCGATATCGACAAAGCCGTCACGATCAGCCAACAGGCATTGCTGCCCCTCTCGGGCCTCAAGACGCACCCCCTCTCCGGCCAGGGCATGCAGGTCAAAGTCCTTGACCGGCTCGGGAGCCAGCAGGCGTCCCCGCACATCCCGCCCGGGCAAGCCTTCCTGCTTCGGCAATTTGCGAAATAGAACGTCGTCGCAAAACACCTGAGGAAAGCGATTGGCGTACTGACACAAGTCCAGGCGCCCATCGGGACGTATCTTCGGCGTATTGTCCCGGTGCAGGGTGCTGGAGGCCTCCTCAAGACTTGCATCGTGGCCGGGCTGCGGCGCCTGCTGCCGGGCGATCACCTGCCACTGAGTACCCGCTGCAAGAATGGCACTCCGGACCTGGTCAAGATCGATTCCCAGACGCAGCCCGCCCAGCCAGACGGCGGCCACCAGTTCATCGAGTTCCAGCCTGGCCGGCTCGCTCAGCGTTTTGCTTCTGTACTCCAGTATCGTAGGGTCACCGTGTTCGTCGGGCGGCCCGAAAACCGCCTCCTGCTCCTCACGCTCGATGAACAGCGGCTCGAACAGGTACTCCGCCTCCCGTCCTTCACTATCGATCTTGAGCCCGCGATACAGCGCTTTGCGCTCCGGCAGGAAAAGCGTCACGGCCTTGGCCAAAAACACCGTCGACGGTTCCCCCACCTGCTCACGCCGCTCAAGTTCGGCAGCGATATCGTCGAGCGACCAGTGGAACAACAGGTTCTGGAATAAAGGGTAATCCAGTCCGACCAGGTAATTGCCGCTGGCAAACAGCGACTGCACAAATTCAGGAAACAAGGCCAGGGAATCGAGCGCAGCCAACTCGACCGCGATTCCTTGCGGGCCGCTGACAATAAAACCGGGCAGGGGAAACCCGCCACCGGCTATCTGTTTTTGCTCACCACTCATCCCTGTCTCCCGTCGCCCTGGTCGGTCAGCACCGGGCGCCACGGGAGCGAACCAACATTCCGCGCAAACACTCAAGTGCCGAGCAGGCGAACCTCTCTTTGCGGATAGGGTATCTCGATACCATGAATTCTAAAAGCATTCCAAATGGCAAAATTCACATCCGAGAGCACATTACCTCGCCCTTCTTCAGGATCGGCGATCCAGAAACCCAATTCAAGGTTAATTGCACTGTCGGCGAACTGAGTCAGCAATACCTTCGGGGGCGGGTCCGGCAGCACACGCGGATGCGTGGCGGCCGCTTCGCTCATCAGGCGCATCACCAATTCCAGATCGCTGGCATAGGCAACGCCGATCGTCGTCGCCAGGCGAACCCGGCTGTCGGAATAAGTCTGGTTCTGGACGACGCTGCCGATCAACGCCTCGTTAGGCACGATGTATTCGGTACCACCGGGATGCTTGAGAACGGTGTAACGGGTGGTAATCTGCGTCACTTGGCCGGCATCGTTGCCGACCTGAACGATGTTGCCGAGGCGAATCGAGCGGTCGAGCAGGATGATGAAGCCGGAAACGTAATTGCTGGCGATCTTCTGCAGGCCGAACCCCAGCCCGACCCCGAGCGCCCCGGTAAATACCGACAGCGCGGTCATATCGATCCCGACCAACGACAGGCTGGTGATTAGCGCACCCACCGTGAGCAAGGCCTTGGCCACGCGGACGCCGACGATGCGCAGGCTGGAATCGAGTGACTCGACCCGCATCAGCCGGCCTTCGATTACCCCAGCTACCCACAATGCGACAACCACGGTCAGGAAAACAGTGACCAGGCCATGCAGCAGCATCCACAGATCGAGTTTCTGCTTGCCGAGCTTGAAGCTGACCGATTCCAGGGCCTCAATCACATACGGGGCCAGATCGGTGATGTAAAGCGCCAGCCAGCCCCAGACCAGGGCTGCGATGATCCGTTCCCAGGCAACCAGCCAGCCAGCCTGCGGAAAAGCCTGGCGCAGTACGAAAACCACGGTGCGGACCAGCACCATGGCCCCCAGCAGCGGCTGTGCCAGCTTCAGCAAGTTGACATGGACAAAGGGTGCCAGCGCAAACTGGGCCACCCCGATCAGCAACGAGGCGACCAGCGGGAAGGCCAGCCGGGCGCTGGCCTGCTTCAGGTGCCCGGCCGAGTCGTGCTGCCGCCCCCACCACCAGCGGGCAAAGGCCCAGGCAAGCAGCAGACAGGTGGCCAAGGCCAGAACCTGCCAGACAAAATCGGGATCGGCCACATCCGCCCATAACTCATTCAGCAGCTTGAGTGCCGGGCTTTTTCCGTTCATGCCCGACGCTCCAGCACGGCGGCAAAAAACCCATCCGTGTCGTGATGTTGCGGCAGCAACTGCAGACAATCGGCACTCAAGGCCGTGCCGGGCAATTCGATCTGCTGTTTGGCCAGCACGTCACTCGCTGGCAGTAACACGAAATCCGGATGCGCTGCCAGGAAGGCTTCGACGACACCGAAGTTTTCCACGGTCAACAGGCTGCACGTGGCATAAACCAGGCGCCCACCGGGGCGCACCAGAGTCGCCGCAGCCGCCAGGATCGCTGCCTGCTTGGCGGTCAGTTCGCTGACCGATTGCGGCGCCTGCCGCCATTTCAGATCCGGGTTGCGGCGCAGGGTCCCCAGGCCGGAGCACGGAGCATCGACCAGCACCCGGTCGATCTTGCCGGCCAGGCGCTTGACCCGGGTATCGCGCTCGTGTTCGATGCGGATCGGATGCACATTGGACAGGCCGCTGCGCGCCAGCCGTGGCTTCATGTTGGCCAACCGCCGGTCAGAGACATCAAAGGCGTACAAACGGCCGGTATTTTTCATCTGCGCGCCGAGCAGCAAGGTCTTGCCGCCGGCCCCAGCGCAAAAATCGACCACCGCTTCGCCCCGCTTGGGCGCCAGCAGGCAGGCCAGCAACTGGCTTCCCTCATCCTGAACCTCGAAATGTCCCTCCAAAAATAGCGGGTGCTTGGCCAGCGCCGGCTTGTCGCGCAAGCGCACCGCCAACGGCGACCAACGCCCCGCACTGGCGGCAATGCCATCAGCCGCCAGCGCTGCGAGCAGGGCAGCCTGATCGGTTTTCAGCGTGTTCACCCGCAGGTCGAGCGGCGCAGCCTGATTCAGCGCCTGTGCCAGTTCGGGGACCGCTGCGGCGCCATAATTTTCCGCCAGTTGCTGATACAGCCAATCAGGCAGGTCACAGGCGACCGCCGGTGCCAGCGTTGCAACATCGCAGGCTTTGGCTGCAGCCAGCCAGGGCTCTTCGCTTTCCTTGAGGACCGGCGCCAGTTCGCGCAAGCTCCAGCCACGTACCGTTGCCAACATCGCCAGCAGCAGGCCGCGCACAGTCACGCGCGCACCACCAGCCAGGCACCGTGCCTCCAGACTGCGCCAGCGGCGCAGCACGGCATACACGCTCTCGGCGATGAAGGCGCGGTCGGCATGCCCGAGTTGGCGATGTTCGCGGAAGTAATGGGACACCGTCGCATCGGCTGGATGCTCGAAGCGGAGCAAGCGGGTCAGCAGTGCTTCGGCATGGACGAACAAGGTCGGCGTAAAGCGGGCACTGCGCGGCGCAGCCCCCGGAGTGGCGCCTTTGGCCGGAGAAGGGGAAGGAGCATTGTTTTTGGAGGAGTGGCGTGTCATGGATTTCCTGTATTCGGCTCGGGCAGCGGCGGGTCACCGCTGCCGATTTGCTGGGCGAGTTGGACATAGCTCTCGCCCTTTTTATCGGTAAAGCGAATTTTAACCGGCAGATGAGAATGCTCGAAGGCCAGCCAGACTTCGGTCAGGTTACCGCCACGCACCAGCAGGTGAATGCAGGAAAAACGCCCGGCGGGTGTTTCTATCGTTTCTTCGCCGCGCACTTCGAGCTGTTGCACCTCATAACTGCGCCCGCTGACCACGCCGAGGGTGCCGGCACCACCAGCGGGCAACAGATAGGCCAGTTGGTAAGGAAAGGAAAGCAAGTCCTGGGTGCCGACCTGCACCGGCAGCATCCGACCATCACGCGCCAGAGTAACGCTCACGGTCGACCAATCAAAATCGGCATTTTCCCCCAGGTCCCGGCCGTTCTTGCGGGTTCGGTAAAACTCCGGTTGCAAACCGTCGACAACCAGCCGGCCGGCACTCTCGCTCTCGAAACGCACCGGTCGGAACAACGAGGCCAGACCACTGGTTTCGCTGCGACTGCGCAGGCGATAACGGCCATCGCCGGAAAATTCCCAGACCTGCTCGACCCAGCCGATGACCAGCCCCAAGGATTCTTTGCTCACCTGGTAGCGGATATATCCGCTACCCGACAAACGGGGAGCCGCTGGAACCACAGCCGGCAACGCCGGTTCCGACGACTGCGGCGTTGCGTCGGCGGGTCCGCCAGCCGGCATGGCCTCGACCAGCGGCGCTTCGGGTACTGCGGCTTCGGCAGCCGGCAAAGGCCAAGCTTTTTTGCGTTTTTCGCCAGTCGACCGTGGCGGATGCGTTGGCATCGCCATCACCGGCGCCGGTTCGCTGGCAACACGCGGCAACGGCCGCAATTCGGCTTGCAAGGGTGGATTGACCTCGGGCAGTAGCACCGGCCAGGGAATTTCCGGCCCGAACAACGCCCCGGCATGCAAGGCCAGTGAGGCGGCAAAGGCAGCCAGCAAAGGCAGCATCGGCAAGCCGCCGGCCCGCGCTTAACCGGCCAGTTGCGGCGCGATCAAGGCACAGTCGGCGACCAACTCGGCCGCCAGGCGCACCTTGCCGCCTTCCAGCCGCAGCCGGCCCTCGGCAAACCAGCGCACCGCTTGCGGATAAATGCTGTGTTCCTGGCGCAGCACCCGGGCCGCCAGCGTGCTTTCATCGTCGCTGTCGAGCACCGGCACAGCGGCCTGGATGACCACCGGACCATGATCGAGTTCGGCCGTCACGAAATGCACGGTACAGCCGTGGATGCGCACGCCTTCGTCGAGGGCCCGTTGATGCGTGTGCAGGCCGGGGAAGGACGGCAGCAGCGACGGGTGGATATTGAGCAGGCGGCCCTCGTAGTGACGGACGAAGTCCGGGGTCAGGATACGCATGAACCCGGCCAGGACCACCAGATCGGGGGAAAACTCGTCGATGCAAGCGGCCAGCGCATGATCAAAGTCTTCGCGACTGGCGTAGGCCTTGTGGTCCAGGCTGCGCGTGGCAATACCAGCGTTGGCGGCGGTTTCCAAGCCCTTGGCGTCAGGGCGGTTGCTGATCACGGCGGCAATCTCGACCGGCAACTGGCCAGCGGCGCGAGCGGCGAGCATGGCTTCCATATTGGAGCCGCGACCGGAAACCAGGATGACGATTTTTTTCATTTCAATAAACCTACGGGCAAGAAGATCATCGTGGCGACATTTTGTGTCAGCCGGGAAAAACTGCGGCCGTTGCGGTCGGCAACGACGCGCGCGAGAAAATCGAGGAGGCCGATCAGGCGGCCAAATTCGCGTTCGAACGACAGGTTGCGGTTGGCCGGATCGAGTTCGTTGGCCAGCAGGAAAGCCTCGCCGGCGGCACTACGGTCATGCGCCAGCTTCCACACTGCGACCTCGACATTGCGCGCGCAGTTGTACAGCTTGCGTTCATCGAGCTGGTCGAACAGGTAAAAACTTTCCTTGTGCTCGAAAGCCGCATCGACCATGGTCAGCAGACCGTAAACCAGCGCCGCAACGCGGTCGCCACCATAGGAATCGCTGAAGGCCAGCGCTGCCGCCGGACCTTCGCGCAAGCCGGTCAGTTCAGGCCAGAGTGGCGCCTGGCGCCGGTTCAGCCGCTCCAGCGCCGCCTCACGGCTGGGATGGCCGGCCTTTTTCCATTCACGGGGATTGCGCCGGTACAACTTGTCGGCCAGCATCATCAAACCCGATACCAGTTCTTGGCGATTGAGGTCGGCAATCCGGTCAACCTCGGTTTTGGCCAGATATTTCAGGTCGACCGTGGTCGTTGGCTGTCCATTCTTGCCCAGTTGCGTCGAGCAAGCCGCCAGCCCGAGCAGGATGAGTGCGGCCAGCGGCAGAACAGGGGCAACCGGCATCAGGCAGCGCGATGCTTGAGATAGCCGAGCAGCACCGGCAGCAGCGAGAAGGCGATGATGCCGACGATCACCAGCGACAGGTTCTGCTTGATCCAGGGCATGTTGCCGAACCAGTAGCCGGCCAGGCACAGCGACACCACCCAGGCCAACGCTCCGATCAGGTTAAAAAAGCTGAAACGGGCAAAAGGCATCGCGCCAATACCGGCGACGAAGGGGGCAAAAGTCCGGAACAACGGCAGGAAACGCGAAAGCACCAGGGTTTTGCCGCCGTGCAGTTGATAAAAGGCGTGGGTCTTTTGCAGCGCTGCGCGGTTGAACAGGCGCGAACTTTCCCAGTGGAAAACCCTGGGCCCGAAATATTTGCCGATCTGGTAGTTGACCGTGTTGCCGAGAACGGCAGCGATGGTCAGCACCGCCATCAAGGTGCTCAGGTCCATGCCGCCCTCACCGATCGCCGCCAGCGCACCGGCCACGAAGAGCAGCGAATCGCCGGGCAAAAACGGGAAGACGACAAAGCCGGTTTCGGCAAACACGATGAAAAACAGGATCGCGTAAATCCACAAGCCGTGTTGCTGCACCAGCAGCGCCAGGTGCTTGTCGAGATGCAGCAGGAGATCGAGAAACTGGCCGAGGAATTCCATGATGGACGAACGAAGAGAAAGCAGGATTCTACCGCAAGCTATAATCCGCCCCCATGCCGACCATTGCCCGCCTCCCCGACCTGCTGATCAGCCAGATTGCTGCCGGCGAAGTGGTCGAACGCCCCGCCTCCGTACTCAAGGAACTGCTCGAAAACAGCCTCGATGCCGAAAGCAAGGCCATCCAGATTCACCTTGAGGAAGGCGGGGTCAAGCTGATCCGGATTACCGACGACGGCTGCGGCATCGCCCGCGAGCAGCTGGAACTGGCACTGACCCGGCACGCCACGTCAAAGATCAAGGACCTCGACGACCTCGAAAAGGTCGCCACTCTGGGCTTTCGCGGCGAAGCCCTGGCCTCGGTCGCCTCGGTCGCCCGCCTGACCCTGACCAGCCGCGAACGCGGGGCGAGCCACGCCTGGAAGCTCAAGGGCGAACCGGGCGCGACGCCGGAGCCGGCGGCCTTGATGGCCGGGACCGTGGTCGAGATGCGCGATCTGTATTACAACACCCCGGCCCGGCGCAAATTCCTCAAGTCGGAAAGCACTGAATTCGCGCATTGCGCCGACGCTGTCCGCCGCCTGGCGCTGACCCGGCCCGACGTCGCCTTCAGCCTCAGCCATAACGGCCGCCTGCTTTACCAATGGGCACCGGCGGATGCGCCACGGCGGATTGCCGACGTGCTGGGCGACGATTTCATCGGTGCCGCCCGGCGCGTGGACGCCGCCGGCGGGCCGCTCGAACTGTTCGGCTTCGTGATCGACCCAACCCTCGCTGGCGAGAGCAAGGATGGTCAGACGGTTTTCGTCAATGGCCGTTTCGTCCGCGACAAGGTGATTGCCCACGCGCTGCGCGAGGCCTACCGCGACGTGCTGCACGGCAGCCGCCAGCCGGCGGTCTGCCTGTTCCTGGCGATCGACCCGGCGCTGGTCGATGTCAATGTGCATCCGGCCAAGACCGAGGTTCGCTTCCGCGACTCGCGGGCGGTGCACCAATTCGTCTATCACGCGGTCAACCGCGTGTTGGCCGAAAATCGCGGCACGCCAGAAAACTTCAGCGGGCAGTCCACGACTCCGGTCAGCCCGGCTGCCCGCGAGAGCCAGCCGGCCCCCACCGTTTTCACGGTCAACCCGCCCACCGCGCAAAAACCCGCCTGGCAGGCACCGCAGCAAGGCGGACTCGGGATTGCCGAACCCACCGCTGCGGCCTATCTCGCCTTTGCCCGCGCGACCCAGACGCTGGACGCGCCGGGTGGTCACAGCCCGCGTCCGCCAGCGCTCAGCGAGAATCCTCCGCCCCAGCCGGTCGACCGTGACAGTCCACCGCTCGGCTACGCGCTGGCCCAGCTGCACGGCATCTACATCCTGGCGCAAAACGCCGAAGGCTTGGTCGTCATCGACATGCACGCCGCGCACGAGCGCATCCTCTACGAAAAGCTGAAGACCGCCTTTGACAGCCGCGAGGTCGCGACCCAGGCACTGCTGATCCCGGCCGTGTTCAATGCCGATCCGCTCGATGTTGCAGCCGTCGAGGAACACGCCGAAGCACTGGCAACGCTCGGTTGCGAAATCACCCCGCTGGGGCCGACCCAGCTGGCGGTGCGCAGCGTCCCGGCCTTGCTACAATCGGGTGACCCGGCCGCGCTGGCGCGGGCACTGATTGCAGAAATGCGCGAGCACGGAATCAGCCAGCTGATCACCGCCCGCCGCAACGAACTGCTGGCGACCATGGCCTGCCACGGCGCAGTCCGCGCCCGCCGCCAGCTAACCCTGCCGGAAATGAACGCGCTGCTGCGGCAGATGGAGGAAACCGAGCGCGCCGGCCAATGCAACCACGGCCGCCCGACCTGGAGCGCACTGTCACTGGCCCAACTCGACAGACTGTTCCTGCGCGGGCAATAAGCCACACCGCTTCCCGGCCGCACGGATTCTGGCAGTTCCGCCCCCTTGGCAGGCGCCAAGCCAGGACGACCGAGGAAAGCTCGCACTCGCGGGCTCGGCCCGGCAGACGAAAAAAAGGCCGCAGGGAAAATGCGGCCTTTTTGCCAAACGGCGTTCTGCGCTTACTGGTACGAGCGTACCTCGACCAGGAAATCCCCACCCGGCGTATGCCCTGCCGAAGCCGAGCCGGCATATTGCGGATTCTGCGGAAACTCCTTCGTCACCTGTGCCTTGACCGCATCGAAGAGATTGCTGGCCGGGTCAAACTTGCTGACCGTCTTCAAGGCATTCATGAAGCTGTAGGCAAAAATCGAGTGCCCATCCTTGCCTTCGTCAGAGACAGGCTCCTCCCCCCCCGAGGACATCACGGTCACTGAACGCTTGGCCAGAATTGCATTCGGATCGACCGAAGTGCGGGAGCCCACCGTCTGCTCCTTGGCCAGCGAGCCGGAATAGCAGGAATCGGAAACCAGCATCACCTGTTTGGCCGGAATATTGTTCAACAGCTTGGCCACATCGTTATTGGAAATCCAGTTATCCGGCGACGTACTCTTGGCATCTGCCGGAATCCAGTAGCCGGTATTGTTCTTGTCGCTCAGATAGCCGTGCCCGGCGTAATAAACGGTGACCGAGTCATTCGGCCCCACCTCGCGTGCCAACTGGTTGAGAGCGACCACAATATCCGCCCGGCTAGCATTGGGCAGGGTTTTGACGTCGTAGCCCATCTGGTTCTTGAGCGCATCACCGACCGCCCGGGCATCGGGCAAAGCAGTTTCCAGTGCCGGAATATTGGAATCGGAGTAATTGTTGATCCCGATCATCAACGCCACCTTGCGCTGAATCTGCGGCAGGAAGGAGACCGTCGGACGCGGAGGCGGCGGCAGTTCAGCATTCTGGTTGCTGCCCTCCGGCACGCAAACCACCGCACCACTACCGCAAGGCGGCAGATCAGCAGCCTTCGGATTACGCTCGACGGTTTCCAGCGCCGGCTTCAGCACCTCGGTCTTCAATTCGCGGCGCATGGCCAGCACATCGGCAATCTGAGCCTTCGAGGCCCCAGCCGGAAGAGTAGAGAATGCGCTGGCCACTTCTTCCTTGCGCTGCTCCTTACGCGTTTCCTCGGCAACTTTCCGAGCCTCGGCCTTCTGCTCGGCAACCGCCTTCTTCTGCTCGGCTTCGGCCTTCTTCTGCTCCACCTCGGCCTTCTTCTGCTCGACCTCGGCTTTTTTACCCTCGACCTCGGCCTGTTTCAACTCGGCCTCGGCTTTTTTGACCTCAGCCTCGGCCTGCTTGACCTCAGCCTCGGCCCGCTTTTCCTCGACCCGCTTTTCGGTCACAGTCCGCCCCCCCGCCGAACGCTGACTGCGTGCCTCGATTTCCCCGAGCTGAGCAGCGGCCTCGGCCTGCTTGCTCTCCGCCTCAGCCTGCTTGCTTTCGGCGAGGGTCTGCTTGATCTCGGCTTCGAATTTCTTCTGCTCAGCCTTTTGTTCCGCACTCGCCTTTTGCTCCGGGCTTGCAGCAGTCTTGGCCGCACTCTCTGCCTGCTTGGCCTCGTTTTCCGCCTGCTTGGCCTCTGCGGCCAGCTGCTTGCTCTCTGCGGCCTTGCGCATCGACTCCGACTCCAATCGGGCCAGGCCAATCCGCTCGCGCAGTTGCTCACGCGTCAACGGCAAGGGATTGCCGCTCAGCATCAGTTTATTCAGGGCATCCTCGGTTTCGGCAGCACTCAATTGCATGAAACTGTTGATCAGGTTGCGCTCGACCTGAACCGGTGCCTCAGCCTGCTGCGGGAAATTGGGATTTTTTCCGCGCTGCGCCTCAATCGCCTGTTTCTGCAGTTCGGTCAGCAAACGGTTTTGTTCCAGCACCTGCTCTTGTACCTTCTCCGGTGCGATTGTCGGCTGCGGCAGCAGCGTGCCCTCCGGGGCAAGCGTTGGCTGCGGCACGATGCTCGGATCCGGCGTCGGCTGCACGGTCGGCACTGGAGACGTTGTTGGCTCGGGCGTGGGACTTGGGGTTGGCGCCGGGGTCTGGGTTGGCGCCGGGGTGCTGGCACCGCCACCACCGCCGCCGCCACTGCTAACCGTTGGCGCCGTGCCAACCGCATAGAATTTGCGATTGGTCAAATCGGAACTGGCGATGGTTGAATTGGACAAATACCCTGCTGCAGTCAGCGCAGATTTATCAGCATAGGTTCGATACCCGCTTGGCAAGGAAGATGTCGGCTCGCTGGTAGAGGAAGGAGTGATCAGAAACCAGGTTTTTCCATTCGAACTACCCGTTGCATTGATCTGTGAGGCCGGCGTGGTCTGTGACAAAGCGCCGTAGCTGGTTCCCGAGGAGGAATCCCCCAATTCGACGATTACGGTAGGGTCCGTCGTTGTCGGACTATAGGTGCTGGCGCTGCCCGGCTCCTTCAGAGGCGCCAGACTCCCCGAGCCTTGCAGCGAACCGGTCGAGCCCAGAGAAACCGTGCCACTACTCGATTTGGCATGAACAAAGATGTAGCTGGCTTTCGCCGTCCCCGAAGAGAGATCAATGTTCCCCTTCTGGGAAGTAATATCCAACTCACGGCTGGCCGTCAGTTCAGTGCTGATGGTCAGATTGCCACCGGCATTAAGACTCAGGCTCTCGGCAGGCTGCAGAAAACCGCTGACCACTGAAAGGGTGGCGGTTCCCGAAGTATTGACGGCAGTTTGCTTCCAGCTACCTGAGAAATAGGTGCTGACATCCTTGATGCAGATCGTGCTGCCAGGACAATTGCTGTCATCACCCAACTGGATGTTATCGCGCTCAATCCCCTTGGGCACCATCGCCAATGTCCAGGCACTCACCTTGAGCGGCACAATGCTTGAGCTGCTACCCAATGCTTCGTAGTCTGGAGACCCGGCAGCCAGGATGCCGGTAGTAAAAGTCGACTCGGCCCCCGACTCGACCGACAAGTAACGAGTAGAGATTTGCACGATCCCGGCCCGGTTATTCACCCCCCCGACCGTCACCTGAGCACCAGGTTTTACCCGCAGCTTGTTGCCGTTAAAACGCAAATCGGCTTCGTCGTACCAGTTAGTATTTTCCTGCACTGAAGCCGTCTTTGGAATATTGATCACCGCGTCACTGGCCAGCTTGATTTCGCCGCTGGCGTCATCCGTAGACTCCAGACGGACTTTCAGCCCCGAGGCCGAGGCGGCATCGAAACTTCCGCTCAACTCCACCGACCCGCCCTTGGCGATCAAGGTCCCGCCAGCCAACACCGACGGTACGGTATACGACTGAAGAAAAACCTTACCCGAGGTCAGCATCGACAAGGTCGATGCACGAGGATTAAAGCTGCTGCTTAAATAAATGTCGCCATAGGTAGCATCGACATCATAAGGGTTCTTGATCAACAACTTGGACAATGAACTGGTGCTGGCAAACAGTTCATGCACATCTGAAAAACAGAAATTACCCGCTCCGCAAGCATCGTTGGAGATCGACACCCCGAGCTTCAAATGCTGGATATTGGCTGACTTGGGGTCCAGCTTGAGGGTATTTGCCTTGACTTCGAGATTACTGGAAAAGCTACCCGCTTCGATGTGGACATTGCCGGCCGCCAGTTTTGCGGGGCTGGCTGCGGCAATCTGCCCGACTTTAAGCGCCGCAATCCCGCTATTGCTGCTGTAGTCGCCCACCTCGACCTTGCTGTTGGCAGCAAAATCCACCTTGGTTGCCTCGACCTTGAAACTCGCGCTGGCCATGGTATCCGCCGTGTCGGAAACCGTGCCCCCCGGCCCCGGCAAGCGAATCGAGGCACTCGGGCCAAATTCGACTGCATTACTCTTGGTGCTAAAAGAGGAAGAGGAGCCAGAGCTTGCATTCAGCCACAAGGCCAGGTTACGGCTATTGGCCGTATCCGAGGTCTTCGCATCAAAAGTCCCATTGACATAGATATACGGTGCCTCAAACGTGATTTTTCGCCCCTGCGGCACAGTGCTGGAAACCTCGAAAACCCCGCCATTCGGCAAAATCTCGATGTAATCGGTAGCGGTATAGGTGAGATCACTGCTGAGCAAAGCCGACTCAAGATTTGCCTTGCTGACTTTTGAAACCGGCGCTGGCGTGGCCGCCGGGTAACTTTCGCTAGTCGTACTGCAAAGATCACCACTGTTCAGCACAAAACAGATGACGGATGGATCAATCAGCCAGAACCCGGTTTTCCCTTTGCTGGCCAAGGTGTTCACCTGCCCGCCCAAGTCGATGCTCCGATGGCCAGAGGTTTCGACCCGTCCGCCGTTACCATCGAGAGCACCGCCTCGCGCAAAAATCTGCCCCTTGAAGTCGGTATGTCCATCGGCCCAGACCACGACCTTGCCGCCATCACCTCGTTCGGTTGCATCGGCCTTGATCGTTGCTCCGGCCTGCATGGCAGTCGTTTGCGCATTCGGTACGGCGCCATTCTTTCCTTGCCAGTCACCACCGACCAGCACCGTCCCGCCACCAGTAGCACCGGAGGCATCAAGAGCCGCCTTTGCGGTCAACTCGACTTTTTCGCCCAAAACGCGGATATCCCCACCCTGCCCCTGGCTATTGGTAGCACTCAAGGCACCACCCACGGACACCGTATCGCTTGCTCGCAGCACGATCCGCCCCTGTGCATCGACGCGGGCACTGTCGGCACTGAGAACGCCTTGCTGCTCGATTAGCGCCCCGAACATGTCGATCCTGCCACCGTTGGCGTCGATCCGTCCCAGGTTGACGGCCTTGTTCGCATTTGCTGCGATCGTGACTGACAATTCCGGGCCTGCCGTATCGGCCAGACTGACGCTCTTGCCGGCTGCCAGCAAAACCTGCCCCAGGGGGCTGGAGATGATGCCCTCATTACGTACTTCACCACCCACCAGGTAAACACTGCCGCCCAGCGGTGTGGAAATTCGCCCCAGGTTAACGACTGGGCCAAAACCCCCGCCATTGAAACTGAAACGGCGGGCAAGAAAATCGGCATCGGCCAGATTGAGCGACGAGAGGATCAGTTTGCTGACATCGATGACTGCATTCGGACCGACAAATATGCCGGCCGGGTTAACCAGATAAACCTGCCCGTTGGATTGCAAGTGACCATAAATCCTGCTCGGATCGTTACTCAGCACCCGGTTGAGTACCGCCGAACTCGCCGATTGCTGGTTGAAGCGAGTGGTTTCGCCGGCATTGATGTTGAATTGCTGCCAGTTGATGATCGTCCCTGGCGCATTCGTCACTGTCAAGGTGCTGCCCTGCTGGTTGAACTGAGCGTTACCGGCGACCACCTGTGGCCCGACCGGATTGGCCAAGGCCCCGGTATGGGCAAAACAGGCGGCGACCGCCATCGCAGCAAGCGATGGGCGAAAATCAAAAACCGGACGAGTGCAGCGGGCGGCGGGGCGATGACGAGAATTCATGATCTTGCAACTCCCTGAATACGGGATCAAAACGAAATATTGAGTGCCACATGACCGAACGAATCGCCACGCTGGCGACTCATCCCGGTCCCCGGACCACCAACGAACGATTCCTGAGTGACACCGACGTCAATCTTGAACGCAACGCTGCGTCCCAGATTGAAGCGCAGGCCGGCACCTACGCTGGAGAGCGGCAATTGGGCAGAACCGGCGTTTGAATAGACTCGGCCAAAATCATGAAACACCAAAGCCCGCAAACCAACGCCCTCACCCAGCTGCTTGCCGATATCCGGAGAGTACAACTCCACGTTTACACTATAGCCGCTCTCTGCGGTCGCGGTTCTCTCCATGTAGCCACGCACGGAGGCAGAACCACCAACCCCGAATTGCTCACCTGCAATCAGCCGGTTACCAGTCACTTGCCCGGCCAGAGCAACCCGGAACTGAAAATCCGCAGGTAACGGCAACATCGCACCTGCACTTATGCGCCATGCCTGCCAGCGATTTTCACCACCTCTGGCGTTGAGCCGGTATTCCTGGTTGCCACCGTTCGGGCCTCCCGGCAGGTTGGTAAACCAACCGAGGCTACCGTTCAACTGATAAGCGGGGTTATTCAACTGCGCGACATACGAAACGCTCAGCGGTTGCGAAGTAATCGTGCCGCACTTGCCCGGCGCGTCGGGTGCGCCCGTGCAATCGTTGCGAAAATCTTTGAAATCATAGCCATAGATAAGGCGATGACGGTATTCACCGATGCTTGAGAGTATCTGATTAAGGCGCAAGCCCAGCGTCACCCCCTTGCCGGTAAACTGATTGGCGTTGCCAAAACCGACATTGGTTGTGGCATTGGAGTCGGAATAGGCCGCAATCAAATCGAGGGACAGACCGCTTTCATAGAACGGCACCCGATACCCCCCGGAAAGACTCAGGCTCTTCTGTGGGTAATCCCAGGAGGTGCTAGCCGTCAGGGTCAACATGTGGTCGCGATTGAACAGGTTGGCATGCTGATAGCCAACGCTGTAGCGGTTGACGCCGGTCGACTTGCTCCCCATGTTGTCGGCAGTCAGCAGGATTTTTTCCGGGTTTTCCTCTGTGACATTGACAATCGCATCGATATCACCCAACTGCTCGGCGGCCTGGAAGTTAACCGCCACCTGCTTGGCCGGATTTTCATTGGCCGCTGCAACCGCAGCGACGATCTCGCCGGTGTTCGGCTGCCGCCGTTCCTGCAGAGGCGGCAAACTGGCGCGGATATTATCAGCGTTGTAGATTTGGCTCCCCTTGATCTGGACCGACTGAATCTTTCCTTCGATCACCTTGAGCTTGATCCGCCCCTGCTCGGCCGCCTGCACCGGCGGATAAACCTTGACCACCGGGTAGCCGGCCTTTTCATAAGCATTGCGCAGCGCTTCGGCAGCCGCGTTGATGTCATCCAGAGTCCGTCCGGTACCCACGTAAGGCTGAACCACCTGGGCAATGGCTGCTTCGGGAAACAACGTAACGCCTTCCACGTCGAAGGCATTGATCACGAACCCGCCGGTATCGCCGCCAACCCCTGCCACCAACACTGCCAACACCGCCCCGAAACTCATTGACAACCCCTTGTACAAACTCTCTTTGCGCCTTGATCAAGGCAAACCTTTCCATTGTACTAGAAGCACTGGGACAAACAGAATAGGCCTTTCGCCCCACCCGCCGCCGAATCGCCCCCTACCGGAGATTCACCGATACCCGTGATAGCATTCGCCGCCATGAATTCTGCCTGCTCCACCCATTCACTCCCCCCCGCCATCCTGCTGATGGGCCCGACTGCATCCGGCAAGACTGCCCTTGCCATGCACCTCGCCGAGCGTTTCCCCTGCGAGCTAATCAGCGTTGACTCAGCCCAGGTCTTTATCGACATGGATGCAGGCACGGCCAAACCCAGCGCCGAGGAACTCGCACGCCACCCTCACCGGCTGATCAACCTGATCAGCCCGGAAGAAAGCTACTCGGCGGCACGCTTTTGCAGTGACGCCCTGGCGGCCATGTCCGAAGTTCGCCAAGCCGGAAAAATCCCCCTGCTGGTCGGCGGCACCATGCTTTACTTCCGGGCGCTACTACAAGGGCTGGCCGACCTGCCGCAAGCCGACCCGGCCATTCGGGCTGAACTCGATGCGGACGCCGCGCGTCTCGGCTGGCCAGCTTTGCATGCTCGACTGCAGGCGCTTGACCCGGTGACCGCAGAACGCCTGCACCCTACCGACAGCCAGCGAATTCAGCGCGCCCTGGAAATCTGCCTGCTTTCAGGGCAAACCATGTCGGCCCTGCTTGCCACCAGCCAACACACGCCCCCACCCTACGACTTCCTGCAGTTGGGCCTGCTCCCATCCGACCGTAGCGTTCTGCACGAGCGGATTGCCCAGCGCTTTGACAGCATGCTGCTCGCCGGACTCGATGACGAGGTGCGACAGCTACGGGAAAAATACTCGCTGCACCCCGAACTTCCCTCGATGCGCTGCGTCGGCTACCGCCAGACCTGGGAGGCGCAGGAAGGACTGATTCCCCGCCGGGAGTTACGGGATCGGGGTATTTTTGCCACCAGGCAACTGGCCAAGCGCCAAATCACCTGGCTCAGCAATTCGTTTGCCGCTGACAACTTCGATTGCCTGGATGCGGCGCTGCAAAAAAAAGCCGGCGACCATGTCGCCGGCTGGCTGGCGGCCCGAAACTTCAGTTCCTGAGCAAAGCCTCAAGCGAATCGGCCAGTTCCTGCAGCTGATCGATGATCTGCGCACCTTGATCCTGTGACGCTACCATGGTCCGCATCTGCTCGCCGGTCAGCCCCGTCAGGAATTCTTCCTGTTCCTCGGTCAAGCCAAGCGAAACAAAGGACTTGGCCAGCACCTGCTCGAACTCCAGCATGCTTTGCGTCAGTTCGAAGGAACTGCGGCGGTAGCCCGCCTGGACCGATTGCAACACTTGCTGCACCCTCGGCAGCACCCGCTCGATCCCCTCGCGCCGACGATGCGCCAGCAAATCACTTTCAATCGCCTGCATCCGGGCTGCGGCCCCCTCGGCCAGCAGCGCTACGTTATCGCGAATTCGTCCGGCCCGCTCCTCATCATCCAGCGGCATGTTATTAAGCAGCAGCGTCAGATTGCCGTAGTTGAAAACACAACGCGACTTGAACTGGAAGATTCGCCCGCTGTTACGGACATGGTTGAGCACCGCAACTTCCAGCGGGACTTCCGGACCATGGGCACTGACCGAATAAACCCGCCCGTCGAGCCGCAACTGAACGGCTGCCTGCAAGTCCCACTGCCGGGTTGCGTCAAGTATCGCTGCCGCCAGCGACTCGACATCGCTGCAGGCAAAAGACTTGCTGAGAAACTGCAGCACCACGCCCAACTCACCCATGCTGGTCATGGCCGAAAGCGCAGTCCGCTGGGCATAACCCGCCTGCTCGTTGAGTGCCCGCTTGCTGGCAATGATCCGCTCGGCAACCTGCAGCTTGCACTGAATCTCGGCCGGCTCGAAAGGCTTGAGAATAAAATCCTCGCCTCCGGCTTCGTAACAACTCAGACGCGTTTCCATGTCATCGTTGGCCGAGACAAAAATTACCGGAATATCCTGGGTTTCCCAGTCGTCCTTCAACTCGCGGCAGAAGGTATAGCCATCCATCCCCGGCAACGACAGATCGAGCAACAGCAGATCAGGCTGACGCTCCGGCAGGCGCGCCCGGCAAGCCTCGACCGACGTAAAGCACTCGACCGCACATTGCCCCGCGAGAATCTCGCGCAACACGGTCAGGATAATTTCGTCATCATCGACGATGAATACCAACAATCCGCTGTCCATGGCTTTTTTCTTCATCTCCCGAAAGTAGGACATTGTAGACCAAGCACATCACTACAAACGCCCGCTGGATCACCTCACCGTAATCTTCACTGCATTCCCAAATCCTGCACCGGCAGCGAAAAATCGGCCTCTGACGGCGGTTGACCGTAAAAATCGGGCATCTCAGGCAAACCAAACGCCGCCCGGCACGCCTGTCGCGCGTCGGTTTCCCCCTCGCCAGCGAACAGGGCTGCCGCATGCGCCGGGTCAAGCCTGGCGACCCGTACAATAGCTACCCCAGCCCGCAGACTACCCAATGCCTCAGCCGCACTGCGGGACAGGTCGATCACCCGCTTGCGATGCCCGGCCATCCGGTCATTAATCCGCACAATCACGCAAGCTTCGGTATCCGGGCGGTAAACAGCAACCTTGCTTCCCAGCGGGAAGCGGTTGCTGGCACCGGTAAATTCGCGCACATCGAAAGTTTCGCCCGAGGCGGTACGCCGCCCCTGAAAGGCATGGCCGTAAAAACTGGCGGCGCCATGCACCCCTTGAAAATCGCCGGCCAGCACTTCGGCTGCACCCAGTGTGGCAACCAGGTAATCGGCCGGATTGCTGGCCAGCGGCTCGCTGGGTGGAGGGGCCTTGGGCTGGGCCCGTTTAAGGGCCGGACGCAACGGCCGGGCTTTGCCGCGCACGACCGGCGGCGCGACCGTCGCAAGCTGCCGCAGCCCATTGCCCGGCTTGGCGGGAGCCGCCATAACCGGCTTCGGGGCAAAAACAAAAACCAGAAATCCCGCCAGCAGCAGCGCCGGCAAGCGCAGTTGCCGGCCAGCCCGCTGCGCCGGAGAATCAGACCACCAGGGTCTGCGCTTCGTCACCCTGACGCGCCCGGATCACGCCGATGCGATAGACTGCCTCGCCCTGCGCCTTAAGTTCGGCCTCGGCTGCATCGGCTTCGGCAGCAGAAACGATCACCACCATGCCAATACCGCAGTTGAAGGTACGGTGCATCTCGTTTTCGGCAACATTGCCTTCGGCCTGCATCCAGTCGAACAGCTTGGGACGCGGCCAAGCAGCCTTCTGCAGTTCGGCGACGGTATTCTCTGGCAGCACGCGCGGCACGTTTTCAAGCAGGCCGCCGCCGGTGATGTGGGCCATGCCCTTGATCGTCACCTTCTGCATGGTCGCCAGCACCTGCTTGACGTAGATACGGGTCGGCGCCATCACCACGTCGGCCAGGGTGCGCTCGCCGTCAAACGGCGCGTTCATATCCGGGTTGGAACGCTCGATGATCTTGCGCACCAGCGAGTAACCGTTGGAGTGAGCGCCGGAAGAAGCCAGACCAAGGACCACGTCGCCCGGCTGGATCGACTTGCCATCGATCAGTTTGGATTTTTCGGCAACCCCGACGGCGAAGCCGGCCAGATCGTACTCACCGTCCGGGTACATCCCCGGCATTTCGGCGGTTTCGCCACCGATCAGCGCGCAACCAGCCAGCTCACAGCCCTTGGCGATACCGCCGACGACCGCAGCGGCGGTATCGACATGCAGCTTGCCACAGGCAAAGTAGTCGAGGAAGAACAGCGACTCGGCCCCTTGGACCAGGATGTCATTCACGCTCATCGCCACCAGATCCTGGCCGACGGTATCGTGCCGATTGAGCTGGAAAGCCAGCTTGAGCTTGGTGCCAACGCCGTCGGTGCCGGACACCAGCACCGGCTCCTGGTAGCGCTTGGGCACCTCGAACAGGGCGCCGAAACCGCCGATGCCGCCAAGCACGCCATCGCGCAGCGTCTTCTTGGCCAGCGGCTTGATGCGGTCGACGAGGGCATCGCCGGCATCGATATCGACGCCGGCATCACGGTAGGAGAGGGAGGTATTCTGGGTCATGGCAGGAATATTTGCGGTCGACAATCAAAGATTGCCATTTTACCTCAAGCCGGTGCCGGCTTTTTCAATAAACAAAGGGCCGCGCTGGACGCGGCCCCGGCACCTGCCTCTGTTCGCCGCCTAGCGCAGGCCCGGCTGGCTCTTGCGCAGCATGCTGCGCACCTGCCGATCCAGCGGCAGCGCATAGTCGTGCGCGGCCAGGATCATGCTGTTGGCCGGATTGACGAGCTTGAGGCTGACGTGGATGTAGGACGCACTTTCGGCATAAGTCCCGAGAACCACCGCCTGCGCCCGATGCGCGGTCGCCACTTCCTTGATCTCACGAGTCAGCAGGAATTCACCCTCGTTGCGCTTCATGTAAATCCCGTTACGCAACTTCAGTTCAACCACTTGCTGCCCCATCTGGCTCAGACGCGACGACACCTGTTCGGAAATCAGCCGCCCCAGGGTCGACGACTGCTCCAGCTGGTCGATATTGGCCACGGTCGCCACGATGAACGGCGCGGCCGCACTCTCGGCACGGTTGTTGACACTCGCCGGCAGCCCGTAACGCTGCATCAACTCGCCGACTGCACGGTAGTTGGCCTGAACGAAAGCATTCTTGCCAGCCTCCTCGTACGTCGGCTCCGGCAGATCGCCATCGCGCCGAATCGTTTCGCAGCCGGCCAATGTCAGCCCGGCCAGAACCAGCCAAGCCCCCGTTATCAGCGCGCGCATTTCGCCACCTCACCGCCGCAATCGCCGCTGACCTGCAGCACCGTACCACCCGCCGCTGGGCGACTCCAGTACAGGGCAACATCCGCATCGGCCACGAAATAGACATGACTCTTGCGCACCACGATCCGGCCGGCGTCGGCAATCGACGTGGTCAGCACGATTTCGCTTTGCGGCACCGGGCCGCTGGCTTCGCGTGACTTGCCGCCAGCCTCTTGTTCAAGCCAATTCAAGCCATCAAGCCAGGCTCCAACACCGACCAAAACAGTCCCGACATGCACGCCAACTGCATGCGTCACCTTTGCCGAGCCAATCGCCCCCAGCCCCCATAAACCAACGGCCAGCGAAGTCAGCTGACCGTAACGATACTGATTGACCACGCGATCAGGAGAAAAGCGGTAGGCCGCATAGCGCACATCAACGCTCAAAGCCCCTTGCGGCTGCGTCGCCACCGGTACGCCACGCTCGACCAGCGCAGTGATCAGCAACTCGCGAAAACCTTCAACGAAAGCCTGTTCGCCGCCCGGCTGCGGCACATACAAGGCCCGCCCAGCAAGCTTGTCGCCGATGCTCAGATCGGCCGCCAACTGCTCGGCGACATGCCCGGCGATCACCTGCCAGTGATGTGCCGCCTGCAGCTTCTTCTGCGCCGCCGCTTCAAAGCGGGTCGGCGTCGGCACATCGGCATATTTCGAGGCACAACCGGACAACCCCAGCCCGGCCAGCAGCGCGCACAAAATGGCGCTCTTGTTCATATAAAACTCCCTGTCGACGAGGACAAAACCTTTCTGCCAAAGCAGATACAAGCCAATGGCAGCAGCAAAAAACAACCATGGGATTATGCCAAACACCCATCGCAATGCCAAAAGGAATATTCCATCAGTACCAAACGATGAAAAACAACATTTTTTAGATCATCCACGGTCAACAACCTTCACACTTAAAAACCAGCCTCGCGACAAGGCCGACCGACCGCCATCCACCTCCCGCCGTCGAAACCAGACTCCGGGAAGTCTCATCATGCGCTTAGCACCGAATACTGATCAGCGGTACCGACACCTGTCCGTGGCCAAATGCCCCTTACTTGAGATACCGGATGAAACAAGGGGCTCGGGCGTTCACGCGATACGCATAGCCGCCTAGCCATACGCGAATCAGCGACACCACATTCCCCTCCGGTCAAAAGCATGCCGAACTGCAGTCGACCGCAGCGCCTCTGTTAAAATCTGCGGTCCGATTTTTGGCGCGTCGGAATCTTTCTCAACTTGCGCCGGTTTGTGGAGAAAACGCAATGTACAAGTCCCCCCTCCTTCAGGACCTGCAGGATCGCGGCCTGATCGCCCAGCTCACCGATGCGGAGACGCTCGACCAGATGCTGACCGAGGAGAAGGTGACGCTGTATTGCGGCTTCGACCCGACCGCCGACAGCCTGCACCTCGGCCATCTGGTGCCGGTGCTGATCCTCAAGCGTTTCCAGGACGCCGGCCACACCCCGATTGCGCTGGTCGGCGGCGCCACCGGGATGATCGGCGACCCCAGCTTCAAGGCCACCGAGCGCAAGCTGAACACGCCGGACGTGATCGCCAGCTGGGTCGGCAAGATCCGTGACCAGGTCAAGCCCTTTCTCAAGTTCGAGGGCGACAACGCGGCGATCATGGCCAACAACTACGACTGGTTCAGCGGCATGAACTGCCTGGAATTCCTGCGCGACATCGGCAAGCATTTCTCGGTCAACGCCATGATCAAGAAGGAATCGGTGCAGCAGCGCATCCAGCGCGAAGACCAGGGCATTTCCTACACCGAGTTTTCCTACAGCCTGCTGCAGGGCTACGATTTTGCCGAGTTGTACAAGCGCCACGGCTGCAAGATCCAGGTCGGCGGCTCCGACCAGTGGGGCAACATCACCGCCGGCACCGACCTGACCCGTCGCCTGCATCAGACTCAGGCCTACGGCATGACCGTACCGCTGATCACCAAGGCCGACGGCACCAAGTTCGGCAAGACCGAGTCCGGCGCCGTCTGGCTCGACCCGAAAAAGACCTCGCCCTACGCCTTCTACCAGTTCTGGCTGAACACGGCCGATGCCGACGTCTACAAATTCCTGAAGTTTTTCACTTTCCTGCCGGTCGACCGGATCAACGAGATCGAAGCCGCCGATAAAGCCAGCGGCGGCAAGCCGGAAGCCCAGCGCATTCTGGCCGAGGAAGCCACCCGTCTGGTGCATGGCGAAGTGGCGCTGATGGCCGCCCGCCGCATCACCGAAAGCCTGTTCTCCGGCCAGCTGGCCGACCTGACCGAGAACGACCTGGAGCAACTGGCGCAGGACGGCATGCCCGGCGTCCAGATCGACGGCGCCAACGCTGGCCTGATCGACGCGCTGGTGGCCGCCGGCCTGGCCAAGTCCAAGTCGGAAGCGCGCACCTTCATCTCGGGTGGCAGCGTCGCGATCAACGGCGTCAAGGCCGACTCGCTCGATCACCAGATCGTTGGCGACGACCGCCTGTTCGGCCGCTTCAGCATCCTGCGCCGGGGCAAGAAGAACTACGGCCTGATCAGCTGGCAGTAACCCGACGCCCGTCCTGAACGCCCCGCCCCGCTGCGGGGCGTTGCTTTTTTACCGGCAGCACCATCACTGCCGGCGAGCATTTTCTGTATTTACCACGGTCGACCGTGGCAAAGCGCCATTTTCAGCCGACCGCACTCATCTCAGCAGCCTTGCTGCGACTCAGCCAGCGATGAATGGTGGCGTAAACCAGTTCCAGATCGACCGGCTTGCTGATGTGGTCGTTCATCCCGGCGTCGAGACAGGCCAGGCGATCCTGTTCAAAGGCATTGGCAGTCAGGGCGACAATCGGCGTCTGCCGGTTCAACGAGTCGGCACGGATTGCGCGCGCTGCCTCAATCCCGTTGAGATGCGGCATTTGCATATCCATCAGCACCAGCGCGTATTTCTGCTGGTTCGCCAGCACCACCGCCGCAGCGCCGTCCTCTGCCAGATCCGCAATCAACCCAACCTCTTCCAAAGCGCCCTGCATCACCGCCTGGCTGATCGGCTCGTCTTCCGCCAGCAGCACGCATGCGCCAGCAAAATCACGGCGCAGCCGGCTCTCCGCCGACTCATCGCTGCCGTGCGGCAGGAGTTGGCCGTTGGCAGCCTCATCGGCCAACGGCAGGCGCACGGTGAACCAGAAACAACTCCCCTGCCCCAACTGGCTGCTGACACCGATTTCCCCGCCCATCAACTCGACCAGACGCCGGCTGATCGCCAGCCCCAACCCGGTACCGCCGAAGCGGCGGGTCATCGACTCGTCGGCCTGGACAAAGGGACAGAACAGACGCGCCTGTTCATCCTCGCCAATCCCGATCCCCTGGTCGCTGACCGAAAAGCGCAACAGTACTTCCTGCCCGACCTCAGCCGCCAGTTCGACCGTGATCCTGATCTCGCCATGCTGGCTGAATTTGATCGCATTGGACGCCAGATTATTGAGGATCTGGCCAAGCCGCAGGGGGTCGCCGAGCAAGGGTTTGCGCCCCAATTCCCAAGGCAGGTCAACCGCCAGCGTCAGCCCCTTTTCTTCGGCCCGGGCGCCTAGCATCGAGTAAACATTGCCGAGTACGGTCGAGAGATGCAGGGGAATCCGCTCCAGGGTCATCCGTTCGGCTTCGATCTTGGACAAATCGAGAATGTCATTGAGGATGCCCAGCAAATGCTCGGCTGACGTCCGGGCCCGCTCCAACTGCTCCTCGCCGCGCGGATCGCTCATCCGCTTGCGGGCCAGCGCGATCATCCCCAGCACCCCGTTCATCGGCGTCCGCAGTTCGTGGCTCATA
The DNA here is from genome assembly GCF_041378895.1 of Dechloromonas sp. ZY10. Taxonomy (NCBI): domain Bacteria; kingdom Pseudomonadati; phylum Pseudomonadota; class Betaproteobacteria; order Rhodocyclales; family Azonexaceae; genus Dechloromonas; species Dechloromonas aquae. The sequence goes on from NZ_CP144212.1 coordinate 2,655,173, forward strand.
TTGGCCAGGAAGGTACTCTTGGCCCGACTGGCCCGCTCGGCGTCCTCCTTGGCCTGCGCCAGATCGCGGGTACGAGTCTCGACCATTTCCAGCAACTGGGTCTGGTATTCGAGCAATTTGGCTTCGGCCGCCTTGCGCTCGGAAATATCCTCAACCATCGCCACGCAGTAATCGACCTGACCATCGGCCTTGCGGACCACGCTGACCGCCAGCCGGGTATGCACCGGGTGTCCGTCGCGATGAACGAAACGCTTGTCCATTGCATAGCCATTGATTTCGCCGGCCAGCAGGCGCCGGAACTGTGCTGCGTCAGCCTCCAGATCATCAGGATGCGTCAGTTCGACCCAGGTCATCCGCTGCAATTCCTCGCGTGCATAACCAAAGGACTGGCACAGCGCATCATTGACCTCGACCCACCCCTTCTCCGGGCTGGTGATTGCCATCCCGATCATTGCGTAATCGAAATAGGCATGGAAGCGGGCTTCGCGTTCGCGGATTCCCTCCAGCATCAAGACCCGTTCGGTGACGTTGTGACCGATTCCGAGCACCCCCAGCAAATCGCCGCTACCCGAGTAAATCGGCGTCTTGGTAGTTTCCAGCAACACCCGCGGACCACCGTGGGCATAGGTCACCCATTCTTCATTGACCGTCGGCCCCCCGCGCTCGACAGCCCGCTGATCGTTGCGGCGGAAAAAGTCGGCCAGTGCCTGATCGACAAAATCGTAGTCGGTCCGTCCGATGATCGCCGCCTCGGCCGCCCCGAAAAAGCGTTCGAATTCGGCATTGCAGGCCAGATAAATCCCAGCCGGGTCCTTCAGCCAGATCATCGCCGGCGCCGACTGGATCACCGTCTTGAGCAGGCGCCGTTCACGCTCCAGTTCCTCGGTACGCTCGATCACCCGCTGCTCCAGCCCGCTCTGGGCCTGATTCACTTGCTCGGCCATATGGTTAAAGGCCAGCCCCAGCGCCAAGAATTCACTACAGGACTCGCCATCCGTGGCCACCCGCCGCTGCCGCTCTCCGCCGCCAAAGGCTCGCGCGGTTTCGGCCAGGCGGGCCAGCGGCTGGGTCAAGCGGCGTACCGCGCCCCAAACCAGCCCCAGGCCGACCAGCAAGAAGAGCGTCCCGACCAGCAACAAGCCGGTACGAATCCGGCCAGCCCCCTCCAGCATTTCGGCCTTGCGCTGAAAATGCACCAGGCGCAAGCCCTCGCTGCCGCTGATCGCAACGTGCCGATAACTGGCCACCAGTTCGCCCAAAGGCTCAACCACCTGGGCCACACTGCCTTCGAAACCGGCAGTGATTGCCAGCAGGCGCAGTACTTCGCGCTCTCCCGGCTGCCCCGACAAGGTGTTTAGCAGCACCTCTCCGGAAGTATCGGCAAGCAACATGTGCCGCTGCAAGTTGGGCATCGCCGCACTGCCGAGTTCGGCCATCGGCAACAACTGCTCGTGGTTGAGCACCGCCAGCAGCACCCCCAGCGGTCGCCCGACCGGCCGACCTTCACTGTCTAGCGCATGCACCTGGCGTAGCACGGTAAGCGCCAGCCCCCCCCGCCGGCATCGGGCAGCAGACGGATCATTTCATGCACTCCGGGCTCGCCCATGGCACGCAAGGTCTCGGCTGCCAGCAAGCGCCGTCCGATTTGCGAGGCCGAAGTGCTGAACCGCACCTCGCCACTACCCGGATCGAGAATCTGCAGGTAGCGGTAATGGTCGGGGTAGGCCCGCAACAACCGCTCGAGCGTCACTTCGACCGTTGCCTGTGTAACCTCGCCTGGCCGCTGCAAGGCACGGGCAACCACCTCGTTTTCAGCCAGCACCAGCAGGTCGCCGCGCCGCTCCTTGATCCGCTGAGTCAGCAAGGATTGCTGGTAGTCCGCCCCCTGCTCCAGCAGTTGCACCGCGCCGGTCACGTGGCGCTGCCACTCGCCGGTCAACCCCAGCGCCGGGACACCGAAGTACCAGGCACACATGACGGCAGCGATACTGAGGGCAAAAAGCAGGGCGAAATAGCGACTGACGCGGGCGGAGAAGGAGTGCGGGCGCATCACGATGATCAATTCTCGTAATCAAAAACCGACAGGCGATAGCGTTTGGGATCAGCGATGACTCTGGCCAGGCCGTCATACCGCAGAGCGGCTTCGACGGCGGACCATTGCGCACCTTCCGGCAAGCGCCCCTGACGACTTAAAAAGTCGAACTCACCGCGCAACGGCGGCCGGCTCAAGCGCTCGGGAATAGCCGGTGCCGATGGCACCTCAAGCAAATCCTGACGGACAATCCGTACCGCCTGCGCATCCGTCACACCGACCGGCTTACCCGAAAAGGCCAAGGCATCGGCCTTCATCCAGCGCACTGCCCGCTCCAGATTGGACTGGGAACGACGCATCCACTCCAATGCCCTGACGAAGGATGCGGCCACCTGCAGGGCGCTCTCCGGCTGCCGCTCGGCGAATGCACGGCCAAACACCAGATAGTCGCTGGTCAAGCCGCGAAATACCACCCGGTTATCGCGGCTCGCGGCCAGGGCAATCGCCGGCGCCGGCTCCCAGCCGGCAAATGCGTCGATGCGGCCAGCCGCCAGTGCTTCTGGCATCTCGCTGACGGCCAGCGGCAACAGCTGCACCCGCTGCTCGTCGAGCCCAGCCGAGCGCAGGCCCTGCAGCAGGGTGTGATGCGCACTCGACCCCTCGACATAACCAATCCGCTTGCCGGCCAGTTCGCCCACCTGAATCACGCCCCGTCCGACAATCGCAGTCGAGGTCTGCTTGACCAGGCCGACAATCACGGCCTGCCCGCCGACCGTAGCCATCAGCGTTGGCATGTCGCCGAGCAACCCGACCTCCAGCTGACGGCGATTAAGCAACGGAACAATCTCCGGCCCACGCCAGAAGGGATGAAACACTGCAGTCCCGCGCGACACCTCAAGCGCCCGCTGCAAAACCCGGTCGCGCTGCATCACCGCGCTAACCACCCCTGACGGTATACCCAACGGCTGCACACCGACATCAACCGCAGGCGAATCGGCAACCGGCAACGCACGCCCGGCATCAGCCGCCAGCACCAGCGGCAACACCAAGCCCAAGCCCAACCCGCACAGCCACGACCAAGCGCGGCTTTGGCAATCATTTTTCCGGCATCTCATGCAGGCACTCCTCCCCGCGTCGATAGACCTTCCCCTGACTCAATATAGCGGCTTTTCCGCCGCAGCACCGTATGACCTATGGTGCAAATCATGGCGAATTGGCCGCTGTTTAGGGTCGACCGTAAAAATCGCAAAAAATGCCACTTGCCAGGCACCTCTCGGCGCGCTTCCGGTTTACCAGTAAAATCCGCCCCTCGTCGTTTCTCCCCCCACCATGCGCCAACTTACCCTCGACCTCGTGCCCGACAGCCCTCCGACGCTGGACAACTTCGTCGCTGGCAGCAATGCCGAAACCGTCGCGGCACTGACCGAATGGCTGGCTGGGGCGCGGCCCGACACCTCGTTTGCCCTTTACGGCGAGTCCGGCTGCGGCCGAACGCACCTGCTGCTGGCCAGCGGTTTCGCCTATGTCGATGCCGCCACCAACCCGGCCTTGGCTGGGATTACCGCCAACGGCGAGTTGGCGATCGACAATGTCGACCGGCTCGACGCCGATGGCCAGATTGCGCTGTTCGCGCTGTTCAATCAGCTCAAGGCTGCAACCGGTCGCCTGCTCACCGCCGCCCCGCAACCACCGGCCCACCTGGCCTTGCGCGAGGACTTGCGCACCCGCCTCGGCTCCGGCCTGATCTACCGGCTGCAAGCCTTGTCAGACAGCGAAAAGGCCGAGGCGCTGCAAGCCCTGGCCCGCGAACGCAGCCTGCGCCTGCCCGGCGAAATCAGCAGCTACTTGTTACGCCACGTCAGCCGCGACATGCGGACCCTGGCGATGCTACTGCTGGCGCTCGACCAGTATTCGCTGGAGCAGAAACGTCCGCTGACCCTGCCGCTATTGCGCGAACTGCTGCAGCAATACGCCCCCTGAATCCTTCATCCTCTTCCTTGTCTGCACCGCCTGTCACCATGAATCTTGCCCTGTTCGACCTCGACAACACCCTTCTTGCCGGCGACTCCGATTTTGAGTGGGCGCAATTCCTGATTTCGCGCGGGGTGGTCGACCGCGAAGTGCAGGAGGCCAAGAACATCGAGTTTTACGAGCACTACAAGGCCGGCACGCTCGACATTTACGCCTTCCTCGAATTCCAGCTGGCACCGCTGGCCCGCCACCCGCGCAGCGAACTTGATGCCTGGCACCGCGAGTACATGGCCAAGCACATCCGCCCGATCATGACCCCGCAGGCCCGGACCAAAGTTCTCGAGCACCTCGCCGACGGCGACCTGTGCGCCATCGTCACCGCCACCAACAGTTTCGTGACCGGTCCGATTGCCCGCGAATTCGGGATCAGCAACCTGATCGGAACAATTCCTGCGGTCGACGTCGCCAGCGGCCGTTTTTCCGGGCAGCCGACTGGCACCCCCTCATTCCAGGGCGGCAAGATCACCCGCGTCGAAGCCTGGCTGGAAAGCCAGGGTCTGTGGTGGGGAAGTTTCGAAAAAAGCTACTTCTACAGCGACTCGCACAACGACCTGCCGCTGATGGAGAAAGTCAGTCATCCGGTTGCGGTAGACCCCGACGACAAGCTGCGGGCACACGCCACGGCAGCCGGCTGGCCGGTCATCAGTCTGCGTCCGGCTTAACATTCTTCATCGGCAATTGCGCAAAAAGCCCTACGCCTTCCGGTAGAATCCGCAGGTTTTCGCAGTGCAACATTTCTTTTTCCCGTGATCCGCAAACTCATTTCCCGTGTTTTCGGCGGCAAAAAAGCCGCCCCCAGCAAGAACGAACCGGCCGTCATCCCGGTTTCCAGTCACGGCATCACCCGCGACCGCCTCAGTTCAGGCAGCCGCCGCACCTGCGAAACCCTGCAGCAGCACGGCTACAAGGCCTTCGTCGTCGGTGGCGCGGTACGCGACCTGCTGATCGGCGCCGACCCCAAGGATTTCGACGTCGCGACCAACGCCACGCCGGAGCAGGTCCGTGCCTGCTTCCGCCGCTCGCGGATCATCGGCCGCCGCTTCCAGATCGTGCATGTGATGATGGGGCAGGAGACGATCGAGGTCACCACCTTCCGCGGTGAACTCGACGCCAACACCAAGAAAGACGAGCACGGTCGCGTCCTGCACGACAATGTTTTCGGCACCCAGGCCGAAGATGCGGCGCGCCGAGACTTCACCGCCAACGCCCTGTATTACGACCCAGCCACGGAAGCGATCATCGACTACCACCACGGCGTCGGCGACCTCAAGGCAAAAACCCTGCGCATGATCGGCGAGCCGAAGACCCGCTACCGCGAGGACCCGGTGCGCATGCTCCGCGCCGTTCGCCTGGCGGCCAAGCTCGGGCTGCAGATCGATCCAGACGCCAAGCGCCCGATCCGCGAAATGACCAGCCTGCTGGAAAACGTCCCGCCAGCCCGGCTGTTCGACGAAATGCTCAAGCTGCTGACCTCGGGCCATGCAGTGAAATGCCTGCGCCAATTGCGCGACGAAGGCCTGCACCACGGCCTGCTACCGCTGCTCGACGTCATCCTCGAACAGCCGCTCGGAGAAAAGTTCGTTATGCTGGCGCTGGCCAATACCGACGAACGAATCCGCAAAGGCAAGGGAAGTTCGCCCGGCTTCCTGTTCGCCACCCTGCTCTGGCACGAAGTGTTGATGCACTGGGACAAACTGAAGGCCAAAGGCGAGTTGAAGATTCCGGCGCTGTATCAGGCAATGGACCACGTGCTCGACGTCCAGGCGGAAAAGCTGGCGATCACCCGCCGCATCGTCGGCGACATCAAGGAAATCTGGTCGCTGCAGCCGCGCTTCGAGCAGCGCGCCGGCAAGCGCCCCTACGCACTGCTCGAACAGCCGCGTTTCCGTGCTGCCTACGATTTTCTGGTGCTGCGTGCCCAGGCCGGCGAGATCGAGATGGAGATTGCCGACTGGTGGACCCGCTTCCAGCGTGCCGACTTCGACCAGCGTGGCGAAATGCTGCTGCCGGAAGCCGCTGGCGACAAGAAAAAACGTCGCCGGCGCAAGAAAAAACCGGCTCCCGGCGACGTTGACCGTAGCAGCGGCGAATAAACGCAAGGATTACCCATGGCGATTGCCTATCTTGCGCTGGGCGCCAACCTCGGCGACCCGGTTGCCACGGTCAACGCCGCTTTTGCGGCCATTTCCCGGCTGCCGGACAGCGAACTGCAAGCCCGCTCGGCGCTCTACCGCACCGCGCCGGTCGGAATTGCCGAGCAACCCGAATTCATCAACGCCGCTGCCCGCATCAAAACCGCGCTGGCACCGGAAGCGCTGCTCGACGCGCTGTTGGCCATCGAACAGGATTTCGGACGCATCCGCAGCCTGCGCAACGGCCCGCGTACTTTGGATCTCGACGTCCTGCTTTACGGCGACCTGACGCTGGATACGCCGCGCCTGCAGTTGCCGCACCCGCGCCTGCACCTGCGGGCCTTCGTCCTGCAACCGCTGGCTGATGTCGTACCCGCTGCCGACTTTCCGCTGCCCGGCCGGGGCACCCTCGCCGCCTGGCTGCCAGCCGTCGCCAATCAGGGCATCGTCCGTCTCTGATCCCGCCCGGATGCCTGCATGAGCGCCTTGACCGGACTTCCCGTCCTCTGGCAGACCGTCATCCTGCTGACGCTCTCGAACGTCTTCATGACCTTTGCCTGGTATTCGCACCTCAAGCATTTGAACGACCGCCCCTGGTGGATCGCCGCGCTGCTGTCGTGGGGCATCGCACTGTTCGAATACCTGCTGCAGGTACCGGCCAATCGCATCGGCAGCAGCCAGCTGAGCCTGGCCCAGCTCAAGATTTTGCAGGAAGTGATCACCCTGACGGTATTCATTCCGTTCGTCGTCTTCTATATGGATCAACCGCTGAAGCTTGACTATCTGTGGGCGGCTCTGTGTATCCTAGGCGCCGTCTATTTCGTTTTCCGCGGCTGAAGATCACGCCGTCACCGTCCGTCGCGGCCACGCCGCACCTAACCCTCACTCCTACTTTCGACTCAGGATGTCCGCACAAACCATTACCCGCCGCCTGACCCAGGCCGACCTCGCCAAGCTCTACCAGGATGGCGAAAAGGTCGTGATGTTCACTGCCTACGACGCCAGCTTCGCCCGTCTGCTCGATGGCGCCGGCGTCGAATGCCTGCTTATCGGCGACTCGCTGGGCAACGTGATCCAGGGCCACGACACCACCCTGCCGGTGACCATTGCCGACATCGCCTACCATACCGCCGCCGTCAAACGCGGCTCGGAGCGCGCCTTCATCATCGCCGACATGCCTTTCGGCAGCTACCAGGAGGCCCCCGAGCAGGCCTTCCGCAACGCCGTCACGCTGATGGCGGCGGGGGCTCAGATGGTCAAGCTCGAAGGCGGCCGGGAGATGGCCGAGACCGTGCGCTTTCTCGTCCAGCGCGGGATTCCGGTCTGCGGCCACGTTGGCCTGACGCCGCAATCGGTGCATGTACTCGGCGGCTACAAGGTTCAGGGCAAGGGCGATGCCGCTGCCCAGCGCCTGAAGGACGACGCGCTGGCCTTGCAACAAGCCGGAGCGACGATGATCGTGCTCGAAGCCATCCCGGCCGTTCTGGCAGCCGAAGTCACCGCCCAGCTCGACATCATCACCATCGGCATCGGCGCCGGCAAGGACTGCTCCGGTCAGGTGCTGGTCGTGCACGACGCCTTCGACATTCCGCCGGGGAAGAAAGCCAAGTTCGTGCGCAATTTCATGGCCGGCGCCAGTTCGCTCGATGACGCCGCCCGCCGCGCCGTGGCTGCGGTCAAGGACGCCAGCTACCCCGGCCCGGAACACACTTATTCAGCCTGAGGGCTGGCCGGGACGTGCTTGCCAGCGCAACCGTCCCGGCTCACGACTCCCGACTTGCCATGCATATCCATTCCCGTATCGCCGACCTGCGCAGCGCCCTGCAAGGATGCGGCCGTATCGTTTTCGTGCCGACCATGGGCAACCTGCACGCCGGCCACATCAGCCTGATGGAACAGGCCCGAGCCCACGGTGACACCGTGGTCGCATCGATTTTCGTCAATCGCCTGCAGTTTGGCCCGAACGAGGATTTCGACAAATACCCGCGCACCTTCGAAGCCGACTGCGCCAGGCTGACGGCAGCCGGTGTGGACGTGCTGTTTGCCCCCACCGAGAGCGACCTCTACCCGGAACCGCAGGAATACCACGTCGAACCGCCCGGTATCCAGAATATCCTCGATGGTGAGTTTCGCCCCGGCCACTTCCGCGGCGTCGCCACCGTGGTCACCAAACTGTTCAACTGCGTCCAGCCGCAAGTCGCGCTGTTCGGCAAAAAGGACTACCAGCAGTTGATGGTAATCCGCAACATGACCCGGCAACTGGCCCTGCCGATCAAGATTGTCGGCGGCGAAACCGTACGTGCCGACGACGGCCTGGCCCTCTCCTCGCGCAACGGCTACCTGTCGCCGGCCGAGCGCGCCGAAGCGCCGCGCCTCTACCGCCTGTTGCAAGAAATCCGCAGCGCCATACTGGCCGGCAATCGCGACTACGCCGGACTGGAACGGAAGGCGCTCGACGAACTCGCCGCAGCCGGCTGGAAAAGCGATTATGTTGCGGTGCGACAACAGTCCGACCTGAGCCTGCCACAGACCGCTAACGCCCCACTGGTGGTGCTTGCGGCAAGCCGACTGGGGGCTACCCGGCTCATTGATAACATTGAGATTTGAGCCCCGCACAAATTCATAATTACACTGGTTGACAGAGGGGCGATTGCCGTTACAATGCGCTTCCCCGACCTTCCTTAACCATGGATGAGTGAAACCTATGCAGAGAACAATGCTGAAATCCAAGCTGCATCGCGTGACCACGACCCACGCCGATTTGCACTACGAGGGTTCCTGCGCCATCGACGAAGATCTGCTTGACGCAGCCAATATCAAGGAATACGAACAGATCGACATCTGGAACGTCAACAATGGCGAGCGTTTCACCACCTACGCCATTCGCGCCGAGCGCGGCTCCGGGGTGATCTCGGTCAACGGTTCGGCCGCCCGCCGCGCCGCCCCGGGTGACATCCTGATCATCGCCACCTTTGCCATCTACAACGACCTTGAGATTGCCAAGTACGAGCCGGACCTGATCTACGTCGACTCACAGAACCGCATCGTCCGTCGCGGCCACAAGATTCCGGTACAACCGGCCGAGGCCGCCTGAGACCTGCCACCGGGTCGCCGGCTGACCGCCGGGCACAAGTTCCACGGTCGACCCGCCAGCCGATAAAAAACCGCCCGAGGGCGGTTTTTTATCGTCCTTGAAGGCAGGCACCAGCGCCTGCCTTCGGTCGCTTATTCACCGACTTCGGCCGCCCCTTTGGCATCTTTCGCCTCTTTAGCCTCTTTAGCCTTGCGCGGCCGGGAAGAGCGCTGTCGGGCCGGCTTGACGGATTTGACCGCAGCCTCAGGCTCGGCAGCGACCACCGGAGCCACTTCGCCGACCACTGCAGTCTCTGTCGCCACACGCTTCTCTGCAGTCTTGCGCCGACTACGGGCAGGCTTCTCCTCGCTGCTTTCCGCAAGCGACGCCACCTGGCTGCCTTTGGCCTTTGGCCCGGCTTTTTGCCCGGCCTTCTGTTCGCTCTTCTCCTTGCGGGCTGGCTTGTGCGCGCGGCGAGCCTTGCCCGCAGCCTCAGCGGGCGCCTCGCCTGCACGCTCATCGCCCACGCTGGCAACCGCTAACGCATCTGGCGACGAGACCAGCTGCGCGGGCCCAGCTGAAAGTTCCGTCTCCGGCAAAGGTTCGGCAGACTCGCGACGCGACGTCTCGGCGACGGCCGACTGGGCCTCACCCTTGCGACCACGGCCTCGCCCCCGACCGCCGCGACGACCGGAACCCGCTTCGACGGCGGCAACATCAACCGGTGCGGCAGTCGCCGCCGGCACCATCTCGGCCTCATGCTCTCCTGACAGTTCCCCCGGGGCTTCTCCCGCTTCCGGCTCGGATTCGGCCGCACGAGGCTGGGCGCGGGTCACATAGTTGCCTGACTTTTCATCGCGGCCAACACTGAGCAGCCCCCGCTGTGCCGCCTCTTCCAGCAGGTTGCCAAAGGTGCGGAAGCCGAAATAGCTCTCGTTGAAGCCAGGATTACGCCGCTTGATCACTTCCTTGAGCACCGAGGCCCAGATCCGTTCGTTCTCGCCCCGATCGGCAATCATGTCGGCAAAAGTCGCTGCGGCGAGTTCGACCGCCCGAGTCTTGCGCTCTTCGAGTTTCTCGCGCCGTTTCTGCTCTTCTTCCGGCGTCCGCTTGCCCTGTTCACGCTCGCGGCGCAGCGAAGCGCGCTGCGCCTCGCGCTCGCGCACCAGATCGTCGTAATAGATGAATTCGTCACAATTGGTGACCAGCAGATCGGAGCAGGACTGCTTGACGCCGACCCCGATCACCCGTTTGGCGTTTTCGCGGAGTTTGGAAACCAGCGGCGAGAAATCAGAATCCCCCGAGATGATCACGAAGGTATCGACGTGGGCCTTGGTATAACAGAGGTCGAGCGCATCGACCACCATCCGGATATCGGCGGAGTTCTTGCCGGACTGGCGAACATGGGGAATTTCGATCAGTTCGAAATTGGCTTCATGCATTCCGGCCTTGAAACCTTTATAGCGCTCCCAGTCGCAATAAGCCTTCTTGACGACGATGCTGCCCTTGGCCAGCAAGCGCTCAAGCACCGGCTTGATATCGAATTTTTCGTATTGCGCATCGCGCACGCCGAGGGCGATGTTCTCGAAATCGCAAAATAACGCCATGCTGGCGGTGTCGTTGGCTACTGCCATGTCTAACCCTTCCCTAGAAGAGTGCGCAGTATACCGTCTTGGCCGCTGCCGGGACCCGCCTGCGTCCCGGCAGCCCGGCGCTTAGCGGTTGAACACGCTGCGGTCGTTCTTCACCACAATGACTTCGAAATATGGACGGAACTGTTCCTCGCCGATACCAAAGCCGCTGAGGAAGCGGTTGAACAGGGCCTGCTCGGCCGCTGCCGCATTGCCGTCGGCCAGCAAGGAATCCGCCAGATTGGTCAAAATGCACAGCTTCTGCGACTCTGACAGAACCGCCGCAGCCTGCGGCAGGAAGGCATCGACTGGATTTTTGCGGGCATATTTCAGTGCCGCATCAAGCGTCGCGCGGTCACCGCCAAGGGCCGAAATCAATTGCCCGACCTCTTCCTCCTCGATCTGGCCATCGGCCGACATCATGTACAGCAGGGCTGCAGCAAAAGCCAGCTTGGGAGTCATTTCCTCGTTATTGCTGCCTTTGAACATATCGAACAAACCCATGGTTTTCTCCTCGCTCGGGACAAAAAGCGCCATTCTAAGCACCGAAAGCCACCGATAAAACCAGAAAAAACCCAAAAAACATTCCCATAAAAACAGCAATTCTCCCTCTCGCGTACAGCACAACCCTTGCTCCGGCAAGGCTTTCCGCTGCCTGCACATTTCCCATTTTTAGCGGACATCAAAGCCGCAACCGCCCCCCGCCACTACCATCGGTCGGCCAAACATATATTCCGAAAGGGGGAAAATCCATGAGTGGCGCTTTCACCAAATCGATGGCGCGGAACATTTTCTACGGGGGGACGGTTTTCTTCTTCCTGTTGTTCCTGGCGCTGTCATTCGACACCCATTCGCAACTGCCCAAGCGGGACATGCGGGCCAACATCACGCCGCAAGTCGTCATGGGCAAAAAGCTGTGGGAAGAGTACAACTGCATTGGTTGCCACACCCTGATGGGCGAAGGCGCCTACTTCGCACCGGAACTGGGCAACGTCGTTGTCCGTTACGGCGAAGAAGGCACCAAGGCTTTCATCAAGGCCCGTCCGAAGGAAGGGATCCCCGGCCGCCGCAGCATGCCGCAGTTCAACTTCACCGACGAGCAACTGGATGCCATCGTGGCCTTCCTGAAGCACGTCAATTCGATCAACGATGCCAACTGGCCGCCTAACAACCAGGGCTGATCGAGAGGAGAGAACGAACATGCAATTCAAGTCGCAAGCGGTTGCAAAACCCTACTTCATCGCTGCCCTCGGTCTTTTTGTCGGGCAGATCCTGTTTGGCCTGATCCTGGGCCTGCAGTACGTGCTGGGTGACTTCCTGTTCCCGGCAATTCCGTTCAACGTGGCCCGCATGGTCCACACCAACCTGCTGATCGTGTGGCTGCTGTTTGGCTTCATGGGCGGCGCCTACTACATGATCCCGGAAGAATCCGAGACCGAACTGTTCAGCCCGAAACTGGCGCTGGCCATGTTCTGGATCTTCCTGGTCGCAGGCGCCTTGACCATCGTCGGCTACCTGACGGTTCCGTACGCCACCCTGGCGCACATGACCGGCAACAACATCGTGGAAACGATGGGTCGCGAGTTCCTTGAGCAACCGCTGATCACCAAAGTCGGCATCGTCATCGTTGCCCTGGCCTTCCTGTTCAACATCACGATGACCGTGCTGAAGGGCAAGAAGACCTCGGTTGCGACCGTGCTGCTGATCGGTCTGTGGGGCCTCGCCGTCTTTTTCCTGTTCTCCTTCTACAACCCGGCGAACGTCGTTCTCGACAAGTTCTTCTGGTGGTGGACGGTGCACCTCTGGGTGGAAGGCGTTTGGGAACTGATCCTTGGCTCTTTCCTGGCCTTCGTGCTGATCAAGACCACCGGTGTTGACCGCGAAGTGATCGAAAAGTGGCTGTACGTGATCGTCACCCTGACCCTGATCACCGGCATCATCGGTACCGGTCACCACTACTACTGGATCGGTACGCCGGAATACTGGCAGTGGTGGGGTTCCATCTTCTCCGCACTGGAGCCGATTCCGTTCTTCGCCATGACCGTCTTCGCCTTCAACATGGTGAACCGTCGTCGTCGCGAACACCCGAACAAGGCTGCCGTGCTGTGGGCCCTGGGTACCGGTGTGATGGCCTTCCTCGGCGCTGGCGTGTGGGGCTTCCTGCACACCCTGGCTCCGGTGAACTACTACACCCACGGTACGCAGATCACCGCCGCCCACGGTCACATGGCCTTCTACGGTGCTTACGCCATGGTCGTGCTGATGATGATCTCCTACGCCATGCCGATCATGCGCGGCCGTGCTGCCAACAGCAACAAGTCGCAAGTGATGGAAATGTGGGGCTTCTGGCTGATGACCATCGCCATGGTCTTCATCACCCTGTTCCTGACCGCTGCCGGCATCCTGCAGGTCTGGCTGCAACGCGCCTCCGACGCACCGCTGCCGTTCATGGTTGCACAGGACAAGATCGCCTTGTTCTACTGGATGCGTGAATGGACCGGCGTGGCCTTCCTGATCGGCCTGATCGTCTACATCGCCAGCTTCTTCATCGGTGGCGAAGAGAAAGAAGCCGCCTAACCGGGATATTCCTCCTCGCAGTATTAAGCGCGGTACTTCGGTACCGCGCTTTTTTTATCGTCGAATCGTCAGGTCGACAACGATCATCCTTCTCCACCAGCCCCGGAACAAAGGGGACTTTCTGTTAGCATTCAGGGATACATTCCATCGTTTTACCCCATGCGCTTACGCCTTCTTCCGGCCTTCTTACTGCTGCTCGCCACCTCCGGCCACGCCGAGACATCGCTACCCGGAGGCGTGCAGTTCAATGGCTTCGGCAGCATTGGCCTGACCCGTTCCAGCAGCCGCCAAGCAGCCTTTGTCCGCGACCTTGGACAAGCCAAGGGAAGCCGCGGCGACTGGCGCAGCGAAACCGACAGCCTGCTCGGGCTGCAAGCCAGCTGGCAGGTGAATCCGCAACTGGCACTGGTTGCACAGGGAATCAGTCGCTACCGGGTGGGTAACAACTACAACCCGGAACTGATGTCCGCCTTTGTCCGCTACGAACCGGATGCCCGGGCCACCCTGCGGGTGGGACGGATGCCGACCGATTTTTACCTGTTCTCCGATTCGCGTCACATCGGTTACAGCTATCTCACAGTCCGCCCTTCGGGTGACTTCTTTGGCGCCCTGCCTTTTGCCCATTTCGACGGCACCGATCTGCAATTGGCGCATCCCTTGGGCGACAGTCTGCTCCGGGGCAAGCTGTACTGGGGTTACCTGGACGAAGAACTCCCTCTGGCCGAACGTCGCTGGCCATTGCGCGGCTCCCAGCTCAGCGGCGGCAACCTGAGTCTGCAGCAAGGCCCCTGGACCCTCCGGCTGAGCACGACCTTGCTGCACTTCCGCCACAACCTGCCGATCGCCGAGATCAGCGACAACCTGCGCCAGCTTGCCCCCCTCTTTCCTGCCGCCGGCACGGCTGCCGAACGCCTCGAGGTGGCAGGCGCGCACAGCCGCTTTCACTCACTGGGCGTAGTCTATGACGATGGCCCGCTGCAGTTCCAGGCCATGCTCAGCCGCGCCACTCACTCGACCTCTGCCTTCCAGAACTGGCAGGCCGGATACCTGCAGGTCGGCTACCGGCGTGGCACAGTTACTCCTTTTATCGGCCACTCCTGGATTCGCTCAAACCGGCGGACACTCGAAAGCGGCCTGCCCAGCGGCGTTGCACCGGCTTTCGACCTGCTCAACGCCGGCGTTGCCAGCGTGCTCGCCGACAGCCACAGCGCCCAGCAGACCACCACGCTGGGGCTACGCTGGGATCTGGCCAGCCAGTTTGCGCTGAAGATCCAGTACGACATGATTCGCGGCAAGCCTGATTCGATCTTTCCCTATCGCGACGAAACCCGGGCCTGGAACGGTAGAACCCAGGTTCTCTCGGCGGTTCTCGACTTCATTTTCTGATCATGCGTTACCTGCGCCTGCTTCCTCTCCTGTTGCTGCTCGGCCTCCCGGCCGTTCGGGCCGAGATGGTCGTGGTGGTGCGCGCGGACAGTGAAATCAGCGCGCTGGGGAAAACCGAGGTCACCAATATTTTTCTCGGCCGCTACCGTCAGTTGGCCAGCGGCCAACTTGCCGAGCCGATTGACCTGCCCACCGGCTCGGCCGAACACGCAGCGTTCTACGATACCCTGCTCAACAAGACCAGCGCCGAGATTCGCGCTTACTGGGCCCGCCTGGTGTTTACGGGGCGGGTCGCCCCACCGCGAACGGTGGATAGCAGCGAACGTCTGCTGGAGCAGTTGCTGATCAACCCACGCGCCATCGGCTATATCGAACGTAGCAAAGCCGACCGGCGCCTGCGCGTGGTCTTCGAGGTGAGCAGCCGATGAAGCCGCCTTCCCCGCTCTGGCAACGCAGCCTGCTGTTTCGCACGGTCGCCAGCATCATCGCCATGACCTTGCTGGTCGGAGGCCTGCTGGTCGCCGGGCTCTCGGTGCTGGTCAAGCAAAAGGCCGAGGCCGACGCCTATCGCCAACTCGGGGAACTGATCGACACCGTTGAAAGTACTGTCCGCATCGCCTGCTTCGTCAAGGACGAGCAACTGGCGGCGGAAGTCGCCCGCGGCCTGATGCGGACGCGGGAAATCAGCGCAGTCCGCATCTCCGACGAATTACAGCCGCTCACCTACCAGGAGCGCAGCCCCGAACCCGGACGCAAGATGCCACTGACGGTGGCGCCGCTGGAACGGGAAGTGCATTCCCCCTTCGACGAACGGGAACGGGTCGGCAGCATCACCCTGTATCCGAACAAGGCCTTGATCGAGGAACGGATCGTTACCTCGACCCTGTATATCGCCTCGCAGTTCGGCCTGCTGATCGCCGCAGTAGCCGCAGCGCTGACCCTGACCGTCTATCGCCTGGTAATGCGCCCGATTGCCCGGCTGTCACACGGCTTGCACGCCCTGGATGCCGAGTCGGGAGCCCACCTGCAGCCACCGCGCAGTCATGAGCACAACCTGCTGGGCACCCTGACGGCCGACATCAATGCTCTGACTGCGCGACTGGTGGCCTCTCTGCATGACGAACAGAGTCTGCGCCGGCAGCGGGAAATCGACGAGCGCAAATACCGCGGGATTTTCGAAAACGCCGAATCGGGCATTTTTGTCGCCGACGGACGTTGCCGAATGAGTTCTTACAACCGTTCTCTCGCCCGCTTGGCCGGCCTGCCGCCGGCCGCCGAACAGGCTGCGGCGCTGGCCCTGACCGACCTTCCCTGGGCCGCACCGGAACATCTGCCAGCACTGATTGGCCGCTGCCTGCAAGACAACCTCACCGTTGGCGACGACTTCGAACTGATGCATCCGGAAACCGGCTGGTGCTGGCTGAACATCACCCTGACACCGGTCGGCCCCGACCTGGTCCAGGGCATTGTCAGCGATGTAACCGAGCGCCGCGAGGCCGAAATCCGCGCCCGTCGCCTCGCCATCACCGATCCACTGACCGGCCTGCCGAATCGTAGCGGCTTCGAACAAGCCTTGCTGCAACAACTGAAAAACCAGCCGGAGCAGGAATTCACCCTGCTCCTGCTCGACCTCGACGGTTTCCGCCAGATCAACGATGCACTCGGCTTTGCCGTCGGCGACCAGGTCCTGGTCGGAATGGCCGCCCGCTGCCTGGCCGCGCTCAAGCCCGGCGACCAGGTAGCACGTCTTGGTGGCGACGATTTTGCCATCTGTTTGCCCGGTGTCTCCAGCAGCATTTCCGCCGGCAAACTGGCGCAGCGACTGAAAGGCCAGATTGCCGAACCGATCCGCGTTGCCGACCGCGAACACGGCTTGCACGCAAGCATCGGCATCGCCCGTTACCCGGCCGACGGCAACACGTTGCCGGATCTGCTGCGACACGCCGAACTGGCGCTGGCCAGCGCCCAGAGTAGCGGAGGTAACGCCTGGCGGCTGTTCGAGCCGTCAATGGCCAAGGCAGTCGAGCAACGCCAGCAGTTGGCCAGTGACCTGCGGGAAGCCGCCAGCCGGGGCGAACTGCGCCTGCACTAT
This sequence comes from Dechloromonas sp. ZY10, assembly GCF_041378895.1. Classification (NCBI taxonomy): domain Bacteria; kingdom Pseudomonadati; phylum Pseudomonadota; class Betaproteobacteria; order Rhodocyclales; family Azonexaceae; genus Dechloromonas; species Dechloromonas aquae. The sequence continues at coordinate 2,672,127 of NZ_CP144212.1, forward strand.
CAACCCATCGTCGACCTCGCCAGTCATCGTGTCAGCAGCGCCGAATGCCTGCTGCGCTGGCAGCACCCGACCCTTGGCATGATCCCGCCCGACCGCTTCATCCCGCTCGCCGAAGAGACCGGGCTGATCGACGAAATCGGCCTGTGGTGCCTGCAAACCGCTTGCCAGCAGTTATCCAAATGGGATGCAGGCGGCCTGGGCCTGAATCTCACGGTCAACGTTTCGGCACGGCAAATTCCCACCGGCCTTGCCCCCGAAGCGGTGCTCGCGCTGCTCGCCAGACATCAGCTGGCCCCACACCGGATCGGTCTGGAAATCACCGAAAGCACGCTGATCGGCGACCGCAGTGCCGTCGAAACCTGGATCGACACCCTGCGTGCCGCCGGCTGCCGGATTTATCTCGATGATTTCGGCACCGGCTACTCGTCGCTGTCCTATCTGAAATCCCTGCAACTCGATACGCTCAAGATCGACAAGGCCTTTGTCCGCGACCTCGACGAGGCCTCCCATGACCGGGTGATGGTCGAGGCGGTGACAATGATGGCCGACAGCCTGCAGTTGTCAGTCGTCGCCGAAGGGATCGAAACCCCCGAGCAACTCGCGGTGCTGCGCCAGATGGGCTGCCGCTACGGGCAAGGCTATCTGTTCTCGCGCCCGGTCCCGGCCGAACAGTTACCAGAGGCCCTGGTGCGGATCAATACCCACGCACTGGCAGCGACGATTTAGGCCAGATCAAGTTGGCCGGCGCAGCGGATCATTAAGATGCGCTCATGCAGACCCCAACCCCTTCCGAAGCCACAACTGCCCCGCGCCGACTGCCCGGCGACCTGGCAATCTGGTTTTTCATCCTTGCCGAACTGCTCGCCTTTGCCGTGTTTTTCTCGGCCTACGCCTTCGCTCGCGCCCGTCATGTCGAGGAATTCAACCTCTACCAGCAGACGCTGGACCTGACTGCCGGCGCAGTCAATACCGTGCTGCTGATCACCGGCTCGTGGTTCGTCGCCCTGGCGGTCCAAGCCGCCCACCGTAACGATCAGGCCGCGATCAGCCGGCACCTGGCCCTCGGCTGGCTCTGTGGCGCAGCCTTTCTTGGCGTCAAATGCTACGAATACGCGGCCAAGTTCGGCGCCGGCATCACGCTGTCGACCAACACCTTCTACATGTTCTACATCTCGCTGACCTTCTTTCACTTCATGCACGTGATCCTCGGCATGGTGATCCTCGGCATTTTGTGGAAACAGGCGCGCAAGGGCGTCTATGGCGCCAGCGAGGCCAACGGCCTGGAGAGCGGTGCTGCGTACTGGCACATGGTCGATCTGCTGTGGATCGTGCTCTTTCCTCTGGTTTATGTGATGCGCTGATGATGAAGTTCCTTGCCAATCCCATCCACCGCGCCTGGCTGGTGCTGCTCGCCGCCACCGGCCTGACCTGGTATCTCGGCGAAAGCGGTGCTGCCGGCACCGGTGCGATCGTCGCCATGCTGCTGATCGCTTTCGTCAAGGGTCGCCTGGTAATCCTCGATTTCATGGAACTGCGCCATGCCCCACGACTCTGGCGCATTCTGCTCGAAGGCTGGATGCTGCTGGTCGGCGGGCTGATCCTGCTCGCCTACTGGCTATCGCTCAAATAAGCCCGCTCCGGCCCGTTTTTTTGCCCCTTTTTTCCGCGTTGACCGTAAAACTCCATGTCCGACCACTCCCTGCCCTTCTACGAACCGTCCGGTAACGAAATCGCGCTGTTCGAACACGCCTACCGCGAGCGCCTGCCGCTGCTGATCAAGGGCCCGACCGGCTGCGGCAAGACCCGCTTCGTCGCGCACATGGCCGCCCGCCTCAAGCTGCCGCTGTACACCGTCGCCTGCCACGACGACCTGACCGCCGCTGACCTGGTCGGCCGCCACCTGATCTCCGGCAGCGGCACCTACTGGACCGACGGCCCGCTGACCCGCGCGGTACGCGAAGGCGGCATCTGCTACCTCGACGAAGTGGTCGAAGCACGCAAGGACACCACCGTCGTCCTCCATCCGCTGGCCGACGACCGTCGCATCCTGCCGATCGACCGCACCGGCGAGACGCTCGAAGCCCCGCCCAACTTCATGCTGGTGGTGTCGTATAACCCCGGCTACCAGAACCTGCTCAAGGGCCTCAAGCCCTCGACCCGCCAGCGTTTCGTCTCGCTGCGCTTCGATTTTCCGTCGGCCGAGCGCGAAAGCTCGATCCTGATCGGCGAAACCGGCTGCGACGGTGATCTGGCCAAGCGCCTGATCGGCATTGCCCGCGCCTTCCGCGCGCTCAAGGACCGCGATCTCGAAGAAGTGGTCAGTACCCGCCTGCTGGTCTATGCCGCCACCCTGATCAAGTCAGGGATGGACGTTTCGGTCGCTTGCCGCGCCGCGCTGGTCGAAAGCTTGACCGACGACGAAGAAACGGTCGAAGCCCTGATGGAAATCGTCAACGCGACCTTCGGTCGCTGAGGAGAAGTGCGATGAGCAGCGAAGACGACTTCGGCATCCCGGAAGAAAAACTCGGCCAGGGTCTGGCCGTTGCCGCCGAAGCCCTGTTTCTGCTCAACCTGCTGGCCTTTCCCGGCCTCGCCTTTGCCGTTCTGGCCGGGCTCTGGTTCAAATTCCGCCACAGCGCCCCGCCGCTGGCCCGCCAGCATCTCAAGCAGGCCACCTGGGTCAGCTTCTGGGGCGGCCTGCTGATCGTCGGCCTCTCCGCCATCATCCTCGCCGCCGGCGGCCTGCAGTCGGAATGGACCTGGGTCACGCTGATCCTCTATTTCACCTGCATCCACTCGACCCTGGTGCTGTTCGGCATGTACGCACTGATCAAGGCACTCAACGGGCAGACCTGGCGCTACCCGTTGATCGGCCCCACGGTCGACGGCGAAAACACCGGAAAATCATCGTGAGCAAACCCGCGCTGCAACGCGCCCGGGTACTGGCGCAGATCGCCTTTTTTGCGCTTTTCGCCCTGACCCCGGTATTCGACCTTTTCCGCTATGACCTGATTGCCGGTCACGCCTGGTTCCTGACCTTTCCCTGGCACCTCGGCATCGACGAATTGATCGCCGGCACGGGCCACCCGCTCGCCGCCGCCGGCAATATCGTGCTTTTTCTGTTCCTGCCGGTGCTCGGCACGCTGGCACTGATCATCCTGGTCGCCTGGAAGTGGGGCCGCCTCTATTGCGGCTGGCTGTGCCCGCATTTTTCGGTAGTCGAAACGATCAATCGGCTGATGCTGTTCGCCACCGGCAAGCATTCGCTATGGGACAAGAAGACGACGCCACCGTGGGAGCCTGACGGCACGCCGGCGCCGCGCGACAAACGCTACTGGTTTGCGGTCGTCCCCGCCGCCATCGCCTTTGCCTTTGCCTGGGCCCTGGTCGGCCTGACCTACCTGATGCCACCCTCCCAGGTCTATTCAGGGCTGTTGAACGGTAGCCTGACCCGTGGCGAAGTGATTTTCCTGACCGCCGCAACCACCGTCCTCAGCCTCGAATTCCTCTTCGCCCGCCACCTGTTCTGCCGCTACGCCTGCGCGATCGGCCTGTTCCAGAGCTTTGCCTGGATGGGTAACAAGAAGGCGATGGTGGTCGGCTTCGAGCGCGAACGCCTGAGCGACTGCGCCAACTGCCTGAATGGCCATGGCTCGGCCTGCGACGCGGTCTGCCCGATGCGCCTCAAGCCGCGCAACGTCAAGCGCTGGATGTTCGCCTGCACCCAATGCGGCCAGTGCGTCTCGGCCTGCGCCACGGTCAACCGCGAGCATCCGCAAGGCCAGTTGCTGCGCTGGGTCAGCAACGATGCCGCCAGACGTAACGAAGCCCGCTTTTCAGCGCTATCGCAGACCGACGAAGACGCCGGCGCCCGCTGAAGTCAGCGCACTGCCCCCTCAACCTGAATGCTCGCCCCAAAAAAATGGAAGAACTGATCGGCAAACTCTGGCATAACTGGGTCACCAAGGCCGCCGGCGGCCATTACCCGGCTGCCGCCGTCAAGCTGGTCGAGGTTGAGAAAACCGCCGGCATCCTGTTCCGCGCCTTTGGCGGTGACCCTGGGCTGAACGTTGCTGCCGCCACGCTCGACGCCCACGGCGCCCGCCGCAACTGGTTGCAACGCTTGGCCGGCAGCGGCGAAAAGGTCGCGCAGGCCCGCCGCGACGCCGAAACCCTGCGCCTGCCGCCGGAAATCGCCGCCTTCCCCGATAAAGCGCTGAACCGCGACCTCTACCTGTGGCTGGCTGCGCTCGCCGCCTGCGATGTTTCGCCACAGCGCGGCTGGCTGATTCGCAATCAGCACGCCACCCAGGCTGCCTTGCTGCGCTTTCCCGGACTCAAACCGCGCTACGAACGGCTGGTTGCCGCGCACCTGGCCAACCGCATCGGCCCCGAGCAAATGCTGCCCGACGAGGCCGCGCAGGAAAATGCCCTGCGCGCCGCACTGCTTGATCCCGGCTCGGTCGCCGGCCTGCCGCCGCTCAATTCGCTGAAGGCCAAGCCGCCGCAGCCGGTACTGCTGTGGCTGATCGCCGCCGACGAACCGGCTGTGGCGCCACTCGGCAACCTGCCCGACGAACAACTGCCAACCGAAGGCAGCAGCCAGACCGACGCGCGCAAGGAAGCGCACAAGGCCGAACAGGTGGAGAAGCCGGACAACAAGGCACCGGTACTGGCGATGTTCCGCGCCGAAAGCCTGCCAACCTGGGCCGAATACGTGCGGGTGAACCGCGCCTTCGACGAGGACGAGAATCCGGACGCGCAGAACGCCGCGCGCGACCTCGACCGGCTGTCATTGATGCGCGACGGGGAAACCGGCAAGTCGCGGGTCAAGTTCGACCTTGATCTGCCTTCGGCGGCCGAGGACGATACCCCGATCGGTCCCGGCATTGCATTGCCGGAATGGGATTACCGCAAGGAACTGATGCAGGAAAAACACTGCCTGCTGCAACCGATGGTTGCGCAGGATGCCGAACCGGCGGCGCTGCCTGGCCCGCTGGTCGCCACCGCCAAGAAGCTGCGCGGCCAGTTCGCTGCGCTGGCGCCGCAGCGCCGCTGGCTCAAGGCGCAGCCCGACGGCCCGGAGCTCGATCTCGACAATTGCGTGCGTAACCAGGCCGACCGCCTCTGCGGGCAAACTCCGGAAGCCGGCAGCTATCTGGCGCAGGCCCGTTGCGAACGCGACCTCGCCTGCCTGCTGCTGGCCGACCTGTCGATGTCCACCGACGCGCCGATTTCCGACACCCATCGCATCGTCGACGTGATCCGTGATTCGCTGCTTCTTTTTTCCGAAGCGCTGACTGCCACCGGCGACCGCTTCGGGATTTACGGTTTTTCGTCGTTGCGCCGGCAGAACGTCCGCTTCCACCTGCTCAAGGATTTCGGCCAACGCTATGATGCTGCCGCCCGCGGCCGGATTCTGGCGCTCAAACCCGGCTTTTACACGCGGATGGGCGCCGCGCTGCGCCAGGCCGCCGCAATCCTGGCCGAACAGCCGGCCAGCCGTCGGCTGCTGCTGATCATTACCGACGGCAAGCCCAACGACCTCGACCTCTACGACTCGCGTTACGGCATCGAAGATACCCGGATGGCAGTGCACGAAGCCCGCCGCCTCGGACTGACGCCATTCTGTGTCACCATCGACCGCGAAGCTGGCGCTTACCTCCCCTACCTGTTCGGCCCGGCGGGTTTCTGCGTCATCCGCAAGCCCGAAGAATTGCCCAAACGCCTGCCCCTGCTTTATGCTCAACTGACCCGCCAATAGCTAATCAAAAAGGAGGATTGCGACCATCCTACCCGGGTGCGAACATCCCCCCCTTCGGATTCACTACCCTGCCCATGCCGAACTCACAACCGATCAATATCGAAGCCCTGCTTGCCAACATCCCCCTGTTCAATGGCCTGGCGCCCGAGGAAATCGCCCGGATCGCCCGCGGCACGCGCGAGATCAACGCCAGCAAGGGCGAAATCCTGTTCCACAAGGGCGACCCGTGCAACGGCTTCCACCTGCTGGTATACGGTCAGATCAAACTGGCCTTCACCTCATCGCAAGGCACCGAGAAAGTGGTCGAGATCCTGACCCAGGGACAGAGCTTCGGCGAGGCGGTGATGTTCATGGAGAAGCCCTACATCGTCTTCGCCCAGGCGCTGACCGATACCCTGCTGCTGCACATCTCCAAGAACGCGGTGTTTGACGAACTGGCGCGCGACCACAATCTCTGCCGCAAAATGCTGGCTGGCATGGCAATGCGTCTGCATCAACTGATGAACGACGTTGAATCGTATTCGCTGCACTCGGGCAAGCAGCGGATCATCGGCTACCTGCTGCGCGAACTGCCGGAAGTCGAAGGCAGCGGCAAAAACGTGGTGATCACCCTGCCGACCAACAAGGGCATCATCGCCTCGCGCCTCAACCTGACCCAGGAACACTTCTCGCGCATCCTGCACGAGCTTTCAGAAGACGGCCTGATCGTCGTCGAAGGCCGCAAAATCCACATTCCCTGCGTTGCCAACCTGAAGAAGCACGAAGGCTGAAGCCGCAGCAGCGACCTGCCTGCTGCAACGACAACGGCGCCAGATTCGGCGCCGTTGCTTTTTCTCGGCTGCGGCCGCTGGGGTTTTTGCAGCGGTTCACGGTCGACCGTGAACCGCTGCATTTTTGCTCAGGCCAGCAAGGGCACGATCAAAAGCGCGACCAGGTTGATGATCTTGATCAGCGGATTGACTGCCGGGCCGGCGGTGTCCTTGTAGGGATCGCCCACCGTGTCACCGGTCACCGCCGCCTTGTGCGCGTCCGAGCCCTTGCCGCCGTGGTGGCCGTCCTCGATGTATTTTTTGGCGTTGTCCCAGGCGCCACCGCCGGTGGTCATCGAAATCGCGACGAAGAGGCCGGTGATGATGGTGCCGACCAGCAGACCGCCGAGGGCCTGCGGCCCGAGCAGCAATCCGACCGCCACCGGTACCGCCACCGGCAACAGCGACGGCAGCAGCATTTCGCGGATCGCGGCAACAGTCAGCATATCAACCGCCCGCGAGTAATCGGGCTTGGCCGTGCCTTCCATGATCCCCGGAATTTCGCGGAACTGACGGCGGACTTCGACCACTACCGCGCCCGCCGAACGTCCCACCGCCTCCATCGCCATCGCGCCGAACAGGTAGGGAATCAAGCCGCCGATGAACAGACCGACGATCACCTGGTGGTTGGACAGATCGAAGGAGACCGTGCCGATGCCGCTGGCTTCGAGCCCGTGCGTGTAGTCGGCGAAGAGCACCAGCGCCGCCAGCCCGGCCGAACCGATGGCATACCCCTTGGTCACCGCCTTGGTGGTATTGCCAACCGCATCGAGCGGATCGGTGACATTGCGCACCTCCTTCGGCAGCTCGGCCATTTCGGCGATGCCGCCAGCGTTGTCGGTGATCGGCCCGTAGGCATCAAGAGCGACGACGATCCCGGCCATCGAGAGCATCGAAGTCGCAGCGATGGCAATCCCGAACAGGCCGCCGAGCGCCTGCGCCGACCAGATCGCCAGGCACACCGCCAGTACCGGCCAGGCGCAGGCCTTCATCGAGACGCCGATGCCGGCGATGATGTTGGTCGCGTGCCCGGTCTGGCAGGCCGAAGCAACGTGGCGCACCGGCGCGTAATCGGTGCCGGTGTAGTACTCGGTAATCCAGACCAGCGCGGCAGTCAGCGCCAGGCCAATCACCGCGCAGCCAAACATCGACTCGGCGGTGATCCCGATCGCCGGGGCACCGGCGCCAATCAGCCACACAGTCACCGGATAATAGGCGAGCAGCGCCAGAATCCCGGCAACGATCAGGCCGCGATAAAGCGCGCCCATGATCTTGCCGCCCTCGCTGGTCTTGACGAAGAAGCAGCCGGCAATCGAAGCCAGGATCGAAACGCCGCCCAGGGCTAGCGGATAGAGGATCAGGTTTTCCCCAAGCGCTGGCACCGCCTGCAAGGTCAGCGCCGCGAGGACCATGGTTGCGACCACGGTAACCACGTAAGTTTCGAACAGGTCGGCGGCCATCCCGGCGCAGTCGCCGACGTTGTCGCCAACGTTATCGGCAATCACCGCCGGATTGCGCGGGTCGTCCTCGGGAATCCCGGCTTCGACCTTGCCAACCAGGTCGGCACCGACATCGGCGCCCTTGGTAAAAATGCCGCCGCCAAGACGGGCAAAGATCGAAATCAGCGACGAACCGAAGGCCAGCCCGACCAGCGGCTCAAGGGCATGATAAAAATCGCCGTTTGCCACGGTCGACCGTAGAAAAGCGTAAAAACCGGCAACCCCGAGCAGCCCCAGACCGACCACCAGCATCCCGGTCACTGCGCCGCCGCGAAACGCCACCGCCAGCGCCGGGGCAATCCCGCCGCGTGCCGCTTCAGCAGTGCGCACATTGGCGCGCACCGAGACATTCATGCCGATGAAGCCGGTCGCCCCGGAGAGCACGGCACCAAGCAGGAAACCGCAAGCGGTGGCCCAGCCGAGGCGTGGCACCAGCCCGATCAGCAGGAAGAGCACGCCGCCGACCAGCGCAATGCTGCGGTATTGCCGGCTGAGGTAAGCTGCCGCCCCTTGCTGGATGGCGCGGGCGATCTCCTGCATCCGCTCGTTGCCGGCCGGCAAAGCCAGAATCCGCTGCCCGGACAACCAGCCGAACAGTACCGCGACGATGGCACAGCCAAGTGCCAGCAACAGTGCAGCATTCATCACACACCCCCTGCGTCGATGAAACACTCGGCCGGTCGGGATGACCGGCCACAGCAACCAAACCAGAAAACACTCCTGAACCTGATCACACAAACAACTCACTGACAGCCCAGGTGGCCTGGCGGGGCTTTCTGCGGCGACCGGTAACTGGCGCCCGCCCCCGACCAACAGGCTGGCTAACCCTCTCCAGCCTCTGGGAAATCAGTGTTGTGCTACGTCCTCTCGGTTTGAAACGAGAGTTATCAGGATCAAACAGCAAATGCGGCGAGCTTTTTCTCTACAGCGTTATTCTGCAAACGAACATAGTCGGGCAACCCGGCCCGGAACGGCGGCGGTGCCTCGCCCTCGATCAAGGGCTGCAAATAGCGGCGGCAGGCATCGGTAATCTGAAAACCGTCGGCCGAGATGAATTCGGCCGGCATCTTGCGTTCGACATTGGCCACAGCGGCCAGTGGCACCTCGCCGATATGCCAGCGATACGGCGCATCCGCCTCGCGGACGATGGTCGCCATCACCGCGTTTTTTCCCTGCAGGGCGAGGTCGACCGCAGCCACGCCCAAGGCGTGCGCCTGTTCGAGATCGGTCCGCGAAGCCAGGTGGCGGGCCGAACGCTGCAGATAATCGGCGAGCGCCCAATGGTATTTGTGACCGAGACGGTCCTTGATCAATTGCGCGACGTACTGGCCGACGCCACCCAGCTGCGCATGCCCGAAGGCATCGCGACTGCCGCTCTCGGCCAGCAAATGACCGGCTGCATCACGCAAACCTTCGGAAACGGCCACCGTGCAATAGCCGTAATCGCGTACGCACTGGTCCACGCGGGCGAGGAAGGCCTCGGGGTCGAACGGCACCTCCGGGAACAGCAACAAATGGGGCGGTTCGCCGGCCTGCTCGGCGGCCAGGCCGCAGGCCGCAGTGATCCAGCCGGCGTGGCGGCCCATCACTTCAAGGACGAAAATCCTGGTCGAGGTGCGCGCCATCGACGCGACATCGTAGCCGGCCTCGCGGATCGAGGTCGCAACGTACTTGGCGACCGAACCGAAGCCGGGACAGCAATCGGTCAGCGGCAGATCGTTGTCGATGGTCTTGGGAATCCCGACACAGACCACCGGATACCCCATCGCCTCCGAAATCTGCGACACCTTCCACGCGGTGTCCATCGAATCGTTACCGCCGTTGTAGAAGAAATAGCCGATCTCATGGGCGCGAAAGACCTCGATCAGCCGTTCGTACTGCGCGCGATGCTGCTCCAGACTCTTCAGCTTGTAGCGGCAGGAGCCGAAAGCGCCGCCCGGTGTCTGCAGCAGGCGGGCAATATCGGCATCGGACTCTCTGCTGGTGTCGATCAGATCCTCGGTCAGCGCGCCGATGATCCCGTCGCGCCCGGCCAGCACCTTGCCGATTTTTTCCGGGTGCAGCAAATGCAAACGGCGCGCTTCCTGAATCAGGCCGCACGCCGTTGCATTGATGACCGCAGTCACACCTCCCGACTGCGCATAGAAGGCATTGATCGCGGCCATGGGCTTCTCCTTACATGGGAGGAATTACTTCAGGGCGTCGAACACCGAAGCGGTGATCGCATCGACCGAACCGACACCGGCAACCTTCTTGACCTGCGGTGCCTTGCTGCAGCCTTCGGCGGCCCACTTGCTGTAGAAGTCGACCAGCGGCTTGGTCTGCGAGTGGTAGATTTCGAGGCGCTTCTTGACGGTTTCTTCCTTGTCGTCATCGCGCTGAACCAGGTCTTCGCCGGTCACGTCGTCCTTGCCTTCGACCTTGGGCGGGTTGAACTTGACGTGGTAGGTGCGGCCGGAAGCCAGGTGCGCGCGGCGGCCGGCCATGCGCTCGATGATGTCGCTGTCGGGAACGTCGATTTCAACCACGAACTCGATCGGCACGCCGGCATCCTTCATCGCCTGCGCCTGCGGAATGGTGCGCGGGAAACCGTCGAACAGGTAACCGTTCTTGCAGTCGTCCTGGGTCAGGCGATCCTGGACCATGCCGATGATCACGGCGTCCGGCACCAGGCCACCCGCATCCATATGCTTTTTGGCTTCGAGGCCAAGCGGCGTGCCGGCCTTGACCTGGGCGCGCAGCATGTCGCCGGTCGAGATTTGCGGAATACCGAACTTCTCGCAGATGAACTTGGCCTGGGTGCCCTTGCCGGCGCCGGGAGCGCCCAACAGAATCAGCTTCATGAAAAAAATCCCTCTGGTTTATAAAAGTTGTACTACTGAAACCTGTTCTCGACCGCTTTCGATCTTGTGGCGCTGCCGCCTGTGTTTTTTCGAAAAAAGTACTCGCTATTTCAGACCCGGTCAAACAGTTTGCGCATCCGCTCGGCATCTTCCGGCGTATCCACACCGGGTGCCGGCGCAGCGTCGATCAGCGCGACGCTGATGCGGTAGCCATGCCACAGCGCACGCAACTGCTCGAGCGATTCGAACTGTTCGGTCGGCGCCGGAGCCAGGCCGGCATAGGCTTTGAGGAAAGCCGCCCGGTAAGCGTAGAGACCGACATGGCGCAAGGCCGGCAAGCCCGCCGGCAGCACGCTGCGGTCACGGGCGAAATCGTCGCGGGCGTAGGGCAGCGGTGCGCGCGAGAAATACGCGGCGTCGCCATCGGCGCGGCACACCACCTTGACCACATTGGGGTTGAAAAACTCTTCGGCGGCGGCAATCGGGTGCGCCACCGTCGCAATATCGGCGCCGCTGGCCGCCAGTTGCCGGGCGGTTTGCAGGATCACCGCCGGTTCGATCAGCGGTTCGTCGCCCTGCACGTTCACCACCAGCGTATCGCTGGCCCAGCCGCGCTGGGCGACCACTTCAGCCAGCCGGTCGGTGCCGGTGGGATGGTCGCCGCGGGTCATGATTGCGGCGACCTCGTGCGCGCAGCAGGCAGCATGCACCCGTTCGTCGTCGGTCGCGACCCAGATTTCCTCGGCCCCGGACTGCCGTGCCCGCTCGGCCACACGCACCACCATCGGCTTGCCGCCGAGGTCGAGCAAGGGCTTGCCGGGCAGGCGGGTCGAGGCGTAGCGGGCCGGGATGACGACCTTGAACGCCGGGGTCGGCATTACTGGCCTTCCGCTTCGAGGCGGCGAGCCTCGTCGACCAGCATCACCGGAATGTCATCGCGCACCGGGAAGGCCAGCTTGCACGGCTTGCAGACCAGTTCCTGTTCATTCTTGCGATGTTCCAGATTGCCCTTGCAGATCGGGCAGACAAGGATGTCAAGCAGCCTGGCGTCCACGGAGTTTCTCCTCAACGAGTTCAATCAGCGCCGGCGGCAGTTCCGCCTCGACCGGCAGGTACCAGGCTTCGCCCGGCACAAGAGCCAAACATTTTACTGCATCCTTCTCGGTCATCAGCAGGATATCGTCGCCAGCAAAGGATAAATCGGCAACGGTATAGGCATGATGGTCGGGAAAGGGATGGGCGACGAAATCGATGCCCAAGCCCAGCAAGGTGGCGAAGAAGCGTCCGGGATCGCCGATTCCGGCCAGGGCATGCACCCGGCGGCCGGCAAAGTATCCGGCCTCGACCGCTGCTGCCGGCCGGTCCAGCCGTTCGAAACGTCCTGGCTGCAAGGTCATCGGAAAATATGCCGGACCGGCCGGCAACTCGACGCCCGGTGGCAGCATGGTTGCCGCCCCGGAAAAATTGCCGATCACCGCGTCGACCGTGGATAACCGCGACAAGGGTTCGCGCAGCGGCCCCAGGGGCAGGCGCCAGCCGTTGCCAGCGCCACGCCCGTCGAATACCGCCAGTTCGACATCGCGCGCCAAACGCAAATGCTGCAAGCCGTCGTCGCAGAGAATCAGATCGACCTGCGGCTGCGCCGCCAGTAGCGCCCGCGCCGCCGCGCCCCGGTCGCGTCCGACATAAACCGGCACACCACTACGCCGGGCAAGCAACAGCGGCTCGTCGCCAACCTCAGATGCAACGCTGTCGGCAGTGACCGCGACCACGCCGTCGCCCCGCCGGCCATAGCCCCGGCTGACGATCCCCGGCTGCCAGCCGCGTGCCGCCAGCCTGCGGGCCAGCCACAGGGTCAGCGGGGTCTTCCCGGCGCCGCCGACGGTCAGGTTGCCGACCACCAGCACCGGAACCGGCAAGCGTTGCGGCTGCGCCCGTCGCCGCTGCCAGCCGGAAACCAGCACGAACAAGGCATGCAGCGGCAACAATGGCCACAACAGGAACAACAACGCCGGCGTCAGCCGGCGTTGGAACCATTGGCGTTGCAGCCAGCGGGCAAACATCACTGCGCCGTCTGGGTAGCGAAGGAAATGTGCGGGTAGCCTGCGGTCTGCGCCGCCTGCATCACATCGACCACGCTCTGGTGGGTCGCCTTGGCGTCGGCATTGATCACGATGACCGGATCGTTGCGGCTGCCGGCGGCGCGGCGCAGCGCATCGGAAATCGCCGGCACGTTGCTGTTGGCCAGCGGCGATTTGTTGATCAGGACCTGGCCACTGGCGGTCACCGCGACGTCAATCTCGTTCGGCTGCTCGGCCTGCTTTCCGGCTTCGGCAGTCGGCAGGTTGATTTCCAGCCCGGAGAACTTGGAGTAGGTGGTCGTCAGCATCAGGAAAATGATGATCACCAGCAACACGTCGATCATCGGCACCAGGTTGATTTCCGGCTCTTCGCGAGCGGCTCCGCGACGGAAGTTCATGATTTCACTTCCGGTCGCCGTGCATGTACTCGACCAGGCGCACGGCCTGCTGCTCCATCTCGACCACGAAGCCATCGACCAGCGCCCGGAAATGGCGCCAGAAGATCATGCTCGGAATCGCAATGAAGATGCCAAAGCCGGTGTTGTACAGCGCAATCGAAATCCCGTGCGCCAGCTGCTGCGGATTGCCGCTGCCCGGTGCTTGCGCGCCAAAAATCTCGATCATCCCGACCACCGTGCCAAACAAGCCCATCAGCGGGCTGATCGAGGCGATGGTGCCGAGCGTGGTCAGGTAGCGACTGAGTTCATGGGTGACAGCCGAACCGGCCTCCTCGATCGACTCTTTCATCACCTCGCGGGAGTTATCCACATTGCGCAGGCCAGCCGCCAGTACGCGACCCAACGGGGAATGACGCTCCAGGTTGTCGAGCAGGGCGGTGTTGTCCTGGCCGCGCTTGAATTCACCGACGGCATTTTGCAACAAGCCGGGCGGAACGATCTTGCTGCGACGCAGCGCAACCAGACGCTCGATGATCAGGGCGACGGCAATGATGGAGGCCAGCAACAAGGGCCAGATTGGCCAGCCGGCCGCTTTGACGATTTCGAACACTTCAATTTCCCCGGTGGAATGTCAGCCCGCGATTTTGCCCTGCCCCCCGACGCAGGGCAAGCCAGCTTGCTTGCGGCAAAATGCCACACCTCCGGCCGCTTATCCCCAGAAGCTGTGGATAAACCTGTGCACGAGCTGTCAGCAGAATGACAAAAGCCACAGATTTAAAGGCTCCGGCCTACCCTGCCCAAAAAAAGAGCAAAACAGCAATAACAAATAAAAACAACAGTTTACAAAGTATGCGCGACTGTCAAGCCCTGCCTGAGCCACCGCTTCGCCAGTAGAATCGCGCCCATGCCCACGCCTCACCTCCCTGTAGACAACCCGGTCCTCAGCGTTTCGGCACTCAATCGCCGGGTACGCGACTGCCTCGAACAAAACTTCCCGCTCAGTTGGGTTGCCGGCGAAATCTCGAATCTGACCCAGGCTGCTTCGGGCCACGTCTATTTCTCGCTGAAGGACGCCCAGGCGCAGGTCCGCTGCGTGATGTGGCGCAGCCGGGCGCAATTGCTCGGCTGGCGGCTGGAGAACGGGCAGAAAGTCGAAGTCCGGGCGCTGGTATCGTTTTACGAGCCGCGCGGAGAATTCCAGCTCAGCGTCGAAGCCATCCGCCGTGCCGGCCAGGGCGATCTGTTCGAGCGCTTTTTACGGCTCAAGGCCAAGCTCGAAGGCGAAGGCCTGTTTGCCCCTGAACGTAAGCGCCCACTCGCGGAACATCCCCGCTCACTAGCCATCGTCACCAGCCCGCAAGCGGCCGCCCTGCGCGACGTGCTAAGCACCTTGCGGCGGCGTGCGCCCTACCTGCAACTGACCCTCTACCCGACCCTGGTCCAGGGAGAGGGTGCCGGCGAACGCATCGCAGCCGCCCTCGCGACAGCGGCTGCCGGCGCTCACGACACGATCATTCTCTGCCGTGGCGGCGGCAGTATCGAAGACCTGTGGGCCTTCAACGAAGAAGTCGTCGCCCGGGCGATTGCCGCCAGCGCCGTGCCAGTCATCAGCGGTGTCGGCCATGAAACCGACTTCACCATTGCCGACTTTGTCGCCGACCTGCGCGCCCCGACCCCAACCGCTGCCGCCGAACTGGCAGCCCCCGACCGCGTCACCCTGCTCGCCCGACTCGCCGATTGCCAACGAAGGCTCAAACGCGCAAGTGAGCGCCTGCTCGCACAAGATCGCCAGCAACTCGACCTGCTCGCTGCCCGCCTGCTTCATCCGGCGCAACGCCTGCATCAGCAACGCCAGACCCTGCACGCCCTGGGCGCGGCACTAGGTTTTGCAAGCGAGCGCATGCTTGCGCGTCGCCGCGAGCGTTTAAGCCAACTTCAGCGCGAATTGCAACGCCGGCGACCGCAAGCCGAACGGCACCAGACGCAGCTGGGCGAACTCGGTCACCGACTGGCACAAGCCCTGCACCGCCGCCTCGACGGCAAAAAAATGCAACTAAACACGCTGGCCGCCAGTCTGAAGCAACTCGATCCCCATGCGGTGCTGACCCGCGGCTACGCGATCGCCGTCGGTGCCGACGGACGCAGCATCCGCGATGCCGCTCAGCTGACCCCGGGCAGCCGGCTGCAACTGAGCTTTGCCCGAGGTCGCGCAGCGGTCACGGTCGACGCGGTAGCCAGCGAAAAAAGCGCTCCGCCGGTTGTCGCCACCCCGGAAGCCCAATAGAATTTTTGCTTTACCCCTGAAAACAACGGAGAAAACCATGGAACATCAACTGCCCGCCCTGCCCTACGCCAAGGACGCACTGGCTCCGCACATGTCCGCCGAGACTTTCGACTACCACTACAGCAAGCACCACAACGCCTACGTGGTTAACCTGAACAACCTGATCAAGGGTACCGAGTACGAAGCCCTTGACCTCGAAGCCATCGTCAAGAAGGCCCCGGCCGGCGGCATCTACAACAACGCTGCCCAGGTCTGGAACCACACCTTCTTCTGGAACTGCATGACCCCGAACGGCGGCGGCGCTCCGAGCGGCGCCCTGGCCGACGCGATCAATGCCAAGTGGGGTTCGCTGGATGCCTTCAAGGCCGCCTTCCAGGCTTCCGCCGTCGGCAACTTCGGTTCCGGCTGGACCTGGCTGGTCAAGAAGGCCGACGGTTCCCTCGACATCGTCAACATGGGCGCCGCCGGCACCCCGCTGACCACCGGCGACAAGGCCCTGCTCTGCGTCGACGTCTGGGAACACGCCTACTACATCGACTACCGCAACCTGCGTCCGAAGTTCGTCGAAACCTTCCTCAACCATCTGGTCAACTGGAACTTCGCTGCCGCCAATTTCGCCGGCTAAGCGACTCCCCGCCAAGCAGAACGACCCCGCCACGTGCGGGGTTTTTTTGTGCACTGCAACTTGCCTGCCGCCTGCACCATGGCTAATGTCAGCATTCAGCCAAACCAAGGGCAGCCATGAGCGAACCTGATTTCCCCCACAGCGGCAGCCGCCTGCTGGTCGTCGATGATGACCGCCTCTGCCGGACCACGCACCGTTTGATGCTGGCGAAGCATTTTGACGTGCTTTCTGCCGCCTCCGGTGAGGAAGCACTCACCTTGTGCGACCAGGCCCTGCCCGACCTGATCCTGCTCGACGTGACCATGCCCGGTCTCGATGGCTACCAGACCTGTCGCCTGCTGCGCGAACGCCATCCGCGCATACCGATCATCTTCGTCACCGGCTGCCAGACGCTGGACGAGCACTTAACAGCCTTCGAAGCCGGCGGCGACGATCTGATCGTCAAGCCGGTCGAATACGAGATCCTGCTCCACAAGATCCGCCTGGCCTTGCAGCGCCACGCGACCGCCGCCCAGTTGCAGGCCGAAAAGGACAACCTGCACAGCATGGCGATGCAGTTCCTGTCCTCGGCTGGTGAAAACGGCACCCTGCTCAACTTCACCCGCGCTGCGATCCAGTGCCGCGATTACGGCACGCTGTCCGAGCAACTGGTCGCCGCGATCCGCGAATTCGATCTCGGCTGCAGCGTGATGATCCGCCACGGCGGCGAAACCACCATCCGCACCGGTGCCGGCGAGCCCTCGCCACTGGAACAGGCGATTCTCGAACACGCCTCGACCATGGGCCGGATTTTCCAGTTGGGCAGCCAGTGCGTATTCAATTACGACCATGTTTCGATTGTCGTGCGCGGCCTGCCCGAAGACGAAGACAAGCGCGGCCGCATCCGCGACAACCTGACCATCCTTGCCGAAACCGCCGAAGGCCTGTGCGACAACGTCGCGATGCGGCAAAAATCCGGCGCCCATGCCGAACAGCTGCAACTGGCGCTGGGCGGCGCGGTCGCGTCGATTGAAAGCCTGCGCCTGCGCCAGCAGCAATTGCTGCTCGACAGCCGCCTGCTGCTGCAGGAGATGATCGACAGCATCGAAAAGGCTTATGCCTGGCTCGACACCGCCCCCAACCAGGAACAGGCGATCAGCAGCACGATGGAAGCAGCGGTGCACAAGGTGCTGGACATGCTCACTGCCGGCAACCAGAAAGACGCGGCTGATTTTCAGAGCGTGCTCGACGCGCTGCGCGGCCCCGGTGCCGGCAACGACGACGTCAGCCTGTTCTGACCGGGCGCCGCGCCTGGCTCAGCCGGTGAGGGCCCGGATCGCCGGCAGGAAGACCTCGCAAACACTGACCTGCTGCCCGCCCAGCGCGTGCGTCGAACGGCGCGCCCAGAGTTGCGGCGGCAGGGCGCTGCCGGCTGGCAGCGCTGCCAGCGCGGCGCGATACAGCGGGTCGCGCCGGTCCAGCCGGGTACACTCGATGGCCCCCCGGCAAAAGCCCGGATAGGCAAACAGCAAGGAACCCAGCGAACGGCTGCCGAGTCGGGCCAGCCAGCGGTTGAGGCGGCCGCGCCCCACGGTCGACAGCGTGGTGTGGGCAAAAATCACCGGCACCCCGTCGCAACAGAGCAGGACTTCGCGCACCAGCGTCTGGCGCGCCCGCGCCGGCTTGGCGGCGACCAGGTCCGGCGCCCGCCCCTGGGCGAGCAGACACACCTGGAAATGCCGGCACCGGCCCTGGCAGCGCCGGGTCAGCGAACCCGGCTCCAGCAACCAGGAACGCAGCCAGGCTTCGGGCGCTGGCGCCGCCAGCGTGGCGCGCCAGGATTTGCGCAGCCGCACCGGCGTTTACCGTGGCTGCGGCGCGCGCTCGATGCCGCCGATCTTGCTGCCGGATTTGATCCCGCGTTCGCGGAACCAGCCGAGGTTCATTTCCAGCGCAAACCGTGCCGGGCGCTTGGCGCAGTGGCTGTCCTCGGTTTGCGGCTGCATGTCCTCGATATTGATCACCACACCGTTGTCGTCGATGAAGGCGACCGACAGCGGCAGCAGCGTGTTGCGCATCCACATGCAGTGGGTATTCGCCTGCGGAAACACGAACAGCATGCCATGGTGCTGCGGCATGCTCTTGCGGTGCATCAGGCCGAGCATGCGGTTCTGCTGGTCGGCGGCAACTTCGGTATCAATCCGGTACATGCCGGCGGTCAGCTCCATGCGCGGCATCTCGGCCTGCGCCACTGGCACCAGAACAAGCGCCAGCAAGCCGGCGAGGAGGGAAAAAATGGATTTCATGCGACTCCGGAATTACTGGGCGGCCACGCGCGGACCGGCGTAAGCACGCTGCGACACGCGCTTGGCCTTTTTCGCAGACAGCGATTTCTTCGCCTTCTTGGCCTTGACGCTTTTGCCGGCCTTGGCCTTGTGCATCTTGACGGCCTTGACGCCGTGCTTGTGACGCGGCGCGGCTTCGGCGACGAAAGAGGTGGAAACGAGGGCAAAGGCAGCCAGCAGGCTGATCAGCTTTTTCATGGTGTGTATTTTCCTGTTTTTTTGCGGGAAGGGGGCGCTACCGGACGCTGCGCCAAGGCAGCCGGCGGCGCCAGATCGGCCAGACCACCGACGAATTGACGCCACTCGCCGGGCGCCAGTCCGGCCAGGTCGAGCCGGCCAATCGCCGCCCGAACCAGGCGCAGCGTAGGATAGCCGATGGCCGCCGTCATCTTCCTGACCTGCCGGTTCTTGCCCTCGCTGATGCGGATTTCCAGCCAGCTGGTCGGAATTGCCGCCCGGTAGCGGATCGGCGGATCGCGCTCCCACAGCCCTGCGGGCGCGTCGATCAGCCGCACCTTGGCGGGTTTGGCAACGTAGTCGGACAAGGCGATCCCGGCGCGCAGCCGGTCGAGCGCCGCTTCGTCGGGAATACCCTCGACCTGCGCCCAGTAGGTTTTTTCCAGCTTGTGCTTGGGCTCGGCGATGCGCGCCTGCAACTGGCCGTCGTCGGTCAGCAGCAGCAGTCCTTCGCTGTCGGCATCGAGGCGGCCGGCGACATACACCCCCTTGAGCGGGATGAACTCGGCCAGCGCCCGCCACTTCCCCTCGGGGGTGAATTGGCTGAGCACGCCATAAGGCTTGTTGAAAACGACGATCCGGGCCACGAAATACCAGCGAGGCAGAAAAAAACGGATTGTGCGCCAGCCGCCGCGCCGGCGTCGAGCGGGTTTTTGCCCTTTTTCACGGTCGACCGTGAAAATCAGGGAAAACCCGCAAGTCGACCAGGCGGGCAGCCAGGAGGCCAGGCGGCGGCTCAGTGATAAAAGGCGTAGCCGATCAAGATTGCACCGACCAGCCCGACCGCGTCGGCGATCAGGCCGCCGGCCACCGCGTAGCGGGTTTGCGTGATGCCGACGCTGCCGAAATACACCGCCAGCACATAGAAGGTGGTTTCGGTCGAGCCCTGGATGATCGCCGCCAGCCGCCCGGCGAAGGAATCGACGCCGTAGGTGGTCATTACATCGACCATCAAGCCGCGCGCGCCGCTGCCCGACAGGGTTTTCATCAGCCCGACCGGCAGCGCCGGGACAAAATCGGTATTCAGCCCCAGCCCGCGCACGCCCCAGGCGATGCCCTCGACCAGCCAGCCCATGCCGCCGCTGGCGCGGAACAGCGCAATCGCCGCCAGCATCGCGACCAGGTAAGGCACGATCTGGATCGCGACATTGAAGCCATCCTTGGCGCCCTCGACAAAGCTGGCGTACACATCGACGCCGCGCCAGGCGGCGACGCCGACAAAGAGCCCGATGATCGCCAGCACCGTGCCGCTGCCCAGCGCCCCCATCGCCCGCGCCATTTCTTCCGGCGGCAAGCCGCCCAGCCACAGGTACAGCCCGGCGAGCAGCGCGGCAAAACCGGCAAAGAAGACCAGTACCGGCCGGCACAACAGGTTGATGCGCTGCCAGCGGGCGACCGCGATCAGCCCGGCGGTAAACGAGACAAAGGTCGCCAGCAGGGTCGGCAGAAAGATGTCGGCGGCGTTGAAGCCGACCAGCCCCTGCTTGAGCGCCAGGCTCTGGCGGATCGCGATCACCGAGGTCGGGATCAGGGTGATCCCGGCGGTATTGAGGACCAGGAACATCAGCATCGGGTCGCTCGCCACCGTCTTCTGCGGGTTGATCTCCTGCAGTTCGCGCATCGCCTTCAGCCCCAGCGGCGTCGCCGCGTTGTCGAGGCCGAGCAGGTTGGCCGAAAAATTCATCGCGATGCTGCCGCTGGCCGGGTGCCCCGGCGGAATCGCCGGAAAGATGCAGCGGAAAAACGGCGCCAGCAGCCGCGCCAGCGCCTCGATCAGGCCGCCGCGCTCGCCCACCTTCATCACCCCCAGCCACAGGCTCATCAGCCCGACCAGCCCGAGCGCGATGTCGAAACTGGTCTTGGCGCTGTCGAACAAAGCTGTCAGCAGCCGCGCAAAGACCTCGACATCGCCGTGCAGCGCCTGCCACGACGCCGCCGCGAAGGCGAACAAGACAAAAGCAATCCAGATCCGGTTGAGCACGCTGTACGGGGCGGCGGCAGGCCGCGCAAAAGGCAAAGGCACAGTTTACGTGAAGACATTGAGCTGCCATAGCCAACACCCCAGAAACCAGCGAGCTCATTGGCATAAAATGCCGTGGTTATTTGTTCCAACACCAAAAACCGGGAGGGATTGCATGTCTTTACATCGCCATTACGCGTTATTTTTTTCCGCAGCGAGTTTGCTATTTGCCGGCTGCGTTCCACAATCGGGCATGCCGGTCAAACCCACTGAGCAGGTTGAAAGCCCCGCTCAAATCCCGACCTCTGCCGAAACCGTAAAAGCCTCACCAATCGGCAGCAGGCCGTCCGGCAAACTCTCCTGCAAGGCGATCAACGGCACATTGGTTTCTCTACGCGCAGAAATCGAGCGCCTTGAGGAATTGGATGCCGAAGCCCGCCAGAAGATGGCAACCCAAGCCTCTACCGGCTCCCTCTTCCTCTCGGCACTGAATCCGGCGAATTTCGGCAACTCCCCATTCGCCAAACAACTGAGTCTGCAACCTTCCCCCCGGCTGATCGCGGCAGACCTGGAGCGACTCGAACTGGAGCAACTGGCGCAGGAACAAAAATGCAAACTTTCGCCTGACGCCACCCTCCCCCCTTCCTTGAACAAACTCAGTTGTCCGAAAATCCACGCCGAATGGAAGTCATTGACTGACAACCACCTGCAAAACAACCGCGAACTCGACAAGTACAAAAAAATGGCAGACGAAAGCAAAAAGTTCGGGATGGTTGCAGGCTCGGCCGGTCTCCTGGCCGGCGCCACCCCGCTGGCTGCCGCCGGGCACCTGGCAGGAAAAATGGAGGTAGGCCCCCAAAGTTATGAAATGGCACGCCTGACCCAGTCCGCCGTCAGCAAATACTCGGGAGAAGATCTCAAGGCCGCCGCCGCCAGCAAGAAATGTCGAATCAGCGACCCTCAGGACCTGGCCAAGCAAACCACCTTCAGCCCACTGATCCGCTCGTGCCGGCTACTGCAGATCGAACTCAGCAATGCCCAGACAGCTGAAGAAGCAACACACTTGACCACAGGCCAAAAAGTAGCCGGCATACTTGCCATATACACCGCTAGCGGGGTCATCGGCGGGAGCCGGGCCCATGAGGACTATAAAAAACAGCGCATCGCAATTGAAAAACAGATGGCCGAGCAGCGCTGTGAGCAATACGTGAAGCGGCTAACGGATGCGGAGCAAATCCATTAAGGGGAGCACCCCGGACAAGCCGTAGCAGGCCAGGTCGCTCTCGGCGGCCTGCGGCCACTGCAGCAGCAGCGGCTGCGCGGCGGCGTCGAGCCAGCCGGCCAGTTCGCGCATCGCCGGCAGCGCCAGCGCGGTGCAGCCGGCGGTCGGCACGCCCGGCGCCTCCCACACGTGCAAAAAAATGCACGAACCGCGCCCGGGCTGCGGCGGCTGGTTGTAGGCGACGACCGCGCCGAGCTCGTAACGCCCATCGGCCCGCCGCATTTCTTCGGCCGAACCCCAGTCGACCGTGACAGCGGCACGATCCACCACCTGGTTGTAATGCGCCGACATGGCATCATCGACGCACTGCAAACCCGGATGCGCCGCCAGATACGGCAGCCGCGCCGCCCGCGCCAGCTCGCTGTCGGCAGCGGCATAACCAAACAAGGCCGTCACCGGAAACAGCCCGACCGGCGCCCGACCGTCGCCTTCGATTTTGTGTGGAGCGGCTTGCGGTGCGGTTGCGGTTGCGGTTGCGGACAGGGCTAAGTCTGGTGCGCCTGCGAGTGCACTTCCCGGGACATTCTCCGGCGCGGTGTTGAGCGCACCGGCCGGCATGCCGACCATCCCCCAGGCCAAGCCGTTGCGCCCCAGCATCACCGGCCACGCCTCGCCCACCGGTTGCCAGCCGGCCGCATCGCGTTCAAACCGCTGCAAATGCCCGCTCGTCGCCTGCCAATCGGCAGCGAGACAGAGCAGCAACTGGCGGCAGGAGGCCAGCGCCGTCGCCAGCGTATCGGCAACAGCGCTGGCCGCTTCGGGCACGGCACCCACAGGAGACAGCACCGGCCAAGCAGCAGGCGCGGCAGAACAAGTTGAGGATTCGGACACGATCAAGGCGAAAAAGGATCAAAAAACACCGGGAACACCGGCAGAGCAAGCATTTTCGCCGATTTTCACGGTCGACCGTGGAAATGGCGAAAAACGGCGCAATGGACTGAGGCCAGCGTAAAACGTCCGCCAAAGACTGGGAGAACAATTGGCAAATCAACGCCGCCAAAGCCACCGCCCCAACCCGGCAATCAACGGCCAAAGATCAGCAAAAACCGGGTAAGCGGGTTGCGCCCGCAGAGCGCACAAAAGACCCGCCCCCGCCGCTGTCGTAAAAATGCCGCAAGCGGCCGATTTTTGCCGGCGGATACGGTCGACCGTGAAAAAGATCAAAAACCACGCCATGCCGTCCGGCTAGAATAAGACCTTTGTCCTAGCCCGCATTCGCGCCCTCGCCGCGCCCCAAGGAGCCCGCCGCATGCCGATGTTTGTTGATACCTCGCCGCCCGGCGAATGCATTTTCTGCCGCCTGATTGCCGGCGAAATCCCCGCCGCCAAGGTCTATGAAGACGAACTGACGCTGGCCTTCATGGACATCGGCCAGGTCAACCCCGGCCACGTGCTGGTCGCCGTCAAACGCCACGCCGCCACCCTGCTCGACCTGACGCCGGCAGAAGCCGGCGCCGCAATGCAAACCGCGCAGCGCATCGCGCAAGCCCTCAAAGCCAGCTTCGACCCGCCCGGCATCACCCTGCTGCAAGCCAACGGCAAGGAAGGCGACCAAACCGTCTTCCACTTCCACCTGCACGTCGTCCCCCGCCACGGCAACGACGGCATCGCCCTCTCCTGGCCGAGAAAAGACCCGCCGAGGGAGGTGCTGGAGGAGTATGCGGGGAGGTTGCGGGGGAGTTTGGTGGGGTGAGAGTGCGTTTTCGTCCAGAGGAATAAGGCAGGAATTGTCTGCTACCGGCCAGAAGCAGTCCTTCACGAAAATCGCCTAAGGAAGCCATTGGAACCTTCAGGCAGTATGCTAAAGACCTGCTTTTAGACGCACTACTTTCTGGGGGCTGCCCACTGTTCTTGGCCCTGTTCTTGAGCTTGTTGACCAAGAGAGTTTCGCAATGAACACTACGTTCTACCTTGATGAAAGCGGCCACAGCGGCGATATGGTGAATAGTGGCGATAACTTCGACTTCAACAGCCAACCATACTTTGTGTTGGCGGCGGTTGGATTGAGCGACGAAGCTGCACATGCTACGCATGTGGCCAAACTGCGCACCTTGCACAGAATCCCTAAAGGAGGGGCGTGTAAGAATTTTTGTGTAAACGGTCATTTGGCAGGAGACTGCCACGCCCCAAGGAGCGATGATGGCCGTAGCAAAGAAAGCAGTACCCAAAGAGTTGCTGGACAGCCTGCTGGCTGACTATCGAAAACCGGAAGACCTGATTGGCGAGAACGGCTTGCTCAAGCAGCTCACCAAGTTGCTGGTCGAGAAAGCGTTGGAGGCGGAGATGGCCGACCATCTCGGCCACGGCAAGAATGAGCCGGTGGAGAATCCGGCGGGCAATACGCGTAACGGAAAGAGCCGTAAGACGCTCAAAGGGGAATTCGGCGAACTACCGATAGAAATTCCCCGCGACCGCCACGGCACCTTCGAGCCGCAGCTGATTCCCAAGCACCAGACCCGCTGGACGGGCTTCGACGACAAGATTCTGTCACTGTACGCCCGGGGCATGACGGTCCGCGAAATCCAGTCGCACCTGGAAGAGATGTATGGCGCCGAGGTCTCGCCTACACTGATTTCATTAATCACCGATGCCGTGGTTGATGAGGCCAAAGCCTGGCAGTCACGGCCTCTGGACAGCATCTACCCCATCGTTTATCTGGACTGCATCCACGTCAAAGTCAGGGATGGCAGCGTACGGGTCAAAGCCGTCTATCTGGCGATTGGACTCAACTTGGCCGGTGAGAAGGAAGTGCTGGGGCTGTGGATTGCCCAGACGGAAGGCGCCAAGTTCTGGTTGCAAGTCGTCACAGAACTCAAAAACCGGGGGGTGCAGGATATCTTCATTGCCTGCGTCGATGGCCTGAAGGGCTTTCCAGAGGCCATTGAAGCCGTTTATCCCCACGCCGCCGTTCAACTGTGCGTCGTCCATATGGTTCGGCATAGCCTGAACTACGTCTCATGGAAAATGCGCAAGGCGGTGGCCGCTGACCTCCGGCGGATTTACACCAGCGCTACTGCTGACGAAGCGGAGCAAATGCTCGGCGAATTCGAAGACAAATGGGACGATGCCTACCTGCCCATTAGCCAGTCCTGGCGCCGCAATTGGCCGCGAATCATCCCGTTCTTCGACTACCCGCCGGAAATACGTAAAGTCATCTACACGACCAATGCGATTGAGTCGGTGAACATGAGCCTGCGCAAAATCACCAAGAACCGAGGCTCGTTTCCTAGCGATGAGGCACTGATGAAATTGTTCTACCTGGCACTGCGCAACATCAGCCAGAAATGGACACTGCCTATTCGGGATTGGAAGGCAGCATTGACCCGATTTACTATCCAGTTCGAAGACCGGATGAACAACCTGTAACTCAAACCCCGTTTACACAAAATTCCAGACACGCCCGAACCACATGGATGATGCAGAAAAATTAGCTAACCACATCGAAACACTCGCTAAGCAAGGGAAGCTCGTACTGGCTAGTGCCAAACTCCCTGATGAATATTTCTACAGTTCGCTATCTCTTTGTGTCATCGATTCCGTTTTTTCGATCGGTGTGCGCTACCAACAGGTTCAAGCGGTAGTCAATCGCTACTGCGATTACTACAACCTGAACCAGGATCGAAGGACCCCCCCTCCAGTTGCCGAGCAAGAACGACGACTGGAAAGTCTTGTTATGCGAATCAACCAACTAGGCGTACAGGCTTTTGCTGAACAGGTCGTCAAGAACCGGCAACGAACATCAACAAGGAATGGGATTCTGAAAGCTGAAGCAGTCAAATTTTTCGCCGAATCGTTGATTAAGAATGGTATCCAGACATTTCAGGATGCGATTGAAGCGACTCGAGATCCACAAAAGGAAAGGGGCATCCGGAAGGCTATCAAATCCATTCCTGGCCAGCGCTCGGGAATTTCCCTGCAATATTTCTCTATGCTTGCTGGCTCCGATGATTTCATTAAGCCAGACCGCATGATTCTCCGCTTTGTGCAGCCTGTACTTGGCAGATCTGTAGCCCTAGATGAAGCACAAGCCCTGCTTGCAGCAACCGTTCGCTTTCTTAATAACAGCTATCCCACGCTGACGCCACGTCTTCTTGATTACATTCTTTGGAATTATCAACGAGGAGCAAAAGAGGCCAAGCCCTGCTCGCCGAACTAACGCATACCATTCCGCACAACCCCATATGCATACCCCCGCGTGTAAGCCACGTCGGCAATAACCCTTCGTTACAGTCTGGTATGCCCTGCAAGAACAAAAGGGACCAGGGTCAGTTTTTTCCCAAAACCACGGTCGACCGTAATTTCGAGCAAAAAATCCATCTGATCACCGCCCCCAAAAAAACAAAAGCCCAGGCATCCGCCCGGGCTTTTGCTTTCCTTCCCCCGCCACCCACCTTCCCGGCGGGCAGCCATGGGGGTACGCGACCTCGCCTTACGCCGCCGCCTTCTTGCACTCCTTGACGCAAGCGGCGCAGGAATCGGCGCAGGCTTTGCATTCGGCGTGGTGGTCGGCGTGTTTGCGGCATTCTTTTTCGCAGTTGGCGCAGATTTCGCCGGCAACCTTGGCCAGGGCGGGGACGTAGCGGGAGTCCTGGCCGGCGAGTTTCATCAGCGCGGTGCAGGAGGCGAGGAGTTCGTTGACCGACTGGGCGCAGGCGGCCATTTCCTTGTCGCCGTTGCCGAGCAGGTAGAGGCAGTGGGCAAGGCAGGCTTCGCCGGTTTTGAGGCAGTCGGCGGTGGCGGCGATCAGTGCGGCGTTGCGTTGGGCACCGCCGTGGTCGTGGTGCTCATGGTGGTGATGGTCGTGCTGACCGGCAGCGAAGGCGCTGGCGGAGAGCGCGCCGGCAACGGCGGCGGCAGCAGTTTTGAGAACTTCGCGACGTTCCATGGGGGCTTCCTTGCTTTCCTTGTTTGTTGGTGGATGCAACACCGGGCAGCCAGGCGATTGACTCATCACCCGGCGCCGGCAATCAATGGCTGGTACCTTCGGACTTGGTGATCTTGTTCCAGATGTTGTACTTGCCGACCGGCTTTTTCATCGGCAGGCGCTTGACTTCCTTGAGCGTGACGGCGTCGTAGATGATCAGCGCGCCGTCCATTTCCCACAGGCTGGCGAGGACGTACTTGCCGTCGCGGGTGAATTCGACGTGAGCGAAGGTCTTGCCCGGCTCGGGCTTGAGTTCGGCGACGACTTCCAGGCTTTGCTTGTCGATCACCTGCATGGTGTCCTTGAATTCGCGGCTCATCATCGAGTCGGTCCAGGCGTAGCGGCTGAGCTCGTGGCTGCGCATGAAGAAGCCGGGGCCACGGGTCTTGATCTGCTTGATCGTTTTCCAGGTCGCCATGTCGATGATGCTGATGATCCCCTCGTTGAGATTGGGGGTCGCCATCACCGTGCGTTCCTGACCCTGCGCGTCCTTCCACTTCCAGCTGATGCCGGAGCCGAGGTGGGGCATGCCGGGCAGTTCGAGGTCGGCGATCTTCTTGCGCGCGTCAAGATTGATCACCTGGCCGCTGACCACGCTCTTGGCGTCGTTGCGCGAGGCGCCCATCACCTCGTCGTAGTTCTGGGTGAAATAGAAGTCGTCGAGGTAATCCTCGGTCTGGCTGCGCTGCGGGTTGAGGAAGCCAGGGACAAAAGCGCCTTCGCGGTACTTGAAGTCGTGGATGATGCCGGCGGGGATTTCCGGCGCTTGCGGGTTGTACGAGATTTCCCAGATTTCCTTGACGTCCTTGAGCGCGGCGACAAAGCTCTGGCGCGGGCTGGCGTCATAGACGGCGGAAACCCGCGAAGTGGTTTTGCCGTCCTTGTCGGCGACCGGGATGGACTTCACGAAATTGAGGTCGGCATCGAGGATGACCAGGCTGTGCGGCAGGTAGTTGGCAACCGCGACAAACTTGCCGTCACCGGAGACGGCGGCGTTGCGGGTGTTGATCCCGGCGCGGACTTCGCTGATCACCTTGAGGTTCCACAGGTCGTACTTGGTGACCCAGCCGTCGCGCGAGGCGAAATAGACGTAGCGGCCATCCGGCGTGAACTTCGGCCCGCCGTGCAGCGCAAAGCGCGAGGGGAAGCGGTGGATGCGTTCCAGCTTGTCGCCGTCGAGCACCGAAACATGATGGTCGCCGGATTCGACGACGACGAAGAGGTTGAGCGGGTCGGCCTTGAATACCGGCCGGTCGGGCAGGGGCTGCGCTTCATGCACGATGCGCGAGGCGGTGATTTCCTTCTCGCCCCACACCGGCAGCGGCTTGACCGGGGTGTAGATGTAGTCGACCAGGGCCTTGACCTCGGCCGCCGAAAGCTGGTCACCAAAAGCCGGCATTTGCGTGGCCGGGCGGCTTTCGCGGATGACCTTTTCGGCTTCGGCCTTGCGCAGGCGGGCCAGGTTGTCCGGCAGCAGCGCCGGGCCGATGCCGCCCAACCGCGCCTCGCCGTGACAGGAAGCGCAGTGTTCCTTGTAGGCAACAGGTGCAGCCGGCGCATCGGCGGCCTGGGCCAGTTCGCTCAGCGCCAGCAGCGAACACAGCGCGAAGCCGGCGGGGATCATGATCTTGGTGATTTCCTTGAGGTTCATGCCGCGATCTCCTCGTCGCTCAGGTAGCAGCCGGGGTCTTCCGCCCACGGGTTGCCGGTCAGTTGTTGGGCGCGCACGCGGGTATTGCCGTTGCAGCGCGCGAGGTGGGCACAACCGGCACAACGCCCTTCGACCGCGCGCGGGTGCTGCTTGAGGCCGGCCAGCAGCGGGTCCGAGAGGTCGCTCCAGATTTGCGAAAACGGCCGCTCGCGAACATTGCCGAGGGTGTGGTGCCACCACATGGTGTCGGGGTGCACATTGCCCAGGTTGTCGATATTGGCGACATTGACCCCGGAAGCATTGCCGCCCCACTGCACCAGCTTGGCGGCGATGTGTTCGGCGCTGGCCGGGAAGCGGCGGCGCACCCAGTGCAGGAAATAGGCGCCGTCGGCGTCGTTGTTGCCGGTGGTGAATTCCTTGTGCAGGCCGCGCTGCTGGTAGTCGAGGCAGGTGTCGAAGAGGAGGTCCATCGCCCAGCGCGTCAGCTGGTGCTGCGCGTCGTCCTTGCGGTTCTTGTTGCCGCGCCCGGCGTAGTTGAGGTGCGAGAAGTAGAAGCGGTCGATGCCCTCATCCTCGATCAGTTTGAGCAGACCGGGCAGGTCCTGCGCGTTGTCCTGCGTCATCGTGTAACGGACGCCGATCTTGAGGTCGAGGTCGCGGCAGAGGCGGATGCCGTGCAGCGACTTTTCGAAGGCGCCGTCAAGGCGGCGGAATTTGTCGTGGGTGGCGCCCAGCCCGTCGAGCGAGACGCCGACGTAGTTGAAATCGCATTCGGCAATGCGCTCGATGTTGCTTTCGTCGATCAGCGTGCCATTGGATGAGAGCGCGACGTAAAAGCCCTGCGCCTTGGCCCGCTGGGCGATCTCGAAAATATCCGGGCGCAGCAGCGGCTCGCCGCCGGAAAGGATCAGCACCGGCACGCGGAAAGCCTTGAGGTCGTCCATCACCGTCGCCACTTCGGCAAAATTCAGCTCGCCGGCAAACTCGGTATCGGCAGAAATCGAATAACAGTGCTTGCAGGTCAGGTTGCAGCGGCGGATCAGGTTCCAGATCACGACCGGACCGGGGGGATTGCGGCGCGGCCCGACCGGGGTCGGGGCGTTGATTTCCTGCATGAATTGCGAAATGCGGAACATGGGTTTCCTTGCGCGGGTGCGGCAAATTGGGCGTCGGCGTATTCAATGGCAGAGCGGCCCTGGCGACATTGATGCGAGTCAAGCTTGGCCGCTGCCAACGC
This sequence comes from Dechloromonas sp. ZY10, assembly GCF_041378895.1. Classification (NCBI taxonomy): domain Bacteria; kingdom Pseudomonadati; phylum Pseudomonadota; class Betaproteobacteria; order Rhodocyclales; family Azonexaceae; genus Dechloromonas; species Dechloromonas aquae. Next base: position 2,702,045 of record NZ_CP144212.1, read on the forward strand.
AGTCACCGCCACGGTCGACGGGAAAAAAGGCGATTTTTCCGGGTCGACCGTGGCCACAGCGGGTCAACCGCAATCCCGCCCGGACGTTACGCAACAGCACCTTCCGGTATACTCCCGCGATGACCCCAAGCCATATCAATTCAAACAGCATGGCCACGACCATGCCACAAAACCCCGACCAGACCCTGCCGCCCCACTGGGCCGGCGAAGTCGGCAGCCGGCTCGAAGCCGGCGAAAGCGTGCAAGCCTGGCTCGAAACCGACCTCGATGCGCGCCTGTATTTTGCCCCCGGCCTGATCGTGCTGACCGAGCGCCGCCTGCTGGCGCGCGCCGGCGGCGAACTGGAATGGAAAAGCTGGCCGCTGGCCGCCGGGCAGCGCCTGGAACACCACGACCATGCCGGCGTCGGCCTGCTCGAACTGGTCAATGAGCAAGGCCGGGTCGCCACCTGGCGCTACACGCTGGCACGCAACCTGGCGGCGCTGCGGGTAATCGCCGAATTCGACCTGCACCGCGACAGCCAGGTTTCCGGCCAGCCGGTGCAGCGCCCGGACGACAGCAACTGCCCCAAATGCAAGGCGCCGATTCCGCCCGGCGAAGACGAATGCCCGATCTGCAACCGCGAATCGACGGTCGCACCGTCAACCTGGACGCTGTTCCGCCTGTGGCGCTTTGCCCGCCCCTACCGCTGGCAGCTGTTCATGGGCTTCATCCTGACCCTGGCCTCGACCGCCGCGCAGCTGGTGCCGCCCTACCTGACCATGCCGCTGATGGACAATGTGCTGATCCCCTTCCAGAACGGCCAGCCGATTGACTGGGAACTGGTCAGCCTGTATCTCGGCGGCCTGCTCGCTGCGGCCATCGTCGCCTGGGGGCTGGGCTGGATTCGTACCTACATCCTGGCGCTGGTCTCGGAACGGATCGGGCGCGACCTGCGTACCCAAACCTACGAACACCTGCTCGGCCTGTCGCTGGAGTACTTCGGCGGCAAGCGGACCGGCGACTTGATGGCGCGGATCGGCGCCGAAACCGACCGGATCAACGTCTTCCTGTCGCTCGATCTGCTCAATTTCGCGACCGACGTGCTGATGATCACGATGACGGCGGTGATCCTGTTCACCATCAATCCGTGGCTGGCGCTGGTCACCCTGCTGCCGCTGCCGATCATCGGCTGGCTGATCCACACCGTGCGCGAAAAACTGCGCACCGGTTTCGAGAAGATCGACCGGGTCTGGGCCGAAGTCACCAACGTGCTTGCCGACACCATCCCCGGCATTCGCGTGGTCAAGGCCTTTGCCCAGGAAAAGCGCGAGGCCGACCGCTTCCGCAACGCCAACGAGCACAACCTGGCGATGAACGACAAGCTGAACAAGACCTGGTCGGTGTTCACCCCGACGGTGACGCTGCTCACCGAGGTCGGCCTGCTGGTGGTCTGGATTTTCGGCATCTGGCAGATCGCCCGGGGCGATTCGACGGTCGGCGTGCTCACCGCCTTTCTCGCCTACATCGGCCGCTTCTACACCCGTCTCGACTCGATGAGCCGCATCGTTTCGGCCACCCAGCGCGCCGCCTCCAGCACCAAGCGCATCTTCGACATTCTCGACCACGTATCGAGCGTGCCGGAGCCGGCCAAGCCGGTGCATCTGGAGAAGGTCACCGGCCTGATCGAATTGAAGAAAGCCGGCTTCCGCTATGGCACCCGCGCCGTGACCAAGGATGTCGATCTGGTGATCCAGCCGGGCGAGATGATCGGTCTGGTCGGCCACTCCGGCTCGGGCAAATCGACGCTGGTCAACCTGATCTGCCGCTTCTACGACGTTTCCGAGGGCCAGGTGCTGATCGACGGCGTCGATGTGCGCTCGGTGCCGGTCGCCGAATTCCGCAGCCACATCGGTCTGGTGCTGCAGGAGCCCTTCCTGTTCTTCGGCACGATTGCCGAAAACATCGCCTACGGCAAACCCCACGCCAGCCGTGCCGAAATCATTGCCGCCGCCCGCGCCGCGCATGCCCACGAGTTCATCCTGCGCCTGCCGCACGGTTACGACTCGCTGGTCGGCGAACGCGGCCAGGGCCTCTCCGGCGGCGAGCGCCAGCGCATCTCGATTGCCCGCGCGCTGCTGATCGACCCACGCATCCTGATCCTCGACGAGGCGACGTCTGCGGTCGACACCGAAACCGAGAAGGAAATCCAGCGCGCCCTCGACAACCTGGTCAAGGGCCGCACCACGATTGCCATCGCCCACCGCCTGAGCACGCTGCGCAAGGCCGACCGGCTGGTGGTGATGGATCGCGGCAAGATCGTCGAGATCGGCAACCACGACCAGCTGATGGCGGCCGAAGGGCATTACCACAAGCTGTACATGGCCCAGGCCCGCAACGTCGACACCGAAGACCCGGAGCCGGCAGCACCCAACCTGCCCAAGACCGTTGCCACTTCCGCCTGAGTCACTGACCGAGTATTCCGCATGTCCACAGCTTCCTTCCAACTTGAACGCGACGCCTACGGTCGACTGGTCCTGACCGGCGAAAACGGCGAGCGCCACGAAGGCGTCACCCCGGTGCGCGCCTTTCCGATTGCCGCGCCGGACGAAGGCATTTCGCTGATCAGCGCTGAAGGCCACGAAGTGGCCTGGGCCGACCGCGTGGCCGACCTGCCGCCGGCGGCCCGCGCCCTGGTCGAGGACGAACTAGCCAGCCGCGAATTCGTCCCCGAGATCGACAAGATCATCGCCGTTTCCAGCTTTGCCTGCCCCAGCACCTGGCAGGTGAGTACCAGCCGGGGCGCCTGTGAACTGCTGCTCAAGGGCGAGGAAGACATCCGCCGGCTGTCGCGCACGCAATTGCTGATCGCCGACAGCCACGGCATCCAGTTCCTGGTGCGCGACCTGACCCAGCTCGACCGGCACAGCCGCAAGCTGCTCGACCGCTTCCTGTAAGGCGCCGCCCTGTAACCGCCTGTGGCGAAACGGTGACATTTTTTGCCAGCGGTCAGCCCGGTGGCGAACAAATGCGTTGATAATCGTGAATTCGTCGCAGTGCCCTAGACACTTACCAAGCTGCTAGCATGAAGAACGCAAACATCATCATCAGGGAAACCTTTTCGCTGCCCGGCCCGAACATCTGGACCATCTACCCGGTTCTGGAAGCCTGGATCGACATCGGCGAGCTGGAAGACTACCCGTCCGACAAGATTCCCGGTCTCTACGAGCGACTGACCGCGTGGATTCCCAGCCTGATCGAACACCGCTGCAACATCGGCGAACGCGGCGGCTTCCTGCAGCGCTTGCGCAACGGCACCTGGAGCGGCCACATCCTCGAACACGTCGTGCTGGAATTGATGAACCTGGCCGGCCTGACCGGGACCCGCGACGGCTTCGGGCGGACCCGCGAAATGACCGAGCGCGGCGTGTACAAGCTGATCATCAGCAATTTGCACGAGGAATGCACCCGCTACGCGCTGGACCTCGCCCGCGACCTGCTGCTGGCCGCGATCCGCGACGAGCCACACGATGTCGAGGCGACCATCGCCAAGCTGCGCCGCCAAGTCGACCGCAAGCACCTTGGTCCGTCCACCGCCGCCATCGTTCAGGCCGCCGAAAAGCGCGATATTCCGCACATCCGCCTGCTGCCCAACGGCAACCTGGTGCAACTCGGCTACGGCGCCGCGATGCGCCGCATCTGGACCGCCGAAACCGACCAGACCAGCGCCATCGCCGAGACCATCTCGCGCGACAAGGATTTGACCAAGGAGTTGATTTCCTCGGTCGGCGTACCGGTGCCGGAAGGCCGCGAGGTCGATAGCGCCGAAGATGCAGTCGAAGCCGCCGAAGATATCGGCTACCCGGTGGTGGTCAAGCCGACCGACGGCAACCACGGGCGTGGCGTGTTCATCGACCTGGTGACGCCGGAAGCGGTGCGCAAGGCCTACCCGATTGCCGCCGAGGAAGGTTCCGGCGTGCTCGTCGAACGCGCCATTCAGGGCATCGAACACCGCCTGCTGGTGGTCGGCGGCAAGCTGGTCGCGGCCAACCGCAGCGATTTCATCACGGTTACCGGCGACGGCCAGCAGACCGTTCAGCAACTGATCGATAGCCAGATCAACGTCGATCCGCGCCGTGGCAACACCGAACTGCATCCGCTGTCGATCATCAAGATCGACACCGCTGCCAAGATCGAACTCGAACGCCAGGGGCTGGGCGAAGACAGCGTGCCGGCTGCCGGCCGCGAAGTGCTGATCCAGCGCAACGCCAACCACGCCTTTGACTGCACCGACGAGGTTCACCCCGAAACCGCCGCCGTCGCCGCGCTGGCGGCCCGCGTGGTCGGCCTCGACATTGCCGGCATCGACCTGGTCTGCGCCGATATTTCGCAGCCGCTGGCCGCCCAGGGCGGTGCCATCGTCGAAGTCAATGCCGGCCCCAGCCTGCTGATGCACATCAAGCCCGGCGTCGGCAAACCGCGTCCGGTTGGACAGGCGATTGTGGACAACCTGTTCGCCGCGCACGAAAGCGGCCGCGTGCCGCTGGTCGGTGTCAGCGGTACGCACGGCAAGACGGCGGTCGCCAAAATCATCGCCCACCTGCTCTACCTCTCCGGCAAGCACACCGGTCTGGCCTGCAGCGACGGCCTCTACCTCGGCCGCCGCCAGGTCCAGAAAACCGATGCCGGCAATTTCGCCGGCGCCCGCCGCCTGTTGATGAACCGCGCGGTCGAGGCCGCAGTGGTCGAAGCCGGGGCCGAAGTGATCCTCGGCGAAGGCATTCCCTACGACTTCTGCTCAGTCGGTGTGGTCACCAACGTTGCTCCGGCCGACGAGGATTTGTCGCGCTGGGACGTGCAGCCGGTAGACAGCGACTATTACACGACGCCGCGTGCGATTTACCGCTCGCAGGTCGATGTGGTGCAGCCGAACACCGGGATCGCCGTGCTCAATGCCGACGATGCACTGGTCGCCGACTTCGCCGAGTTGTGCGAAGGGAAAACCCTCTTTTTCACGGTCGACCGTAAAAATCCGCGCATTTTCTCTCACCTCGCCGCCGGTGAACGCGTCGTCACCATTGACGACGGGCGCATCGTGCTGCTTACCGGCAGCGACGAAGTCCGCCTCTGCCGCCTGGGCGACGTGCCGCTGATCGGCAAGGAGAAAAAGCCGGCCGACATCGCCAACGTGCTCGCGGCCACGGCCACCGGCTGGGCGCTGGGGCTGTCCAAGGACGTGCTGAAGACCGGCCTGAAGACTTACGGAATCGAGCTGGCCGACCTGGCCACGCTGCTGTCGCAGAAATAACAAGGAATAAAGCGTCATGGACGTTTCCCGCATTCGTGCCCTGCGCGGTCCCAACCTGTGGAGCCGCCACACCGCCATTCAGGCCATCGTTACCTGCGAAGGCAACGAGACCGCCATTGCCCAACTGCCCGGCTTTGAAGCCCGCCTGCGCGAGCGTTTCCCCGAGCTGGGCGACCTGATCCCGTCCGACCACCTCGACACCGTGTCGATGGCCCACGCGCTGGAGTTCTGCGCCCTCGGGCTGCAGGCCCAGGCTGGTTGCCCGGTGACCTTCAGCCGTACCGCCCAGACCGTCGAAGCCGGGGTCTATCAGGTGGTGGTCGAATACACCGAAGAGGATGTCGGCCGCCTCGCCTTCGAACGTGCCGAACAGCTGTGCCTGGCGGCGCTCAACGACACCCCGTTCGACCTTGAAGGCACGCTCAAGGAACTGCGCGATCTCGACGAAGATATCCGCCTCGGCCCCTCCACCGGTGCCATCGTCGCCGCAGCCGTCGCTCGCGGCATTCCCTACCGCCGGCTGACCCAGGGCAGCCTGGTGCAACTCGGCTGGGGCTCGAAACAGAAGCGCATCCAGGCTGCTGAAACCAGCTTCACCAGCGCGATTGGCGAAGCGATTGCACAGGACAAGGAACTGACCAAGCAATTGCTGCACGCCGCCGGCGTGGCCGTCCCCTTCGGTCGTCCGGTCGATGATGAGGACGATGCCTGGGCGGCGGCGCAGGAAATCGGCCTGCCGGTGGTGGTCAAGCCGCAGGACGGCAACCAGGGCAAAGGGATTTCGGTCAATCTCACCAGCGAAGAGCAGGTCCGCCATGCCTACCGCGTTGCAATCGAGTTCCGCGACGACATCATGGTCGAGAAATACCTGCCCGGCCACGACTGGCGCCTGCTGGTGATCGGCAACAAGCTGATCGCCGCCGCCCGCCGTGATCCGCCGCTGGTAGTCGGCGACGGCACCCATACCGTGCGCGAACTGGTCGACATCGTGAATAGCGATCCGCGCCGCTCCGACGGCCACGCGACCTCGTTGACCAAGATCCGCTTCGACGAAATCGCCATCGCCCGTCTCGCCGAGCAAGGCTACCAGCCGGACTCGATCCCGGCGCGCGGCGCCCGCGTGGTCTTGCGCAACAACGCCAACCTGTCTACCGGCGGCACCGCTACCGATGTCACCGACGACGTGCATCCGGAGCTGGCCGCTGCCGCCGTTGCCGCTGCGCAGACCGTCGGTCTCGACATCGCCGGCATCGACGTGGTCTGCGACACCATCCTCAAGCCGCTCGAAGAACAAGGCGGCGGCATCGTCGAGGTCAACGCCGCGCCCGGCCTGCGGATGCACCTCGATCCGTCTTACGGCAAGGGCCGCGCAGTCGGCGAGGCGATCATCGAGATGATGTTCAAGCCCGGCCCCGACGGCAAGCCCGATAACGCCCGCATCCCGGTCGTTGCGATCACCGGCACCAACGGCAAGACCACCACCAGCCGCCTGATCGGCCGGATTTTCGAGGCCGACAACAAGCGCGTCGGGATGACCAGCACCGACGGCATTTATGTCGAGAACCGCCGCATCGACAGCGGCGACTGCTCCGGCCCGCGCTCAGCCCGCAATGTGCTGATGCACCCGGACGTTGACGCTGCGGTGTTCGAAACCGCGCGCGGTGGCGTGCTGCGCGAAGGCCTCGGCTTCGATGTCTGCGACGTCGCCGTGGTCACCAATATCGGCGTCGGCGATCACCTCGGTCTGAACTACATCACCACGGTCGACGAGCTCAGCGTGGTCAAACGGGTGATCATCGAAAACGTCAAGCGCGACGGCCACGCCGTGCTCAACGCCGGCGACCCGATCGTCGCCCGGATGGCGCCGCACTGCTCGGGTGAGGTGATCTTCTTCGCCCGCGACAAGAAAAACCCGGTACTGGCCACGCACAAGGCGCAAGGCAAGCGGGTGGTCTATGCCGAGCGCGATGCGATGATTTTCCAGCACGGCAACAAGAAGCACCGTGTTCCTTTCGTCAATATTCCGCTGACCCGCAACGGCAGCATCGGCTTTCAGGTCGAGAACGCAATGGCCGCTGCCGCCGCCGGCTGGGCGCTGGGCATCGACTGGCCGCTGATCGAACAGGCGATGGCCGGCTTCACCAGCGACGCCAGTACCGCCCCCGGCCGCTTCAACGTCTTCGACTACAAGGGCGCAACGCTGATTGCCGACTACGGCCACAACCCGGACGCGATTCAGGCACTGACCCAGGCAATCGAAGGCATGCCCGCCGTGCGCCGCTCGGTGGTGATCAGCGCCGCCGGCGACCGCCGCGACGAGGACATCCGCCAGCAGACCGAAATCCTCGGCGGTGCCTTCGACGATGTGATCCTCTACCAGGATGCCTGCCAGCGCGGCCGCGAGGACGGCGAAGTGATTGCCCTGCTCCGCCAGGGCCTGAGCAATGCCAGCCGTACCCGCCGCATCGACGAGATTACCGGTGAATTCGTCGCCATCGACCTGGCGCTCGAACGCCTGCATCCCGGCGACCTCTGCCTGATCCTGATCGACCAGGTCGACGAGGCCTTGGCACACATCGGGCAGCGGATCGCAGAAAGCAAGTAAGCCACGCCCTGAACGCATGACAAAACGGCCCGGTTGGCAGCAACCGGGCCGTTTTTATTGGTGGCCCTTGCGGTGCCTGCCCGCCTGCGGCTCAACCGATCCGCAGGCCGCTTTTCTTCAGGATTTTGCTCGAATACAAAATATCGCCGGAGCGGCAGGCATCACCCAGCAGTTCCCGAATCTGCCCGGCCTTGGCCTCGCATTCGTCACGCGAACTGCCGTGCACCATCGCGAACAGGTTGTATGGCCAATCCGGCAGCGCGCGCGGGCGGCGATAGCAGTGGGTGACGAACTCCAGCGCCCCGACCTGCGCGCCGAGGGCGTCGATCCGGGCGTCGTCGACGTCCCAGACGGTCATCCCGTTGGCGGTCCAGCCGATCGCGTAGTGATTGGGCACCGCGCCGATCCGGCGGATCACGCCGCTGGCTAGCATCGCCTGCAGCCGGGCAATCGCTTCCGTTTCGGGAATCCCGACCTCGGCGGCAATCCGCGCGTAAGGTTCGGGCACCAGCGGCAGGCCGGCCTGGGTGGCGACGATCAGGGCGCGGTCGACGGCATCGAGCACCACCGCCGGCTCCTTGGCAGACAAGGCGCTCATACCCTGGCCTCCAGTTTCATTTCGACGAAGTACTCGCGCTCCTTGGGAAAGGCATGCACCTTGAGCCCGGTCGCCGCTTCAATTTCGGCAATCGCCGCCGGGATTCCTTCCGGCGTTTCGGTGGCCAGCACGAACCACATGTTGAGCAGGTGCTCGCGGCGATAATTGTGGGCGACCTGCGGCAGCGCATTGACCTGTGCCGCAACCTCGTCGTAGCGCACCTCTGGCACCGCCAGCGCGGCCAGCACGAAGGCGCCGCCGATGCGCTCGATCTGCACCATTGGCCCGAAGCGGGTCAATACCCGGGCGTCAAGCAGGCGCTGCAGACGCTGCAGCAACTCGGCCTCGCAGATCCCGAGATGCTCGGCGGCAGCCTGATAGGGACGGGAGCAAAGCGGGAAATCGCCCTGCATTTTGGCCAGAATTTCACGGTCGACCGTGTCCAGGGCGATTTTTTCGGCTGGCGGCGTCTGTCGCTCACGCATAGCGGGCTCCGGTCTGCTTGAAGCGGGTTCGTGAAAAGAGGATTTCGTGCGCGTGCGCCTGCAGTTGGTGCTGCTCGCGCAATTCGGCGATGCGCGCCTCGACCTCGCTGCGGTCGCGGCCGTGAATCATGCAGAAGAGGTTGTAGCGCCACTCCGGCAGCTGCCGTGGCCGCCGGTAGCAGAGCGTGACCCCGGCGGCTTCGGCAAGGGTCCGGCCGATGGCGCTGACCTGGTCGTCGGGGATGTCCTGGACCAGCATCGCATTGGCGGTGAAGCCGAGTTCGTGATGGCGGACAACGACGCCGAAACGCTTGATCGCGCCGTCCTCGACCCAGCGACGAATCCGCCCGAGGACTTCGGGTTCGGCCACGCCGATCCGCTCGGCAATCAGCTGAAAGGGGCGGATGAACAGCGGCAGTCCTTCCTGCAGCACCGCAATCAAGCGCCGCGCCTCCTCGTCGAGCGGCAATTGCGGTTGCACCGGGCGCGCCTGCGCTGGTGCCGGCTTGCGCTCGCCGCCTTGCAGGCAAAAGCCAAGGTCGATATGGAATTCCTCGACCAGCGGCAAGGGCAGCAGCGGGTAACCGGCGCTCTGCTCAATGGCGCGCAGCGTTGCCTGCAGACGCTCCTCGCTGCCGGCGGTGACGACGAACCACAGGTTGTAGCGATGCTCGCGCTCGTAATTGTGATTGACCTCGGGAAAGCGGCTGACCGCCGCGCCGACTGCCGCCAGTTTTTCCGGCGGTACGGCCATCGCGGCCAGGGTCGAGGCGCCGATCCGTTTCGGGGCAAACACCGCGCCGACCCGCGAAATCTTGCCTTCACGGCGCAGCGCTTCGAGCCGGCCAAGCACCGTGCTCTCGCCAACGCCAAGACGGCTGGCGAGTTCGGCGAAGGGAGCCGGGCAGAGCGGAAAGTCGCGCTGGAACTCGTTAAGCAGGCGAAAATCGAGGCTGGCTTGCATGTCGTCGTTCATCAAAAACCGATACGCGCGGCGCGCGTGGTGAAGAAAATCCCGGAAGGGTTGTCGGCAGCGATTTCGCCGACCCGGGCAAAGCTACCCGTATCGTAAATCACCACCTTGTTGTCGTCGCGGGCCGAGAGCCAGACATTTTCGCCGCGCGGCGTGAATTCCATGTGCAGGATGCCCTTGCCCGGTTCCAGCTGCTTGACCACCTTGCCCGCCAGGGTATCGACCACATCGACCATGCCGTAGTCGGGGAAGGCGAAATTGACCCAGATCTGCCGCCCGTCGGGCCGCGCCATCACGAACACCGGTTGACCGCGCACCGGAATCCGGCCGACTTCCTTCCAGGTCGCGACATCGACCACCAGAATTTCGTGGCGCCCGATCGCCGGCAGGTAGGCCTTCCCTTGCGCCACCGACCAGCCGCGCAGGTGCGGCATCTTGAACACCGGTAGCTTCTGCTCACCGCGACCGTAGTTTTCGAGAATCTTGCGCGCGCCCTTTTCCGGCTGCCACAGGTCGAGCATCGCGACCCCGTCCTCGCCGAACAGGCCAGCCAGGAAATGCCGGCCATCGGGCGTCACCAATCCGTCGTAGGGCTGGCTGCCGGCCGGGTAGCGCTCGGTTTTTGGGGCTTTGGGATCGCTGAAATCGGTCACCCGGATCTCGCCGCCATCGAACAATGCGTAGGCGAACTTGTTGCCCGGCGAGTCGGCCAGGCCGACGACCTTGGAGAACTTGCCCGGCGCGTACTCGGCGGGCACCTCCGAAAGCAACTCCAAGGTGTCGGCATCGAAGGCCTTGATCCCGCCCGGGGTGTAGTTCTGCGCAACCACGATGCGGCCATCCTGCGAAATCGAACCGCCAATCGCGTTGCCGGACTGGATCACGCGCTTGACGATCTTGGCTTCCAGCAAGTCGACCTTGGTCAGCCCGCCGTCGCGGCCGAAGATGTAGGCATAGCGCCCATCCCGCGAATACACGGCGGAGGCGTGCGAAAGATCGCCAAGCCCGCTGATTCGGGCATAGGGCTGGCGCGTGCTGGTATTGACCAGGGTCAAGTGGCCGCTGGCCCGCTCGATGATCAGGCCGAGATCGCCAGTGCCGCGCAGGGGCTGGCCGGCGCAGGCCGCCAGCAGCAAGCTTGCGGCAGCGGCACACAACAGGGAACGCAGGCGCTTCATTGGGGAAACTCCGTCATCAGCCGCTCGGCGATCCATTGCGCCTCGGCTTCATTGAGAAAACGTTGCCAGGGCGGCATCGCGGTGCCCGGCCGCCCGTAGTAGATGGTGGCGGCCAAGCCTTCGACCGGCTTGTCCTTGAGTTCGGCCGGCAGCAACGCCGGCCCGAGGCCGCCCTGCAGGGTCATGCCGTGGCAGGAGCCGCAATCCTGGCGGACCATGCGCACCAACTCGCGCTGCCGGGAGGTCAGCGGCTCAGCCGCATCGCTGGATACGGTCGACAGGGAAAAAAGGCAAAAAAGCAGCACGGAAATACCGGCGCGAGAAGCTACTGGATTCATGGCGATCAGCGGGTGGCCGGGTAATCGACGTCCAGGTCATCGGCTGCCCGCCCCCGGCTTGCGGCGTGCTCACTCGACATCGACAACCCCTTGCATTTCCGGATGCGGGCCGCAACGATAGTGATGGCGACCGCTCCGCTCAAAAACCTTTTCCCACTGCTCGGCGGGAAACAAACGCTCCGACTCCTGGCCGGATGCTACCAACAGAACTGAATGGCTGGTCCGTTTTTCGCGGTTGATCCAGCGCACGGTATCGCCAGCCTTGATCCGTACCTCGGCCGGCACAAAGCGGTAATCGAGCATTTCGACTTCGACCGTTGCCGCCGCCACCCCTGGGGCTGCAGCAAAAGTCAGCAACAACGGACCGACCGCCTGGACGGTCCGTTGCACGAGGCGGGTGAGCCGGCTCATCCCCGGCTCCCGTCCGGCTTACTGCTTGACGGCCTTGACATCGCCGTCGGCCCCGAGGCCGATGGTATGGCCGAAGGAGACATGATGGAAACGACCGGCCGCATGATCGGCATGGATCGCGATCCCGAACGGTACGGCCTTGCCAGCGGCGAGCACGGCATTGCCGGCCAGCTTGCGGGTGAAGGTCACGGTATAGGTATCGCCGGCCTTGGCACCTTCGGCAGTAGCACCGGCCTTGCCGCCGGTCATGTTGCGCTTGTCGCTGACGAAGCCGTCGCTGCTCTTGCCGCTGCTCGCCCATTGCATCAGGTCGTAAGCACCGCTGCTGGTGTACTTGGTCTTGCTGTCGCTGCCCTTGGGCATGCCCTTGGCGTCCTGGTGGCAAGTGGCCCAGCAACCGACCTGCTCGCCCATTGCGACCTTATCGTTCGGGAACAGTACCGTGGCCTTGACCTCGTTGTCCTTGTCGGACTTGTCGGCACCGCCGGCCGGCGCCTTGAAGGTGAGACGGACGTAAAGGTTGCTGGCATCGAAGGCAGCCTGCACGGCGACCGGGTAGGTCATGGTCTTGGGCGCGCCCTTGGGTTCCATTTCCTTGCTCGCCAGCCGCTTCAGGTCCAGGCTCAGCTTGCCGTCCTCGACGTGGCAGCCGGCACAGGTTTCACCCTTTTTCAGGCCGGCGGCACCGCTATGGTCGCCCTTGCCCTGCAGCCATTCGACCGGAGTTGCCCCCGGGTGGAAAACGTGGATGTCCTTCTTCGGCACCTTGCTCCAGTCCGGGGCAGCCAAGGCAGCCTGCGAACCGAGCGCCAGCAAGGCCCCGCCAACTGCCAGGGCAACGAGATTCTTCTTCATTGCAATCATCTCCAATAACGAGGTAACGAAGGCCCCGGAGCAGCACCTTGCCATTTCCGGATGCCTCTAATGCTACGGGGGCTTGCGCCCCCGTTTTAATGCTTCAGATCAAACTATTCCGGTAAAGGATTAGTAGATGTCGTGCTGGGTGTTGTAGACGTTGAACTTGCCGGTCGGGGTGATCATCTTCGGATCGGTGATGACCTTCTTGACCTTGAGCGTAGCATCGTCATAAACCACGATCGCCGACTGGTCGGTCTTGCCACCCCACAGGGAAATCCAGACTTCCTTGCCGTCAGCCGAGTATTCCGGATGCACGGCACGCTTGACCGCCTTGGTCACCGGCAGGCCCGAGTCCTTGGCCACGTTCAGCACGGCCTTCGGCTTGGAGAAGTCACCCTTGACGTCATACACGGCCACGGAGTTGGCGATGTCGGTATCCGGGTTCATCGGCGCATCGGCCCACAGGTGAGAAGACTTCGGATGGGTCTTGACGAACAGGTTGCCAGCACCGATGTGCTTGATTTCCTGCACAACCTTCCAGTTGTATTCCTTGAACTTGGCGTTCTTCTTGTCATCCGACGGGGTCGAGATCAGGGTGATCACATCGGCACCGAGGTGGCCGGTGGTCCACACCGGGCCAAACTTGCTATGCACGAAGTTGGCGCCGCGACCCGGGTGCGGAATCTTGGCGGTATCGACCAATGCAGCCAGCTTGCCGGTCTTGGTGTCGACCGCAGCGATCTTGTTGGAAGCGTTGGCAGCCACCAGGAAGTAACGCTTGGAAGCATCCCAACCGCCGTCGTGCAGGAACTTGGCGGAAGCGATGGTGGTGGTCTTCAGGTTTTCGATGTCGGAGTAATCGACCAGCAGGATCTGGCCGGTTTCCTTGATGTTGATCACCCACTCCGGCTTGGTAAAGGAAGCAACGATCGAGGCAACGCGCGGCTCCGGATGGTATTCGCCATCGACGGTCATGCCACGGGTGGACACTACCTTGCGCGGCTTCAGCGTGTCGCCGTCCATGATCACGTACTGGGGCGGCCAGTAGGAGCCGGCCACGGCGTACTTGTCTTCATAACCCTTGAACTTGGAGGTGTCGACCGAGCGGGCATCGAAGCCGACTTTGACTTCGGCAACCACTTCCGGCTTTTCCATCCACAAGTCGATTAGGGACAGACGGCCATCGCGACCGATCACGTAAACATAACGGCCGGACGCCGACAAACGGGAAATGTGAACGGCGTAACCGGTCTTGACGATGGAACGGATTTCCTTGGTGTCGCCGTCGATCAGCGCCACTTCGCCGGTGTCGCGCAGGGTCACCGACATCACGTTCTTCAGGTTGATGTTGTTCATCTGCTTGGTCGGGCGCTTGTCGACCGGAACCATCAGCTTCCAGGAATCCATCGTGTCCTTGAGGCTGTACTCAGGCGGCACATCCGGGGTGTTCTGGATGTACTTGGCCATCAGGGAGATTTCTTCCTTGGTCAGGATGTCGTCGAAGTTGACCATGCCGCCATCGGTACCGTAACCGATGATTTTTTCAAGGCGCTGCTGGCCAAGCTTGAGCATGCCGCCTTCGGTGGTATTGCCATCCTTGTCCTTCTTCGACCAGTGCGGCTCGAGGTTCTTGCCGGTAGCACCTTTGCGCAGGACGCCGTGGCAACCGGCACAACGTTCGAAGTAGATCTTCTTGGCAGTTTCTTTTTCAGCTGCGGTCATTTCCGGAGCTTTAGCCACGTCCTGAGCGAAGGCCGTGCTCATGGCAGCGGTCATGGCGGTCAGTGCAAGCATCCCCACTACAGATTTTCTCATCTTTACTCTCCAAGGAACATGAAATAAGCGCGCTCAAACCCCCGAACGCGATGGACGAAAGATTGAACCTACGCCCTCCCTCCATCCTTGATGCCCATCAATTCTGAGAGATAAGAAAATCCTTATAAAACAATAAAGTGTAACCACTACGAACTAGCAGAATAGTTCTTTTTGCCTATCTCCCGGCGATTCCTCTCCGTCGGCTATTGGCAGGCGCCCATTCCGGCATTAGCATGGCCGCGCAAAGGAAAACCGACATGAACACAAAACACAAACTCGAAGCCGGCAAGGTCTGGCTCGTCGGCGCTGGCCCTGGAGACCCGGAACTGCTGACCCTCAAGGCAGCGCGCCTGATTGCCGCTGCCGATGCCTTGGTTTACGACCATCTGGTCGGCGACGGCATTGCCGACCTCGCCCGCCCCGACGTCCGCCGCATCTACGCCGGCAAGGAAGCCTCCAAGCACACCCTCCCGCAGGATGAAATCAACCGCCTGTTGGTAGACCTGGCTCGCGAAGGACTGTCCGTAGTCCGTCTCAAGGGCGGCGACCCCTTCATCTTCGGGCGCGGCGGCGAGGAACTCGAAACGCTGGTCGAGGCCGGCATCCCCTTCGAGGTTGTTCCCGGCGTGACTGCCGCTGCCGGCTGCGGTGCCTACTCGGGCTTTCCACTGACCCACCGCGAGCATGCCCAGGCGGTGACCTTTGTCACCGGCCACCTCAAGGACGGCAGTGTCAATCTCGACTGGCCGGCCCTCGCCCGCCCCTGCCATACCGTGGTTTTTTACATGGGGCTTGGCGCCGCAGGCGAAATTTGCCGCCAGATGATTGCCCATGGACTGCCGGCTAGCACCCCGGCAGCGGTGGTCCGCAACGGGACCCAGCCGGACCAGAAAACGCTGCTCGCGACGCTGGGCACCCTGCCCGAAGCGATTGCCAGTTCGGAAATCAAGCCCCCGGCGCTGATCGTGGTCGGCAGCGTGGTCAGCCTGCACGCCAAGCTCAGTTGGTTCGAAAAGGCATGAACAAACAACTCGCCCTCTGCCTGCTGTTATGCGGCAGTACGCTGGCCCATGCTTACCAGGCCGGCGAACTGCGTGAGGACTGTCAAATTGCCGAAAACATGCTGTCCCAGCAAAGCAACTTGACCCCCTACGACTCGCTGCGCGGCACCCGCTGCATCTCTTACCTGGCCGGGTTTGCCGATGGCTACGCCGTTGCCGACTACCTGGGCGGCAAGGTCGGGCTGCAACTGGGGGCTTTCTGCCTGCCCAAGGAAGAAAACCTTCCCCCGCGAATGGTCCGCGCCCTGCTCGCCCAGTTCGACCGCATGCCCCCCCGAATTAGTCAGGGAACGGCAGAAATCGCGGCAGCTGCCTTCGCTCGCAGCTTCCCATGCAATGAAAAGCTTGAAACAAAGTAAGGATTCAGACATAATCATCCTTTCTTTGCCGAGATGGCGGAATCGGTAGACGCAGCGGATTCAAAATCCGCCGCCGAAAGGTGTGAGGGTTCGAGTCCCTCTCTCGGCACCAGCCATAAAATAAGCACTTAGGCCAACTTTACGAAGTTGGCCTTTTTGCTTTTTATCCTGGAGAGGCACCTTCCCCGCAAGAGTCTCCAAGATCGGCCCGCCTCCGACAAGGACTCCGAGGCCTGCCTGGCCAGCCCGTTTGCAGGCGAACCTTTTCCCGACTGCCACGCCAAGATGCAGAAATGAAAAGGCCCATGTGCTACATGGGCCTTCTGACTACTGCAACCCCCATCGGAATGGCTGAGGGCGTATCGGCATCATGTGCCGCTCAATGACTGCTAATCAGTTGTTTCAAAAGACACTGCGAAGCAAACCTGCCATAGAGTCTCCCGAAAATGCAGCGCTGCCGGCCAACGCTGCGTTCTGCCGATGCCTGCCGGGCTGCGCGCCAGCCCGAAGACACGATTTCAGAATAGCAGCGCTTTGCAAAAACGCAATATTTCTGCCATTGAGCACTGACACAATGCGCCGCAAACATCCTCATACATATCCCCACTCAACCCGAACCGACACTAAAGGCATATTGCAAGCCCATGATTCAACGTATAAAAATAGACCATGGGCGAATCGGCGCCAGAACCGCAACACGTGAAACATGAAACAGGCAGGCAACAACAAGAAGGAGTCGATCATGGGTATAGACTGGATAGAGAGCAACAATGGTCGCAAGATCCTCCGTCTCAGCGAAAAGCTCAATTTCGATTGTCACAAGGACTTCCGCTCGGCCATTCGCGACTGGGACAGCGACCCGCAGAAGACCAGCGTCGAGGTCGACCTGGCCCACGTCACCTTCATTGACAGCAGCGGCCTGGGCTTGCTGTTGCTGCTCAAAGACACGGTGCGGACGGCAGGTCACAAAATCGCCTTCCGCAATGGCAACAAGGCGCTTTGCCCAACCCTGCGGATGCTGTCGCTGGAAACCTTTTCCTGAGCCAAAAGCTTCATAAGCCGATGAATTATTGATCCTTGTTGGCGCATCCTGTATCCTGCGATCCCCCATCGCAGCGGCTGGATGAACCTCACGTTCCACCGGTTGCTCCAGTTGCGGCCCTCGCTCAGGGGGCCGCTTTTTGATTGACGCACCCGGAATTGCACCATGTCGTTGACCGTCGACGACTTCGACTTTGATCTCCCCCCCGAACTGATCGCCCAGCACCCGGCCAGCGAGCGCCGAGGCAGCCGGCTGTTACACGTGTGCGGCCAACAGCTGAGCGACCGCAAATTTTCCGACCTGCCTACCTATCTGCGTGCCGGCGACTTGCTGGTCTTCAACGATACCAAGGTGATCAAGGCGCGCTTTTTCGGCCAGAAGGAAAGCGGTGGCCAGGTCGAGGTATTACTTGAACGCATTGCTGACGACACCCACGCCGTGGCGCAGGTTCGCGCCAGCAAATCGCCGAAACCAGGCTCCCTACTGCGCCTGGCGGGCGCCTTTTCAGTCTGCGTTACCGGACGGGCCGGCGCCAACGGCGAGTTTTTCGCGCTGGAACTGGTTGACCGCGAACATCCCGACCACAACCTTTGGGACCTGGCAGAATGCTACGGCCAACTGCCGTTGCCGCCCTACATCGAGCATCCTCCCGAAGGGGCCGATGAAACCCGTTACCAGACGGTCTATGCCAACAACCCCGGTGCAGTTGCCGCCCCCACTGCCGGCCTGCACTTCGACGAAGCGATGCTCGCCCAGTTGCGCGACCGGGGCATTGGCACAGCATTCCTGACACTGCACGTCGGGGCCGGCACCTACCAGCCGGTACGGGTGGACAAAATCGCCGAGCACAAGATGCATAGCGAGCGCTTCGCAATCCCGAAAGCTACCGCTGAAGCCATTGCCACCACTCGCGTTGCCGGCGGCCGGGTAATCGCTGTCGGCACCACCAGCCTGCGTGCGCTGGAATCGGCGGGCAACCCCGACGGAACGGTGCGAGCCGGCGCCGCCGAAACCGATATTTTCATCACCCCCGGCTACCGCTTCCAGGTGGTCGACCGGATGATCACCAATTTCCACCTGCCAAAATCGACGCTGATGATGCTGGTTTCGGCCTTTGCCGGCTACGACACGATTCGCGCCGCCTACGCCCACGCCATCGCCGCACGCTATCGCTTCTTCAGCTACGGCGACGCAATGCTGCTGGAAAAAACCCAGGATTAAGCCCATGCTGCAATTCGAACTCCTGAAGACCGACGGCGCCGCCCGCCGCGGCACGCTGACGCTGAACCACGGCGTCGTCCAGACCCCCGTCTTCATGCCGGTCGGCACTTACGGCACGGTCAAGGCGATGACGCCGCAGGCCTTGAACGACATCGGCGCCCAGATCTGCCTCGGCAACACCTTCCACCTCTGGCTGCGTCCCGGCCTCGATGTGATCACGGCACACAAGGGGCTGCACGATTTCATGGGCTGGCAGAAGCCGATCCTGACCGACTCCGGCGGCTTTCAGGTGTTCTCGCTCGGCGCCCTGCGCAAGATCACCGAGGAAGGCGTCAAGTTCAGTTCGCCGATCGATGGCGCCAAGCTCTTTCTGTCGCCCGAAATCTCGATGCAGATTCAGCACGTGCTGAACTCCGACATCGCGATGATCTTCGACGAATGCACCCCCTACCCGGCGACGCGCGACGAAGCCGCCAAGTCGATGCGCCTGTCGATGCGCTGGGCCCGCCGCTCGCGCGATGAATTCGACCGCCTGGAGAACCCGAACGCGCTGTTCGGCATCGTCCAGGGCGGGATGTACGAAGACCTGCGCGACGAATCGCTGGCCGGCCTCGACGAGATCGGCTTCCACGGCATGGCGATCGGCGGCCTCTCGGTCGGCGAACCCAAGGAAGACATGCAGCGCATCCTGGCCCACACCGCTCCCCGCCTGCCGACGCACAAGCCGCGCTACCTGATGGGCGTCGGCACGCCGGAAGACCTGGTGCATTCGGTCAAGGCCGGGATCGACATGTTCGACTGCGTGATGCCGACCCGCAATGCCCGCAACGGCCACCTGTTCACCCGCTTCGGCGACATCAAGATCAAGAACGCCAAGCACAAGACCGACACCGGCCCGCTCGACCCGTCCTGCAACTGCTACACCTGCCAGAACTTCAGCCGCGCCTACCTGCACCACCTCTTCCGCGCCGGCGAAATTCTCGGCAGCATGCTCAATACCATTCACAACCTGCATTTCTACCAGACGATCATGGCCGAGATGCGGGCCGCGATCGAGAACGGCTGCCTGGATAACTGGTCGCGGCAATTCGCCAGCGACCGGACGCAGGAAGGGCGCCAGACCGCCTGACGCCGGATTATGGTCACCCGCAAGCCGGGTGACCGCCTCTGCCACGGTCAACCGGGTCAAACGGCAAAAAAGCGGCCGCCAAGAGCGACACCCGAAACGCCTAGCCGATCAGGCTGCCATCGTCATTGGCAATCGTCCGCATCGCCGTCAGCTTGACCACTCCCTCGCCGAACGAACCGCCGACGGGATTACTAACATCGAGATAGAAGGTTTCATCGGCCTCGGCCTGACTGTCGCCAACGATCTCGACCGGAATCACTGCCTGGTTCTCGCCGGGATAGAGCTTCAAGGTTCCGCTGACCGCCAGATAATCGCTCCCCGCCTTGGCCGTTCCGTCGCGGGTAACATAATCGACACTCAGGACATCGTCGCTCTTGGCTCGCACCCCAGTGAATTCGAGCAGGAAATAAGCACGCGTCAGCGTACCTGCCCCCCCTTCGACCACTGTTTTCTGGACTTGCGACACCTTACTCGGTGCCGCCGTATCGGCCGCGCGAACCGTCTGATCGATCCACTGCTGGTAGTAGCTGATGCGTTGCCAGGCGGCAACCTCGCCGTAGCTGCTGTTGCCCACCGTATCGATATCCGGCCGAGCATAACTGGCCGCCAGTGCCGCGGAATAGCTGGCCACACCGGCCAGCTTGTTCCCCAGTAGCGCCGGACCGCCGCTATCGCCGGGGGCAATCAAGCCTTCGCTCGTCCCCAGACCAAGGTCGGCGGTACCGATCAGGCGCGCCAACGCATCGTGCGCCGCAGTTCCGTCATCGAAATCGGCAACCAGTTGCGAACCGGTCACCGGACTCCAGCCCATTGCGGCGCCCAAACCGCCCTTCAGGGCACCGATTTCGGTATCGAAGCGGTTATTTGCCTTCAACCGCACATAGCTGCCGCTGTAATTGCTGATCGTGCCGCTCGCACCGCTACCAGGCGTCCCGTAGCCGACCAGGGTAGCGATCTGACCGAGCTCATCGCTTTTACGATACAACTCGTAACGCTCCGCCGTGACCGGCGCCGGCGCACTCAGCCAGACGACCGCCAGGTCATGGTTGCCATTCACCGCGTCGTAATTCGGGTTAACGAAGACCTGACCGCTGGCAATGCTCTGACTGCCGCTCGCCGTCTCGAAATGAACAGTCGCACTGCTGCTGCCCTTGAACAGATGCGCTGCGGTAATCACCGCCCGCCCCCCTTCGATCAGGGCTCCCGTACCGTAATACCCGGCCACCGACACCCGGACCACCCCATCGTAGCCTTCGCCCACATTGGCGCGGTTGCGGCTATCGGTATAGGAAGTAACGGTGGTAACCATGGGAACTCCGGGAATGGATGGCAGAGCGCTGCATTATATCCGCGCCCCCCCCCACCCTGCCTGCGGCGGCCCAAGACAAACCACCGCGACGATTAGCCAAAGGCCTGCAGCCCAGATACTCCCGGCCAATGCTGGCGACAAAAGCCGGGAGAAACCTGCCCAGCCAAAACTTCATATAGGACTTGTTTCATATAGGAGACTCCCGTATCATCCGCCGATCATGAATTCATCCATCGTCATCCGCTTTCCTGCCAACGAGGTACAGAAGGCCAGCCTGATCCGCTTGCGGACAGCCTTTGCCGAAGCCTGCAATGCGCTGGCACCGCTGGTGCGAGAACATCGTTGCTGGAACCGGGTTGCCCTGCACCACCTGGCGTACCGGCAAATGCGCGAACGCTTTCCGGCGCTCGGTTCGCAGATGATCTGCAACGCGATTTACTCGGTATCCCGCACGGCCCGCGTGATCTACCAGCACCCGGCCAGTCCCTGGTGCATCAGCCACGCCCCGATGCGAGCGCTACCGTTGCTGAATTTTGCCAACACCGCGCCAGTCTATTTCGATCGCCACACCCTGAGCCTGCGCCAGGGTGGCCTGTCGATGTACACCCTGGACGGGCGGATTCTGTTCGAGATACCGCTCACCCCTGATGTCGAGCAACGCTTTCGCAACGAAAAAATCCGCGAAATCACCCTTTCTGAAGACAGCGAAGGCTTTTTCCTGGTCTTTGCTTTCGGTTCGGCAGTCGAGTCAGCCGAAGAAGCTCTGGTCTTCCCCGAATACGTCATTGCCATCACCCCCGAACAGGCCGTAGCCTGACTTTTAAAGCCAAATCCATGAAGAAACTGCTTGTACCCAAGACAGAGCTTGCCGAAGTGCTGCTCTCGTTCAAGAAAGCGTTCTACAGCGCCGGCATTTTCAGCATGTTCATCAACATGCTGGGGCTGATCCCCTCAATCTACATGCTGCAGGTATACGACCGCGTACTGCAAAGCCGCAACGAAACCACGCTGGCGATGCTGACCGTAATCCTGCTCGGCTTCTACCTGATGCTCGGCATGCTTGAACATGCCCGTTCCAAGCTGCTGGTCCGGGTTGGCGCCCAGATCGACCAGAAGCTCAGCGAACGGATTTTCACCGCCTCGTTCGAAGGCTATCTGCGGCGCAGCGGCGGCAATGCCGGGCAAGCCCTGGGCGACCTGACCAACGTCCGCCAGTTCATCACCGGCAACGGTCTGTTTGCCTTTTTCGACGCACCTTGGGCCCCGTTCTACCTCGCCGTGATCTTCATGTTCAGCCCCTGGCTGGGCCTGTTCGCGATCATCGCAATGATCATCCTCGGCGCGCTAGCCTGGGCCACCGAAATGCTCACCCGCAAGCCGCTGGCCGAAGCGTCGATGTACGCCAGCGCTGCCAACAGCTTTGCCAGCAACAACCTGCGTAATGCCGAAGTGATCGAAGCCATGGGCATGCTCGGCAACCTCAAGCGACGCTGGCTGCAGCGCCAATTGCGCTTTATCAAGCTGCAGAACGAAGCCAGCGAAAAGGCCGGGGCAATCAGCGCACTGACCAAGACCGTCCGCATCACCGTGCAGTCGCTGGTGCTTGGCTTGGGCGCCCTGCTCGCGATCAAAGGCGACATCACCCCGGGAGCGATGATTGCTGCCTCGATCCTGCTCGGAAAGGCGCTTGGCCCGGTTGAAATGGCGATTGGCGTCTGGAAGCAGTTGCTCTCTGCCCGTACGGCCTATCACCGCCTCGACAAGCTGCTGAGTGACCACCCGCCGCGCCCGGAAGCCATGGAATTGCCGCGCCCACAAGGGCATCTGCTGGTCGAAGGCGTTTCGGCCATGCCTCCAGGCAGTTCGACCATGGTCGTCAAGCAAGTCGGCTTCCAGGTCCAGCCCGGCCAGGTGCTCGGCATCATCGGCCCCTCGGCCTCAGGCAAGTCGACTCTGGCCCGCCTGCTGGTCGGTATCTGGCCAACCGCGCTGGGCAAGGTTCGGCTTGACGGCGCCGATGTCTACCAATGGGACAAGGCCGAACTCGGCCCGGCCGTCGGCTACCTGCCGCAGGATATCGAACTGTTTGAAGGCACCATTGCCGAGAACATTGCCCGCTTTGGTGAAGTCGAGGCTGAAAAAGTGGTTGAGGCAGCCAAGCTGGCTGGCGTGCATGACATGATCCTGCGCTTCCCGAAAGGCTACGATACGCCAATTGGCGAGGGCGGCAGCGTTCTCTCCGGCGGCCAGCGCCAACGCATCGGCTTTGCCCGCGCGGTGTATGGCAACCCCTCGCTGGTCGTTCTCGACGAGCCCAACTCGAACCTCGACGATGCCGGCGAAGCTGCGCTGGTACAAGCTGTACGCGGCCTCAAGGAACGCGGCATTTCGGTGGTAGTGATCACCCACCGCACCAGCATCATTGCCGCAGTTGATCTGCTCGCGCTGATGGCGGAAGGCGTACTCCAGCTTTTCGGCCCGCGCGACCAGGTCCTGCAGGCCATCCAGCAACAGAACCGGCAGGCCCAGCAGCCTCAGCCAGCCCCCCCGGCAGGCACTCTGCCGGCCGCCGCGAAGTAAGCGGGAGATAAACCCATGTTCAAGAAAATCAAACATTTGATCAGCAGCCTGCGTCCCGGCGAAATCGCGACGCAGATTGACGAAAACCCGAAGGGCGACCTGCCCAAGGTCGAAACCGACGAACGCAAGGTCGTCCGCTTCGGCTACCTGACGCTGGCGCTCGGCTTTGGCGGCTTTATCCTGTGGGCGGGTCTCGCCCCACTTGACGAAGGCGTGCCCGGTATCGGCGTGGTCAGCGTCGACACCAAGCGCAAAGTGATCCAGCATCTGCGCGGCGGCATCGTCGAGACAATCAAGGTCCGCGATGGGCAAAAGGTCAAGGCTGGCGACGTACTCGTCACACTGGTCGACACCGAAATCAAGGCGCAACTTGACATTACCTCCGGCGAATTCTGGCAAATGCAGGCGATGCAGGCTCGCCTGCTGGCCGAGCGCGATTCGCTGCCGGCTCCGCAATTTCCGCCTGAACTGATCGCTGCGGCAACCGAGGACCGGCGCGCCAAGGACGCCATGGATGCACAGCGCCAGCTGTTCACTGCCCGCCGCCTGGCTTTGCGTAGCGAACAAGGCGCGCTCGACGAAACCATCACCGGCCTGCAGCAACAGATCAAGGGGGTTCAATCGGTCCAGCAGGGCAAGAAGACCCAGATCGAACTGATCGAAAAGGAACTCGGCTCGCTACGCGGCCTGGTCGAAGAGGGGTTTGTCCCTCGCAACAAGCTTTATGAACTGGAGCGCGTGCTTGCCGAACTGCGCGGCAGCCACGGCGACAGCATGGCCACCGTTGCCCGCGCCCAAGCAGCCGTCAGCGAAACCCGGCTACGCCAGTCGCAGCGTCTGCAGGACTATCGCAAGGAGGTCGAAAGCCAATTGGCTGACGTGCAACGCAATGTCGGCGGCACCGGCGAGAAGAAGAAGGCGCTCGAAGAAGAACTCGAACGGACAGTGATCAAGTCGCCAACCGACGGCGCCGTGGTAGGCCTAGAAGTGCACACCATCGGCGGCGTGGTTCGCCCCGGCGAAGTGATCATGAATATTGTGCCGGAGGGCGATCTGCTGGTGGTCGATGCCCGCCTGCCGATCAACCTGATCGATAAGGTCCGGGTCGGACAACTGGCCGACATGCACATCAACATCGTGATGCCAGGCGGTGCACATCCGGTCATCGAGGGCAAGCTGACCAAGGTCTCGGCCGACCGCATCACCGACCCGCGCACCGGCGAACCCTACTACGCCGCGATTATTGAAATTACCCCGCAAGGCGAGCAGGAACTGCGCAAGTACAAGGTCACGCCGCAGCCGGGCATGCCTACCGATGTGGTGATCAAGACCGGCGAGCGGACCCTGCTCAACTACCTGCTCAACCCCCTGCTCAGCCGCATGAACTTTGGCTTCCGGGAGCAATGATGATGAACCGCACTCTCCGCCGCTGGCGCCTGGCCGCGCTGCCGTTGGCACTGGCCTCCGGCCTGGCCAGTGCCGGTGCCCTGCAGGACCTTTACCAGGAAGCCCGCACCGCTGACCCGCAGATCGCCGCAGCCCAGGCTGAGTTGCGCGCTGCGGAAAGCCTGCTGCCGCAAGCACGCGGCGCACTGCTGCCTCAACTCGGCGTCAGCGGCAGCCGGATCGCCAATGACACCACTTACGAACAACGCTTTGGCAGCCGCACGGCAACCAAGGATTACTCGTTCACGGCTAAAAATGCCTCGCTCAACCTCAGCCTCGCGCTGCTCCGGCCACAAGCCTGGGCAGGGCTGGCGCAAGCCTCGGCACAGGTGCGGCAGGCCGAACAGCAATATCGCGCTGCCGAATACGACCTGATCATCCGCCTTACCCAGGCCTACCTCGAAGCCCTGCTGGCGATCGACAACGTCACTCTGGCTGGCGAACAGAAGGCGGCGATTACCGAGCAACTGAAGCAGGCCAAGCGCTATTTCGAGGCCGGCGTCGGAACCGTCACCGACATCAACGAAGCTCAGGCCCGCTACGATACGATCGTGGCCCAGGAAATTGCCGCGCAGAACAACCGTGAGATCCGCCTGCGCGCCATCGAGGCGATCATTGGCAAACTCCCGCCGACGCTCAGCTCGCTCGGCCCGAAACTGCCGCTGGAACTGCCACAACCGGCCGACGTTGAACGCTGGCTTGAATTTGCACAAAGCAACAACCCGCAGATCCTGGCCCGCGAAGCAGCGCTCGACGCAGCCGAGCGCGAGCACTACAAATCCTGGGCCGCCCACCTGCCCACGGCTGATCTGGTGGCCTCGCGCGGGCGCAGCGAAAACCCCAGTTTCACGATGACCGATACGGTCAACTGGTCCAACACCATCGGCATCCAGGTCTCGATTCCGATTTTTTCCGGCGGCGCCACCCAAGGCCGCGTGGATCAGACCAGCGCCCAGCGTGATCGGGCCCGCCACGATCTTACCGGTGCCTTGCGGGCGGTGAACCAGAGCGCCCGCCAGGAATACCTCAACGTCATCAACGGCGTGGCACAAATCACCGCTTTGCAACAAGCAGTCAAGTCCAACGAGTTGGCGCTCTATTCGGCCCGCAAAGGCCACGAAGCCGGAGTGCGTACCAGCTTTGACATTCTGAACGCCCAGCAACTGCTGTTTTCAGCCAAGCGCGACTTGGCCCAGGCACGCTACGGCTATGTTCTCGCCCGCCTGCGCCTGCGTGCTGCCGCAGGCCTGCTTGGCCCGGACGACGTTAACCTGGTTGATGCCTGGCTGGAAAAATAGGCGGGACAACGACCAGCACGACCCAAAAAAAGCGAGGCGAACGCAGGTTCCCTCGCTTTTTTCCGATTTTCACGGTCGACCGTGAAAATCGCTAAAAATCACCGCACTCAGCCCTCGCCCTGAGCGCCAAGCACGGCCCTTGGCTCAGCGGAAACCGCTGAAATTCAGGGTATCGCCAGCAACCAGCGTATCTGCCCCGAGCGCAGGCGCACTTGCGACTTGCGCAGCCGCAGCCTTGGCCTGCGCCTCCGCCAACTGCCCGAGCACCGACAGATGCTGCAGCGAAAGCAATTGGCAATAAGCCGCAACCAAACCACCAACATCACGCACCGCCGCCAGATCGTCAGGGGAAAGGGCGTTCAGCGCCTCCTCGTCCAACTGAAACAAGCCGGCTACCGCCTGGTCTCCGGCCTCGCTGCGCAACACTAGCGGCAAAGGTTTGAGCAGTTGCTTGGCCTGCAATACAGCAACGGCTGCTGCGGTCTGGGTCCGGCTTTGCTCAGTCGCCAGCAGAAAATCGATCACTTGCTGCAAGCTGGCTGCCGGTTTGCCATCCTCGGCAAAAAAACCCTCGCCATCAGGTGCATCGACCAGCAGGCCCGAATCTTCGTCGACGCACAGAACCTGCCCGCCTTCCGGGGTATGACCGATACGGAACGGATAGCCACGGCAAGCCGCCGGGACATAGCCGTGCACCCAGCGACCATCCGGTGCAACAAACAAATTCTGCGCCGGCTGCAAGCCCATTACTGCCACCGGCTGAAAAACGCCAGCCTGCTCGATAAAGGCAATCGGCAGCGACATCATCGCCTTGGGCAATTCGGCCAGAGTCAGCGGCAGCACCGTCTCCCGCATTGCGAAGGCATAACTGGTATAACGCAACCAGCCTTTGTGGCCGTGGCGCTCGTGGGAAACCACCTGAAAATTCGGCATCATCAACTCCATTCGAAACCGGGCCCACTGAAAGCAGGCCAAACACCGGTTTGGCAAAGGAAGGATTCTAGCAGGGGGCAGGCGACTTTCAGGGACAAGCCCCCCGTCTCCTTAGTCAAGGCCATGGCTAGGGAAGTATTACATTCCCACGGTCGACCGGAAAAATTGGCGCTTTTCCGTTCAGCAGTCGATCTGCTCCGGCGCCAGGTAGCGCTCGGCATAGCTGCGATAGACCTTGCTCTCGACAAATACCGCAAACAGGTCCGGATCGATATGGCCGTTATCACGGAAGTTCTGCATGATCTTCAGCGCTTGCGACAGGGGCATCGGCTGCTTGTACGGACGATCCTTGGCAGTCAGTGCCTCGAAGATGTCGGCAATACCCATCATCCGAGCCTGCCAACTCATCTGTTCGCGCTTGAGACCGCGCGGATAGCCCTTGCCGTCCATGCGTTCGTGGTGACCTCCGGCATACTCCGGCACGTTGCGCAGATGCTTGGGCCAGGGCAACTGTTCCAGCATGCGGATGGTAGCAACGATGTGGTTGTTGATGATTTCCCGTTCGGCTGCAGTGAGGGTACCGGCGCGGATGCACAGGTTTTCGACTTCATCAGCGCTGAGGAAGGGGGCAGGCTGCCCCTGTTCATCCTGCCATGGGTATTGCCGTGCAATCGCCTGCACCCGGGCAATATCCTCGTCGCTCATCCGCTCGCCGCCGATATTTGCCTTACGGAGAAAATCCCGGTCGCCATCGCACCGGCGGCAAAATTCAGTGCACTCAGCCTCGGCTGCCGCCGCAGGGGATCCTTCAGAAATCTGCCGCCATTTGCGGGCTTCGGCCTCGCGCTTGAGTACTTCGAAGCGCAGGTCGAGAAGATGAATCCGATCGTTGATCGACTCCAGCTTGGTTGATTTATCGACCACATGCACCGGTGTCGTAATCTTGCCGCAATCGTGCATCAGCGCCGCGATCCGCAATTCGTAACGATCGACATCAGTCAGCGTGAAATCGGCCAGCGGACCTTCGCGTGTCGCATCCACCGCATCCGCCAGCAACATCGTCAACTCGGGAACCCGCTGGCAATGCCCTGCAGTGTAGGGCGATTTTTCGTCAATCGCGACGTTGATCAGACGGATCAGGGCTTCGAACAACTCTTCCAATTGCAGCATCAACTGGCGGTTGGTCAGAGCCACGGCAGCCTGGGATGCCAAGGACTCGGCAAGATGCTGGTCGGCCGCCGAAAATTCCCGGACCTCGCCGCTCTCCTGATCAATCGCATTGATCAATTGCAGCACCCCGATCACTTCCTTTTCATGCGTACTGCGCATTGGTACGGTCAGGAAGGAGCGCGAGCGATAGCCGGTTCCGGCGTCAAACTTGCGTGTCCCGGAAAAATCGAAGCCTTGTGCCGTGTAAGCATCGGCAATATTGACCGTAACCCCGGTCAATGCGGCATAAGCCGCAACCATGCTGGTATTCGGGGTGCCATCATCATGATACAGAGGCAGATTGGGAAACTTCCCCGATGTCGGCTGCCCCGAGGTTCCGCCAAAAGCAATGTGCAAAGAGTCGGTGCGGACGATTTCAAAATGCAGGTGACGGCGATCCTCGGCAAGCAGGTAGAGCGTCCCGCCATCGGCATGGGTAATCCGCTTGGCGGCAAGCAGAATCTTCTCCAACAGGCAATTGATGTCGCGCTCGCTGGAAAGTGCGGTCCCGATTTCGTTCAACTGCTCGAAACGCTGTAACAACTGGGTTTGGGTTTGCGTATCCATATCCCTATCCTATTTGATGCAGACAGCACGAACCTGTTTGATGTCGGTGATCCCCTGCAAGATCTTCTCTATGCCATCCATCTTAAGGGTACGCATTCCTTGGTTAAGTGCAAGGGCCAGCACCTCTGCCACCCGGGCTTTTTCCTGAATCAGTTTTTTTACCTGGTCGGAACCGACCAGCAATTCATGCAAACCGACCCGACCACGATAACCGGTATCGTTACATGCCGCGCAGCCCTTGGCACGATACAGGGTAAATCGGCCGTCTCGAGCAAACTGCGCCTCCCATTCCTGACGAACCGCCGCCAGTGCAGCCTCCGGATTCTCGCGCCAGCGAACAGTATGCTCCAGTTCGCTGGTATATTCCCGCAGCAATTGCAGTATCTCTGCTTCCTCCGGATGATAAGCCTCCCGACAATCCTTGCATAAACGCTTGCCCAGTCGCTGGGCCAGGATACCCAGCAGGGCATCAGCAAAATTGAACGGGTCCATCCCCATGTCGAGCAGACGGATGATCGACTCGGGCGCCGAGTTGGTGTGCAGCGTGGCAAAAACCAGATGCCCGGTCAGCGAGGCCTCGATCCCGATGCCGGTTGTCTCGGCATCGCGCATTTCGCCGACCATGATGATATCGGGATCGGCCCGCAGGAAAGCCTTCATCACGGTGGGGAAGTCGAGTCCGGCCTTTTTATTGACCTGTACCTGGCGCAAACCCTTCTGGGTGATCTCGACCGGATCCTCTGCCGTCCAGATTTTGGTGTCTGGTCGGTTGAGATAACCGAGTACCGAATGCAGGGTTGTGGTCTTGCCGGATCCGGTCGGACCACAAACAAAAAACAGACCGTAGGGCTTCTCGATACAAGAGAGCAGGTGGCGACGATTCCACTCCGACAAGCCCAGCTGATCGAGTTTGATCGGTTCCCCTGCGGCCAAAATCCGCATGACCACATCCTCAACCCCGCCAGCGGTCGGAATCGTGGCAACCCGCAACTCGATGTCGAGCGGGCCGAAACGCTTGAATTTGATTTTTCCATCCTGCGGTTTGCGCTTCTCGGAAATATCGAGATCGCACATGATCTTCAAGCGGGTCACCAACGGCGAGCGATAAGCAGCTGGCACCTCAATGTAGTTGACCAAGGAGCCGTCCTTGCGGAAGCGAATGATGGTTTTGTCCTTACCCGGACGTGGCTCGACATGGATATCGGAAGCCCCTTGCTGATAGGCATCGACGATCACCTTATTCACCAGACGAACCAGTTCATTGTCAGCGGCAGCAGACGCATCGTCGTTAGCCTCCGCAGCTCCGTCCTCTCCCTCGTTCATCCCTGACAGCAATTCGCTGACCGACCCAAGTTCGCCGACAGCGCCGAAAAATCGGTCTACGGTTTCGTGGAATTCACGCTCGGTAGTGACCCGATAGATCGGCCTGGCTTTAGGGAAAATACTGCCGACCACCCGAGACTGGCGAATTCTTTCTGGGTCCAGGGTCAGCACCACCAGGCCTTCCTGACCGTCCTCCAATGGCAGCCACTGGTTTGCATCGACGTACTCACGCTTGATATTGCGAAGCAAATCGACCGGCTTCATCCGATCAGCCTGTGCCGGCTCATAGTCGACGCTGAAAAACCGCGCAAGCGCTGCACCGATCTGCGCAGTTTTAACGTGCATTTCGCCCTGCAGGACCTCTTCAAGGCTCAAACCCTTGTCACGCGCATGCAACTGGGCCTGCTCCAGTTGCTCCTGAGTCAGCACCCCGTCGACAATCAGGTAGTCGTATCGACCGCGGATCACCAGGGCCGGTTTGCGCCGCTGAACAAAGGCGATGGCCAGGGTTTGTGCCAGTTCACCAGCCCCCTCTTCCTCCAAGGTGGTAAAGGGCCGCCCCTGGCGGCTATTGATCAGTTGGAGAACTCCCAGCAATTTGTCCTGAACATCAATGATCGGCACCACCAGCATCTGCTTCGAGCGATAGCCTGTCCGCCGGTCCACTTCACGCAAAAAATGCATCCGCGGGCTGTAGACTTGCAACTGGTTTTCATCATATACGTCGGCGATATTGACCAACTGACCGGTCGCGGCAACAAACCCGGCAATACTCTGGTCATTGATTGGCAGCCGAATGTCCTTGAACGAGTTCAACCCGGTTTTTACTTTTGAAACAATGCTCTGACCATCGTCGGCAAGCACATAGATGGTCAGCCGATCAGCGTCGAACAGGTTACATATGTCCTGCGACAGTTCAAGCATGATTTCGTCAAGATTATTGGTCGCATGAATCTTGTTGGTGACCTTCTGCAGGTTTTTCAGAAAAACCAGACGTCCTGCGACATCGCTCATGACTTAACCTCTTTACCCGCGCCATCATTCAGGCGGCAGGCCTTGAAACCATTACGCGCCAGCAGGAAGGCAGCGGCCGCACTGCGCCGGCCACTGTGGCAGTAAGTGATGTACTCGACCTCGGGATCGAGCAGTGAAAATGCAGTCCGGATTTCATTGAGCGGAACATTCACCGCGCCAGGCAATCCATCCTGTGCGAACTCTGCCGGATAGCGAACATCCAGCCAGCGTGCGCGCCCGCTGGCTACCCGCAGTTCCGCTTCATGAGGCGAGACCTCCTGCAACAAGGGGGCTTTCAGCAAGCGGATGAAGTCGGGCTTCGACAAGCGCAACAAAACCCCGTCGGTCCGCATTTTTACCGAAGCGTTGCGGGGGGCATCGGAAACCAGCGCCTCCTCGCCAAACGCATCGCCAGCCCGCAACTCGGCAAGACCGACCTCGCCCCCACCCACCTGTCGCAGAACTGTGCACCGTCCGCTTTCGAGCAGATAGTAAAAATCACCATGCTCTCCCTCGCGGATGATGTACTGCCCGGCCCGCACGAAAATCCGCTCAAAAGCCCCAAGCAATTCGTGGATATGTGCCGGAGGCAATTGAGCCAACGCACCAGAAACCAGGCTTTGCGCGCTGAACGCCCCGGTCATTGTGGTCCAGGGCGGCGGATCATCCTCCTGCCCGTCCTTCTGCTCAGCAACCGAGGCCAACTCATCCCAGGTCATCATGATGTCGAGCAGATCAAAATCCAGACGCAGTATCTGGGCATCGGTAATCGCCCTGGCCGATACAGGCATTGAGGTTTTATAGCCCAACGGCCAGCGGGCAATCTCGCAGCCGCCAACAATCACCTTGATCGTTCCATCGGGGAGTACAATTTTCAACTCCCCTGCCAGCAGATACACAAACCGCATTGCATCCCCGGCCTGACGCAGAGGATCGCCGCCGGCAGCGCAATTTTCCAGGCGGCACCACTGCACCAGCTCACTAAGCCGCGCCGCAGACAAGCCGCGAACCGGTTCCAGACGCTGCAACAATTCAACCGTCAGATTCATTTCAGAACTCGATCACCTGATTATTCTGTAGCATGCGCGGCTTGAAATCGCCCAGACAGGTTTCGATTTCCTCCATGGTCAACTCAATCTGGCCAGGCTTCAAATGGGTAATATGGATGTCACAGGGGCGCTCAAGCTTTTGCAGTTCGCTTGCCAGAAGATCCGGACACAGATGGCGTGACAGCATCGCCAGCTTGCGTTCACGATTCGAAAATGCGCACTCGATAATCAGATGACGAAGGTTCACAATCCGGTTCACTGCCCGCCAGAAACCATCGCAAGGGCCTGTATCGCCGGAAAAGACCAAGCTGCCGTCCCCGGAATCGATACAGTAAGCCACGGCCGGCACGGTATGATCGACCGGCAAGGCCGTAATCCGCCGCCCATCAAGATTCACTTCCGCACCCGGAACGATCGTCCGATACACCATGAAGGGCTTTTCCGGTGTTGGTACCTCCGAAAAATCCGGCCAGATCGCCCAATTGAAAATGTGATTGCGCAGGATGGTCAGCACCGCCTCGGTGCCGTATACCACCAGCGGCTTGCTGCGCCGGTCAGCAACCGTGTCCAGCAACAACGGCAAGGCCAGGATGTGGTCCAGGTGGGTATGCGTGATGAACACATGATCAATCACCGCCAGCTCGGGAATTGCCAACTCCCCGACCCCGGTACCGGCATCGATCAGAATATCGTGGTCAAGCAGCAGGGCCGTGGTGCGCTGGGCGCGCCCGCCAATCCCGCCACTACATCCGAGAACACGGAGTTTCATGCTTATTTGGTCTTGAACACGGTGACCCCATCCCAGGGGAGAGAGGGGGGCGCCAGGCGCAAAGCGCCAATCCGCTCCCGGTAGAGTAGATAGAGGTGACTGTCCGGGTGTTGCTGCAGCAATTTCTGCAACAAGGCCTCGGCCTCATCCCAGCGGCAAGCACGATAGGCGTCAAGAGTCGCAGCCCATCCGCTCAGTTCGGCCTCTTGCTCCGCAGAAAGTTCAGCCTGCAAACCCCAGGGCTCGTAGATCGACACCGGCTCATCCTTGCCCTTGACCCGAACCCGGTCCAGCTCGCGGCATGCAAACTCGGGCAGCAACGTACGAGTACGCTCACCGATGACGACTCCGACTCCGTACTCTTTGGTAATTCCCTCCAGACGGGAAGCCAGGTTCACCGCATCGCCCATCACGGTATATGCTTTGCGCACTGCAGAACCCATGTCCCCGACAGTCATCAGTCCGGTATTGATCCCGACTCCAATATGCAACTCGGGCCAGCCACGCGCCTTGAACGGGACCGCCAAGGCTCTCACCGCCTGCTGCATTTCGAGCGCGGCCAGTACCGCATTACGGGTATGAGCCGGATCAGCGACCGGGGCCCCCCAAAACGCCATGATCGCATCGCCGATATATTTATCGAGCGTACCTCGCCGGTGGCGGATAACTTCGGTCATCGCCCCCAAGTACTCGTTCATCAACTGGGTCAGCTCTTTCGGATTCATCCCCTCGGAAATCGAAGTAAAGCTGCGGATATCGGAGAAAAGCACTGACAACTCTTCGTTACGCCCTTCCATGCTGTAGCTCTCGGGATTCCTGGCCATCTCGTCGACCAGTTCAGGAGGCACGTACTGCCCGAACAATTCGGTGAACTGTCGCTTGCTGCGCGACTCGACAAAAAACCCCCAGGACATGTTGAAGGCAAACAGCAGCAGCACCATCACGCCAGCAGCAGCCAGAGGCAGAACCAGTGCTGCACCGTTCCACAGCCAGACATTTAGCGCCAGCAAGCCGCTAACCGCTGCGGCGGCGAGCCCCGTGGCACGCACCGGCGAAAGCAACGGCAACAAAATAGTCAATAGAGCGCCAAAGAAAAGCAGCTGGACAAAGTCGATAGCCAGCACAAAGCCCGGCTTCTCGCGAATACTGCCGTCGAGCATCCCGGCAATCAGATTGGCATGTACTTCGACTCCCGGATAGGCGCCCCCGACCGGAGTTGCCCGCAAATCCATCAAACCTGGTGCGGTCGTACCGACCAGCACGATACGGTCACGCAACACCTCGGGCGCCACCCGCCCCTTGATCACATCAACCGCTGGTACATAAGGGAAACTGCGCTCATAGCCCCGATACGGCACCAGGGCTGCCAACTCCTCATCGACCGGTACCTGCAGGTGGCCGCCTTCCCCCCGGATTTCCAGCCATTCGACGGTATTTGCGCCATCGGGTACACCTGGATGGAGTTCGGCTTTACCCAAAACATGGCGCACCATCGCCAGCGACAAGGACTCGTAATAGGCTCCCTGGAATTCGAGAATTAACGGAACCCGCCGGGTATTGCCGTCAAAATCGACCAAGGGGTTGAAATGCCCTCCGCTTGCCGCAGCCTTTTGCAGCGGTGCGAGATTGGCACCGAAGCCTTCCCAGGAAAGAATCCGGGTGGACAACCCGGCAAAACTGCCCGGGGGAAACACCGGTGCAGGCAAACCACCAGTTCGTTGCGCCCCCTCCTTGTTCGAAAAGTAGTAGCCAAGGACAACCGGGCGACCATGCAGGGTTTCAGCAAATCGGGCATCGTAATCGAGGGTTTTGCGGAGTCCTGCCAGTGCCTTCTGGTAGCCAGGTTCGCCACGCAATGCGCCGCGCCCGATCTTCTCCAGCACCGGCAGGCCGGAACTCTCGTCCGGCTCGGCAAACACTACGTCGAAACCGACCACGGCAACCTGATAGTCATCGGTCAGGCGCCGTACCATATCGGCTACCGTATTCCGGCTCCACGGCCAGCGGCCAATCTCCGACAGGCTCTTCTCGTCAATGTCGACGACCACGATCCGCGGATCGGTTGTCCCCGGCATGAAGGTTCGCACCCGGACGTCGTACAAATAGGCATCGAGGGCCGTGATGAACGGAATCTGCCACAGTTTTCCGGAGTGCCCGAGAAACCCCAGGACACACAAGGCGCCAAACAAATAGCGAGCCAGATGCTTTTTCACGCGATGACCTTCCCGACCTTTCAGGTCTTGAAAAAGAATTCCATTTTGATCCCGGCAATCTCGATCACATCATGATCCGCCAGCGGATGTGCTTGGGCATCCAGCGCCCGGCCGTTGAGCACCGGGTACTGCCCGCCCTCGACATGAGTGATGAAGTAACCGTGCGGCCGCCGGGCAATCACCGCCACCTGGACTCCTGGCTTGCCCAGCGTCGTCAGCGATTTGGTCAGTTCCAGTTCCCGTCCGGCCTGCGCTCCACTGAGCAGCTGAATCGCGGCAGCCGCCGGCTGCTGCACCGGTGGAGCCGGGGAGGGAACCGGCACCGGGGAAACACCGGGGCGTACCATTCCCGGACGCAAAATCATCGTCTTCTCAAAATCAGCGGCAACCGGGGCTGCTGCTTCGGCCAGATATTTCAAACGGTACTTCCCCAATTCGATCAGGTCGCCATCGCACAAGGCATGGCGCTTCACCGGCTGACCATTGACCAGGGTGCCGTTGGTGCTGTTCAAGTCCTCAAGAAAGGAATCGTTGAGCAGCGTGGTGATTGCAGCGTGCTCGCCAGAAATTGCCAGGTTATCAATCTGGATGTCGTTATGCGGTTTGCGCCCGATCGTCAGTCGCTCCTTGCTCAAGGGGATTTCCTTGAGCACCACACCATCCATCGACAGTATCAGTTTCGCCATCTTGCCAGCCCTTCACTCACTATCCGTATCGCTGCCCGACTAGCGCGGGTTCAGCCGAAAAAGCCCTTCAGTTTCTGCCACCAGGAGCGGTCGACCGTGAAATCCCCTTTGATCCGCAGCAGTATCACCGACACGTTGTCACGCCCACCATTATCGTTGGCCATCTGGATCAACTGCTCGGCAGCAAGCGGCAGATTGGCCCCCAGGGCGTGCAACGTCAGTGCGATCTCTTCATCCTCGACCATGTCATTGAGACCATCCGAGCAGAGCAGCAGAAGGTCGCCTGCCTCGACCGGAAAATCCCTGACCTCAACCTCGACCGTTGGGTCCACACCGAGCGCCCGCGTGACCAGATTGCGGTTTTGCGAATGGCGCGCCTCCTCGGCACTGATCAAGCCACTGTCAATCTGTTCCTGCAGGAAGGAATGGTCGCGGGTCAGCTGCATCAGTTGCCCAGCCCGCCAGCGATACAGGCGTGAATCACCGACATGCGCAACGCTCAGATGATTGTCGTACAACCAGGCCAGCACCAGCGTGGTTCCCATCCCTGCGTACTGGGGCTGGCTTTGCGCGGCGTGGTAGATCGCACTGTTGGCAGCGCCCACTTCGCTGCGCAGATAGTCGCCAGCCACCGCCGGATCGGCAAAGCCGGGAACCCCGGGACGCCAGGTCGGCAAAAAGCGGCTAAAACTGTTGGCCAGCACCGCCGTCGCCATGCCGCTGGCGATTTCGCCGGCATTGTAGCCGCCCATCCCGTCGGCCAGCACCGCCAGGCCCAGCGCAGCATCGGCGAAGACTGCATCCTCGTTATGCGGTCTGATCATGCCGGGGTCGGAACGGACCACTACTTCGAGCGCATCGGCTAATTTCATTCACTTTCCTTTCGCCAGCAAGGCCTGGCAAGCCTTGAGATCATTCGCCATCTGCCCGCCGCGCTGGTAGCGCTGGGCGAGATCCTTGTGCAGGGCGCGATTGATCACGGCCACCACCGCCCCGGGAATCTGTGGATTGACCGTACGGATATCCGGATGATGTTCATTGGCAATCCGATACATCAACTGGGCCAGGGAATCCCCGGAAAATGGCAGTTGACCGCAGCAAAGCTGATACAGGGTCACGCCCAGCGAGAACAGGTCCGAACGGCCATCAATTTTTTTTCCGGCGATCTGCTCGGGCGACATGTACGACGGCGTTCCCAGCACCATCCCGGTTTTCGTGCGCGAGGCATCGGTGATCCGGGCAATCCCGAAGTCGGTCACCTTGACCACGTCCTCGTCCGGTTCGTACATGATGTTGGCCGGTTTGATGTCACGGTGGACGACTCCATTCCCATGCGCATAATCGAGCGCCTCGGCCACCCGCTGCACAATCGACAGCACGCGTGGCAACGGCAACAGCCCCCCAGGCTTGGCGCAAGGAACCAGGTCACGCCCCTTGAGAAATTCCATTGCAATATAGGCCAGATCATGCTCCTCCCCGGCATCGTACATCGTGACGATATTCGGGTGCGTAAGCCGGCCCGCTGTCTCCGCCTCGCGGAAAAAGCGGGCTTTGACATCAGCCAGTTCGTCCTCGTCAAACTCCTGCGACAAGGCCATGGTTTTGATTGCCACCACTCGGTTGATTTTCGGGTCCCGCCCGAGGTAAACCACCCCCATAGCTCCCTTGCCCAACTCTTTTTCGACCTGATAACGCCCCAGCATTGGCTTTTCAACTTGGCCGCCGGCGACGATCAGGGTTCCCCCTGCCGCTGCACTGCGAGCACCGCCGAGCAGCACCGTTTCCGACATTTGCTGCGCCAGCTTCAGACGTTGCGGAAGATCGCGAAAATCAGGCCGATGCTCGGCCATGTAACGGAAAACCGCTTCGGCCTTGTTGAATTGCCGCTTGCGTTCATAATCGAGCGCCAGGTTGTAGAGATTTTCGAGCAAATGATCATCGACCGGACACTTACGGAATTTGTCGAAGGCCATATCGAGTTGCCCCTGCCCCTGAAAGGCCAGGCCAAGCATCCGGTTCGATTCGGCGGACTCGAGGTCGGAGCGCTCCTTGCCGCGCTCGGTCGCAAAGAAACGACGTGTGGTCAGCAACAGGTGGCCTGCCAGCAGCAACACGGCCGCCCCCATCCACTGTACCCACAGGCCGGCGCCAAGCAGCAAGCCGAAATGTGCGGCAATAATCAGCAGCAGCAAGCCACCGGTTGCCAGTGCGCCAAACGCTGCCGATAGGCGCGGCAGCCCGAGAGCCAGATATGCGCCCACCAGCAGCATCGCCCCCAGGCTGAGCCACTGCCCCCAGGCGGGAACGACAAAGAAATGCTCCTGCATGATGCTGGAAACGCTGTGCGCCAGGGTTAACACCGGTGCCATCGCTGGCGAAACCGGCGTCACCTGGGTAGTCCCGACCCCCGCCGCCGTCGCCCCGAGCAGGACGATCTTGCCGGCGTATTTGCTGGCAGGAATCTTGCCGCTGAGCACGTCGAAGAACGAATCGACCACGAAGGCTGGTCGCTCCTCGCGCCCCTTGTAGAAAAAGGTGTGCATCCGGGTTGCACCATCGGTGGGAATCCGCAACTTCCCAACCCGCACCTCTTCGCCCAGACGCACGACAACATCGGCTGGCCCCAGATTCAATCCCTGCGCCGCGAGCATCAATGCCAGCGACGGGAAATACTGATCGTAATAACGAACCACCAAGGCCTCGCTGCGCACACCGCCATCGCCATCGGGGGTGGCATTCAAATGCCCCAGCCCGCGTGCCTGGCTACCCAAGGCTGCAAGCGGCAATTGAAGTGCTCGCGCTGGCAAGGCATCGCCCCCGGGATGAACCTGTGACAAACGATTGCGACTCACATAATCGGGCAAGGGCTGATCGGGACGGCCATGCGCATCGCCCAGTTCGAACAGTACGGGCAGCAGAACGTTGCCGGCACGCCCATAGCTGGCAGCCAGGCGCCGATCGGTGTTCAACGCCTGCTCCGCCTCCTTGAGAATGTCGCCGATGCGCGCCAAGTCACCACCGGCTTGGCCGGCGAGGCTCGCTTGCTCGACCAGTTCGGACAGTTTCAGGATATAGCCGTAGCCGGGGTCGCGTTGCGGCTCAGAGAAAAATACCGTATAGCCGATCACCTTGGCTCCGGCTCCGGCCAGCAAGTCGACCATCCGGGCATGCAACTCGCGCGACCAGGGCCAACGCCCCAGATTGGCAATGCTTTGATCGTCTATCGCGATCACTGCTATGCGCTCCGATGGCGCCCGGATCGCCGCTTGCACTCCCCAGTCGTAAGCTTTGCGCTCCAGCCCCTGAAGCAAGCCGGACAAGGCCAACAGCAACATCACCACGGTGATGCCGGCCCCGATCCACCCATCCGATTTTCCTGCAACGGCCCCCGCCATTACCCCTCCCGCTTGCATCCGCTCCGGTACGAAATATACCGGAGGGTCATTTTTACGCCGACCGCAAGCCGCGGTCAAACCCGCCTATACGGAACCCAGCGGGATTTCACGCCCCAGGCCGGCCGCTTCAGCGGCCCGGACCACGCGCAATGCCAGCGCCAGGTCCTGGATTGCCATGCCCTGCGATTCAAACAGGGTGATCTGGCCAGCACTGCTGCGACCGGGATGCCGAGCACAAATCACATCACCCAACTCAACCAGCTGACGCGGCTGCAGGCGCCCTTTTTCAAGCAACGGCAGCAGATCGCCCGCTTCCGCCAGGGCGGTCGGGACAGAATCAACGCATATCAGGTCGCAACGACGCACGGCAGCCTCGGACAATTCCTGACGGATCAGCGCATTGGAGCCAGCGGCGTTGAGATGCGTCCCTTCCGCCAGCCATTCGGCAGCAAACAGCGGCTGTGCTGCGGTCGTCACGGTACCCACCAGATCGCTGCCGCGCACGGTATCTTCGGGACTGGCGGCGGGAACGACCCGGATACCGGTCACCTCGCTCAGGCGAGCGCAAAAATCGGAGAGCTTGCCGGCCTGCCGCCCCCAGACCTTGACCTCGGCCAGTGGCAAGGCTGCACAAATTGCCCGGACATGTCCTTCAGCCTGCCAACCGCAGCCAAAAACCCCAGCCACCTCGCTATCCGGCCGCGCCAGCCATTTAGCCGCCACCCCGCTGGCAGCACCGGTACGGAACATGCCCAACGTATCGGCTTCGAGAATGGCTTGCAACTGACCGCTGGCGGCATCGAAAAGATGCACCAGGAAGCGATTGCCGCTGCGGTTGCTGGTATAGGCCTTGTAGCCAAGCACCCCTTGCGCCGGCAGCGCCCCCTGAAGAATGTGCAGTACCGTCTGCGGCAAGCGGCTGCGCGCGCGCGGGGTGTCCAGAGCCTGCCCGAGCGCCAGGTCGCGATGCGCAGACTCGACCGCCTCCAGCGCCATATCCACGGTCAACAGCTGGGAAACCTCATTTTCAGTCAGGAACAAGGCCATCAATTACTCCCTCACACCAAGGTCACATCCTGTCGCGCCAATGCCCGCTGCTCAAGCCAGCGCCCGAGTCCGACCACCACCAGCGCCCCCATCGCACCTGCCAGCTTCCCGGCCCATGCTGGCAAGGGTGGCAACCAGGCGAGAACGCCCGGATCGGTAAAAATCATCTGACCGGCAACATAGCCGAGCAGCCCGGCACCGAACAGCACGATCACCGGGAAACGCTCCATCCAGTGCAGGATCAATTGGCTGGACCAGACGATCAGCGGAATGCTGACCGCCAGCCCGAACAGCAGCAAGGTCATGCTGCCGTGCGCCGCCCCGGCAACGGCAATCACATTGTCGAGGCTCATCACAAAATCGGCGACGATGATGGTCTTGACTGCTCCCCACAAATTTCCGGAAGCTTCGATGTCATGCCCATCCTCGTCTTCAGGCAGCATCAATTTGAGCGCGATCCACAGCAGCAGCAGCCCGCCGATCAGCTTCAGCCAAGGCAAGCCCATCACCAGCGCAGCACAAGCGGTCAGCGCCACGCGCAACAACACCGCACCGGTGACGCCCCAGAAAATTCCCTTTTTCCGCTGGTCGACCGTGAGATTTCGACAAGCCAGCGCAATCACCACGGCGTTGTCGCCAGACAAAACAATGTCGATCAGGATGATCTGGCCGACGGCGAGCCAGAATGCAGCAGAAGCAAAGTCGAGTTCCATGAATCTTCAGGCAAATAAAAAGGCGGACCGAAGGCCCGCCTTTTTTGGTTGAGCTAGGCTCGGATTTTACAGCATCGCCTTCAGCAGCTTAGCCATTTCGGACGGGTTGCGGGTGACCTTGAAGCCGCACTCTTCCATGATCGCGAGCTTGGCATCGGCGGTGTCGGCACCGCCAGAGATCAGGGCACCTGCGTGGCCCATGCGCTTGCCGGCCGGTGCGGTGACGCCAGCGATGAAGCCGACGATCGGCTTCTTCATGTTGGCCTTGCACCACTGAGCGGCTTCGGCTTCGTCCGGACCACCGATTTCACCGATCATGATGACGGCGTCGGTATCCGGATCGTCGTTGAACATCTTCATGACGTCGATGTGCTTCAGACCGTTGATCGGGTCACCACCGATACCGACAGCGGAAGACTGGCCGAGGCCCAGTTCGGTCAGCTGACCGACGGCTTCGTAGGTCAGGGTACCGGAACGGGAAACGACGCCGATACGACCCTTGCGGTGGATGTGACCCGGCATGATGCCGATCTTCACTTCGTCCGGGGTGATCAGGCCAGGGCAGTTCGGGCCGAGCAGCAGGGTCTTCTTGCCGCCCTTGGCTTCCTTTTCCTTCATCTTGTTGCGCACCATCAGCATGTCGCGGACGGGGATGCCTTCGGTGATGCAGATGGCCAGATCGAGGTCGGCTTCGACAGCTTCCCAGATCGCAGCGGCAGCACCAGCGGGCGGCACGTAGATGACGGACACGGTAGCGCCGGTTTCAGCGGCGGCTTCCTTGACCGAACCGTAGATGGGGATGTCGAAAATCTTTTCGCCAGCCTTCTTCGGGTTCACGCCGGCAACGAAGCATTCCTTGCCGTTTGCGTATTCCTGGCACTTCTCAGTATGGAACTGACCGGTCTTGCCGGTGATGCCCTGGGTGATGATCTTGGTGTTTTTGTTGATCAGGATAGACATTCGCTAGCTCCTTACTTGACCGCAGCAACGATCTGGGTGGCGGCCTCGGCCATGGAATCGGCAGAGATGATCGGCAGGCCGGAGTCCTTGAGGATCTTCTTGCCCAGATCTTCGTTGGTGCCCTTCATGCGGACGACCAGCGGGACCGACAGGTTAACTTCCTTGGCTGCGGCAACAACGCCGGTAGCGATGGTGTCGCACTTCATGATGCCGCCGAAGATATTGACCAGAATGCCCTTGACCTTGGTGTTTTTGAGCATGATCTTGAAGGCTTCGGTGACCTTCTCGGTCGTGGCACCGCCGCCGACGTCGAGGAAGTTGGCCGGCTCGGCGCCGAACAGCTTGATGGTGTCCATGGTGGCCATGGCCAGACCGGCACCGTTCACCAGACAGCCGATGTTGCCATCGAGGGAAATGTAGGCCAGGTCAAACTTGGAGGCTTCGATTTCGTCCGGATCTTCTTCGTCCAGATCGCGCATGGCAACGATCTCTTCCTGACGGTAGAGGGCGTTGGAGTCGAAGTTGAACTTGGCATCCAGAGCCTTGACAGTACCGTCGGCTTCGTGGATCAGCGGGTTGATTTCGGCCAGGGAGGCATCGGTCTCCATGTAGCAGGTGTAGAGATTCTTCAGGGTCTCAACACACTGCGGGATCGAGGCTTCGTTCATGCCCATGCCCTTGGCCAGGGTCAGCGCCTGCTCGTCGGTCAGGCCGACCAGCGGGTTGACGAAAACCTTGACGATCTTCTCCGGGGTCTTGTGCGCGACTTCTTCAATATCCATGCCGCCTTCGTAGGAGGCCATGATCGCGACGGACTGGGTGGCACGATCGGTCAGCGCGGCAACGTAGTATTCGTGCTGGATGTCAGCGCCTTCTTCGATCAGCAGGTGACGGACCTTCTGCCCTTCCGGACCGGTCTGATGCGTGATCAGCTGCATGCCGAGAATCTGGCTGGCGTATTCGCGCACTTTTTCGAGGGAAGTAGCGACCTTGACGCCGCCGCCCTTGCCACGGCCACCAGCGTGAATCTGGGCCTTGACCACCCAGACCTTGCCGCCCAGGGTTTCGGCTGCCTTGACTGCGTCTTCGACGGTCGTGCAGTGAATCCCGCGCGGAACCGTAACGCCGAATTTCTTCAGGATTTGCTTGCCCTGATATTCGTGAATTTTCATGCGCTTTCCTTGCGTTGAGTTAAGTTGCGAGCAATGAGCGGCAGCCGATAAATCCCCCGACCCCACCCGGTTTTAGAGTTATTAGCCCAAAATCCTACCACAGGCGGAAAAATAATTGCAGCCTAAAATTCATAATTATGAATCAGGGAGCAATTCACCCAGAACCTTGTACATCAGCGGCAGCAGCACCGCCGAAGCCAGCACCAGGCTGAGTACCGCCGCCAGCCAGAATCCGGCGGCCCCCAGCGGGGCCTGCCCCCGGTAACAAAGCCAGAATCCACCGGCCAAACCGATCCCCCAGAAGCAAAAAGTCTGCAGCAGCATCGGCAGAAAAGTCACCCGGCAGGCCCGCAGCACATGCCCGGCAATGGTCTGCAAGGCATCGCAAAACTGATAAGCGGCAACATACAGGATCAAGCCAAGAGCCACGTCACGCACCGCCGGATCGTCGGTATAACCGGCGGTCAATGGCTCGGCGGCCAGCCACAGCAAGCTGCCGGTCAGCAAGGATGAGAGCCCGGCCAGCCACAATCCGGCCCGAACCAGGGCTCGCACCCCGCCCCAGTCGTGCGCGCCCAGTGCCTGCCCCACCGCCGCCATCACCGCAATCCCCAACGACAGCGGCAACATGTAAGCCAGGGCAGAAAGATTGGCCACGATCCGGTGCCCGGCAACAACCGTAGCCCCGAGTGAGGCAATCAGCAGCGCAATCAGTGTAAAGGCGGTGATTTCTACGAAATTCGACACCCCCATCGGCAGCCCCAGACGCAGCAATTCGCGCCAGATCGGCCAGCGAGGGCGCTTCCAACCACGCAAAGGCCGGTAACAGCGACCGAGCGGCCCGTAATGCAGATAGGCGGCAGCACCACCGCAGGCCACCCAGCCAATCAACACATTCGACCAGGCGCACCCCACCACTCCCAGCGGTTCGCCAGCCCAGCCTTGCAGGGCCAAACCCCAGGCCAGCAAGGCATGCACCAGCAGCGCGGCAAGACCGATCAACATCAAGACCCGTGGTCGCCCAAGAGCATTGCAGAAAGCGTAAAAGGTCCGGTAGCACAAAGCTGCGGGCAGCCCCCAGGCAAGAATCTGCAAATATTCCCGAACCTTGGCGTCGACCGTGGAATCCATGCCAGCACTGCCCAGCAGGAAGCCGGGAAAGATCAGCAACAGCATTCCCGGCACGCTGAGCAGCAGCGCCAGCCAGAATGTCTGCTGCAGGATTTGCACCACCTTGCCCCCCTCGCCTGCGCCGTGCGCATGGGCCACCATCGGCGCCACAGCCTGGACGATGCCAACCAGCGC
Organism: Dechloromonas sp. ZY10; assembly: GCF_041378895.1. Lineage (NCBI taxonomy): Bacteria > Pseudomonadati > Pseudomonadota > Betaproteobacteria > Rhodocyclales > Azonexaceae > Dechloromonas > Dechloromonas aquae. The sequence continues at coordinate 2,746,393 of NZ_CP144212.1, forward strand.
AAACACCAGCGAGATATGGATGCCTCCGCCAATTGCCACTGCCGCGAGGTCGGCTGAACTGACATGACCGAGCACGGCGGTATCAACCAGCATCATGCCGACAGAAGACAACTGGGCGATCAGGATCGGCAAGGCATGGGCCAGCAGCCTGCGGGCGGTTGAATAAAGCATGGGCGGCATTGTCGCATAGCCGGACATGCTCACCGAGGTTGACCTGGCTCAACAATACCCCTGCCGGCAACGGGGAAAATCCCCGGTTCATAACAACGAACAGGGAGACCCTCATGGCAGGAAAACCAGGGCTGCATGCCATCGAGCACGCCAGCCGCGATGAAATTTCGCAGTTGCAAACCGAGCGTCTGCGTCAGACGCTGCAGCAGGCCTACGCCAACGTCCCGCATTACCGCCAACGCTTCGACGCTGCGGGCGTACATCCGGACGATTTCAAATCCCTGGCCGACCTGGCCAAGTTTCCGTTCACCACCAAGCAGGACTTGCGCGACAACTATCCTTACGGGATGTTCGCGGTACCGCGGGAAGAGGTGGTGCGGATCCATGCCTCCAGCGGCACCACCGGCAAACCGACGGTGGTCGGCTACACCCGGCGCGACATCGACACCTGGGCTGATCTCGTCGCCCGCTCGATTCACGCCGCCGGCGGGCGCGCCGGCGACATCCTGCACGTCGCTTACGGCTACGGCCTGTTCACCGGCGGGCTGGGCGCGCATTACGGTGCCGAACGCCTCGGCTGCACGGTGATCCCGATGTCCGGCGGGCAGACCGAAAAGCAGGTGCAACTGATCTGCGACTTCAAGCCAAGCATCATCATGGTCACCCCTTCGTACATGCTCAACATCGCCGACGAGTTCCGCCGCCAGGGCATCGACCCGCGCAGCACTGCACTGCGCATCGGTATCCACGGCGCCGAACCGTGGACCGACGCAATGCGCGGCGAAATCGAGAATATTTTCGGAATCGACGCGGTCGACATCTACGGCCTCTCGGAAGTGATCGGCCCCGGCGTCGCCAACGAATGCGCCGAGAGCAAGGATGGACCAGTGATCTGGGAAGACCATTTCTACCCGGAAATCATCGATCCGAGCACCGGCGAAGTGCTGCCTGACGGCTGTCAGGGCGAACTGGTGTTCACCTCGCTGAGCAAGGAAGCGATGCCGGTGATCCGCTACCGGACCCGCGACCTGACCCGGCTGCTGGCCCCGACCTCACGCAGCATGCGGCGGATCGGCAAGATCACCGGCCGCTCCGACGACATGCTGATCATTCGCGGGGTCAACGTCTTCCCGTCGCAGATTGAAGAGCTGATCCTGCGCCAGCCCAGGCTGTCGCCGCACTACATGCTCGAGCTGACGCGCGACGGCCACCTCGATTCGCTGAAGGTGAACGTCGAAATGAAGCCCGAGTTCCAGTTCGTCGGCCAGGCCGAAAAGGAATTTGCCGCGCACGACCTGCAACACCACATCAAGTCCTATATCGGTATTTCAGCCCGCGTCGAAGTCGTCGATAGCGGCGGGATCGAGCGTTCAGTCGGCAAGGCCCGGCGCGTCATCGACCGCCGCCCGCAGGCAAACTGAAGCACCAGGATCAGACAATCCTGGCCCGCAGCGGAGGCAGTCCGGCGACCGTTCCTTCAAGACGGTCGCCACGTTGCAGCGGCCCGACGCCAGCCGGCGTCCCGGTGTAGATCAGATCGCCCGCTGCCAGGCTGACCAGCGCCGACAACTCGGCAATGATCTGCGGCACCTTCCACATCATCTCCGACAAGTCGCCTGCCTGCCGGACCTCACCATTCACCTGCAAACCGATCTCGCCGCCCGCCGGATGGCCGCAATCAGCGACCAACACCAGCGGCCCGCATACGGCCGACTGGTCAAACCCCTTGCTCATGTCCCAGGGATGCCCCTTTTCCTTGGCCCGCGCCTGCAGGTCGCGACGGGTCAGGTCGAGGCCCACGGCGTAACCCAAAATCAGGCTTTTGGCCTGGTCGACCGTAAGATTGCTGCCTCCGTCGCCCAAAGCCACCACCATTTCCACCTCATGGTGCAAATTGCTCGTCCGCGGCGGATAGGACACGCTCAATTCGCCGTCTCCGGCGACCAGCGCATCCGCAGGCTTGGTAAAGAAAAAAGGCGGCTCCAGGCCTTGCGCCTGATCGACCGCCCCCATCTCGCGCGCATGCTCGGCGTAGTTGCGGCCAACACAGAAAATACGCCGAACGGGGAAACGTGCCGCACTACCCTGAACGGGCACCAGCACCGGAGGCGGAAGGGGAAACAGAACTTGCACGAACAGACTCCTCGAACGCATGGGAAATGGGTTAAAAATGCCACATAATGACGCTTTTTGCGCGTCCAGGAGAATTGATTCATGCTGCGGAAAGTGCCCCGGCGGTTGCTCGCCCTGCTGGCAGCCCTGCCCCTCACTCCCGCCGCAGCCGGAGTCGAGCTTGGCGAAGCGCAATTGCACTCCCGCCGCCACCAGCCATTACATCTGACCATCCCGCTCGCCGCCACCAGCGAGCAAGCTGCCCCGGCAGCTTGTTACCGGGTCCGTAGCGAAGAACTGGCGGCCACCGCGATCCGCACGCGCCTGCTGCGCAGCGACGAGCATTACCAACTCCAGATCACCAGCACCGAGCCGATCAGCGGCACCAGCCTGGCCCTGGAAGTCACTGTCGAATGTGGGCTCAAGCTGCACCGGCAATACCGCTTGCCACTCCCCGAAGCCCTGCCGCGCGCACCGACCGCCGAAACCCCGGCTACGGCGCCGCTCCCGGCCAGCCCCCCCCGCCCTGCCCCGGCCCAGCGTCAGCAAGCTCCGGCGCAGGCCAGGCCACAACCGCAAGGCACGCTGCTCTGCGCCGATCCCTGTGCCGGCCAGCGGGTCGAAGAATTGACCCGCCGCGTCGGGCAAATGGAGGCCATCCTGGCCCTGCTGACGCGCACCAACGAGCAACTCGACCGCGCCGCTCAACTGGTCGACACCACACTGACCCGACAAAAGCAGGCGGCCAATCCTGCACCTGCACCTGCACCTGCACCTGCACCTGCACCTGCACCTGCACCTGCACCTGCACCTGCACCTGCACCTGCTCCTGCTCCTGCTCCTGCTCCTGCTCCTGCTCCTGCTCCTGCTCCTGCTCCTGCTCCTGCTCCTGCTCCTGCTCCTGCTCCTGCTCCTGCTCCTGCTCCTGCTCCTGCTCCTGCTCCTGCTCCTGCTCCTGCTCCGGCAACAGACAACGCGGACAACGATCTCTGGCAGTTGCTGATCACCGCAGGCGCGGGTGCTGCACTGGCGGCCACGGCAGTTTTCTGGCGGCGCCGGCGCAAGGAACAACAAGCCCTCCTTAACGAGGCAACGGAGGCAGCACCCAGCCGGCTACCGGTGACCACCGTGGCCACCGCACCGACAGAACCAGAAAGCCTGCTCTCGCTATCGCTGCCGCCGATCAACCGCCCCCATAGCGACGCCGAAGCGGCGCAAGCCCTGGCCGAGCAAACACCGCTCAACCCGAATGCAGGCGAAGAGGTTGCCGAGTATTACAACGGTGACTCGATGCTCGAACTGGCGGAAGTAATGCTCAGCTTCGGCCGCCTCGATGGAGCCGCCGAGACGGTTGCCGAATACATCGAAAACTATTCGCCGCAGAACATCGGGCCCTGGTTGTTGCTCCTCGACCTCTACCGCCGCGGCAACATGCGCAACGAGTTCGAGCACTTCTCGGAAACCGTGCGCACCCGCTTCAACGTCCAACTGCCGACCTGGGAGACCTCAACCACGGTAATTTCGGGGCTGCGCACCCTGGAAGACTATCCGCACATTCTCAAGCGGATCAGCGAACTGTGGGGCTGCCCGGAATGCGTCGACTACCTGCAATCGCTGACGCAGGACAACCGGGGAGGGCAGCGCACCGGCTTCCCCCTTGAAATTGTCGAAGAAATTGTTCTCCTGCTCCGCGTTCTCGAGAACGGACACAAGCTCAAGCGGATCGTTTAACCCGCTCAGACCGGATTAGCGACCTCAACGAAGCGGCAATCGAGTCCACAATCTTCCGCGACCCGGGCCGCCAGCGCCTGAATTCCGAGGCGTTCGGTCGCATGATGGCCGGCAGCCAGATAGGCAACCCCGGTTTCACGGGCCAGATGCACGGTCTGCTCGGAGATTTCGCCCGACAGGTAGAGGTCGACACCTTGCTCGATTGCCGCTTCGAAATAACCTTGGGCGCCGCCTGAGCACCAGCCGACGCGACGGACTGGCGCCTGCGGATCGCCGATCAGCAGCGGCTCGCGCCCCAACGCAGCCGCTACCCTCGCCGCCACTTCGGCCACGCTCTGCGGCTGCGGCAAACTGCCGCGCCAAGCAATGTTCTGCTCCCCAAAACACCCCTCGGCCAGCCAGCCGAAGGCCTGCGCCAGTTGTGCGTTATTGCCTAGTTGCGGGTGAGCATCCAGTGGCAGGTGATAAGCGATCAGGCTGATCTCATGATCGAGCAAGGTTTTCAATCGCTGCCGACGAATCCCGGTCACCCGCCCGTCCTCGCCTTTCCAGAAATAGCCATGGTGTACCAGCACGGCATCGGCCTGCGCGGCTACCGCCGCATCAAGCAAGGCCTGACAGGCGGTAACACCAGCGACAACCCGGCGAATTTCCCGCCGTCCTTCCACTTGCAGCCCATTTGGGCAATAATCCTTGAACTTTGCCGGCTCCAGCAGCCCATCCAGATAATCCAGCAGCGCTTCGCGTCTCATCAATTTCCCTTCATGCACAGGTTGTGGCTGATTTTTGCACAAACAGTAACGGTTGCGGTGGCCGTACTTTTTGTCGTCTCGACCTTGCGCCCCGACTGGTTGCCATCACGCCGACCGCTTGCCATTATCGAACAGGCGCCAAGCGGTAGCCATGAAGACGACAAGGCCGCCCCGGCCGGTTCATATCGCGATGCCGCGCGTGCCGCACTCCCTTCGGTTGTGCATATCTACACCACCCAGCAGGTACGCAGCCCGCGCCATCCGCTGTTTGATGACCCGATCTTCCGCCATTTTTTCGGCGACCGCCAGGATGGGCCGGAACAACGCAATGCCGGCCTCGGCTCGGGGGTAATAGTCAGCCCCAGCGGCTACATCCTGACCAACTACCACGTGATCGAGGCTGCCGACGACATCCAGGTCTCGCTCAACGACGGCCGCACCTACAAGGCGCGCAGCGTCGGCAACGACCCTGAGTCCGATCTTGCGGTGCTCCAGATCCGCACCGACAAGCCACTGCCCACGGTGACCTTTGGCCAGATTGATGCATTGCGGGTTGGCGACGTCGTGCTCGCCATTGGCAATCCATTCGGCGTCGGGCAAACCGTGACCATGGGCATTGTTTCGGCGCTGGGGCGCTCACACCTGGGCATCAACACCTTCGAAAACTTCATCCAGACCGATGCCGCAATCAACCCCGGCAACTCCGGCGGCGCGCTGGTCGATGCCCAAGGCACTCTGGTCGGGATCAATACCGCGATCTATTCGCGCACCGGCGGCAACCACGGCATCGGCTTTGCGATTCCGGTCTCCAGCGCCCGCAGCATCATGGAACAAATCATCCAGAATGGCGCGGTCACGCGCGGCTGGATCGGTGTCGAGGCCCAGGAAGTTACGGCCGAACTGGCCGAATCCTTTGGCCTTCCCGACACCGAGGGCGCGCTGATTGCCGGCGTCGTCCGCAATAGCCCGGCCGAACAGGCCGGCATTCGCCCCGGCGATGTCCTGCTTGCGGTCAACGGCAAAGCCGTCAAGGATCCGCAGGTCATGCTCGAACTGATTGCCGCACTCAAGCCGGAAGAAAAAGTCGGCTTCCGCCTGCGCCGCGACAAAACCATCCTCGAACTGACGGTGCGGATCGGCAAACGCCCGACCGCCCGGGTCGAACGCTAGTTCCGCCCTTTTCGCCAACCCTCTTTCGCTGCGACTCCGCCATGTGCCAACTGCTCGGCATGAACTGCAATGTCCCGACCGACATCTGTTTTTCCTTTACCGGCTTCCAAGCTCGCGGTGGCGCTACCGACGTCCACTCCGACGGCTGGGGCATCGCCTTTTTCGAAGGCAAGGGTCACCGACTGTTTCTTGACCCGCAACCTTCCTGCACCTCTCCGGTTGCCGAACTGGTGCGGCAATACCCGATTCGCTCGAAAAATGTGATTGCCCATATCCGCAAGGCTACCCAAGGGGCAGTTGGGCTGGAAAATACGCACCCCTTCGTTCGTGAACTATGGGGGCGCTACTGGACTTTTGCCCACAACGGCAATCTGCTCGACTTCCAGCCGGAACTGGACGGCAGCTTTGTGCCGGTCGGCCTGACCGACAGCGAAAGGGCGTTTTGCTGGCTGCTGCAACAACTACGCCAACGTTTCGGCGCGACACCGCCCGACGATGCCGTGCTTTTTGCCGAAATTCACCGGTTGACCGTGGAAATCGCCCGTTCCGGCGAATTCAATTACCTGCTCTCGAATGGCGACTGGCTACTCGCCCATGCCTCGACGCGCCTCAGCTACATCGTGCGCCAGGCTCCCTTTGCCGAGGCACACCTGACCGATCAGGATGTCAGCATCGACTTCAGCGAAGTGACCACCGACCGCGACCGCGTGGCAGTGATCGCCACCCAGCCGTTGACCGATAACGAGGCCTGGACCGCGATGCCGCCGGGCAGCCTGTGGTGGTTTGCCGAAGGCGAGGTGCGCGCCCAACGCATCACACTCCCTGGGCCGGAACGGAAATCCCCCGCAGCGCCAACCGCCTGAGCAAAAAACAACGAAAAAGGCCTCGGCCAGGATCGGCTGCCGGTGAAGCACTGCGGCCGGATAAACCGGCCGCACTCGCAATGGAAAGGCGTTAACCGCCTGTTGCCGTCACCACTCAAGGGCCAGAGAGTTTGCGAAAATCCTCTTCGGCCTTGTCCAGTTCGGCGGTCAGCTCGGCTTGCTGGGCTTGCCCTGCGGCGGTTTCGCTTTTTTCAACCGCAGGCGCGTCGACCGTAGCAGGCGGCGGCGCACTGACCAAGCGCGAAACCAGGATACCCAATTCATAGAGCAGGCACATCGGAATCGCCAGCGCGAGTTGCGAAACCACATCCGGCGGCGTGACCACGGCAGCAATGACAAATGCCGCGACGATGAAATAGGAACGCCACTCGACCAGCTTGTCGACCGTGACCACGCCCAGCTTGACCAGAACGACCAGCGCCACGGGGACCTCAAAGGCAATCCCGAAGGCCAGGAACATGGTCATCACAAAAGACAGATAGGCCTCGATGTCCGGCGCCGGAGTGATGCTTTTCGGAGCAAAGCCGGCGATGAAACTGAACACCTGACCAAACACGAAGAAGTAGCAAAAGGCCATGCCGAGCATGAACAGCACGGTGCTGGAAACAATCAGTGGCAGCCCCAGGCGCTTTTCATGATCGTAAAGCCCCGGCGCGACGAAGCCCCACACCTGGAACAGGATGAAGGGCAGGGCCAGTACGAAAGCCACCATCGCGGTAACCTTGAGCGGCACCATGAACGGCGTGATCACGCCGATCGCGACCATCTTGGTGCCCTCCGGCAAGGCTTGCGTCAAAGGCGCTGCCAGCAGGTCATAAATGGCCCCCGGACCGGGGTACAAGCAGAGTGCGCCCATGATCACGCCTACCGCGATCAGAGAACGCAACATGCGATCGCGCAACTCGATCAGGTGCGAGATGAAGGATTCTTCGGGTGCGTCAGTCATGCTGTCTTGTTGTCGCCTGCTGGCCCGGAAGCCAGCGGTGCAGTGCTCGGCAACGGGACCGGCGTTACCGCCGGGGCCACCGCCAATGATTCATTCAGCGTGGATTGCAGGTCACCGACCGCCGCCTGGACGCTCTCGACCGGCGCGGCTACCGCACTACGTGCGGAGTCATACTCCTTGCGCACCGATTCTTCGAGTGAGCGAGCCGACTCGGTCACCTGAGACTGCAGTTTTTTTAATTCATCCAGCTGAATCTCGCGATTGATGTCGGATTTGACGTCATTGACATAGCGCTGGGCACGCCCGAGCAGATGCCCGAGGGTGCGCGCCACCTTGGGCAGTTTTTCGGGACCGATCACCACCAGGGCAACGATCCCGATTACCAGAAGTTCCGAAAAGCCGATGTCAAACATGGTTGTTTAGGAGTCGGGATCAAGGATTAAGCATCGAGGATTCGGGGAACAGATTGCCTGCTCCTCAATCCTCGATCCTGCTTTGTCCGCCCTTAGCCTTTCGTCTTTTCCTTGACTTCGACGTCGATGGTCTGACCACCGGCCACCTGCTGCGGCGCAGTGGATGCGGCAGGCTGGGCGGCATCGCCACCGTTGGCTTCCTTCATGCCATCCTTGAAGCCCTTGACCGCACCACCGAGATCCTGGCCGATGTTGCGCAATTTCTTGGTCCCGAAGACCAGCATGACGATGACCAGAACGATCAGCCAGTGCCAGATGGAAAAGCTGCCCATTGAATTTCTCCTGAAGCTTAAACGCGTTTGAGCATCGGACCGACCGGATCCGGGCCGCCGACGATATGCATGTGCAGGTGCGGCACTTCCTGCTGCCCCACACGACCGGTGTTGATGATGACTCGGAAACCATCCGGACTGCCTTGAGCCACCGCAATTTCATTGGCCTTGGCCAGCATTTTGCCGAGCACCGGGGCATCTTCCGGTGAAACCGTGGCCAGCGACGTGATGTGCTTTTTCGGGATCACCAGGATATGCACCGGACGCGCCGGATGGATGTCCTTGAAAGCGAGAATATCGTCGTCCTCATAGACCTTGGAAGATGGGATTTTCCCTTCCACGATCTTGCAAAAGAGGCAGTCGCTCACTTGTTCTGGCTCCGGGCAGCCTTTTCATCGATCCCGGAAATACCTTCGCGACGGCGCATTTCCTGCGACACGTCTTCAATCGACAGGCCGTAAAAAGCCAGCAATACGAGAATGTGATAGATCACATCGGTCGATTCCCAGACGACCTTGAGGCGCTTGCCTTCCTTGCCGGCCATGATCAACTCGGCGCATTCTTCGCCGATCTTCTTCAGGATCGAATCCGGACCTTCGGCAAACAGCTTGGCCGTGTAGGACTTCTCCGGGTCGGCATTGCGGCGCGAAGCCAGGGTCTCGGAGAGACGATGCAAAATGTCATGCGTGCTCATTGATAAATATCCTTCGGGTCTTTGATAACCGGATCAACGGGAACCCAGCGGTCCCCCTGCAATTCATTGAAGAAGCAACTGGCGCGGCCGGTATGGCACGCAATACCGCCAACCTGTTCAATGGTCAGCAACAATACGTCGCCGTCGCAATCGGTACGAATCCCGAGAATTTTCTGGAAATGCCCGGATTCCTCGCCCTTGCGCCACAAGCGGCGGCGCGAACGCGACCAGTAAACAGCATTGCCGCAGGCCAAGGTTTCGGCCAGCGATTCGCGATTCATGTAGGCAAACATCACGATCCGCCCGGCGGCATCCTGGGCAATCGCAGGAATCATCCCGTCGGCGTCCCACTTCAGCGCCTCGTAAAGCGGCAGCGAAGGATCGAGATCGGCCATTACAGGCGAACCTCGATGCCGCGCCCAGCCATGTATTCCTTGGCCTGACGCACGGTGTACTCGCCGAAATGGAAGATCGAAGCGGCCAGCACCGCATCGGCACGCCCTTCGGAAACGCCGTCAGCCAGATGCTGCAAGTTGCCGACACCACCGGAAGCGATCACCGGAATGCTCACCGCGTCGGAGACCGCGCGGGTCAGGGCCAGATCGAAGCCATTCTTGGTCCCGTCACGGTCCATGCTGGTAAGCAGGATTTCTCCGGCACCGAGGGCGGCGACCTTCTGCGCCCATTCGATTGCGTCGAGGCCGGTGTCGTTACGGCCGCCGTGGGTAAATACATGCCATTTGCCCGGTGCCACCTGCTTGGCATCAATGGCAACAACGATGCACTGCGAACCGACCTTGCTCGACGCATCGAACACCAGATCGGGGTTCTGCACGGCAGCGGTATTCATCGACACCTTGTCGGCCCCGGCATTGAGCAGCCGGCGCACGTCCTCGACCTTGCGCACGCCGCCACCGACGGTGAGCGGAATGAACACCTGCTCGGCACAGGCTTCGACGATGTGCAGGATGATGTCGCGCTGATCGCTGGAAGCGGTGATATCGAGGAAGGTGACCTCATCGGCCCCCTGCTCGTTGTAACGGCGGGCGATCTCGATCGGATCGCCGGCATCGCGCAGACCGACGAAATTGGTGCCTTTGACGACGCGACCGGCGGTCACGTCAAGACAGGGAATGATGCGTTTGGCGAGCATGGCTCAGCGGCCCAACTCGTCAGCAAGCTTCTGAGCAGCGGCGAAATCGAGCGAACCGTCGTAGATGGCCCGGCCGGCGATGGTGCCGACTACGCCCTCGCCCTCGACCGCGCACAGGTTGCGGATGTCGTCGAGGTTGGACAGACCGCCCGAGGCGATCACCGGAATGGTCAAGGCCTGCGCCAGACGCACGGTGGCTTCGATGTTGATCCCGGAGAGCATGCCGTCGCGGCCGATATCGGTGTAGATGATCGACTCGACGCCGTAGTCCTCGTATTTTTTGCCGAGGTCGACCACGTCGTGACCGGTCAGTTTGGACCAGCCGTCAGTCGCTACCTTGCCGTCCTTGGCATCGAGGCCAACGATGATGTGACCGGGGAAGGCGGTACAGGCATCGTGCAGGAAACCGGGATTCTTGACTGCGGCCGTGCCGATGATCACATAGGAGAGGCCGCCGTCGAGACAGGCTTCGATGGTGTCGAGGTCGCGGATGCCGCCCCCCAACTGTACCGGAATCCGGTCACCGATTTCTTGCAGGATTTCCTTGATCGCAGCCGCATTCTTCGGCTTACCGGCAAAGGCACCGTTGAGGTCGACCAGATGCAGGCGACGGGCGCCCTGCTCCAGCCAATGGCGAGCCTGCTCGGCCGGGCTTTCGGAGAACACGGTCGCCTGCTCCATCAGGCCTTGTTTGAGACGCACGCACTGGCCGTCCTTAAGATCGATTGCGGGAATAATCAGCATGGGATTCAAACGAATGAGCGGAGGCGAAAATCGCTACCTGAGGGAAAGATTCTGAAGGAAAAGTTCTGGATTTGGCTTGAACACCGGGCGCGCCGATAAAATCAGGGACGCCACTCGACAAAATTCTTCAGCAACTGCAGGCCGTCACGGGCGCTCTTTTCCGGATGGAATTGAACCGCGAAGATATTATCCCGCCCCACCGCACAGGTAAAGGGGATGCCATAGTCACAGGTACCGGTGGTCAACTGCGGGTCGACATGCTGGACGCAGTAGCTATGCACGAAGTAAAACCGAGCCCCATCGGCAATGTTCTGCCACAGCACGTGCGGCTTTTGCCAGACGGTATTCCAGCCCATGTGCGGCACCTTGAGCCTGGCTCCGCTACGGTCAACCATTTTATCGGCCGGAAAGCGCAGCACCTGGCCGGGGAAGATGCCGAGGCCAGGAACATCGCCTTCCTCGCTATGTTCGAACAGCATCTGCTCGCCGACGCAAATCCCGAGGAAGGGCTTGCTCGCGGCGGCCTGGATTACTGCATCGCGCAGGCCACGCGCTTCGAGTTCGCGCATGCAGTCGGGCATCGCACCCTGGCCTGGAAAGACCACGCGGTCAGCGCTTGCCACCACTTGCGGATCGGCCGTGACGACGACGCTTGCGGCGCCGGCGACGTGCTCGATAGCCTTGGCCACCGAACGCAGGTTACCCATGCCATAGTCGATAACGGCAATCGTCTCAGCCATTGAGCGTCCCCTTGGTCGAGGGCATCAGGCCAGCCATTCGCTCGTCCGGCGTTACCGCCATGCGCAGTGCGCGGCCGAAGGCCTTGAAAATGGTCTCGGCCTGGTGGTGCGCGTTCTGGCCACGCAGGTTGTCGATATGCAGGGTCATCCCGGCGTGATTGACCAGTCCGTGGAAGAATTCGCTGAACAGATCGACGTCGAAACTGCCGATCGTCGCCCGCGTGTACTCGACGTTGTAGGTCAGCCCCGGACGCCCGGAGAGGTCGATCACCACCCGCGACAAGGCTTCATCGAGCGGCACATAGCTGTGCCCGTAGCGGGTCAGCCCCTTCTTGTCGCCCCAGGCCTTGGCCAGCGCCTGACCGAGGGTGATGCCAAGATCCTCGACGGTATGGTGCGCGTCGATATGCAGGTCGCCGTTGGCGACGATATCGAGGTCGATCAGGCCATGCCGCGCGATCTGGTCGAGCATGTGGTCGAGAAAGGGAACGCCGGTGGCGAACTTGCCCTGGCCGCTGCCGTCGAGATTGACGCGGACGGTGATCTGCGTTTCCAGGGTATTACGGGTAACTTCGGCTTGCCGCATGTTGAGTCGAAAGTAAGGAGTCAGGCGTCGCGGGAAAGTGCGACGAAAGGGCATGATACCATTTCGTTTCGCAATCCCCCCAACGAATCCCCCTAACGACAGCGCAGCCAGCGGCCGGAAAGTTTTGTGCCACGACTGCCAGCCTCTCGATTGAATACCATGAGCCGCTTCTGGAGCCAGGTCGTCCGCGACCTCACCCCCTACGTCCCGGGCGAACAGCCCAAGATCGCCAACCTGATCAAGCTCAACACCAACGAGAACCCCTATCCGCCGTCGCCCAAGGCGCTGGCCGCGATCCAGGCCGAACTCGGCGACGATGCCGCACGCCTGCGCCTCTACCCCGATCCCAACGCCGACCTGCTCAAGCAGGCGGTGGCCCGGCGTTACGAGGTGACCCCGGCACAGGTCTTCGTCGGCAACGGTTCCGACGAAGTCCTGGCACACGCCTTCCAGGCGCTGCTCAAGCACGATGCGCCAATCCTGTTCCCGGACATCACCTACAGCTTCTACCCGGTGTATTGCGGGCTCTACGGCGTGGACTACCGCTGCGTGCCGCTGGCCGACGATTTCACCCTGCGCCCGGCCGACTATGCACCCGTCCACGGTCAACGCCACGGCGGGATCATTTTTCCCAATCCGAATGCGCCGACCGGCCGCCTGCTGGCGCTCGACGCAATTGCCGAAATCGCCGCCGCCAACCCTGATTCGGTGGTGATCGTCGATGAGGCCTACGTCGACTTCGGCGGTGAGACGGCGATTCCGCTGACCGCCCGCTTCGACAACCTGCTGGTCATCCATACCCTGTCCAAATCGCGCTCACTGGCCGGGCTGCGGGTCGGCTACGCAGTTGGCCATCCAGCGCTGATCGAGGCGCTGGAGCGGGTCAAGAACAGCTTCAACTCCTACCCGCTCGATCGCCTGGCGATTGTCGGCGCGGTCGCCGCCATCGAGGACGAAGCCTGGTTTGCCGACTGCTGCCGCAAAGTCATCGCCAGCCGCGACGTGTTGAATGAGCAACTGGCCGGACTCGGCTTCGAGGTCCTGCCCTCCGGCGCCAACTTCGTCTTCGCCCGCCATCCGCAACGCGACGCCGGCGAGCTGGCCAAGGCCCTGCGCGAGCGCAACATCATCGTCCGCCATTTCAAGCTGCCGCGCATCGACCAGTTCCTGCGCATCACCGTCGGCACCGATAGCGAATGCGCCGCGCTGGTTACCGCCCTGCGCGCCATCCTCGGCTGACCCGGACATGAGCGAGATCGCTGCCTGGCATCAGGTACCCGGCGCCCCGGCGCCGGGCAGCCGCCTCGGGCTCGTCGACGAACTCGCCGACGGCGCCGCCGCGCTGCACGCACTGGGCGACCCGGCCCAGCCGTTCCGCTACATCCTGCTGCGCAGCGGCGAGCGGATTTACGCCTACGTCAATCGTTGCGCCCACTTCGGCGTACCGCTGGCCAACAAGCTCGAACACCTCGGGGTCAAACCACACAGCAGCATCCACTGCTGCGTACACTACGCCCGCTACCGCTGGCAGGATGGCTATTGCGAGTACGGCGACTGCGTCGGCGAATCGCTGCTGGCGATCCCGGTGTCCATCGTTGCCGGTGAAATCCTGATCGCGGAGCAAGCAAAATGACGCAAAACTTTCAGCCTGCAACCGACCCGGCCCTGATCTGGCGCCGCCCCGACGGCTCGGTGGTCGCTTGTACCGAAAAGATCAAGGTCCTGCGGGAAAATCTCGAAGAGTTGCGCCAGATGGCGCAAGATGCCTTTGAGGACGCGCTGCTGATGGAGTGCGACGAAGCCCAGATTCGTGCCGTCTTCGCCGCTGTGATCAGCGAACTGCACAATCCTTATTGCCCGGACTGAGCCTGCCGCTCGCGACTCAGCCAATCAAGCAGCGTGGAAAAGAGCAACTGCGGGCTGACCGGCTTCCCGACATGCGCATTCATCCCCGCAGCCAGGCATTGCTGACGATCCTCGTCGTAAGCATTGGCGGTCATCGCAATCACCGGCGTCGTCCGGTTCGGGCCGCTCGCCCGGATCGCCTGCGTTGCTTCGAGGCCATTCATTTGCGGCATCTGCACATCCATCAGGATCAGCGCATATTTTTCGGCTGCCGCCCGCGCTACCGCCGTCTGCCCATCGCCGGCCAGATCGACCTGCAGCCCGGCCTCCTCGAGCAAAGTCCGCGACACCTCCTGATTGACCGGCTCGTCCTCGACCAGCAACACCCGGCACCCGGAAAATTCCCGCCGCAGCACCTCCTCGGCCGCCAGTTGCTGCGGTCGGGCACGCCTTGGCGGGGCGGCCTCAGCAAGCGCCAACCGGGCAGTAAACCAGAAACAGCTACCAGCGCCGGGCACGCTCTCGACCCCCACGTCTCCGCCCATCAGACGGGCCAGCCGCTTGCTGATGGCCAATCCGAGACCCGTCCCGCCGTACTGGCGAGCGAGCGAATTGTCCGCCTGCTCAAAGGCTGAAAACAGGCGTGGCAAGACCTCGGGCGCAATCCCGATCCCCTGATCGCGAACCTCGCCGCGCAGCTGCAAGCTGCCGGCGGTTTCAGCAATCAGCGACAGGCGCAGGACGATCTCGCCCCGGTCCGAGAACTTGATTGCGTTGCCGGCAAAATTCATCCAGATCTGGCTCAGGCACTGAGCGTCGCCCAGCACTTGCTGGGCCGCCAGTGCTGGCGCGGTCTCCACCTGCAGCACCAGCCCCTTGTCCTCGGCCGCGTGGGTCAGCACTACCTGCAGCTTGTCGAGGACCTCGCCCAGGCGAAATGGCGCATGGGCCAGCACGAACCGGCCGGCTTCGATTTTGGACAAATCGAGAATATTGTTGATGATTCCCAGCAAATGCCGCGAGGCATGGTCGATCTTGCCCAGTTGATCGAGCAGGCGCGGCTCGCCGCCCCGCCGCATGGCCAGCGCCACCATGCCCATGATCGCGTTCATTGGTGTACGCAACTCATGGCTCATGTTGGCCAAGAATGCGCTCTTGGCGCGACTGGCTGCCTCGGCCGCATCCCTGGCCTCAACCAGTTCTGCCGTCCGCTCGCTGACCCGCTGCTCAAGCTGCGCGTTCAGTGCGCTGATCGCCTGCTCATGCCGCTTGCGCTCGCCGATTTCACGAATGAACACGGGAAACAAAGACTCCTCCGGCAAATAGCCGACCGAAATCTCGACCTCGATCAACGAACCGTCCTTGCAGCGATGCCGCGACTCGAAATTCGCCCCGCCGGAGGCAACCACCTGCTGCATGCGCTGCTCGATAATCGCCAGATCGTCGCTGGCATCGATTTCGGGCACACTGAGCTGCAGCATTTCCTCCTGCGTATAACCGAGCATCGAGCAAGCGCGCAGATTCACCTCGCGCAAGCGGCCGCTGCGGCAAACCAGCCAGTAGCCATCGAGCGCGGTCCGCAGAATCTGCTCGTTACGGTCGGCGACCTGCTTGCGTTCGGTAATCTCGACCGCGACGCCGCCCACGCAGCGCTCCCCGCCGCGCCCTTCGAATACGAACTTGTTGGTCAGCCACCAGCTACGACGGCCATCCGGTGTCACCGCCAGTTCAACCAGTTCATGCGTTCCGCCCCGGGCAAGCAGATCCATGTCGCTTTTACGAAACGCATCGGCAATTTCTGCGGGCCAGATTTCACGTTCACAACGTCCGAGCACCTGCTCGGCAGACAAGCCGAAATGACGCAAAAAATTATCGCTGGCGAACAAATGGCGCCCATCATCACGCTTGAGCCAGGCAATGATTGCACTATTGTCGAGGAAGGCGCGCAAGCGCCGCTCGTTCTCACTGCTGGCATCGAGCATGGCATTGAATTCGTCGGCCACCGCCTGCACCTCGCGCGGCCCTTCGCGGCGTGCCCGCGCTGGCTGACCGGCATGAACCGCCCGGGCCACGTCGGCCAGATCAATCACCGGCCGGGCGATGCTGCGGGCAATCCACAGCGACACCGCAGCCAGCAGACCGAGCAGCAAGAGCAGAACCACCGCCGCCAGCATCGCCTGCTGCTGCGCCCGAGTGTAAATCTGTTCAACCGGGATGCCGACAAAGGCAGTCCACCCTGCCTCGGGCAACGGGCGCACGGCAAAGAAGCGGCGCACGCCATCGCTTCCTTCGGCCTCGAATTCACCTTCCCGCAACTGCATTCCCCGCGCCACTGCAGGCAGACTCAGCTTACGCCCGACCATCCCGTCCGGATCCACATTGCGCCAGACCAGCACCCCGTTCGCGGCGACAAAGCCGTAGCGGCTGTCAGCGGGCAAAATGCCGTCGGGCAACTCGGGATCGAAAGCCGCCAGATCCAGCGGCAAATGCACGCCACCGGCAAAATGCCCCCGCTCATCAAGCACCGGCATACTGAGCACCGATACCCATTTCTGGCTGATCGGCCCCCAGTGCGGCAGGCCAACTGCAAAACGCCCCTGCGCGGCAAAATCGGCGAACCACGGCATGCTGCCGACGCTGGGCAGGGAACGCCCCGAATGATTTAGCGCGGAACACAGGGTTTGCCCGGAAAGATCAGTCGATGCGACATTCGAGTACGCCGGCGACAAGGCAAACAACTCCCCCAGCAAGGGATCGCACTGGCGCGCATCAAGGCGCCTGACCAAGGGTCGGGCGGCCAGCATTTCGAGGGTTTGGCGCGCCTGAGCGATACGCTGGCCGGTGTTATTGACCATCACTCCGGCCAGCAGCCGCAACGAGGCCTTGGTGCTGTCGATCTGCTGCAACATCTGCTGGTGCACCGTGTAGGCGATCAAGGCGGCCAGTGGCAGAGCCAGGGCAACAACCAGCAGGAGCAGACGGGAACGGATCGAATAGGCGCGCAAGTCGGCTCCGGCAAAAACGGTTCTGATGAGCAGTTCAGAATACCCCGCAGGCAGAGCGATGAAAAGCCTCGCCGTCTACGCGAAATGGCACTTTTCTATCGTTCCTGGCTGGCTTACACCCAGCCCAGCGCCCCGCATACGGCGCCAGCCGCGATCAACCACAGCGGATGCCAGCGGGTGCGCAGGCTGAGCCAGCCGGCCAGCACCACCAGCCCCCACGCCCCCGGCCCGAAAGCCGCCGCCTGGGCGATCAGGGTGGCGCCGGAGAACACCAGCCCGACCGCCAGCGGTGCCACGCCAAGACTCACCGCCTGTTGCCAGCGGCGGCCGGCAAAGCCCTGCCAGCGGTCGATCAGCAGGTAAATCAGCACGCTCATTGGCAGGCACATCGCCAGCGTCGCCACCGCCGCCCCGGCCAGGCCGGCGATCTGCCAGCCGATCAGGGTCACCACCAGCACGTTCGGCCCCGGTGCGGCCTGGGCAATCGCATAGAGATGGGTGAAGGTGGTGTCGTCGAGCCAGTGATGCTGTTCGACCACCACCCGGTGCATTTCCGGCAGCAGCGCGGTGGCACCGCCGAAGGCGACGAAGGCGAGAATGGCGAATTCGCGGAACAGGTCGAGCAGCATCGGCGCCCCTCAGTTCCGCCGCCGGCCGAGCCGGGCATAAGCCAGCGAACCTGCTGCCAATAGGCCAGCGAGCATCACCCAGGGCAAGGGCCAGCGCAGGCCGGCGATGGCCACCACGGTCAACGCGGTAAAGGGCAGGAAAAGGAATTTATCCTTGAGTGCCGTCGCCATCCGCCAGGCCATTGCGAACAACAAGCCAACGCCGACTGCGGCAATTCCGCGCAACAGCCCCTGCGCACGCGGCAATCCGCCCCAGGTGTCGTAAGCCAGTGCCAGCAGCAGCACGATCAGGAAGGGTCCGAGCAAGAGGCCGAGCGGCGCGACGCAGGCGCCGGCCAGGCCGCCGTAGCGTTTGCCGACGACCACTGCAAGGTTGATCACGTTGGGGCCGGGGAGGAACTGGCAGAGGCCGAGCTGGGTATTGAACTCCTCGGCCGAGAGCCAGCCCTTGTCCTCGACCAGCAGGCGCCGGGCAAAGGGCAGCACGCCGCCGAAGCCGGAGAGGCCGACGCTTGAGAAGCCGAAAAAAAGCGCCCGGAGATCCGGGCGCGGGCGGCCACCGGGATGGGCGGCGGCGTTTTCCTCGTTATTCACGGTCGACCGTGAAAACGCTCAGTTTTCCAGGCGCAGCCGCGCCGACGCGGCGTGGGCCGGCAGGCCTTCGCCATCGGCCAGGGTGCCGGCGATGCGGCCCAGGGTCTGCGCTCCGGCTTTGGAGACCTTGATCAGGCTGGTGCGCTTCTGGAAGTCGTACACGCCGAGCGGCGACGAGAAGCGCGCCGAACCCGAGGTCGGCAACACGTGGTTGGGACCGGCGCAGTAATCGCCGAGTGCTTCCGAGGTGTAGTGGCCGATGAAGATGGCCCCGGCGTGGTGAATCTTCTCGACCCAGGGATCGGGATCGGCCAGCGCCAGTTCGAGGTGCTCGGGGGCAACGCGGTTGGCGATCGCCACCGCCTCGTCCATGTCGCGGACCAGGATGAAGGCACCGCGATGGGTCAGCGAGGTACGGATCACTTCCTGGCGCGGCATGGTCGGCAGCAGCTTCTCGATGCTGGCCTGCACGCGCTCGATAAAAGCGGCATCGGTACAGATCAGGATGGATTGCGCCAGTTCGTCGTGTTCGGCCTGCGAGAAGAGATCCATCGCCACCCAGTCCGGATTGCCGGAGCCATCCGACACGACCAGAATTTCCGACGGGCCGGCCACCATGTCGATACCGACGATACCGAAGACGCGGCGCTTGGCGGTGGCGACATACGCGTTGCCCGGGCCAACGATCTTGTCCACCTGCGGCACAGTCTGCGTACCGTAGGCCAGCGCACCGACCGCCTGCGCACCGCCCATCGTGAACACGCGATCGACGCCAGCCAGGCAGGCAGCGGCCAGCACCAGCGGATTCTTCTCGCCGCCCGGCGTCGGCACCACCATGATCAGTTCCTTGACCCCGGCGACCTTGGCCGGGATCGCATTCATCAGCACCGATGACGGATAGGCCGCCTTGCCGCCCGGCACGTAAAGACCGACACGGTCGAGCGGGGTGATCATCTGGCCGAGCATCGTGCCGTCGGTCTCGGTGTAGGACCAGCCATCCAGCTTCTGCCGCTCGTGGTAGGCGCGAACGCGGCTGGCGGCGGCTTCGAGTGCCGCGCGCCGCTCGGCGGACAGGCCGGCCAGCGCCGCTTCCAGCTCGCCACGCGACAGTTCGAGCTCGGCCATCGTCCCCGCCTGCAAGCGGTCGAAACGATTGGTGTACTCGACCACGGCGGCATCGCCCCGCGCCTTGACATCAGCCAGGATGCCGGCAACGGTGCGCTCGATGTTCTCATCGGCCGCTGCCTCAAAGGCAAGCAGGGTTTTCAGTTTTGCCGAAAAGTCGGCGTCGACCGTGGAAAGACGCTGGATATTGACCGTCATTTACTTCTCCGCCGCCTGTTCAAAGGCATCGATGATCGGTTGCAGGGTTTCGCGCTTGACCTTGAGCGCCGCCTGATTGACCACCAGGCGCGACGAAATTTCCATGATGTGCTCGCAAGCCACCAGCTTGTTGGCCTTGAGCGTGCCGCCGGTGGACACCAGATCGACAATCGCATCGGCCAGCCCCGCCAGCGGCGCCAGTTCCATTGAACCGTAGAGCTTGATCAGATCGACGTGCACGCCCTTGCTGGCAAAGTGCTCGCGGGCGGTCTTGATGTACTTCGAAGCGACCTTGAGGCGTGCGCCCTGACGCACGGCGTTGGCGTAATCAAAACCTTCCGGCACCGCGACCATCATCCGGCACTTGGCGATATTCAGGTCGAGCGGCGCGTACAGCCCTTCGCCGCCATGCTCGATCAGCACATCCTTGCCGGCCACGCCGAGGTCGGCGGCGCCATATTGGACGTAGGTCGGGACATCGGTGGCGCGGACGATGACCACGCGCACATTCGGCTGATTGGTATCAATGATCAGCTTGCGCGAGGTTTCCGGGTTTTCGGTCGGGACAATGCCGGCCGCCGCCAGCAGCGGCAGGGTTTCGTCGAAAATGCGGCCCTTGGAGAGGGCGATGGTGATGCCGGTCACGGGAAGCTCTCGGGGAGAAAAAAAGCGATTTTACCGCAAAGCAGCAAAAGCCCCTGCCCCCGACCGGCTATGGCCGCGATAGAAAAACAAAAAGCCCGGACAACCGGGCTTTTCAGCAGAACAAGAAAACGCTTAGGCGATCTTGTTGATGTTGGCAGCTTGCTTGCCCTTGGGGCCGGTAACGATGTCGAAAGTCACCTTTTCGTTTTCAGCCAGGGACTTGAAACCATTGCCTTGAATTGCGGAGAAATGGGCAAAGACGTCTTCGCCGCCGTCGGACGGGGAAATGAAACCAAAACCTTTAGCGTCGTTGAACCATTTAACGGTGCCAGTTGCCATGAACAGCTTCCTTCGAAAAAACATTTGGATAAAACAGATCGCCAGCGGCGACCGGGTAGTACGAGAATCAAGCAGAGGAGCTGAACAGACCGGAATGCACTGAGCACAAGGCTACGGGCGGTACTGCGAGGCGCAAAGCCTGGAAATCCCGAGCCCGCAGTATGCGGCGAGATCGCCGACTTGAACAGTCGTTTTTTCAGCATTTTTGCGGTCGACCGTAAAAATGCGCAAAAACGACGCCAAATACAACACCGCCGGAGACCCCGCCCCTTCCGGCTTCTGCCGCCGGAACGATGCCGGGCACGATGGTGTTGACGCCGGAACGCCGGCACCGGCACAATCAAAACATGCTTATGTCGATTTCCCTGCTGCCTACCTGCTACCGCTTCGCCACCCTGCGCCGTCCGTGCGTCTGGTGCCGTCCGGCACGTCTGCGGCCGCAGCGGGACTGAAACCGGTCCCCCTGCCGGAAATCCTCCCCCAGGCCGCGGAATCTTCCCGCGGCCTTTTTGTTTTTTCTCTTCCTTTTTTCACCCACCCGGAGATTCACCATGGAATGCACTTCCCTTGCCGCCGTTCGTCAGCAGATCGACCGCATCGACCGGCACCTGGTCAGCCTGCTCGCCGAGCGCGGCGGCTATGTCCGCCAGGCCGCCCGTTTCAAGACCGACGCCGCCGCAGTCGCTGCACCGCAGCGGGTCGCCGCAGTTCTCGCCCGTGTCGATGCGCTGGCCGCAGAGCTCGGTGCCGACCGCCAGGTCGTTGCCGCCGTCTGGCGCACGATGATCGATGCCTTCATCGTCGCCGAACAGGCCGCGCACGCCGCCTTGCATCCACCCACGCCCACCCCGCTCAACAGCGACTGAACCGGAGCCTGCCATGTCCATACCCGCCGCCTACCTCGGCGTTGTCCTGATCTGGTCTACCACCCCGCTTGCCATCCAATGGAGCACTCAGGGGACCGACTTTGCCTTTGCTGTCTTCCTGCGCATGCTGATCGGCTGCCTGCTTGCCGCGACCCTCGTCGCCGCCTGGCGCATCGGCCTGCCGCTGCATTCCCGCGCCCGCCGCGCCTATCTGGTCGGCGGCCTCAGCCTGTTCGTGGCGATGAGCCTGACCTACTGGGGCGCCCGCCACATCCACTCCGGCCTGGTGTCGCTGATTTTTGGCCTTGCCCCGCTGCTGACCGGGCTGTTTGCCCGCTACTGGCTGCCCGGGCAACCCCTGCACCGCCACGAATTGCTCGGCGCCGGCCTGGGCGTCGGCGGCCTGGCGCTGATTTTTGCCGCCGGCCGCCAGATCGGCGATGAATTGTTCATCCACGGCCTGCTGGCCCTGCTTGCTGCAACGGCGATCTACTCGGCCGGACTGGTCGGACTCAAGCGGATCGGCGACGACAGCCCGCCGCTGGCAACGACCCTCGGCACCCTTGCCGTTGCCCTGCCGCTGTTCGGGCTGCTCTGGCTGCACGAAAGTGGCGGCGACTGGGCGCTGCCGCCGGCACGCAGCCTGGCCGCCATCGTCTATCTCGGGGTATTCGGTTCGGTGCTCGGCTTTGCGCTGTATTACTACGTGATCAAGCACCTGGCGGCCGCACGGGTGGCGCTGATCACCCTGATCACGCCGGTGCTGGCGCTGCTGCTTGGGCACTGGCTGAACGGCGAGGAAATCGGACTGCGGATTGCTGCAGGCACGGCGCTGGTGCTCGGCGGCCTGCTGCTGCATCAATGGCCGCAATTGCAGCGCAGTCTGCGCCCGGCTGCGGCCCGCTGAAACCGGTGCAAAAGCGGCATCTGCCACGGTCGACCGTGGAAAAGCAGAAAAAAGGCCCCGCAGCATTGCGGGGCCGCTCGGGCTTACATCAGTTCGCGGCGCTCACGCTCAAGACGATCGATGTAGCGCTGAATCCGTCCTTCCTCTCCGAAAGACAGGCCGATGAACTGCAGGCCGATGCGGAAGACCTTGCTGCCGCTGCGATTCTCGATTTCGGCAATCCGCCGCAACACGATCTCGATGTCGAACTCGCGGGGATCCTCGGGCAGGAAGAACTTGCCTCGCCCAAGCTTGATCCCCGGCGCATCGAGACTGGGCGGTACGGTTTCGGCATTGAGCCCGATCCCGGCAACCGACAGATCGTAGATCGGAAGCGACAGCGGGCTGCCGTCGGGCAGCTTGAAATCGAACATCAACGGCTTGCCGCGCGGGGTATGCACGCGGAAGTATTCGCGCCGCTGCACCCGCATCAGCGACTTGGGCAGCGCCACCGAAAAAGCCTTGTCGCCCTGATAGGCAACCAGCGACGGGGCCGGTGTCTGGAACTGGACGCGAATGCCGCCCGGCTTGCCGGCAAAGGTCAGGCGATCGGCATTCTGCAGGCGCCGATTGATGTCGGAACTACCGCTGATGTCGAAAATCAGCCGTTCGTCGTCGGCATCGACCGCCAGCAAGGTGGTCAGATACATATCGTTGGCGTTGCCGCCAAAAAATACCGTGAACTGGTCGCGCTCCTTGATGAAGCCGGTCAGCATGAACTGCACCGAGCGCGTGCCGCTGACGCGGTAGCGGTCGTCGTCGAGTTCCGACGGACTGAGCAAGGCCATCTGACTCATACGCCCTCCAGTACCCGCAACAGGGACGACGTATCGTCCTGCCCCCACCCCTGCGCCATCAGGGCGTTCAGTTGCTGCGCAACAACCGCCGTCAGCGGCGTCGCGACACCGCTCCTGCGGGCGGCATCCAGCACCAGGCCGAAGTCCTTGTGATGCAGACGTGCCTCGATCCCGGCGGCAAAATCGCGGCGAACCATGCGTTCGCCCATTACCTCGAGCACCCGTGACGCGGCCGAACCGCCTGCCAGCGCCTGCTTCGCCCTGGCCGGATCGACACCTGAGGCTGTCGCCAGCCGCAAGGCTTCGGCCACCGCCTCGATGGCGGCGACCATGATCATCTGGTTGCAAGCCTTGGCGACCTGGCCAGCGCCGTTGGGGCCGACATGGACAATGCGTTTACCGAGGCATTCGAGCAAAGGACGAACCCGTTCGAGCACCGCCGCCTCGCCGCCGGCCATGATTGCCAGCGTAGCGTCGATGGCACCCTGAACGCCACCGGAAACCGGCGCATCGAGCATGGCGATGCCTTTTTCGCCGAGACGGGCGGCGACTTCGCGCGCGGTCTCCGGGGCGATGGTCGAGCAATCGACCAGCACGCTGCCCGGGGCCATGCCCTCGATCAGGCCGGCAGTGCCAAGAGCCACTCCGGCCACATCCGCGCTCGACGTGATCATGGTAAACACCACCTCGCACTGGCGCCCGAGCTCGGCCGGCGTGGACCACGCCTGCGCCGGCAGGTCGCCGATACGATTTGGATTGCGTGCCCAGACGTGAAGTTCATGCCCGGCACGCTGCAAATGCAACGCCATCGGGCGCCCCATCACGCCAAGACCGATGAAACCGACTTTCATGCCTGCCCCGACAGCCCTTCGAGCAGCTTCAGCACGGCAATCGAGTCTTCCTCGCCGAGCCCTGAGCCGACCATCGCCGCAAACATCTGCCCGGCCATCGCCGAACCCGGCAGATACAAGCCCAGTTCGTGCGCGGTCTGCATCACGATATTGAGGTCTTTTTCGTGCATCCAGCTCTTGAAGCCGGGCTTGAAATTGCGGTCAAGCATGCGTTGACCGTGGTTTTCGAGAATCCGCGAGTAGGCGAAGCCGCCGAGCAGCGCCTCGCGCACCTTGCCCCGGTCGACACCGTTTTTCGAAGCAAAAGCGAAGGCTTCTGCCACGGCCAGCACGCCCATCCCGGTCACGATCTGGTTGGCCGCCTTGGTCACCTGCCCGGCGCCGGAGTCGCCAACATGGACCACGTTCTTGCCCATGCATTCGAAAGCCGGCAAGGCGCGGGCAAACGCCGCCTCGGAACCGCCGGCCATGATCGAAAGGTTGCCGGCAATCGCCCCAACCTCGCCGCCGGACACCGGCGCATCAATGAAGTCGATGCCCTGCGCCGCCAGGTCCTCGGCAATCTTGCGCGCGGCCGACGGGGCGATGGTGCTCATGTCGACCGCAACCAGACCGGCCGCCGCACCCTGCGCCACGCCCTGGGCGCCGAGCATGACTTCGCGCACATCCGGGGCATCGGCCACCATCGAGATCACCAGGTCCTGCCCCGCTGCCGCAGCGGCGGGGCTCTCGGCGGCACGTGCGCCGGCGTCGAGCAAAGGCTGCATCGACTCCGGCCGCCGCGCCCAGACAGTCAGCTGATGGCCGCCGCGCAACAGGTTGAGCGCCATCGGGCGCCCCATGATGCCGAGTCCGATAAAGGCGATTTTCATATACCGGGTTCCAAGTGAACAAGCTGAAGATTCTACCGCGAACTCCAGCGCCGGGGGAGCCCGCGCACCGCCCGCCCGACCCTTGCCCGGTTTGCCCCGGCGGGTGTTGGCAGGGATACGACAGAGGCGTAATCTCAAGCTTCAAGCATTTTCCCGGGACGCGCCCCGGCGGCGCTTCCCGCTTCGACATCGCGATGCAAGGAGAAGGATCATGGCTGAAATGATGAAAGCCGCCGTTGTCCATGCTTATGGCCAACCGCTGGTCATCGAGGAAGTGGCGGTCCCCGCCGTGCCCCCGGGACAGATTCTGGTCAAAATCGAGGCTTCCGGGGTCTGTCACACCGACCTCCACGCCGCCAGCGGCGACTGGCCGGTCAAACCACCGCTCCCTTTCATTCCCGGTCACGAGGGCGTCGGCTTTGTAGCCAAAGTGGGCGCCGGAGTAGGCTGGATCAAGGAAGGCGACCGGGTTGGCGTACCCTGGCTGCACAGCGCCTGCGGCCACTGCGAGCACTGCCTGACCGGCTGGGAAACCCTGTGCGACAGCCAGCAAATGACCGGCTACACGGTCAACGGCGGTTATGCCGAATATGTGCTGGCCGACCCCGCCTATGTCGGCCACCTGCCCGCCAGCCTGGACTTCGCACCGGCCGCCCCGGTGCTCTGCGCCGGCGTGACGGTTTACAAGGGGCTCAAGGTACTCGACTGCAAGCCCGGCGACTGGGTGGTGATTTCCGGCATCGGCGGCCTCGGGCACATGGCGGTGCAATACGCCAGAGCCATGGGATTCCATGTCGTCGCGGTGGACATTGCCGATGACAAGCTGGCACTTGCCCGCGAACTGGGCGCCGAAGTGACGATCAATGCCGCGCAAGAAGATCCGGTGACGCTGCTCCAGAAACAATTGCGCGGCGCCCACGGGGTGCTGGTCACGGCGGTATCCCGGAGCGCCTTCGACCAGGGCGTCGGCATGCTGCACAAGCGCGGCACCATGTCGCTGGTCGGGCTGCCGCCGGGCGGTTTCGAACTGCCGATTTTTGACGTGGTGCTCAACGCCAAGACCATCCGGGGTTCCATCGTCGGTACCCGCAAGGACTTGCAGGAGGCGCTCGACTTCGCCGGCGAGGGGAAGGTCAAAGCCCACTACAGCGAAGACCGGCTGGACCGGATCAACGACATTTTTGCCCAGATGCGCCAAGGACGGATTGACGGGCGGATCGTCGTCCGCATCTAGCCCCCGGCCCCGGCAACACCGGGTGCCACTGCCGGGGCGGCGGCCGCCGCCCCCGGTCGTTCAGTGGGCGTGCTGCCGGCGGTAGGCGGCGTAATAGAGCACCGGGATCACCACCAGCGTCAGTAGCGTAGACACCAGGATGCCGAAGATCAGCGCCAGCGCCAGGCCGTTGAAAATCGGGTCATCAAGGATGAACAGCGCGCCAAGCATCGCCGCCAGCGCGGTCAGCGCAATCGGCTTGGCGCGCACCGCCGCCGACTGGATCACCGCGTCGTGAAAGTTCACCCCGGCGGCGACCTGCTGCTTGATGAAATCGACCAGCAGGATTGAGTTGCGGACGATGATCCCGGCCAGCGCGATCATCCCGATCATCGAGGTGGCGGTGAATTGGGCACCGAACAGCGCGTGCCCCGGCATCACCCCGATGATGGTCAGCGGAATCGGCGCCATGATGATCAACGGCACCAGATAACTGCCGAAGTGCGCGACCACCAGCAGGTAGATCAGGATCAGCCCGACCGCGTAGGCCAGGCCCATGTCACGGAAGGTTTCGTAAGTCACCTGCCACTCGCCGTCCCATTTGATGCTGTAACCGGCGTAGGGATCGGCCGGCTGGCGGATGAAGCCTTCGCCCAGGGTACCGCCTTCCTTGAGCGGCAGCTCCTTGAGCCGCGAGCGGATGTCGAACATCCCGTACAAGGGCGAATCGAGCGGGCCGCCCATGTCGCCGACGACATAGGTCACCGGCAGCAGGTCCTTGTGATAGATCGCCTTCTCGCGCGCCACGTCGCGCACCTCGACCAGTTCCGAGACCGCGATCAGCCGCCCGTCGCGGGCCCGCACCCGCAGCTTGAGCAGGCTGTCGAGGCTGGCCTGCTGCTCGGCCGGCAGCACGATGCGCACCGGGATTTCGAACTTGGATTCGGTATTGCGCGCCGGGGTCACGTCGAGTCCGGCCAGCCCCATCCCGACCACCTCGACGATGTCGCTCTGCGCCACGCCGAGTTGCGCCGCCTTGGCCTGCAGCACGTGCAGCACCAGCTTGCGCGCGTCGGCCTCGACGTAATCGTCGACCGCGACCACGTCCGGGGTCTCGGCAAAGGCCGCGCGCACCCGCTTGGCCACCGCCATCTGGCCGGCGTAGTCCGGGCCATAGACTTCGGCAACAATCGGCGCCAGCACCGGCGGCCCCGGCGGCACTTCGACCACCTTGGCGACGCCGCCGTTGCGCTGGCCAATGGCTTCGATCCGCGCGCGCAGGGCGACGGCGATCTCGTGGCTCTGCTTGCTGCGGTGTTTCTTGTCGGCCAGGTTGACCTGAATATCGCCTTTTTCCGGCGTCGACCGTAGATAGTACTGGCGGACCAGACCGTTGAAGTTGATCGGGCTGGCAGTGCCGGCGTAGGCCTGATAATTCACCACCTCGGGCACCTGTGCCAGTTCGCCACCGATTTCGTGCAGCACGCGCGCGGTTTCCTCGACCGGGGTGCCGACCGGCAGGTCGACGACGATCTGGAATTCGCTCTTGTTGTCGAAGGGCAGCATCTTCAATACCACCAGCTGGAAGTACGCCAGCGATACCGAACCGGCGATCAGCAGCAGCACCGCGACCGCCAGCTTGCGCCGGGCGGCACCGCCGCGTTGCGGGTCGAGGAAGGGCGTCAGCAGGCGGCGGAAGGTCCGGTCAAGGCCGGCGTCGAGCCGCGATGCGGCAGCCCCGGAGCCGGTGCCGGTTACCGGCACGTGGCCGTGCATCAGCTTGCCGGCCAGCCACGGGGTGACAACGAAGGCAATCGCCAGCGAAATCGCCATCCCCAGCGAGGAGTTGATCGGGATCGGGCTCATGTACGGCCCCATCAGGCCGCTGACGAAGGCCATCGGCAGCAGCGCGGCGATCACCGTCAGCGTCGCCAGGATGGTCGGCCCGCCGACTTCGTCGACCGCCCCCGGAATGATCTCCAGCAAACCTTTATCCGGGTAAAGCCCTTGCCAGCGGTGGATGTTCTCGACCACCACGATGGCGTCATCGACCAGGATGCCGATCGAGAAAATCAGCGCGAACAGCGACACCCGGTTGAGCGTGAAGCCCCAGGCCCAGGAAGCGAACAGCGTTGCCGCCAGGGTCAGGGTCACCGCCAGGCCGACGATCAGCGCCTCGCGCCGGCCGAGGGCGAAGAAGACCAGCGCGACGACGAAGGCGGTGGCGAAAATCAGCTTGCCGATCAGCTTTTGCGCCTTTTCGCTGGCCGTTTCGCCATAATTGCGGGTGACGCTGACCTCGACGCCCTCCGGGATCACCGTGTTCTTCAGACTCTCGATCCGCTGCAGCGCGGCGCTCGCCACGTCGGCGGCATTGACCCCGGGCTGCTTTGACAGCTGAATGGTCACTGCCGGAAATTCTCCCTCGCGGCTGCCAATCCAGGCGTAGCGTTTGGGCTGATCCGGGCCATCCTCGACGCGGGCGACATCGGCGACATGCACCGGCTTGCGCGCCCCGGCCTCGCCGCGCGCGGCGATCACCAGCTGGCGCACGTCGGCGGCGGATTCGAGATAGGTGCCGGTCTGCACCAGCAGTTCGCGGTTGCCGGCAACCAGGCTGCCCGACGACTGCAAGGCATTGGAGAGCTTGAGCGCCGCCGCCACGTCCTGCGGCGTGACCCCGTGCGCGGTCATCCGCTCCGGGTCGAGCAGGACGCGGATGGCGTGATCCGGGCCGCCGAGGGTGGACACGTCGCGGGTGCCCTTGATCCGCTTGAGTTCGATTTCGACCGCGCGCGCCACCTGCTGCAGATCGTAGGCCGAGCGCTCGGCGTCGCGGGTCCAGAAGGTCAAACCGAGGATCGGCACGTCGTCGATGCCGCGCGGCTTGATCACCGGCTCGGCAACGCCGAGATTGGGCGACAGCCAGTCGCGGTGCGAGTGCACGGTATCGTAGAGGCGCAGCACCGCGTCGTTGTATTTGACGCCAACGTCGAACTGCACGGTGATCACCGCCAGACCGGGGCGCGACATCGAGAAGACGTGTTCTACCCCGTGCATCCGCGACAGCACCTGCTCGGCCGGGCGCGCGACCAGATTCTCAACATCCTTGGCCGAGGCGCCGGGAAAGGCGACGAAGACGTCGGCCATGGTCACATCGATCTGCGGCTCTTCCTCGCGCGGCGTCACCAGCGTCGCAAACACCCCCAGCAGCAGCGCGACCAGCGCCAGCAGCGGCGTCATCCGCGAGTCGAGAAAGGCAGCGGCGATCCGCCCGGAAACCCCAAGCCGGCTCATTTCGCCCCCGCGCGAATCTGGATCGCGGCGCGCACCGGATCGGTAATCACCCGCTCACCCACGGTCAACCCGGCCAAAACCTCGATTTCGCCGGCCGACTGAACTTCGCCCAGGCGCAACTGGCGCAGCATCAGGCGGCCATCGGCCGCCTGCACATAAACCGCCGCCACCTCACCCCGGCGCACCACCGCCGCCTGCGGCACGGTCAGCTTGTCGGCCTCGCCGGTCAAGAAGCGGACTCGGGCAAAGCTCCCCGGCATCGCATCGGTCGCCGCCGGCAAGCTCACCCGCACCGTGGTCGCGTGCGTCGCCGCATCGGCGGTCGGCAGCACCTGCACCGCCCCGGCGGCCACCGCAACCTGGCGGCCGAGTTCGGGAAATTCAACCACCGCCCCGCGCTGGCCGCGTAGTTGCGGCAGCCGGTGTTGCGGCACGCTGGCGCTGACGCGCAGACCGCCCGGCTGGTAAATGGTGAACAGCGGCGCCCCCGGCATCGCCATGTCACCGGCCTCGGCGTGGCGGCGGGATACGATTCCGGCCAACGGCGCCACCACCGTCGCATGGCTCTGCCCGGCGCTGGCGGCGCTGTGCTGCGCCGCCGCTGCGTCGAGGTCGGCGCGCGCCTTGTCGAGCGCCGCCGGGCTCATGAATTTTTGCGTCACCAGGGCCTGAGTCCGCGTGAAATTTGCCTTGGCATTGCGGTATTGCGCTTCGGCCGCGCGTGCCGCCTCTGCTGCCTCGCGTGCATCAATGCGGGCCAGCACTTCGCCTTTTTTCACCGTCTGCCCGGCATCGACGCGCACCTCCAGCACCCGCCCCGGCACCTGACTACCGACCGTGGTCTGGATCACCGCCTCGACCGTAGACTCAACGGCAAAGCCACCGGCCAGCCGCTGCGGCTGCACCACCACGCTGGGCAATGGTTCGACAGCACACACCACGGTCGACTGGAGAAAAGCGGCAAAAAGCAGCGCCGAGACATGGCGGAAAGAAAGGCTGGAATTCAGCGGCGAAACAAGCGGCATACGGGCACCTGAAGCAAAAACGCCGGAACGGGCATGGCACATCCAGGCCCCTGCCGGCAAGGTATATAAGCATACGCTAATTATCAATCCAAAACCAGCCACCACCTTCGCGCCACGCCGCCTGCCGGCACGGCAGCAAACCCCACCGGCAGGGCCAGCCGACGTGCGCACTGTTTAGGGAAAAATGGCCCCGTACCCGGTTGACCGTAACGCGCCGGCGACTACTTCAGTCTGCGTGACGGTAGACCCCGAATTCGCTGCCGCGAAACTCGCGCACGCTCTCCAGCCGAGCCCCCAGTGCCAGCGCCACCCGGATCGAAGCCGTATTGCGCTGGTCAATGAAACTGATCGGCGGCGGCCCCGGCCAGGCCGTCTTCAACAGGGCCAGGACAGCGGCGGCCGCCTCGCGGGCATAGCCCCGCCCCTGACACTCGGGCAGCAGCGCCCACTTGATCTCACGCTCGGGAAAATCGACCGGAAACCACGGCCCTACCGCCCCGACCAGCAGGCCGCTCGCTTTTTCCTCCAGCGCATACGGCCCATAACCGCGCAACAACCAGTGCCCGGCCAGCGTCGCGGTCAAGCGCCAACTCTCGCCCTCGCTCAACACCCGCCCCAGGGTATAGCGGGTACACGCCGGATCGCTGTAATGCCGGTGCATCCCCTGCCAGTCAGCCTCGACAAAAGGCCGCAACAGCAAACGCTCGCTGGCGAGATGGGTGGGCAGGGAAAAGGTCATGGGGGATTCATTATGGGAAGGCATGCGGCGGGCAATCTGAATGCGGTGGCAGATAGGGACCTGGGGGGCCCCGGGGCGGATTCATTCCGGGTTAGCCAATCCAAGGCTACTCTCAACCCCAAGCGGTCGAAGGACAGGTCGGCGGTTCAAGGTCGGGAAATGATTAAAGCAGTCGCACCAAGAGACTCTCAGCCGACCACTGCTTTTCTCGGAGCCAATCTTCAACCGGTGGCCTAAAAGGGGCAGAGATGCGCTAGACAGCCGCCGGCCGCCTTTGCGTACCAAACCGCTGGATATGAAATTGCCCCTGTAGCCTTCAGCCGATTCGCCCTGATGTCAAAGACTAGCCGTTTGCCGCACGGCTATCATCCGGCGCCTCACTCCGCTCATCCATACCGTAATCTCGAATGACCGATCCAACTCGGATTCGATATTTGGCAAACACGCCGTCACGCCCGGTGGCCTGTGCATGGCGATGTGCTTCCAGATTACGCCAAGAACGAATAGCTTCCTCGTCACGCCAGAAGGACAGGGAAAGGTACTTCCCTTTAGTTGCCAGACTCTCAAAGCGTTCAACAGAGATGAAGCCGTCGATATCCTGAAGACATGGTTTCAGTTCTGCAGCGATATCGAAATATTCGTCGGCTCGCTCCGTGAGCGGCCACACTTCAAAGATGACTGCCAGCATGAAAAACTCCCATTCTGTTGTGCGCACTTGCGCTGGCGAACATTCGTCGACGAAGAGGATTGCTGCTGAGCAAGGGAAGCGACGCCTGCAGCAAAAGAAAAATGTTTGACTTCAAGAGCGGGCTGCAGACCGGAAGATTTCTGGGCCCTGCCCAAACTCATAATGAGTCATCATCTATCGCGTGGCTTAGCCGCCTGATTACTGCCTGTTGTTGGAATCGTACCCCAATGGCACCAAAGGCCGAAGAGCACGAATCGACCGTCGGACAGCTCTTCGAGTGTCGATTTTGAAGGTATGGCGGCCGCTGGCTTGTGGCCGACAGCCGCCCCCTCTTTCCACGGTCAACCTCAAAAAAAGCCGAAAACGCGGCCAAAGGATCAGGCTCGATTTCACAACGACCGTGCCAGGCAAAACCGCCCAGCCTCCAAAGGCGGCGCCAAACCGTGACCTACCCCCGCGCCTTCTGCCGTTCCGCCCAGATGTTCCGGCAGCCGGTTTCGACGATCCACCACGAGCAGAGCGCACCGACCAGCGAGCCGGCGACGACGACCAGCAGACCGCCGCGCCAGGCGGCAAGGTCGTAGATGCGGGCGCCGCCGAGCATTTCGCCGTGCCAGCCCTGGTCCATAATCCAGCCGACCAGCGGTTGCAGCAGCGCGGCGGCGAGGAAGCTGCCCATGTTGGTGACGCTGGTGGACATCCCCGACAGCATCGGCGGATTGACCTCCTTGGCGCAGGCCCAGGTCAGGCTGAAGCCGGCGGTGGCCAGGCCAAGCAGCGCGAACAGCAGGTAGGAGCCGGCCAGCGGCAGAGTGATGCCGGCGAGCAGGAACAGCCAGACCGCAGCAAAAACGTGGGTGGTGGCAATGATCACCGGCTTGCGGCGGCGAATGCGGTCGGACAGCGAACCAAGCAGCAGGCAGCCGACGGCAAAACCGCCAAACCACAGCGACAGGTGCGAGGCGGCAGTGCTGCGCTCCATACCATGCACCTGCATCAGATAGGGCACGGTCCACAGCCCGGCAAAGGTGAAAAAGGCACCGCAGGTGCCGGTATTGACCAGGATGGCCGGCCAGGTGTCGCGGTTTTTAACCACCGAGAGCAGGCTGGTGAGTAGCACGGTGCGGTCGAACTTGACCGCCGGCGGCGTGCCGGCGCCTTCCGGACGGTCACGCACGATCAGCCAGCAGGCGGCGGCAAGAGCCAGCGAGACCACGCCGATACCAATGAATACCCCGCGCCAGCCGGTGGCCTGAGCGACGGCCGAGAGCGGCGCGCCGGCGAGGACCGAGCCGAGGTTGCCGATCAGCATGCAGACGCCGACCAGGGTGGCGAAGCGGCTTTCTTCGAACCACACGGCAATCAGCTTGAGCATGGCGATGAAGGTGACCGAGACGCCCAACCCGACCAGCGTCCGCCCGACCAGCGCAATCTCGAAGCTGGGCGCGAAGCCGAACAGGAAGCTGCCGACGCCGCCGATCAGGCCGCCGAGCATCAGGATGCGGCGCGGGCCCAGGGTATCGGCCAGCATCCCGGTCGGCACCTGCATCACCGTGTAGACGTAAAAGTAAGTGGCAGCCAGCGCCCCGAGCGAGGCGGCCGAGGTATTGAAGGCTGCCGCCAGATCCTGTGCGATGCCGGCCGGGGCAAAGCGCTGGAAGAAGGACAGGACGTAAGCCACGGCGACGATGCCGAGCGCCAGCCAGCGGCGTCGTTGCTGTTCGGGGGTCAGATTGAGCATGCTCTCCACCTAAAATATTGTTGTAATCGAACGCGGCGATGCTGCCGCGAGCGGCCGATTCTAGCAGCAGCCCAATCGCGCCGCCCGGCCGAAAGATCGCCGTTTGCCGCTCCGCTCTCTATAATCCGGCATCCCTGCCGCCACCCTCGCGACCATGAGCACCGAAATCGAACTCAAGCTGCAGTTGACGCCCAAGGCAGCGCGCAAACTGCGCGAACATCCGCTGCTGTCCGGGCTGACGCCGCAAAAGCAACATTTGCTGAACACCTATTACGACACCCCGGCGCTGGAGTTGCATGCCCGCCGGATCGCCCTGCGCTTCCGAAAAAAAGGCGAACAGTGGCTGTTGACCGTGAAAACAGCCGAACCGGCCAGCGGTGGCCTGGCCCTGCGCTCGGAATGGGAATGCCCGGCCCGCCCCGGCGAGTTCGATTTCAGCCACGTCGACAACGACGATTTGCGGGGCTTTCTCGAATTGCGCCGCGAACTGCTGGAGCCGGTGTTTACCACCCACTTCGACCGCCAGATTCTGCAGGTTTCCTATGGCGACTCGGAAATCGAGATGGCCATCGACAAGGGGAGTATCGACAGCCGCGACCGCAGTTCGCCAATCTGCGAAATCGAACTCGAGCTACTCTCGGGCAAGGTCGATGATATTTTTGCGCTGACCCGCCAGTTGCAGAAAGACTTGGCCCTCTACCCGGCCATTGCCAGCAAGGCCGAGCGCGGCTACCGCGCCTATCTCGATGCGCCGGTCAAGCCCTGGAAGGCCAAGCCGGCCAATGTGCACACCGGACTGACGCCGGTTGAGGCCTTTCGTGCCATTGCCCTCGGTTGCCTGGAGCATTTTCAGCGCAACGAAGACGGCCTGCTCGCCGAAAGCCAGCCTGAGTTCGTGCACCAGGCCCGGGTGGCGCTGCGCCGCCTGCGTTCGGCGATCAAGCTGTTTGCACCGGTGCTGCCGGCGGATTTCGTCCAGGCTTATGGCCAGACCTGGCAAACCCTGGCCGGCGCACTCGGCGATGCGCGCAACTGGGATGTCTTCCTCAGCGAGACCTTGCCGCCGATCAGTGCCGCCTTCAGCAGCCATAAAGACACCAAGCGCCTGCGCAGCCTGGCCCACAAACGCGCCCGCGCGGCCCGACGCGACATCGTTGACCTGCTCTCGCTGCGCGAATACCCCTGCCTGCTGGTCGAGTTCACCGCCGCAGTCTATGCCTTGCATGACAGCCAGGCAATTTCACTACTCGACTTTGCCCGGGAACGCCTGAGCGCGCACGCCCGGCGGGCTCGCAAGCTGGCGCGCCGGCTGCCCGAGTTGAATGCAGACGAGCGGCACAAGATGCGGATCGCCTTCAAGAAACTGCGCTACGCGCTGGAGTTTTTCGCCCCGCTGTGGCCGGAACGCAAACTCAACCCTTACCTGGCGGCGCTGACCAGCCTGCAGGACGAACTGGGACGGCTCAACGACCATGTCACGGCAGAAACCCTGCTTACCGCCACCCTGAGCAAGGGCGATGCCGGCGTCGCCCACGGCTGGCTGGCCGGACGCCAGTTACTGCTACTCGAAACCCTGCCCGCAGTACTCGCCGCCTGGCTGGAACAGAAAGCCCCCTGGCAACACTGAACAGGCCGGCCAAGACGGCACTGCGCCAGCCCGCAAGCTGGCCCGGCCAATAAAAAAACCGCTGCAGAACGGGCAGCGGTTTTTTTATTGGCCGGCCGTCGCGGCCGGGTTCGGGATTCACCCGAAGGGGTGCAGGACTCAGGAACGCTGGCTGCTGCTTCCCAGACTGGCGCTTTCCATCCAGCGCTTGATCCGGATCGCATCGCCGACGCGGGTCATCTTGCCTACCGAATCAAGCAGCACGATCACTACCGGCTTGTCTGCGACTCGTGCCTGCATCACCAGGCAACGCCCGGCCTCGGAAATGTAGCCGGTCTTGGAAACCCCGATGTCCCAGCGTTCGTTACGCACCAGCGCATTGGTGTTGCCGAAGTCGCGAATCCGTCCGTTCAGCTCGACCTTGGCTTCAGCCGTGGTCGAGAAAGTGCGAATCTCCGGGTAACGAGCCGCCGCCGTGACCATCCGCGCCAGATCGTGGGCGGTCGACACGTTGTTGCTCGACAAGCCGGTCGGCTCCTCGAAACGGGTGTGGTACATCCCCAGCGACTGGGCTTTGCGGTTCATTGCAGCGACAAAGGCCGGCAGACCGCCCGGGTAATGCCGGCCAAGTGCGTTGGCGGCGCGGTTTTCCGACGACATCAGCGCCAGCAGCATGGCCGTTTCGCGAGTCATCGTGGTACCCACCGGCAGGCGTGAACGAGTGCCCTTCAGGGTATCGACGTCGGCTTCGCCGATGCTGATCACTTCCTGCATGTCGAGTTTGGCGTCAAGGACGACCATCGAAGTCATCAGCTTGGAAATCGACGCAATCGGCAACACGGCATCCGGGCTTTTTTCGAACAGCGGATGCCCGGTGCTCTGATCGATGACCAGCGCCGAAGCAGAGCCCAGCGCCAAACGACCGGTTTCGAAATCGCTGGCGGAAATGCGGCGAATCGGTTTGTGCGCGGACTCGGCCAGCGCCAATGCTGATTTTCCAGCGGATTTCTGCGCCGACTTGGCTGCCTGCGGTGCGGCCTTGGTGGCCATCTTTTGCGGTGCACGCGCCTGCGGCTGCGTTTTTACCGCGACTTTCTGCGTTGCCGGAACGGCCTTTTTGGCCGAAACCACCACCGGCTTCCGACCACCGGCACCCTGTGCCTTTTTGTCCTGGCTGGCCGGGGCCGCAGTCGCACCGCTGCCCAGCAAAATCGCGGCAGCGATTACAGCGGCGTTGAACAGATATTTCATCAAGACCCTCCTGAAAACTTCGCGGGATTCTAGCGCAGTTTATCAGGAGAAATAAAAAATACAATCAAAATAACAAGATAGACAACAAATCTAAAGTCACACCTTAGATCAATGGCGAGCACGCCATTCTGGACATGCTCGCCATCTCAATCAGCCGGCATCGACCACGGTCAACGCGGTCATATTCACGATTCTCCGGACAGTAGCCGTCGGGGTCAGGATATTAACCGGTTTGGCCGCCCCCAGCAGGATCGGACCAACCGTCAGATTGTCGCCAGCCGCCACCTTGAGCAGGTTGAACGAGATGTTCGCTGCATCCAGGGTCGGCATGACCAGCAGATTCGCCTGCCCCTTGAGCCGGGAGTTCGGGAAAGCCTTCAGGCGGATATGCTCGTCAAGCGCAGCATCGCCGTGCATCTCACCCTCAACCTCAAGTTCCGGCGCCCGGGCCTGCAGTTGGCGCAGAACTTCGCGCATCTTGCCGGCGGTCGGCGTGTCGTCGGTCCCGAAGGTCGAATGCGACAGCAGCGCGACCTTCGGCGTAATCCCGAAGTTGCGGATTTCTTCGCAAGCCATCAGCGTCATGTCGGCCAGCTGCTCGGCGTTCGGATCGTAATTGACGTAGGTATCGCCGATGAAGACAGTGCGCCCCGGCAGCATCAGCAGATTCATCGCGTAATAGCGATCCAGACCGTCGCGGGTGCCAATCACGCTCTGCACGTATTCGCGATGCGTTTCGTGGCGACCAAACGTTCCACAGATCAAGCCATCGGCATAACCAAGGCGAACCATCAACGCGCCGTACAGGGTATTGCGGCGGCGCACTTCGCGGCGGGCGTAATCCGGCGACACACCCTTGCGCTCCATGATCTCGTGGTAAGTGCGCCAGAATTCCTCGTAGTGTTCGTCGAAGAAGGCGCAGTTGTCGGAATGGACGATCTCGAAATCCTCGCCTTCGCGGATGCGCAGGCCGGCTTCCTCGATCCGCCGGTTGATCTCGGCGTGACGACCGATCAGGATCGGGCGAGCAATGCCTTCGTCGCGCACCACCTGCACCGCACGCAGCACGCGCTCGTCCTCACCTTCGGCGAAGACGATCCGCTTGGGGGCCAGTTTGGCCTGCGAGAACACCGGCTTCATGATCATGCCGGAGTGGTAGACGAATTCGTTGAGGCTCTGGATGTAGGCATCCCAATCCTGGATCGGACGGGTAGCGACGCCGGAATCCATGCCAGCCCGGGCTACGGCCGGCGCGATCTTGACGATCAGGCGATGGTCAAAAGGCTTGGGAATCAGGTATTCCGGGCCAAAGCCGGAAATCTTTTCGCCGTAGGCCGAGGCAACGACCTCCGACTGCTCGGCGCGCGCCAGTTCGGCAATCGCCTTGACCGCCGCCATCTTCATTTCTTCGGTAATCGTCGTCGCACCGACGTCGAGCGCGCCACGGAAGATGAAGGGGAAGCAGAGGACGTTATTGACCTGGTTCGGATAGTCCGAGCGGCCGGTACAGATGATCGCGTCGTCGCGCACCTGCTTGACCAACTCCGGCAGAATTTCCGGAGTCGGGTTGGCCAGCGCCATGATCACCGGCTTCGGCGCCATCTTGGCAACCATCTCCTGCTTGAGCACGCCACCGGCCGACAGGCCGAGGAAAACGTCGGCGCCTTCGATCACTTCGCCCAAGGTGCGGGCGTCGGTCTGCTTGGCATAGCGCGCCTTGATCTCATCCATCTCCTCAACGCGGCCTTCATAGACCACGCCCTTGATGTCGGTAACCCAGATATTCTCGACCGGCGCGCCGAGCATCACCAGCAGGTCGAGGCAGGCCAAAGCGGCAGCACCGGCACCGGAAGTGACGATTTTCACGGTCGACAGGTCTTTGCCGATCAAATGCAGGCCGTTGAGGATGGCCGCACCGACAACGATGGCGGTCCCGTGTTGATCATCATGGAAGACGGGAATCTTCATCCGCTCGCGCAGCTTCTTCTCGATGTAGAAGCACTCGGGCGCCTTGATGTCTTCGAGGTTGATACCGCCGAAAGTCGGCTCCAGCGAGGCGATGGTATCGATCAGCTTGTCCGGATCGCGCTCGTCGATTTCGAGGTCGAAGACATCAATGTTGGCAAACTTTTTGAACAGCACGCCCTTGCCTTCCATCACCGGCTTGGCGGCGAGCGGGCCGATCGGACCGAGGCCGAGGACGGCAGTGCCGTTGGTGATGACGCCGACCAGATTGGCCCGCGAGGTCAGGGTGCTGGCCTCGGCCGGATCGGCGACGATTTCTTCGCAGGCGTACGCCACGCCCGGGGAATAGGCCAGCGACAGGTCGTACTGGTTGGTCAATTGTTTGATCGGGGTGACCGCGATTTTGCCCGGTTTCGGCTGGCGGTGGTAATAGAGCGCTGCTTCGCGCAACTGCCTTGCATCCATGTCTGCCTCCGTTTTGTATCGTGAAATGCAATTTCAAATCGCGGCAAATAATAGCATGTTCGACGTGCGGCGGAACAACTGCGGCTATTACTTAGGCGCCAAAGTCAAGTAGATGTTTCCCTCGAGTTGAGGCATAATTACGGGCTTCCCAGCCGACGGCCTCTCAGCCGCTCGATTCGATGGTGGCAGCTCCCGGCGACTGGCGTGAAACCTAGCTATTTCAGTAACTTAGAGAGAGACACACTGCCATGACCGCACCGCTGAATGCTCCTGCTTACGTTAAACACGAAGGCCTGAAACAGTGGGTGGCTCAAATTGCCGAGCTGACCCAACCCGACCGCATCTACTGGGCCGATGGTTCGCAAGAGGAGTATGACCGCCTGTGCGCCGAGATGGTTGAGGCCGGCACCCTGATCAAGCTGAACGAAGAAAAGCGCCCGAACTCCTATCTCGCTTTCTCCGATCCGTCCGACGTTGCCCGCGTCGAAGATCGCACCTACATCTGCTCGCAGAATAAAGAAGACGCCGGCCCGACCAACAACTGGGAAGACCCGGCCAAGATGCGCGAAACCCTGAACGGTCTGTTCAAGGGCTGCATGAAGGGGCGTACCCTGTACGTCATTCCGTTCTCGATGGGCCCGCTGGGTTCGCCGATTGCCCACATTGGCGTCGAGATTTCCGACTCCGCCTACGTGGTGGTCAACATGCGCACCATGACCCGCATGGGCAAGGCCGTGTTCGACGTGCTCGGTACCGATGGCGAATTCGTGCCTTGCGTGCATACCGTCGGCGCGCCGCTGGAGCCGGGCCAGGCTGACGTCAAGTGGCCGTGCAACCCGACCGTCAAATACATCGTGCACTACCCGGAAACCCGTGAAATCTGGTCCTACGGTTCCGGCTACGGCGGCAACGCCCTGCTCGGCAAGAAGTGCTTCGCCCTGCGTATCGCCTCGACTATGGCTCGCGATCAGGGTTGGCTGGCCGAACACATGCTGATCCTCGGCGTCGAATCGCCGGAAGGTGAAAAATCCTACGTCGCGGCAGCCTTCCCGTCGGCCTGCGGCAAGACCAACTTCGCCATGCTGATCCCGCCCGAGCCGCTCAACGGCTGGAAGATCACCACCATCGGTGACGACATCGCCTGGATCAAGCCGCGCGTCGATGCCGACGGCGTTACCCGCTTCTACGCGATCAACCCGGAAGCCGGCTTCTTCGGCGTCGCCCCGGGCACCTCGGCCAAGACCAACTACAACGCCCTGGCTACGCTCAAGGAAAACATCATCTTCACCAACGTCGCGCTGACCGACGACGGCGACGTGTGGTGGGAAGGCCTGACCAAGGAAGCCCCGGCACACCTGATTGACTGGCAGGGCAACGACTGGACGCCGGAAGACGGCAAGGCTGGCAAGAAGGCCGCCCACGCCAACTCCCGCTTCACCGCCCCGGCCAACCAGTGCCCGTCGGTCGACGCTGCCTGGGAAGATCCTGCCGGCGTGCCGATTTCCGCCTTCATCTTCGGCGGTCGTCGCGCCACCACCGTGCCGCTGGTCTACCAGGCCTTCAACTGGAACTATGGTGTCTACATGGCCGCCACCCTGGGCTCTGAAACTACCGCCGCCGCTTTCGGCCAGCAGGGCGTGGTCCGTCGCGATCCGTTCGCGATGCTGCCCTTCTGCGGCTACCACATGGGCGACTACTTCAACCACTGGTTGAAGATGGGCAAGACCGTTGATGCCACGCCGAAGATTTTCTGCGTGAACTGGTTCCGTATGGATGCTGATGGCAACTTCATGTGGCCTGGCTTTGGCGACAACATGCGTGTCCTGAAGTGGATCGTTGATCGCTGCAAGGGCAAGGTTGCCGCCCAGGAAACCGCGCTCGGCTGGATGCCGAAGTTCGAAGACATCGACTGGAGCGGCCTGAACATTTCCAAGGAAGAGTTCGAAGCCCTGACCAGCATCGACGCCGATGCCTGGAAGGCCGAACTGGCCGGCCACAAGGAGTGGTTCGACAAGATGGGCGAAAAGCTGCCGAAGGAATTCAACCTGAAGCGCGAACTGTTCGAAATGGCACTGTTCAAGGACGCTGCCTAAGTCTTTCCGGCTCCGTCCGGATCAGAGCATTGCAAGGCCGCAGAGCAATCTGCGGCCTTTTTCCTTCCCTGCCCATGAACACGATGCCGCCTCTGCCCGCCTCCGCCGTAAGCGGCCAGCACTGGACGCTGGATCTCTCCGGCTGCGCCTGCCCGGCCCGCCTGCTGCGCGAGCGCAACTATCTGGAAGAAGTCTGTCGCGCGGCCTGCCAAAGCGTCGGCCTGAATGTCGTCGGCAGCCTCTTCCATCAGTTCGAGCCGGTCGGGGTCACCGGCGTCGTCCTGCTCGCCGAATCCCACCTGTCGGTGCACACCTGGCCTGACCAGAGCTTCGTCGCGCTGGACGTTTATGTCTGCAACCACCTTAACGACAATACCGCCAAAGGCGCCGCCCTGGTTGGCCGCATGCGCGAACTGTTCCAGCCAGCCCATAGCGATGACAACCAACTCTCCCGGCGCAGTA
The DNA here is from genome assembly GCF_041378895.1 of Dechloromonas sp. ZY10. Taxonomy (NCBI): domain Bacteria; kingdom Pseudomonadati; phylum Pseudomonadota; class Betaproteobacteria; order Rhodocyclales; family Azonexaceae; genus Dechloromonas; species Dechloromonas aquae. The sequence continues at coordinate 2,788,078 of NZ_CP144212.1, forward strand.
TTGGCGCCCCTCTGACGCTCTGACTTCCCTTTATGAACACATTTTCGCCCCTGCCCGCTGCCGACCGCCTCAAGGAGATCGAGCCGTTTCACGTGGTCGAACTGCTGACCCGTGCCCGCCAGCTCGAAGCCGCCGGCCGCGACATCATCCACATGGAAGTCGGCGAACCCGATTTCCCCACCCCGGAGCCGATCGCCAACGCAGCAATCGCAGCCATCCGTGCCGGCCAAACCCTGTACACCCCAGCCCTCGGGCTGCCCGAGCTACGCGCGGCGATTGCTGATTTTTACCGCACCCGCTATGGCATCGAGCTACCGGCCAGCCGCATCGCGGTCACGGCCGGCGCCTCCGGGGCGCTCAATCTGGCCTTTGCCAGCCTCGCCAACCCGGGCCGCGAATGGCTGCTGGCCGATCCCGGCTATCCTTGCAACCGCCACATTTTGCGCACTTACGAAGGTCGACCGTGTGCCTTGCCGGTAGGCCCGGACAGCAACTTCCAGCCAACCCCGGCGCAGGTCGCAGCGGCCTGGAACGAACACACTGCCGGCCTGCTGGTAGCCTCGCCGGCCAACCCGACCGGCACCCTGCTCAGCCTCGACCAGATCAAGGCATTGGCCGAATGCGTGCGCGAGCGCCAGGGACATTTCCTGGTCGATGAGATTTATCACGGCCTGACCTACCCGGACGCAGGCGACGGCAGCGCCGAAACACCGACTGCATGCGCCGCCGGAGACGACATCTGGGTAATCAACAGCTTTTCCAAGTATTTCCAGATGACTGGCTGGCGCCTCGGCTGGATGGTGATCCCCGAAGCCTACGTCCGCGATGTCGAAAAGCTGGCGCAAAACCTGACCCTGTGCCCACCGACGGTGGCACAGCACGCCGCACTCGCGGCCTTTGCCCCGGAAACCATTGCTCTACTGGAGGCCCGCCGCGCCGAATTCCGCGCCCGCCGCGATTTTCTTGCACCGGCGCTGGAGGCCATCGGCCTGCGCGTGGTGGCCCGCCCGGAAGGTGCCTTTTATCTCTATTGCGACTGCTCTGCCGTCGCCACCGACAGTTTTGCGCTCGCCCGCGACCTGCTCGAACAGGCTGGCGTCGCCGCCACTCCGGGCCTCGACTTTGGCAGCAACCAGCCCGAGCGCCATATCCGCTTCGCCTACACCACGGGGATTCCCCGGCTGGCCGAAGCAGTCGAGCGCTTACGCCACTACTTCGCCCGGCAGGCTTAAATCCGGGTGGCGGCGCTGTAGCGCCGCCCAGTCAAAATGTGGCCCGGGGTCGCTCTTGCGCCCCGGTGCCACGTGCTCGTGCCCGGCGACCGCCGTCAGCGGATAACGTTCGCGCAAGGCTGCCAGCAGATGCCAGAGGGTCTGGTACTGGGCGGCAGTAAAAGGCAACTCATCGCAGCCTGCCAGCTCAATCCCGAGGGAATAGTCGTTGCAGTTGGCCCGCCCCTGCCAGACTGACTGCCCGGCATGCCAGGCGCGCCAGTCGGCGCCGACCGCTTGCACCAGTTCGCCATCGCGGCGGATGTAGAAATGTGCCGACACCTGCAGGTTTGAAATTTGCGCAAAATACGGGTCGACCGTGGGCGGCAGCCGATTCTGGAAAAAAGCCTCAACCCAGCGGCCGGAAAACAGCCCAGGCGGCAAACTGATATTGTGCAGAACCACCAGGTTGACCACGGTCGACGCCGGTCGCGGGCCAAAATTGGGCGAGAAACACCAGCGCGCTCCGAGTAGCCAACCTCCCGGCCGCCAGACCCGAGGCCTCTCTTCCGCCCGATTCATTCGATCCCCAGGCGTTCGAGACGGTAGCGCAGCGAACGGAAGCTGACCCCGAGCGCCCGCGCCGCTGCCGTCCGATTCCCCTCGCAGTGCAACAAGGCCTCCATGATCGCCTCGCGTTCCAGCCGATTGAGGTAGGCATCCAGGGTCTCGCTCCCCCGCTCCGGCGGCGGCAACAACTCCCCGGCCTCGCCGGCAGGGTCGAGACGCAGGTCGCCAGCCTCGATCCGTTCGCCGCTGGCCAGGGCCACCGCACGTTCAAGAATATTTTCCAGCTCCCGGACATTGCCGGGAAAGGAATAGCGCTGCAGCAACGCCAAAGCTTCCTGACACAAGGCCGGAGCCCCTTCGCCCAACTGCCGCCGCAGCAGCATGGCGACCAATTCGGGAATATCCTCGGGGCGCTCGCGCAAGGACGGCATGTGCAACTCGATCACGTTGAGCCGGTAATAGAGGTCCTGGCGGAACAGCCCCTTGTCGACGCACTCGCGAAGGTTCTTGTGGGTTGCACAAATGATCCGCACATCGACCGGCTCTTCAACCACGCTACCAACCTTGCGCACCTTCTTTTCCTGTATCGCCCGCAGCAATTTCACCTGCATGGCCAAGGGGAGATCGGCCACCTCGTCGAGAAACAGGGTGCCGCCATCAGCAGCCTGGAAAAACCCCTCGCGATCGCTATCGGCACCAGTAAAAGCTCCTTTCCGATAGCCGAAGAATTCGCTTTCCATCAGGTTTTCCGGAATGGCGCCGCAATTCACCGGAACAAAAGCGGCCGCACTGCGCATCCCCAGCGCGTGAATCTGACGGGCAGCCAATTCCTTGCCGCTACCCGACTCGCCGGAAACGTAAACCGGTGCCTGGCTGCGCGCAAGTTTGCCGATGGTTTCGCGCACCTGCTGCATCGCCGGCGAATGTCCGAGCAACAACACTTCTGCCTCGCCGACCGGCGCCTCTCCGGGCAAACGCAAAGCCGACTTGACCAGTGCCCGCAATTGATCGAGCCCGACCGGCTTGGCCAAATAGTCAAAGGCTCCGGCCTTCAATGCAGCAACTGCATTTTCGGCGCTGCCGAATGCAGTAATCACGGCCACCGGCGTACGCGGACTACATTCGAGAATGTGGCGGACGATCTCCAGGCCGTCACCGTCAGGCAAGCGCATGTCGGTAAGGCAAAGATCGAAATGTCCGGCCGCCAGCGCTGCCCGAGCCTCGGCAACACTGCCGGCAGACTCGGCTGCCAAGCCCATTCGCGATAGCGTCAGATCAATCAATTCACGAATATCCGCCTCGTCATCGACGATGAGAACCCGGCTCAGCGGTTGCCGTCCGCTACGTTCGTTTCTGGCTGCCGACACGCTTCGCCTCTCCCTGCAATGATGAAATGCGCTCCCCGCTCAACCGGCAATAAATCCAGCGTGGCACCGTTGGCCGCACAGAGTTCGCGAGCAATGAACAGTCCCAGTCCCGTCCCTTGATGATGGGTGGTAAAGAAGGGCTCGAATATCTTGTCGCGATCGGCGGCGGCAATACCCGGACCGTCATCGCGCAGATGCAATTCTACCCGTCCTGGTAGCGCCCCCGGGAGCACCCGCATATGCACCGCGCCCGGGCGCCGCGAAGCATGCCGCAGGGCATTGGCCAATAAATTCCACAGCACCTGACGCAGCTGCGAACGGTCAAAATACAGAGTGGTCTCGCTTTCTGCGCCCAATACCACGACGCCTGGCTCCAGTTGTTCGCACTGGGCAAACTCATCGAGGAAAGTACGGCAAAATTCACCCAGCGCCAAGCATTCCGGCATCGTCTCGCGTTGCCTCCCCAGATCAAGCACATCGCGGACAATCCGGTCGAGCCGCCCGACATTGTCGCCGACGATGCGGAGCAAGCGCTGGGCCAGCGGATCACGGCACTCTTCGCGTAACAATTCGCCAGCATGCGCAATCGACGCCAATGGATTGCGGATTTCGTGGGCAATGCTGGCGGTCAAACGCCCCAGCGCAGCCAACTTGAGTTGCTGTGCCTGTGCACGAATCCGCCCCAGGTCTTCAAGAAAGACCAGCGCCTCTCCATCGCTACTATCCGTGGCTTCAAAACGTGCCCGCCATTCGCCACCTTGCGCCAGCGTAAATTCGATGCTGGGTGAACCGCTCCCCGTCCGCCAGGCCGCCAACCCGGCATCGACTGCGGCCGGCAGCCGAAGCTGCCCGTGGTCGCCGATACCCATTAATTGGGCAGCAACCGGATTGTTGCGCAAGACCTGCCCACCAAGCCCGACTATCAGCACCCCATCCTGCATGCGCTCGACCACACGCTGACTGATCCGGATCTGGTTTTCCAGCGCCACCCCGCGTCGCTTGGCCAGTTCCTCATTCGCCATCAGCCTTTGCCCGAGCAGACGGGCAAGAATTGCCGTTGCGAAGAATGCAGCCGAAACCAGCCCGGCATGAAAGAGTGAGGAAAAGTCCGCCACATTGGCCAGAATTACCGCCACCTGAGCCGCCAGCACGGCGAGTGTTGCCTGAGCAGCATACAGCAACACCAGGCGCCCGCGCCCAACCAGACTGGCTGCAGCCAGACTGACCAGCATCAATATGCCGAGGCCACTGACCACACCACCGGCACGATAAAGCAGCAACCCAGATAGCAGCACATCAACCAGTACCTGGAAGGAAAGCTGGGCATTAAAATGCCGCTGCCAATGTATCGAAAGCAAAAGCCCGCCAACCACCAGCGAGGCATAAAGGGAGAGCGGGAAAATCAGCCCCTGCGAGGCCAGGCCAAGCGAGCGAATCACCCAGTCACTGGGCGTCACGATGACCAGAAAAAACAGCGCGGTCAGAATCAGCCGATAAAGATTGAAATACTGGAAAGAGCGCCAGTTGGCCTCCCAAGTGGCCGATAGCCAGTGCTGCTTCACTGTCCGGATGCCCGACGATGCTCGGATGAGCAATAGTGGCGCCCGCCCGCTTCTTCGCCGTCACTGGCCGGGAAATGAACGCCGCAGTAGGCACAGCAATACATGGATTCTGGCGGCTTCTGCTCCGCTCGGATATCGTTGCCACCGGAAACGGCTGGCCGGCGGAAAATCCACCACAGAACAGCCAGAAAAACGAGCAGCAGCAAATACTTCATCTGCGAAAACCTCGCCAAACGACATCCACAAACAAAAAAAGCCTACGGTAATCCGTAAGCTTTTCAGTTTTTTGGTCGGAGTGACATGATTCGAACATGCGACCCCTGCGTCCCGAACGCAGTGCTCTACCAGGCTGAGCTACACTCCGACATCCGCCGAGAAACTCAGTGGTTTCTCTCAACAGCGAAGAAGCACAATTCTAGCAGGGCTTCTTTGTATTGGGAAGCCCCCAAAGCAAAAATAACCTGTTTTGCTGCCTCAGCTTCGCGCTGGGCACAGGCCCGCGCATGTGCCAGCGCTCCGGTTTCGCGAATTGCCGCCAGCACTTCAGGGAAAGCATCGCGGCCGCCAGTCTCGATGGCTTGACGAACACAGGCTGCCTGTTCCGGATTGCCATGCTGCATCACGTAAATCAGCGGCAGGGTCGGCTTGCCTTCGGCCAGGTCGTCGCCCAGATGCTTGCCCGTGTCGGCCTCCTGCCCGGAGTAGTCGAGAACATCGTCGATCAGCTGGAAAGCCGTTCCCAAGTGCATGCCATAGGCAGCCATCGCCGCTTCCAGCTCCGGCGGAGCATCACAGAGGATCGCCCCCAGGCGAGCAGCCGCCTCGAACAATTTGGCGGTCTTGTAATGAATGACCTGCATGTACCGCGCCTCGTCCACATCGGCGTCATGGCAATTCATCAACTGCAGGACTTCGCCTTCCGCGATCACGTTGGTGGCATCGGACAACACTTGCATCACGCGCATGTTGTCGACGGCAACCATCATCTGGAAAGCACGGGAATACAGGAAATCGCCAACCAGTACACTGGCGGCATTGCCAAAAGCAGCATTGGCAGTATCGCGGCCGCGCCGTAGCGCCGATTCGTCCACTACGTCGTCGTGCAACAAGGTCGCGGTATGAATGAACTCAACCACCGCTGCCAAGTCGTGATGCCGGGTCCCCTGGTAACCTAGCGCACCGGCGACCAGCAGCAACAAGGCCGGGCGCATCCGCTTGCCACCGCTGCCGATGATATATTCGGCAACCTGCCGGACCAAAACGACATCGGAATAAAGTCGTTCGCGAATGACCGCATCGACGGCCTTCATGTCTTGCCCGATCAGGGCATAAAGCTGTTCCAATGTCACGGTAGGCAACCCTTTGCTGAAGCGCGGAATGTTAGGCGCCCAACCCACCCGCGTCAAGGGTTCGCCCCGCCTATAAACGAGTGAATCACAACGAACAGAGTACGCTTTCGGCTAAACTGACAAAACCAGCAGCTGTAGTCACTTAGCCATCTAATCTGCCGCAGGGAGAAGATCATGAATAGCCGTTCATTTGCCACTCCGGTCATCCAGGATCGGGAGGCAATGGAAGAGTTTGCCGACGTTTTGAGCGACCGAGCACCAGAGGTTGAACGCGATGTGGCACGCTTGAAAAATCTGGGCGCCGACCGGGAAGTCACCGCCGACCTGTTTCGAGCAATCCACAACATCAAGGGTGATGCCGCCCTGTGCAAATTCCAGATCGGCGTTCTTCTGGCTCACCCAATCGAAAGCCTGATGTCGCGTTTTCGCGATGGAGAGTTTCCATTTTCGGATTTGCTTGCCGAATTAATTCTGCTTTCGATCGATCGCCTCGAACTGGCAACCGATGCGACACTAGGCGGGAAATCGCTGGAACCGCTGCAACTTGAGCAGTTGCTGCAAGGGCTGGAAGAAATCTCGCAGGCGCCCGCCGAGCGAATTGATCCCCTCGCTGCAGACTTGATTGAGGCTGTCACAGGATTTCGTCCAATTAGCGGCAATACGACCGCCCCGGCACCGCGCCCGCTGCCGCAACAAACGTCAGCCCCCGAAGGTCCGGATGAGGATCTGGAGTTTTTCCGCTCGCTCGCACTGCAGTTCGAGAGTCGTTCCCCTCTTTTCAAAGGGAGAACCGCCCGCATCTTGCGCCTGGCACAGGAAACCAATCGCATTGCAGGAAGCCCGGTTGATGCCCAACAACTTGAGGCTGCTGTCTATATGCACGACGTCGGGATGATGCTGCTACCGGAAAGCGTTTGGCTGAAAGTCGGCCGGATGAGCGATGAGGAAAAACAGATTTTGCGCAATCATCCTGGCTTTGCCGCCGGCCTTCTCCAACGCATTCCCGGCTGGGATGCCGCAGCCAGCATGGTTGCCCAGCACCATGAAATGTACGATGGTGGCGGCTACCCGCTAGCCTTGAAACATGAAGAAATCACGCCAGGAGCCAAAATCCTGTCAATCGTCGATGCTTTTGAAGCCGTGATGCTCAAACATATTCATCGGGGAAAAAATCGCTCTGTCTTGCGTGCCATTGCCGAGATAAATGCGGGTAACAAGCAATTCGCACCGGAGTGGATCGGACCTTTCAACGCGGTGATCCGCAAAACACTGGAGAATGCATGAGTAGTCTGCCTGGCGGCGATCGCCGTTTTGGCGGTGTCAGCCGCCTGTACGGCGAAACCGCCGCCAAAAAACTGGAAAACGCCCATATCTGCATTATCGGCATCGGCGGGGTTGGCTCATGGTGCGTGGAGGCCCTCGCGAGAAGCAAAGTCGGTCACTTGACCTTGATCGACCTGGACATGGTCGCCGAGTCGAATACCAACCGACAAATACACGCACTCGACGATATTTACGGACTGGCCAAAGTCGAGGCCATGCGCAGAAGAATCAAGTTGATCAACCCGGATTGCCGGGTCGACTGTATTGAGGATTTTGTCACCCCTGAAAACTGTAGCGAGTTTTTGAGCCAACCATTCTCTGTTGTTATAGACGCAATTGACCAGGTCAAGCCAAAAATTGCCTTGATTATCGAGTGCCGCAAACAACGATTACCGCTTATCGTCGTTGGTGCTGCGGGGGGAAAGCTTGATCCAACCCGGATTCGCAGCAGCGATCTGAGCCAGACCATTCAAGACCCCTTACTTGCTAAGATTCGCTCCCAATTACGGCGCAGCCACAATTTCCCACGTGACCCAAAGAAAAAATTCGGGATCGCCGCAATTTTTTCCGACGAAGCCATGCAGTATCCAGAGAACAAGGGAGCATGCGCTACTGAGCGGACATCTTCCGGCCTCAATTGCGCCGGCTTCGGCTCCTCGGTGTGTGTTACATCCGTTTTTGGGATGATTGCCGCAGCTCAAGCGATCAAATCCATCACTCAGGCTGACTAAAACCCCACCTCTTCCAATTTTCACACTCAGGCTTCGATTTTTCCGAGAAAAATCGAAGCCTGACATTGCGCACAGGAGAGGCGTTGGCGGGGGTAATTAGTTGATTTTTGTAATGGCGAAAGCGAAGAACCCCTCGCTACGGTTGTGTAGGAGGGGTTCTGAATGGGATGTCTGGCGGTGACCTACTTTCGCGAGCGAGGTGCTCACTATCATTGGCGCTCATCTGTTTCACGGTCCTGTTCGGGAAGGGAAGGGGTGGTACCAGAAGGCTATTGCCGCCAGACGGAAACTGGTTGTATTCCGAATGTTGCTATTCGGTGTATTGGAAGAAGGTATTAGTGATTGCGTTTATTGTGTTGCGTGCATTATCAAGGTTATAGGATCAAGCCGCACGGGCAATTAGTACTGGTTAGCTTAACGCATTACTGCGCTTCCACACCCAGCCTATCAACGTCGTGGTCTTCGACGACCCTTTAGGGAGTTCAAGACTCCGGGAAATCTCATCTTAAGGCGAGTTTCACGCTTAGATGCTTTCAGCGTTTATCTCTTCCATTCATAGCTACCCGGCGATACGACTGGCGTCATAACCGGTACACCAGAGGAATGTCCACTCCGGTCCTCTCGTACTAGGAGCAGCCCCCTTCAAATTTCCAGCGCCCACGGCAGATAGGGACCAAACTGTCTCACGACGTTTTAAACCCAGCTCACGTACCTCTTTAAATGGCGAACAGCCATACCCTTGGGACCGGCTACAGCCCCAGGATGAGATGAGCCGACATCGAGGTGCCAAACACCGCCGTCGATATGAACTCTTGGGCGGTATCAGCCTGTTATCCCCAGAGTACCTTTTATCCGTTGAGCGATGGCCCTTCCATACAGAACCACCGGATCACTATGACCTGCTTTCGCACCTGCTCGACTTGTGGGTCTCGCAGTCAAGCACGCTTTTGCCATTGCACTTTATGGGCGATGTCCGACCGCCCTAAGCGTACCTTCGTACTCCTCCGTTACCTTTTGGGAGGAGACCGCCCCAGTCAAACTGCCTACCATGCACGGTCCCCCGCCAGGATTCACTGGCGTAGGTTAGAACCTCAAATAAATCAGGGTGGTATTTCAAGGACGACTCCACCGAGACTAGCGTCCCGGTTTCACAGTCTCCCACCTATCCTACACAGACCGATTCAAAGTCCAATGCAAAGCTACAGTAAAGGTTCATGGGGTCTTTCCGTCTTGCCGCGGGGAGATTGCATCTTCACAAACATTTCAACTTCGCTGAGTCTCAGGAGGAGACAGTGTGGCCATCGTTACGCCATTCGTGCAGGTCGGAACTTACCCGACAAGGAATTTCGCTACCTTAGGACCGTTATAGTTACGGCCGCCGTTTACCGGGGCTTCGATCAAGGGCTTGCACCCCATCACTTAACCTTCCGGCACCGGGCAGGCGTCACACCCTATACGTCCACTTTCGTGTTTGCAGAGTGCTGTGTTTTTATTAAACAGTCGCAGCCACCATTTCACTGCAACCCATTCGTGCTCCAGCCGCAGGGCTATCACACTACTAGGGCACACCTTCTCCCGAAGTTACGGTGTCAATTTGCCGAGTTCCTTCTCCTGAGTTCTCTCAAGCGCCTTAGAATTCTCATCCTGCCCACCTGTGTCGGTTTGCGGTACGGTCGTTTCTAGACTGAAGCTTAGTGGCTTTTCCTGGAAGCTTGGTATCAATCACTTCAGTGCCGTAGCACCTCGTCATCACGCCTCAGATAATTCCCGCGGATTTGCCTACGGGACACTCCTACACGCTTAAACCACCTATTCCAACAGATGGCTGACCTAACCTTCTCCGTCCCCACATCGCATCTAGAACCGGTACAGGAATATTAACCTGTTTCCCATCGACTACGCTTTTCAGCCTCGCCTTAGGGGCCGACTCACCCTACGCCGATGAACGTTGCGTAGGAAACCTTGGGCTTTCGGCGAGCGGGCCTTTCACCCGCTTTATCGCTACTCATGTCAGCATTCGCACTTCTGATATCTCCAGCATCCTTTACAAGACACCTTCACAGACCTACAGAACGCTCCCCTACCATATCTTTCGATATCCGCAGCTTCGGTGCACAGTTTGAGCCCCGTTACATCTTCCGCGCAGGACGACTCGACTAGTGAGCTATTACGCTTTCTTTAAAGGGTGGCTGCTTCTAAGCCAACCTCCTAGCTGTCTATGCCTTCCCACCTCGTTTCCCACTTAACTGTGTCTTAGGGACCTTAGCTGGCGGTCTGGGTTGTTTCCCTCTTGACAATGGACGTTAGCACCCACTGTCTGTCTGCCTTGCTCGCACTTTCCGGTATTCAGAGTTTGCCATGGTTTGGTAAGTCGCAATGACCCCCTAGCCATAACAGTGCTTTACCCCCGGAAGTGATACAAGACGCACTACCTAAATAGTTTTCGGGGAGAACCAGCTATTTCCGGATTTGTTTAGCCTTTCACCCCTATCCACAGCTCATCCCCTAGTTTTTCAACACTAGTGGGTTCGGACCTCCAGTTGGTGTTACCCAACCTTCATCCTGGCCATGGATAGATCATCCGGTTTCGGGTCTACGCCCAGCTACTAAACGCCCTTATCAGACTCGCTTTCGCTACGCCTCCCCTATTCGGTTAAGCTCGCAACTGAACGTAAGTCGCTGACCCATTATACAAAAGGTACGCAGTCACCCCACAAGGAGGCTCCCACTGTTTGTATGCATGCGGTTTCAGGTTCTATTTCACTCCCCTCCCGGGGTTCTTTTCGCCTTTCCCTCACGGTACTAGTTCGCTATCGGTCGATCACGAGTATTTAGCCTTGGAGGATGGTCCCCCCATGTTCAGACAAGGTTTCACGTGCCCCGCCCTACTTTTCTCCAGCTTAGTACCACAGGTGTGTTTTCGCATACGGGGCTATCACCCACTACGGCCGGACTTTCCATTCCGTTCTGCTAACACTCCTGCTATCACTGTCAGGCTCTTCCCTGTTCGCTCGCCACTACTTAGGGAATCTCGGTTGATTTCTTTTCCTCCGGCTACTTAGATGTTTCAGTTCACCGGGTTCGCCTCGCTTACCTATGTATTCAGTAAGCGATACCCTTGCGGGTGGGTTTCCCCATTCGGACATCACGGGATCAATGCTTCGTTGCCAACTCCCCCGTGCTTTTCGCAGGCTTGCACGTCCTTCATCGCCTGTGATCGCCAAGGCATCCACCACATGCACTTAGTCGCTTGATCCTATAACCTTGATGTCTCTTGCGAGACGGTTACAGGCAACTCAATAAACTTTGTGCCGTTTCTGACCTAGCTGTAAGCCAGAAACAGATGCAATCACTGTGTAAGTCGCTTCTCATCAAAGCGCTTACAACCTTCTTCCAATTTGTTAAAGAACAGTAGCAATTTGTTTTACCAAACGCTAAAGATAAACAACCCATGCTTATCTTTAGGTTTTGGTGGAGGATGACGGGATCGAACCGACGACCCCCTGCTTGCAAAGCAGGTGCTCTCCCAGCTGAGCTAATCCCCCGTTAAACACGTATTCATGTTTATCTGATAGACGTTTGGTGGGTCTGGTTGGAATCGAACCAACGACCCCCGCCTTATCAAGACGGTGCTCTAACCGACTGAGCTACAGACCCTCCGTCTGTTTGCTACTTCTATGAACAACCGATAGGTTGTGGGTGCCAGGATGCTTTTCTCTAGAAAGGAGGTGATCCAGCCGCAGGTTCCCCTACGGCTACCTTGTTACGACTTCACCCCAGTCATGAACCCTGCCGTGGTAAGCGCCCCCCTTGCGGTTAGGCTACCTACTTCTGGCAGAACCCACTCCCATGGTGTGACGGGCGGTGTGTACAAGACCCGGGAACGTATTCACCGCGACATGCTGATCCGCGATTACTAGCGATTCCGACTTCATGGAGGCGAGTTGCAGCCTCCAATCCGGACTACGATCGGCTTTCTGGGATTGGCTCCACCTCGCGGCTTGGCAACCCTCTGTACCGACCATTGTATGACGTGTGAAGCCCTACCCATAAGGGCCATGAGGACTTGACGTCATCCCCACCTTCCTCCGGTTTGTCACCGGCAGTCTCGCTAAAGTGCCCAACTTAATGATGGCAATTAACGACAAGGGTTGCGCTCGTTGCGGGACTTAACCCAACATCTCACGACACGAGCTGACGACAGCCATGCAGCACCTGTGTTCCAGTTCCCTTTCGGGCACACCCAAATCTCTTCAGGCTTCTGAACATGTCAAGGGTAGGTAAGGTTTTTCGCGTTGCATCGAATTAATCCACATCATCCACCGCTTGTGCGGGTCCCCGTCAATTCCTTTGAGTTTTAACCTTGCGGCCGTACTCCCCAGGCGGTCAACTTCACGCGTTAGCTACGTTACTAAAGGGTTTTACCCCCCCAACAACTAGTTGACATCGTTTAGGGCGTGGACTACCAGGGTATCTAATCCTGTTTGCTACCCACGCTTTCGTGCATGAGCGTCAGTATCGGCCCAGGGGGCTGCCTTCGCCATCGGTGTTCCTCCACATCTCTACGCATTTCACTGCTACACGTGGAATTCCACCCCCCTCTGCCGTACTCTAGTGAGGCAGTCACAAGCGCAGTTCCCAGGTTGAGCCCGGGGATTTCACGCCTGTCTTACCAAACCGCCTGCGCACGCTTTACGCCCAGTAATTCCGATTAACGCTCGCACCCTACGTATTACCGCGGCTGCTGGCACGTAGTTAGCCGGTGCTTCTTATTCCGGTACCGTCATCCATGTAGGGTATTAGCCCACACGATTTCTTCCCGGCCGAAAGAGCTTTACAACCCGAAGGCCTTCTTCACTCACGCGGCATGGCTGGATCAGGCTTTCGCCCATTGTCCAAAATTCCCCACTGCTGCCTCCCGTAGGAGTCTGGGCCGTGTCTCAGTCCCAGTGTGGCGGATCATCCTCTCAGACCCGCTACAGATCGTCGCCTTGGTAGGCCTTTACCCCACCAACTAGCTAATCTGATATCGGCCGCTCTATCAGCGCAAGGCCCGAAGGTCCCCTGCTTTCCTCCTCAGAGAATATGCGGTATTAGCGTAACTTTCGCTACGTTATCCCCCACTGAAAGGTACGTTCCGATACTTTACTCACCCGTTCGCCACTCGCCGGCACCCGAAGGTCCGCTGCCGTTCGACTTGCATGTGTAAGGCATGCCGCCAGCGTTCAATCTGAGCCAGGATCAAACTCTTCAGTTCAATCCAACAAACTCGCAAATTCACTGACGGTAGATTTCTCTACCTATTACTCGGTGTATTTGCCTTAATACTATTTGCGATTGCTCGCTTTCGCATCAAGACACCCACACCTATCGGTTGTCCAAATTGTTAAAGATCACTACCGCGCCAACTCGTCGTTTCAAACAACTCGTCGTCTGCAGCAGAGAAGCGAGATTATGAACAACTCCTCACTTCTCGTCAAGCACTTTTTTAAAATTTCTTTTTCGAAACCGCCGAAAAACAATACCTAAAAAACCGCTTCACTCTTCGCCGCTTCGCTTCCTGACTCGTTTCCGAATCCCCGTCGCGTCGAAGAGGTGCGCATTCTACTCAACTTTAAAAATACGTCAACACCCTGGGCAAAAAATAGTTGCACCGAACTTGGCGCCAATGGTGACTTGCCCCTGTTCGCCGACTATGCCAAAGTCGGCGCTTCCCAACCATGATGCCGGTGCAATCCGGTTCATCAGTATTAATGAAACTGCGCAGACTCCATCGGCGGTTCGGCATCGCCGCCCCTCAACTGGTCATTCGCAACCAGATTCCCTGGCAATGGATGCTTGTCACCAGCCTTTTCTGGCTGTGCATCCTGTTGATTTCCCACTGGCTGGACAGCGCCGCCGATCATGCAGATACCCGCGAACTGCGACAGGAAATCTACAAATTGCGTAACGAGGTGGGTGAGTTGAACGTCCGCAGCAATACTGCGGGCAATGTCGTCAATATTGAAAAGGCCACACAGCAACAGTTGGCCAACCGCATTCAGACCCTCGAAAGGGAAAATGCCGCTCTTAAAGAAGACATCCGGCTGTTTGAACGCCTCATCCCGCAAGCCGGCGAAGAAGGACAGGTCCGTATCGATAGCGCCCAGATCAGCAAGGATGGCGACAGCTATCGTTATCGCGCGGTATTCGGTTACCGCCCCAGCAAGCAGGCGCCCATCTATAAAGGACGGCTACAACTGGCGATTACTCTTGCTGACGGCAGCACTTTGCTGTTTCCCGAAAGTCGCGACCAAGAAGCTTTCACTCTCGAGGTCAAGCATTTCACCAGACGCGAGGGCCGCCTTGAGCTCCCGAGCGATGCCGAGCCGGTAAGTGCCGAATTCCGTGTATTACAGGGTGATACACTTCGCAGCAAGCATATTGAGCCGATTAAAGGGAGCAAGCATGTTCGGACGCAAAACTGAAGGCAAACCGCCCAGCAAGATCGATAGCCTGATCGGTGCGGGCACCATGATTGAAGGCAATATCCGGTTTGCCGGCGGACTGCGGGTTGACGGCGAGATCAAGGGGAATGTTGAAGCCACCGAAAGCGGATCTGCCTCGGTGCTGGTGATCAGCGAAAAAGCCCAGATCGAAGGCGCAGTCAATGTCGACCATATGATCATCAGCGGCACCGTTGTCGGCCCGGTCAAGGTACAAACTTCGATCGAAATGCATCCCAAGGCCCGAATTATTGGCGATGTTGAATACGACACCATCGAAATGCATCAGGGAGCAATTATTGAAGGCCACCTGGTTCATCGGCCGAGCCGGGCCGCGGAACCAACCGAAAGTCCGGCTGATCAAACCGTTTGACCGAGTTCTCACTCGCTCTCATAATTTCGCACGATTTTTATCTGGAGTTACCCTATGAACGCAGTTGCCGAAACCACCGCCCCGCTGATTTTCACTGACAGTGCCGCAGGCAAGGTCCGCGAGTTGATCGAAGAAGAAGGCAACACCAATCTGAAGCTACGCGTTTTCGTCACCGGCGGTGGCTGCTCCGGCTTCCAGTACGGTTTCACCTTTGACGAAGAAGTCGCCGAAGACGACACCGTGATGGAAAAAGACGGCGTCACCCTGCTGATCGACCCGATGAGCTTCCAGTACCTGAGCGGTGCCGAGATTGACTACAGCGAAGGTCTTGAAGGATCGCAGTTCGTGATCCGCAATCCGAACGCCACTTCGACCTGCGGCTGCGGCTCCTCCTTCTCGGCCTAAGCGGCAGAGCGGCCGGCGCCAGACGCAACGGCCACAATCAAAGGCCACCGATGCACATCGGTGGCCTTTATATTTTTGTTCCGGCAGTCAGCATCCACATATCGCCGCCCGTATTGCTGTTCAGGCGGCATGATTGCAGTGACTGCCACTCAGTCGCGCCATACCCAAGTAATACCGCGACGCTCGATTTCGCAACGAATATCCGCCAGCGCCTGCTCGACCCGCAGCGGCTCGCCTTCGACCCCCAACTCCAGATGCTTGCGCTCCTTGCCGATCAATGAGGGCAGCGAAAACAGGCGCAGATCGGGATAGACAGCAACGATCCGCTCCATCAGGTCAAGCAAGGCACTTTCGTAGGCATTCGGGCCAGTCAGCAGCATCGCCTTCTCGACTCGCCCGGCCACCGGCTGAAATTGCTCGCGGTAGAAGGTATCGAGTGCCCACTCAAGCATGGGATGCGCCATCTGCGGAAAGCCGGGCACAAAATAATGTTCATGCGTCATGAAGCCGGCAATCCGGTTGAACGGGTTGGGGATCATCTGCACACCTTGCGGGAAAGTGACCAGCAATTTGCGCTGTTCGGTGATCTCCTCGCCGGCAAAGCGAATCTTCAGTTCCTCAAAAGCGGCAGCATGCAACTCCAGGCCGACACCAAGCGCCTGCGCCACCGCCTGACGGGTGTGATCGTCCGGGGTATTGCCGATGCCTCCGCAGGAAAAAACCACGTCACCGGCGGCCATGGTGCGGCGAAAAGTTGCCGCCAGCCGCTCGCGGTCGTCGCCGAGATACTCGACCCACGACAACCGCAAGCCACGCAGGGCCAGCATCTCGGCAATTTTGGCGAAGTGTTTGTCCTGGCGCTTGCCGGACAGGATTTCGTCACCAATGATGATTGCGCCAAAGGTTTTCATGCAGCAGATTCTCCGAAAAAATAAGCGCCAACAGCGACTCAGTCGGGAATCCGCTCGGCCTCGCCAAGCAGCAAGGCCTCGCCGCGCAAGCGGCGCAAGGATTCCAGACCGAGGTGCACATAAGCCAGCGCGGCCAGCGCCGGCACCAGCAGCCCCACAAACGGCAGGTGCGCCAGCACCGCCATCAGCAGGCCGAGCAGGAACATCGCTTGCCGCTGCTCGCGCTGCAACAGCGCCCATTCACCCGCATTGGCATGCTGCGCCAGGGCGTCGTAAGCAAAGGTACGGCGATTGAACCAGGCCATCAGCAACAGCGGCAGGATCAGCCCCAGGCCGGGAATCAGCCACAGCGGCACGGTCGCCAGCCAGGCGGCAATAAACAAAAATGCCGCCCACAGGCTGTTGACCGTGGCAGCAATAAAACTGTCCGCCCCCAGCGGTGCAACATCGGCGTATTCGCCACGAGCCAGATGGCGCAGCATCAAGGGCAGCACCAGCACGGCGGCGAGCAAGGCGGTGGTCAGGTAAGCGGCGGCGAAAATCGCCATCCAGCCGCCCAGCCAGGCCAGCAAATTGGCCAGCCAGATCAAGCCCCACGAGGCGAGCAGCGTCATCGGCGGATTGGCCAGCAGCCAGTCGACCACTGCGCCGACGCCCCAAATCGCCAGCCCCATCCAGATAAAAAACGCCGCAGCCGCCGGTGCCAGCAGGTAGAACCAGACCACCGGGCTGCGCAAACTGCCGAGCGAGCGCATCAGCGCCAGCGCCACCAGTCCGAGTGCGTCGGTCAGTGATTGACTCATGTGCGCCCGGCCTTCGCCGAAAGATTAGCCATTGCGTATCCCTTCCCATTGTTTTTGCAGCCGCTTGACCGAGACCGGCACCGGCGTGCGTAACTCCTGAGCATACAAGCCGACGCGCAATTCTTCCAGCAGCCAGCGGAATTGCTCGATTTGCGGGTCGACCGTGTGCAGTTTGGCCAATTGCACCGCCCGCCGTTCGTAATTGATCCACAAGGCCGCGTATTCGGCCATCGCCTGCGCGTCGCGGCTGGCACCGGCGGCGCCGCCGGCCTTGAGCTTGTCGAGACGGACGGTAATCGCCTTGAGGTAACGCGGGTAGTGCTGCAAGCGCTCGAACGGCGTATCAAGTACGAAACGCTTGCCCACCAGACGTTTCAACTGCGCCTCGACATCCTGGACTACCGCTGGGTAAGCCTTGAAACCAGCCAGTTTCTTGGTTGCCGCCTGCCACTCGGAGAGAACGGTGCCAACCAGGCGGCAGATTTCCTGCATGATCAGCCCCAACCGTGCCTTGGCCTCGGCACAGCGCGCCTTGAAGGCTTCCGGCGTGGTCGGCAGAGGTTCAGCGAGACAGGCGCGGGCAAAGGTCAGATCGACGATCTGGCGCTTGAGTTCATCAGTCGTCCCCAGCGCCATGTACTGCATCCCCATCTGGGTCAGCCCCGGCACGTTCTTGTCGAAATACTTCACCTGCTCCTTGAACTGCAGCATGTACAGCCGCAGCAAGCCCTGGCGATGCACCTCGGCCGCTTCTTCCGCCGAGTCGAAGACCTTAAGACTAACGCTTTCGCCGTCGTCGCTCAGGCCGGGGTAGCCGATCACCGTCTGCCCAGAGACCGGCACTTCCATCAACTCTGGCAGTTCGCCGAAGCTCCAGTCGGTCAATTGAGTGTATTCCGACGGCGTTTCATGCAATTCGGCGAATTCCTGCTTCGCTGAGTTGCCCCACTCGCCGCGCAGCGCAACCAGGCTGCGGTTCATATCCAGCTGGCGGCCGTGCTCGTCGATCAACTTGTAGTTCATCGAGAAATGCGCCGGCAGCGCGTCGGGCCGGAAGGCATCCGGCGTCACCGCCCAGCCCCGGGCATTGAGGCCGCGCGCTTCAAGGATGTAGTCGATCAGGGGCGGCAACAGGCCCTGATTGAGCTTCTTGTCGTTGCCTTGCACGGTCGACAGGAATTCCTCGACAAATTCCGGCACCGGCACCAGCTTGGCGCGGATGCGCTGCGGCAGCGTCTTAATCAACTGCACCAGCTTTTCCTTGATCAGCCCCGGCACCAGCCACTCCATGCGCGCCGCCGGAATCTGGTTAAGCTGCGCCAGCGGCAAGGTCAGGGTGACGCCGTCCTTCGGCGAACCCGGCTCGAAGTGGTAGCTGAGCCCGTACTCGACGCCGCCGACCTTGATCTGATGCGGGAAGGCCTCGGTGGTGACGCCGGCGGCCGAGTGCCGCATCAGGTCATCCTTGGCCAGGAACAGCAGTTTGGCGTTTTCCTGCTCAGCGGTTTTGCGCCAGTGGTCGAAGGTAACGCCGTTGTGCACGCCTTCGGGAATCAGGTGGTCGTAGAAGGCGTAGATCAGTTCGTCGTCGACCAGCACATCCTGCCGCCGCTGCTTGTGCTCGATCTTCTCAATATCGCGGATCTGCTTCTGGTTGTGCTGATAGAAGGGCCAGCGCTTGGCGTAGGTCTCGTCGATCTCTTCGGCGACCAAGCCCTGGCGAATGAAGATGTCGCGCGACTCGGACGGCGCCAGCGGCCCGTAATGGATGCGCCGCTTGGGATTGATCACCACGCCGTAGAGCGTCGTCCGCTCCCAGGCCGCAACCTGCATCGCCTTCTTTTCCCAGTGCGGGTCAAAATACTGGCGCTTGATCAGATGCGCGCCGACCTTCTCGATCCAGTCGGCCTCGATCTTGGCGACGCAACGCCCGAACAGGCGGGTGGTTTCGGTGATCTCGGCGGCCATGATCCACTTGCCGGCCTTTTTCTGCAGCGGCGACGAAGGATGGATCAGGTAGCGGATACCGCGTGCGCCGAGGTAATAGCCGGATTCGTCCGACTTGCAGCCAATGTTGCCGAGCAGGCCGGAAAGCAAGGCCATGTGGATCGCATCGTAGGTGCCGGGCAGTTCGTTTTCCTTCCAGCCCAGCTCGGTCACCATCGCGTGCAACTGGCCATGCACTTCGCGCCATTCGCGCAGCCGCAAATACGACAGGAAATGCGCGTGGACCGTGTCCACCAGCGATTTATTCGATTTTTTATGGTCGACCGCGTGCTTGAACCAATTCCACAGCTTGACCCAGGTCAGGAACTCCGATTTCTCGTCGGCCCATTGCTTGTGCTTCTCGTCCGCCGCCTGCTGGCGCTCCTGCGGCCGTTCGCGCGGGTCCTGCACCGACAGCGCGGCGGCGATGATCAGCATCTCGTGCAGACAGCCGAGATCGCGGGCGGCGACCAGCATGCGGCCGATGCGCGGATCGAGCGGCAGCTTGGCCAGCGCCTCGCCGACCTTGGTCAGCCGATTCTCGTCATCGAGCGCGCCAAGTTCCTGCAGCAGCGCGTAACCGTCGCTGATCGCCTTGTTCGGCGGCGGCTCGATGAAAGGGAAGGTCTCGACATCGGCCAGACGCAGCGACTTCATGCGCAGAATCACGCCGGCCAGCGACGAGCGCAGGATTTCCGGATCGGTAAACGGCGCCCGCGCGTTGAAATCGGCCTCGTCGTACAAGCGCACACACACCCCGGCGGCGACCCGGCCGCAACGTCCGGCGCGCTGCCGCGCGGCGGCCTGCGAAATCTTCTCGACCTGCAACTGCTCGACCTTGTTGCGGTAGGAGTAACGCTTGACCCGCGCCAGACCGGTGTCGATCACGTAGCGAATGCCGGGCACGGTGAGCGAGGTTTCGGCGACGTTGGTCGCCAGCACGATCCGCCGCTGACCGCCGGACGACTTGAAAATCCGGTCCTGGTCGCCAGCCGACAGGCGCGAGAACAGCGGCAGGATTTCCGGTGCGTGCGCCGAACTCATCCCCGGCCGCGCCAGCGCTCGCTTGCGCAAGGCCTCGGCCGCCTCGCGGATTTCGCGCTCGCCGGGCAGAAAGACCAGAATATCGCCAGGCCCGAGGCGCGCCAGTTCGTCGGCGGCATCGACAATTGCGTCGTACAGATCGCGCTCGTCGTCCTGCTTGTCGAGATCATCAACCGGCCGGTAACGCACCTCGACCGGATAAAGCCGGCCCGAGACTTCGATAATCGGCGCTTTTTTGCCGTTGACCGTGAAATGCTCGGCAAAACGCTCGGCGTCGATGGTCGCCGAGGTGATGATCACCTTGAGGTCGGGCCGCTTGGCCAGCAACTGCTTGAGGTAGCCGAGCAGGAAGTCGATGTTGAGGCTGCGCTCGTGCGCCTCGTCGATGATGATCGCCTCGTAGGCGTTGAGGAAAGGATCGGACTGCGACTCGGCGAGCAGGATGCCGTCGGTCATCAGCTTGACCCAGCTATCCACGGTCGACTTGTCGTGGAAGCGGATTTTGACGCCCACCCCCGCCCCCACCTGAGTTTTCAGTTCCTGCGCCAGACGGGTCGCGACCGAACGCGCCGCCAGCCGGCGCGGCTGGGTATGGCCGATCAGGCCACGCGCGCCAATTCCAAGATCGAGACAGATCTTCGGCAACTGCGTGGTCTTGCCCGAGCCGGTCTCACCGCAGACGATCACCACCTGATGCCGGGCAATCAGCTCGGCAATCTCGCCGCGCCGCTCATTGACCGGCAGATCGTCCTGAAACTCCGGACGCGGCAACTTCGCGCGCCGCGCCGCCACCGCCGCCTGCGAGCGCTCTAACAACGCCGCCAGCTCGGCCTGCAGTTTTTGCTTTTTGTCGCCGGTCGACCGTGACACTTCACGCGCCAATCCCGACCAGCGCTTCAAATCCGCCGTCAATCCAGCAAACGCGGCAGACGCCCGCGCACCCAAGCTCGGCGCCTGCGGACGCCGTTCCGTTCTTTCTTGTCTCATTGCAACCAGGGAGGAAAACGAGGGGGGATTCTACCGCGACCGCCGCGCCCCGCCCTCAATACCCTTCCGGTACCGCCACCACCCGGGCGCGGCCGTCGGGGAGTTGTTCGAAGGTGGCGTAGCGTTTGGGGTACTTGACCGAAAAATTGGGCGTCACCCGTTCCGGCAGGCAGGGCTGGCCGTTGATCTGCGGCGGCGAGAAGATCACTTCACTTTCAGGGATTTGCGAGCGTCGACCGTAGACTTCGACAAAGTTGGCGATACGCGGCCGGAGCGGGAAGTGCTTGCCTTCGAAAAACAGCGAACCGATGTATTGCGGCACTTCGCCGGCACCGCGCCGCTCGATCGAAGCGGCGTACCAGCGGCCGCTGTAGCCGGCGGGCGGCGACACCTGCTCACGTACCAGACGATAGCTGTAGTGGCCGCTGCGCCAGGCGTAGCGGCTGCGTACGCTGGCAAATTCGCCTTCGTAGCCGTCGGCTTCGTAATACGTCTCCGCCTCACCGCGCATGAAGGCCAGCGGGACCTTGCCGCCGTCGCGCGCCCAGCGCGAAAACAGTGCGCCCCGCCCGATGGTCAGCGGCTTTTGCTGATGCAGGGAATTCCAGGCATGGACCTGGGTTTGCAAACCGCCATAGGCGGCAATTTCGGCCAGGCGGATCAGGCCCAGTGGCGCGATGTAGAGCGCGTAGTCGGCACTCACCTCGCGCACGATCTCGAAATCAACCCGCAATTCCTGCAAATCATCGGTGGTTTGCGAGCATTTCCACCACACATTGACCAAGGCGAAGGGATAGACCGGCGGCCGCCGGTCGGAGGCCAAAGCCAGCCCAGGGAGGCAAGCCAGCAGACAGAACCAGCGGCACAAAACAATCAACTTTTTCTCCTCGTGCGGCAGCGTGCCGTAAGGGGCATGGTAGAACAAGGCAGATGCATCAAGGGCCACCCGCAAAATGACATTGAGCTAAAGAACAATACAAGGCATGATTCCCCCTCTACCTGATTCAGAGAGCCCAAAAAACCATTCAAATTCCTGCTGGCTTTTTAATCGACCCTCTGCACCGCCTCGGCGGTGCTTCTGGCCCGTTTTTACGGTCAACCGTAAAAACGGGCTTTTTTTGCCCGGAAAACTGCAAGTCAGCCTTGATAGCCAGGGACAAGCACTCACGAGCCACAACGCCCCAAGCGATGCCCCATGGTGTCACTCTGCGCCTGCCGGCGATATGCGGCCACTGGACTGCAGCACCATGGGCGTTAGCCGCCCCTCCCGCCCAGGGCAAATAATCAGCGTGAACAGCGAGCGGGCGCGACAATTCGACGCATCGGCAAATGCTGATGTAGCAATTATGATGGGAACTCACCAGACAGGCCTCCCTCGGGACAAGCCCTAACTTGCCCGCCCTGCCCACCCCCCGGCAGGGCGTTTTTTTGCGCAGCGACGGCGACCGTCGCAGGGTGATTTTTCCTAGCCCCAGATTCTGGTCGCGCCAACGCTGAGCAGTCCCAGCCAGGTAGCCAGCAGGGAGCCGGCCAGATGCGCCCCGGCCAGCCCCAGGGCCAAGATCAATTGTCCGGCCAGCAGGCGCTCGACCACCTCGGCAGAAAAAGTCGAGAAGGTGGTCAACCCGCCGAGAAAACCGGTGATCGCAAACAACTTGAGCGCCAGCGGCCACTGCGCATGCAGATGAAACAGGCCGACGGCAACCCCGACCAGATAGCCGCCGAGGAGGTTGGCGGCCAGCGTTCCCAAAGGCAAGGCCAGCCACAACGGATTGAGCAGAACCCCCAATCCCCAGCGCAACCAGGCCCCCAGGGCTGCGCCGCTGCCAACCGCGAGAAAACCGAGCGCATTCATCGGCGATACTCCCTTATAAAAAAACGCCAGCCGCAAGCCCGGCGACAACTGGTTTACGCTAACAGTGCAATCAATCGCTGCCAGCCCGCGCCGGCATTGTAACCGGCTGCGCGAGCCGCTTCCGAGGCTGCTATATTTGCATCTCATGACTTACCGCCATGACCGCCAGAATCGACTGCCCGGCCTGCCCGTGCGTAAACTGCTGCTTGCCGGCATTGTTCTGGTTGCCCTGATCGTCAGCCTGACGGCCTACGAAACCTTCAGTCGGCGCGACCGCGCCTACGCAGCCGTAGAGCGGGATCTGAAGCTGCTTGCCACTGCGATGAGCGGTTATACCGCTCGCACCTTTCAATCGCTCGAACTGATGCTCCGCAACATCGAGGCCGACCTGCACGACCTACGCCTCGACCACCCGGCGGACATGGCCGAAGCTACCCGGATTCTGCGCGCGCGCCAATCCGATTTTCCCATGGTTGCCTCACTCAACTTGCTGGGCAGCGAGGGCGAACTGCTGGCTGCCGCGATCCCGATTCCTGCACCACGCCCCCACTATGGCGACCGCGATTATTTCCGCGAAGCCAGGGCTCGCAGCGAAAGCAAGCGGGTCTATATCGGTCGCCCGATTTTTGGCCGCAAGTCGCAACGCTGGGCAATCCCGGTCATCCTCAACCGCCATGATGCCCAAGGCCGCTTCATCGGTGCCATCTATGCCGGCATCGATATCGAGAAGCTGACCGATTACTACCAGAGCATCAGCCGCATCGAAGGTGCGGTCACCACGCTGTACCGTGCCGATGCCCGCCTGCTGGCCCGCACCCCGGCCCAGGCCGAGGCTTACGACAAGGACTACGCCGACATCGACGTCTTTCGCGCGCGCCAGTTACAGGCTGCCGACGGCTTTTATCACGGCCGCGATCCCGGCGACGGTACGCCGCGCAGCGTGGCCTATCGCAGCATTGACGAATTCGGGCTGCTGCTCAATGTTTCAGCCAACGAGGAACTGATCGAAAGCAGTTGGCGCCAGACCCTGGCCCTGCCCCTCGTCACCTCGCTGGCCGGGCTGCTGCTGTGCCTGACCCTGCTTGCGATTGCCTGGCGCCAGTGGCGCAACCACCGCGAACTGCAAAGCCGCTTTGCCTGGCAGGCCAACCACGATGCCGCCACCGGCCTGCCCAACCGCTTCCTGTTCGAGGACCGGCTGCAAAAGGCGCTGCACGCGGCCCAGCGCAGCCGGACACCGCTGGCGCTGATGTTCATCGACCTCGACAATTTCAAGCGGATCAACGACTCGCTCGGCCATGCTGCCGGCGACCAGGTCCTGCGCACGGCGGCCGTCTGGCTGCGCACCTGTGTCCGCGAAAGCGACACAGTCGCCCGCCTGGGCGGCGACGAATTTGCGATCCTGCTGCCTGAACTCGCCGCCGAAAGCGACGTCGGGGTCGTTGCCGGCAAAATCCTGCAGCAATTCAACACCCCGATGCACATCGGCGAACAGGCACTGACCATCACCGCCAGCATCGGCATCGCCACCTTCCCGCGCGATGGCAGCGATGCGGCACAAATGATGGTCAGCGCCGATGCGGCGATGTATCAGGCCAAGGAAGGCGGCCGCAATCTGGTCTGCCACTTCAACCAGACTCTGGCCGACGCGATTTCCCGTCGGCTGCAAATTGAAACCCGACTCCAGGATGCCCTTGAACGCGACGAGTTTTCGCTGGTCTTCCAGCCCGTGGTCGATGCCAGCAGCGGCCTGCCGGTCGCGGCCGAAGCCCTGCTCCGCTGGAATTCGGCCGAACTCGGCCCGGTGCCGCCGGACGAGTTCATCCCGGTCGCCGAGAGCATCGGGCTGATTCCGGCCATCGGCGAATACGTGCTGCGCGAAGCCTGCCGCCAGGCGGCGCTTTGGCCTGCCATCGCCAGCCAGCGTCTGCGCCTGTCGGTCAATGTCTCGGCCCGCCAACTGGAACAGGCTGGATTCCGCCAACTGGTCAGCCAAACCCTGGAACAATGCGGCCTTCCCCCCGAAAGGCTGGCGCTGGAAATCACCGAGAGTCTGCTGGTCACCCCCGACTCGGCGGCCTGCAAACAATTGCGCGCACTGCGCGAACTCGGTATTGGTGTCGCCATCGATGACTTCGGTACCGGTTATTCCTCGCTGTCCTACCTGTCGCGCTTTCCCTTCAACTCGCTGAAGATCGACCGCGCCTTTGTCGCCCGAATCGAAGACAGCGCCGCCGACCGCATCCTGGTCCGCGCCATCGTCGCGCTCGCTCACGGCCTTGGCCTGCATGCCGTTGGCGAGGGCGTCGAGAACGAAAACCAGCGTTTGCTGCTCAGTGAAAGCGGCTGTCGCTGGCTGCAGGGCTATCTGTTCTCACGGCCGCTGCCCGCTGCCCAGTTCGCCGACTGGCTGGCCGCCCGGAATACCGCGCAGAACGCGGCTGCCGACGCACCCCGCGTCACGGGTTAAAATACCGCCCATTCCGGCGCTGCATGCGCTGGCCGCTGCGCCGCCGACGGCCCCGGCCGATGTTGCAGCCATTTGACCGACTTCAACCCGTTTTTTCCCGACCGCCCATGAGCGCCCCCAACGACAAGAATACCGCCCCGGCCCCGGCCGCCAATTTCATCCGCAACCTCGTCGAAGCCGATCTCGCCGCCGGCAAGCACGCCCAGCGCCGCTGGGCCGGCCAGCCCGGCACCGCTGCCGAGCACGCGGCAGCCGAACTCGACCCGGCAAAAATCCGCACCCGCTTCCCGCCTGAGCCGAACGGCTACCTGCACTTTGGCCACGCCAAGTCGATCCTGCTCAACTTCGGCCTGGCCCAGGAATTCGGCGGCCGCTGCCACCTGCGCTTCGACGATACCAATCCGGAAAAAGAAGAGCAGGAATACGTCGATTCGATCATCGACGCCGTGAAATGGCTGGGCTGTTCCTGGGAAAAGGAAGGCGAAACCAATCTCTACTACGCCTCCAACTACTTCGACTGGATGGTCGCCTTCGCCGAATACCTGATTTCGGCCGGCCACGCCTATGTCGATAGCCAGAGTGCCGAGGAAATGCGCGCCAATCGCGGCACGCTGACCCAGCCGGGCAAGGATTCGCCGTTCCGCAACCGTTCGGTCGCCGAGAACATGGACCTGTTCAAGCGCATGCAGGCCGGCGAGTTCCCCGACGGCACCCACATCCTGCGCGCCAAGATCGACATGAGCGCCCCCAACATCAACCTGCGCGACCCGGCGATCTACCGCATCCGCCACGCGGTGCACCACAACACCGGCGACAAGTGGAAGGTGTACCCGATGTACACCTTCGCGCACCCGATCGAGGACGCGCTGGAGAACATCACCCACTCGCTGTGCACCCTCGAATTCGAAGATCAGCGTCCGTTCTACGACTGGCTGCTCGCCCGCCTGGCCGAAGGCGGCCTGCTGCAGCGCCCGCTGCCGCAGCAGATCGAGTTCTCGCGCCTCAACCTGACCTATGTCGTGCTCTCCAAGCGCAAGCTGATCCAACTGGTCGAGGAAAAGCACGTCGACGGCTGGGACGATCCGCGCATGCCGACCCTGGTCGGTGCCCGTCGCCGGGGTTATGCACCGGAAGGCTTCAAGCTCTTTGCCGACCGCATCGGCATTTCCAAGAACGATTCGCTGATCGACTACGTGCTGTTCGAAGATGCGATGCGCGAGGTGATGAACCTCTCCGACGAGCGCCGCGTCGGCGTGCTCGATCCGCTCAAGCTGATCATCGACAACTACCCGGCTGGCCAGTTCGAAGACTGCCACGCGCCCAACCACCCGCTCAAGCCGGAACTCGGCGAGCGCAGCATGCCCTTCGGACGCGAACTGTGGATCGAAGCCGAAGACTTCCAGGAAGTGCCGGAAAAGGGCTTCCGCCGCCTCTTCCCCGGCAACAAGGCCCGCCTGCGCTACGGCTACGTGGTTGAATGCACCGGCTGCGACAAGGACGAAAACGGCAAGGTGATCGCGGTCCACTGCACCTATTTGCCCGAAACCAAGTCCGGCACGCCGGGCGCTGACAGCGTCAAGGTCAAGGGCAACCTGCACTGGGTCTCGGCTGCGCACGCCTACCCCGCCGAAATCCGCCTCTACGACCGGCTGTTTGCCGTGCCCGCCCCCGGCGCCCGCCGCGAAGGCGATGCGCCGGAACTGGAGCGCAATTTCCTCGACGATCTGAATCCAAACTCGAAGACGACGATCACCGCGATGCTCGAACCCTCGCTGAAGAACGCCGCACCCGAGCAGCGCTTCCAGTTCGAGCGCCACGGCTACTTCGTTGCTGACCGCATCGACTCGCAAGCCGGCGCACCGGTGTTCAACCGCGCCGTCACCCTCAAGGATTCGTGGGGCAAGGCCTGATGCAGGACTGCGGACACGCCCTGCGCCATTTTTCGGCTTCGGCCGCAAGCGAGGCCTGAGATGGCCGGCAGCTGGGGCTGTCCGCACGAGGTCAACGACCATTGCCGCAAGGTCAATGACCTCCCCTGCAATCCCGGGATGAAAGGCTGCGAACTCGCCGGCCGCTTCCGCTTTGCCGACAAGAGCAAGAACGAGCGTTACTGGGAAAAGAAAGCGCGGGAACAGGCCGGCAAGCAAGGCGACCCGGCATGACCTGCAACCAAGACCAGCCTCGCCGCTCCAGCCTTTAACACAATGCCCCGTAACGTCGCCCAACTCGGCCAGGTGTTCACGCCACCGCAGGTCGTCGAATTCATGCTCGATCTCTGCCGCAACAACGGCCGGGTGCTTGAGCCATCGGCCGGTGACGGGGCGTTTTTCCATGCCTTGCAGCAACGCGGCCAGGACTGCGTCGGGATCGAAGTCGATGCCCGGGTAGCCCCGACCGGAGCACGGGTAATGGATTTTTTCGACTTTCCGCTCAAGGAGCAATTCGCCAGCATTGTCGGCAATCCGCCCTATGTGCGGCTGCAGGATGTCACGGTCGACACCCGTAACAAGCTGAAATCGCCGCTCTTCGACCAGCGCAGCAATCTTTTCCTGTTTTTCATCGAGAAGTGCGTGCGCCACTTGTTGCCGGGCGGCGAGTTGGTGTTCATCGTGCCGCGTGAATTCGTCAAGCTGACTGCTGCCCGAAAGCTCAACCGCTGGCTGTTCGAACAAGGCAGCATCACCCACTTTTTCGAGACCGGCGACCGCCGCGTATTTGGCGAACACACGCCGAATTGCGCCATTTTCCGTTTCGAGAAGGGCCGCTTCGACCGGCGCATGGCCGACGGCCGGATGTTTACCGAAGTTGATGGCCAATTGATGTTCCTGCGCGGCGATTACCCGCTGTCGCTGGGCGACCTGTTTTCGGTCAAGGTCGGCGGTGTTTCCGGCGCCGACGACATTTTCGCCCATCCCGACGGCAACATGGATTTCGTCTGCTCGAAGACTGTCGACACCGGAGAAACCCGGCGCATGTTCTACGAGGTCGAGAACGACTGGCTGCGGGCGCACAAGCCGCAATTGCTGGCCCGCCGCGTGACCGAGTTCAACGAAAGCAACTGGTGGCGCTGGGGGCGCCACTTCCCGCTCAATGACTTGCCACGAATTTACGTCAATGGCCGCACGCGCAAGACCGAGCCCTTTTTCCTGCACGACTGTCCGGCTTTCGACGGCTCGGTGCTGGCGCTCTTCCCCAAACACGCCGGCCTCTCCCGCCGCGACCTGATCGCCTGCACGACCATGCTCAACCGCCAGGTCGATTGGCAGGAACTCGGCTTCGTCTGCGACGGCCGTTTCCTGTTTACCCAGCGCAGCCTGCAAACCTGCCGCCTGCCTGCCGAATTTTCCCGTTTCCTGCCACCCGCGACCACCGCGACCGGCATGCCCGATCTCCAGAACGCCAAGGAACTTCCATGACCTTCACCCAGCAACTGGCTGCCGCCTGGCAGAAAAACAACTCCCTGCTCTGCGTCGGCCTTGATCCGGATCCGGCCAAGTTCCCGGTTCATCTGCAAGGCCGCGACGACGCAATTTTCGAGTTCTGCAAAAGCATCGTCGACGCCACCGCCGACCTGGTCTGCTCGTTCAAGCCGCAGATTGCCTACTTTGCTGCCCGTCGCGCCGAAGACCAGCTGGAGGCGCTGATTGCCCACATCCATGAACAGCACCCCGGCATCCCGGTGATTCTCGATTCCAAGCGCGGCGACATCGGCTCGACCGCCGAGCAATACGCGGTCGAGGCCTTCGAACGTTTCAAAGCTGACGCCGTCACGGTCAACCCCTACATGGGCCGCGATTCGGTCGAGCCTTATCTGGCCCACCCGGATAAAGGCGTGATCCTGCTTTGCCGCACCTCCAACCCCGGCGGCTCCGACCTGCAATTCCTCGACGTTGGTGGTGAAAAACTCTACGAGCGAGTCGCTCGGCTGGCCGCCACCGACTGGAACAGCAGCGGCCAGATCGGCCTGGTGGTCGGCGCCACCTTCCCCGCCGAGATCGCCCGCGTCCGCGCATTGGTCGGCGACGTACCGCTCTTGGTCCCCGGCATCGGCGCCCAGGGCGGCGACATCGAAGCCACGGTCAAGGCCGGCCGCACGGCCAACGCCACCGGCCTGATGATCAATTCCTCGCGCGCCATCCTCTACGCCGGCAAGGGAGAGGATTTCACCGCAGCCGCCCGCACCGCCGCGCTGGAAACGCGTGACACCATCAACCAGTTTCGTTAACCCGGCAACGCCATGGAATTCGACCTGAGCCAGATACCGGCACAGCCGACGTTTTACTTGCTGGCCAGCAACGCCATTCAACCCAGGCCGATCGCCTGGATCAGCACGGTGGGGAGCGACGGCAGTACCAACCTAGCGCCGTTTTCCTTCTTCACCGTGGCCTGCATCGCCCCGCCGGTCCTCAGCGTCACGCTTACCTGGCGGCGCTCCAGCACCGGCTTGTCACCGGAAAAGGACACCCTGCGCAACTTGCGCACAAACGGCGAATGCGTCATCAACATCGTCACTGAACCTCTAGCCGCCAGCATGAACCAAACCTGCGGTGACTACCCGCCACAGACTAGCGAAATCGACGTACTAGGCATCACCACCATGCCCAGCAGGCAAGTCGGACCACCGGGCGTCGTCGCCTCGCCGGTCCGTTTCGAGTGTCGCCTGCGCCAACTGATTCCGCTCGGTGAAGGCCCGGGCAGTAGTCACATTGCGCTGCTTGACGTCCTTCATGTCCATGCCGACGATGCGGTATTGAGTAACGGCATGGTTGATCCCGACAAACTGGCCTCGGTCGGAAAGCTGGGCGGCGACGGCTATGCCACGACGGACAACCGTTTTTTCCTACCCCGTCCGATCATCGGCCAATGAGCCACCAAGGAGTTCACCATGCGTATCGACGACTATCGCGACAGTGACAACGTGGAAGACCGCCGGGGCGGCGGCGGGGGCTTTGGCGGCGGCAGCGTCGGTATCGGCGGGGTGATCCTGGCGTTGGTGGTCAGCTACTTTACCGGCATCAACCCGCTGACCCTGCTCGGCTTTATAGAACAAACACCGCTCGCCCAGCACAGCGCCCCGGCAGCGCACAAGCCGCCGGCCGACGACGCCAGCGCCCGCTTCGTCTCCAAGGTCCTGGCCTCGACCGAGGATGTCTGGCACGCCGCCTTCCAGGCCAACGGCCGTCGCTACGAAGCGCCGAAACTGGTGCTGTTCTCCCACTCGACGCCGACCGCCTGCGGCACCGGCAAGGCAGCGATGGGGCCGTTTTACTGTCCCGGCGACCGCAAGGTGTATATCGACCTGGCTTTCTACCGCGAACTGAAGACCCGCTTCCACGCCCCCGGCGAGTTCGCCCAAGCTTATGTCATCGCCCACGAGGTCGGACACCACGTGCAGAACCTGCTTGGCGTCGCGCAGCAGGTGCACGAGACGCAACGCAAAGTCAGCCGGGCCGAAGCCAACGCGCTGTCGGTGCGCATGGAACTGCAAGCTGACTGCCTCGCCGGCATCTGGGGCCGCCGCGCCGACGAGATGCGCGGCATCCTTGAGAGCGGCGATCTGGAGGCAGCGCTCAACGCTGCTGCTGCGATCGGTGACGACCGCCTGCAACAGCAGTCGCAAGGCCAGATCGTGCCGGAAAGTTTCACCCACGGCAGTTCGGCGCAGCGGGTCCGCTGGTTCAAGCGCGGCTTCGAGTCCGGTGACATAAACCAATGCAATACCTTCAAGACCAATACGCTGTAAGCCCCCAGT
The DNA here is from genome assembly GCF_041378895.1 of Dechloromonas sp. ZY10. Lineage (NCBI taxonomy): Bacteria > Pseudomonadati > Pseudomonadota > Betaproteobacteria > Rhodocyclales > Azonexaceae > Dechloromonas > Dechloromonas aquae. The sequence continues at coordinate 2,819,262 of NZ_CP144212.1, forward strand.
GAACGCCACCGGAGAAACCCCGCCGCCCGCCCGTCTACCCTGGTGGAAATCCGGCTGGTTGCTGGAGTTGCTGATCGTGCTGGTACTGCTCGCCGGTTTCCAGTTCTGGCGCACGCGGGCCGTTCCCGGCGGCCCGGCCCCGCAATTTGCCGGCACCCTGACCGACGGCAGCGCCTTCGATCTGGCCGCCTGGCGCAAGGCGCATCCGGGGCAGGCGCAGCTGATCTATTTCTGGGCCGACTGGTGCACCGTCTGCAAGACCACCGCCGGCAACGTCACGGCAGTGGCCCGCGACCACCCGGTACTCAGCATCGCCATCCAGTCCGGCGACCGCGCTCAGGTCAGCGCCACCCTGCAAGCCGCCGGCTATCGCTGGCCCACATTACCCGACCCGCAGGCGCGCCTCCTGCGCGACTACGGCCTGCCCGGCGTACCGGCTTTTATCGTGATCGACCCACAAGGCCAGATCGCCTACACCAGCCTCGGCTACACCAGTGAAAGCGGCTTGCGGCTACGTCTGTGGCGGGCCGGACAAAATCAGGAAAGCCCCCGATGAAACCTCTGCTCACTGCCCTGCTCCTCCTCGTCAGCAGCCTCGGCTGCGCCCAGGCCCTGCCCCGACACGCCCCGGTTCCCGGCGGCGTCGCAGTGATCGACCTCGGTCCGGCCACGACCACCGCCCCTGCCGCCCACTGGGGCGAACAGCCGCTGGCGGTGGTCCGCGAGCACGGTCACTGGTACGCGCTGCTCGGGATTCCGCTCGACACCTTGCCGGGCGAACTGGAAATTCGCGTGCTGCGCGGGTCGACCGTGGAAACGCGGCCGCTCAGCGTCGGCATCAAGAATTACCCGGAACAACGGCTGACCATCCGCGACCGGCGCAAGGTCGAGCCCTCGGCCGAAGACCTGGCCCGCATCGCCCGCGAAAAGGAGACCACCGACGCGGTCAAGCGCCGTTTCGCCGAAGCCATGCCCGATACCGCGCTCGACCTGCCAGCCAAGGGGCCGCTGTCGTCGCGCTTCGGCCTGCGCCGGGTGTTTAACGGCCAGCCGCGCAATCCGCACGCCGGGCTCGACGTCGCGGTCGGCAGCGGCAGCCCGGTGCGCGCGCCGGCCGCTGGCGTGGTGGCCAATACCGGCGACTATTTCTTCAACGGCAATACGGTTTTCATCGACCACGGCCAAGGGCTGATCACCGCCTACATGCATCTGTCGCGGGTTGACGTGCGCCACGGTCAACCGGTCAAACGCGGCCAAATCCTCGGTGCCGTCGGCGCCACCGGCCGGGCGACCGGACCGCACCTGCACTGGGCCGTGATTCTCAACAACACCCCGGTCGACCCCGAGCTCTTCCTCGGCCGGCGCTGAACGCAACCGCGCCATGTCGCGAACCGTCATCCACCTGCATCGCGATGCCCCGGCCAAGCCGGCACTCGGCGTTGCCTGCAACGGCTGCGGCGTCTGCTGCGCACTCGAAACCTGCCCGGCGGCGCGGCTGATTTTCCGGCAGTGCGGCGGCCCTTGCCCGGCGCTGATCTGGTCAGCCGCCGATGGCCGTTACCGCTGCGGCTTGTTGACCGCCCCCAGCGAATATCTGCGCTGGCTGCCCGGCTGCGCCCAGCCGCTTGCCAGCCGCCTCTTCCAGCGCTGGATCGCTGCCGGTGTTGGCTGCGACTGCAGCGCCGAACTCTCCGAGCAATGAAAAAGGCGGGCCGCTGGCATGCGGCCCGCCCGAGTCAAACCCGCCGGATCAAAGCTTGCAGCGTTGCGCCTTGGCTTGTGCTTCCAGTTGCGTGCGGCGGATCGCCAGGTCGTTGCCAGGAACGCCGCCGCCAGCCAGCGCGTTGGCCTGGTCACCGACCGATTTGAGCGCCTGGTTGCCGGTCAAGGCTCCGGCGACCGAGGCGAGCATTCCCACCGTCTGCGCCTGCGCTGCCACCTGGTTGGCCTGCGGAACGGCTACCGGTACCGCGCTCAAGGCCTTCAGTTCCTGCTTGAGGTGACCGCAGGACATCGCCCCGATGTTTCCTGCCGCCGGCACCACCATCACCACCTGCGGTGCAGCCGGCAATTTGCAGCGTTTGGCGCTCGCAGCCGTTTCCAGCTCATCGCGGGCCAGTGCGCTCTGCACGACCGGCGATACAGCTGCCGGAGCAGCTGCCCCCGCACCGCCGACCTGATTTGCCACATTGGCAATCGAGCCCAACTCCTGGTTACCGGTGGCGCTTGCAGCCACCGAAGCGACCGCACCGACGATCGCAGCAGTCGCCTGCAACTTGTTGCCGGCACCGCCGATGCCACCCAGCGGCTGCGCAACCGGAGCAGCAGCGGCCAGCGCTTGTTGCTGATGCGTCGCCAGCCATTCCGAAGCAATCTGGTTGCAACTCATTTTCAACATGGTCGGGCTGACCCGGGCCTCGATCGGCAGCTTGCATTTCTGGTTCGCCGCACGCGTTTCGAGCTCGCCCCGGAGTGCATCCAGCGCAGCCAGCTGGTCGTTCTTGCCATTCGCCGTCAGCGACGACAATTGGCCGCCCGCATCGGCCAGTTGCGCGTTGCCGCTCACTGCACCAATCACACTGGCTGCCGTAGCCGCCATCGCCAATTTATTATCGGTCCCAGCCGGCAACCTGTTCTGGCCCACGGCTACCGCAACCATATCGCTACGCGCCTGGATCAAACGCTTGCTCAAGTCCTTGCAGGAGAGCTTGGCCGGCAGATCGACCAGCGGCAACGCCTGCGCCGTCTTCGCCGCCCCTTGGGCGAGACCGGCTGCAAGCTGCGGATTGCCTCCCTGGCCCATCGCCGTTTGCAACGCGGCATTGGTCAACGCCTGTTGCTGCGGATTACTGACGCAACCGCTCAGCAGCCCCCCCAAAGCAACCGACAGAACCACGCCGGCACTGCGATACCCCTTGATTTTCTCTGCACCAACCATTTCATCCCCCCTTAGGATTTTTTTTGGTTAAAACGCAGATAGTCACACAAGCCCCAAGCGGGGGGAATATAACTAAAGTTGCATATGCAGATCAGCCCAACGCGCAAAGCTTGCTGCCTGGCCGTGGCAACGCCCATCGGCGTCGATCAGATTCCACACCACCGCTTGCTCGATACGAAAACGCCGGCCATCGGCCGCAATACGGATACCGGCGTAGTCGTCGATGAAGCCCTCGCGGCTGACGCGTGCCAGCAACTGCGCCCGCTCCTCGCGCGCCAAAGGCTCGGCCGAGTAACGCGAAGGCAAGCGGGTAAAGGCGGCGAAATCCATCGAAAATGCCTGCAGTGCCCGCGCATTGCCGTAAAAAAATACCGGATCGGCCTCAGTCCCGTGCGCAACGATCACTTGCGGCGCCTGCCAGACGGCGGCAGCCAGATCGCTGCCCGCCTCATCCAGTAAAGGCCGGCCGGTCAGCCGCTGGTAGCTGTCGACGATCAGCTGCAACCGGGTCACGCCGCCGAGCGGCAAATTCATGCCTTTTCCCCGTCGACCGTAGCTGCGGTGAGAACCATCTCGACCCGGTACTCGGGCTTGGCCAGGCGGGCTTGCACACAGGCCCGCGCCGGCGCACAGCCAGCCGGTAGCCAGGCATCCCAGACTGCATTCATCGCCTCGTAGTCGGCCATGTCGGCAAGGTAGATGGTGACCATCAGCAAGCGCGACTTGTCGCTGCCGGCCTGCGCCAGCAGACGTTCGACCGAGGCCAGCAGGTTGGCGGTCTGTGCCGCCACGTCAGCCTCCAGATTGGACGGCACCTCGACCAGATAAACCGTCCCCTGATGCACGACGCTGTCGGCAAAGCGCGGGGTTACGCCGAAACGCTGGATGCTCATTCGTGCCCCTTACTCGACGACCACGGCGGTACCGCTGGCCGAAACCATCAACATGCCGTTTTTTTCGCCCAGCACTTCGTAGTCAATATCGATCCCGACCACCGCATTGGCACCGAGCTCCTGCGCCTGGGCCTCGAGTTCGCGCAGCGCAATCTCGTGCGCCTTGCGCAACTCCTTCTCGTAAGTCCCGGAGCGCCCGCCGACCAGGTCGCGAATGCCGGCAAAGAGGTCCTTGAAGAGGTTGGCGCCAAGAATGGCCTCGCCGGCGATCACGCCGCGATAGGCGACGATGCGTTTTCCCTCAATCGAAGGCGTGGTGGTCATCTGCATCTCTGTATCCCCAATGAATCAATCCAAAGGGGCTATGGTACGCGACGCAGAAAAAGCTGGAAAATCCCTCCACACACACTATATTCAAAAAGTAACAAGGCTAAAAAAACCAAAACAAACAGGAGACTGACCATGGATCATGAGAGCGCCGCTTTTCTGCCTGAAGCCCTGATTCTGGACATCGACGAGATCGACGATCAGCACGCTGGGTTGTTCGCCCGCCTGGCCCAACTCAAGGAACACTGCATCGAAGCCAACGGCCTGCCTCCGGGTGAAGGCTGCGCGTTGCTGGAGGCGCTGCGCGAACATTGCTCGACCGAGGAGCGGCTGGCAGCCGAAGCCGGTCTCGACTTCGACGAACACGCCACCAAGCACCAGGCAATGCTGCGTTGCATCGGGCACGCAATTGAGCAGGTCCTGATCGGGAAAAACGACGCTTTCAGCCTGATCCGCTATCTTGAATACTGGTTTGAGCGGCACATCCACGATGAAGACGTGCCTTTCGGCGAGCGCCTGCACAATGCGAATGCCGTTCTGCCAGGCTGGCAACCGGAAGCCTTTGCCGAAGTCCGGCAGGTCGCCTGAACCCGCTCCTCCCCGGTGCCGGCCTACCGGCACCTTGCCTGCCGCGCCGAGCAGCATCGGTGCGGCTTTCTTTTTTCAGGACACGCCGGAAACTGTTGGCTGATGGCCTTGGCGGACGCCGGTGCATGCTTCAGAATACCGGCATTGCCGCCCCGCCGCCTGATCCATGGACAACCTGATCAAGGATACCACCCCGCTGGAACTCTACTGCTGGCTTGATCCGGCAGCCGAGCTGCCGGGCTGGGACATCCTCAAAGGCGGCCCTTTCGGTGCCACGCTGGCATCACCCAACGGCGGCCCGCCGACGCCGGACAGCCAATTCCTTTCGGTGCAGAACTATTTTGCCGAATACCATCTGGAGTACTTCCGGCAGCGCCGCTATAACCACTTCCCCAGCCGCCTGCACGCGCTGCTGCTGTTCGCCACCCGGGTCGATGCCGAGACATTCCGGGAAAAGCACGGCAACCGCGTTTTCGGGAAGCAACTCAACCGGGCGCGCAGTGAAGGGGCCTATACCGTTTCCTTCCACGATGCCAGCTGGCTCGATTATTTGCGCCTGCCGCACAGCCTGTCGCTGGACGCGCTCGACGAAGTCGCCAATTATTACTGGTCGGGTAAGACCGTCGAGGATGTCGGCCTCAGTTTCATGGATCAGGCCTGGCACGATACGCCGGTGATCGAAGCCTTGTTCCAGGGCTCGCTGGCGGCTGCGCCGGAACCGACCTTGGACGCTTTTTACCAGTCGGGCTGGCTGCCCGGCTTCAACCAGGATTCTGCATGCCCGCCGCCAAGACCGTCGTACTGAGCATTACCGCCGCCGCCCTGATCGCCGGCAGCCTGTTCTGGATCAACCGCCCCAAACCCGTCACCGTCGTTGTTAGCGAAGTTGCGCGCGGCGCGGTCGAGGCGAGCATCGCCAACACTCGCGCCGGCACTGTCGAAGCCTGCCAGCGGACCAAGCTGTCAACCATCATCGGCGGCCGTATCGAGTACCTCGGGGTCAAGGAAGGCGACCGGGTCGAAAAGGGGCAGTTGCTGCTCAAGCTGTGGAACGACGACCAGCAGGCCAATGCCGCGCTGGCGCAAGCGCAGATCGCGCTGGCCGCACGGCGCAGCGACGAAGTCTGCATTGCTGCGGTCAACGCCGAAAAAGAGGCAAAACGTCAGGGCGAATTACGCGAGCGCGGCTTCGTTTCGCCGAGCAAGGAAGAAGCCGCCCGCACCGACGCCGAAGTCCGCCGCGCCGCCTGCGTCACCAGCCGCGCCGACGTGGCCGCCGCCGAGGCCAAGTTCAAGGCAACCCGCATTGAGCAGGGCCGCGTCGCGCTGTATGCGCCGTTTGCCGGCACCGTCGCCAAGATAGTCGGCGAACTCGGCGAGTATTCGACCCCATCGCCACCGGGCGTACCGACGCCGCCGGCCATCGACCTGATCGACGACTCCTGCCTCTACGTCAAGGCGCCGATGGACGAGGTCGATGCACCGCGCATCGCCGCCGGCCAGAGCGTGCGCATTCGCCTCGACGCGCTGCCGGGCCAGACGCTGGCGGGCAAGGTACGGCGTGTCGCACCCTACGTTTCGGCGGTGGAGAAGCAGGCGCGCACGGTCGATATCGAGGCCGATTTCACCGACCCGGCCGCCGCCGGCAAGCTGCTGGTCGGCTACAGCGCCGATGTCGAAATCGTGCTTGACCGCCGCGCCGAGGTGTTGCGCATCCCGACCGCCGCGATCCAGGAAGGCGGCCGCGTGCTCCTGCTCAACGCCGCTGGCAAGCTCGAAGAACGGCGGATCAAGACCGGCCTGAGCAACTGGGAATTCAGCGAAGTCAGCGAGGGGCTGCAGGGTGGCGAACAACTGGTCACCTCGCTCGAACGCCCCGGCGTCAAAGCCGGGGCTGCCGCCGTGGCCGAAGCTGCCAGCCGCTAGGTCGCCGCCGATGCCGCTGATCGAGTTGCAGCAAATCGAACGCCGCTTCCAGTTGGGCGATACCACGGTCAACGCGCTGGCCGGGCTGAATCTGAGTATCGACGCCGGCGAGTACGTCGCGGTGATGGGCCCGTCCGGCTCCGGCAAATCCACCCTGCTCAACCTGCTCGGCCTGCTCGACCGACCGCAGTCCGGCACCTACCGGCTGGAAAATCGCGATGTCACGACGTTGACCGTGGATGAGCAGGCTGCCGTGCGCAGCGCCCGGATCGGCTTCGTTTTCCAGAGTTTTCATCTGGTCCCGCGCCTCTCGGCGGCAGAAAACATCGCCTTGCCGATGACCCTGGCCGGGATCGCCCCGGCCGAACGCAAGGTCCGCGTCGCCGCAGCGCTGGCCGCCTTCGGCCTGAGCCAGCGGGCCGACCACCGGCCGGACCAGCTTTCCGGCGGCCAGCGCCAGCGGGTGGCGATTGCCCGCGCAACGATCATGCGCCCGGCGCTGCTGCTCGCCGACGAGCCGACCGGCAACCTCGACCGCCATACCGGCGAGGAAGTGGTCGACTTGCTCGAAGGCCTGAATGCGCAGGGCGTCACCCTGGTCGTCGTCACCCACGACCCGGCGATGGGCGAACGCGCCCGCCGCCAGCTGGTGATGGAAGACGGCCGCCTCAAGTACGACAGCCAGACGCGCAACGCCGCCGATGCGCCTCGCTGACCGCCTGCACTTCGCCCGCGCTGCCGTCACCGGCGCGCCGTTGCGTAGCGCCCTCTCGGTGCTGGCGATGAGCATCGGCGTCGCCGCCGTGGTCGTCCTTACCGCGCTCGGCGACGGTGCCCGCCGTTACGTGGTCGGCCAGTTTTCGTCGATCGGTACCAATCTGGTGATCGCCCTGCCCGGCCGTACCGGGACCGGCGGTTTCAACCCGGCAACTGCGATCACCAGCACGCCGCGCGATCTGACCATCGACGATGCGGCCAGCCTGCTCCGCCTGCCCGGCGTCGCCCGGGTGGCGCCCCTGGCGGTCGGCACCTCGGAAATCGCCGCGCAAGGCCGGCTGCGCGAAGTGATGGTGGCCGGCGTCAGCAGCAGCTATGTGCCGATGCGCAATTTCGAACTGGCGCAGGGGCAAAACCTGCCTGACGACGACTGGAACCGCGCCGCACCGGTCGCGATCATCGGCCACAAGATCCGCGACGAACTGTTCGGCAGCACGCCCGCCCTCGGCCAGTTGGTCCGGGTCGGCGACCGCCGGGTGCGGATCATTGGCGTGCTCAAGCCGGTCGGCCAGGGCCTGGGCATGAATACAGACGAACTGGTGATCGTGCCGGTGGCGCTGGCGCAGGCGCTGTTCAACAGCAACACCCTGTTCCGGGTACTGATCGAGGCCAACAGCCGGCCGGCGATTCCCGAAGTCCGCGAGCGCGTGCTGCAGCGGCTCAAGGAGCGCCATCGCGGCGAGGAAGACGTCACCGTGATCACCCAGGACGCGGTGCTGGCCACCTTCGACCGGCTGCTCGGCGCGCTGACCTTGGCCGTCGGCGGGATTGCCGCAATCAGCCTGGCGGTGGCCGGCATTCTGGTGATGAACGTGATGCTCGTCGCGGTGACCCAGCGTACCGGCGAAATCGGCCTGCTCAAGGCACTCGGCGCGCCGGCAGCAACCATCCGCCGGCTGTTCCTCAGCGAAGCGGCGATGCTCTCGGCGCTCGGCGCCCTGCTCGGCTACCTGCTCGGCCAGGCCGGTGCCTTCCTGCTGCGCCAGCTGTTTCCGGTCTTTCCCGCCTATGCGCCGGACTGGGCGGTCTTCGCGGCACTCGCCACGGCCCTGCTCACCGGCCTGCTCTTCGGCGTCCTGCCGGCCCGCCGCGCCGCCCGCCTCGACCCGGTCGAGGCCTTGATGAAACACGGCTGAGAGGCTGACCGCGTGCGCAGCGCCGACCTTCTACAACTCTCGTTCCGCGCCATTCGGGCGCAGCGGCTGCGCAGCTTCCTGACCCTGCTCGGGATTGCGGTCGGAATTGCGGCGGTGATCCTGCTCACCTCGATCGGCGAAGGCATCCACCGTTTCGTGCTCGGCGAATTCACCCAGTTTGGCACCAACAACATCACCGTAGTCCCGGGCAAGACACGCACCGGCGGTGCGCCTTCGGGCCTGCCGTCGAGCGCCCGGCCCTTGAGCAGCGACGATGCACGGGCGCTCGAACACCTGCCGCAGGTCATCGCGCTGACCCCCAATGTGCGCGGCAACGCCGAGGTGCAAGGCAACGGCCGCACCCGGCGGACGCTGATTTATGGCCTCAATTCACGGTCGACCGTGGTTTTCCGCTCACAACTGCAAAGCGGCCAGTTCCTGCTGCCGGAAGACGACCAGGAAGGCGCCCGCGCACTGGTCGTTCTCGGCGCCAAGCTCAAGCAGGAATTGTTCGGGGCCGCCAACCCGCTCGGCCAGCGGCTGCGCATCGGCGGCCTGCAGTTCCGCATCATCGGCGTGATGGCACCCAAGGGGCAGTTCCTCGGCATCGACCTCGACGACACCGCCTTCATCCCGACGGCGCGGGCGCAGGAGTTGTTCAACCGCGCCGGGCTCGACGAAATCAACCTCACCGTTGCCGATGGCGTGCCAGCCGCCGGCATCGCCCGCAAGATCCGCCAGGTGCTCGGCGAACGCCACGGGCGCGAGGATTTCACCGTCGTCACCCAGGAAGAAATGCTCGGCACGCTGTCCAACATCCTCAACGTCCTGACCCTGGCCGTCGGCGCCCTTGGTGGCATTTCGCTGCTGGTCGGCGGCGTCGGCATTGTCACCATCATGACTATCGCGGTCGCCGAACGGACCGGCGAAATTGGCCTGCTGGTCGCGCTCGGTGCCCGCCGGCGCAACATCCTGCTGCTTTTTCTCGGCGAAGCGATTGCGCTGTCGGCACTCGGCGGACTGATCGGGCTGGCGCTCGGGATGAGCCTGGCGCAACTCCTGCACTGGGCGCTGCCCGCCCTGCCGGTGAACACCCCGCTCTCCTTCATCCTGCTCGCCGAGAGCCTGGCCATCCTGATCGGCCTCGTCGCCGGCGTCCTGCCGGCCCGCCGCGCTGCCCGACTCGATCCGGTCGAAGCCCTGCGCAGCGAGTGATCAGCACCCGCCAGAGCGTTGCGTCGACGTCACAAACGGCAGCCTCGGCAATGCTCCGAAGCCCGGCCCTGTCGCCATCCTGTCATGACAGACGTGCTAGAGTTGAACTTCCGCAAGACATAACAAGAGGAAGGAGCACCAGCATGGCTTACCATATCGACGAGTTGCAGCCCGGGATGTCCGCAAGCACCTCCAAAACCGTCACCGAGGCCGACATCATCCTGTTTGCCGGCATTTCGACCGACGTCAACCCGGCCCACCTCGACGAGGAATACTGCAAGGGCACGATGTTCGGTACCCGTATCGCCCACGGCATGCTCTCCGCCGGTTTCATTTCGGCGACGCTGGCCAACAAGCTGCCCGGCCCCGGCACCATCTACCTGTCGCAAACCCTGAAGTTCAAGGCCCCGGTCAAACCGGGCGACACCGTCACCGCCACCGTCACCGTGCGCGAAGTCAATGTCGCCAAGAACCGCGTGATCCTCGACACCGTCTGCACCGTCGCCGGCAAGACCGTGATCGAAGGCGAATGCGTGATGATGCCGCCGGTTCGCCCGGCCGCCTGACACCTCCGGAGGTACAACGAAAAACGCCGGCCAGGCCCAGCCTGCCGGCGTTTTTTCATGCCTCCGTTTTTTCATTTCCGGTTTAGTGCAGGAAACCACGGTCGACCGTAGAAATACCGTTTTTTTCCCGCTCAGAACAGCATCACGTTGTCGGCTCCGTTACTCTGTGGCTGCAGGGCATCGAGAATCAATGAAAACTGCGCCTCCATGGCCTCGTCCTGCTGGAACAGCGAGAGGACCTCATCGGCGCTGCGCCGCAGCGAATCGCTGACGGTTGCCTCCTGACGCTCGGTCAGGCCGAGGAAGACGTAACTGTCCTCGACATCGTTGACCATCTGTTGCAACTTCTCGCGTGCGGCCGACTGCTGCGCCCGGTATTCGTCGCGCAGTACCTCGATAGCTTGGTAACTGCTGGCCGAGCCATATTGCAAAGCCTCGGCTCGACTGGCAGATTCGTGCCGCACACCGATGGTTTCGGTAATCGCTTCGGCACTTTCAGCCAGCATCGCCAACCGCTCCTGCAATAGATCGGTCAGCGCTTCGTCATCCGGCGTTTGCAGCAGCAGCAAGGAAACCGACGGACAATTGACGATCAAGCGGCGACTGAAACGAAAGCTCCGCCCCAGCCCGGCGCACTGGGCAAACACCCCCAGTTCCACAGCACTGGCGGGGCCTTCGGCAGTCAAGCTTACCGCCCCCTCAGGATGGCGCACTTGCACATGGCAGGCCAGGCCGTAGGCCTGGGTTGCCGCGAGCAGGTTACGCGCTAACTCGCGGTAGTCACCGCAACCGATGCTCTGGCGCATGAAATTCAGCAACACATCGGTTTGCCTGAGGTCGCGCAATACATCCGAGGCCAGGCTTTGCAAGGCCTCCCGGTCCTCGGCCAAGCGCCGCTTCTGCCGATGCCGATCAATCGCCCGCTGGACCTGGCGAAAGAGGACTTCGGCATTGAACGGCTTGGTGACAAAATCATCGGCACCGGCATCAAAGCCGCGCAACTGCTCGGCCAGCGAATCGTGGGCAGAGACAAAAATCACCGGAAAGTCATAGCTGGCAGAGCGCAGCCGACGGCACACTTCATAGCCGTCCATTTCCGGCATTTCAATATCGAGCAGCAACAAATCCGGCGTTTGATTGCCGACCCATTGCAGGCATTCTTCGCCGGATGCGGCTTCGGCGACCGCGAAATCATCGGCCAACGCAGCACTCAGCGTTTCCCGGATCAGAAAATCGTCATCGGCAATCAGGACTCGGGGCAAATTCATTTCTCTTCCTCAACGACGGATAACAAAGCTGCGCGCAAATCGGCAAAGCTTCGCTCAAAGACCGAAATCATGTTTTCCAGCTCCTTGCGGCACTGTGTCTCCTCCGAGGGCACACGCAGGATCAGTTCCAGCCGCTCTGCTGCCTGCCGGATCGCCACCAGCCCGAGCGTCGAAGCCACCCCCTTGAGTGAATGGACTTTTTTCAGCACCGGGCTGAACTGCGCGCGGGCCACAAGCTCGCGCCACTCTGCCGGCGACTCGCAGTGATCGAGGGTTTTGCGCAACAGTTCAAGATATTTGCCAAAGTCCTGATTACGGACTGCTTGCAAGCCCTGTTTCAAATCCAGCCCCCAGACCTGCCCCAGACGCTGTCGCGGGTCAACCTCGCCGGTTGCATCCAGCGCCACCGCGCCGTGAGCGGCAGCGTGAACCGCCCCGAGGCGCAACCAGTAGGCCAGCTTGCCAAACAGCACCTCGGGACTGAACGGCTTGGCCAGATAGTCGTTCATGCCCGCATCAAGACATTGCTGACGATCCTCGGCAAAGGCATTGGCTGTCATTGCAATCAGCGGGGTGTGCCGGTGCCGATGCAGTTCGCGAATCCGTCGGCAGGCCTCAAGCCCGTCCATTTCAGGCATTTGCATGTCCATCAGGATCAGATCGTAGCCCCCTGCGGAAGCCCGCGCCACCGCCTCGACTCCGTTCCGCACCCGTTCAACGCTCCAGGCCGACTCACCCGCCAGCATGTCGCAAACCACCTGGGCATTGATGTCGTTATCCTCAACAATCAACAAGCGATAATTTCGCTCCCCGGTCAACAACACTGGCTCGCTCTGCTCGGCAGCCTTGACCGCAGCCTCGGAAGAGCGCTCAACCTGCAAGGTGACCCAGAAAATGCTACCCACCCCGGGCTGACTGTCGAGGCCGACCTCGCCGCCCATCAGTTGGGCAAAACGCCGGTTGATTGCCAACCCCAGGCCGGTTCCGCCGTAACGGCGGGAAGTGCTTTCCTCACCCTGCTCGAAGGAGTTGAACAGGCGTTCCTGCAACTCAGGAGGAATGCCAACGCCGCTATCGGCAACAGCAAAATACAATAACAACCCATCCGCCGTCTCGGACTGCACACGCCCGTGCAACACCACTTTGCCTGCCCGGGTAAATTTGACGGCATTGGTCAGGTAATTGAGCAGGATCTGGGCCACCCGGGTCGCATCACCGCACAGGTATTCGGGAATCCCCGTCACATCCTGCTGGTAGCTCACTCCACCAGCCTGCAAGCGCTCCGCGACCAAAGCCCGCAACCGCTCAAGAATTGCCGACAGACGAAACGGCTGGTGCTCAAGGCGGACTTTGCCGGCTTCGACCTTGGATAGGTCCAGAATATCGCTGATCACCCCGAGCAAGTGCTCGGAGGCGGCAAAGATAGAACGAACCCGCTCGCGTTGGCGCTGGCTCAATTCGTCCCGCATCAGCAGGTGGCTCATGCCGACAATGGCATTCATCGGGGTCCGGATTTCATGACTCATGTTGGCCAGAAAGGCGCTTTTCGCCCGATTGGCCTGCTCTGCCAACTCCTTGGCCTGGGCCAGCGCCTGATTTTTGGCGACCAGTTCTGTCGTTTGCTGGCGCACGATTTCTTCAAGATGTTCGCGATAATGCGCCAGTTCGGCCTGACTCCGGCGGTGCTCGGTCACATCGAGAAAACCACCGACGATACCGGCCACATTGCCTTTTTCGTCACGGAAGACATCACGACTGAAAATCACAGCCAAGGAACGCCCCTGGCGGTCCTGCAAGGTGCATTCATAATGCTGCAAGCCTGGCGTAGCGAGCAGTTCGACGTCCTTTTGCTGGAAATACTCGACCATCGCCGGCGGCCAGACCTCACGCAAGGTTTTGCCCAGCAGTTCGGCCTCGCTGATGCCCAGCAATTCGCTGAACAAGGGATTGCAGCCAAGATAACGGCCATGCCGATCCTTGTAGAAAATCGCCATCGGAATTGCCCGCAGCAAACTTTCCTTGAACGCCAGGGAACGCTGTTCGGCATCATGCGCCGAACGGCGCAAGCGGCTCAGGCGGGCAAACTCCAGCCGCTGCATGCGGGCGAGTACACGATAGCCGGCAAGCAGCAGAAGCAGGAACAACACCACCAGCCAACCCGAATGTCCCACCGCCGCAGCCCACAATTTGCGCTGTTCAAGCTTGAGCAATAAATACCAGTCAGAATCGGGAATCTGACGAACAATCGCCAGCACCGGCTGGGCACGCACGTCGTCGCCCGGCAGCACCTGATTAGCCGGGGCCTCGCCCCGCAACACGCGTGCCCCGGGCTGAATAGCGGTCGCCAGCGCCAACTGACCACCGGCATCGGCTGCTTGCCAGCGGCTTTCATTGAAATAATGCAGTGCCCCACCAACCCGCCAGAGCAGAACCGTCTCAATACTTTGCTGGTTCAGGACCTGTTCTGCCAGCGAGGGGAACAATTGCTGTTCGCCAACCACTCGCAGCACGGCAACATAACGGGCTGCGGCACTGGATCCCTGCAAGCTGACAGCAAAATCGATCTGTTGCCCCGGCCCGCCCCCTGGGCGGGCATACCAGTCGCTGCGCAATACGCCCGGCCGCAGCGCTGCCCGCTCCACTAAAGCAGCCAGTTCCGGTTCAGCAGCGAACGGCGGCACACCGGCAGCGATCAGCAATTGCCCCTCGGGCGTAAAAAGAAACAAGGATTGATAACGGCCACTGGCCAGATAAGGTGCGAGCAGGGCTTGCAAATCGGCGGCGGGAAGCTGCCTCCGCCGATACCGCTCAAGCCGCTCCGCCAGTTCGCTACGAGTTCCCAGCAAAGCCACGTCGGCCTCGCGTTCGCGCAGCCACCCACCCAATTGCTGCGCCTTGAGCAGGGAAGCCATCTCCAGTCGCTGCGCCTGATCGGCATACTCGACGCGATAGACCTGCCAGAAGCCCAGCAGCACGAGCACTGCCGAGAATACGACGTGCGCGCCAAAGTAGGCCCACCACCGGCCTTTGTTGATCAATGCCACGGCCTTTCCAGCTTGCATATCACGGAGTTGCTCCACTCCCTCATCCGGCAAAGGCACTCAGAACGCATCGCCACCAAATGGTTTCCAGAAGTTCAGCAGAAAAGAAAGAGGAGGGTCGCCTGCCTTTGGCCAAAGCCTCTGCTCCGACCAGCCCCCCCCGGGTACACCGCCCTCAGCCGAGGCCGGCGCACCCTTTCTCCGCCCAGTGGCGCAGCCCGACAAGGCTAGAAGGATTCGCCTTCGCGCAAAAAGCGCCACTGCCCAAGCGGCAGGTCGCCGAGCCGGATGCGACCGATTCGTACCCGTTTCAGTCCAATCACCTTGAGCCCGACCAACTCGCACATGCGGCGAATCTGGCGCTTTTTTCCTTCCTTAAGGATGAAATGCAACTGGTCTTCGTTGAGTTGCTTGACCCAGGCCTGGCGCAAAGGTTTACCGTCAAGCTCGAGGCCATGACGCAACAACGCCAGCCCACCATCGATCATCCGCCCCGAAACCCGGACCAGATACTCCTTCTCGGCATCGCTGTCTTCACCGATCAGACGCTTGGCAACCCGGCCGTCACTGGTCAGGACCAGCAAGCCGGTGGAATCCACATCGAGACGGCCAGCAGGCGCCAGGCCGCGCAGCATCCAGGGCTTGAACTCCGGACCACCGGAATTCGGCAGTTGATTCTCCGGGGTAATCAGCGTGACCGCAGGCACACTCCCTGGCTCCGGCTGGCCGGAAACATACCCGACCGGCTTGTGGAGCAGGATGGTCACGGCCTTGGCCTGGTCTTTCCTGGCTTCCTGGGAAATGGTGATGGTTGCTTGCGGATCAATCCGTGACCCCAGTTCGCTGACCACCTCGCCATTGACCAGAACCCAACCCCGTTCAATCCACAGATCAGCCTCCCGGCGCGAACACAGGCCGCGCTCGGACATCACCTTGGACAAGCGGACGCCGGCCGGTGCCGGCCGGGCCGGATCGATCACGACCGGGGCAGTTGCGGCGGCACTCACGGTCGACGCCGCAAAACCGGCTTTTTTCTCACTGCTGCGCCGCGACTTGCCCCACGGATCATCGCCTGCCGATGACGGCGCACGCCTCGCTGCAGGAGATTCGCTCTTCCGGAAAGCCGGCTTTTCGCCAAACTTGCCGACCTGCTGCGAACTGCGCTCCTGCGTGCGCGCCGGCTTGCCTGGCTGCCGCTCCCCCTCCTTGCGCCGAGGCGCTTCGGAATTCACCCGCGCCCTGTCCTGCGCGAGCTTGCCACCCTTGGACGAGGTTTTACGCGTAGCAACGGCCGCTGCGCTGCGGCGAACGCTCAGCGTTCCCAGTGGCGCACGTTCACCATCACCTTCCGGCCCGGGGACTGCAGCAGCCGGCGCCGCTGGCAAAGACTCTGCAGCCTCGGCAACCGGTTCGCGCCAACGCGCCCACGGATCGTTGCCTGGCGTTACCGCATCATCCTGCGGCGCCTGGCTATCGCGACGTTTTCCACTCATTGCACGGCGAGCAGTTCAACTTCGAAGACCAGCGTGGCATTCGGCGGAATCACCCCGCCAGCACCACGCGGACCGTAGCCCAGTTCAGGCGGGATGGTCAGCTTGCGGGTACCGCCAACCTTCATGCCCTGCACCCCCTCATCCCAACCGGAGATCACATAGCGCTTGCCCAGCGGAAACTCGAACGGCTCGGCGCGATCCTTGCTCGAATCGAACTTGCTGCCATCGGTCAGCCAGCCGGTGTAATGCACGGTGACGAAGTTGCCCGCCTTGGCCTCGCTGCCTTCGCCGACAACGGTATCTTCATAGACCAGACCGGATGCGGTGGTGATTTCAGCCATGTTGCTCTCCTTGTAAAGGGGCATCAGTCTAACACATGCACAGACAAGGCTTTGACTTGGCGAAGTTTTTACGTATAATCCGCTGTTTTTCGTAGCACCCTTTTGTTTCCGTTTGGAGTCCAACATGTACGCGGTCGTAAAAACCGGTGGTAAGCAGTATCGTGTTACCGCTGGCCAAAAACTTAAAGTAGAACAGATACCGGCAGACGTTGGCGCAGAAATCACTCTCGACCAGGTCCTGATGGCAGGCGAAGGCGAGACCGTGAAGATCGGCGCCCCCTTTATCGCTGGCGCCTCCGTGAAGGCCACCGTGGTTTCCCACGGCCGTCACGACAAGGTCAAGATTTTCAAGATGCGTCGTCGCAAGCACTATCAAAAGCGTCAAGGCCATCGTCAGAACTACACCGAGCTGCGCATCGAAGCGATCGCCGCCTGAGTAGAGTAGAAGGAGCTAGATTAAATGGCACACAAAAAGGCAGGCGGCAGTTCACGTAACGGCCGCGACTCACAAGCACAACGTCTTGGCGTCAAGCGCTACGGCGGTCAGTTCGTCCTCGCCGGCAACATCATCGTTCGCCAGCGCGGCACCGAGTTTCACCCCGGCGAAAACGTCGGCTGCGGCAAGGATCACACCCTGTTCGCCCTGAAGGACGGCGTTGTCCAGTTCACCATCAAAGGCGCCGCCAAGCGCCGCACGGTGACCATCGTTCCGGCCGCTGAATAACTCCAGCCCGGCAACACCGAAAAGCCCTGTCCCCCCGGATGGGGCTTTTTGCTTTATCAAGTCGCGCGTCGAGAGCGACTTGAGTCGAGAGCAACAACAGGCAAAACCCATCCTCTCGACCCACCCTTGCTCACTCCCGACCCCTGACCATGAAATTCATTGACGAAGCGAAAATCTACATAAAGGCCGGCGACGGCGGCAACGGCATTGCTACTTTCCGCCGGGAAAAATACATTCCGATGGGCGGCCCCAACGGCGGCGACGGCGGCCGCGGCGGCAGCATCTACGTCATCGCGGACCGCAACATCAACACCCTCGTCGATTACCGCTACACCCGGAAGTTTCTTGGACAACGCGGCGAGAACGGCGGCAGCGCCGACTGCTACGGCAAAGGTGGTGACGACATCGTCCTGCGCATGCCGGTTGGCACGGTAATCACCGACGCCATCACCGAACAGGTCATTGCCGACCTCGACCAGCACGACAAAAAAGTACTGATCGCCAAAGGCGGCAAAGGCGGCCTTGGCAACACCCACTTCAAGTCCTCGACCAACCGTGCGCCACGCCAATGCACCAAGGGCGAACCAGGCGAGGAATTCGAACTTAGACTCGAGCTAAGGGTAATCGCCGACGTCGGCCTGCTCGGCATGCCGAACGCCGGCAAGAGCACACTGATCCGCGCCATCTCGGCCGCCCGCCCGAAAGTCGCCGACTATCCATTTACCACGCTGCACCCGAACCTCGGCGTCGTTCGCGTCGACAACGAGAAAAGCTTCGTCGTCGCCGACGTTCCCGGCCTGATCGAAGGCGCCGCCGACGGCGCCGGCCTCGGCATCCGCTTCCTCAAGCACCTGCAGCGCACCCGCATCCTGCTGCATCTGGTCGACATCGCACCGCTCGACCCCGGCGCAGACCCGGTGTACGACGCCCGCGCAATTGTCGGAGAACTCGAAAAACACGACCCCGACCTCGCCGCCAAGCCGCGCTGGCTAGTCCTCAACAAACTCGACCTGATCGATGAAAGCGAACGCCAGGAAGCCATCGACAATTTTCTTTCCGCATATCGCGCCGAGACCAGCTATGAAGGCCCGGTCTTTACCATTGCCGCGATCAAGGGGGAAGGCACGCGCCCACTGATTTTCGCAATCCAGGAACAATTAGAGAAGATGGCCGCCGAAAACCCGCGCCCCACCGCCAGCGACCTTTCGTCAGACGAGGCCGACGAAGGCGAGAACCCCGACGCCCCGCAGGAAGACGAAAGCGAAGACAACCCGGAAGAACATTAAGCATGCAAACCACCCGCCTTGCTCACGCCAAGCGACTAGTCGTCAAAGTCGGCTCGGCGCTCGTCACTAATAACGGCACCGGCCTCGACCTTGTCGCAATTCATGACTGGGCCCGCCAAATCAGCATCCTGCGCAGCCAGGGCAAGGAAGTGGTCCTGGTCTCTTCCGGCGCAATTGCCTGCGGCATGCAACGACTGGGCTGGGACAAGCGCCCAAAATCGGTACACGAACTGCAAGCAGCCGCTGCTGTCGGACAAATGGGACTAGCCCAGGTATACGACAGCGCATTCCTTGAGCACAAACTGCACACCGCACAAATCCTGCTCACCCACGACGATCTGGCCGACCGCAAGCGCTACCTGAACGCCCGCTCGACACTAACCACACTACTCTCTCTTGGCGTCGTCCCGATCATCAACGAAAACGATACCGTCGTTACCGACGAAATCAAATTTGGCGACAATGACACCCTCGGCGCCCTGGTCGCCAACCTGATCGAAGCCGACGCGCTAATCATTCTGACCGACCAGAAAGGCCTCTACACCGCCGACCCACGCAAAGACCCTGAAGCCACACTAATCCAGGAAGCCTGCGCCGGCGACACCTCACTCGAAGCCATGGCCGGGGGTGCCGGCACCCGCGTGGGCACCGGCGGCATGATCACCAAGGTAATTGCCGCCAAGCGGGCCGCCCGTAGCGGCGCCCATACCGCAATTGCCAGCGGCCGCGAAACCGACCCCATTGTTCGCTTGGCAGCCGGAGAGCCAGTTGGCACCCTGCTGATAGCCGGAACCCAACCTCTGGCCGCCCGCAAGCAATGGCTCGCCGACCACCTGCAACTCGCCGGCAGGCTGCACCTTGACCAAGGCGCCATTGACGCATTAAAAGCCGGGAAGAGCCTGCTGCCAGTTGGGGTTATTTCCACCGAAGGAGACTTTGAACGCGGCGCAGCCGTTGCCTGCATCGCCCCCGATGGACAGGAAATCGCACGCGGCCTGAGCAACTACGGCAGCGGCGAAGCCCGCCTGATCGCCCGCAAGGGAACCGCCGAAATCGAAGAACTGCTCGGCTACGTCGACGAACCCGAAATGATCCATCGCGACAACCTGATCCTCACCCGCTAACCCCCCTACCCCAATCCAAACACAAACGCCCGACACAAGCCGTCGGGCGTTTGTGTTTGGACGCACCAGACCCCCGCTGAGAACCGGGTGAAAAATCGCCGCAGACCAAGCCCCAACGACCCAACGGACCAGCCACCAACAAACAGCGAATAGCACCATATAAAAAAAGCCGCCCAAGGGCGGCTTTTTTGCGCTTCCAGCGAATTAACGCTTGGAGAACTGCTTGCGGCGACGTGCTTTGTGGAAGCCAACTTTCTTACGCTCGACTTCACGTGCATCGCGGGTAACGAAACCAGCCTTGGAAAGGGCAGACTTCAAAGTTGCGTCAAACTGAATCAGGGCACGAGTAATACCGTGACGAACAGCGCCGGCCTGACCGGATTCACCGCCACCACAGACATTGACCTTGATATCAAAGCCGTTCAGCTGCTCAACCAATTCGAGCGGCTGGCGAACGATCATGCGACCGGTCACACGGGAGAAGAACTCGTCAATCGGCTTGCCATTGACGACGATGGCACCGGTGCCACGCTTCATGAAAACCCGAGCAACGGCGCTCTTGCGACGGCCGGTACCGTAGAAATAAGCTTCTGCCATGATGACCCCTTAGATTTCCAGAGCCTTGGGCTGCTGGGCGGTATGCGGATGCTGATCGCCGGCGTAGCACTTCAGCTTCTTCAGCATGGCATAACCGAGCGGACCCTTCGGCAGCATACCCTTGACGGCCTTTTCGAGGGCCCGACCCGGGAAGCGCTGCTGCATCTTCTTGAAGTTGGTTTCGTAAATACCGCCAGGATAGCCAGAGTGACGGAAGTACTTCTTATCGTCAGCCTTGTTACCGGTAACGGTGATCTTGTCGACATTGGTCACAACGATGAAATCGCCGCAGTCGACGTGCGGGGTGAAGATGGCCTTGTGCTTGCCACGCAGGCGAGAAGCAATTTCGGAAGCGAGGCGGCCGAGCACCTTGTCTGTGGCGTCTACCACAAACCACTCGCGCTTCACCTCATGTGGCTTGGCGGAAAACGTTTTCATGTGAGTGCCGTCCTGAAAAATAGGGCGCAGAAATTAAGAAAGTCGTGGATTCTATCCACATCACTCCCCCCCTGTCAATCACTGAAACAAAAATTCTCTCTTCAGGCAAAAAAAACGCGGCTCGCTGAGCCGCGCTAAATCCACACCAAAGGAGGAGGGTGGAGGAGACAAATCTGAACCGAAGTCGGTTCGTACGCTTCGCATTATGCCCAAGACCACGGCTTTGATCAAGTCCTTTTGTGCATCGCACAACAATTAAAGAAATGGCTTAATAAATAATGCATATGCAATACAACATATTGTTTTTATTTATAAACTACATATTTTAGTGAATTAATTGACCTATTGCTAACCAGCACACCCCACCTATCACCCAGTCCTGACAAGAACAAAATTGCTGCAGCGCAGCAATCAATTTCGCCACAAAATTCCTTCACGCCACCGCGCCCACTCGCGGAAATCGTGTTTCAGGCTAGAATCACCGCCTGTTTTTTCGGGAGTTTGCAATGGAGTGCACAGTCAGATGGATGGGTAGCGACGCAGGAATGTCCTTTGTCGCCGAAACGGGAAGCGGCCACATGCTGGCCATGGATGGCGCACCTGAGGCTGGCGGCCGCAATCTAGCCCCACGCCCGATGGAAATGCTGCTGGCGGGAACCGGCGGATGCTCGGCATTTGACGTCGTACTGATTTTAAAAAAGGGGCGCCACCAGGTCACCGGCTGCGACGTGAGCCTGAAAGCGGAACGCGCCGACAGCGATCCGAAAGTATTCACCAGGATCCATCTGCACTATCGCGTCAAAGGACGGCAACTGAAAGCAGAAGCTGTCGCCCGGGCAATCGAGTTATCGAAAGACAAATACTGCTCAGCCTCGATCATGCTGGGAGAAACAGCCGCCATCAGCTACGACTTCGAAATCATCGAAGAGGTGAGTTGAAAGCCTCGCGCGACAATGCGTTGCTGCCGCCATAGTGCCAGTCAGGAATACGCCTGACGCAACCGCTTCTCTGGCCGCACCGAAAGCAGCGAACAAAGACTCCGGGAGGATCAACACTCCCGGCATCCGCGCCCGCCCCGTAACCACACCGGAACACCTCAGCAGACGACGTGTCCCCGGGCTTGCTTCAGAGACGATAGGCAGTACCAGTCATCACCCGCCCCATGACCTTCATCGCCGACCTCACCGGGAGAGGCAATTCAGCAGCACCAAAATGAACGGCCATTTCTGCATGCTTGATTTCATCAAGACGCATTTGATCGACGATAGCCCGGGACTTTTCATCCTGATCAGGCAAGGCCTGCAGATGACTATCAAGATGAGCCTCAACCTGCCGCTCGGTTTCAGCCAGAAAGCCAAGATTCCAGCGATCGCCAAGCACACCGGCAACAACCCCAAGCGAAAGCGATCCCAAATACCAGAGCGGATTGAGCATGCTTTTGCGACCACCCAGTTCGGCAATCCTGCCTTCGGTCCAAGCCAGATGCTCGGTCTCCTCATCAGCCGCCAGCCGCAAAGCATCGCGCACAACAGGATCACGGGAGGTCAGGGCCTGCCCTTGATATAAAGCCTGGGCACAAATTTCGCCGCAGTGGTTAACCCGCATCAAGCCAACCACATGACGCCGCTCGGCGTCGTCCAATGGCGCCTCAGCCATCTCCGCCCCCGGAGTGGGCCGCCGGGTACGCGCCGGCGCTGCGAGCGTTCGCAGCGCCCGATCAAATTCGAGAATCAGTCGATCCATTGCTCAACCTCAATTACCGATGCGCTCGTTCAGGGGGTGCACTCCACGCCGTAGCGCCGTCAGTGCCTCAGCAGCATTTCTGACTTGCACGCCAATCGGACAAAAATACTCGCTAAACAAAGCTGCGTAGTGACGATTGGCGACCGCATCGCGAATTGGCTCCCAGCGCCGGTTACGCGACAATGACCAGCTAGCGTCCGCTCGTCCTGAGGCATACAGCCTGCGCTCCCGAGTCTCGCAGCGCATTCCCTCAAACGTCACGTTACGCGCGCCCCCTGCCGTCTCGACGACCAGAACGTACCGCACGACCCCATCCCCATCGACACTCAGGCTACGGGCATCAACCAAAAATCGGTTGCTGGTTGCCGCACTGACGACAAAAGGGAGCAAATCCTCAGCCTTGGGGAAAGCAGGCAGACTGGCCTCCAGTTCCTGCCAAGGCTTGAGTTCATCGTCGTCATCCTCAGCCCAGACCGGGGACAAAGCCAGACACAGAAGCATGCCTAACAGGCTGCGCAATTTCATTCGAGACCTCCCTGCCCTTCCTGCGGAGAAGCCTGACGCTCTACCGCCACGTGCCGTCGGTCCTGCCCGAGAAAGCGAACCAATTCGTTCAAGGCTTGCTGATACACCCCACGCTTGAATTCGATCACGGCATCGAGCGGCACCCAGTAATCATTCCAGCGCCAGGCATCGAATTCCGGCTTGTTGGTCGCTCGCAAGCAGACGTCATTATCCCTTCCCACCAGGCGCAGCAAAAACCAGATCTGCTTCTGCCCCTTGTAGGAACCGCGCCATTCGCGCTTGATCCATTGGGTCGGCACATCGTAACGCAGCCAGCCCTTGGTTCTTCCGAGGATGCGCACATGCTCGGGCAACAGCCCGACCTCTTCGTACAGTTCGCGGTACATCGCATCTTCCGGGGACTCGCCCCGCTTGATGCCGCCCTGTGGAAACTGCCAGGAATGTTCCCGTATGCGCTTGCCCCAGAAAACCTCGTTTTTCGCGTTACACAAGATGATGCCGACGTTCGGGCGATAGCCTTCACGGTCGAGCATAAAAGTCCTGCAAAAATGTTTGGTTGGCGCAATTCTTTCACAAAGGGGCGCCGCATGCAAAGAACGGACCCGGTGTAAAATCACCGCCTGATTTCCCTTTTGTCAACGAATTCAAGAGCACCTCATGCGCACCTCGCAGTTTTTCTTTACCACCCTCAAGGAAGCCCCCGCCGACGCCGAAGTCATCAGCCAGAAAATGATGCTGCGCGCGGGTTACATCAAGCGTTCGGCAGCTGGCATCTATACCTGGATGCCACTGGGCCTGCGTGTGCTGCGCAAGGTTGAAAATATTGTTCGCGAAGAAATGAATGCCGCCGGTGCACTTGAATTGCTGATGCCGGCCGTGCAGCCTTTCGAGCTGTGGGAGGAATCCGGCCGCGGCCCGGCTTACGGCCCGGAACTGCTGCGCTTCAAGGATCGCCACCAGCGCGACTTCGTGATCGGCCCGACGCACGAGGAAGTGATCACCGACGTCGTCCGCCGCGACGTGAAAAGTTATCGCCAACTGCCGATTCACCTCTATCAGATTCAAACCAAGTTCCGCGACGAAATCCGCCCCCGTTTCGGCGTGATGCGCGGCCGCGAGTTCCTGATGAAGGACGGCTACTCCTTTCACACCTCCTTTGAGGACCTGGTGCGCGAGTACGGCAACATGTACGCCACCTACAGTCGTATTTTCACTCGTCTCGGCCTGAAGTTCCGCGCCGTCGCCGCCGACACCGGTTCGATTGGCGGCGATGGCTCGCACGAATTCCACGTCCTCGCCGACTCGGGTGAGGACGATATCGCCTTCTGCCCCGACTCCGACTACGCTGCCAACGTGGAACTGGCCGAGGCTGTCGCACCGGGTACGCCACGCGCGGCCGCCGGCAAGACCATGGACAAGGTCGCCACCCCGGGCAAGGCTGCCTGCGCGGATGTCGCCGCATTTCTCACGGTCGACCTGCAAAATATCGTTAAATCAATTGCGGTGGTCAGCGAACAGGAAGACGGCGGTAAGAAATTCGCACTACTGCTGTTGCGTGGCGATCATGAACTGAACGAAATCAAGGCCGGCAAGATTGCCGCACTCGGCGCCTTCCGCTTTGCCTCCGACAGCGAGATTCAGGAATATCTTGGCTGCATCCCCGGATTTATCGGTCCGGTCGGCGTCGACCGTGAACAGGTTGCCGTATTCGCTGACCGCAGCGTGGCCGCGATGAGCGACTTCATCTGCGGCGCCAACGAAGCCGGCTTCCACCTGACCGGCGTGAATTTTGGCCGCGACCTGCCCGAAGCCGAAGTGTTTGACCTTCGCAATGTTGTCGCCGGCGATCCTTCGCCGGACGGCAAGGGCAAGCTGGAAATCTGCCGCGGCATCGAAGTCGGCCATATTTTCCAGTTGCGCACCAAATACGCCAAGGCCCTCAACTGCGCCTTCCTCGACGAGAACGGCAAGAGCCAGATCATGGAGATGGGCTGCTACGGCATCGGTGTCTCGCGCATCGTCGGCGCCGCCATCGAACAGGGCAACGACGAGCGCGGCATTATCCTGCCTGCCTCGATCGCGCCATTCGCGGTCAGCATCGTGCCGATGGGTTATTTCAAGAGCGACGCCGTCAAGGCAGCGGCCGATCAGCTCTACGCCGACCTGAAACAGGCCGGGATCGACGTGGTGCTCGACGACCGCAACGAGCGCCCCGGCGTGATGTTTGCCGACATGGAACTGATCGGCATCCCGCATCGGGTGGTGATCGGCGAGCGCGGTCTCAAGGAAGGCCAGCTCGAATACAAGGGCCGCAGCGATGCTGAAGCCACCATGGTCGCGCAAGGCGAAATCCTCGCCTTCCTGCAAGGGAAACTGTGCGCCGCCTGATCGCCGCGCTGCTCTACCTCTGCGCCACGGCCGCGCTGGCCGGGGCGCAGAAATACGAACCGCTGTCGGCCAGCGTTCAGGCCGCATTGCACAAGGCCGTGTCCGACAGCCGCCCGGCGGTCAGTTCATTCAGGACACCACTGGAAGCCACGGATTGGCTGTCCACGATGTCGCCCCGACTGGAAAAGCGGATTCCCGACCGCGCCTACCGGATCGACCTGCTGCGCAGCGTACACTACGAGGCCACCCGCGCCGGACTCGACCCACAACTGGTTCTCGGGCTGATCCAGGTCGAATCCGGCTTTCGGAAATACGCGGTGTCTTCTGCCGGCGCCCGCGGCTACATGCAAGTCATGCCGTTCTGGCTCAAGCTACTGGGGCGACCAGAAGACTCCCTGTTCGACCTGCGCACCAACCTGCGCTACGGCTGCACCATCCTGCGCCACTATCTGGATATTGAAAAAGGTGACCTCTACCGCGCCCTGGGGCGTTACAACGGCAGCCTCGGCAAACCGGAATACCCGAATCTGGTTCGCGCTGCCTGGCAAAGCCACTGGGACTACCGGCAGCCGCTGCG
Organism: Dechloromonas sp. ZY10; assembly: GCF_041378895.1. Classification (NCBI taxonomy): domain Bacteria; kingdom Pseudomonadati; phylum Pseudomonadota; class Betaproteobacteria; order Rhodocyclales; family Azonexaceae; genus Dechloromonas; species Dechloromonas aquae. The sequence goes on from NZ_CP144212.1 coordinate 2,845,173, forward strand.
ACTAGCAGGACAAAACCGCTAACTCGAATAACTCGCAACCGTCATGTAGCGACAATAAAAAAGGCCAGCGCAAAGCGCAGGCCTTTTTTGCATCAATCCGGCGTTGACCGTGAAAACCACGGTCAACTCAGCGCAAGCCGAAAAATCAGCGCATTCCCGGCATCAACCCCTTCATGCCGCGCATCAGCTTGCCAATCCCGCCTTTTGAAAACTGCTTCATCATTTTCTGCGTCTGTTCGAACTGATTAAGCAGACGGTTAACCTCCTGCACCTGCACCCCGGCGCCGGCGGCAATCCGACGCTTGCGGCTGGCCTTGATCAATTCAGGCTTGGCCCGCTCGGCCGGGGTCATCGAATTGATGATCCCCTCGACGCGGCCAACGATCTTGTTCTCCGCCCCGGCCGGCAACTGACCGGCCATCTGCGAAAACTGGGCCGGCAGCTTGTCCATCAGCGAGGTCAGTCCGCCCATGTTGCGCATCTGCGCAATTTGTTCCTTGAAGTCGTTGAGATCGAAGCCCTTGCCGGCCTTCAGCTTCTTGGCAAAAGCAACGGCCTTTTCCTCGTCGATCCCCTTGCGCGCCTCTTCGATCAACGACAGCACGTCGCCCATACCGAGGATGCGCGATGCCATCCGCTCGGGGTGGAAAGCCTCGATCCCGGTCAGCTTTTCACCGACCCCGGCAAACTTGATCGGCTTGCCCGTGATATGGCGCACCGACAGTGCGGCGCCCCCCCGGGCATCGCCGTCGAGCTTGGTCAGCACCACACCGGTCAGCGGCAGCGCCTCGTTGAAGGCCTTGGCAGTATTGACTGCGTCCTGCCCCAGCATCGCATCGACCACGAACAGGGTTTCAATCGGCTTGATCGCCGCGTGCAGCTGCTTGATCTCGGCCATCATCGCTTCGTCAATCGCCAGACGACCAGCGGTATCGACCAGCAGCAGGTCGTGGTAATGCCGTTTGGCCCAGTCGATTGCCGCCAGCGCGATCTCTTCCGGCTTTTGCCCGACGTCAGACGGGAAAAAGTCCACACCGGCTTGCGCTGCCACCGATTTCAACTGCTCGATCGCCGCCGGTCGATAAACGTCACAGGAAACCACCAGCACCTTCTTTTTCTGGTTTTCCTTGACGAACTTGGCGAGCTTGCCAACGGTGGTGGTCTTGCCCGCCCCCTGCAAACCCGCCATCAAGACGATCGCCGGTGGCTGGGTATTGAAGTTGAGCCCCTCGTGCGCCTCGCCCATGACCTTGGTCAGTTCGGAATGCACTACGCCGATCAGCGCCTGGCCAGGAGACAGGGAACCGATAACCTCCTCGCCAACGGCTTTTTCCTTGACGGCGGCAATAAAATCCTTGACCACTGGCAACGCCACGTCGGCTTCCAGCAGTGCCATGCGCACCTCGCGCAAAGCATCGGCAATATTCGATTCGGTCAGGCGAGCCTCGCCCTTGAGCGTCTTCATGACGCGGGCAAGACGTTGAGTCAGGTTGTCGAGCATGTGACTTGGGCTTCTAGTAGAATTTGCGAATGGCCGATATTGTAATTCACCTTGCCCCGCACATTCTTGCCGCGCTGCTCTATGGTGCACTTGGCTTCCATTTCTGGAACACCCGCTGGCGAGAGAGCGAAACACAATCCGTCGCCGGCCCGATGCGCCGCTGGGAACGCAGTGCCATCGCAGCCGCCTTGCTGATCCACGCTGCCGGCTTGCAAGCCGCACTTTTCTCCGATGCTGGAATGCGCTTTTCGTTCAGTTTCGCGCTTTCACTGATGATGTGGCTGGCTGTACTGGTGTATTGGCTGGAAAGCTTCATGGCCCGGATGGAAGGCATGCAACCGATGGTGCTGCCGCTGGCCGCGCTGTGCACCGCACTACCGGTGCTGTTTCCGAATGTGCACGTCGTGGCCCATGCGCATGCGCTGGGCTTCAAGCTGCATTTTCTGGCCGCAATGCTGGCCTACAGCCTGCTGACCCTGTCGGCCTTGCACGCAATTTTCATGGGCTTTACCGAAAATGCGCTGCACAAACACAATCTGACCCGCAGTCTCGCCAGCTTGCCGCCGCTGCTGGTCATGGAGACCTTGCTCTTCCGCATCCTGACGTTGGGCTTCATCCTGCTGACGCTAACCGTCGGCAGCGGTGTTTTCTTCTCGGACAGTCTCTTTGGCAAACCCTTTGTGCTCGAACACAAGACGCTGTTTGCCCTGGCCTCCTGGGGCATTTTTGCCACCCTGCTGCTTGGCCGCCACGCCTGGGGTTGGCGCGGCAAACGTGCCTTGCGCTGGACGCTGGCCGGCTTTGCCTTGCTCATCCTGGCCTATGTGGGCAGCCGCTTCGTGGCCGAAGTCATTCTTGGACGCGTCTAATTGGACGAAATCAGCCTGAGCACCAAATTATTGGCGCTCGCCACCCTGCTGGCGATGTCGGCGTTTTTCTCGCTGAGCGAAACCGCGATGATGGCCAGCAACCGGTTCCGCCTGCGCCATCTGGCACAATCCGGCAATCGGGGAGCACAAAAATCGCTGGCCCTGCTCGGCCAGACCGACAAGATGCTGGGCGTCATCCTGCTCGGCAACAACCTGATCAACTCGGCAGCGGCAACCTTGGTCAGCCTGATTGCAATCGAGCTTTTCGGCGAAGAAGAATGGGCTCTCGGCGCTGCCACTCTGGCGGTCACCTTTGCCATCCTGGTTTTCTCGGAAATCACCCCCAAGATTGCCGGGGCCACTTACAGCGACCGCCTGACCCCTTGGCTGGGTCATCTGCTGACCCCGCTGCTCCGCCTGTTTTATCCGGCAGTATGGTTCGTCAATCTGTTCGCCAGCGCGCTGCTGCGACTACTAAGACTGAAGCGGGAACCGGATAGCGAAACGGCCCAGTTGTCACCGGAGGAATTGCGTAGCCTAGTGCTTGAATCCTCTCATGTCATGCCGCAAAAGCACCGGGCAATCCTCAACAGCCTCTTCGACCTGAATAACATCTCGGTCGAAGACATCATGACTCCACGCGGCCAGATCGAGATTCTTGATCTGGACCAATCATGGGATGCAGTGTGCCGGCAGATCGAGACCTGCCACCACAGCCGCCTGCCGGTATGCCGCGGCTCGCTCGACCGCTTGCTTGGCATTCTGCCGATCAGGCGTCTGCTCGGCCGCCTGAGCGACCCCGGGTTTTCGGAGGCAGCACTGCTCGAACAAGTGCAATCTCCCTACTATCTCCCCGCAGGCACGGCAGCCTTCTCCCAACTCGCTTTCTTCCAGGAAACACGACAACGCGTTGGCTTTGTCGTCGACGAGTACGGCGAAATTCTCGGCTTGCTGACCCTCGAAGATATCGTCGAGGAAATGGTCGGCGAGTTCACCACCTCGCTCCCGGGCCTTGGCCAAGCACTGGCATGGACTCCGGAAGGGAGCGTGGTGGTTGAAGGTACGCGGACGTTGCGCGAACTCAACCGGATGCTGCAGTTGGATTTCACGCTGGAAGGCCCGAAAACACTGAACGGATTGATACTTGAACACCTTCAGGAGATTCCCGAGGCGGACCTGAGCCTGAAAATCAACGGGATCACCATGGAAATCCTGCAAACCCAGGATCGCAGCATCGTTACCGTTCGCATCTACCGCCCTCGACCACCCCGGGGTTAATCCGGGCCGGCTTTACAAAGCCCCGCCTGCGTAGCATCATCCGCCGACATCCAACGCAGCCCTTGCTTACTGGCCTCCATGGCAGCCACCCCACCCCATTCCACACTGAGCGGCCTGGCCCGCGCCCTTGTTCAGGCCGGCCAACTGACCGAAGCCGAAGCCGAGCAATTACTGCAGCAAGCCAGTGCCAACAAGCAAACCCTGGCCGAGCAATTTCTCGGCTCGCACAGTTTGCCGGCTGCCGACTTGGCCCGCTTCATCGCCGAAACATTTGGCTTTCCGCTACTCGACCTGGATGCGTTCGACGAGTCGCTGATTCCGATTGACGCGATTGATCGCAAACTGATTGCCAGTCACCGGGTGATTCCGCTCAACAAGCGGGGGAACCGGCTGGCGGTGGCCATGTCGGACCCGACCAATCTGAGAGCATTGGACGAAATCCGCTTTCAGACCGGACTGGCCGTAGACCCGGTGGTAGTCGAAGCCAACAAATTGGCGCCACTGGTAGGCAAACACGCCGAAGCGCCTCAGGATGCACTCAAGACACTAGCCAACGACGACCTCAACCTGGACCTGCTCGATGGCGCCATCGAAAACGAACCACAGGAAGATACCAGCAACCAGGATGTCGATGACGCACCGATTGTTCGCTTCATCCAGAAAATCCTGCTCGATGCGATTGAGGACGGCGCCTCGGATATCCATTTCGAGCCCTACGAAAAGTACTACCGCATCCGTTTCCGGGTAGACGGCATCTTGCGCGAAGTGGCAAGCCCCCCATTGGCGATCAAGGAAAAGCTGGCCTCCCGGATCAAGGTCATCTCGCGCCTCAACATTGCTGAAAAGCGGGTTCCGCAGGATGGCCGGATGCGCCTCGTACTCTCGAAAAACCGTGCCATCGATTTCCGGGTCAGCACCCTGCCCACGCTGCAAGGCGAAAAGATAGTCCTGCGGATTCTCGATCCCAGCTCAGCCACTCTCGGCATCGAAGCCCTGGGTTACGAACCGGAGCAAAAAGCGGCCTTGCTTGACGCGGTCAACCGCCCCTACGGCATGGTTTTGGTCACCGGACCGACCGGTTCGGGCAAAACGGTATCGCTGTACACCTGCCTCAACCTGCTGAACAAAGTTGGAGTCAATATCTCCACTGCCGAAGATCCGGCGGAAATCAACTTACCGGGAATCAATCAGGTCAACGTCGACGACAAGGCCGGGCTCACCTTTTCCTCGGCGCTGAAGGCATTCCTCCGCCAGGATCCGGACATCATCATGGTCGGCGAAATCCGCGATCTGGAAACGGCGGAAATCGCGATCAAGGCCGCGCAGACCGGACACCTGGTACTCTCGACGCTGCACACCAACGATGCGCCGCAGACACTGACCCGGCTGATGAACATGGGCATCCCGACCTTCAACATCGCCTCCAGCATCCTGCTGATCACCGCCCAGCGCCTGGCGCGGCGTCTGTGTCACTGCAAACAACCGATGGAAGTGCCGGAGCAGAGTCTGCTCGACGCCGGCTTCCGGCCGGAGGAATTGGACGATTCCTGGACCCTGTACGGACCTGGCGGCTGCGAGCGTTGCAAAGGCACCGGCTACAAGGGACGGGTTGGGATCTATCAAGTCATGCCAATCAGCGAGGACATGCAACGCCTGATCATGAGCGGTGCCACCGCCATCGATCTGGCCAATCAGGCCAAGCAGGAAGGCGTCAAGGACTTGCGCGAATCAGGCTTGCTCAAAGTCAAGCAGGGAGTCACTTCGCTCGACGAAGTGCTGAGTACGACCAACGCCTAAACAGGAAGGCCGAGCATGGCGACCACAGCCAAACCCAAAGTGCCCACAGTCAAGGAAAGCATTTTCCAATGGGAAGGTAAAAGCCGCGACGGCAAGTCGGTGCGAGGCGAGATGCGTGCCGCCAGCGAATCCGTAGTTCAGGCCACCCTGCGTCGCCAGGGCATCAGCAAAACCACCGTCAAAAAACTGAAATTCAAGTCGGGCGGCAAAATCAGTGACAAGGACATCACCCTGTTCACCCGGCAACTGGCGACCATGATGAAGGCCGGCGTCCCCTTGCTGCAATCCTTCGACATCGTCGGCCGTGGCCACGCCAATCCCGCCGTCGGCAAACTGCTGCTCGACATCAAGGCCGACGTCGAGACCGGCAGTTCGCTGTCGCAGGCTTTTCGCAAATACCCGCTGTATTTCGACAATTTGTTCTGCAACCTGATCGCTGCCGGCGAAGCAGCGGGGATTCTCGACAGCCTGCTCGACCGCCTGGCAACCTACAAGGAAAAAATGCAGGCAATCAAAGGCAAAATCAAGTCGGCACTGTTTTATCCGATCGCTGTTATCGCTGTCGCCATCATCATTACAGCGGTCATCATGATCTTCGTCATCCCCGCCTTCAAAGATGTCTTCAAAAGTTTCGGCGCCGACCTGCCAACTCCAACCCTGATCGTGATTGCGATGTCGGATTTCTTCGTCGAGTGGTGGTGGCTGATATTCGGCTGCATGGGGGGGGCCATCTACAGCTTTTTCGAGACCTGGAAACGCTCGGAAAAAATGCAGATGGTCATGGACCGCCTGTTCCTGCGTCTACCAATCTTCGGCGAGGTGATCCGCAAATCGGTGATTGCCCGCTGGACGCGCACTTTGGCCACGATGTTCGCTGCCGGCGTACCGCTGGTCGAAGCACTGGACTCGGTAGGCGGAGCCTCCGGCAATTATGTTTACAAGATCGCCACCCGCGAGATTCAGGCCGAGGTCTCGACCGGCACCAACCTGACCCAGGCCATGCAGAACGTCAACCTCTTCCCCAACATGGTCACCCAGATGGTAGCGATTGGCGAAGAATCAGGTGCTCTCGACTCGATGCTCTCGAAAGTCGCCGATTTTTTCGAGGCCGAAGTCGATGATGCGGTTGAGGCGCTTTCAAGCTTGATGGAACCGATGATCATGGTAATACTCGGCACCCTGATCGGCGGCATGGTAGTCGCCATGTATCTGCCAATTTTCAAGATGGGGAGCGTCGTCGGATGATGATGCCGGAAACCTTGGGTGGCCTGGCGGCCGCCGCCGGACTGCTAGGCTTGTGCGTCGGCAGCTTTCTGAATGTAGTGGTCCACCGCCTGCCAAAAATGATGGAGCAGGAATGGCGCGAACAATGCGCGGAGCTTTGCGGTGAAAATTGCAAAAACCCGCAGTCGACCGTGGAAAAGCTGTCGCTGGCCCGCCCCCGCTCCCGCTGCCCGGCGTGTGGACACGTCATTCGTGCATACGAAAACATTCCGCTGCTCAGCTACCTGCTGCTGCGTGGCCGCTGCTCGGCTTGCCATCAGTCGATTTCGCTTCGCTACCCGCTGGTCGAACTGCTTACCGCCGCACTCTCGGCAGGAGCTGCCTGGCACTTTGGCCCCAGTTGGCAAACCGTCGGCGCCCTCGCCTTGCTCTGGGCCCTGGTTGCGCTGACGATGATTGACCTCGATACGCAGCTGCTGCCAGACAGCATCACCCTGCCTTTGCTCTGGCTCGGCCTGCTGATCAATCTGCATGGGCATTTCGTTTCTCTCGAAGCCGCCGTCATCGGCGCAGTTGCTGGCTACCTGGCGCTCTGGAGCGTATTCTGGCTATTCAAGCTGGCGACCGGCAAGGAGGGCATGGGCTATGGCGATTTCAAGCTGCTGGCGGCGCTTGGCGCCTGGCTCGGCTGGAGCATGTTGCCGACCATCGTCCTGCTCTCTTCGCTGGTCGGCGCCTGCGTCGGGATCGGGCTGATCGTCTTCGCCCGCCACGGACGCAATGTCCCGATTCCCTTCGGCCCTTACCTCGCAGCCGCAGGTGTTATCGCGCTCTTCTGGGGCGAAAAGATCAACCGGACCTATCTTGGCCTGCTCTGAAACCACCGACCCGGCTTGAAATTAGCGCGACCACCCCGACATAGGACCACTCTCGGTTATATAATTCAAGGTTTTGGAGGATTCCCATGCCGATCTACGAATATCGCTGCGACGCCTGCGGTTTCCAGAAGGAACATCTGCAAAAGCTCAGCGACCCGCAACTGACTACCTGTCCCGAATGTGGCCAGGAAAGCTATAGCAAGCAACTCTCCGCCGCCGGTTTCCAGCTCAAGGGCAGCGGCTGGTACGCTACCGACTTCAAGGGCGGCACCGCCCCGAAGGCACCGCCCCCATGCCAGACCGGCGAAGGAAGCTGCTCGTCGTGCGTGGCCAACTGATCAAACGTTACTTCATCACCGGGCTCCTGATCTGGGTGCCGCTGGTGATTACCGCCTGGGTGCTATCGGTCATCGTCAGCACCCTGGATCAGTCATTGCGCCTGTTACCCGAGGCCATCCACCCGCAACATCTGTTCGGTTTCAGCATCCCCGGCGCCGGCGCCCTGCTGACACTGGCGATGATTTTCCTGACCGGTCTGTTGGCCGCCAATTTCATCGGCCAAAAACTGGTCGGCTGGTGGGACAAGCTACTTTCGCGGATTCCGGTGGTCAATTCGGTGTACAAGAGCGTCAAGCAGGTTTCCGACACCTTGTTCGCCCCCAACGGCAACGCCTTTCGCAAGGCCCTGCTGGTTCAATACCCGCGCCAGGGCAGCTGGACCATCGCCTTTCTCACCGGCACACCGGGCGGCGACATCGTCAACCACCTGCACGGCAACCACGTCAGCGTTTATGTCCCGACCACTCCCAACCCGACTTCGGGCTTCTTCCTGATGATGCCGGCCAGCGAAGTGGTTGAACTCGACATGACCGTCGACGAAGCACTGAAGTACGTCATTTCAATGGGTGTCGTCGCGCCTCCGAAGCGCCCCCATGTCGTGACTCGCCACACCGATAGCCAAACTCAACATTCCTAATTAAGCACCCCACGGATTTTTCATGCGTACTCATTACTGCGGACAACTCAACGCCTCCCTCGACGGCCAGATCGTCACCCTGTGCGGCTGGGCCCACCGTCGTCGCGACCACGGCGGCGTCATCTTCATCGACCTGCGCGACCGCGAGGGCTTGGCCCAAGTCGTCTGCGACCCGGATCGCGCCGACAGCTTCAAGATCGCTGAATCCGTCCGCAACGAGTTCTGCCTGAAGATCACCGGCAAGGTCCGTCCGCGCCCGGCCGGCACCACCAACGCCAACCTGGCCTCCGGCGAAATCGAAGTGCTGTGCCACGAAATCGAAGTCCTGAACCCGTCGGTCACGCCCCCGTTCCAGCTCGATGAGGAAAACCTCTCCGAGAACGTCCGCCTGACCCATCGCGTCATCGATCTGCGCCGCCCACAGATGCAGAACAACCTGATGCTGCGCTACAAGACGGCGCGTGCTTTCCGCCGCTTCCTGGACGACAACGGCTTCATCGACGTCGAAACTCCGATGCTGACCAAGTCGACCCCGGAAGGCGCCCGTGACTACCTGGTACCGTCGCGCGTGCATGCTGGCCAGTTCTTCGCGCTGCCGCAGTCGCCGCAGCTGTTCAAGCAGTTGCTGATGGTTGCCGGCTACGACCGCTACTACCAGATCACCAAGTGCTTCCGCGACGAAGACCTGCGCGCCGACCGCCAGCCGGAATTCACCCAGGTCGATATCGAAACCTCGTTCATGAGCGAGGCCGAAATCACCGCGCTGATGGAGCAACTGATCCGCCGCGTCTTCAAGGAAGCGATCGACGTCGAACTGCCGGAATTCCCGCGCATGACCTACGCCGAAGCCATGCGCCGCTTCGGTTCCGACAAGCCGGACCTGCGCGTGACGCTCGAACTGGTCGATGTCGCCGATGCCTTCAAGGACGTCGCCTTCAAGGTCTTTGCCAATGTCGCCAACAGCGAAGGTGGCCGCATCGCCGCCATGCGCATCCCGGGCGGCGCCAGCCTCACCCGTGGCGAAATCGACGAATACACCAAGTTCGTCGGCATCTACGGCGCCAAGGGCCTGGCCTACATCAAGGTCAACGACGTTACCCAGGTTAACGAGACCGGCCTGCAGTCGCCGATCGTCAAGAACCTCTCCGAAGCCTCGCTGCGCACCGTGCTCGAGCGCACCGGCGCCCAGTCTGGCGACCTGATCTTCTTCGGCGCCGACAAGGGGAAGATCGTCAGCGATGCCCTCGGCGCGCTGCGCATCAAGATCGGCCACGAAAAGGGCTTCGTCACCGGCGCCAAGTGGGCCCCGCTGTGGGTGATCGACTTCCCGATGTTCGAGTACGACGACGAATCCAAGCGCTGGACCGCCTGCCACCACCCCTTCACCAGCCCCAAGGACGAGCATCTCGAATTCCTGGCCACCGATCCGGGCAAGTGCCTGGCCAAGGCCTACGACCTGGCGCTCAACGGCTGGGAACTGGGCGGCGGCTCGGTGCGTATCCACCGTGCTGACGTGCAGGAAAAGGTCTTCGCTGCCCTCAATATCGGCCCGGAAGAACAGCAGGCCAAGTTCGGCTTCCTGCTCGACGCGCTGAAGTACGGTGCCCCGCCGCATGGCGGCCTGGCCTTCGGCCTGGATCGCATCGTCACCATGATGACCGGTGCCGAATCGATCCGCGACGTGATCGCCTTCCCGAAGACCCAGCGCGCCCAGTGCCTGCTCACCGACGCCCCGTCGGCGGTCGACGAGAAGCAACTGCGCGAACTGCACGTCCGCCTGCGCCAGAAGGTCGAAACCCAGGTCGAAATCAGCCAGGGCTAAGCCATGACTCATGCCGTACTCCGTCTGCTCCTGACTTTCTGGCTGGCGCTGGCGGCATGCTGCTTGCCGGGCACCGTGGGTGCCCGCGACCAGGCTCAGGGCAACACTTACACGGTCGACAGCGAAAAAGGCAAAAATTCGCCTTTTTCCGGGTCGACCGTGGCACTCGCCGAACTACCGCGCGAAGCCCGCGAGACCTATGCGCTGATCCTGCGCGGCGGCCCCTTCCCTTATGACCGCGACGGGATCGAGTTCCGCAACTTTGAAAAGCGCCTGCCCAAGGCCGCGCGCGGCTTCTACCGTGAATATACGGTCAAGACGCCGGGCGAACGCAGCCGTGGCGCCCGCCGCATCGTCAGCGGCGGCGAGCCGCCGAGCGTGTTTTACTACACCGACGATCACTACAACAGCTTCCGCCGGATTCACGACTGAGCGAAGCGCCCAGGAGCCGTACTGTGGCCAGCCCGTTTTTCAACCGCCCCGAACTTGCCGGCCCCTACCGGCTGCTTCCCACCCGTCGCACGACACTTGCCGACGAACTGGCTGCGGCAACCAACCCATTGATCCGCATCGCCCCTGACCAGGCGGCAAGCATTACCGACTGGCTTGGCGCCTTGGGGCAAGCCCTCAATTTCCCGGCGCATTTTGGTGCCAATTTTGATGCGCTGTTCGATGCCCTGTGCGACCGTGACCTGCTGCCCCAAACCGTCCTGGTGCTTGAGCTCAGTGCGCTCAATGCACTTGCCGAAGAAGAGGTCGACACCCTGATCGCCGTTTTTCAGGCCGCCGCCGATGAGTGGCGCGAACAAGGTCGCTGCCTGTGGTCGCTGTTTGACGCTCCCGGCCTCGACCTCGACCCGCTCCCCACCCCGAAGGCATGACCTCGCCAGCCGGCCCTCCCGGCAGCAGCTACAAGCAGCCGGTTTCAGTGCTGGTGGTGATCCATACCCCGGCAATGGAGATTTTGCTACTCGAACGGGCCGCCCACCCCGGCTACTGGCAATCGGTAACCGGCAGCCGAGAAGGCGACGAGGCGCTGGGCCACACGGCCTGGCGCGAGGTGCTTGAAGAAACCGGCATCGACTGCCGCCAACACGGACTAAGGGACTGGCAGCAGCAAAACCGCTACGAAATCTTCCCGCAGTGGCGCCATCGTTACGCCCCCGGTGTGACCGAGAACGTCGAGCACGTCTATTCGCTGTGCCTCAACGAAAAACAGACACCCTGCATCGCCCCGGACGAACACCGCGCCTGGTGCTGGCTCCCCTGGCAGGAAGCAGCGGCCCGCTGTTTTTCCGCCAGCAACCGCTACGCCATCGAAGCCCTCGCCGGACAGCCAGCCCGCTCTTGAAACTCGGTTTGCCCACCCTATATTGGAGGCATTGCAACCCGACCCAAGGAGGCCATCATGGCTAATCTGATGCGTCACGACGCCCATCTCGATTCGCTCGACGACCTGTTTCGCGGCTTTTTTGTCCGCCCGGTCGAATTCAACCAACACCCGGCAACACCTCCGGCGATCACTCTCGACGTCCGCGAACAAGCCGATGCTTATCTGGTTCACGCCGAACTACCCGGCGCCCGCAAGGAAAACATTCACGTCACGGTCGACGGCGCACTGGTTTCAATCAGCGCCGAGGTCCGGCAGGAGCGCGAAAGCAAGGAAGGCGAGCGGGTTCTGCGCAGTGAACGCTACTTCGGCAAAGTATCCCGCTCCTTCCAGCTGGCCCAGGAAATCGACGATAGCCAAGCCAGCGCCCGCTTCACCGACGGCGTGCTCGAACTGACCTTGCCAAAGCGCAGCGCCAGCCCGCAACGCCGGCTCTCGATCGAGTAAATCACCACCTCATTTTCCCGGCCGGCCCCGCGCCGGCCTTTTTCTTTGTACAATCCGCGGCGATTTCCTTTGGAGCCCGCCATGAGTCTCGAAAACCTCGCCCCCGGCATCAAGGCCGCCGTTCTGGCCGAAGCCCTGCCCTACATCAAGCGCTTCCACGGCCGCACCATCGTCGTCAAATACGGTGGCAATGCGATGACCGAAGAACACCTGAAAAACTGCTTCGCGCGCGACGTGGTGCTGCTCAAGCTGGTCGGCTTCAATATCGTCGTGGTACACGGCGGCGGCCCGCAGATCGAAACCCTGCTCGCCCGCGTCGGCAAGAAGGGCGAATTCATTCAGGGCATGCGCGTCACCGACACCGAGACCATGGAAGTGGTCGAGATGGTCCTCGGCGGCCAGGTCAACAAGGACATCGTCAATCTGATCAACCAGCACGGCGGCAAGGCCGTTGGCCTCACCGGCAAGGATGGCAACTTCATCCGCGCCAAGAAGCTGATGCTGGAAAACAAGGACAACCCGGGCGACCTGATCGACGTCGGCCAGGTCGGCGAGATCACTTCGGTCGACCCGTCGCTGATCGGCCTGCTCGAATCCGGCGCCTTCATTCCGGTGATCGCCCCGATCGGTGTCGGCAAGGATGGCGAGACCTACAACATCAACGCCGACGTGGTCGCCGGTAAAATCGCCGAAGTGCTCAAGGCGGAAAAGCTGGTGCTGCTGACCAACACCCCGGGCGTGCTCGACAAGGCCGGCAACCTGCTGACCGGAATCACCCCCAAGGAAATCGACGGCATGGTCGAGGACGGCACGCTGTCCGGCGGCATGCTGCCCAAGATCAGTTCGGCGCTCGATGCCGCCCGCAACGGCGTCAAGGGTGTACACATCATCGACGGCCGCGTCGAACACGCGCTGCTACTGGAAATCCTGACCGACCACGGCGTCGGCACGATGATCAAGTCGCACTGAACCTCGCCCCCCACGTACTGGAAACCCGCCACCCGGCGGGTTTCTCGCTTTCCAGCATGTCACCGCCCCCCACCTGGCTCTTCGACCTCGACAACACCCTGCACAATGCCTCGGCACGGATTTTTCCGCACATCAACCGGGCCATGCGCGAGTACATCGAACGCCATCTCGGCCTCGACCGATACGCTGCCGACCGCCTGCGCGCCGACTACTGGCGGCGCTACGGCGCGACCCTGCTTGGACTGGTCCGCCATCACGCGACCGACCCGCAGCATTTTCTCGACGAAACCCATCGTTTCCCCGACCTGGAACGGATGATCGTCTTCGAGAAGCCCTTGCTGCACGCGCTGAAGCGCCTGCCCGGGCGCAAGATCCTGTTCACCAACGGCCCCGCCGCTTACGCCAACGCGGTTCTGGCGCTGACCGGACTGCAGCGCCATTTCGATAGCGTTTATAGCGTCGAGCGCCTGCGCTTTCAGCCCAAACCGAGCCGTGCCGCCTTCGACATCGTTCTCCGCAACGAGCGACTGACGCCTCACCGCTGCATCCTGGTTGAGGACAGCCTGGAAAATCTGGTTACTGCCAAGAAACTGGGAATGCGAACGGTCTGGATCAATACCGGAATGCGCCAGTCGCCGTTTGTCGACCTCAAGCTGCGTTCGGTCCGCGAATTACCCCACCGCTACGGTCGACTATAATTTTTTGGCATTTTCCGGCATCCTTGCGGCTACTTCATTTTGTACAACAAGAAAACATGGCCAGCAAACCCGGAGAACGCCGCCTGCAGATTCTGCAAACCCTCGCCGGTATGCTCGAAAGCCCGCAAGGCGAAAAAATCACCACCGCTGCCCTGGCAGCCCGCCTTGCATGCTCGGAAGCCGCGCTCTACCGCCACTTTGCAAGCAAGGCCCAGATGTATGACGGCCTGATCGAATTCATCGAACAAAGCCTGTTTGGCGTAATCAACCGGATCACCGGTGAAGAACCAGACGGCCTCCGTCAGGTCGAGGCCATCCTGGGTCTGCTACTCAACTTTGCCCAGAAGAACCGGGGCATGACGCGGGTTTTGATTGGCGATGCGCTGGTACACGAAAACGAACGCCTGCAACTGCGGATCAATGCCCTGCTCGACAAGCTCGAGGCCGCGCTCAAGCAGGCTCTGCGCATCGCCGCAACGCAGGGCACTCTGGCCGAGCAAGCCGATTTTGCAGCGCTCGCCAACCTGCTGCGCTGCTACGCCGTCGGGCGCTGGGAACAATACGCACGCAGCGGTTTCTCCCGCGAACCCTTGGCTAGTTGGCCGCAGCAATGGCCAATGCTGTATTGCGCCTGCCTGTCGCAGGCCGGTCGTTAGCGGCGTGCCTGCGACTAACCCGCTTGGTGGCAAGCTTGCCTGCCCGTCATTGCCAACTTTGAGAAAGAACGGGGGCGCCGCAGCGCCCCGGAAATACGGCTAACCGGCTAACCGGCTAACCGGCTAACCGGCTAACCGGCTAACCGGCTAACGGCCGGCAAGATACTCGGCTGCATCGAGCGCGAAGTAGGTGAGAATCCCGTCGGCCCCTGCTCGCTTGAAGGCAAGCAGGCTTTCCAGGACACAGGCCTCCTCATTGAGCCAGCCGTTTTGGGCAGCAGCCTTGAGCATCGCGTACTCCCCGCTGACCTGATAAGCGTAGGTCGGCACTTTGAACTCGTCCTTGACTCGCCGAACGATGTCGAGATACGGCATGCCCGGCTTGACCATTACCATGTCAGCCCCCTCTTCAAGATCAAGAGCGACTTCACGCAAGGCTTCGTCAGTGTTGGCCGGGTCCATCTGATAGGTGTATTTGTTGCCCTTGCCAAGATTGGCCGCCGAACCGACGGCATCGCGGAACGGGCCGTAGAAGGCCGACGCATATTTGGCTGAGTAGGCCAGAATCCGCGTGTAAATCTGCCCCTGGTTTTCCAAAGCCTGACGGATACGCCCGATCCGGCCATCCATCATATCCGACGGCGCAACCACATCGGCCCCCGCCTGGGCATGACACAAGGCCTGCTTGACCAGCACCTCCAGAGTTTCGTCGTTGAGTACGTAACCGTTGGCGTCGATCAAGCCATCCTGGCCATGGCTGGTGTAAGGGTCGAGTGCGACATCGGTAATCACCCCCAGTTCGGGGAATTCCCGCTTCAAGGCCTGTACCACGCGCGGCACCAGCCCCTCCGGGTTGTACGCTTCTTCGGCGGCCAGGGACTTGAGCGATGCATCGACCACCGGAAACAACGCCAAGGCGGGAATACCCAGCTTGGCTGCACGCTCGGCAGTACGCAACAGGACATCCAGCGACTGACGCTCAACCCCGGGCATCGACGCCACCTTCTCAACCCGGCCAGCTCCCTCGAGAACGAATACCGGATAGATAAAATCATCGACAGTGAGCACCGATTCGCGCATCAGGCGACGGGAAAAATCATCGCGCCGCATGCGCCGCATGCGGGTTGCAGAAAAAACGCCGGTTACCGCCATGAACAACCTCCAGCTAAACAAGCCAAAAAAAGATGATGCGCGCTCCGGAACTTTTCGACTTTGACCCGAGTCAGAGCGACTAGATGGCACGCGCTGTCTCCCGCTTTACCTCCCTGAGCGGGTGCCCTGATCTCGTCAGGGCATTTTGCCCCCGGACCCCCCTTATCCGGGGGCTTTTTGTTTGACCGCAGCCGTTGCTGGGGGCGTTTTCGGCGCTGCCTGCCGAGGCTCAGGCAAAGGCATGTCGAGCCAGCCGGCAAGAACCTGTTCCGCCTCTTCGATCCCGGTCTTTTTCAGACTCGAAAACAACTGTGCCGAATACCGGCCGCCGTTGCTGCCTTCGGTCCAGGTGGCAATTTCCGCCCGCACCGCGCGCAATACCTTGGTCTGGTCCTGGCGGCTGAGCTTATCGGCCTTCGAGAGCAGGATATGCAGCGGTCGGCCAGTCGGCCGGAACCAGTCAATCATGCGCCGATCGAGATCGGTGAAAGGGCGCCGGATATCCATGATCAGTACCAAGCCGACCAATGGTCCGCGCCGGGTCAGATAGGGACCGATCAACCCTTCCCATTGGGCACGAATTTCCTCGGGCGCCTTGGCAAAACCATATCCCGGGAGGTCGACGAAATACTTGCCTTCGGCCAGCGTGAAATAATTCAGGTGCTGCGTCCGCCCTGGCGTTTTACTGACGAAGGCGAGCCGCACACGGCCTGCCAGGGTGTTAATCGCCGAAGATTTGCCGGCATTCGAACGGCCAGCGAAAGCCACCTCGCTACGGGCGTCGGTAGGCAAGTCGCGCAGGTGCGCCACGGTGGTGTGAAAAACAGCTTTCTGGAACAAAGGCATAAAAAACTCGCAAGACCCGCCTTGTTAAAGGGCGAAGTGATATAGAATAGCAGGTTTGTAACTTCCGTTCCGGTCAAAGCGCCCACAAACGCGCACTAGGAGTCCGAAAAATGATTCGTACCGCGGCAATGGCAATCCTCCTCGCCACCAGTTTCGTTACCCACGCTTCCGATGAAGCCAAGGCCAAGGCCGACCCTGCCAAGGGCAAAGCCATCGCCGAAACCGTTTGCGTGGCCTGCCACGGCGCCGACGGCAACAGCGCTGCCTCGGCTAACCCGCATCTGGCCGGGCAGATCGAGGAATACCTGTTCAAGCAACTGAAAAACTTCAAGGCCGCCGACGGCAAGCCCGCCGCCCGGAACAACCCGATCATGGGCGGCATGGTTGCCGGCTTGTCGGAAGAAGACATGAAGAACGTCGCTGCCTGGTTCTCCAGCCAGAAGCTGAAGCCAGCTTCCGCCAAGGACGAATCCAAGCTTGCTCTCGGCCAGAAGCTGTGGCGCCAGGGCGACTTCAAGAAGGGTATCCCGGCCTGTGCCGGCTGCCACGGCCCAGCCGGCGCTGGCATGCCCGCCCAGTACCCGCGCCTGTCCGGCCAATTCGCCGAATACACCGAGGCCCAGCTGAAGGCCTTCCGTGTTGACGAGCGCAACAATGACCCGGAAAAGATGATGCGCACGATTGCCGCCAAGCTTTCTGACGTCGAAATCAAGGCCGTTTCGGAATACGCCGCCGGTCTGCGCTAAGCGGTTCCGCACGCAAGCAAAAGGCAGCCCCAGTGGCTGCCTTTTTGTTGCCCGCCGTCTGCTGGGACCACGAGCAACGATCAATGCCAGGAGGAGCAGCCTTGTTCGCCAGCAGCGGCAGGACTAGACTGAAGCCGCAGCATCCGATCCCCCCGATAGAGGAGAAGCAAAATGAAAACGCTCAAGCAACTGCTCGCCGAAAAACAGCATCCGCTCGCCGTCGTTTCTCCCGCCGATACCGTTTTTCACGCTCTCGGCGTGATGGCGCAGCACGACGTTGGCGCCTTGCTGGTACTTGATGGCGAGGCACTGGTCGGCATTTTTTCCGAACGTGATTACGCCCGCAAGGTGATCCTGCACGGCAAAGCCTCAAAGGACACCCCGGTACGCGACATCATGAGCGAGCGCGTAGTCTACGTCACCCCCGATCAAACCCTGGATCAGTGCATGGCGCTGATGACCGAAAAACGTTTCCGCCATCTGCCGGTACTCAATACCGACGGCAGCGTCGCCGGAATCATCTCGATTGGCGACCTGGTCAAGGAAACCATCAGTTCGCAGCAGTTCATCATCGATGAACTGGCGCGTTACATCAGCAGCTAATTCATGTCCGTTACCGACTGCCGCCACCATAAGCTTCTCACTCGCATTACCAGCGATTTGGCCGGGCAGGCCAATTTCCCCACCTGCCTGGATGCGGCAGTCGCAGTGCGCAATACCTTGCAGCAAGAGCAGGTCACGCTGGAAATGCTGCGTGAGGCAGTGGCGGGCTCGCCGCTGATTGCGGCCCGTATTCTTCGCTTGGCCAATGCCAGCGCCTACAACCCGGGTGGCAAAGTGATTGCCGACCTGGGGTCAGCAATCAGTCGGATCGGCTTCGAGGCGGTCCGCAGCATTTCGCTGGCCATCGCCATTGCCCAGATGAACGCGCCGCAGCAACCACCTCATTTTGCAGCCATTGCTGCCGCCACGCTGGAGCACTCGCTACAGGTGGCGGCAATAGCCCGCACACTGGCGCGCACCCTCGGCCGAATCAACCCGGACGAAGCAATGCTGGCCGGACTGGTGCACGACATCGGGATCTTTTACCTGCTTTATCACGCTGCCGAAGCCAGTGATTACCGCCAAGACTCAGCGTTGCTCGACGATCTGCTCGCCTGCCACCATGAGGCTATCGGCGAGCAGTTGCTGCTGGCCCTGGCCCTGCCCGGACGGATCATTCGTGCCGTCAGCGAACATGAGCACCTGCAGCACGTCGAGACCCCCTCCTCGATCCGCGACGTCCTGTACTTCGCCAACCTGCTCGCCACCCCGGTAGCAAGCGAAATCTCGCTGGACCTGCCCGCAGCCGAACGCGAATTGCGCCAACTTGACCGCGAGCGCTATCAGGCCATTCTGAGCCATGCCGAAGATCACATTGCCGACCTGCGAACCGCCCTCGCTGCCGCCTGAACTCACCGTGCGGAGCGTGGTCCGAACCAGGTAGCCAATTGTTCAGCGACCATTATGCCTCCTGATCTGCCAGCAATCCCGAGCAGCGAAATCACCCCGCCCGAGGTTTTTTCCCAGCGGCGGCGGTTGCTGCTTGCCGGTGCTGCCGGCTTGCTCGGTAGCACCGGCAGCGCTGCCACCACGAACCGCGAAGAGCCACTCATCGCCAGCCGCAACCCGCGCTTTGCCCTCGATGACAAGCCCACCCCGCTAGCCACCATGACCGGCTACGGCAACTTCTACGAATTCGGCCCGGACAAAGATAGCCCGGCGAAAAATGCGTACCGCCTGCGCCTGCGGCCGTGGACGCTTACGGTCGACGGCGAAGTCAGGCAAAAAAGGACTTTCGCAATCGAAGACATCCTCGGCTGGGGCGGCCTTGAAGAACGGACCTATCGTTTTCGCTGCGTCGAGGGCTGGAGCGCCGTCGTACCCTGGATCGGCCTGCCCTTCAACGAACTGCTGAAGCGCGTCGAATTGACCGGCAATGCCCGCTTCGTCGAGTTCTGGAGCCTCGCCGACCCTGAACAAATGCCTTATGTCCGCACCCCATTCCTCGACTGGCCTTACGTCGAGGCGCTACGCCTGGACGAAGCGGGACATCCGCTGACCCTGCTCGCCGTCGGAATGTACGGCCAGGTCATGCCCAAGCAGAGCGGCGCCCCGCTGCGCCTGATCGTGCCCTGGAAATATGGCTTCAAGGGTGCCAAGTCGATCGTCCGCATCCGCTTTGTCGAAAAGCAGCCAGCCACGGTGTGGACCAAGGCCGGCCCCGACGAATACGGGTTCTACTCCAACGTCAATCCCGAGGTGCCGCACAAGCGCTGGAGCCAGAGCCACGAGCGGCGCCTGGGCGAATTTTTCAAGCGCAAGACGCTACCCTTCAACGGCTATGCCGAACAAGTTGCCGGGCTGTACGCCGGCATGGATTTGAAGCTTAATTTTTGATGACCGCCACCCCCAACCTGCCTCAAACAACGGCTCCAACCCCGCCTCGCCTCGCTGCCGTGAAGGCCCTCCTGTTCGCGCTCTGCCTACTTCCCTTGCTCCGCCTGGCGTGGGCCGCCTGGCATGATGACTTTGGTGCCAACCCCGTTGAATTCGTGCAACGCTGGACCGGCATCTGGACCTTCAACCTGCTGTTGCTGACCCTTTGCATCTCGCCCCTGCGCGCCTTCACCGGTCGCCCCTGGCTGATCCGGCTGCGGCGGATGCTCGGCCTGTTCTGTTTTTTTTACGCCAGCCTGCACTTCCTGTCCTACATCGGCTTTGACCACAGTTTCGAAGTCGATGCCATCGCCCGCGACATTCTCAAACGCCCCTTCGTCAGCGCTGGCTTTGCCGCCTTCGTGCTACTGCTGCCGCTGGCGGCGACCTCGTCGAATCGCGCCATCCGCTGGCTTGGAGGGCGCCGTTGGCAGGACCTGCACCGGGCCATTTACCCAATTGCATTGCTCGCCTGTGTGCACTACTTCTGGCTGGTCAAGGCCACTGCACTGCTTTGGCCGCTGGCCTACAGCCTCGCTGTAACCGCCCTGCTGGGCTGGCGCATGCAAGCCTGGAAGCGCAAGGCACAGGTCGCCGCGCCCACACCCGGAACGCGAGTGCAGCCTGTGCATTTTCACCAGCAACGTCCCAAATCAGGTTCAGCGACCGACTGATAGCCAGTCGTAGTAGTAACCCCCGGGACCAGGTTTGTTTTTTGGCTTTTTAGCGGGTTGACCGTGAAACCCACGGTCAACCCGGCTTGAGACTGTTTTTAGCCGAGCTTGCGCTTCAGGCCATCGAGGTTAACCACCGCCCGACCATCCGGAGTCTGCTTGGGCGCAACCTTCCAGGCATGACCATAAACCACCTCGAAGGTAGCCGGCAGCTTGCCGTTTTCGCGCAGTCGCTCGTAAGCCGCGCGCACGGCCTGCCAACGATTGCGGCCGGTCAGGCCATGGCGGCGCATCTTCAGTGCGCAGGCCGAACCCGCGCCACGCAGTTCAGCCAGCATCCGGTCGAATTCGTCGTAGGTCAGACGAATCACTTCCATATCCATCACCGGATCGGCAAAACCGCAAGCGACCAGCATATCTCCCAGATCGTGCATATCGGCAAAGCGCTGGGTATGCGCATAGCCATCGGCAAATGCGCTGCGTAGCTCATGCAGGGTATCCGGCCCGAAGGTTGAAAACATCAGCAAGCCACCGATATCCAGCACCCGTTGCGCTTCGGCAAGCGCCGGCAGAGGATTGTCCAGCCAGTGCAGCAGCAGATTGGACCAGACCAGATCAACCGAGCGTGCCGCCAACGGCAATTGCGTCGCATCGGCAGCCAGCCGGAGCGGTGCGCTACGCTTGCCCAATCCGAACAGGCGCCGCCAACCGCTACGCCGGTCGTCGATCTGCGCCAGCATCGCCGGCGCCAGATCGAGGCCCAGCCACTGCGCCTGCGGATAGCGTGCATTCAGTGCGTCGAGACTACCCCCGGCACTGCAGCCAAGATCAAGGATGCGCCGGGGCTCGATCCGCACATAATCGAGGCGCTCGTGCATGCGGCGGTCGATTTCGCGAACCAGGAAATCATGCTCGCGATAAGTGGCAGCGGCCCGACCAAACCGCCGCGCCACCTGCGCATGCTCAACGAAACTGCCGGGCGGCAAACCGGCAGTGGCAGAGGTGCCGTTCAAACCGCCTTGAGACCGAGGCGGGCAAACAGTTGGTCGTCGCGGTCGACGTCCGGGTTGCCGGTGGTTAGCAGGCGTTCGCCGTAGAACATCGAATTGGCACCGGCAAGGAAACACAGCGCCTGCAACTCGTCACTCATTTCCTGGCGACCGGCCGACAGGCGAACCCAGGAACTCGGCATGGTGATCCGTGCCGCAGCAATGGTGCGCACGAATTCAAAGGGATCGAGACGATCATTGGCCGCCATCGGCGTCCCCGGGATCGGCACCAGATTATTGATCGGCACCGACTCCGGCGCCTTGGGCAGGTTGGCCAGTTGCACGATCAAACCTGCACGGTTCTTGCGAGACTCGCCCATGCCGATGATACCGCCGGAACAGACGTTGATTCCGGCATCGCGCACCTGCTCCAGCGTATCGATGCGATCGTCGTGGGTATGGCTCTTGATCACCTGGCCATAGAATTCCTTGTCGGTATCCAGGTTGTGGTTGTAATAGTCAAGGCCTGCTTCCTTCAGCTTGCCGGCCTGACCATCCTTGAGCATGCCCAGAGTAACGCAAGTCTGCATCCCCAGTGCCTTGACCTCACGCACCATCTCCAGGACCTTGTCGAGATCGCCGTCCTTGGGGCCGCGCCAGGCAGCGCCCATGCAGAAGCGGGACGCGCCCTTGGCCTTGGCGGCCTGCGCGGCAGCCACCACTTCGTCGATCGGCATCAGCCGCTCGCGCTCGGTATCGGTCTGGTAGCGGGCGGATTGGGAACAATAACCACAATCCTCGGAACAACCGCCGGTCTTGACCGAAAGCAGCGTCGAGCGTTGAATGGCATTTGCATCAAAATGCTCGCGGTGCACTGCCTGGGCACGCCAGATCAAATCCATGAGCGGCAGGTCGTAGAGAGCGAGGACTTCCTCGACCGTCCAGCGATGACGGGACTCCGAAGAAGCCTGCGGAGCGGAAGCGGCGGCGGTAGAACAAGCGAGCATGACTGGCCTTGCAAAAAAATCGTTGAAAATCAGCGACGAAACACGTCCGTAATTATGAATTATCTCGAACGTGCTCTGCGCTGTCAATTTTACCCCAGCCCGGAGGCGCAGCTTGGATGATCCTGTCCACGATTCGTTCCCACCCACTACCGGATGGCGCCAACTCAGCCACTTGAGCACCCAGCTACTTGCTCGCCTGGGCTGCTACCTCGGCAACTTGCTGGCCTCGCACTGCCTGTTGTGCGGGGCAGCCAGTGGCAACGACCCAGTTTGCCCGGCCTGCGCCGGCGAACTGCCGCGTCTCCTCCCCGGCGACAGCTGCCCTTGCTGCGGCGAAGGCGGTAGCGGCGGCGCAGTCTGCGGCCGCTGTCTGCGCCAGCCGCCGCCCTTCCGGTCAACCTCCGCTGCTTGGCGTTACGCTTTTCCTGCCGATCGCCTGGTTCAAGCCCTTAAATACCAGCATCGCCTGGCCCTTGCCGGCTGGCTGGGACGCCAACTGGCGAGCAGCATCACCGTTCCGGACTGCGACTGGATCATTCCCCTGCCGCTACACCCTGAACGACTAGCCGAGCGCGGCTTCAACCAATCCCAGCTGATTGCCGAAGCACTCGGAAAATGCCTGCGGCGGCCCGTCGACCGTGACAGCCTGGTCCGCATCCGGCCAACCCCACCGCAGGCGGCGCTCGCCTATCGCCGGCGTCAAGCCAACGTCCGCGGCGCTTTTGCTTGCCAGCGCGATTTTCGCCAGCAGCGCCTACTGCTGGTCGACGACGTGATGACCACCGGTGCCACCCTGCGCGAAGCCGCCCGTGTATTGCGTTTACATGGCGCATCTGAAATTCGGCTGGCGGTGGTGGCTCGCGCCCAGCGCGACGACCGGAGAATTCTGCTCAGGCCCGATTCCATGGTTTAATCCGCGCGATCACTCCCACCATCCCGCCCCATGTTCGCGATTGTTCTCTTTCAGCCGGAGATTCCTCCCAATACCGGCAACATCATCCGCCTTTGCGCCAATACCGGGACCGAACTGCACCTGGTCGAGCCACTCGGGTTCAGTCTGGACGACAAGCACATGCGGCGCGCCGGCCTCGACTACCACGAATATGCCAGCATCCAGCGCCATGCCGACTGGGCCGACTGCTGCGCTGCGCTGGCCGGCCGCCGCTTGTTCGCCATGACCACCAAAGGACGGACCTCACCTTATGAAACCCGGCTGCAACCCGGTGATGTCTTCGTATTCGGCCGCGAAAGCGCCGGCCTCCCGCCCGAAATCCGCGAGCAGTTTCCGCCAGCACAACGCCTGCGCCTGCCGATGCTGCCGGAGCAGCGCAGCCTGAATCTTTCCAACGCCGCAGCGGTGACATTGTTCGAGGCCTGGCGCCAGAATGATTTCGCCGGCAGCCTCCACCTCGCCCCTTGACCAGATCGGGATTGCCGCCTACTTGAGGTCTGTGACGGCTTCGCCAAGCGCCCGCGCCTCCTCGTCGGCAGCCTGCAACAACCAGCAGAGATCAGCCCCTTGCAATGGCAAGGGCACCATCCGGTTACGCCGCCAGATGAATACCGGGCCGAAAGGCAGATAACGCGCCAAGACGTCACCCTGCGGGCCAACGCCAAAAAATGGCCATCCCGCATCCACCCGTTGCTTGAGTTCGCTTGCAGTCATGATCATCAGTGTTCTCCCGGCGGATTCAGCACAGTTCAGTGTGCGCCGGTTGCGCCGGCTGGACAAGCAAAAGGCCGCACGCAGGCGGCCTTTTGCTTGTCCAGGATACTTCTCTGACTCAGGCTGCCTCGACGCGAGGGTCGCGTGCCATCAGTAACTCAACCGCCTCGACCGCGCTACACTGGCCAGCAAGAACCGCCGCCACTGCCTGCGAAATCGGCATTTCGACCCCCAGTTCGCCAGCCAGGCGGGCAACTTCACGGGCGGTGTAAACCCCTTCGGCCACATGCCCGAGCTCTTCCAGAATCTGCGGCAATGATTTGCCCTCGGCCAGCGCCAAACCAACCCGGCGGTTGCGTGACAGATCCCCGGTACAGGTCAGGATCAGGTCGCCCATACCGGCCAGCCCCATGAAGGTCTCCCGCTTGGCGCCAAGGGCTTCGCCCAGACGCGCAATCTCTGCCAGACCGCGGGTCAACAACGCTGCCCGGGCATTGTGGCCAAGCCCCAGGCCGTCACAAACACCGGCAGCAATCGCCAGCACATTCTTGACTGCACCGCCGACCTCGACACCGACCAGATCGTCATTGGCATAAATGCGCAGCCGCTGGGTATGCAGTTCGTGCGCTGCCTGACGGGAAAAATCGACGGAATTGGCGGCCAAGGCTACGGCGGTCGGCTGCCCCGCAGCAACTTCCTCAGCAAAACTCGGACCGGACAACACCCCGGACAAAACCCCCTTGCCCAGGACCTCGGCGACCACCTGATGCGGCAAACGCCCAGTCCCGGCCTCAAAGCCCTTGCAGACCCAGATCAACGGGCGAACCACACCCTGATCGTGCAGAATCTGCAGCGTCGGACGCAGACCGGCCGTTGGTGTGGCAATCAGCAGCAACTCAGCCGGCGCAACGGCGCTGGCAAAATCAGTTGCCACCTCGACGTTCTCCGGCAAACGATAGCCTGGGAAAAAACGCCGATTTTCACGGGTCGACCGTAAATCTTCGGCGACATCGGATTCGCGGGTCCACAGAGTCACCGCATGCTTGCCGGCAAACGCGATTGCCAGCGCGGTTCCCCAGGCACCGGCCCCCAGAACGGTAATCTTCATAGCCCCCACACCTGCATGCTGCGGATGAAACCGGTTGCGCCATCGCGATGACGCACCTTGACCCAACCGACGGTCGCCTTATCAAGATATTCCAAGGCAACCCATTTATCGACTTCCAGCACCAAGGGTGCATCGGGGCGGTCCGCCTGACGGATTTCGCCGCGCGCAGCGGTCACCAGCAAGGTGCGCTTCTCCGCCAGAAATTTTGTTTCAATCCACGCCAGCGTTCCCTCGGCATCGCGAACCTTGCTCCACCCCTCCAGCCGAACCACCACCTCGACCGGAGTCAGGGCCTTGATCAGATAGAGCTTCTTGCCTTTTTGCGAAGGCGAGTCGTAGAGCACGGCAGCTCCCGGCTCGACAGAGCGATAGTCAACCGCCTGCGCGTTGCCAAAGAGGGCAGCGCACAACACGAAGCACCAGATACGCCAGCGCGGCATGGTCTTATTGCACCGGAATTTCGGACGGTGCGGCAGCGGCGGCTTGCTCCTCCAGACGCTGCATGTACATTGCCTCGAAATTGACCGGCTGCAGAACGATCGGCGAGAAGCCGGCGCGGGTCACCGCATCGGAAACAACTTCGCGGGCATAGGGGAAGAGCAGGTTCGGACACGCCACCGCAATCAGCGGCTCAAGTTGCTCTTCCGGTACATTCATGATGCGGAAGATACCGGCTTGGCCCACTTCGACCAGAAACACGGTTTTTTCGCCGACGGTAGCAGTGACGGTCACCGTCAGCACAACTTCGAAAACACCGTCGCCAAGACCCCGGCCGCCAGTATTCAGCTGGATTTCGACCTGCGGTGCTTCCTGCTCGAGGAAGATTTCGGGCGCATTCGGCACCTCGATCGACAAATCCTTGACGTAAAGCTTTTCAATGCCGAAAACCGGCTGATTCTGTTCCATGATGTTCTTTCCAGACTATGAATTAAATACGGCGCCCGAGCGCCGCGTCAGGCCTCGCCTGCGAGCAGCGGCAACAGGCCGCCAGCCCGGTCGAGAGCAATCAGGTCATCGCAACCGCCAACATGCGTGGTACCGATGTAAATTTGCGGCACGGTGCGCCGCCCGGTGCGCTGCATCATCTCGTCACGGCGAGCCGGATCGAGGTCAATCCGCACCTCCTCGATTTCACCGACTCCGCGGGCTGCCAGCAGCTGCTTGGCACGGATACAGTACGGACAGACTGCCGTGGTGTACATCAGCACGGGCGCACTCATTTGTTGCGACTACCTTTCTTGATCGGATAGCCGGCCCCGACCCAGGCATCAACGCCGCCTTCGAGGTTGTAGAGCTGGTTGAAACCCTGCTTGCCCAGATCGCGGCAGGCACGGTTCGAGCGCATGCCAGCAGCACAACAGACGATCAGCGGCTTGTCCTTGTATTTCTCGATTTCGGCAAGTCGTTCGACCAGCTTGCCGGCCGGCAGGTTGATTGCATCCGGCAAATGCCCCTGGGCAAACTCTTCGGCCTCGCGCACATCAAGGACCACTGCATTTTCACGATTGATCAGCAAGGTCGCGGCTCCCGGATTGACCGCCGTGCCGGCCCGCCGGACCAACGCCGGCCAAATCAGGCCCAAGCCGCTGATAACGACAATCGAGATCAGCAGGATATTCTGATAAACAAACTCCATCGGCACTACTTACTCCTCCACACCGCAAAAGACTTCACGCATCATACCGACGAGTTGCAAAGTCCGCTGATCGCCC
This sequence comes from Dechloromonas sp. ZY10, assembly GCF_041378895.1. NCBI lineage: Bacteria > Pseudomonadati > Pseudomonadota > Betaproteobacteria > Rhodocyclales > Azonexaceae > Dechloromonas > Dechloromonas aquae. The sequence goes on from NZ_CP144212.1 coordinate 2,872,056, forward strand.
ACGCGATAAAAAACCCGGTTGGCGTCCTTGCGGGTCAGCAACACGCCCTTTTCACGCAGAATGGCGAGATGTTGCGAAATATTGCTTTGCGACGTCCCGACGGCATCGACGATCTCCTGTACACAGGCTTCCTGATCGCCCAGCACGCAGAGAATCTTCAGCCGCAAGGGATGGGCAATCGCCTTCAGCGCCCGTGCTGCAAGCTCGATATGCTCCTGCTTGTCGATCAGATTGAACGAAGGTGCTTCCAAGATAAAACCTCAGTTTGGTGAATGGATCATTATAAAATAAGGGATTCGGTTTCGCAGACCTTAATCCATATCACCTTGAGGAATCCGCGTGCGCGTGCCGCCGCCGCTTAGCCGTCCATCTCCCCGCTTGTTGTTTGCCCGCCGGGCGCTGGCCGGCACCTGCTGCCTGCTCACGCTGGCCGGGCTTCCCGCCGCCGCGAACCCACCGGCCAAAGGCCCTCAGGGCAAGGCACCGCCCCCTGAAATCGCTGAAAAACAGGCTGACCTTGGCGAGTTGAGGGGGCGCATCGAAAACCTGCGCAAGGAGCTTTCAGCCAGCGAAGAAAGCAAAGCCAGCGCCGCCGACCGGCTCCGCGAATCGGAGCGGCAGATCTCACGCCTGGAACGCGAGGTACACGAACTTGGCGAGCAACGCGGTCAACTGCAGAAAAAGCTGAAAAACCTCGAACAGCAATCGACCGAACTTGGCCAGACGCTGGCGCAGCAGCAGAACCGCCTGGAGCGACTGCTCTACCGGCATTACCTGCGCGGCAATCCGGACACCCTGCAATCCTTGCTCAACGGCGAGGACCCCAACCAGTTGGCGCGCGACCTGTATTATTTTTCGGCGATTGCGCAAGCCCGCAGCGAATTGATGGGCGAACTGAAAGACAACCTCGCTCGCAAGAAAGCACTGGCCAGCGAAACCAAGGCCCGCGCCGGCGAACTTGCGGAAATCGAGGCGGAGCAGCAAAAACGCCATAGCGAACTGCAAAAACAACGCGAACAACGCAAAACCTTGTACGCCCAACTGGCGGAAAAGGTGAACGCCCAGCGCAAGGAAATCGGCAGTCTGCAACAAAATGAAAAGCGGCTAACGCAACTGATTGATCGCCTATCCAAGATTCTTGCTGCCCAGGCCGCAGCCCGTGCAGCCGAAGCCGCAAAGGCTGCAGAGTCGGCTCGCCGGGCCAGCGAAGAAGCCTCCCGCCACAAAAAACGCGGCGAGGAACCCCCCGCCCGCACCACCAGCGAAGCGCCACGCAGCAGCAAGCCGGCTGAAGCCGAGAACCGCTACGAACCCGCCCCCAACGATGGCAGCTTTGCCCGCCAGAAAGGCAATCTCCGGCTTCCGGTACGCGGCAGCGTCAGCGGCCGCTTCGGCAGCCCACGCGAAGGCGGCGGCACCTGGCGCGGGCTGTTCATTCGCGCCACCAGCGGGAGCGAAGTCAAGGCGGTAGCCAACGGCCGCGTCGTTTTTGCCGACTGGATGCGCGGTTTCGGCAATCTGCTGATTGTCGACCATGGCGACGGCTACCTCTCGATCTATGGCAACAACGAAGCGTTGCTCAAGCAGGTCGGGCAGAGCGTGCGCGGCGGTGAAAACATTGCCAGTGTGGGCAACAGCGGGGGCAACCCGGAATCCGGTTTATACTTTGAAATTCGCCACCAGGGGCAACCCGTAGACCCGATGAAATGGGCCAGTTTGAAATGAGCAAAGCCAAAACCTTCAGCCTCGTCCTCGGCGGCTTCGTCGCCGGCGCCTTGATCAGCCTTCACCTACCGGCCCTTGCCGAGAAGGAGAGCAAGGCAGGCCTGCCAATCGACGAATTGCGCACCTTCGCCGAAGTCTACAGCGCGATCAAGCAAGGCTACGTCGAGCCGGTCGAAGACAAGAAGATGATCACCAATGCCATCTCCGGCATGCTCTCCAATCTCGACCCGCATTCCGCCTATCTTGATGCCGATGCCTTCAAGGATCTGCAGATTGGCGCCCAGGGCGAATTCGGTGGCCTCGGCATCGAAGTCGGCATGGAAGACGGCTTGGTCAAAGTCATTTCCCCGATCGAAGACACCCCGGCTTACCGTGCCGGAGTCAAATCCGGCGACCTGATCTTCAAGCTCGATGACACGCCGGTCAAGGGCCTGACCCTGTCGGAAGCAGTCAAGAAAATGCGCGGCAAACCGAAAACCTCGCTCAAGATTTCGATCTTGCGCAAGGGCGAAGTCAAGCCGCTCGAAATCACACTGGTCCGCGAAATCATCAAAGTCCAGAGCGTCAAATCCAAGCTGATTGAGCCGGGTTACGGCTGGGTTCGGATTACCCAGTTCCAGGAAAACACCACGGCCGAACTCGCCCGCCACCTGAACACCCTCTATAAAGATGGCAACCTGCGCGGCCTCGTGCTCGACCTGCGCAACGATCCGGGCGGCCTGCTCAACAGCGCCATCGGCGTCTCCGCGGCGTTCCTGCCGGCCGAGGTCAAGGTGGTCTCGACCGACGGCCGCACCGACGATGCCCGCCAGGAATTCCTTGCCCGCCCGCGCGACTACCTGCGCGGCACCAAGGAGGATCCGCTGCGGACGCTGCCGACCGATGTCAAGAAAGTGCAGATGGTGGTTCTGGTCAACGGCGGCTCGGCCTCGGCCTCGGAAATCGTCGCCGGAGCCCTGCAGGACTACAAGCGCGCCCGGATCATCGGCACCCAGACTTTTGGCAAGGGATCGGTGCAATCGGTATTGCCGCTACCCGGCAACACCGCGATCAAGCTGACTACCGCCCGCTACTACACCCCGGACGGCCGCTCGATCCAGGCCAAGGGCATCACTCCCGACATCGTTGTCGAAGAAACGCCAAACGGCAGCAATGGCCAACGCCTGCGCGAAGCCGACCTTGACCGTCACCTGATGAACGACAAGGAGAAGGAAGAGGCCAAAGCCGCAGCCAAGGAGGCGGCGAAGCCCAACAAGCCAGCAGCCAAGGCCGGCAACGGCGACAAGAAGGACAAGCCGGAGAGCGAGGACGAACTACCTCCGCGCCTTGAATACGCCAGCTCCAGCGATTACCAGTTCCAGCAGGCGCTGACTCTTCTCAAGGGCGGACAGATCGTGGAGAATAAGCCACAGTAAATCGCCAACCCAAGGGAGGGTAGGATGAACAGCGCAGACCTGAAGAAACAGCGGGAAATCCTCTTCGCCAAATTCCCTCCCGGCCAGGTGCCGGAAGCCGCCGACGACCTCAGCCGCCTGGACGAGGTCGCCGTCGAGGCCCGCTACGAAAGGCGCTCGCTGGGGGTCGGCTACGATCTGCAGCAACACACCCTCCGCGACCTCGAAGAGCATCTGGAGGACAAAGGCTACCACCTCGACAACACCTTGATGAGCAAGCTGACGCGGGCGCTGATCCATTACGTCGAGGACACCCAGTTGCACAACCTCGACGCTCCGGAAAAGCGCCTCAAGCGCTCCTCGCAGCACGCTTACGTCAAGGCTTGGGAACACCACCCGCACGGCGACCACGACGACACCCCGCCCGAATGGCGGGAATACAAATAGGATCAAGGACTCAGCCACCAGGATCCAACGCAACCTCGATCCTTGATCCTCAAATGAACGACCAGCAACTCCTCCGCTACAGCCGCCACATTCTGCTCGATGCCCTAGGGGTTGAAGGTCAGCAATCGATTCTCGACAGTCACGCATTGATCATTGGCGCCGGCGGGCTCGGTTCGCCGGCCGCGTTGTATCTGGCCTCGGCGGGGATCGGCAAGATCACGCTGGTCGATGATGACAGCGTGGATTTCACCAACCTGCAACGCCAGATCATGCATTGTGAAGCGCGGGTCGGCATGGCCAAGGCCGAATCCGGGCGCCAGGCGCTGGCGGCGATCAATCCCGAGATTGAAGTTGTCCCGCTGATTCGCCGCCTGGCGGGAGCCGAGCTTGGCGCACTGGTCGCCAGCGCCGATCTGGTACTCGACTGCACCGACAATTTCGCGACCCGGCACGCGATCAACCGCGCCTGCGTGCAGCACCGCAAGCCACTGGTTTCCGGCGCGGCGATCCGTTTTGACGGCCAGGTCAGCGTCTACGATTTGCGCCGCGACGACGCCCCCTGCTACCACTGCCTGTTTCCTGAAGGCGAGGATGTCGAGGAAGTACGCTGCGCGGTAATGGGCGTCTTTGCCCCGCTGACCGGCATCGTCGGCAGCATGCAGGCGGCCGAAGCGCTGAAGCTGGCGGCCGGCATCGGCCAGCCGCTGAACGGCCGACTACTGCTGCTCGACGCACTGAGCATGGAATGGCGCAGCGTCAAATTCCGCCGCGACCCGGAGTGCGCGGTCTGTCGCCCGGACTCGCGGGTCCGCAGTGGCGACTGGCGCGAAACCGAGGTGGACCAAGGCGCCCCCGCCTGCCGGCTCTGAACCCTCGGGACAGCGATCAAGCACAGGAAAATCGACTTTTTCACGGTCGACCGTGAAATTTCCGAAAAACCCTGGATTTACCCGGGGACAGGCAGAATATCCCTAGCCAGCGCGTGCGCAACGGCGCCTCAACCACCCCGCCTGACCCAACCCCGACGGCTCCAGCATGACGGGAGCAACAGAGCATTGATAGCGACAGCCCGTGTCCGGCCGGAGCAGCACAAACCTGCCCTCGCACCGCCTGCGTCAGGCTAGCGCCAACGCGCGACGATGCGGATATCCGCGCCCACCTGACGCAGGTCGCGAATCTGCAATTCGCGCTTCCCTTCCAGTGAGGTCAGTTCCGGCAGATTGAACAAGCCGGCCGCGTGATGTCCTAGCAGACAAGGTGCGAGATAGAGCAGCAATTCGTCCACCAAGCCCTCACGCAACAGGGAGCCGTTGAGTTTCCAGCCGGCCTCGGCATGCACTTCGTTGACTCCGCGCCGGCCCAGCTCGGCAAGCAGCGCGGACAAATCAACCTTGCCGCTCGAATCAGGCAACAGCAGTACTTCGGCACCGGCAGCCGCCAGCACCTTTCGTCGCTCCGGGCAGTCGACCGCAGCCGCGATCAGCACCGGTCCTCCCCCCTGCAGAATGCGCGCCTGCGGCGGCGTTTCCAGGCGACTATCGATGATCACCCGCAAGGGCTGGCGGGTGGTTTCGACCTCGCGCACATCAAGTCGGGGATCGTCGTCACGCACCGTACCGATCCCGGTCAGGATCGCGCAGGCACGGGCCCGCCAGCGATGGCCGTCACGCCGCGCATCGGGCCCGGTGATCCACTGGCTGAGACCATTGTTGAGCGCGGTCTTGCCATCGAGGCTGGCGGCGGTTTTCAGGCGCAACCACGGTCGACCGCGCTCCATGCGTGAAACGAAGCCAAGATTCAGCGCCCGCGCCTCGCCTTCAAGCAGGCCGCAGGCGGTCGCAATTCCGGCGGCTTCAAGCAGCGCCAGCCCGCGCCCGGCGACCAGGGGGTTCGGGTCCTGCATCGCCGCCACCACCCGGCTCACGCCGGCGGCGACCAGCGCCTCGGCACAGGGCGGCGTGCGTCCGTGGTGACTGCAGGGTTCCAGAGTGACATAGGCAGTCGCGCCGCGCGCCCGCTCGCCGGCCTGACGCAAGGCATGGACCTCGGCATGCGGCTCGCCGGCACGCTCGTGCCAGCCCTCGCCGACAATCTCCCCGGCCTGTACCAGCACGCAGCCGACACGCGGATTGGGCGAAGTCGTCCACAAACCACGTTCGGCAAGTTGCAGCGCGCGGGCCATCAGCCGAAAGTCTTCGGCGGAGAAATCCATTATTTTTTGCGCGGAGAAGCGGGGGAAACTTCGCGGATTGCCTTGGAGAAGGCATCCACATCTTCGAAATTACGATAGACGGAAGCGAAGCGGATGTAGGCGACCTTGTCGAGCTTCTTCAACTCGGCCATCACCAGTTCGCCCACCTGCTGCGAACTGACTTCGCGCAAGCCGGCGGAGAGCAGCTTTTCTTCGATTTCGGCAATTGCCGCATCGACCAATTCGGTCGACACCGGCCGCTTGCGCAGCGCCAACTCGAAGCTGCCGCGTAATTTGTCGCGGGAAAACTCGGTCCGCGAACCATTCTTTTTGACCACCTGCGGCAAGCGGATTTCGGCTTTTTCGTAAGTCGTGAACCGCTTGTCGCAGACGTTGCACTTTCTGCGCCGCCGCACGATGTCGCCCTCGTCGCTGAGACGAGTATCGACCACCGCTGTTTCATCGTGACCGCAGAAAGGACATTTCATGATCAGATCCGAGGCTCAAGGACCAAGGATCAAGCGCCTTTGCTGGCGGCTCGATCCTCAATCCTCGACCCTTCTCAGGCGCCGTACACCGGGAACTTCTTGCACAGCTCGGAAACCTTGGCACGCACCTTGGCGGCCACGGCTTCGTCGTTCGGTGCATCGAGCACGTCGGCGATCAGGTGGGCAATGGTTTCGGCTTCGATCTCGGTAAAGCCACGGCTGGTCATCGCCGGCGAACCGATACGGATACCGGAAGTCACCATCGGCTTCTGCGGGTCGTTCGGGATGCCGTTCTTGTTCACCGTGATGTGGGCACGCCCCAGCGCGGCTTCGGCATCCTTGCCGGTGAGGTTCTTGGGCCGCAGGTCGACCAGGAAGACGTGGCTCTCGGTACGGCCGGAGACGATGCGCAGACCGCGTTCCTCGCCCAGCACACGCGCCATCACGCGGGCGTTGTTGATCACCTGCTCCTGGTAGTTCTTGAACTCCGGCGAAGCGGCTTCCTTGAAGGCCACGGCCTTGGCGGCGATCACGTGCATCAGCGGACCACCCTGCAGGCCCGGGAAGATGGCGGAATTGATCGCCTTCTCGTGCTCGGCCTTCATCAGGATCACGCCACCGCGCGGACCGCGCAGGGTCTTGTGGGTGGTGGTGGTAACGACGTCGGCGAAAGGCACCGGGTTCGGGTAGAAACCGGCGGCGATCAGGCCGGCGTAGTGCGCCATGTCGACCCAGAAAATCGCACCGACTTCCTTGGCGACCTTGGCAAAACGCTCGAAGTCGATGCGCAGCGCGTAGGCGGAAGCACCGGCGACGATGATCTTCGGCTTGTGCTCGCGGGCCAGGGCTTCCATCTTGTCGTAGTCGATCTCCTCCTTCTCATTGAGACCGTAGGAGACGACGTTGAACCACTTGCCGGACATATTGAGCGCCATGCCGTGGGTCAGGTGACCGCCTTCGGCTAGGCTCATGCCCATGATCGTGTCGCCCGGCTTGGCGAAGGCCATCAGCACGGCCTGGTTGGCCTGCGAACCGGAATTGGCCTGGACGTTGGCGGCATCGGCACCGAACAGGGCCTTGAGGCGGTCGATCGCGATCTGCTCGACGACGTCGACGTGTTCGCAACCGCCGTAGTAACGCTTGCCGGGATAGCCTTCGGCGTACTTGTTGGTCAACTGCGAGCCCTGAGCCTCCATGACCGCGTTGCTGACGTAGTTTTCGGACGCGATCAGTTCGATATGCTCTTCCTGACGCAGATTCTCGGCCTCGATGGCCTGCCAGAGTTCGGGATCAACGTTTGCCAGGGTATCTTTCGCGGAAAACATGGGGAGTGCCTCAAGCCATTGAAAAGGGTGCGGATTTTATCACGAAGGAAGTTCATCCAGCGCACCCGGTTCAAGATGCCCGGTTTCACCCCAGGATTCGATCGCCCATTTTTGCCCGTTTTCGCTGTTGACCGTGGAAATCCAGTTCAAACCGGCATTGGGAATCAGGAAGTCGCGCGGCCGCTCAAGCGGAGTTGCCCGGACAAAGCGATTGACAATGTCCAGCACCCCGCCATGTACCACGATGGCAACCGCCGCTCCGGCATGCGCAGCGGCGATTGCGCGGAGCTTTCCGGTAACCCGCGCATGCATCGTTTTCAGGCTTTCGCCATTTTCGAAGGCATAATCCGCATTGCGCCCCTCGAACGCGGCGTAGCCCTCAGGGTAGCGGGCCGCCGCCTCGGCGTAGGTCAGCCCCTGGAAAATGCCATAACAGCGTTCGCGGAGTTCCGGATGGCGGCTGACCTCCAGCCCCAGTTCGGCGCCAATCGCCTCGGCGGTAGTCGCGGCCCGCTTGAGATCGCTGCTGTAGAGGGCGACAATGCCGGCCCCGCGCAACCAGCGTCCGGCGGCTTGCGCCTGACCCAGGCCGGTGGCGTTGAGTCCGATATCGATCTGCCCCTGAATTCGCCGCTCGGCATTCCATTCGGTTTCGCCGTGACGAATCAGGCACAGACGGGTGATTTGACTAGGGATTTCCTGCATGGTCCGGGCTGGCTCCAGGCTGTACATTCAAAAAACGGGATTACTCAATAGCACCGCCATCAAGGCGATCATTTTACCAACCGAGGAGAAAAACAAGTGACCCCCCTACTCTCGCTCTCGACATTGATCGACAAGATCAATGAGCGTGTCGGCAAGGGTGCATTCTGGCTTGTCTTGCTGATGACCCTCATCAGTGCCGGTAACGCAACCTATCGTTTCATCTTCAACGACAGTTCGAATGGCCTACTGGAAATCCAGTGGTACCTGTTTGCCGCAGTTTTCCTGCTCTGCGCCCCCTACACGCTGCAAAAAAATGAGCACGTCCGCATCGACGTGATCTCCGGAAAATTTTCCCCGCGCGGCCTGGCCATCATCGACATCATCGGTACCCTGTTCTTCCTGCTGCCAATGGTCGTACTGGTGCTCTGGCTGTCGGTCCCGCTGGTCACCGAATCTTTTCGCATTAACGAATACTCGGCCAACGCCGGCGGTCTGATCCGCTGGCCGGTCAAGGCCCTGTTGCCGCTCGGTTTCCTGCTGCTCGCCTTGCAGGGCGTCTCCGAGTTGATCAAGCGCATCGCCTTCCTGCAAGGCCTGATCGCCGACCCCAACGCCAAGGAAAACAAACCCTCGGCAGAAGAAGAACTGGCTGCCGCCATTGCTGCCGCCAAAGCCAAGGAGGGCAAATAATGGAATGGGTCATTGCCAACATGGCGCCGCTGATGTTCGGCGCACTGGTTCTCTTCCTGCTCTTCGGCTACCCGGTCGCCTTCGCGCTGGCCGCCAACGGCATCGTTTTCGGCCTGATCGGGATCGAACTGGGCCTGCTCACCCCGGCACTGTTCCAGGCTCTGCCGGAACGGATTTTCGGGATCATGGCCAACGATACCTTGCTGGCCATCCCCTTCTTCACCTTCATGGGGCTAGTGCTTGAACGCTCGGGCATGGCCGAGGATTTGCTCGACACCATCGGCCAGCTGTTCGGCCCGATGCGTGGCGGCCTCGCCTATGCGGTGATTTTTGTCGGCGCCCTGCTTGCCGCCACCACCGGTGTAGTTGCCGCCTCGGTAATCTCGATGGGTCTGATCTCGCTGCCGATCATGCTCCGCTACGGTTACGACAAGCGCCTCGCCTCCGGCGTCATCGCTGCCTCCGGCACCCTGGCCCAGATCATCCCGCCGTCGCTGGTACTGATCATCATGGCCGATCAGCTGGGCCGCTCGGTCGGCGACATGTACGAAGGCGCCCTGGTCCCGGGCCTGGTACTGACCAGCCTCTATGTCGGCTACGTCGCCCTGCTGACCATCATCAAGCCTGCCTCGGCACCGGCCCTGCCCCCCGAAGCCCGCACCCTGCGCGGACTGAAGCTTCTGCTCCGAGTCATCACCACGATGGTCCCGCCGCTGGCATTGATCTTCCTGGTACTTGGCACCATCTTCCTGGGCATTGCCACCCCGACCGAAGGCGGCGCAATGGGTGCGGCTGGCGCGCTGATCATGGCCATCGCCCGCAAACGCCTCGACTGGAACCTGCTCAAGCAGGCCATGGCCACCACCGGCAAGCTGTCGTCCTTCGTGGTCTTCATCCTGGTTGGCTCGACCGTCTTCGGCCTGGTCTTCCGCGCGGTCAACGGCGACCTCTGGGTCGAACACCTGTTGCTGTCGCTGCCAGGCGGCCAGCTCGGCTTCCTGATCGTGGTCAACATTCTGGTCTTCCTGCTCGCCTTCTTCCTTGACTTCTTTGAACTGTCGTTCATCATCGTGCCGTTGCTGGCACCGGTCGCAGAAAAGCTTGGCATCGATCTGATCTGGTTCGGCGTGCTGCTCGCAGTCAACATGCAGACCTCGTTCATGCACCCGCCGTTCGGCTTCGCGCTCTTCTACCTGCGCTCGGTCGCCCCCGCCTCGATCAAGACCACCGATATCTACTGGGGCGCAGTACCGTTTGTCTGCATCCAGATCATCATGGTCGCCATCGTCATCACCTTCCCGAACATCGTCAGCTACGGCGACCCGGAGGAAAGAGCCCGCATCGAACAGGCTGGTGAAGCCGGGGGCGTCGATCTTGGCTCCCTGATGCAAGACAGCGACAACGACAAACAGGAAGAACCCGGCGCCGACCTGCTGAAAAATCTGCAGAGCAACGAAGGCAAATAAGCCGATCCGATCTATCCCTCACTCAGGCGGGGCTGCGGCCCCGCTTTTTTTTCGTCATCAAAAAGGCCTATGATCAGGATTGGCAAATGCGACTGGCAAGATGCCGACAGCCAGCGCAGAATATCCCCATTGTCGTCACCTGCTTGAGGAGAAAAACATGGATATCGGAATCAGCAAAAAAGACCGCGAAAAAATTGCCGAAGGCCTGTCCCGGCTGCTTGCGGACTCATTCACGCTTTACCTGAAGACCCACAACTTCCACTGGAACGTCACCGGCCCGATGTTCAATACCCTGCACGTGATGTTCATGGACCAGTACACCGAACTGTGGAACGCCCTCGACCTGATCGCCGAGCGGATTCGCGCGCTGGGGGTGCAAGCCCCCGGCACCTATCGCGAGTTTTCGCAACTGACGGTGATCAAGGAGAGCGAAGGCAAGGTCAGCGCCGAAGAAATGATCAAGCAATTGGTTGCCGGACAGGAAGCGGTGACCAAGACTGCCCGCAGCATTTTCGCCATCGTGGACAAGGCCGGCGACGAGCCGACCGCCGACCTGCTCACCCAGCGCATGCAGATTCACGAAAAGAACGCCTGGATGCTGCGCAGCCTGCTGGAAAGCTGAAGCCGATTCGCCGCTCCCGGACCTAAGCAAAACCCGCGATCTGAAATCGCGGGTTTTTTGTTGTCGACCGTGAAAATCGCCGCCCCCGCCATGACTGAGTCCGCCCCGCATCACCACTGGACCCAATCCAGCGCCTACGGCTTGATCATCTCGCCGCACATCGGCGAAGCCGGCGATTACGTGCTTGAACGCGCTTTCGTCGAGCAGTAAAAAGGCAGTAGCCAGACGCAAAAAAGCCCGGATTGAATCCGGGCTTTTTACTGCAAACGGTCAGTCGACCGTGGCGGATTACTTGTGCGACTGCAGGAAGCGGTCCATCCGCATTTCGGCGACGCTGAACCAGGCATTCTGCGTCTTGCGGTACTTGTCCCACTCGGTGTAAATCTTCTTGAACGCCGGGTTCTTGCCGGCCTCGTCGGCGTAAATCTGCTGCGCGGCCTTGTAGGCGGCGCCGAGGATTTCGTCGGAGAAGGCGTTGAGCTTGACACCGCTCTGCAGCAGCTTGGACAGGGCGATCGGGTTCTTGTGATCGTATTCGGCCATCATCGTGACGTTGGCCTCGTACGCAGCAGCCTGGAAAGCAGCCTGGTATTCCTTCGGCAGCTTGTCCCATTCCTTCTTGTTGACGAAGAAGTGGATGACCGGGCCGGATTCCCAGAAGCCAGGGTAGTAGTAGTTCTTGGCGACCTTGTAGAAGCCGAGTTTTTCGTCATCGAACGGGCCGACCCATTCAGCAGCGTCGATAGTGCCTTTTTCCAGCGCCGGGTAGATGTCGCCACCGGCGATCTGCTGCGGCACCACGCCCAGTTCGGAGAAGACGGTGCCACCGAGACCGGCGATCCGCATCTTCACACCCTTGAGGTCAGCCACGGTCTTGACTTCCTTGCGCCACCAGCCGCCCATCTGGGTACCGGTGTTGCCGCCGGCGAAGGAGACCACGTTGTAGTTGGCGTAGAACTCGTCGAGCAGCTTCTGGCCGCCGCCGTAGTAAATCCAGGCGTTCATCTGGCGGGCATTCATGCCGAACGGTACGGCAGTGCCGAAACCGAAAGTCTTGTCCTTGCCGACGTAGTAGTAGGAGCAGGTGTGGCAGCACTCGACGGTGCCTTGCTGCACGGCGTCCAGCGCCTGCAGGCCGGGGACGATTTCGCCGCCGGGGAAGACACGGATGTCGAACTTGCCGCCGGTCATTTCGCGCAGGCGGTTGGCGAGCACGTCAGCGCCGCCGTAAATGGTGTCCAGGCTCTTCGGGAAGCTGGACGTCAGACGCCACTTGATGTTCGGCAGCGACTGCGCGATCGCCGGGGCGGCGACGGTAGCAGCAGCACCGGCAGCGGCGCCCAGCGAGGCTTTTTTCAGAAAATCACGACGTTGCATGTTGTCTCCTCCAGTGTGATCGGTAACGTCAATGGTGACAAATTGATTCTAACTAAAGACAGAGTACAAACGAGTTGAGGAAAACCCTTATAGTCCGCTGCCCCGGGCCCTGGCGTCAATCACCCGGCCACTCAGGCCCCGGCGACGGTCATCCGGTCGATCAGGATGGACCCCGCCTGCTTCGAACCGCGAATCAGCACATCGTTCCCGACCGCAGCGATACCGGCAAACATCTGCCGCAGATTGCCGGCAATCGTGATCTCCTCGACCGGGTGCACGATCTCGCCGTTCTCCACCCAGAAACCGGCGGCGCCGCGCGAATAATCGCCGGTTACATAATTGATCCCATGCCCCAGCAGTTCGGTCACCACCAGGCCACGCCCCATCTGCTTGAGCAGGCCGGAAAAATCGAGTTCGCCGGGTTGCAGCAGCAGGTTGTAGGCACCGCCGGCATTGCCGGTCGTCTGCATGCCCAGCTTGCGCGCCGAATAGGCCGACAGGAAATAGCCTTGCAGCACCCCGCCCTCGACCACTGCCCGCTCGCGGGTTGCGACGCCATCGCTGTCGAACGCCGCCGAACCGAGCGCCCCCCGCAGATGCGGCCGTTCGTCGATGCGCACGAAATCCGGCAGGATTTTCTGCCCCAGCTGGCCGACCAGAAACGACGCCTTGCGGTACAGCGCGCCGCCGCTGGCGGCATGAACCAGGCTGCCGAGCAAGCCGCCGGCCAGCGTGGCATCGAACAACACCGGATATTCGCCGGTCTTGATCCTTTGCGCGCCGAGCCGCCCGGTAGCCCGTTCCGCCGCTCGCCGCCCGACCGCTTCGGCAGCATCAAGCAAGGCCGGATTGCGATTGGTGGTATACCAGTCGTCACGCTGCATGCCTTCGCCGTCTTCCTCGCCGGCGATCACCGAGCATGAGACATAGTGACGCGAGGTTGGATAACCGCCCATGAAGCCGTGGCTGTTGGCCGAAACGAAATGTGCCTGCTGGGTCGACACCGACGCGCCTTCCGAATTTTCGATCAAGGGGCTGGTCGCAAACGCCGCTTGTTCGCAGCGCTTGGCAATCTCTATCGCCGCTTCCACGGTCAACGCCCAGGGATGGTGCAAATCGAGTTCCGGGCAATCGCGCGCCATCAGCGCTGCCTCGGCCAGGCCGGCGCAATCGTCCTCGGCAGTGAAGCGAGCGATCTTGAGCGCAGCCTCGACCGTGTCGCGCAGTGCCTGCGGCGAGAAATCGGACGTACTGGCGTAGCCCTTGCGCTGCCCGGCATAGACGGTAACGCCAATACCCTTGTCGCGATTGAACTCGATGGTTTCGACCTCGTCGCAGCGCACCGTGACCGATTGCCCGAAGCCCTCAGAGACGTCCACCTCGCAGGCGCTGGCGCCCTGTTTTTTGGCATGCGTGAGCACATCTTCGGCCAACTGCTGCAGGGTGGCATGGGCGTAGGAAAAAGCGGAGGAATCGTTGGGCATAGTTGGGCCGGCAAGCGCAAAGGAGCGGGAAAATCGCTATCATAGCAGGCCCTGTATGACCCACTGGCGCAGCCAGCAAGATTCCCCCATGCCCGCACCCAAAGCCCGCAGCAACGCGCTGCCCGACGACGATTTCGCCGAAGACTACAGCCGCCCCTCGAAAACCAAGCGGAAGGAGGCGATGCAGGAATTGCGCGACCTCGGCGCCGAACTGGCCGAACTCTCGGTTGGCCAACTCAAGCGCATCCAGTTGCCGGAAGAGATTTTCGCCGCCGTCCGCGAAGCCCAGAAGATCACCGCCCACGGCGCCCACAAGCGGCAGCTGCAATATCTGGGCAAACTGCTACGCAGCGTCGACGAAGAGCCGATCCGTGCCGGACTGGCCATGCTGCGCGGTGAATCCTCGGCTGAAACCGCGCGCCTGCACCGGCTCGAACGCCTGCGCAGCAAACTGCTCGAAGACGAAAGCACGCTGGCCGGTATCGTCGCCCAGTGGCCCGGCATCGACCAGCAGCAATTGCGCCAGTTGCGCCGCAATGCGCTCAAGGAACAGGAAGCCGGCAAGCCGCCCAAGGCCTTCCGTGCGATTTTCCAGATTTTCCAGGAACACGACCGGGGCGGCGTTAGTGCGGCGGCTGCCGAACCCACCGAGGCCGACGATGAGTGAGACGCTGAAAATCGGCCTGGTCTCGATCAGCGACCGCGCCTCGACCGGCGTTTATGAAGACAAGGGTATTCCGGCGCTGCAGGACTGGCTCGGCCGCGCACTGGCCTCGCCCTGGGAATGCGTGCCCCGGCTGATCGCCGACGAACAGGCAGAGATTGAAAATACCCTGATCGAACTGGTCGACCGTGAACAATGCCATCTGGTGCTGACCACCGGCGGCACCGGTCCGGCGCCGCGCGACGTGACGCCGGAAGCAACGCTGGCGGTGGCCGACAAGGAAATGCCCGGCTTCGGCGAGGAAATGCGGCGGATCAGCCTCAACTTCGTGCCGACCGCAATCCTCTCGCGCCAGGTTGCGGTGATCCGCAAGCAGGCGCTGATCATCAACCTGCCCGGCCAGCCGAAGGCGATCCAGGAAACCCTGGAGGGCGTCCGCCACCCCGACGGCAGCGTGCGCCATGTCGGCATCTTTGCCGCCGTGCCCTACTGTATTGACCTAATCGGCGGCCCCTACTGCGAAACCAATGCTGCGGTGATCCAGGCCTTCCGCCCCAAAAGCGCGCAGCGCCCCGCCCGCCCGAACTAAGGAACCGCGCCCATGCAAGCCTATCTCGACCTGATGCGCCATGTGCTGGATAACGGCCAGGACAAGGCTGACCGCACTGGCACCGGCACCCGCTCGGTGTTCGGCTGGCAGATGCGTTTCGACCTCGCCGCCGGCTTCCCGGCGCTGACCACCAAGAAGCTGCACCTGAAGTCGATCATCCACGAACTGCTGTGGTTCCTGCAGGGCGACACCAACATCGCCTACCTCAAGGAACACGGCGTCCGCATCTGGGACGAGTGGGCCGACGAAAACGGCGACCTCGGCCCGGTCTACGGTAAGCAATGGCGCCGCTGGGAGACCCCGGACGGCCGTCTGGTCGACCAGATCAGCCAGCTGGTGCACAGCCTCAAGCACAACCCGGATTCGCGCCGCCATATCGTTTCGGCCTGGAACCCCGGCGACGTCGACGCGATGGCGCTGCCGCCCTGCCACTGCCTGTTCCAGTTCTACGTCTCGCCGCCCGATGCGACTGGCCAGCGCAAGCTGTCGTGCCAGCTTTATCAGCGCAGCGCCGACATCTTCCTCGGCGTGCCCTTCAACATCGCCAGCTACGCGCTGCTGACGCTGATGCTGGCGCAGGTGTGCGGCTACCGGCCGGGCGAATTCGTCCATACCTTCGGCGACGCCCATCTCTACGCCAACCACTTCGAGCAGGCCCGCCTGCAGCTGACGCGCACGCCGCGCCCCTTGCCGACGCTGTGGATCAACCCCGAGGTCAAGGACATCTTCGCCTTCCGCTTCGAAGACTTCCGTCTCGACGGCTATGACCCGCACCCGCACATCGCGGCACCGGTCGCGGTCTGAGTCTGCCCACACCCGCCCATGTTGACGCAATCGCCCGCCTGGCAAGCCCTTGCCGCCCACGCCGAAGATTTCCGCGCGACCCATTTGCGCGAACTGTTTGCCGGCGACCGCGCCCGCTTCGACCACTTCAGCCTGCGCCACGGCAAGCTGCTGCTCGATTTTTCCAAGCAGCGGATCAGCCAGCAGACGCTGAGCCTGCTGCACGACCTGGCAACCAGCGCCAACCTGGCCGGCTGGATCAAATGCCTGCGCAGCGGCGAGGCGATCAACCACACCGAACAGCGGGCCGTGCGCCACATGGACCTGCGCGACGGCGACGCCGCGCCGCCTGAGGTCAAGGCCGTGTTGCGGCGCATGGCCGACTTTTGCGATGCGGTGCATAGCGGCCAGTGGCGGGGTTTTTCCGGCGAGTACATCACCGACGTGGTCAATCTCGGGATTGGCGGCTCCGACCTCGGTCCGCGCATGGTGGTGCAAGCACTGAGCGCCCACCAGCTGCCCGACCTCAACGTCCATTTCGTTTCCAACCTCGACGGCGCCGACCTGGCCGCGACGCTGGCCGGGCTCAATCCGCGCACCACGCTGTTCATCGTTGCCAGCAAGACCTTCACCACGCTGGAAACCCTGACCAATGCCCGCACCGCCCGCGACTGGCTGCTCGCCGCCGCCGGCCAGACCAGCGGCGCAGTCGCCAAGCACTTCGTTGCCGCCTCAACCAATCTGGAAGCGACCCGCAACTTCGGCATCGACGACGCCAACGTGTTCGAGTTCTGGGACTGGGTCGGCGGCCGCTTCTCGCTGTGGTCAGCCATCGGTCTGCCGATTGCGCTGGCGATCGGCTATCGCAGCTTCAAGGAGTTGCTCGCCGGCGCGCACGACCTGGACAAACACTTCGTCAGCGCCCCGTTTGCCGAAAACCTGCCACTGACCCTGGCCCTGCTGACGCTGTGGAACACCGATTTCCTCAAGGCCGCCAGCCACGGCATCTTTCCCTACAGCCAGTCGCTGTCGCTGCTGCCACGCTACCTGCAGCAGCTGGAGATGGAGAGCAACGGCAAGTACTACGACCGCGACGGGCGCCACATCGACGTCGCGACCAGCCCGATCATCTGGGGCGAAGCCGGCACCAACGGCCAGCACTCGTTCTTTCAGCTGCTGCACCAGGGCGGCCAGCCGATTCCCAGCGACTTCATCGCGCTCGGCAAGTCGGACTACCCGCTGCACGGCCACCACACCGCGCTGCTTGCCAACTGCCTCGCCCAGTCGGCTGCGCTCGCCTTCGGCCAGAGCGCCGAGGAGGCGCGCGCCAACGGCATCCCCGAACACCTGCTGCCCTATCGCACCTTCCCCGGCAACCAGCCGTCGACCACGCTGGTGCTTGGCGAACTGACGCCTTACACCCTTGGCCAACTGATCGCGCTCTACGAGCACAAGGTGTTCTGCCTCGGTGTGTTATGGGGGCTCAACTCCTTCGACCAGTGGGGCGTCGAACTGGGCAAAGTGCTGGCCAGCCGGCTGATTCCGGTGGTGCGCGGCGAAGCCGACGACCACGAGCTCGACAGTTCGACAGCCGGCCTGATCACCCACCTCCGCCAATTCCGCATGTCATGAAACCGGAAATCGTCATCATCGCCGCCGTGGCGCAAAACCGCGTCATCGGCAAGGACAACCAGCTGCTCTGGCATCTCCCTGAAGACATGGCGCATTTCAAGGCGATGACCAGCGGCCGCCCGGTGATCATGGGGCGCAAGACCTGGGAGTCGCTGCCGCCGCGCTTTCGCCCGCTGCCCGGCCGACGCAATATCGTGATCAGCCGCCAACCGGACTACGCTGCCCCCGGCGCCGAACTCGCCGACTCGCTGGAAAATGCGCTATTCCTGCTGTCGACCGTGGACGCCGCGGACCTTAGCCCGGCCTTCGTCATTGGCGGCGAACAGATCTACCGCCAGGCCATGACGCTCGCCGACCGCCTCGAAATCACCGAAGTCGAACTGCAACCCGAAGGCGATGCCTGGTTTCCCGAGATTTCCACGGTCGACTGGGAAATGGTGCAAAAACGCACCGCCGACCGCAGCGATGTGCCGGCTTGCCACTTTGTCACCTATCGTCGCCGGCGCTGACCCCTGCGCGATGAGAACCACCGCCCTCCTCCGCCCGCGCCAACGCCCTTCGCTGCGGCGACTGGCGCAACTCTTCCCGCTGCTGCTGCTCGCCGCCTGCGCCACCCCGGGCAGCAAACCGCCCGCCGCCTACAAGGCCGAAAGCTTCGATAACGAGGCCACGCCCTTTCTCTGGCACAGCACGCAAGGGCCGGAAGCGGCCTGCGAAAAAGGCCGCCGCGCCTTGCTCGGCCAGGGCTACGAACTGGAGAAATTCAGCGAGAAGCAAGGCGAAAACAGCGTCAAGGGCGTCAAGTTTTTCATGCCCAAGAGCAACCAACAGCTGCAATTGCGGATCACCCTGGTCTGCCTGCCCAGCAGCGGCGGTTCGACTATCTACGCCAATGCGCTGCAGTCCTCGCACGAACTGCGCGCCAACACCAGCAGCAGCGGCCTCAGCGTTGCCGGCGTCGGCTCGATCTCGCTGCCCTGGCCGTCCTCCGAGAGCGGCACGCTGGTCAAGGTCGGCGAAGAAACGGTGGATGATCCGGCCTTCTACCAGCGGCTCTTCTCGCTGATCGAAAACATCCCGGATTAAAGCAAACAGGGCGCCGCTGGCGCCCTGTGCGTTTACCGCCCTGGCGGCAGCAAACTCAGCCGGTGTGCGGCTCCTTGTCGAGCGCCTCCAGATGACTCGCGTACTGGCGAACGAACGCCGCACAAAAGTCAGCCAGCAGGCGGCCGGTATCTTCAGAAGCGTGATGCGGGTGAATCAGTGCCGGCTGCGACTTGACCATCACATCAAGCATGTCCTTGGCTTCCTTCAGATACCGTTCTTTCATCGCCGTCTCCTGTTCAGGGCGCCGGTTCAGCGCACGCAATCGACATAGTACTCACCGTCCTCGCGCTTGACCAGACCATGGATGTCGGTCTCAAAACCGGGGAAGCGGGCGTTGAAATCGCGGGCAAACTTCAAGTAACGAATGATGGTGGCGTTGAACTGCTCACCCGGGATCAGTAGCGGGATGCCCGGCGGGTAAGGCGTCAGCAGCACCGAGGTAATGCGCCCTTCGAGGTCGTCGAGGCGGACGCGCTCGATCTCGCGGTGCGCCATCTTGGCGAAGGCATCGGCCGGACGCATTGCCGGCACCATGTCCGAGAGGTACATCTCGGTGGTCAGGCGGGCGATGTCGTTTTCCTTGTACACCTTGTGGATCTGGGTGCACAGCTCGCGCAGGCCGACCCGCTCGTAACGCGGGTTCTTCTGCACAAACTCGGGCAGCACCTTCCACAGCGGCTGGTTCTTGTCGTAATCGTCCTTGAACTGCTGCAGCGCGGTGACCAACGAGTTCCAGCGGCCCTTGGTGATGCCGATGGTGAACATGATGAAGAAGCTGTAGAGGCCGCACTTCTCGACGATCACGCCATGCTCGGCGAGGTACTTGGTGACGATGGCCGCCGGGATGCCGAATTCGTCGGCGAAGTCGCCATCGACGTCGAGCCCCGGGGTGACGATGGTCGCCTTGATCGGATCGAGCATGTTGAAACCGTCGGCGACCTGGCCAAAACCGTGCCAGCGGTCGCCCGGCTTGAGCATCCAGGCGTCGCGCTCTTCGATCCCCTCTTCCGACAGATCGTCCGGCCCCCAGACCTTGAACCACCAGTCAGCGCCCCATTCCTCGTCGACCTTGCGCATGGCGCGGCGGAAGTCGAGGGCTTCGGCAATCGACTCCTCGACCAGCGCGGTACCACCCGGCTCTTCCATCATCGCCGCCGCCACGTCGCACGAGGCGATGATTGAGTATTGCGGCGAGGTCGAGGTGTGCATCAGGTAAGCCTCGTTGAAGGCATCGCGGTCAAGCTTGCGCGCTTCGGAATCCTGGACCAGGATTTGCGAGGCCTGGCTGAGGCCGGCGAGCAGCTTGTGCGTCGATTGCGTCGAGAACACCATCGACTCCTTGCAGCGCGGGCGGTCGGCGCCAATCGCGTGGTAGTCGCCGTAGAAATCGTGGAAGGCAGCGTGCGGCAGCCAGGCTTCGTCGAAGTGCAGGGTGTCGATCTTGCCGTCCAGTTCTTCCTTGATGTCCTCGACGTTGTAGAGGATGCCGTCGTAGGTCGACTGGGTGATGGTCAGCACGCGCGGCTTGGCCGTCTTGTCGGTAATGAAGGGGTTGGCGTCGATCTTCTTCTGGATGTTTTCCCAGGCAAATTCGCTCTTCGGAATCGGGCCGATGATGCCGAAGTTGTTGCGGGTCGGCATCAGGAACACCGGGATCGCGCCACACATGATGATCGCGTGGAGGTTGGACTTGTGGCAGTTGCGGTCGACGACCACGATGTCGCCCGGCGCGACGGTCGAGTGCCAGACGATCTTGTTCGAGGTCGAAGTGCCGTTGGTCACGAAAAACAGGTGATCGGCGTTGAAGATGCGGGCCGCGTTGCGCTCAGAGGCGGCGACCGGGCCGGTGTGGTCGAGCAGCTGACCGAGTTCTTCAACCGCGTTGCAGACGTCGGCGCGCAGCATGTTCTCGCCGAAGAACTGGTGGAACATCTGCCCGACCGGGCTCTTCAGGAAGGCAACACCGCCGGAGTGGCCAGGGCAGTGCCAGGAATAGGAGCCATCGGCAGCGTAATGGGTCAGCGCGCGGAAGAAAGGCGGCGGCAGGCTGTCGAGATAGGCATTGGCCTCGCGCTTGATATTGCGGGCGATGAACTCCGGCGTGTCTTCGTGCATGTGGATGAAGCCATGCAGTTCGCGCAGGATGTCGTTGGGGATGTGGCGGCTGGTGCGCGTTTCGCCGTGCAGGAAGATCGGGATTTCGGCGTTTTTGTGGCGGATTTCCTCGACGAAGGAACGCAGCTCGGTCAGCGTTTCCTCCGGCTCCATGAACAATTCCTCATCGTCAATCGACAAAATGAAGGCCGAAGCACGGCTCTGCTGCTGCGCGAACGAGGTCAGGTCGCCGTAGCTGGTGACGCCCAGCACCTCCAGGCCCTCTTTTTCGAGAGCCTCGGCCAGCGCACGGATACCGAGACCGGAAGCGTTCTCGGAACGAAAGTCTTCGTCGATGATGATGACGGGAAAATGAAAGCGCATGGCTGGTTCTCTCAAAAAGCGGCGACCCGCCGCAGCGGGTCGAACAATAAGACAGGTTCGTTACAAACTGAGGTCAGATCTTGGGCAGGGTCACACCGACCTGGCCCTGATACTTGCCGCCGCGATCCTTGTACGAGGTTTCGCAAATTTCGTCGGATTCGAAGAACAACACCTGAGCGCAGCCTTCGCCCGCATAAATCTTGGCCGGCAGCGGCGTGGTGTTGGAGAACTCCAGGGTCACGTAGCCTTCCCACTCCGGCTCGAAGGGGGTAACGTTGACGATGATGCCGCAGCGGGCATAGGTCGATTTGCCGAGGCAGACGGTGAGCACCGAACGCGGAATGCGGAAATACTCGACGGTACGCGCCAGCGCGAAGGAGTTCGGCGGAATGATGCAGACGTCGGACTCGATTTCGACGAAGGACTTGGGATCGAAGGCCTTGGGATCGACCACCGTCGAATTGATGTTGGTGAATACCTTGAATTCGCGGGCGCAGCGAATATCGTAACCGTAGCTGGAAGTGCCGTAGGAGACGATTTTCTGACCGTTGGCTTCGCGAATCAGCTCCGGCTCGAAGGGTTCGATCATGCCGTGCTCTTCCGCCATGCGGCGTATCCACTTGTCTGATTTGATGGCCATTTTTCCCTGCTGCGGTCGACAAAAAACAAAGGCGGGATTCTAACCGTCTTTGCCGCCGGAAATGTCGACAAATTGCGTGAAGAACACAAGCAAATGCGCTAATCCGGCACTCATCTAAAACACGGTACCCTCAGTACGCCAGCGGCTGCAAAACCTGGGACACCCCGACCCAGCCAACAAAAAGCCCGCTATCCACGGTCGACCGTGGATAGCGGGCTTTTTCATCTCAGCCGGCGGAGGAACGCCGGCGCGGAGGCAATCAGGTGTTCTTGACCACGATATTGGGGAACTTCGAAGTCATGTCCTTGGCTTTGTCGGCGATCTTGACTGCGATGCGGCGGGCGATGGCGCGGTAGATTTCGGCCGGGCGCGAGTCGGGGGCGCCGACTACGGTCGGCTGGCCGCTGTCGGCGAGCTGGCGGATCGAGAGTTCGAGCGGCAGGCTGCCGAGCAGTTCGACCTTGTAGTCTTCGCCCATGCGCGCGCCGCCGCCTTCGCCGAAGATGTGCTCTTCGTGGCCGCAGTTGGAGCAGATGTGGATGCTCATGTTTTCGACGATGCCGAGGATGGGGATGTTGACCTTCTCGAACATCTTGAGGCCCTTGCGCGCGTCGATCAGCGCGATGTCCTGCGGCGTGGTGACGATCACCGCGCCGGTCACCGGCACTTTCTGCGCCATCGACAGCTGGATGTCGCCGGTGCCCGGCGGCATGTCGACGATCAGGTAATCGACCTCGCCCCAGTTGGTCTGGCCGAGCAGCTGGTCGAGCGCCTGGGCGACCATCGGGCCGCGCCAGACCATCGGCGTTTCGACATCGACCATGAAGCCGATCGACATCGCCTTGACGCCGTGCGCTTCCAGCGGCTCCATGGATTCGCCATCCTTGGATTCCGGCTGCTGGCCGGCAAGGCCGAGCATTTGCGGCTGCGAGGGGCCGTAAATATCGGCGTCGAGAATGCCGACCGAGGCGCCTTCCTGCGCCAGGGCCAGCGCCAGGTTGACGGCGGTGGTCGATTTGCCGACGCCGCCCTTGCCGGAGGCGACGGCGATGATGTTCTTGACGCCGGGCAGCAGCTTGACGCCAAGCTGCACCGAGTGGGCGACGATTTTGCTGAAGACGTTGGCCGAGACGTTGCCGACGCCGGCGACGCTGCGCACGGCGGCAATCACCTGCTTGCGGATGGCGTCGATCTGGGTCTTGGCCGGGTAGCCGAGTTCGATATCGAAAGAGACGTCGGCGCCGTCGATTTTCAGATTCTTGAGCGCCTTGCCGGCGACGAAATCCTTGCCGGTATTGGGGTCGACCGTGGCAGCCAGCGCCGCCTTGATCTGCTGTTCGGTAAAGCTCATGTGAACTCCGCTGTCGTGATGTACTGGGGCTTCCGGGCGGGAATACCCGACCAATTTTGTACAGTATAACTGAAAGCCTGCACCGCCGGCGCATCGCCAAGACGACAAAACAAGACACTCATGACAGCATGGGCTAATATTTCAAATTGTCGTCGTTTTTTTAAACCCCCCCTTTTTCCGCCCCCTCCGCCCGGATCGCCGCTCATGTTCTTTCCCTCTTCGCTTGGCAGCAAGTTGGCCCGTCTTGGAACATTGGCCCCGGAGAGCGGAGAAATCACCGTACTGCTGGTTGAGGACAGCCGCACCGTGCGCGTGCGCCTGCGCGAAACCCTGGTCAACCTGCCCGGCGTACGGGTGCTGGAGGCCGGCACCCTGGCCGAAGCCCGCGCCCTGCTCGATCAGGATGCCGCCGGCCTGTTCTGTGCCGTACTCGACCTGACCCTGCCCGACGCCAGCGGCAGCGAGGTAGTCGACCTGGTCAGCAGTTACGAAGTACCGATCATCGTCCTCACCGGCACGCTCAACCCGGAGGTGCGGCGGGCGGTGCTGGAAAAACGGGTGATCGACTACATCATCAAATCCAATACCGGTGCCATCGAGGATGTCGCCTACCTGATTGTCCGGTTACGCCAGAACCTGCGCACCAAGGTGCTGGTGGTGGACGATTCGGCGACTTTTCGCACTCACCTGAGCGGCCTGCTGACGCAATACCATTTCCTGATCCTGACTGCTGCCAACGGTCAGGAAGCGCTGGCGCAGATCGCCACCCATCCCGACATCGTGCTGGTGCTGACCGATTACCACATGCCGGAAATGGACGGCCTCGAACTGATCCGCGAAATCCGCCGCCGCTACCGGCGCGAGGACATGGCGATCATTGCCCTCTCCGACGCCGACCAACCGGACCTCTCGGCGGCGATGCTCAAGGCCGGCGCCAATGATTTTCTTTCCAAGCGTTTCCAGAGCGAGGAGTTTTACTGCCGCGTCACCCAGAACACCAACATGATCGGCTACGTCCGCCAGTTGCGCGACATGGCGACGCGCGACTACCTGACCGGCCTCTACAACCGCCGCCACCTGTTCGAACTGGGCAATACCCTGCATGCCTCGGCACGGGCCGGCGGCGAACTGCAACTGGCGCTGGCGATGATCGACGCCGACCATTTCAAGCGGATCAACGACCAGTTTGGCCACGATGCCGGCGACGCGGCGCTCAAGATGCTGGCGGCAACGATGCAGCGAACGCTGCCCGACAGCGACATCCTCGCCCGCTTTGGCGGCGAGGAATTCGTCTGCCTCAGCCTGCTGCCCCGGTGCGAGGACGCGGCCGCGCATTTCGAAGCCCTGCGCGCGGCAGTCAAGGCCAGCGACCTGCGCTGGCAGGGCGAGCGAATCCCGCTCAGCGCCAGCATCGGCTACACCACCGCGCTCGGCGAATCGCTGGCAGCCATGATCGCGCGCGCAGACGAAGCGGTGTACCGCGCCAAGGAAGGCGGTCGCAACCGGGTGGTCGAGGGCTGAGCCCGCCGGGCGCGAACACCCCATGCGACTGCCGGACGCAAGGCCGGGCAGACTGCGGCCTTCGGCGGCGCCACTGAAAAAGCCGTATTTTCATGGTCGACCGTAAAAAGCGGCCAAAACCGCCGCTACGCGACCCTGAAGCAATGCGCGACAGTACGCAGCGCGCCGCACAGGCAGCCACTTTGCCTTTAAAATTCACCCTTTGCCGCAACGCACAAAGCCGATCATGACCCGCAAGATTCTTGTCACTTCCGCCCTGCCCTACGCCAACGGCGCGATCCACCTCGGCCATCTGGTCGAGTACATCCAGACCGATATCTGGGTCCGCTTCCAGAAGATGTCCGGCAACGAATGCTGGTACGTCTGCGCCGACGACACCCACGGCACGCCGATCATGCTGCGCGCCGAGAAGGAAGGCATCACCCCGGAGCAGTTGATCGAGCGCGTGCATGGCGAGCATTTCCGCGACTTTTCCAGCTTCCACGTCGGTTTCGACAACTATTACAGCACCCACTCGCCGGAAACCCGCGAGTGCGCCAACGACATCTACGGCAAGCTCAAGGCCGCCGGGCTGATCGAGGTGCGCACCATCGAGCAGTATTACGACCCGGTCAAGCAGATGTTCCTGCCCGACCGCTTCATCAAGGGCGAGTGCCCGAAGTGTCACGCCAAGGACCAGTACGGCGACAACTGCGAAGCCTGCGGCGCAGCCTACGCGCCGACCGACCTGATCGAGCCTTTCTCGGCCGTGTCCGGCGCCAAGCCGGAACTGCGCAATTCCGATCACTATTTCTTCAAGCTCTCCGACCCGCGCTGCGAAAGCTTCCTGCGCCAATACACCGCCAGCGGCGTGCTGCAGGCCGAAGCCGCCAACAAGATGCAGGAATGGCTGGGCGCGCCCGGCGACAACAAGCTCTCCGACTGGGACATTTCGCGCGATGCGCCCTATTTCGGTTTCGAGATTCCCGACGCGCCGGGCAAGTACTTCTACGTCTGGCTCGACGCACCGATCGGCTACATGGGCTCGTTCAAGAACCTGTGCGCCAAGAAGGGCCTCGATTTCGACGAGTTTTTCAGGAAGGATTCGAGCACCGAGCTCTACCACTTCATCGGCAAGGACATCCTCTACTTCCACGCGCTGTTCTGGCCGGCGGAACTGGAGCAGGCCGGTTTCCGTACCCCGAGCAAGATCTTCGCGCACGGCTTTCTCACGGTCGACGGCGCCAAAATGTCGAAATCGCGCGGCACCTTCATCACTGCGCAGAGCTTCATCGACAACGGCCTCAACCCGGAATGGCTGCGCTACTACTTTGCCGCCAAGCTGTCGGCGACGATGGAAGACATCGACCTCTCTTTCGACGACTTCACCGCCCGCGTCAATTCCGACCTGGTCGGCAAGTACGTAAACATCGCCAGCCGCTCGGCCGGCTTCATCGCCAAGCGCTTCAACGGCCAGCTGGCCCCGGCCGACGAGAGCCTGCCGGCCCTGCGCGCGATCCGCGAAGCCGCGCCGCGCATCGCCGAGCTGTACGAAGCCCGCGAATTCGGCAAGGCGATCCGCGAAATCATGGCCCTGACCGACGGCGCCAACCAGTACGTCGATAGCGTCAAGCCCTGGGAACTGGCCAAGCAGGAAGGCAAGGAGGCCGAACTGCACGCCGCCTGCTCCAACGCGCTCAACCTCTTCCGCCTGCTCACCGTGCTCTTGAAGCCGATCCTGCCGGCCGTCGCCGAAAAGATCGAAGCCTTCATGAACCTGGCGCCGCTGACCTGGGCCGACAGCCAGACCCTGCTCGCCGCCGGCCACGCGATCAACGCCTACAACCACCTGATGACCCGCGTCGATCCCAAGCAGATCGAAAAACTGATCGAAGCCAACAAGCAGTCGCTGGCGCCGACCGCCGAGGTCGCCACGGTCGACAGCAAAAAAGCGGAAAAACCCGCCAAGGCTGAAAAGGCCGGCAAGGCCGTCGACCAGAAGGACGCCGCCCCGGCAACCGATGACGGCCTGTGCAGCATCGACGACTTCATGAAGATCGACCTGCGCATCGCGCTGATCGCCAACGCCGAACACGTCGAAGGCGCCGACAAGCTGGTGCGCCTGACCCTGGATATCGGCGAGGAAAAGACGCGCAACGTTTTCGCCGGGATCAAGGCCGCCTACGACCCGGCGCAACTGATCGGCCGCCTGACGGTGATGGTCGCCAACCTGGCGCCGCGCAAGATGAAGTTCGGGATGTCCGAAGGCATGGTCATGGCCGCCTCCGACCCGGACGGCAAAACCCCGGGCATCTACCTGCTCTCGCCCGACTCCGGCGCAACGCCGGGAATGCGCGTCAAATAAGCGGCCAGCCGCTGCCAACTGTAAGGCCGGGGATTCCCGGCCTTTTTTACCTCTGGGCGACGGGAAAATCGCTGCTTTTCACGGTCGACCGTAAAAAACGCGCTTTTTCCTTATCCCCAGAAGCTGTCGTCAAGGCTGTGGACAAGCCCTGAGCAAGTCACCCAAGTCCTTGGTGCAACGTCACTTTTTGCACCTGCCCAAAATTTCGGCAACGGTACATTTCCACGGCCGAGCGGGCGGTCAACGCAAAACCGCCGCCGGGTTCGCCGGCGGCGGTTTTGTTCCAGGCTAGCCGCCGGCTGCGCCAGCGGTCGCGGCGGGCAGGCTCAGTCCTTGACCAGGGTCCATTTGCCACCCTTGACCGTCATCATCACCCGGGCGCGCTGGTCCATGCCGTTATGGTTGCCGGCGCTCATGTTGAAGACGCCCTGGGCACCGACCACTTCCTTGCTCTTTTCCAGCGCATCGCGCAGCGCGATGCGGAATTCCGGGGTGCCCGGCTTGGCCTTCTTGAGCGCTTCCGGCACGGCTTTCTGCAGCAGCAGGCCGGCGTCCCAGGTGTTGGCGCCAAAGGTCGAGACGCTGCCGGCGCCAAAGCGGGCTTCGTAGGTCTTGATGTAGTGCTGCGCAACCGGCTTGATCGGGTTGCTGTCGGCCAGGTCGTCGACCACCAGCATCGGGCCGCCGGCCATCAGCGTACCTTCGACGTTCTTGCCGCCGAGGCGGATGAAGTCCTGGGTGGCGACGCCGTGCGTTTGATAGACGCGGCCCTTGTAGCCTTTTTCCAGCAGGCCGGCCTGCGGCAGCACCGCCGGGCCGCCGGTGGCGGCGACGAAGACGGCGTCCGGCTTGGCGGAAATCAGCTTGAGCACCTGCGGCGTCACCGACGAGTCGGTGCGGTTGTAGCGTTCGCTGGCGACGATGCGGATACCGGCCTTTTCGGCGAGCGGGGTGAACACCTTGAACCAGTTTTCGCCATACGGATCGTTGAAGCCGATGAAGCCGAGGGTCTTGATCCCGGCGGCGCTCATGTGCGCAAGCACGGCTTCGGAGATCAGATCGTCGTTCTGGGTAGTCTTGAACACCCACTTCTTCTTGTCGTCGAGCGGCAGGATGATCGCCGACGAGCCGACCGTGGTCAGCAACGGCGTCTTCGCCTCGGCAACGAAATCGAGCATGGCCAGCGCCGCCGGCGTGGTGGTCGGGCCGATCAGCGCATCGACCTTGTGCTCGCTGAGCAATTTCTTGACGTTGGTCACCGCGTGGGTCGGGTCGGAAGCGTCGTCGAGCACGATGTACTCGACCTTCTGCCCGGCGATTTCGGCCGGCAGCAGCGCGGCGGTGTTTTTCTGCGGGATGCCGACGGCGGCAGTCGGGCCGGTAGACGAAGCGATCACACCGACCTTGATCTCGGCCAACGCCGGCAGCGCGTTGCCGAGCAAGGCGGCGAGCAGGGTGGCCAGGGTAATTTTGTGCATGGGAGCTCCAGGGAGAAAACCGGCGAACCGCCGGCAGCGGCGCTTATTGTCGCGGCCATCCTCTGGCGCGGCAAGCACTTGACCGACGAATCGGGAAAACCCGCAAGCCTTGCCCATCCCGGTCTTGAGCCGCCTCAAGGCCGGCCCCGATTTAAAGTATTACTTTAACTTCCGGTCCGAAACACCGGCCTGCTCACACCCTTTTACAGCTATCCACAAAAACTGTGGATAAGTCTGTGAATGAGTCATGAACGAAGCCGCTAAGTCTCCGGCCAGCAAGGCTTTTTCCTACCCTGCACGAAGTTTTGGCAATTTCTCAAGCCATTGATTTTATTGAGAATCACAGCTTTAAGGCGCGGTCAAGCAATTACAACGGCAAGCCAGGAGCAAACAGTGTTTCAAACAGCCCGGAATGTGCACAATTTACCCCGCCGCACGCGCTCAGCCTCGATTTTTACCGCGCCCCGGCCTCCACGCCCCCGCCGCTTTCCCCTACCCGGAGTCTGTCCATGCATCGCCGTCACTGCCTGCAACTAGCCGCTGCCGCCCTGCTCTCCGCCAGCGGCCTGAGTCGCCACCTGCACGCGCAACCGGCAGCACCGCGCCTGTTGATCCTGGGCGGCGGCTGGGGCGGGCTGGCTGCTGCCCGCGAGTTGCGGCGCCTGCTACCGGCAGCCGAGATCACGCTGATCGACCGCAGCCCGCAGTTCTTTTCGCGGCCGCTGTCAAACCGCTGGCTGGTCGGGCAAGCCGGGACGTCAATGCTGCAGCGCGATCTCGCCGCCAGCGCCCGGGCTCAGGGCTACCGTTTCGTCGCCGCCGAGGTGCGGGCGGTAGATCGACTGTCGCGGCGCGTCGAGAGCAGCGCCGGGGACCTGCCTTACGACTGGTTGCTGGCAGCCCCCGGTATTGCCGAAGATTTTTCGCCCTGGTTCGGGGTTGACCGTGATGCCCGCACACATTGCCGCCAGCACTACCCCAGCGGGTTTGCCGAAAGCGCCGGCCTGCAGCAGTTGAAGGCGAACCTCGAGGCATTTCGCGGCGGCGATCTGTTGCTGAACATTCCGCCCATGCCTTATCGCTGCCCTCCCGCCCCTTACGAGCGAGCGGTGCTGCTGGCCGACTGGCTGCAACGGCGGAAGCTGCCGGGGCGGATTACGATTCTCGACCCCAATCTGCCGGCGATTGCCTTCGACCGGATTTTCCGCGAATCCCACCGCGACCGGATTCTCTACCTGCCGCAATCGGGCATTCGCGAAGTGGACCTGGCCAACCGGCGGGTGATCAGCGATTTCGACACTATCGACTTCGACGCCGCAATCCTGATGCCGCCGCAACGCGCCGCACCGCTCCCCGGCCTGAGCCCGACGCCGGCAGCGGCCTGGCTGCCGGTCGAGCCGCACAGCCTGCAACTGGCGGGCGACGAGCGGGTATTCGTGATCGGCGATGCGATCGACCGGGTTTCGACGCTGTTCGGGCATTACCCGAAAACCGGCCAGATCGCCGCCCGCCAGGGTCAGATCGCCGCCCGCCAGATTGCGGCCCGGATCAAGGGCGAAGAAGCTGCCAGCGAACTGCCCAACAGTACCTGCATCGTGATCCAGCGCGCAGAGCCACTGGAAATGACCCGGATTGACACGCACTACCGCCGCCGGGGCGATGGCGAAATCATGCAGACCGTGAAGCAACAGCGCCTGCCGCAGGCCGGCGATGAAGACATTGCCTGGACTCAGGCAATGTTCGGCGAACTCGGGCTATAGGCAGCCGCCACAGCGGCTGGCAACCCTGCCCGGGCAGGAAATTCAGTGCCTGGCCCAGGTCTTGGTCTTGCCGTCGGGAAGAACCAGCAGGGTGTCGAACAACTCGCGCTTGGGCGCTTTTTCGCCGGTAGTGTTGTCGAGGGTGGTGCAAGCGGTTTCGCAGGTCGGATTCGAATACTCGCGCCCCGGCGCGCCAATCGGCAGGCCCGGGACGGCAATCCCGCGCGCCTTGGGTTTGTCACGCAACAATTCGTGAATGTCTTCGGCGTAGGCATGACCTTCGACGAAATAGCCGCGGACCACGGCGGTATGCACCGACTCGACCTCCTTGGGCACCTTCAGGCGTTTTTTGACGGCAGCCATGTCGCGGCTTTCAACATAGCGAACCTTGAAACCGTTGTCGGCCAGATAGCTCCCCCAGTCAATGCAGGCCAGACACGGGCTCGGCATATGGATTTCGACCAGCGGCGGCTCGGCCACCGGTGCTGGCGGCGCGGCCAGCGCCAGGCTCGAGATCAGGGAAAACGCCAACAAGGAAAAACGCGACACGACGGCCCCTTCGGGAGAAAATGCGGATTCCGCGATTATAGCCACAGCCCCATGTTCGGATCTCCCCAACGCGCCATCCGTCCCCGCCTGACCCTGCGCATTTTCCTTTTTGGCGTGCTCGACATCTTCGGGCTGACCTGCCTCGCCATTTCGGGAATCTGGCTGGCCAACGGCCAGCACGTGCTGACCACTTCCTTCCCGAACAACACCGCCGAAGCCGTGGCCGGCATCGCCGGCGGCCTGGCGGTCATGCTCTGGGCAGTCGCCAAGATTCTGCGCGAAATGATCAAACAGGGACCGGAACTGGAACAGCAGTTCGCCGCGCTGCAGCAGCCGCCGCAGCAAGACCGCTAGCCTGCCTGGCAGCCGGGCCCTGAGGTGCGGCCTGCTGCCCTCGGCCTGGCCGCAACACGCGCCCCCTGGCCAGCTTTTTCAGGCCTGTTTGCTTGCCGGTTGCCGACCTGTCGGTCGATCTAGTCCCCGACCTTGCCACTCGGCTTCAGCCACTCCGGCAATTCGCGGCCGCCGGCATTGTCCTGGATGTACTGGCGAATCATCCGGCGCACCACCTGCGACGGCGTCAGGTCGTGCTCGGCGCAAATTTCTTCAAAAATCCGTTTTTTGGTCGGATCGATCAATAAAGTCAGACGGGCAGTACGGTTTTCCATGCGTTCTCCGGATCATTATTCATAATTATTTTTCAGCCATTATAGTACCAATCACATTAACATTTTATTAACATTTACAATAAACATGGTGTTCATATAATGGTGAGCTTCGCCTACCGAGCGCATCATGAAAATCGCCTTCCGCCCCAAGCTGCTGGATTGCCTGCCGAGCTATGATCGCGCCCAGTTCGGCAAGGATGTCGCCGCCGGAATCACCGTTGGCGTGCTCGCCCTGCCGCTGGCCATGGCGTTTGCGATTGCCTCGGGCTGTTCGCCGGCCGCCGGCATCTGGACCGCCATCGTCGCCGGCCTGCTGACCTCGCTGTTCGGCGGCTCGCGAGTGCAGATCGGCGGCCCGACCGGAGCCTTCATCCCGATTGTGTACGGCATCGTCGCCCTGCACGGCTTCGCCAACCTGCTCGGTGCGACCATGCTCGCCGGCGTGCTGCTGCTGGCGATGGGGCTGGCGCGCCTCGGCCAGCTGATCCGCTTCATCCCGGTAACGGTGGTAATCGGCTTCACCAACGGCATCGCGGTGGTGATCTTCATGGCCCAGATCAAGGATTTCTTCGGCCTGCAAATCGAACACTTGCCAGCCGAGTTCTTTGCCCGCAGCAAGACCCTGCTCGCGCATGCCCACACGGTCGACTTGCCGACCCTGGCCCTTTCCAGCGCCTGCTTTCTGTTCCTCCTTTCGTACAATCGCCTGGCCCAGCGCTGGGCGCCGCTACGCCGCGCCCCCGGTCCGCTCGCGGTGCTGGTTGCCGGCACCGTCGCTGCCTGGCTGCTGGAACTGCCGGTCGAGACCATCGGCAGCCGCTTCAACGGCATCCCGCAGGAACTGCCGGCCTTCGGCCTGCCGGAACTGTCGATCCACCATTTCGGCAAACTGATCCCGCCGGCCATCACCATCGCACTGCTGGGCGCGATTGAGTCCCTGCTCTCGGCCCGCGTTGCCGACGGCCAGATCGACGACCGCCACGATCCCAACCAGGAATTGATCGCCCAGGGTCTGGCCAACCTGGCAGCACCGTTGTTCGGCGGCTTTGCCGCGACCGGGGCGATTGCCCGCACTACGACTAATGTCCGCACCGGCGGCCGCACGCCGATTGCCGGCATCGTCCATGCGCTGGTGCTGCTGGCGGTGGTCCTGATCGCCGCGCCGCTGGCCGCCTACGTGCCGCTGGCAACGTTGTCGGCCATCGTGATGGTGGTCGCGATCAACATGGGCGAATGGCACGAGTTCCGCGAACTGCGCCGCTACTCCTGGAATTACCGGGTGATCCTGGTCAGCACCTTCCTGGTCACCGTGCTCTTCGACCTGACCATCGCGGTCGAACTGGGCATGGTTCTGGCCAGCCTGTTCTTCATCTACCGGATGTCGGAACTGACCCGGATCGAGCGCATGCCGCTCGACGACGAAGCCGGCGACCACTGCTTCATGCACCCGGACGGCAGCCTGCGCGTTGCCGCCTGGCAACTGTTCGGCTCGCTGTTCTTTGGCGCGGTCAACAAGCTGGAAGAATTGCTTGATCCGCAGGCCGGCCACCCGGAAATCGTGATCCTCGACATGAGCCGGCTGGTGCAACTCGATACCAGCGGCCTGGAAGGCCTGGAAAACCTGCGCGAAAAGCTGGCCAGGCGCGGCTGCACGCTGCTATTGTGCGGCCTCAATTCACAACCCGGCTCGCTGCTGTACCGTGCCGGCTTCATCGACCATCTGGGCGACGACAACGTCTGCCTCGACCTGAACCAGGCGCTCGCGCGCGCCCGCCAGCTGCTGCCCGACCTGAGCGGCAACGGCGACGAAGACTATTAAAAAAGGAACACCATGAGCAGCCTCCCTCCCTGCCCGCAATGCGGCTCCGAATACGCCTATGAAGACGGCGCCCTGTACATCTGTCCCGAATGCGCCCATGAGTGGAGCAAGGATGCCGGCGCAGGCGAAGAAGCCGCGCGCGTCTGGAAGGATGCCAACGGCAACGTACTGCAGGACGGCGACAGCGTGACCGTGATCAAGGATCTGAAGATCAAGGGTTCGTCGGCGGTGGTCAAGGTTGGCACCAAGGTCAAGAACATCCGCCTGATCGACGGCGACCACGACATCGACTGCAAGATCGACGGCTTCGGCGCGATGCAACTCAAGTCGGAATTCGTCAAGAAGGCCTGAACGCTGACAAAATCGCCGGTTTTCACGGTCGACCGTGAAAACCGGGCAAAACCGGCGACCGGGCGCCATCAACCGGCAGGCCCCGCCCATCGACTGCCCTTAATGCAGCCCTCAACGCGGCCAACTGGCGGCCCAGGCTTCGGCCGCTGGCGCCAGCAGTTCCAGCCAGGGAGCCGGATACAGGCCAGTCACCAGCAACAACGCAATCCAGAGTAGCAGCAGACCACGTTCGCGGCGGCGCAAATCTTCGGCCTGCACCATCGCCGCCCGCTCCGGCGCCCCCCAGAATGCCTTGCGATAAATCTGCAGCCAGCCGGCAAGCGCAATCGACAAGCCGAACAGTGCCGCCATCCCGGCCCCGGTGTGGCTTTCCAGCGCACTCAGCAACAGCAGCAGTTCGCCGGGGAAACCGCCGGTTCCGGGCAGCCCGGCTCCGGCCAGCGCGCAGAACAGAATCCCGGCGGCCAGCAGCGGCATGCTTTCAGCCGCCCCGCCCAAAGCCTGCAAATCGTTTGAGCCGCAGCGCTGGCGCAGGCACTCGAGCAGTAAACAGACACCGCCGCTGGTCAGCACAAAACTCAGCAAAGTCGCCACCGCGCCCTGCACGCCCTGTGCGCTCAGCCCTGCAAGGCCAAGCACCACCAGCCCGGCGTGACTGATGCTGGCGTAAGCCAGCGCCACCCGCAGGTTGCTCTGCGCCAGCATGGCCACGGCGCCATACAGCAAGGCAACGGTACCGAGCCCGGCCAGCAGCCAGTGAAGTTGCGCCGCCACCTCCGGCGCCAGCGGCAAAGCAAAGCGCAGCAAACCATAGGCGCCCAGCTTCAAGCCGAGCAGGAGCGCCAGTTGCGAACCCGGCGCAGCGAGGGCCACTTGCGGCAGCCAGGTATGCAGCGGCACCAGCGGCAATTTGAGTCCGAAGGCAAACAGGCAGAGCAGGAAGACCCCCCACTGGGTCGGAACTTCGGGCGGTGCCGCCAGCCAGGCCAGCAGATCGAAGCCCTGCTCCGGCCGTTGTCCGGCCAGCAGCAGGAAGGCCAGCAACAAGGCTGCCCCGCCGGCCAGCATCAGCAGACAATAGCGCGCGGCCACCTGCGGCGCGCGGCTGCCCAGCCCGAAACGGGCCAGCAGGAAATACAAGGGAACCAGCGTTGCCTCCCAGAAAACGAAGAACAACAGGGTGTCGACCGCAGAAAACAGCCCCAGCGTCGCGCCGAGCAAGGCCAGTTGCAAGGAATAGTACAGACGCCGCCCGACCCGGACGGCATTCCAGTCAACGACCAGTGCTGCCAGGAAGAGCAAGGCCGTGGCCGGCAAAAAAAGCACCGACAAGCCGTCGACCGCCACCTGGTAGTGAGCATCGAGGCCCGGCAGCCACAAGTGGCGCTCAAGCAACTGAAAGCGTTCGCCCTGCGGCACGAACCGCGCAGCCACTGCCAGCGCCTGCGCCAGTACGGCAAGCAGAATGCCCGCCTGGGCTGCACGCAACCAGCGCTCGGGGAACCATTGCAACAGCACGATGCCGGCCAGCGGCAGGCCAATCAGCCAGGACAGGGCATGTTCGCTCATCGCGCAAACCTCGCAGCAGCCCGCTCGCTCGCCACTTCGGTCAGATGCAGCCAGGGCTCGGTGAAGAAGCCGCTGGTCAGCAGGGCAGCCAGGGTCATGCCGCAAACCAGGTATTCCATCGGCAAGGTACGGTCAACCTGACTGCCGCCGCCTTTCGGCTGCGACAGGAAAGCCTTCTGAAAAGCCCACAGCAGGAAGCCGGCAGCGGTCACGTTACCAAGCGCGGTGGCCACCGTCGACAAGGCACCGAACTGGTCGATTGCCGCCTCCAGCACCAGGTGCGCGGCATCGAAACCGGGGGTGCCGGGCATCCCGACAATGGCCAGACCGCAGGTGAGGAAGGCAATGGCAAGAAAGGGAATGCGCTCGAACAAGCCGGACAATTCGTCGAGTTCGGTGGTCCCGGTACGGCGGAAAACGAAGCCGACGATAAACCACATACCGGTCACCGCCAGCCCGAAGTTGGCGGCCAGCAGTACCGCCCCCTGAATCCCGGCCTGATGCAGACTGAACAGGCCGATCACCAGCAAGCTGGTATGGCTGACCACGGCAAAAGCCAGCAAGCGGCGCAGATTGGTTTGCAGAAAAGCCAGGGCGGCAGTGAAGAAAACCCCGGCCATGGCAAAACCAACCACATAAGGCTGCCAGGCCAGCACCGCCTCCGGCGTCAGCGGCAGGACAAAGCGGAGCATGCCGTAAAACCCGACCTTGACCCCGACCATCAGCGCCGGCCCGACCGCGATCAGGCCGTGCTGCGCCATGTTCGGCAGCCAGCCATGCAGTGGAAACAGCGGCGTCCGCACCGCCAGGCCGTAGAACAGCAGATAGAAGGCTACGGTCTGGAATTTGCCGGCCGGTGCCGCCCCGAGCAGATCGAACAGATCGAAGCTCCAGCGCCCGTTGCTCACCTCGGCATGACTCCAGCCCAAGACCAGGCAACCGGCGAAAAACAACAGCCAGCCGAAGGCCTGGTACTGGACAAAGCGCGACAAAGCCTGGATTTCGGCACGCGAACAAGCCCAGCGGCGGAGCAGGTAGATCACCGCCCACAACTCCAGCGCGGAATACAAAGCAAACCACAGGATATTCAGCGTCACCAGCATCCCGACCAGTCCGCCCTCGGCCAGCAGCAAGACGGCAAACAGGTGCCCCGGCGAAATCATCCCCCGGCTCATCCCGTACAAGGTCATCAGCAAGGTCAGCAAGGCGGCCAGCAGGATGAAGACCACCGACAGGCCGTCGACCGCCACATGATAGGCCAGCGGCGCAAAGCGCTCGGCCAGTTGCAGCGCCGGCAAGCCCGGATCAAGCGCGCGCAGGGCGCCCAGCGCCAGCAGCAACTCGGCCAGGGCCAGCAACTTGCCCAAGGTGACCGCGCTGCGTCGCTCGCCCAGCGCCAGCACCAGGCCGGCCCCGGCAAACGGCAGCACCTGCAACCACAGCAGCCAGGGCTGTACAGCCTGCGCCGACCAGAGGATTTCCTGCAGCGGGACATTGTCCGGAGTCATCAAAGGATCACCACAAAAGTCGCCATCACCGCCATCATCAAATAGCGCGGCTGTTCGAGAAGATTTTCGACGGTCGCCAGATACCCGGCCAGCCGCCGCAACAAGCGTTCGCCAAAGCCGCCCCGGCCACGCAGCAAGAGGCGCTGCTCAAGACGGTCGAGGTGATCCGAAACCGCGCCGAGGAGCAGGCCGGGCCAGCCATCGACCCGGACCAGCGGGCGCTGTGGATCGGGAGCCACGCCACTGCCAGGCTCGCCCACCACCCGATCGACGAAAGCCCGCTCGAATTGCCGCAAGTCGTGAGCAAAGGCTTCGGTCGGCTGCACGATCAGGATCTGCTCCAGCTTGCCCAGCCAGAAGCGCTGCAGGGCGGCGGTATACCACCCCTGGCGCCGGGCCAGCCAGGCGGGTGGCGAGGACGGCCGCTGCCGGCTCCATTGCAGCCAGGACGGCGCCACCAGAAACTGCCAGGCACGCCAGGCGGTATGCAGACACAGATGCACCAGCGCCACGGTGGTCCAGCCACAGCCAATCGCCACCACCATCAGCGCCACCTGGAACAGCGTGCCAAAAATCAGCCCGGATTTGACATCGGTCTGTACCTGCGCACAGAACCAGGCATACACCGCCGTCAGGCTGCCGACGGCGACCAGCCCGTACATGATGTCGGGCACCCGCGCCAACGCCGGCTCCAGACGCAGCAGCAGATAGACACCGGCATGAATCAGCACGGCTCCGTAGAAAATCGCCGACGACGGGGTCGGGCCTTCGAGCGCCCGGATGATCCACGGCGAAAAGGGAAACTGCGCCGACTTGACCAGTGCCGCAACGACAAAGCCAAGGGCCAGCAGGCGCAGTTCGATCACGCTCAAGGCCGGATCGTGCAGCCGCGCCCAGGAAAAATCCCCCAGCCAGAAAGCCGACAGGCCCAGGGCAAAGAGCAGCCCGGCATCGCCGACCCGGTTACTGGTCAGAGCAAACAGGGCATTACCGGTGGCCAGCGGCCGCTGTCGCTGATAGCCGATCAGCAGGAAGGAAGCGAGTCCGCACCACTCCCAGCCGATGAACAGGAGCAGGCTGTTGCCGGCCAGAAAGAGCAACTGGATGCCAGCCAGGAAAAGCATCAACACGATGAAAAACCGCTGAAAACCAGCTTCGCGGTGCAGGTAATTGCGAGAAAAGCGGGTGACTAACCAGCCGATCAAGGCGCTGACTGTCGCCACCGACAAGGACAGTGGATCAAGCAGAAATGAAAACTCGGCACGCCAGCGCGGATTGGCAAACCAGAGCACGCCCGGCAACTGGCCGGGCACCCCGGTCAGCCAGGCACCGAGGTCGAGTGCCAACAGCAGGAGCAGGCTGCCCAGAGCCGCCGCCTCGGCCAGCCGGGCGGTACCGGGCTCGCCGGCGTCGCCGCAGGCGCGCCCGGCAAGAATACGCAAGACAATCAACAATCCGGCCAGCAACGGCAGCAGCGGAACCAGCCAGACCAGATCGGCAAGCAGCGAGAAGTATGCGTTCATGCGACACCTCCGGGTGGAACCGCGCAGTCCAGCAAAGCCGGCGGCAGCGCCGTGCTTTTGCCGGCAAACCAGCTCGCCGAATCGGCCACCCGAACCGGAGGTTCTCCCTCGGCGGCAGGCTGCCAAGGCACCCAGCCACGACCGATCAGCAAACGCTGGATTTCGCCGCTGTGCGGATCTTGCGCCGCAACCGTGACCCAGGCGTTGCCGATCAATTCCTGCAGGGCGGGCTGGCGGGCGACGATGGCATCGAGAATCGCCGGAGTCTGTTCGACCACAATCAGCAAGCGCATCGGCTCGTGGATTTCGACCATTTGCTGCGGCAGACCAGTGCGCAAATCGGATTCACAGCCGGCCATTACGCCGAAACCGCCGGCCAGGTTGTGGGTGACCTTCGAGCCGCAGCCGTAGCGCTCGTTATCGACGGTGGAGAAGTAATACTCCAGACTGATGCCAGCCCCGACCGGCCCCGCCGCCAGCAAGATGCCCTCGACAATCCGGCCGCCGTCATCGGTCAGCGGATCGTAGGAAATCAGGAACACCCGCCGGTCGAGAAACAAACCGCGACTGGCTTGCCGGCGGCCAATATAGGCAGCCGCATTGGTCGCATGCCCAAGCTCCGGCCGCGCCTGCGACAAATCCTGCGCGCGTCCGGCGACATGCCGCCAGGCCTGCCATGGCGAGGGCTGACGCGGTGCCGAGGCCAGCCGCCGGCAACGCTCGACGGCGTGCGCCCGGCAAGCCGCCGCCAATTGTCCGACCAGCGTATCGAGGGCGCCTTGCCAGCCAGCCGGAACCTGATCGAGGTCGTACCAATCGACCCGGTCATCGCAGGTGTTGTGAAAGGCGGCGACGAACCAGGTGCTCTCGGGAATCTGAATCCCGACTTCAGCCAGCCCGGCGCGGACCTCGGGACGATTGGCCATCGCCGCGAAGACACGGGCGTTCGGTCCGCCATGACGGCCGGAGCAGGCGCCGCAATCGTAGGCCGAGCGGTGCGGATTGTTCAGGCTGGTCGAGCCGTGCCCAAGGAGCAGCACCAAAGGAGCAAAGCCGCCGGTCAAGCCAATCATGCGCAGGAAGGCGGCCACCCGCTCGATCTGCTCGCGGTCGGTGAACCCCAAGCGTGGACTCTGCTTTGCACCTTCCGGGCCAGCGGTCAATTGCAGTTCGCCGGGAAGTTCGCCTTCGTAAGCCCGGCGCCAATGCTGCAAACGTTCGCCCAGCCAGGCCGGGGCCAGACTGCCAGCCAACAAGGCAGCCAGTGCCGGCACAGCGGCTCCGGCTGCAAGCAAAGGCCCACTCACCGGAGCCAGCCGGGTGGCCCGGTGCAAACGCTCGCGCCAGCGCAACCGCCGCTGTTGTCGCGACTGGTGCCGTTCCTGTTGCGCGCTGTCGGCATTGGCCTGCTCGCGAATCAGCACTTCGGGACGAACCACCACCGGGCACAGAGCCGTCGGTGCCGGATCATCCTGCCCCTGCCAGTACATCGCCACGCCAAAAAAGCCGGCTGCCCCGTAGGTCTCGATCTCCGGAGCAATTTCCTCAAGATGGCGGCGCGTTCCCTCCTCCCGGTCATCCATGCACATCACCACCTGCGCCGATCTGCTCGCGGCAAGTCGACTGCGCCCGTGATTGGCCCGCAGCGCGGCAAAGAGCTGCTCCCGGTAATGGCCTTCGTAAGCCAGCAACCAGATTTCACCAC
This sequence comes from Dechloromonas sp. ZY10, assembly GCF_041378895.1. Classification (NCBI taxonomy): domain Bacteria; kingdom Pseudomonadati; phylum Pseudomonadota; class Betaproteobacteria; order Rhodocyclales; family Azonexaceae; genus Dechloromonas; species Dechloromonas aquae. The sequence continues at coordinate 2,912,030 of NZ_CP144212.1, forward strand.
GCTGTCCAGCGCTCAAGCTGGCAGCAACGTCCAGTATCTGCTCGGCGGCTGCGGGCGACCACGCCGCCAGTGCCTCGGCACCCAGCCCCAGCGCGCTGCACAAACGCCACAGGGCCCGGGCATCTTCCCGAGCCTGGGGCAACGCGGCCAGCCGCTCGGCCAACGCGTCCCAGGCGACACTGGCATGCGCCTGATCCGAGCATTCGAGCGCAGCCGCGACCTCGGCTGCCAGTTCCTCGGGCAAGGCACGGCAGCGCCAGGCGTCGCGGACCAGAAACTCCCCCGGACGGGCCGTGAACCAATCCGCCAAATCGCTGCAGGCCAGCGGCTGGCCGGTCAGCCGGCGGAGCTGATCCTCGCACAGCAGGCGCTCCAGCAGAACCCGCACTGCCAACCAGTCAGCAAGCGCTACCGGCGTGCCATCGCCGGCTTCGGGATGCTCCTGATGCCAGTGCAGCATCCCCGACCAGCCCGGAAATTCGAGCAGCAAGCGCTCCAGGTAGCGCGGCCATTGGGCCTCGGGCAATAGCCGCGGCAACTCTTCGGCAAGCAGGGCCACCGGATCGTCCGGCAAGTGGCGGATTTCATCGCGCACATTCGGCAGTTCGTCGAACTCCCACTGCCAATCAAGGCCGGCACTAGCCCGCCAGGCGGCATAAAACCCTTCGCCCCGGGCCGGATTGCGCCAAGCCGCCAGACTGTGGTCAAGGTGCGCCGCCAGATGGCGCTGCAGCACGGTACGCACGGCGGCCAGCAGATCGAGCCCGTAGAGATGTTCGATCAAGCCGCGCCAGGTCAGCCGATCGCCAAGCTGTGCCCACAGGGCTTCCTGCCGCTGCCTGGCCTGTTCGCGCCAATTGGCAACCTCGCCCGTCGCTGCCGCTGTGCTGGGCATTGCCACGGTCAACTGCTGACAAATGCTAAAAAGTGGGTCCGTCTCCAGGCGGTGCTCGGCCAGCCACCACTCCGCGCCCCCGGTCGCCTCGAACGGGACACCAGTGCAGAGCGCCGCCAGCAACACGTCCTGCCGGCTCAATCCGGGCAGCACGGGGCGTTCCGGATCGGGAATACCGGCCTCGACCAGTGCTGCTGCCAGGTCGCTGCGGGTAATTCGGCCGGACTCAAACTCGCGGCGAAAACGAGCTTCCGGCCAGTAAGCCAGGGCGCCGGTATGAGCCTGAGCAGTCGCTACCGCATCGCGGAATGGCAAATGCTGATAGGCGTGCAAGGTATTGTGATGCACGAAATCACGTAGCGGAGCTTGCGCCGGCAAGCGATGGGTGCATTCATGCAACCACTCGGCAAGGCGCTCGTGGAACGACAGGGCTTCCGCTCCGGAGCTCGAAGGAATGCTCATCCTTACCCCCCTACCCCGCCAAGCAGCGAGGCCACGCTACTGCCGATCAGGTTCAGCAAGGGCGCCGGCCATACCCCCAGAGCGATGATCGCCAGCACCAGTAAAGTCGCCGCAAACGTCTCGATCCGATCGAGATCGGCCATCTGTTGCACCGGCCCCGGCAAGCATAAGCGCCCGATCACCCGCAAGCTGGCTGCTGCCGCAATCAGCAAGGCCAATCCGAGCACCACGGCCCAGCCCCCATGACTAACCAGCACCGCCAGTAACACATGCACTTCGGCAACAAAGCCGGCACTGCCGGGCAGGCCGAGTACCGCCAGCCAGCCAAAGGCGATAAAGACGACAAAACGCGGAGCTACGCCTTGCAACGAGCCATAGTCGGCCAGATCCCGGCTGTGCTGGCGCTGATACAGGAGCCCGACGATCAGGAACAACAAGGCCGCAGTCAAGCCGTGCGCAACCATCTGCAAGACCGCTCCGGTCAGCCCTTTGACTTCAAGCGAGGCGATCCCGAGCAAGACCACGCCCATGTGCGAAATCGACGAATAAGCCACCATCGCCTTGAGATCCTGTTGCCGCCAGGCCAGGATGCCGCCGTAAAGCAGGGAGCCGAAAGCCAGGATCACCAAGGCTTGCTGCGCCGCCAGCAAGCCGGCGGGCAGAGTCTGTGCTGCGCGAATCAGACCATAAGCCCCCATTTTGAGCAGGATGCCAGAGAGCAGAATCGACACCGGACTGGGCGCTTCGACGTGGGCCAGCGGCAACCAGCCATGCACCGGAAAAACCGGCATCTTGACCCCGAAGCCGAGGCAGAGCCCGGCAAAGATCAGCAACTGCACGCGTGGTTCCAGCGCCTGTCCGCCGACAGCCATGTCGGCCATGGCAAAGCTGTGACCGGGCGCGGCGTCATAAAGAAAAAGCAGGGCCACCAGCATGAATACCGAACCGCCGAGGGTATAGAGAAAGAAATTCAGCGCAGCCCGTTGCCGGTCGGCGCCCCCCAGACGGTCAATCAGGAAAAACAGGGGAACCAGCGTGGCCTCCCAGAAAACATAGAACAGAGACCAGTCGCGGGCGCTGAAAACGCCAAAAATCGCCGATTCGAGCAATAGCAGCAAGGTGTAATAAAGACGGCCGCCGCGCGCCGTCTGACGGGACACCAGTACCGCCACCAAGGTCAGCAAGGCGGTGAGCAGCAGCAAGGCAACCGCGATACCATCGACCCCGAGGGCAAAATAGGAGCCAAGCCGGGCGTTCCAGGCCTGGCTTTCTTCAAACTGGAATACCGGCCCCGCCGGATCGTAGCGCCAAGCGATGATCACCGTCAGCGCCAGCACCCCGGCAGAGAAAACTCCGGCCAACCGCCAGCGCCCGGCGCTGCCCAGCCCAGGCCAGGCTCCGGTCAACAACGCCCCGACCACCGGCAGAAACAACAACAGCTTCAGCACACGCCCCCCCGGGTCGAGCGCCATCGTTGCAGACGGCCCGCCATTTTCGTCCCCATTATTTTTTCATCCGGCGATTATGCCAGCGGTACCCCGGTTTGACAGCCCATGTCGGCTTGGATAAATTCGCCGCTTCCCCAACCCAGAAATAATTCCACAAGGAGCTCTCTCATGGCCGTTCTCGTTGGCAAGCAAGCCCCGGACTTCACCGCCACCGCCGTCTATGGCGATAACGAAATCAAGGAACTCAAGCTGTCCGACTTCAAGGGCAAGCCGGTCGTCCTGTTTTTCTACCCGCTCGACTTCACCTTCGTCTGCCCGTCCGAACTGATTGCCTTCGATCATCGCCTGGAAGAATTCAAGCAACGCGGCGTCGAAGTCATCGGCGTCTCGATCGACTCCCAGTTCACCCACCTCGCCTGGAAAAACACCCCGGTCAAGGAAGGCGGCATCGGCCAGGTCGGCTATCCGCTGGTCGCCGACATCAAGCATGACATCTGCCGTGCCTACGATGTTGAACTCGAAGCTGCCGGCGTGGCCTTGCGCGGCTCTTTCCTGATCGACAAGAATGGTGTGGTCATGCACCAGGTTGTAAACATGCTGCCGCTGGGGCGCAACATCGACGAAATGCTGCGCATGGTCGACGCCCTGCAGTTCTTCGAAGAACACGGTGAAGTCTGCCCGGCTGGCTGGAACAAGGGCAAGCCCGGCATGACCGCGACCCCTGAAGGCGTCGCCTCCTACCTGGCCAAGAACGCCAAGAAGCTGTAAGTCGGCCCCATGCTGACAGCCCCGGTCGTTTTTTGCGACCGGGGCTTTTTTATTTAGCCGCACCAAAATGCTGCAAACCGGCTGCAATCCGTTAAAATCCTTCGGATAACAGCAAACGCTTATCCCAAAACCATGGCAGATCAGGAATACCTCAGCACCCGACAGGCCGCACAACGCCTTGGCGTCTCCCTCGGAACCGTTCAGAACATGGTTGAAAGCGGCGCGCTTGAAGCCTGGAAGACGGCCGGCGGCCACCGCCGGATTCCGGTCGCGTCAATTGATGCCGTGCTCGCGCGCCGGCGGGCAGCACTGGGCAAGGACAACAACGGCATGCTCGACCTGCTGATTGCCGAGGATGAGCCGATGTTGCGCACGTTGTATGAATCCACCATCGAAAGCTGGAACCTGCCGATTCGCCTGCGGATGGTCGAAAACGGCTTCGACGGGCTGATCGAGGTCGGCCAGAGAACGCCGGACATTCTGATCGCCGATCTGATGATGCCAGGAATGGATGGCTTCGAAATGATCCGCCGGCTGCGCGAAAAACCCGAACTGGCGCAGATGGACATCATCGTGATCAGCGCGATCGAGCGCCATCTGATTGCTGAAAAAGGGCTGCCCAGCGATGTTACCGTCTTTGGCAAGCCAATTCCGTTTCACGAAATCAAGGGCTTTGTTCTCGGCCGCTTGGCGGCCCAACAACGGACGGTCTGAGCACTCTCAGCCACCGGCAAGCCGGCTCTCCGGCCGCCTCGCCGCGCTCAGCGCGGCGGGAACAAACTGTCAGGCAAGAGCGGTCTGCCCCAACCAGCGGGTTACCCCGGCCGGCGCGGAGGAACCTTCCACAAAGCTGGCAAACTCCCAACAATCCTGGTGCTCAAGCAGGGCCCTGGCCAGCTGGTTGTTGAGCGCATGCCCCCCCTTGTGCGAGGAGTAGGCTGCAAGCAGGGGATGCCCGAGCAAATAGAGGTCGCCGACAGCATCGAGAATCTTGTGCTTGACGAACTCATCGCCATAGCGCAAGCCATCCTGGTTGAGCACCCGGAACTCATCGAGAACGATCGCGTTCTCCAGACCGCCACCGAGCGCCAGCCCATTCTCGCGCAGGAATTCGACCTCCTGCATGAAGCCGAAGGTGCGGGCACGCGACACTTCGCGAACGTATGAATGCTCGGCGAAATCGATTTCAGCCGTCTGCGCCGATTTGTCGATTGCTGGGTGATTGAAAACAATCGAGAAAGCCAGACGATAGCCATCATAAGGCTCGAAGCGCGCCCATTTGTCGCCATCCCGCACCTCGATCGGCTGCGTGACGCGAATGAATTTTTTGGCCGCATTCTGCTCTTCGATACCTGCCGACTGGATCAGGAATACGAAGGGCGCGGCAGAGCCGTCCAGAATGGGAACTTCGGGGGCGTCGAGATCGACCCATGCATTATCAATACCAAGACCGGCAAAAGCCGACATCAGATGCTCGATGGTACCTACCTTGACCCGACCGCCAGCCGCCTCCATTTCAAGACAGGAGCACATGCGGGTATCGCCGACCATCATGGCCTGCGCGGGCAATTCAACCGGCTCCGGCAAATCAACACGGCGGAAGACGATACCGGTATCCGGAGCGGCCGGGCGGAGGGTCATGTTGACCTTGACACCACCGTGCAATCCGACGCCCGAAGCGCGGATCAACGTCTTGAGCGTGCGTTGCTTGAGCATGCCATTGAATTCAGAAAACAGGGGAAGGCGGGGATTGTAGCACAAACCCCCGCCCACCTTTTTCAGAGAGAAGCCGCAGATGCAGGCTCAATCTGCCTGCTTGCGCAGGAAAGCCGGAATGTCGTAGCGATCGACACCGCTGTTGGCCAACGCCTCGACCGTCACGTTACGCTTGCGAACTACTGCCGGCACATCGGCAATCTGGTTGTAATCAATGGCGGGCGCTGCAGCAAAAGCACCGACAGCATCGTGCGTCCCGGTCGCCTGCTGCACCACTGGAGTGTTGATGACCTCAAACGTATGACGACCACGAGTCACCGCAGCAACCTGACCAAGGCCGGTCGCGACCACGGTCACGCGCAGCGAGTCGCCCATCGCTTCGTCGTACACCGCACCGAAAATAATGTGCGCATCTTCCGCTGCAAAGGTACGCACCGTATTCATCACCTCGTTGACTTCCTTCATCTTGAGGTTGCCACGCGCCGCAGTGATATTCACCAGCACGCCACGGGCGCCGGACAGGTTGACCCCCTCCAGCAGCGGCGAAGCAACTGCCTGCTCGGCGGCAATCCGGGCCCGGTCTAGGCCGGAGGAAACGGCAGAGCCCATCATTGCACGCCCCATCTCACCCATCACCGTGCGCACGTCTTCGAAGTCGACGTTCACCAGACCCGGATAGGTAATGATTTCGGCAATGCCGCCAACCGCATTCTTGAGCACATCGTCGGCGGCCTTGAAGCAATCATCGACATCGGCGTCTTCACCCATCACTTCCATCAACTTGTCGTTGAGGATCACGATCAGGGAATCGACATGCTTGGCGAACTCGGCGATCCCGGCCTCGGCCGATTTCATCCGCTTTCCGCCTTCAAAGCTGAACGGTTTGGTCACCACGCCGACGGTCAGGATTCCCATTTCGCGAGCCACTTCGGCCACCACCGGTGCTGCACCAGTCCCGGTGCCGCCGCCCATGCCCGCAGTGATGAACGCCATATGCGCACCGTCCAGAGCAGCACGAATGTCGTTGCGATGCGCTTCGGCGGCTTGCTGACCCTTTTCCGGCTTGGCACCGGCACCCAGCCCGGTTTCGCCCAGCGTCAGCTTGGTTGCCGCCGAATTGCGCCCGAGCGCCTGGGCATCGGTGTTGGCAGCGATGAACTCGACACCATTGACCCCCTGCTGAATCATGTGCTCGATGGCATTGCCGCCGGCACCGCCGACACCGAACACCTTGATGATGGTACCGCTCTCTTCCTTTTCAATGATCTCAAACATGACGACCTCCTCTGAAAAAACTCGAATGGTGCTTCACGCACCTCAAAAATTCTTGGCAAACCACTGTTTCATGCTGGAAAAGACATCGCCGAAGCCCTGCTTTTCCTGAATCTTCAGCCCCCGTTTCCGCTGCGTCTGGGCTTCCAGCAGCAAGCCATACGCTGTCGAGAAACGCGGGTTCTGAACCACATCAGCCAAGCTGGCGTTGTATTTCGGAGCCCCCAGACGCACCGGCATGTGGAAAATTTCTTCACCCAGCTCAACCATTCCCGGCATGATGCTGGCTCCGCCGGTCAGCACGATCCCGGATGACAGCACCTCCTCGAAACCGGAGCGGCGCAACTCGTTCTGGATCAACTCATAGAGCTCTTCGACCCGTGGCTGGATCACGTCGGACAAGGCACGGCGCGACAGCTTGCGGCTGGGCCGGTCATCGACGCCAGCCACATCGAGGTTCTCGCTCATGTCGGCAAGTTGCGACAGCGCACAACCAAACTTGCACTTGATGTCCTCAGCTTCGCGGGTCGGCGTACGCAGAGCCATGGCGATATCGTTGGTGATCTGATCGCCAGCGATCGGGATCACCGAAGTATGGCGGATCGCCCCCTGCGTCCAGATTGCGATATCGGTCGTACCACCGCCAATATCGATCAGACAGACCCCGAGTTCCTTCTCGTCGTCGGACAGCACGGCATAACTGGAAGCCAACGGCTGCAGCACCAGATCATTGACCTCAAGGCCGCAGCGCCGGACGCACTTGACGATGTTCTGGGCCGCCGAAACCGCACCGGTCACGATATGTGTCTTGACCTCGAGGCGCATGCCACTCATCCCGATCGGCTCACGAATGCTGTCCTGGCCGTCGATCACGAATTCCTGCGTCAGGATATGCAGGATCTCCTGGTCCGCCGGCATCGGCATCGCCTTGGCGGTTTCGATGACGCGATCGATATCTGCCTGCGTCACTTCCTTGTCCTTGATCGCAACCATGCCATGCGAGTTGAAACTCTTGATATGGCTGCCGGCAATCCCGGTATACACGTCGCGCACCTTGCAGTCGGCCATCAGCTCGACTTCCTGGATCACCCGGCTGATGGTGTGCACCGTTTCCTCGATATTGACCACCACGCCTTTTTTCAGGCCGCGCGAATCCTGTGACCCCATCCCGATCACATTCAACAAGCCCTCCTGGTTCACCTCGGCAACCAGGGCGACAATCTTCGACGTACCAATGTCGAGACCGACAATCAGATCCTTGTTATCCCTGCTCATATCCCTACTTTCCCTTGCTCTCGGCCGCGACACGCATCGCAAAGCCGTTCGGATAGCGCAAATCCACCACCGTCGGCCGCAGCTGACGCTTGCCTACGGCCTCCGGATAAAACTCGACAAAACGTTGCAAACGAACCCCAATCGGCGACTTGCTCTGCTCGCGCCCCATGTCGAGCAACAAACCGTTCTCCAGCCGCATCTGCCAGGCCAGGCGCGGCGACAAGCTCACCATTACCGGCTTTTCCCCCAGCGGTGCCAAAGCCTCGCTGAATGCCGCGTAGCGCCCCAAGACTTCCGGGGCGGTTCCCGCCGGGCCGTTGAGGGTTGGCAAACTCGCCAGATCCACCTCGACTGGAGCAGCAAGGAACACCTCGCCATGGGTATTGACCAGTTCGCCCTTGCCCTCGCCCCAACGGGCTGCCGGAACATGCTCCTCTACCGCAACTTCCAGGCGTGACGGCCAAATCCTGCGCACCTCGGCCCGCCGCACCCAAGGCAAGGTTTCGAGCATGGCGCGCACCTGCTCCAGATTGAGGCTGAAAAAATTCCCTTTCAGCGCCTGCGGCAGAACCTGCTCGACCTCGGCCCGCCGGGTATGCGCCAACGCCTCGGTGAACACCACCTGCTGCACCGGCATGGCCGGGACCCGCGCCAGCCAGACCGCGACCCCGGCCACCAAGGCAGCGGTCGCAACCAGCACCAGCAGGTCGGCTATCGCGTTGAGCAGTTGTGGCTTGTTCCACATTCATCGCCTCAGTCGTTGGCGGCCAGTTCGAGCACCCGGCGCACCAGCGCCGGATAGTCCATGCCCGCCACGCGAGCCGCCATCGGTACCAGGGAATGATCGGTCATCCCAGGCGCCGTATTGATTTCTAGGAAATAGTGCCGCCCCTCGGTGTCCATCAGAAAATCGACCCGCCCCCAACCGCGTGCTCCAACGACCCGAAATGCGGCCAGCGCCTGCCGGCGAATTTCTGCCTCCTGCTCAGGCGGCAAGCCGCAGGGGCAAAGATAGCGGGTGTCATCGCGGTTATATTTGGCTTCATAGTCGTACCACTCGGTTGCCGGCTCGATTTTGACGATTGGCAAGGCTTCGTCGCCGACGATGCCGACCGTGTACTCCCCCCCCAGAATGCCGCGTTCGGCAATCACCAGCGCATCATGCCGTGAAGCTTCGCGATAGGCCGCCTCGACCCCGCCCGGCTGCTTGACCTTGCTGATGCCGATCGAGGAGCCTTCATGCGCAGGTTTGACAAACAGTGGCAAGCCCAAATGCGTTTCAACTGCAGCAAAATCGCTGTCGGCACTCAAAATTTCGTATTCCGGAACGGGCAACCCGGCAGCCTGCCACAGCAGTTTGGTCCGCCATTTGTCCATCCCCAGCGCGGAGGCCATAACCCCGGAACCGGTGTAAGGGATATGCATGACCTCCAGCGCCCCCTGGATGGTTCCATCTTCACCATGGCGACCATGCAAAGCGACAAATGCCCGGTCATAGCCCTTCAGCGCATCGAGCGGCTGCTCCGCCGGATCAAAGGCATGGGCATCGATTCCTTGTCCACACAAGGCGGCGAGCACCCGCGACCCGCTATTCAGGGACACCTCGCGCTCGGCGGAGGTACCGCCGAAGAGGACCGCGACTTTGCCAAAACCACTCATTTCATTTCTACCAGCTTGCCCGGCACGCCACCAATCGAGCCGGCGCCCATCGTCAGAATCACATCGCCCGCGCGGGCGACATCCAGAATTGTTTGCGGCATGGCCGCAATATCTTCAACAAAGACCGGCTCGACCTTTCCGGCAACACGCAAGGATCGTGCCAAAGCACGGCCATCAGCTGCCACAATCGGCGTTTCGCCAGCAGCATAAATTTCCGCCAACAATAAGGTGTCGACCGTAGACAGCACTTTGACGAAATCTTCGAAGCAATCGCGCGTCCGGCTATACCGGTGCGGCTGGAAAGCCAGCACCAGCCTGCGTCCCGGGAAAGCACCGCGGGCAGCAGCCAAGGTTGCGGCCATTTCAACCGGGTGATGCCCATAATCGTCGATCAAAGTCGCCTTGCCGCCATCGCGGGTGGCAATTTCTCCGTAGCGCTGGAAGCGCCGGCCAACCCCCTTAAATTCGGCCAGCGCCTTGATGATTGCGGCATCGTCAACCTGCACTTCGGTGGCAACGGCAATTGCTGCCAGGGCATTCAGCACATTATGCCGCCCCGGCAAATTCAGCACGATCGGCAACCGCGACACACTGCCGTTGACCCTGACGCAATCGAAGCGCATCCGGCCATCCTCGGCGACCACATTTTCCGCGTAAAAATTGCAGGATGAGGAAAAACCGTAGGTCACGATCTGCTTCGGCACCTGGGGCATGATCGAGCGGACATTGGCATCGTCGCCGCACAATACCGCAACGCCATAAAACGGCAGGCGATTCAGGAAATCGACAAAGGCCCCCTTGAGCCGCTCGAAATCGTGGCCGTAGGTCTCCATGTGATCGGCGTCGATATTGGTCACGACGGAGATTACCGGCGACAGGTAAAGGAAGGAGGCATCTGATTCGTCGGCCTCGGCGACCAGAAAATCGCCGCTACCCAGACGAGCATTGGCGCCCGCTGCATTCAACCGGCCGCCGATGACGAAGGTCGGATCGACGCCGCCTTCGGCGAGGATGCTGGTCACCAGGCTGGTCGTCGTCGTCTTGCCGTGCGTGCCGGCAATGGCGATGCCCTGCTTCAGGCGCATCAACTCGGCCAGCATCTGGGCGCGCGGCACCACCGGAATGTGACGCTCGCGCGCCGCCTGCACTTCCGGGTTATCGGCCTTGACCGCCGTCGAAATCACCACCGCATCGGCTGCTGCGACGTTTTCTGCGGCATGGCCGATCACCACCCGCACGCCCTGGTCCTGCAGCCTCCGGGTGGTGGCACTGGCAGCCAGGTCCGAGCCGGATACGCCGTAGCCGAGATTGGCCAGGACTTCGGCGATACCGCTCATACCGGAACCGCCCACCCCGACGAAATGGATGTTTTTGACTTTATGCTTCATTTCGCTATCTCCGCGCAAAGCTGCGCAACCGCCGCCGTCGCATCTGGTTTCGCCAGCGCCCTGGCCTTTTCTGCCATTTCCAGCAGTTGACCGCGTGAATAGTTGCGGATCAGCGCCACCGACTCCGGCGTCAATTCGCCTTGCGGACAAAGGAAAGCTCCACCGACATTGACCAGAAAACGGGCATTCGCAGTTTGATGGTCATCCACCGCATGCGGATAGGGCACCAGAATTGCCGGCACCCCGGCAACTGCCAGTTCGGCGACAGTCAAGGCTCCGGCCCGGCAAATCACCAAATCGGCCCAGCCGTAGGCACCGGCCATGTCGTCGATGAAAGCAACGCAGTGTGCCGGCACGCCGACCGCCGCATAATTAGCTTGCAACTGCTCAATGTGTTTTTCGCCCGCCTGGTGCACGATTTGCGGCAGTTCATCGGCCCCCAGCAGGCCCATGGCCTTCGGGATCACCTCATTCAATGCCTGCGCGCCCAGACTGCCGCCAATCACCAACAACCGGAGCGTGCCGCTCCGCTCGTGGAAACGCTCCGCCGGAGCCGATAGCGCGGCAATTTCCTGACGCACCGGATTACCCAGCCACTCGCCCTTGCGCAAGGCCTCGGGAAAACCGGTGACAATCCGGTCGGCGACCGCTGCCAGTACGCGATTAGCCAGCCCCGGCACCGAGTTCTGCTCGTGCAGGACCAGCGGAATCCCGGTCAACGCGGCCATCATCCCCCCCGGGAAAGTGATGTAGCCCCCCATTCCGAGCACCACATTCGGACGCACCCGACGCAGAGCCTGCCAGGCCTGCCAGAAACCGCGCAGCAAATTCACCGGCAGCAACAGTTTGCGCAACAGGCCCTTGCCACGCAGCGCCGAGAAACGCACCGGCACCAATTCATATCCATGCTGAGGCACCAGCCGCGCCTCCATCCCATCGGGATTACCGAGCCACAGCACACGCCAACCGGCCGCACGCAGACAATCGGCCACCGCCAGCGCCGGGAAGATATGTCCACCGGTTCCCCCAGCCATGATCAGCAAGGTCTTGCTCATAATTTTCCACCTCGCATCAATTGCCGGTTTTCCCAATCGATCCGCAGCAGGATCGCCAGCGCCGTACAGTTGGCGACGATCCCCGAACCGCCGAAACTCATCAGCGGCAAGGTCAGCCCCTTGGTCGGCAGCAGCCCCATGTTCACGCCCATGTTGATGAAGGACTGCACGCCCATCCAGACACCGATACCCATCGCCACCAAGGCCGGATACAACCGGTCAAGCTGGACACATAGGCGACCGATGGCGAAAGCCCGCTGGACGATCAGTGCGAACAACGCAATCACGGTCAACACCCCGACAAAGCCCAATTCCTCGGCGATCACCGCCAGCAGGAAATCGGTATGCGCCTCCGGCAAATAAAACAGCTTTTCAACGCTGGCACCGAGCCCGACGCCGAACAGTTCGCCACGCCCGAAAGCAATCAGCGAGTGCGACAACTGATAACCGCGCCCGAAAGCATCCGCCCACGGGTCCATGAAGCCGAAAACCCGGTCGCGCCGGTAAGGCGAGACGATGATCATGATCGTGAAGGCGATCAACAGCCCGACGATCAGCAGGGCAAACAGCCGGGCCTTGAGCCCGCCAAGGAAGAGGATCGCCATCGCAATCGAAATGATCACCACGAAAGCGCCAAAGTCAGGCTCCTTGAGCAACAGCATCCCGACCACTGCCATCGCCCCGAACATTGGCAGAAAAGCCTGCTTCAGATCGTGCATCACGTTGATCTTGCGTACCGTGTAATCGGCGGCATAGAGCACTGCAAACAACTTCATCAACTCGGAAGGCTGCAGGTTGGCGAAGCCCAGAGGCAACCAGCGCCGAGCGCCGTTCACGTCGCGGCCGATCCCAGGCACCAGCACGACGGCCAGCAGGATTACCCCAAGCATGAACAGCCACGGCGAATATTTCTGCCAGAAACCGAGTGGTACCTGAAAGGCGATGCCGGCCGCCACCAGGCCGACACACAGGAAAATTCCGTGACGGATCAGAAAATATGCTGGCTGATGATTGGTGAACCGACCGCCCTCGGCGGTGGCAATTGACGCCGAATAAACCATCACCAAGCCGGTAAACAGCAGGGCGAGAATGCTCCACAGCAAGGCATGATCGATTTCCGCAAGCTGGCGGCGGGGAGCATCAAGTGCCGAAATCAGCATGGCAAGGCCTCGACGGCAGCAATGAAGGCCGCAGCCCGATGAGCGTAATTGCGGTACATGTCCAGGCTGGCGCACGCCGGCGACAGCAGGACCGCATCGCCGACCTGCGCCTGCCCGGCCAGCCACTGTACTGCCGTGGCCATGTCGGCAAAACGCCGCAGCGGCAAATCGCAACCGGCCAGTGCCGCCTCGATCAGTGCAGCATCGCGGCCAATCAGCGCCACCGCCCGGCCGTGCGCCATCAAGGCAGCCTTCAGCGGTGAGAAATCCTGGCCCTTGCCGTCGCCGCCGAGAACGATGGCGACCTTGCAACCAAGTCCCTCGACTGCGGCCAACGTGGCCCCGACATTGGTCCCTTTCGAATCGTCGATGTAGCGCACACCCCGCTTCTCGGCCACCAGTTCAACCCGATGTGCCAGGCCTTGAAAGGCCTTGAGCGGCGCCACCAGCGCCTGCGGCTGAACCCCGGCGACTTCGCACAAGGCCAGTGCCGCCATCGCATTGGCAGCGTTATGCAGGCCGCTCAAGCGCAGTTCGGCCACAGCAACCAGCTTTTCCTTGCCGCGCCAGAGAGCGCCCTCGGCGTAACCATAGTCGACCGCACGCGGCGCCGGACCAAGGCCAAAGGTAATCATCTTGCGACCGCAGCGGCCATTGCTGATCGACCAGTCGTCGTCCCGATTGAGGATCATCGCGCCGCGTCCCTGGAATATCCGGGATTTGGCTGCGGCGTAATTGGCCATGCTCCCCGCGTAACGATCAAGGTGATCCTCCGACAAGTTGAGCACCGTCGCCGCCAGGGCATTCAGGTGATGCGTGGTTTCCAGCTGGAAGCTGGACAGTTCGAGTACCCAGACCTCCGGCAGCTGACCGGCATCTTCGGCATCCATCAATGCATCCAGCGCCGACGGGGAGATGTTGCCGCAGGCGACCGCGCTGACGCCGGCGGCGTTGAGCAGGTATGCGGTCAACGCCGTCGTCGTCGTTTTTCCGTTGCTGCCGGTGATCGCCAGGATTTTCGCCGGCGATTGCAGGGCATGCACCCCGGCGGCAAACAGTTCGATTTCGGAAACCAGCGGCAGCCCGGAAGCGACGATGGCCGGGATCTCCTTGGCGACGCCGGGGGAAATCGCGATCAGGTCGATGCCGGCAAAGGTCGACGGCGAGAACTCGCCGGTCAGCAATTCGGCCTGCGGCGCCAATGCTTGCAGTTGCTCGACATTCGGCGGTGCCGTCCGCGAATCGGCAACGCGCACGCACGCGCCCTGGCGCGTCAGCCACTTGGCCATCGCCAACCCGGACTCACCGAGCCCGATCACCAGGATGCGTTTGCCTTGCCAGTTCATCTCAGCGCAGCTTCAAGGTAGACAAGCCGACCAGCACCAGCATGATGGTGATGATCCAGAAGCGCACGACGACCTGGGTTTCCTTCCAGCCGGTCTGCTCGAAATGGTGGTGCAGCGGTGCCATGCGCAGGATGCGCCGGCCCTCGCCGTATTTTTTCTTGGTGTATTTGAACCAACTGACCTGCAGCATCACCGACAGGGTTTCGACCACGAAGACCCCGCCCATGATCACCAGCACGATTTCCTGGCGAATGATCACGGCGACGGTCCCCAGGGCTGCGCCGAGCGCCAGCGCGCCGACGTCGCCCATGAAGACTTCTGCCGGATAGGCGTTGAACCACAGGAAACCCAGCCCGGCCCCGGCGATCGCGCCGAGCAGGATGCACAACTCGCCAGCCCCCGGCACGTAGGGAATCAGCAGGTACTTGGCGTACACCGCGTGGCCGGTGACGTAGGCAAAAATCGCAAAGGCACCGGCGATCATCACCGTCGGCATGATTGCCAGACCGTCGAGACCGTCGGTCAGGTTGACCGCGTTGCTGGTACCGACAATCACGAAATAAGTCAGCACGATGAAGCCGACCACGCCCAGCGGATAGGCCACGCTCTTGAAGAAGGGGACGATCAGTTCGGTCTGCGCCGGCGACTTGGCCGAATAGGCGAGGAACAGCGCGGCGCCGATGCCCAGCACCGACTGCCAGAAATACTTCCACTTGGCCGAGAGGCCGGCCGGGTTGCGATAGACCACCTTCTTCCAGTCGTCGTACCAGCCGACGATGCCGTAACCGAGAGTGACGACCAACACGGTCCACACGTACTTGTTGCTCAAATCGCCCCACAGCAGGGTGGTGACACCGATCGCAATCAGGATCAGCACGCCGCCCATGGTTGGCGTGCCGGACTTGACCAGGTGCGTTTGCGGACCGTCGGTGCGCACTGCCTGACCGATTTTCTTGGCCGCCAGCCAGCGGATCACGCGCGGACCGGCGACAAATGAAATCAGCAGGGCCGTCATTGCGGCCAGCACGGTGCGCAAGGTGATGTAGTTAAAGACGTTGAACAGGCGAACGTCCTGGGCAAGCCATTGGGCCAGCGCGAGCAGCATTAAACAATCTCCAGCATCAGTGTGTTTCCTTTCCCGCCACCGTATCGGTGGCCAGGGCATTGGCTACGCGCTCCATCCGCATGAAGCGCGAGCCCTTGATCAGAACCGTGGTTTCCGGGCCCAATTCCTTGTCGACCGTGGCAATCAGCTTGTCGGGGTCCGCGAAATGCCGTGCCCCCTCACCGAAGTTGCGCACGGCCTGCTTGCTGGCCTCACCCAGCGCGTAAAGACGGTCGATGCCCTGGCTTTTGGCGTAGCCACCGATTTCGTCGTGGTACTGGCCACTGGCCTCGCCAATTTCGCCCATGTCGCCCAGGATCAGGATCTTGTGGCCGATGGTCGAAGCCAGGACATCAATACCGGCCCGCACCGAATCCGGGTTGGCATTGTAGGTATCGTCGAGAATCGCCGCCCCCTGCCGCCCGGTCCGCTGTTGCAAGCGCCCGGCCACGCCAGCAAAGGCATTCAGCCCGGCGACCACAGCCGCCAGCGGAATCCCGGCGGCCAGACAGGCTGCGGCGGCGGCAGCGGCATTGCGTGCGTTATGGCGCCCCGGCGCCCGCAATGTAATCTGTGCTGCACCTTCCGGCGCCGACAGTTCAAGCACCATCGCCAAGCCATGGGCGCGGGCGGCAACTTGCACGTCGGCCGGCCGATCCAGGCCAAAAGTCCGCACCCGATGCCCAGCTGCGTGCTGCGCAGCCAGCCAGTAATCGGCGTAGGCATCGTCGGCATTAATCACCGCAATGCCATCCACGCCCAGCCCCTCGAAAATGCTGCCTTTTTCGCGTGCCACTTCGTCGAGATCACCCATCCCTTCCAGATGAGCGCGCTGCGCGTTATTCACCAAGGCAACCGTCGGACATCCAATCCGCGTCAGGTAGGCGATTTCACCCGGGTGGTTCATCCCCATCTCGATCACTGCGGCCCGATGAGCGGCCCCCAGACCGAGCAAGGTCAGTGGCAGGCCGATATCGTTGTTGAGGTTACCGCGAGTGGCCAGCACGGCGTCGCCGAATTGCGCCTGCAGAATAGCCGCGATCATTTCCTTGGTGGTCGTTTTGCCGTTCGAGCCGGTTACTGCGATCACTGGCAGCGCGAATTCCTGCCGCCAGGCGGCCGCCAGCCGGCCGAGCGCCAGCCGGGTATCGTCGACCAGCACTGCCGCCACCCCTTGCGGCAAGCCAGATGGATCGGCTACCAGGGCAGCAGCCGCTCCGTCCGCTAGCGCCTGGACAATGAAATCGTGAGCATCGAAGCGCTCGCCCCGCAGCGCAACGAACAACTGCCCCGGAGCGATTGCCCGCGTATCCGAAGACACGCCATGCACCATCACATCGTCGCCGAGCAAACGCCCGCCAACGGCCTCGGCGACTCGTGCCAGCATCCATTCGATCATGCCGTCGCCTCCATTGCCCGCCGTTGCGCCAGTGCTGCCGCAGCCTCTTCAAGATCGGAAAAATGCTGACGCACTCCGGCACACTCCTGATAATCCTCATGCCCTTTGCCTGCCAGCAAAATCACATCGGCCGGACCAGCCTCGGCTACCGCCCGCAAGATTGCCTGATGCCGATCTGTCTCGCTCTCGGCATGCACCATGCCCGCAGCAATTTCACCAATGATCGCGGCCGGGTCCTCGCTACGCGGATTGTCGCTGGTCAGCAGCACGCGGTCGGCCAACCGCTCGGCAAGCGCCCCCATTTGCGGTCGCTTGCCCCGGTCACGATCACCGCCGCAGCCAAAAACCACCGCCAACCGGCCTGCCCGCGCTTGCGCAACAGGGCGCAGGGCCTGCAAGGCGTTTTCGAGCGCATCCGGGGTATGTGCATAATCGACCACCACCAATGGCTCGTTGCTACCGCCCAGGCGCTGCATCCGCCCGGGCGGCGGCGTCAGCTCTCCCAGACGGCGGGCGATTTCGCCGGCTGCCAGCCCCGCATCGTAGAGGACTGCTGCCACCGCCAGCAGATTGGCTACGTTGTACTTGCCAAGCAGGCCCGTGACCACTGGCGCCCGCCCGTTCGGCAGCACCAGAGTGAATTCCTGGCCGAGCGGGGTTTCATTCAGGCTTTCGGCACGAACCAGAACCTGAAGATCGCGCTCCTGATAGTCAATTGCATAGCCAAGCAGACGAGTGGCCGAGGTCTCGCGGGCAATCTGCCGCCCGATCTCGTCATCGAGATTGACCACGGCCGTGCGCAGCCGGGGCCAGGCAAACAACTTTTTCTTGGCTGCCGCATAAGCGGCCATGGTCCCGTGATAGTCGAGGTGATCGCGGGTAAAGTTGGTAAACACCGCGACATCCAGGCGCGCCCCGCTCATCCGCCCTTCCTCGATGCCGATCGAGCTCGCCTCCAGTGCACAGGCTGCCGCCCGGGCAGTTCTGAACTCAGCCAGGCAGCGCATCAGGGTTGTCGCCTCGGGCGTGGTGAATCCGGTGTCCTGCAGTTCGCCGGGAAAACCGACGCCGAGGGTGCCGATCACGGCACAGGGCTTGGCATAAGCACGCGCCAGACACTGGCTGACCGTGGTTTTGCCATTGGTTCCGGTAATCGCAATCAGCGACAATCCTTCCGAAGGATGGCCATAGACTGCATGCGCCAGAGGCCCCGCAAGCGCACGCAAGCCCTCAACCGGAATCGCTTTTACGGTCAACGCCGGATTCCAGGCAAAATCCCCGCCGGGTTGCCAAAGAACGGCCAGTGCTCCCCGCGCCACGGCATCGGCGATGAAACGACGACCATCGGTCAAAGCCCCCGGATAGGCAAGAAACAGATCGCCCGGCCGCACCTGGCGGCTGTCATCGGCCACGCCAGTCGGATTCACGCCGAGTGCGGCGAGTTGGGCGAGGAGGTTTTGTATGATCACTGCTTGCTCCATTACAAGGCCCCCGCCCTGACGCCGGCGTCGGCCATCTGCTGCACCGGGGCATCGGGAACCACGCCCAGCGTACGCAACGAAGCACCCATCACCTGCGAAAAAACCGGCCCGGCTACGTCGCCACCGTAGTGGCGACCAGCCGAAGGCTCATCAATCATGACCGCAACAACCAGCCGAGGATCGGATATCGGCCCGATCCCGACAAAGGAGGCAACGTATTTATTGGCATAATTTCCGGCCTCCAGCTTATGCGCCGTGCCGGTCTTGCCACCGATCCGGTAGCCGGGAACCCGTGCCTTGGGCGCAGTCCCCTCGGGCCCGGCCGCCAATTCGAGCATGGCCCGTACTTCACGCGCAGTCTGCGCCGAAAACACCTGAGCGCCATGCACCCGTGGCTCATTGGTGCGCAGCAGCGACAGCGGAATCAGATCGCCATCGCGGGCAAACACGGTATAAGCCCGCGCCATCTGGATCAGGCTGGTCGAGATGCCGTGCCCGTAGGACATCGTTGCCTGCTCGATCGGCCGCCAATTTTTCCAGGGGCGCAAACGGCCGGTCACCTCGCCGGGGAAGCCTAATTGCGGCAGCTGGCCGAAGCCGAGCGCATCGAACATTTCCCACATTTCCTTGGGCGGGAAAGAGAGAGCCATTTTGCTGGCACCAATGTTCGATGACTTCTGAATCACCTGTGCCACGGTCAACGCCCCGTGCGGATGAGAATCCGAAATCGTTGCCGTGCCGATGGTCATTTTACCCGGTGCGCAATTGATCACCGTGTCGTAACGGAACTTGCCCTTTTCCAACGCCAGCGCAGCCGTAAACGGCTTCATCGTCGACCCCGGCTCGAATGTGTCGGTCACGGCCCGGTTGCGCAACTGGGCTCCGGAGAGATTCTGCCGATTGTTGGGGTTGTAGGTCGGCCAGTTGGCCAGCGCGAGAATTTCACCGCTGCGGGTATCAATCACCACCACGCCCCCGGCTTTTGCCTTGTGCTCGGCAATCGCAGTCTTCAATTGGCTATAGGCGATGTACTGGATCTTCGAGTCGAGCGCCAGGCGAATTTCCTTGCCGTCCAGCGGCGGCCGCATCGCCCCGACATCCTCGACGATATTGCCGCGCCGGTCGCGAATCACGGTACGGCTCCCCGGACGTCCCAACAAGGCGTTCTGGAAGGCCAGTTCAACACCTTCCAGACCTTTGTCGTCCACGCCGGTAAAGCCGACGATATGCGCAGTCATGTCGGCCGTCGGGTAATAACGACGATACTCTTTCTCCTGATGCACTCCCGGCAACTTCAGCGCCGCCACCCGGTCGGCCGTCTCGGGCGGCACCTGGCGCTTGACGAAAACAAAAGTCTTGTCAGAGGCGAGGCGTGAATCGACCTCGCGCACATTCATTTCGAGCAACCCGGCCAGCTGCTGTTTCTGCGGCTGCGTCATCGCCCGGGCATCAGCAGGAATTGCCCAGACCGACTTCATCGGCGTCGATACCGCCAGCAGATCGCCGTTGCGATCAGTGATCTTGCCGCGGGAGGCCGAGACTTCAATATCACGCAGATAACGTGAATCTCCCTTTTCCTGCAGGAAATCGTTGTTGATTACCTGCAGATAAAATCCACGCGCCACCAAAACAAGAAAAGCCCCCATCAACAGGAGGCCAACCATCCGCGAACGCCAGCCCTGCAAAGCCAGCTCGAGCAATGGGCTCTCGGTGAACCGGTGACCGCGCCGCTTGGGCGTCATCGCCCGCCCTCCCGCCCCTTGGGCTGTGCGGTGCGTGGCGCCAGCGGCCGCCCGACCGGATCAGGGACCAGCATATGCAAGCGTTCGCGGGCAATCTGCTCGATCCGCGGATGGGTCGCCCACGTCGACAGTTCAAGCTGCAACTGACCGTACTCGACATCGAGTTGCCGCGCCCGCTCCTGCTCTCCTTCAAGGGCCTGAAAGAGCTTGCGCGCCCGATGCTGCGAGGTGATTACGCCAAGCGCGCAAATCACTACAAGCAAAAGAAGGAGCATATTCAGGCGCACCATCAGACCTTCTCCGCCACCCGCATCACCGCACTGCGCGAGCGCGGATTGGCCGCCACCTCGGCCGCGCTGGCCTTGATTGCCTTGCCGATCAGGCGCATCTTCGCAGCCGGCAGCTGATCAGCCCGCAACGGCAGATTTTTCGGCAGGGCATCCGCAGTCGACTGCTGGCGCATGAAATTCTTGACGATCCGGTCTTCCAGCGAATGAAAGGAAATCACCGCCAGGCGCCCACCCGGGTTAAGCAACGAGAGCGCCTGCGGCAAGGCTACCTCCAGCTGGCGGAGCTCCTGATTGGTGTGAATCCGTAAAGCTTGAAAGCTGCGCGTCGCCGGGTCCTGCCCTGGCTCACGGGTGCGCACGGCCTCGCGTACGATGGCCGCGAACTGGCCTGTAGTGACAATTGGCTGTTCGAGCCGAGCAGCCACAACCTTCTTTGCAATCTGGAAAGCAAACCGTTCTTCGCCATAATTCCTGATAACCTCCGTGATTTCCCTGATCTCAGCCCGCGCCAGCCATTCAGCAGCGGTTTCGCCCTGCGTTGTATCCATGCGCATGTCCAGCGGCGCATCGTGCCGGAAGCTGAAGCCCCGACTGCCATCGTCGATCTGCGGCGACGAAACACCGACATCGAACAAAATTCCATCGACCGCGCCGACGCCAGCCTCGGCTGCCGCCAAGGCAAGCTCCCCGAAAGCGCGGTGCACCAGCGTAAAGCGCGGATCGGCAAGAGTCTGCCCAGCCGCAATCGCGAGGGGATCACGATCCAGCGCAATCAAACGCCCGCGCGGCCCAAGTGCAGCCAGAATCCGCCTGCTGTGACCACCGCGCCCAAAGGTCGCGTCGATATAGACCCCATCCGGCCTGACTGCGAGAGCAGTCACCGCCTCTTCAAGCAACACGGTGACGTGGGCAAATTCCGTCATCACAACACCAGATCCATCAACCCTGCCGGCAGCTCGCCGCTCAAGGCCTCGGCCGCAAGGTCGTTTTGCTGTTTCCAGCCGGCCTCGCTCCAAATTTCGAAATGACTGCCCATACCAACCAGATAGACCGTTTTTTCCAGTTGCGCATACTCGCGCAACTCCGCAGCAACCAGCAGGCGACCTGCCGAATCCGGCTCTTCGGTACGCGCGTTACCAACCATCACCCGTTTGATTGCCGCCGCCCGAGGATCCAGGCTGGATGCCTTGAGAATCTGATCCCGGATCGGCTGCCAGGCCGGCGCCGGGTAGAGAAGCAGGCAGCGATGAGGATGCGCGGTCAGCACCAGGGAGCCCTCGCCGGCCGCAACCAGGGCGTCACGGTGCCTTGCCGGTATGGCAAGCCGCCCCTTGGCATCCAGACTGAGCGCCGTAGCTCCCTCAAACATCCAAAATTTCCCCGTTTACCCACTTTTCAACACATTTCTCCACTTTAGAGGAGCAAATGCGGAGCGTCAATAGAAAAACGGATTTTTTTCTTAAACAACAAGGACTTAGAGCATCTTTTGCAGACTTTTACAAAGCAAAATATCTTTAAAAATCAATGGCGAAATTTAGGACTCTTAAAGTGACTTGTTAGGATAAGAGAGCCACCCGGACGCCATATCCGCCCCAATTTTCAGCAATAAAAAAGGGAGCCACACAGGGCTCCCTGATCTCCGGCAAAAAGACGCTTACCGGGTCTGCGTCAGCTTCTGCTCAATCCGTGCCAACGGCATTGCTCCGGGAACCCGTTCGCCATCGGCGAAGAACATCGTCGGAGTACCGCTGATATTGAGCTTGCGTCCAAACTCCTGATTCTTGGCAATGGCCGCAGTATCGCAGTCGTCACGACCGCTCGGGGCCTTGCCTTCGACCATCCAATCATTCCAGGCTTTCGAGCGATCTGCAGCACACCAGATCTGACGCGACTTCTTCACCGAGTCCTCCGACAAGATCGGATACAAGAAGGTGTAGACCGTGACATTGTCCAGCTTCAGCAAATCGCGGGCGAGGCGTTTGCAGTAGCCACAATTAGGATCTTCAAAGGTCGCCAGAACCCTCTTCCCATCTCCTCGCACCTGCTTGATTGCTCGCTCCAGCGGCAGATCGGAAAAACGGATCGCAGTCAGCTTGCGCATCCGCTCGTCAGTCACGTTTTTCATCGTCTTGGTGTCAATCAACTGACCACCGGCGATGATCGCGCTCGCCTTGTCGTCAGTGTAGAAAATGCTGCCTTCGGCAAATACCTCATAGAGCCCCAGGTAACCGGACTTCGCAACGCTCTCGACCTTGCCGCCGAACTTGGCTTCGATGGTCTTGCGGATTTCAGCCTCGTCCGCATGCACCGGCAAAACGGTGGCAGCACACAAGACCAACGACAACAATTTCTGCAGCATCTTTTCTCCTATCAATGTCAGATGCGTCCAAGAGCATAACGAATCAAGGCATTCTTGAGCACCGGCAGGCGTTCCGTCAGCCCTAAGCCAGCATTACGCAACCAGGCAACCGGCGGCGCCTCGACCCGGAATAAGCGCCGCAAGGCATCGGTAGCCCCCTGCAGCAACACGGTTTCCTCACGCCGAGCCCGTTGGTAGCGTTCAAGAAAGTGCATATCCCCAATATCCTGCCACGGCTGAGCCCTGCCCAGCAGAGCCGCCAACTCGGCAGCATCCTGGAAGCCCAGGTTGATTCCATGCCCGGACAAGGGATGAATGCCATGCGCCGCATCGCCAACCAAGGCCAGACGCGGAGCTACGGTTTGCGGCACCCGCATCAGGCGCAGCGGAAAGGCCGCAGCCGGGGTGATCGTTTCCAGCGCCCCGAACACACCGCCTCCAGCCGCTGCCACACGTTCAGCCAGGTCAGCCGGAGCCAGAGCACACAACGCATCAGCCCGTGCATCAGGCAAAGACCAGACCATCGACATCCGCTGCCCAGGCAGCGGCAGATAAGCCAGGACTTCATCCTGCCCGAACCATTGCCAGGCGACGCCACGATGTGGTTTGGTGCACGCAAAATTGGCAACCACGCCCTTTTCACGGTAATGGCTGTTCCGAGCGGACAAACCGGCCGTCTCGCGAACCCACGAATCGCGGCCATCGGCTGCGACCAGCAAGCGTCCGGATAGCGCCCGGCCATCTTCAAGAAACAAGCAGGCAGCGTCGTGACGAATTTCCAACGCAGTTGGCCGGGCCGGTGAAAACAATTCGATATTCGCCTGCCGCTTGACGTTTTCCCACAACTCACAACTGACCAGAGAAGACTCAAGAATCCAGCCCAACTCCGGCACACCGGCCGCGAAAGATGAGAATTGCAGGCGAGCTCCTTGATCGCCACGTACCTCCATGGCACGAATCGGCTCCATCCGGCTTGCCTCCAGATGCTTCCAGACACCGATCCGTTCCAGAAACTCGGCATTAGCCGGACTCACTGCATACACCCGGGCGTCCCAGCCTTCTGGCCGGCGCGGAGGCATTCCCTCAACCAGGGCAATTTTCAGACGGGAATCGCGCAGGGCGGCCGCGAGACTGGCGCCGGCCAAGCCACCGCCAACGATTACAAGATCAAAGTGCTGCATGCAATAAGGGCCGCCACACGGCCGTACGGCAAAGAGAAATCAAGTCGGCGCCGGCCTGCCACAGCCAACCGGCAAACCGATCAAGCGGCAGACCCGCCGCCACCGGCCGGCGTCTTGTTCTGGCGCGGACGGCGATTATTACCGCCTCCACGCGGGCGATTCTGATTCTGATTCTGGCCCTGCCCCTGATGATTCTTTTGCTGGCCGCCGCCACCGCCGGGCTTGCTACGCTGGGGCTTGTTGCCACGCCCCCCGCCACCTGCCGATGGCAAGCCACCGAGAGATTCGTTAGGAGCGATGCGATTACCGGGAGCCAACTGGATTTCAAGTTCGATAATCTCATCCCACTGCTCGTCCGTTCTTTCGCGCTCGGGCACGGAGAGCAACTCGCGCAAGCGGCGGCGCGCATCATTGGGTTGAAAAGCCGCCACCGGAGCAGCCTGTTGCGGCTCTTCCTGGACCTGCGGTTCAACAGCGTTTTCGGGATTCTGATTGGTCATTGTGTGTCAGCGGACGAGCTTTGCGTTACGCAAAGCTCGTCACGGTTTGGAGCGGATTACTTTTTCTTTGCAGCGGGCTTTTTCGGCGCCACTGCCGCCTTGAAGCCGCTGCCCGGGGAAAACTTGGGGACCACGGTCTCGGGGATTTTCAATGCAGCGCCCGTCTTCGGATTCTTGCCGGTACGCGCAGCGCGCTTGGCCGACTTGAAGGTACCGAAACCGACCAGGGTGACGGAATCGCCCTTGGCCACGGCATCGACTACCGCACCGAGAATGGCGGACAGTGCTTTTTCGGCAGCTGCCTTGGTGATACCAGCTTCTTTTGCAGCAACTTCGACCAGCTCGGATTTGTTCATCTAAGTGCCTCCTGTTACTCATTCAATTGAAGAAAACTGGCCGTGGGCACGGCAGTGCCTTAAAAGTAGCATACCTTGCCAAACAAGTGTCGGGACAAGCGCCAAATTTCCAGCACCCACGCGGCTTTCCGGCAATTATCGTCCCCTTTGTGCAAAAAACAACCCCGGCAAGGCACCGGGGTTGATTTCTGACAACGGCGTCGATTACTTCTTGTCGGCTGCCTCAGCCGGCTTTTCGCCGTGCGACAACTCAGGCGCGCCTTCATTCTGCTTGCCGATATGCTGATCCAGACGCGGCAACTGGTGAGCAATCCCCTTGTGGCAGTCGATACAGGTCTTGCCTTCGTCGAACGCCTTGGGATGAGTACGCGATGCGCGCGGCCCCTGCTCGGTGTAATCCATGTAGGAATAATTGTGGCAGTTGCGGCACTCCTGCGAGTCATTCTTCTTCATCCGGTTCCACTCGTTCTGGGCGAGCTGACCGCGCTTGGCGTTGAACTTCTCGGGCGTATCGACACTACCCAGCAGCTTGTGCCAGACCTCGTTCGAAGCCTGGATCTTGCGGATCATCTTCGGGCCCCACTCCTTCGGCACATGGCAATCCGGGCAGGTGGCGCGAACACCGGTCCGGTTGGTGTAGTGAATGGTGTTCTGATATTCCTTGAACACATTCTCTTCCATCTCATGACAAGAGATACAGAACGACTCCTTGTTGGTCGCTTCGAGCGCCCAGTTGAAGCCCCCCCAGAAAACAATACCAGCAACGAAGAGCAGCAGGGCCGAGGTCAGGCCGATGCGCTTCAACCAGCCGGGCATGCATTTTTCGAGATTCATCATTCCCCCTTAATTCTTGGCGGCAGGTTTGTAATTGTTCTCGACCAGCGGTTTGGCGTCGAACTGCGGCACGTGGCACTGCATGCAGAAATAGCGGCGCGGCGAAATCGTCTGCAGCTTCTTGTCTTCGCGATCCAGATAGTGGGACTTGGCAACCTTGGTGGCACCAGTCTCTTCCGCCCGCTCCTTGGAGTGACAGTCCATGCACTTGTTAAAGTTCTGGGTCACGACATAGCCCTTGACGCTATGCGGAATCAGCGGCGGCTGCTTCTGAAAGTTGCGGGGAATGTTTTCCTTGTCTTTCTCGGGACGGAACATATCGACCTTCGAAGTCTGATCGATGGACACGTCGCCACGCTCGGACAGCAGCTTTTCCTGCGCACTGACCAAACCCGTTCCCGAAAACAGAACGGTTGCGGCCAGCGCCAGAGCAGGGATCAATCTCATGGTTTTTTACCTCCGATGAACGGCCGGAACACTCCGGCCGCTTTTTCGTTCATTTGTGTGGTTGACCGTGACAAACCGCTATCTCAAGCCTTGGTCACCTTGACCGCGCACTTCTTGTAATCGGTTTCCTTGGAAATCGGGCAAGTCGCGTCGAGCGTCAGCTTGTTGATCAGGCGGCCGGCATCGAAGAAGGGCACGAACACCAAGCCACGCGGCGGCTTGTTGCGGCCGCGAGTTTCCACGCGCAGCTGAATCTCACCGCGCCGGGAAGCGATCTTGACCTCCATGCCGCGCTGCAAGCCGCGCGCCTTGGCATCCTCCGGGTGCATGAACAGCACGGCGTCCGGGAAGGACTTGTACAGTTCGGGAACCCGGCGGGTCATCGTACCGGTGTGCCAATGCTCAAGCACGCGGCCAGTACACAACCAGAGGTCGAATTCCTTGTCCGGCATTTCGGGAGGATCCTGGTAGGGCAGCGCAAAAATTACTGCCTTGCCATCCTTGTGGCCATAGAACTTCACACCGTCGCCTTTCTTGACGTACGGATCGTAGCCCTCACGGAAACGCCACAGGGTTTCCTTGCCCTCGACCACCGGCCAGCGCAGGCCGCGTGCCTTGTGATAGGTCTCGAACGAGGCCAGATCGTGACCGTGACCGCGACCGAACTGGGCATATTCTTCGAACAAGCCTTTCTGGATGTAGAAACCCAGCAGTTTCGAATCGTCGTTCTCGTGCCCGGCCTGGAGCTCGTTCAGCTTGTACTTGTTGACCACGCCGTTGGCGTAGAGCACGTCGAACAGGGTCTTGCCCTTCAGCTTCGGTGCCTTGGCGATCAGATCGGCCGGCCAGACATCCTCGACCTTGAAGCGCTTGGAGAATTCCATCACCTGCCAGACGTCGGAGCGGGATTCGCCCGGTGCCTTGACCTGCTGGCGCCAGAACTGGGTACGCCGTTCGGCATTGCCGTAAGCACCTTCCTTTTCGACCCACATGGCGGTCGGCAGGATCAGATCGGCCGCCATGGCCGAAACCGTCGGGTAGGGATCGGAAACGACGGCGAAGACCTCCGGGTTGCGCCAACCCGGATACAGTTCGCCGTTGATGTTCGGACCGGCTTGCATGTTGTTGTTGCACTGCTGCCAGTAGAAACCGATCTTGCCGTCCTTGAGGGCACGGGCCATGGCCACGGCGTGGAGACCGATCTTGTCGGGGATGGTGCCTTCCGGCAATTGCCAGATTTCTTCGGTGTGCTTGCGGTGATCCGGGTTGGTCACCAGCATGTCGGCCGGCAGGCGATGGGCGAAAGTCCCGACTTCGCGCGCCGTGCCGCAGGCGGACGGCTGACCGGTCAGCGAGAACGGGCTGTTGCCCGGCTCGGAGATCTTGCCGACCAGCAGGTGCACGTTGTAGATCATGTTATTGACCCAGGTGCCGCGCGTATGCTGGTTGAAACCCATGGTCCAGAACGACATCACCTTGGTCTTCGGATCGGCATAGAGCTCGGCCATCGCGACCAGATCCTTGACCGGCACCCCGGAAATCTTCGAAGTCTTTTCGGCGGTGTACTCGGAGACGAACTTCTTGAAATCGTCAAAGCTGATGTCATCCGCCTTGGCCGGGTTGCCCTTCGGCTTGCCGTCTTCGCCCGGATAGCCGTTGTTGCTGGCCTTCTTTTCCAGATCGTGATTCGGGCGCAGACCAAAACCGATGTCGGTTTCGCCCTTCTTGAACTTGACGTGCTTGCTGACGAAGTCCTGGTTCACCTTGCCGGTCGAAATGATGTGATGGCAGATGAAGTTGAGGATCGCCAGATCGGTGTTCGGCTTGAACACCATCGGGATGTCGGCCAGTTCGAACGAGCGGTGTTCGAAGGTAGACAACACGCCGACCTTGACGTGCTTGTTCGACAGCTTGCGGTCGGTGATGCGGGTCCACAGGATGGGGTGCATCTCGGCCATGTTCGAGCCCCACAGGAAGAAGGCGTCGGCATGCTCGATGTCATCGTAGCAGCCCATCGGCTCGTCGATCCCGAAGGTGCGCATGAAACCGGCTACGGCGGAGGCCATGCAGTGACGGGCGTTAGGGTCCAGATTATTGGTGCGGAAACCGGCCTTCCACAGCTTGGAGGCGGCATAACCTTCCCAGATCGTCCACTGACCGGAGCCGAACATTGCCAGACCATTGGGGCCCTTGGTCTTCAGCGTTGCCCGGACTTTCTCCTCCATGATGTCGAAGGCCTGTTTCCAGGTGATCGGGGCGAAATCGCCGTTCTTGTCGTACTTGCCGTCCTTCATCCGCAGCATCGGCGTCTTCAGGCGATCCGTGCCGTACATGATCTTCGACAGGAAATAGCCCTTGATGCAGTTCAGGCCGCGATTAACCGGCGCATCCGGGTCGCCCTGGGTAGCGACGACGCGCCCGTCCTGGGTACCGACCAGCACCGAACAACCGGTGCCGCAGAAACGACAGGGCGCCTTGTCCCAGCGAATCTCGTCCTTACCTGCCGCGACGGCAGCGGTCGGCGCCGTCATGCCGGCTGCCGAAATGGCCGCTGCTGCTGCATTGGCCTTGATGAAATCACGTCGATTGAGTTTCACGCCTCCACCTCCTGGGAATCCATGACATCGTCGCTGTATTGATAAACCATGGCCACCGATGCGACGCCGGGAATGCCATGCAAAGCCACGTAGGAATCCGCAGCCGAATTGGTATCGCTGTCTTCGACGGTCACCACGACCTTGCCTTCCGGGCTCCGGGCGTGAATCTCCACTCCCGGCATTCCGGCCAGCACCGCGCACGCCTCTTCCAGGCGCTCGGGCACGACATGCAATATGACGCTGGATATGTTCATCCGGCGATAACCTCCAGAAAACGGCCGTCCAGACACGGCCTCGGGGCGCAGTCTTCACGCTCGACCGGCCTTTTTACTTGATATGAGTCAACTACATACTGCAGTAAGAAGCCCTTCGCTCCGTAAGGACTAAAACAGTCTAGTTCTTTATAACTAAGTTTCCACCAACGCTGCCGCCCCGGCTGCGCGGAGCAATATCCCGCCGGGCGATAGGGATTCAATATCCGGCAGATTGATGCAATCAATTGGCTTGCCGGCCGGAGCTTTCCTAAGATGCATCCGTGTTCAACAACAACCCACCTCTCAAGGAGTCCCAGATGTCGCTGATCAATACCCAAGTTCAACCGTTCAAGGCCCAGGCTTTCCACAACGGCAAGTTCATCGAAGTCACCGAAGCCAGCCTCAAGGGCAAGTGGTCGGTCCTGATTTTCATGCCGGCCGCCTTCACCTTCAACTGCCCGACCGAAATCGAAGACGCCGCCAACAATTACGCTGAATTCCAGAAGGCTGGCGCCGAGGTGTACATCGTCACCACCGACACCCACTTCTCGCACAAGGTCTGGCACGAAACCTCGCCGGCCGTCGGCAAGGCCCAGTTCCCGCTGATCGGCGACCCGACCCACGCCCTGACCAACGCTTTCGGCGTGCATATCCCGGAAGAAGGCCTGGCCCTGCGCGGTACCTTCGTGATCAACCCGGACGGCGTGATCAAGACCGTTGAAATCCACTCCAACGAAATCGCCCGCGATGTGTCCGAAACCCTGCGCAAGCTGAAGGCTGCCCAATACACCGCCGCTCACCCGGGCGAAGTCTGCCCGGCCAAGTGGAAGGAAGGCGAAAAGACCCTGGCCCCGTCGCTTGACCTGGTCGGCAAGATCTAAGCCCCAGCCACCAACAGAGATATATAAAAACAGAAACCCGCCGCTACCCGGCGGCGGGATTTCAGCGAAATGTCACGGTCGACCGTGACATTTCAGTGAAATTCAGCCAGGGAGAAGCCACATGCTCGACAGTCAGATCAAAGGCCAATTGACCGCCTACCTCGAACGCCTGCAACGCCCGATCGAACTCGTGGCCACGCTGGATGACAGCGCCGCGGCTGGCGAAATGCGGGCCTTGCTCGCCGAGATCGTCGCCTGCTCGCCCAAGGTCAGCCTGCGCGAAGACGGCAATGCCAGCCGCCGCCCCTCGTTTGCCGTCGGCCTGCCCGGCGAAACGCCGCGCATTCACTTTGCCGGCCTGCCGATGGGTCACGAATTCACCTCGCTGGTCCTCGCCCTGCTGCAGACCGGCGGCCATCCGCCCAAGGTTGAGCCGACGGTGATTGAGCAGATCAAGGCCTTGCCCGGCCCCTTCCACTTCGAAACCTATATCTCGCTCTCCTGCCACAACTGCCCGGACGTGGTCCAGGCACTCAACCTGATGGCAGTGCTCAACCCGAATGTGACCAGCACGATGATCGACGGTGCGCTGTTCCAGAGCGAGGTCGAAGCGCGCCAGATCATGGCCGTGCCGACCAGCTACCTGAACGGCGAGGAATTCGGCGCCGGCCGCATGCTGATCGAGGAAATCCTGGCCAAGGTCGACACCGGCGCTGCCGCTCGCGCTGCCGAAGAACTCGGCAAGAAGGAAGCCTTCGACGTGCTGGTGGTCGGTGGCGGCCCGGCCGGTGCGGCAGCGGCGATCTACGCCGCACGCAAAGGCATCCGCACTGGTGTGCTCGCCGAACGCTTCGGCGGCCAGGTCATGGATACGCTGGGGATCGAAAACTTCATCTCGGTCAGCCATACCGAAGGCCCCAAGCTGGTCGCCTCGCTGGAACAGCACGTCAAGGAATACGCCGTCGACGTGATGAACCTGCAGCGTGCCGGCAAGCTGATTCCGGCCGCAGAAAACGGCGGTCTGGTCGGGATCGAGCTGGAAAACGGCGCCAAGTTGCAGGCCAAAACCGTCATCCTCTCCACCGGCGCCCGCTGGCGCGAGATGAACATCCCTGGCGAGAAAGAATACAAGGCCAAGGGCGTCTGCTTCTGCCCACATTGCGATGGCCCACTGTTCAAGGGCAAGCGCGTGGCGGTGATCGGCGGCGGCAACTCCGGCGTCGAAGCCGCGATTGACCTCGCCGGCATCGTTGCCCACGTCACCCTGCTCGAATTTGCCGACACCCTGCGCGCCGACGCGGTGCTGCAGAACAAGCTCTACAGCCTGCCCAACGTCACCGTGATCAAGTCGGCGCAGACCACCGAAGTCACCGGCGACGGGCAGAAGGTCAATGGCTTGCGCTACAAGGATCGCGTCTCCGGCGAGGAAAAAGCCGTCGAACTCGAAGGCATCTTCGTCCAGATCGGCCTGCTGCCCAACACCGACTGGCTCAAGGGTACGCTCGAACTGTCGCGCTTCGGCGAAATCGTGATCGACGCCAAGGGCCAGACCAACGTACCCGGAGTCTTTGCGGCCGGCGACTGCACCACCGTGCCCTACAAGCAGATCATCATCGCCATGGGCGCTGGCGCCACTGCCTCGCTCAGCGCCTTCGACCATCTGATCCGCAGTTCAGCCCCGGCCTGAGCCCAGCTCTCCGACACCTCTCCTGCAACAACGCGCAAAGGCCGATAGAATCAAGGTCTTTGCGCGTTTGCTCAGGAGGCTTTGATGCGTCGCCACTTTCTCAAACTGTCACTGCTTGCCGCCCTCAGTCTGCTTGGCCCGGCGGCGCAAGCCCAAGGCAAGCCGGAACTGCTGCTGTATTGCGGCATCACCATGGTCCGGCCGATGGGTGAAATCATCCAGGCCTTCGAAAAGCGTGAGAACGTCAAGATTGCGCTGTCGCAAGGCGGCTCGGAAGACCTTTATCAGGCGGCCAAGCGCAGCGGCGTCGGCGACCTCTACCTGCCGGGCGAACCCAGCTACCGCGCCAAGCATCTGGCTGAAGGCCTGCTCGGGGACTACGTCACGGTCGGCTACAACCAAATGGCGCTGGTTGTCGCCAAGGGCAACCCGAAAAAGATCAAGGGCGACCCACGCGAATTGCTCCGCCGCGACCTCGTCACCCTGCTCGGCAACGCCGAATCCGGCAGCGTCGGCCAGGAGGCGAAAAGCATCCTCGACAGCCTCGGCATTTATCCCAAAGTGGTCAAGCAGGCCGCCTTCCTGGTGCCCGACTCGCGCAGCCTGATGAACGCGATGAAAAAAGGCGAGGCCGACCTGGCGATGAGCTGGCGCGCCACCGCCTTCTTCCCGGACAACGCACCACTGGTCGACGCGATCGACCTCGACCCCAAGCTGGCCAAGCCGCAGGCCTTGCTGCTCAACCTGCTGGCTTCGTCCAAGCATAAGGACGTCACCCGTCGTTTCATGAACTACGCGGCCGGCGAAGAAGGCCAGGCGATTTTCCGCAAGCACGGCTTCCTCGACAACAAGACGGCGGTGGCAAAATAAGCTGGCGCCCGAGGGCCGGGTTAGAATCCGGCCCCATGTCGAACCTTCCCACTGCGGCCATCCCGAGCCGTTCCAGATTTTTGCTGTGGCTGGCTGCGGCCGGGTTCATCGGCGCCCTGGCGGCAGCCTTCTGGCGTATTCCGGCGGCCCCGGCGCCGGCCTTCGCAGCCCGCGCCCATACTCTACCTGCGACGGCGGCAGTTTCCTTGCCGGCTTTTTTTGCCAGCGCGATGCTACCGCAAGCTGCGGCCTCGGCCCACGCCGCCACCCTGACGTTCCTCCCCGACGGCCGACTGGCGGCAGCCTGGTTCGCCGGCAGCCGGGAAGGCGCCGCCGACGTCACGATCTGGCTCAGCCGCCTCGACAAAAATGGCTGGAGCAAGCCGCAAGCGCTG
This sequence comes from Dechloromonas sp. ZY10, assembly GCF_041378895.1. NCBI lineage: Bacteria > Pseudomonadati > Pseudomonadota > Betaproteobacteria > Rhodocyclales > Azonexaceae > Dechloromonas > Dechloromonas aquae. The sequence continues at coordinate 2,944,852 of NZ_CP144212.1, forward strand.
GCCAACCGGGAAAGTACTGCCGGCGCCTTATTCACCAATATCCGCAAACTGGGCAACCCGGTGTTGTTCACCGATGGCGCACGCGTCCACTTGTGGTTTGTCAGTGTTGCACTCGGAGGCTGGGCCGGCAGTTCGCTCAACCACATCTTTTCCGACGACAGTGGCGAAACCTGGTCCAAGCCGAGCAAGCTGGTCACCTCGCCCTTCCTCAACATCAGCACTCTGGTGCGTACGCCGCCGCTGCCGCTGGCCGATGGCGGCTACGGCCTGCCGGCCTACCACGAGTTCGTTGCCAAGCACGGCGAATGGCTGCGCCTCGACCGCGATGGCCGGGTAATCGACAAGACGCGCATGGCCCATCCGGTGCGCAGCCTGCAACCGGCCGTGGTTGCCCTCGATGAAAAGAGGGCCTTGGCCTTACTGCGCGATGCCGGCCCTGGCCCGGGGCGCATCCGCGTTGCGAGCACCGGCGATGCTGGACTGACCTGGGAAACCGGCGGCGCCAACGGCGACGACCTGCCCTTGCCCAATCCCAATGCCTCGGTGGCCATGCTCCGGCTGGCCAGCGGCAGGCTGCTGCTCGCCGGCAACGGTGACGACGGGCGGACCCACCTGCACCTGTGGCTCTCGGCTGACGAAGGCAAAACCTGGACCCTGGCCCGCACCGCCGAAAGCGCCCCCGACGGCGGCGCTGAATTCTCTTACCCGGCACTGCTGCTCGGCCCCGATGGCCGCATCCACCTGGCCTACACCTGGCGCCGCCAGGGAATCAAACACGCCATCTTCAGCGAAGCCTGGCTCGACGGAGGGCAGCCATGACCCTTGCCGCAGCCTACGGCCTGCTGGCCCACGGCCTGATTTTTGGTGCCTTTGCCGCGCTGCTACCGCTCGGCGAATTCCGTCCGCGCATCGGCCTGGCCGCCACCACCATCGCCTTGATCGGCGGGATTGCGCCAGCCCTGCACGGAATCTTCGGCGCCCCGTCGCCAACGCTGTTGCTGCTGGCGCTGCTGCAGCTGGCCAACCGCACCCCATCACCGCTGACCTGGCCGATTGCGCGGGGCCTCTTGCTGTTTGCGCCTTGGTTTTACTTGCCGGCGCTCGGAGCCAGCGCCTTCGATCCTTACGCGCTCGGCTACCAGCCCTGGCCGCTGCTCGCGGCATTGATCCCGGTGGCCGCCGTGCTCTTCTGGAAACGGCAGGCGATGTGGCTGGGCATACTTGCCGTCGACCTCGCCAGCTATGCGCTGGGCTTGCACGCCAACCTGTGGGACGCCTTGTTTGACCCGCTGCTGCTGCTGCTCGCATTTGGCCTCGGCTGTCGCCAGACCTATATCCGCTTCAGACTACGCAGGGTCGCCGCCAAAGCGGCGGCTTAAAGCGCGAAAAGCCGGAGAGTCCGGCTTTTCGCGTCATGTTCACGGTCGACCGTGAATACTGCTGCTTTTTGCTTGTTCAGTCCTGCGGCAAGGCGTTCGCGATCAGGCGGCGGATCGTGCCGGCATCGAAAGGCTTGTCACAAATTGCCGACACCCCTGCCCGCTCGACGGCAGCCAGGCGGCCCATGTTCTGTTCGCTGGTCACCATCAGGATCGGTACTTCGCATTGCCAACTCTGCTCGCGGATGTACTCGGTGAGTTCGCGACCATCCATCTCCGGCATGTTGAAATCGGTAATCACCAGATCGACCATGGTATCGGACAGTACCCCCACAGCCTCCTTGCCGTTACCGGCTTCGGCTATCCGCTCGATTCCGATTTCTTCGAGCAGGCGACGCAGATGGCGACGTGAAGCCGGGCTGTCATCAACCAGCAACACCCGCAAACCGGCCACCTCTGCCGGGTCGATGTCCTGCGGCGGATTCAGGTAATCGGCGGCGGAATACAAGGCACGCCCCAACTGCTCCTCGCTGAACGGCTTGGCGATGATGCTGCAGGCGCCGGACTGGCGCACCGGATCGAGCATCTGCGGCCGGGTCTCGCTGGAAACCAGAATAAAAGGCAAGGCATCGAGCAGCGGATCGTCGCGCATCACGGTTACCAGTTCGGTTCCGGACATATCCGGCAGATACAGACTGCTGACCACCACGCGGTTGCGCAACGCATTTTCAGCCAGCCATTGCAATGCCGCATTTCCCGACTCGACCCGGTCGATTTGCAGCACCCCTTGCCCCTCCAGCATCCGGGTCACCAGATTGGCCTGCATTTGCGACGGCTCCACCAACAGAACCGCAATATCTGCCAAAGACATCGTCAACGCCATGTTCCCCCCTGCACGCGATGCGAAAACGGCAACTATAGCAGTATCCACCACGACGCAAAGGCCTGCCCCGGCGAAGAACACGCCAAAAGAATAAATATGGCAATTAATACAAATACATTTTGTTTTTAAATTATTAACTTAAATCAAGACATCATTCCCAATGAATAGATATACCTCCCCTCCTTCTGCTTGCCACAGCCATTCGCTCAATAACAATGAAAAATCTCAAGTTTCCAAGCAAATTCCTGCTCGTCTTTTTGTTGGTCGCACTCGGCCTGGGCTGCCTGGGAGGCCTGTACCTGCAAGTCCGCAGCCAGGAAATCTCGGCCCTGCAACGCGAAGGACTCGGCCTCACCCCCTGGCGGTCGGCCATCAACGCCATTCGGCTGATGCAACAATCGCGCGGATTGTCGAATAAATGGTTGAGCGGCGACAGCGAAGGCGCCCCCAAGGTCCGCGCCAAAATGGCCGAGGTCGATGCCGTGCTGCCGCTGCTCACCCCGGCGCTCGCCGCCTTGCCGGAACTGACCACCGACTACGAAGCCTTCCGCAAGGCCTGGGAGGAAAGCAAACAGCTGGCCGCAGTCGCCCAACCGGAGCCCCGGCTGTTCGCCCAACATACCCGCGCCATCGAGCAGATGCAGCTGGTGCTTGAGCACACTGCCCTCTACAGCGGCCTGCAGCAGGATGCGGCTGCCGACATCTTTCAGCTGCAAGCCCTGCTCTACGGCGACATTCCCGCCACTATCGAGTATTACGGGCAGTTCCGCGCCCTCGGCACGGGGATTCTGCAGCGCGCCGAAATCACCCCGGACCAGATCGTCGATACACGCATCCTGCTCGGCCAGATCGACCGGGCGCTGGTCCGTATCCAGCGCAAGCTAGCCTTGCTCGCAGCCAGCAACGGCGAACTGCGCGAACTGGCCGACGATTACCGGACGCGGATTGGCCAGCGGCGCACGTTGATCCACGAACTGGGCCATCAGGAACTGCTGTCTGGCCGCTTCACGCGTCCGGCCCAGGCCTTCTTCGACGACATGACCCGCGCCATCGACGGGGCCTATGAATTCAATGAAAAGCAATTGTTCCCGCACCTCGAACAACGCCTGCAGGCGCGCCAGCAAGCCGCCGAACACGCCCGCCTGCTGGCCATCCTGCTGGTGGCCGGCGTTCTCGCCGCCAGCGCGGCGATTTTCTGGCGCATCACCCGGGACATCCTGCAACAGTTGAGCCGCTTGACTTCGGCAGCCAGTGCGCTAGCCAACGGCGACCTGACCCAGGCCACGGCCTGCGACGGCAGCGATGAACTGGCGCTCGCCTTAAATGACTTCGACCGGGGCCGCCGCCAGCTGGCCGGGCTGCTCGGCGAATTCGGCCGCCAAATCGACGGCCTCGACGGCCAGACCCAGTTACTGGTCTCGGCAAGCGCTCAGGTGGCCGCAGCCGCCGCGCATCAAGCCGACAACGTCGCCCATCTGGCCAGCACGGTCGAGCAAATCAGCACCAGCGTCCAGCACGTCGCCGACTCAGCCGGCTGCGCCCGGAGCCACGGCGAAGACTCGGAGCGCCTGGCCGAACACGGCAAGGGGATCGTCGCCGGGACAGTCGAGGAAATGAGCGAAATTGCCCGCCGGGTCGACGCCTCGGCCGGGATCATCCAGCACCTGGGCGGCGAATCGGAAAAGGTCTCGACCATCGTCGGCACCATCCGCGAAATTGCCGAGCAGACTAATCTGCTTGCGCTCAATGCGGCGATCGAGGCGGCGCGTGCCGGCGAAACCGGCCGCGGTTTCGCGGTCGTCGCCGACGAGGTGCGCAAGTTGGCCGAACGTACCTCGGTTGCCACCCAGGAAATCGGCACCACCATCACCCGCATCCAGAGCGACATCACCAACGCGGTCACCGCGATGAGCCACAGCGTCGGCCAGGTCAACAGCGGGATGAACACAGCCCGCGACTCGGGCCAGTCGATTGAGCAGATTCACCTGCGCATCCGCGACATGCAAGCGATGGTCGGCGAGGTTTCCAACGCGCTCAGCGAACAAAGCACCGCGACCCATTCGATTGCCCGGGATATCGAGGCGCTGGCGCAAAGCGCGGAAGAAAATCACGCGGCAGCCGACTCCTCGCGCCAGGCAACGGAAGCGATGCAGCAAGGCATGACCCAGTTGCGCCAGGCGATCACTGCCTTCCGCTTTTAAGCCGCCGGCACGGGCTACTGGCCCGTGCCGGTCATCGCCAGATCAAGCGCCGCGGACCAGCCGCTCGGCAACCCGGCGCCCGAGCGCTGCAGCAGTTTTCAGGTCGCTCTCGCGCATCGCCTCGGCCCCTTGGTCGGCATTGGCCTGCGCCATCGCGCCGGCAAAGCTGCCCAGCCGGTTGAGATCGTCGAGCGAGCCCTTGCTGCTGTTATTACCCGGCAACAAGCCCAAGCCCAACCACAGCATCCCGTGCTGCTGGGCAAAAAGGAACATTTCAACCAGGGTATTCAGCTTGTCGCCGTTCTGGCTGGCCGAACAAGTGAAGCCGGCCGCCAGTTTGTCCTGCCAGGCCCGCTGATACCAGCGGCCGGAACTCGCCTCCATGAAGGTCTTGAACTTGGCGGAAGCGCTGCCCATGTAAGTGGGCGCACCGAAAATCAGTGAATCGGCAGCATCCAGCTGCGCCCATTCGCTCTCGCCCAAGGCATCGACCGGGTACAGGCGAACCTCGACCCCGGCCACTTCCGCCACACCGGCAGCAACGGCCTCGGCCTGACGCTGGGTATGGCCATAGCCGCTATGAAAAACAATGGCAACTTGCTTGCTCATGAAAAACTCCTCAAGGTTGGGGTAAAGAAACGACGCGGCGCCGGATCAGGCCGGCGGCAGGTCGAAAAACAGGAATTCGGCGGCCTCGGTGGCACGAATCCGGAACGCGGATTCGTCAGCGATCTTCAGCCCGTCACCAGCGTGCAGGATGATTTCCGGCGTGATCTGCAGTTGACCGTGAATCACCTGCAGATAGCCCAAACGCTCCCGGGTTAAAGGCGCAGTCAGGGTCTCACCCGCCGCCAGGCGAGCAGCATAGACACGGGCATCCTGCTGAATCCGTGCGCTGCCGGCCTCGGCATCCGGCGAGGCGAGCAGGCACCAGCCTGCATCAAAGGCCGTAGACGGCAGCACCCGCTGCTCGTAACTTGCCGGCAAGCCACGCTGCGCCGGCTCGATCCAGATTTGCAGCAAATGGGTTTCAGCGACCGACGACGGGTTGAACTCGCTGTGCAGGATGCCGCGCCCGGCGCTCATTCGCTGGTATTCGCCGGGGCGGATCACGCCGCCATGCCCCAGACTGTCGCGATGCTGCAATTCGCCGGCGATGATCCAGGTCAGGATCTCCATATCGCGATGCCCATGCATGCCAAAACCCTGCCCCGGAGCAATCCGGTCCTCGTTGATCACGCGCAGGGCGCCCCAGCCCATTTCCTCCGGGTCGTGGTAGTCGGCGAAGGAAAAGCTGTGCCGGGCCTGCAGCCAGCCGTGATCGGCAAAGCCGCGCGCGGCAGCGGGACGAAGTTGCCACATGTCAATCTCCTGGTGAATCGTTCCGAAGTTTCCAGATCAATCATAAACATCGACAAATCAAGAAAAAAGCGAATAATTCAGGGATCGACATTCAAAAAAATTCACCAATGAAAATCAGCCTTGATCTGCTCCAGATCCTCGATGCGATCGATCGCCACGGCAGCTTCAGCGCCGCCGCCAACGCCCTGCATCGCGTGCCCTCGGCGATTTCGCACGCCATCGGCAAGCTGGAAGACGAACTCGGCTTTCCGCTCTTCGAACGGGAAGGACGCAAGGCAATTCTCAACGCCGCCGGCCAGACCCTGCTCGATGACGGCCGCCACCTGTTGCACGCGGCAGCCGAACTGGAGCGCCGGGTACAGCGCGTTGCCACCGGCTGGGAGGCCGAATTGCGCATCGCCGTCGACATGCTGATCCCGGCCGAGCGCCTCTACCCAATGGTCAATGCCTTTTTTGCCGCCGGTCATGCCACCCAGATCCGGATTGCCTACGAGGTTCTGGGCGGCACCTGGGATGCACTGACCACTGGCCGCGCCGACCTCGCCATCGGCGCCCCCGGCGACCTGCCACCGCGTGGCGGCATTGCCACCCGAGCGCTGACCTTCACCCGATTACTCCCTCTGGCGGCCCCCAACCATCCGCTGGCCGCCTGGACCACGCCGATTCCCACCGAGGAGTTGCGCCGCCATCGGGCGATTGCGATTGCCGACACCTCGCAGGAATTGCGCGCCCGCACCACCTGGCTGCACGAAGGCCAGCCGGTGCTGCGCGTTCCCGACATGCGCGCCAAGGCTGCGGCCCAGATCGCCGGCCTGGGAATCGGCCATCTGCCACGCTGGCTGGCCGAAGGAGACATCGCCGCCGGCCGCCTGGTCGAATTACAACTGGCCGAGCCGCGCCCGCCCACGCCTTGCCACATCGCCTGGCGAAGCCGGCAACCGGGTCAGGCGCTCACCTGGTTTCTGGAGGCGCTGAACGACCCGAAAAACGTCGCCCAACTGACACAGGGGCTCTAAAAAAGCTTACAAAAAATCAAAAAAACGAAAGAAAAGTGTAATACTTCGGGCGATAAAAAACCTACAAAACCAAAAAACAAAACAGGCAACACCGGGGGATGGTCGACCACACCCTGCCCCACCCAGGGTTGCCCCCGGAGATCGCATGTTCAACCGTTTCCGCCAGCTGCCGCTGGCCACCTACCTGGCCTTGCTCGCCGCGAGCATCGTCCTCATCGTCACCATCACCCTCGCTTTCGTGGTTAACCGCCAGGTAACGCAATTTGCCCTCAAGGGCGCCAGCGAGGAAATCACCCGCCAGATCGGCTCGGTCCGCGCGCTGCTCGACCTGGCCTACGACAACGAGCAGGCCCGCGCCGAGCGGGCGATGCGGCAACTGCTGCGCATCTATGGCGGCCGCCTGGAACTGCGCGAAGACCTCCACACGCTGGGCGACAACCAGTTGCCGCAGTTGCGACACAACGGCCATCTGCTCAACGGCAACCATGATCTGGCAGCGGAGTTCTACGCCCAGAGCGAAACCGACAATGCGCTCCTGGTTCGCAAAGGGGACGATTTCTTCTACATCGCCGGCGTTCTTGGCGGCAAGCAGGCCACCGCCCTGATGGGCAAGCCGCTGATGCCCTCGACCCGGGTCAATCTCAAGGAAAAGCTGCTGGCCGGCGAAACGGTCATCGATCTGGCGCTGCGTGACGGCAAATACGCAATGGTCGGCTACAGCCCGCTGCGCGACAGCGAGGGCCGGGTCATTGCCGCCTTTGCCGTGCGCATGGACCTGGAAAAGGCCGGCTTGCGCGCCCTGCGCGAACAGATGCGACGGATCAAGCTGGCCAAGACCGGTTATCTGTTCGCCGTTGCCCAGGAACCGAAATCGGATGCCGTGCGCTTCACGCTGCACCCCAAGCTGGAAGGCAAGCTCGACACCGAACTGCCGGAGTACGTCAAAAGCGTCAGCCGCCCGCTGATTCGCGACAAGGAAGGGACGCTGACCTATGACTGGCCGGCGGGTGAAAATCGCAGCGAACAAAAGCTGATGATCTTCATCCACTCGGCCAAATGGGACTGGGTAATCGGCGCCACCGGCCCGGTGGACGAATTCGTCGAGGAATCGCTGCGCCTGCGCAACCTGCTGATGACCGCCTCAGCCGCCTCCGGCCTGTTGATCATTGCCATCCTCTTCTTTGCGATCAATCGCGGCCTCGCCCCGCTGGCTGGTGTCGTCAATGGCCTGCGCGAACTTGAGCGCGGCAATATCGCAGTCCGCTTTGCCGAGGGAGCAGATGGCAGTCGCAACGAAGTCGATGTCCTGGCCCGCGAACTCAATGCCACCTTGCAAACCCTGGGCAGCCTGATCGGCAACATTGCCAGCGCCACCCGGCAGATCGACGGCACGGCACGCGAACAGGAGCAGTCCTCCGACCGGGTCGCCCATGCCTCGACCCAGCAAAGCCATGCCGCTTCGGCAATGGCTGCTGCCGTCGAAGAGTTGTCGGTCAGCATCGGGCAGGTCGCCGACCATGCCCGCGAAGCCGCCCGCCTGGCCGAACAGGCCCGCCATTCGTCCAGCGATGGACGGCAGGTGGTGAATGCTGCGATGACCGACCTCAATGCCCTGGCTCAGGAACTCAACAGCAGCGCCGAACGGGTAGTTGCACTGGGCACCAAATCGCAGGAAATCTCCAGTATCGTCGGCACCATCCGCGAAATCGCCGACCAGACCAACCTGCTCGCGCTCAACGCGGCCATCGAAGCCGCCCGCGCCGGCGAACAAGGACGCGGCTTTGCCGTGGTCGCCGACGAGGTGCGCAAACTGGCCGAACGGACTGGCCATTCGACGCAGGAAATCGCCGCGATGATCACTGCCATCAGCGACGAGACCCGTCGTGCCGCCGAGCAAATGCAGGACGTGCGCAGCCGCATGGATGCGGGGATGGCACGGATCAACGGGATCGGCTCGGTACTGGCGACCATTGACGAAAACAACGGCCAGACCGAAGTCGTCGTCCGCGACATCGCCAGCGCCACCCAGGAGCAGTCTGCAGCCAGCGGCGACATTTCACGCCAGGTTGAACACATCTCGCAAATGGCGGGCGAAAACGCCGGCACCTCCGACAGCAATCGGGAACAGGCCGGGGCGATGTTGCAACTCGCCGGCGACCTGCGCGACGCAGTCGCCCGCTTCCGCACCTGAACCAAGCAGCAACGGCAAAAAGGCGGAGCCCGCGAGGGCCACCGCCTTTTTTACTGATTTTCACGGTCGACCGTGAAAACGGTGCTTTTTCCCGTCAGCTGGCTTCGGCCCAGTCGATGATCGGCTGCCACTGCTCCAGATCGCGCGCCGTCCGGCTGGGCGGCAGGTCGAACAGGGTCATCCCGGCCGCTGCAGTCTGGACATAGAGTTGGGTATCACGCAGGTAGGTCAGCACCGGCAATTCGAAACCGGCGAGAAAGCGCTCCAGTTCTCCGGCCGCCCGCGTCCGCGCATCGACCCGCATGCCGATCACCGCGACATCGGCGCGCCCCTTGCGGACCGCCTTTTCGTCGAGTAAAGCTTCGAGGAAGGCGCGCGTCGCGCGCATGTCGAAGATCGACGGCTGGACCGGAACGATCACCCGCGTCGACAGCTTGAGCACTTTTTCCAGCGCCTTGCCGTGCAGCCCCGCCGGGGTATCGAGGACGACATGTGAGGTACCTTTCGGCGGTCGCGCAATATGATCGGGGCCGATCTCCCAGGTGTCGATGGTCGGCAGTTCGAACGGCCGCGTCTGCAGCCATTCGCGCGCCGATTGCTGGCGGTCGATATCGCCAAGCATCACTTCCTGCCGTTGGCTGGCGAAATAGCCGGCGAGATTGGTCGCCAGCGTGCTTTTGCCGGAACCCCCCTTGGGATTAGCAACCAGAAAGGCTTTCATGCCTGCGCCTCCCGTTTGAGCAGCATGCCGCGCACCAGATTGACGTGCTCGCGCAGGGTATAGACCAGATCGGTGAAACCGAGCGGCACGCGCAGGCTGCTCGCCTCCTCGTCAAGCGCGTCCAGCCGCTGGCGGTACTCGCCGAGCCGCGTCGGGTCAAAATGCTGACGCAGATCCTCTTCGAGAAAACGCAACTCGCCGTAGCAGCGGAACACCTTGGAGCGAATCCGCCAAGTGTAGATCGCCGGCGCAACCTTCAACAGCGGGATCAGCAAGGCGATCAGCGGCAGCAGCATGACCATCAGCCGGTCGATCAGCACTGCCAGCCAGAACGGCAGGTAACGCTGCAGGAAGGGCGGACCGGATTTGAAGAAGTGCGCGGCTTCGGCCGACAGCGGCAGCCCTTGATCCTTGTAGGCGGGAAACTCGCCATGCCGATTGAAGAAGCCGCTCTTGCCATGCACTTCCGCTGCGGCCTGCAGCAGCAGCGACTGCAGCGCCGGGTGCAGGTCGTCGCGGACCACTAGGTTGGCGGTCGCCGCGAGCAGGGTCACGTCCTGCGCCGGCAGGTCACGCACCAAGTCAACCACGCCTTGCGGCAAGGTCAGCTTGCTGAGAAAGGGAAAACGCCGCAAATAGGCATCGGCCTGGGCAAAGCCCATTGCCCTGATTCCTTCGCTGCGCAACAGGGTCTGCACCACCGGCGCCTTTTCGGCAGCGATCACGAAAACGGCATCGAGCCGGCCGGCAACCAACTCATCGGCGGCTTTCTGTCCGGTCAGCGGCACCAGCAATTCCCCCTGGGGGATTTCGCTAGCGGCCAGCAACTGGGTCGCCAACTGGCGAACGCCGGAGCCCTCGGGACCGATTGCTACCCGCTTGCCGCGCAACTCGGCCAGCCGCGACAAGGGTCGAGCAAAGCGTTCGCCACGATAAAAGACCCAGACTGGCTCGTAAAACAGGCTACCCAGCGACAGCAGACCGCTCTCCTCGACTGCATCGGGATCGCTCGGCACGCTCATCACCCCGCCCTGGACAAACGCTACTTGGGCCTCGTCGTTTTTCAATCGCTCCAGATTCTCCAGCGAACCGGCCGAAGTACGTACTTCCAGCGTGATTCCGTTCTTTTCCAGCAGCGCGGCGTAACGGTTGGCAAACTGATAGTAGGCGCCGCTGCTGCCGCCGGTGCTGATCACGATCCGCGTCGGTGGCGCCGGCTCGACAAACTGGTAGGCAACGGCAAAGCCGATGCCGGCGATCAGAAAAATCCACCAGGCGGTGGCGAACAAGTCCCGCAAGGAGAGCAGGCTGGCTTTCAGTTTGGCCATCATGAGCGGCTAGGATTCAGGAAAAAGTGGGCGGCACAAAAATCACGGCAGGAAGATGGTTGAACCGGTGGTTCGCCGTGCCTCCAGATCACGGTGCGCGTGCGCCGCATCAGCCAGCGCATAGCGCTGATGCACCTCGATCCGCACCCGCCCGTCGGCCACCACCGCAAATAGCTCGTCACCGAGCGCCAGCAAGTCCTCGCGGCGAGCGGTGTAGCTCATCAGCGTCGGCCGGGTGATGAACAGCGAGCCCTTCTGCGACAACTGGATCAGGTCCACCGGCGGCACCGGCCCCGAGGCGTTGCCGTAAGAAACCATCATCCCCAGCGGCCGCAGGCTGTCGAGCGAGCCGGCGAAAGTATCCTTGCCGACACCGTCATAGACCACCGCCACCCCCTCACCACCGGTGATTTCGCGGACGCGGGCAGCGAAATCTTCGCGGCTGTAGTCGATCACGTGCTGACAACCGTGCGCCCGTGCCAGTTCGGCCTTGGCTGGCGAGCCGACGGTGCCGATCACCGTCGCCCCGAGCGCGCGTGCCCACTGGCAGGCAATCAGGCCGACCCCGCCGGCCGCAGCGTGGATCAGCACCGCGTCGCCAGGCTGCACACGGTAGGTCCGGCGCAGCAGGTAGGCGGCAGTCAGGCCTTGCAGCATCATCGCTGCCGCCGTATCGAAGAATATCTCGTCGGGCAGCCGCAACAGCCGGTGCGCCGGCAGGTTGCGCGCTTCGGCGTAGGCCCCGACCGGACCGCCGGCATAGGCGACGCGATCGCCGACGGCAACCTCGGTCACGCCTTCGCCGACCGCCTCGACCACGCCGGCAGCCTCGAGACCGATCCCGGACGGCAAAGGCAGAGGATAAAGCCCGGTGCGATGGTAAACGTCGATGAAATTGAGCCCGATCGCCGCGTGCCGAATCGTCGCTTCGCCGGCTGCCGGCGGCGGTAGCTCGACGGTTTGCAATTGCAACACTTCGGGGCCGCCCACCCGCTCGAAACGAATCGCTCTGGTCATGGTCATCTCCTCCTGCTTTTTATCGGTCGCCGGCAACCGTGCTTATGCCGAATGCTGGAGAGTATCACCGCCGTCGCTGCCCTTCCACCGTGCCCCACAAGCGAAAACGGCGATTTTTACGGTCGACCGTACAAATCGCCACTTTTCCGCTGCTGCGACGGCAAGCCTCAGATCGGCGTCAGCTTGGCGTACTCCAGTGCCAGCCATTTCATCCCGGTGGCACCGCCAAAATTGACCTGCACCCGGGCATCGGCGCCGCGCCCCTCGCTGGCAACGATGACCCCGGCGCCAAACTTGGCGTGCTCGACGCTTTGGCCAATGCGCAGGCCGTTGGGCAGGGCATTTTCGGTCGATCCGGCCGTGCTCCGGGCACTGCTTCCGGCGCTCCAGCCGCCCCCCGGCACGGCACGACCAGTCGGGCGCTGACCGAGGTGACGCAGCAGCTCCTGCGGGATTTCCTCAAGGAAGGACGACACCGTGCAATAGCGCGTCTGTCCGTGCAGCATCCGGCTCTGCGCATGACAAAGGTATAGCCGCTTGCGGGCGCGGGTCACTGCCACGTACATCAAGCGTCGCTCTTCCTGCAGCCCTGCCTCGCCCTCGCTGACTGCGTTTTCGTGCGGAAACAATCCCTGCTCCAGACCGGTGATGAAGACAGCATCGAACTCCAGCCCCTTGGCCGCATGCACGGTCATCAACTGTACCGCTTCCTGACCTTCGCCGGCCTGGTGTTCTCCGGCTTCGAGCGAGGCATGGGCGAGGAAGGAGGCCAAAGCCCCGCCCTCGCCTTCGACGCTCATCACCACGCCGTCGTCATCAATAAAGGTGGCGGCGGCGTTGATCAGTTCATCCAGGTTCTCCAGCCGCTCCTGGCCATCCTTCTCGCTCTGGTAATGCTGCTTGAGACCGGAACGGTCCAACACATGCTCGATGATCTCGGGCAGCGGCAGTTTTTCACACTCCTGGCGCAGACCTTCGATCAGCCGGATGAAGGCACCGACTGCCTGCCCGGCCTTGCCCGAGAGCGAAGCCGCCGCGTTGTAGAGGCTGGAATTGAACTGGTGGGCCAGCCCTTGCAGGCTTTCCAGCGAACGGGCGCCGATGCCACGGGTCGGAAAATTGACCACGCGCAGGAAGGCGGTATCGTCATCGGGGTTGCCGAGCAGGCGCAAATAGGCCAGCGCATGCTTGATTTCCTGACGCTCGAAAAAGCGCAAGCCGCCATAGACCTTGTACGGCACGGCGCGGGTGAACAATTCGTGTTCGAGTACCCGCGACTGGGCATTCGAGCGATACAGAAGCGCAATCTGCAGCGGGCTAACCCCGTCGCGGATCAACTCGCGCACCTCGTCGACCACAAAGCGGGCTTCATCGAGATCGGAATAGCCGTCATAGACGCGGATCGGCTCGCCGTCGCCGGCATCGGTCCACAGGTTCTTGCCCAGGCGGTCGCTGTTGTTCTTGATCAGCGCATTGGCCGCTGCCAGGATGTTGCCGTGCGAACGGTAATTCTGTTCCAGGCGGATCACATTCGCGCCAGCGTAGTTGCGTTCAAATTCGCGCATGTTACCGACCTCGGCACCCCGGAAGCGGTAAATCGACTGATCATCGTCGCCGACCGCGAAAATACTGGCGCCGCCACCGGCCAGCAGTTGCAGCCAGGCATATTGCAGGCGGTTGGTATCCTGGAACTCATCGACCAGAATGGTGCGGAAGCGCGCCTGATAGTGCTGGCGCAGCGGCTCGTTGCGCGACAGCAGTTCGTAACAGCGCAGCAGCAATTCGGCGAAATCGCACACGCCTTCGCGGTTGCACTGGGCCTCGTACTCGGCATACAGCTCGACGCGCTTTTGCGTATAGCTGTCGTACGCCTCAGCCTGGGCTGCACGGACCCCTTGCTCCTTGTGGGCATTGAAGAAGTGACACAACTCGCGCGGCGGGTATTTTTCGTCGTCGACATTCAGGTTCTTCAGCAAGCGCTTGACCATGGCCAATTGATCGCCGCTATCGAGAATCTGGAAGGTTTGCGGCAGGCCGGCCTCGCGGAAATGCGCACGCAGCATCCGGTTGCACAGGCCATGGAAGGTGCCGATCCACATGCTGCGGATGTTGAACGGCACGGTCGCCGCCAGACGGGCACTCATTTCCTTGGCCGCCTTGTTGGTAAAGGTCACCGCCAGCACCGCATGCGGACTCATCTGATTGGTCGACAAAAGCCAGGCGATCCGCGTCGTCAGCACCCGGGTTTTGCCGCTACCGGCACCGGCAAGAATCAGGGCGTGTACCGGCGGCAGGGTGACCGCCTGCAATTGCGGCGGATTCAAGTGGGCAAGAAGGTCTGACATAAATCAATCCAAACTATTACTAAAGGCGTAGAATATCCGGTCAACCCAGAGGGGAAGCCGCCCGCCACAGTTGTTGTTATTGTGCAACGCAACAATACGTTCCGTCACAAACTGCAACAGGAAAAAAGCGAGCAGCCAGTATACTGGCGACAAACATAGTGCACTGCACAAAAAAATGGCCCACAAGGCTGATCCCGCAAAGTGGCTACCGCCACGGATGCTGAACCACAACTGGAGAATCCCACCATGAACGCCCCGAAAATGCTTCCCTGGATTGCCCGAAAGGCCGGCATCAGCGACGAACTGGCACTGAAACTGTGGCGCCGCGCCGCCTCTGAGGCCGAGTACCTGACCGGCAAGAGCAAAGGCTCCGAATACTGCGGCCTGGCCGTCGAGCGCCTGCTCGCGCTGGTCGAAGACGAAATCGGCGAGCGCCCGGCCTACCAGCTGGTTTCCGCCCCGCAATTGACCTGGGTCTGGCGCCATCAGACGCGGATGTCGCTGTTGTCGCTGATGGCCGCACAGAACACCTATCGCTACTGGCAAAACGCCTGGGAAAGCCTGTATCCGCAAGCCCACGCAGCCTGAGCCCGAGTCCGGCGACGCCGGATAACCCATTGAGCAGAGCGGAAACTGTTTGGCCGTTTCCGCTCTGTGCGTTTACCGACGCCGCACGTCGGCAGCCGGCAAGTCCCGATCAACGTTGGCCAAACGAATTTCCAGGGCTGCCGCGTCCTCTTCTGAACGCAGCTGCTCGAATTTCAAACGATAGGCGTAGCCCCCCTCGGCCGCCGCACGCGGCTCGATCCGCGCCGCATAGCCGGCGGCACGCAGGCGGTCGTAATGCGCCAGCACCGCATCTTTGGTAAACGGGCCATAGCGCAACTGCCAGCGCCCGCCCGCCTGCTGCACCCCACGATCCGGCTGCAATTCGGTTTCTCCGGCCCACTGCGCGACTTGCTCGGAACTGGCCTGCTGCACCGGCCCCGGTGCCTGGCCGCGCTCGGCGCCATAAAAGGCCAGCGGCGTATCCAGGCTGACCGGCTCGGCCTGCGGATGGGTAGCGACGACTTTTCCTTCAAGCAGACAGACAAAATCTCGATCAGCCGCAGCCCGCCCCCAGACGTCAGTGCCACGCACGCCGATGGTCACGGTACCGGAGCGAACATTGATCGTCCGGTCGCTGCGATATTTATGGAAGATTTCAGTCGTCAGGCGAAACGCTCCCTTGGCGACATCGATGGCGGCAGCAAAATGTGGCCGTCCGCGCTGTGTCTGCTGCTGCATCGCATTGAAGGCATAACTGCCGTCCTCGCCGACCTTGACCGCGCTGCCATCGGCCAGCCGCACCAGCACCCTGCCGCCGCTACCGGTGACCACCCGGTCGCGGTTCTGCAATTCCATCCCGGCCAGCACCGGCTGCCGTTCGCCATGGCGCTCCAGCCAGACCGGCCCCTGCGCGGCGTCAATCCGCGCCGAGGCAGCCGCTTCCACGGTCGACACGCCCCCCAGGGCAAAAATCACTGCTGCCAGCACAGCCATCCGCTGCATCGAATTCTCCCGCGAATTGAAAAGGTATAATGGCCGGTCTTGCCTTGTCGCATCGTCCAACCGAACCGCTTACCACCGACTGAATTCAAGCCCATGTCCATGCAGGAAAAATACACCCCGGCCGAGATCGAACGCGCCGCCCAGGCTCACTGGGATCTGACCGCCGCTGCCCGTGCCGTCGAAGACGCGAGCCGCCCCAAATATTACTGCCTGTCGATGTTCCCTTACCCGTCGGGCAAACTGCACATGGGCCACGTGCGGAACTATACCATCGGCGACGTGCTCTCCCGCTTCCACAAGATGCAGGGCTATAACGTGCTGCAGCCGATGGGCTGGGACGCCTTCGGCATGCCGGCCGAAAACGCCGCACTGGCCAACAACGTCGCGCCGGCCGGGTGGACCTACTCCAACATCGAGTACATGAAGCAACAGCTCAAGTCGCTCGGCTTCGCCATCGACTGGCAGCGAGAACTGGCGACCTGCACCCCCGAGTACTACCGCTGGGAACAGTGGCTGTTCACCCGCCTCTATGAAAAGGGCCTGGTGTACAAGAAGCTCGGCACCGTGAACTGGGACCCGGTCGACCACACCGTGCTCGCCAACGAGCAGGTGATCGACGGCCGCGGCTGGCGCTCCGGCGCCCTGGTCGAAAAGCGCGAGATCCCCATGTATTACATGAAGATCACTGCTTACGCCGAAGAACTGCTGGCTGAACTGGACAATCTGCCCGGCTGGCCGGAACAGGTCCGCCTGATGCAGAAGAACTGGATCGGCAAGAGCACCGGCGTGCGCTTCGCCTTCCCGCTGGCTGACAATGCCGACGAAAAGCTGTGGGTATTCACCACCCGCGCCGACACCATCATGGGCGTCACCTTCGTTGCCGTCGCCGCCGAGCATCCGCTGGCCACCCGCGCCGCCGCGAACAATCCGGAACTCGCCGCCTTCATCGAAGAATGCAAGAAGGGCGGCGTCGCCGAGGCCGACCTCGCCACGATGGAAAAGAAAGGGCTGCCGACCGGCATTTTCGTCACGCATCCGCTGACCGGCGAACAGGTCGAAGTCTGGGTCGGCAACTACGTGCTGATGAGCTACGGCGATGGTGCGGTGATGGCCGTACCGGCGCATGACGAGCGCGATTTCGCCTTTGCCAAAAAGTACGATCTGCCGATCAAGCAGGTCATCGCCGCCGACGGCGAAAGCTTCAGCCTCGACGGCTGGCAGGAGTGGTACGGTGACAAGCAGAAGGGCACCTGCGTCAATTCCGGCAAGTACGACGGCCTCGCTTATGAAGCCGCAGTCGATGCCGTGGCTACCGATCTGGCCGCCAAGGGCCTCGGCGAGAAGAAAGTGCAGTTCCGCCTGCGCGACTGGGGGATTTCCCGCCAGCGTTACTGGGGCTGCCCGATCCCGATCATCCACTGCCCGACTTGCGGTGACGTGCCGGTGCCGGACGAGCAACTGCCCGTCGTGCTGCCGGAAGATGTCGAGATCACCGGCGCCGGCTCACCGCTGGCGCGTATGCCCGAGTTCTACGAGTGCAAGTGCCCGAAGTGCGGTGGCGACGCCAAGCGCGAAACCGACACCATGGACACCTTCTTCGAGTCGTCCTGGTACTTCCTGCGCTACGCCTGCCCGGACAACGCCACGGCCATGGTCGATGAGCGCGTGCAGTACTGGTGCAAGGGCGGTATCGACCAGTACATCGGCGGCATCGAACACGCCATCCTCCACCTCCTGTACTCGCGCTTCTTCACCAAGCTGATGCGCGATGTCGGCCTGTTTGGCGAGTTGCAACTCAACGAGCCCTTCGCCAACCTGCTGACCCAGGGCATGGTCGTCGCTCCGACCTTCTACCGCGAAGGTGAAAACGGCAAGAAGCTGTGGCTCAACCCGGCCGATGTGGATGTCGTCACCGACGAACGCGGCCGCCCGACCGGCGCCACGCTCAAGGCCGACGGCCAGCCGGTGATCATCGGCGGCACCGAGAAGATGTCAAAGTCGAAGAACAACGGCGTCGACCCACAATCGCTGATCGAGCAGTACGGTGCCGACACCGCGCGTCTGTTCATGATGTTCGCGGCGCCGCCCGACCAGTCGCTGGAATGGTCCGACGCTGGCGTCGAAGGTGCCTTCCGCTTCCTGCGCCGCTTGTGGAAGCTGGTGCATGACCACGTGCAGGCTGGCACGGTCAACGCAGAAATCGAGGCAAAAACGCTGTCGACCGTGCAAACCGATCTGCGCCGCAAGCTGCACCAGACGATGCAGAAGGTCGCCGACGATTACGGCCGCCGCAAGCAGTTCAACACCGCCATCGCTGCGGTGATGGAACTGCTCAACGCCTACGACAAAACCGACTTGAGCGATGCCGCCGGCCGTGCGCTGGCGCAAGAACTGCTCGAAGCCGTGACCCTGCTGCTGTTCCCGATCGTGCCGCACATCGGCCAGGCGCTCTACGGCGAACTCAAACCGGGCGCCGATGCCGGCCTCGCCGCCTTCCCCAAGGCCGACCCGGCTGCGCTCAAGCAGGACGAGATCGAGCTGATGGTGCAGGTTAACGGCAAGCTGCGCGGGTCCATCCGTGTCGCCGCCGAAGCCGACAAGGCGAGCATCGAAGCCGCTGCGCTGGCCTCGGAAGGCGCCGTCAAGTTCATGGAAGGCAAGCCGGCGAAGAAGGTCGTCGTCGTTCCCGGCCGCCTGGTCAATATCGTGGTGTAAGTGCCACCTTGCCTGGTGAGCGGCCGGTCATCCGCCGCCCATCAGGCAGTGCCAAGTGCCAATCACCCGCAATCACCCCGCGAAAACACATGCTTACTCGCCGCCGTCTGCTCACCCTGCTTCCTGCCGCCGGTCTGCTGCTGACGGCGGGCTGCGGTTTTCGCCTGCGCGGCGCGCAAAGCGCCAAGCTGCCGTATCAATCGCTGCACATCGCGCTGCCGGAAACTGCCGATGTCCGCATCTGGCTGGAACGCTACATCAACGCCACCGGCAACACCGAATTGACCGACAACCCGCTGGAGGCTGAGGCCATTTTCCAGCAGGTGGCCGATCAGCGCAGCAAGACCATCCTCAGCGTCAATGCCCAGGGCCGCGTGCGCGAATATCGCCTGCAACTGATTTACAGCTTCCGGGTGATTACACCGGAAGGCAAGGTGCTGGTGGCGCCGAACGAGGTCAACCTGACCCGCGACATCGCTTTCGACGATTCCAACGTGCTTGCCAAGGATCTTGAAGAAAGCCTGCTCTGGCGCGACATGACCAGCGACCTGGTCAATCAGGTGATGCGCCGGCTGGCCATCATCAAACCCAAGGTCACCAAGGAAGAAGACGAGGACTGATGCAACTCAAGGGCGACCAGCTCGGCGCGCACCTCGAACGCGAGTTGCGTCCCCTCTACGTACTCTACGGCGACGAGCCGCTCCTGGTGCTCGAAGCCGCCGATGCCATTCGCCAGAAATCGCGCCAGCAGGGCTATGGCGAACGCGAGGTGCTGACCGTGCTGCCCGGCTTCGACTGGAACCAGTTGCTGGCCGCCGGCGGCAACCTGTCATTGTTTGGCGACCGCAAGCTGATCGACCTGCGGATTCCCAACGGCAAGCCGGGCAAGGACGGCAGCAGCGCCTTGCAGGCCTGGTGCCAGAACCTGTCAGCCGACAACCTGCTGTTGATCACCCTCCCCGAGCTCGACTGGAAGGAAGAAAAAGCGGCCTGGTTCGTCGCTCTGGCTACGGCCGGTGTTGCGGTCAAGCTCAACGCACCGCCGCTGGCTGAACTACCGGGCTGGATTGCTGGCCGACTGCGCCGCCAGCAGCAAAGCGCCGCCCCGGAAAGCCTGACCTTTATCGCCGAACGCGTCGAAGGCAATCTGCTGGCCGCCCACCAGGAAATCCAGAAACTGGCCCTGCTCTACCCAAGCGGCAAACTGAGTCCGGAACAAGTCCGCGAAGCAGTGCTCAACGTTGCCCGCTACGATCTCGACGGCCTGCGCGAAGCCCTGCTGCAGGGTGATCTGGGACGCTTCAAACGGACTCTGGACGGCCTGATGCACGAAGGAGAAGCTCCGCCGCTGGTGCTCTGGGCGATGACCGAGGAGATTCGCGCCCTGGCCACGATCCGTGCCGGACTCGACCGCAATTTGCCGCACGATGCACTGCTGCGTGATGCCAAGGTCTGGGGGCCGCGTCAAATACTATTCAAGAAGGCCTTGCAGCGCCTCCACACACAAGGCCTAATGCAAGCGTTAGCGCATGCCGCTACAATCGACAAAATTATCAAGGGCATCGGTCGCGGTAACCTCTGGGAGGAGTTGCTGCGCTTGGGACTAATGCTCTGCGAGTCGCGACCAAAGCAAAAATCCAGTTGATGTCCCTGCCACGGTCGACGCGAAAAAAAGGGAAAAACCATGCATACGCTTCGCACCGGACAGCTTGCTGCCTTGTTGGCCCTGCTCAGCCTGCCCGCCTGGTCGGCAGGCAACCCAGGCCTCAACGAACTACTACCGCTGACGCTTGACGAACTGATGGCGACCCCGGTGGTGACCGCATCGCGGAAGCAGGAGTCACGTCAGCAAACCCCGGCGCACATCATGGTCTACACCCGCGAGCAGATTCGTGAGCGCCGCTACAAAAACCTGGCCGACCTGCTCGAGGACCTGCCCGGCGTGGACTTCCAGCGCGGCACCCGCTCGGCGCAGTACAACCACTTTGCTTTCCAGGGGCACCTGTCGAACAACAAGCTGCTGATCCTGCTCGACGGCGTTCGCATCGACCATCCCGCCGGCGGCAAGATTCCGGTTGCGGAAAATTTTTCGCTGCATTTCGCCAAGCAGGTTGAAGTCCTCTACGGCCCGGCCGCCGCCCTTTACGGCGCCGACGCTTTCGCCGGCGTGATCAACATCATCACCGACAAAGCAGCGGAAGCACTGCATGGCCGCGCCAGCGTCGGTTTTGGCAGCTTCGGCACCCGCGAAGACAGCTTCCTGGTCGGCGGCTCGCCACTCCCCGGCTTTACCTTGACCGCAAGCGCCCACCAGCAATCGAGCGACCGCGCACCGCTCGACAAGTATTACCCCGACAGCTATCCCAAGCTAACCGCCGGAGGTGTGCCGGCGGCCCAGCGCGAGCACTACGTGGGCGACATTTCCAGTCAGAGCCAGTACGCACGCCTGGATTACGAAGACCGGGTAACGCTGGGCTTCTATCGCAACCGCTTTCGCAACCTGAGCAGTAATGGCGATGCACCGGCCGCCACCTTCTACCTCTCGAATGTGTTTTTCGATACCACCATCGAGACCTGGTACGGCAAATATCGCACGGAGCTGGCACCGGGCCTCAAGGCCGAAACCGTGATCGACCACTCGACTTACGAAATCGACCCGCGCACCCGCTACATCAATCGCACCACCAATTTCCAGAACAATGGCTACGACTACTCCTACGCCCGCCGCCGGGGCATCGAACAAAACCTGAACTGGCAACTGAACAGCCAGCATGACCTGCAGGCCGGCTTCGGGTACAAGGATTATTACGCCATTGAAACGCCGGATCTTCCCGGCCCCTACAATACTTCGACCGGCCCGTCCAATCAGGGCTATGTTTACTCCAACACCAACCTGCGGTTGCAAAATCCTCAAGCCCGCTACAGCAGCTGGTCCGCTTATCTGCAATGGCAAGCACGCTGGAGCGAGCACTTTTCCACCATGCTCGGCACCCGGCGCGACCTCTACTCGACCTACGGTGGCACCCTGAATCCACGCATCGGAGCCGTCTGGCGGCCAGCTCCCGGCAATTACCTGAAACTCCTCTACGGCGAGGCCTTCCGGGCACCAGCGCCGGAAGACGTCTACAGCGCCTTCGGCAGTTTCCCGGCCCAAGCCGGCAGTCCCTACCGGGGTACCGGCTTCCGTGCCCCCAATACTGCGCTGCAGCCAGAAAAATCGAAAAACCTGTCGCTCACCTGGGACTGGCGCCCACGCAGCGACTTCAACCTGATTGCCAACGCTTACAGCGCCCGGGTCGAACAGGTGATCACCACACAAAGCGGCGACTCCACCACCCCTTGCCCCTTCGATGCCAACCGCTTCCTTGGCGCCAACCAGTACATCCCCGGAGCAATCCTGTGCAGCAGCACCACCAAAGCCAACTCCGGCAACGACCGCTACTGGGGCATTGACCTGATCCCTCAGTGGAAGACCTCGCTCGGCCACGGCTGGAGCGCCGACCTCTGGGGTAGCTACAGCTACGTCCGCGGCTATACCCGAGAGCGCACCGGCAGCATTGAGCGCGAACAGATCAATATCGCCCAGCACAAAGTCAAGCTGGGGGTAACCTTCCGCTATCAGGACTGGCTGACCATTACCCCCCGCCTGCAATGGATTGGCGAAACCAATACCGGCAAGGAGTTGAGCGCTACCTCGCAGGAACGGATCAAAACCGATGCTTACCGCAGCTTGAGCCTGCATCTCGCGATGCACAAGCTGGGCAGCGATAATCTGTCGTTTTACCTTGATTTCTACAATCTCACTGACGAGCGTTACTACGCCGCCCATACCTCGGCCTCAAGCTCGGTCCTGTTGCAGGTTCCACAGCAACCTCGTACCGCCGTCGGCAGCATCGAGTACCGGTTCTGACAATGCGCACGGTGGCATCCCGTCTGCGAAGCATCGGTCTGATCTGCGGCCTGGCCGGGATCGTGCCGTTGTCGCCGGCCGTCACCGCCGCCGATATTCCCGAATATGGAATGAAGGCCATGCTGTTTTACCGCCTCAGCCAGTTCGTCTATTGGCCAGGCGGCGAAAAGCCCGGCCCGACTCCGACGCTTTGCATCGCCGGCAGTAATCCCTTTGGCAACGCCCTCACCCAGATCGCCGGCAATGCCGGCGCCGAGGTTCGCAGTGCCGGCAGCGATCCGGTCGGCTGCCACCTGATTTTCATTGCCCGCAGCGAACAGCCAGCGCTTGAGCGCTGGTTGCAACGGGCCGAGCAACGGCGCGTGGTAACAGTTTCGGACATCCCCGGCTTTGCCCGCCAGGGCGGCATGATCGAACTGCCGCTCGAGGGCGAGCGGGTAGCGATCCTGGTCAACCGACGCAACGCCCAGAAACAGGGGTTTGAATTCAACACCCAGCTACTGCGCCTGGCACGGGGGGTTGAATGAACTTCGGCCGCATCGGCAGCAGCCTGCACAACAAGCTGGTTGCGCTCTCCTTCTCGTTCCTGGTGCTGATCGTGCTACTGGTTTTTGCCTTGGTGCAGACCCAGCAACAACGCCTGCTGCAAACCCAGTGGAGCGAATCGCTGCACGCCCAGGCCAAGCTGCTGGCCACCAATCTGCATGCCGCCGTTGCATTCATTGATGCTCGCGAAGCCAACAACCTGCTCGACTCACTGGCCGCCAATCCCGGAATAGTTGCCGGACGGGTCCTGATCGGGGGGCGTACCTGGGCCGCCTATCAGCAGCCGGCTGCGACTCCGGTCGAATTCCCGGACAGCCTGCTCGACACCCAGTTTGGTAACGACTACCTGTTTGTCCGCGAACCCCTGATCCTGACTCCAGGCGAAGCCCCCACGGCCCATGTCGAACTGCTGGTTTCCCTCGCCCCTTACCATCGGACAATCGCCGAAACCCGGGTGGAAACCCTGCTGTTGCTGCTGGCGGCACTGGTTGCGGCACTGATCCTGACCCGTTTCGTACTCCGCCGCCTGACCGCCCCCATCGAACACCTCAACCAGATCGTCGCCAGCATCTCGGAACGCGGTTCGCTGGCCGAGCGAGTCAAAGTGGAGTCATCCGACGAAATCGGCCGTCTCGGACACGCCTTTAATGGCATGCTCGAGCGCCTGCAGGTACGGGACGGCGAGTTGGCACGCTACCGGGAAGACCTGGAAAAACTGGTTGAACAGCGAACCGCCGCATTGCAACAGGC
The DNA here is from genome assembly GCF_041378895.1 of Dechloromonas sp. ZY10. Lineage (NCBI taxonomy): Bacteria > Pseudomonadati > Pseudomonadota > Betaproteobacteria > Rhodocyclales > Azonexaceae > Dechloromonas > Dechloromonas aquae. The sequence continues at coordinate 2,968,767 of NZ_CP144212.1, forward strand.
GACCCGCGAGGCGCGCGAAGCCAGCCAGGCCAAATCGGCTTTCCTGGCCCGGATGAGTCACGAAATCCGGACCCCAATGAACGCCATCGTCGGCCTCTCGCGAATGGTGCTTGAAAGCGAATTACCCGAATCGCAACGCGAACACGTCGAGCAGATTGTCCACTCGTCGGATGCTCTGCTCGGGATTCTCAATGATGTCCTCGACTATTCAAAAATCGAAGCCGGGCGCCTGACGCTGGAAAAAACCATTTTCCCGCTGGACAAGGTGCTGCAGTCATTGCGCAGCATCTTTGCCAGTAAAGCACGGGAAAAGGGCATTACCCTGAACATTTCGGTTGCGCCGGATGTCCCCCCCGTGCTGCAGGGGGACCCGCTACGCCTCGGGCAGATTCTGATCAATCTGGTCAGCAATGCCCTCAAATTTACCGAAACCGGTGAAATTTCCGTATCGATCCGCTGCCTGGAGCCGTGCAGTGGATCGCAAATCCGGCTTGAATTCGCGGTCCGCGACACCGGCATCGGGATTCCGGCAGAAAGCCAGGCCCAACTCTTTTCGCCGTTCACCCAGGCGGACAACAGCATCACCCGCCGCTTTGGCGGCACCGGACTGGGACTGGCAATCTGTCGGCAACTGGCTGAACTGATGGACGGAGAAATCCATCTCGCCAGCACTCCCGGCACAGGCAGCACTTTTTCCTTCAGCGCCCGGTTGACCGTGGTTGATCAGGTGAGTCCGGCTGCCTTCCCGGGTTCAGCAGTAAAGTACGCGCCGGAGGCGGCACTGCCGAATTGGGCAACGCGGCGCATCCTGCTGGTCGAAGACGTAGCGCTTAACCGCAAGATCGCCGAAGCTCTGCTGAAAAAAGTCGGCGTCCAGGTCGAAATCGCGGTCAACGGGGCAGAAGCTGTCGACCGTCTACTGCAGAGCGATCCGCCGGCCATCGATCTGGTCCTGATGGACATCCAGATGCCAGTCATGGATGGCTTGACGGCCACCCGCAAGCTGCGGGCAATCCCTCGTTGCGCCACCCTCCCGATCATTGCCATGACTGCGCACGCGATGAGTGAAGACCGCGAGGAAAGCCGCGCGGCCGGGATGAACGAGCACCTGGTCAAGCCCATCGTGCCCGCCGACCTGTATGCCGCACTGGCCCGCTGGCTACCGCCGGACGCCTAGACTGGATCGGTCTCGACCGAAGGCTGGGCAGCGTCGACCGCATCCGGCGCCAAATCCTCCCAGATGCAATCGCAATCGTGACGCGGCGCGTCCAGCAAAGCCGGCTTTTGCTCTTCCTGAGCCAAGCACTCGCCCTGGCAGGTCTCGGAAACCACCACCACCTGCATTTCGGGATCAACCCGACGTTCGCCGTCCCAGTAACTGCAGGTCGCACAAACCTTGACCTCGGTCGGCAGAATCAATTTTTCAGCCATCTCATCCTCGATGGAAAACCCTTTTGAACTCAGGGCTAAGAGTTTACCTGCTTACAGAAGTTCCCAGTATATTTGCTCGTTATAATGAAGCTTTAGTTTCGTGCAATAACATGAACATCCAAGACTACATGCAGACCGTGGGCCGCCAGGCACGGGCCGCTTCGCGCCGCCTGACGATGGCCACGACCGCTGAAAAGAATGCCGCGCTGATGCACATCGCCAGCGCCATCCGTCGCGAAAAAGCCGCCCTTGTGGCCGCTAACCGGCTGGATCTCGACGCCGCCCGCGCCAACGGACTGGAGCCGGCCATGCTGGATCGCCTGACCCTGTCCGAAAAGGGCGTGGAGTCGATGGCCGAAGGCGTCGAACAAGTGGCCAAGCTACCCGACCCGGTCGGTGAAATCCGCGACATCAAATTCCGTCCGTCCGGCATCCAGGTTGGCAAGATGCGCGCGCCGCTCGGCGTCATCGGCATCATCTACGAAGCCCGCCCCAACGTGACCGCCGATGCGGCTGCGCTGTGCCTGAAGTCCGGCAATGCCGCCATCCTGCGCGGTGGTTCGGAAGCCATCAACAGCAACCGTGCGATCGCCGCCCTGGTTCAGGAAGGCCTGCAAGCCGCCGGCCTCCCCGCCGAATGCGTGCAGGTGATCAACACCACCGACCGCGCCGCCGTCGGCGAACTGATCACCATGCGCGAGTTCGTCGATGTCATCGTCCCGCGCGGCGGCAAGGGCCTGATCGCCCGCCTGCTGGCCGAAGCCCGCGTGCCGATGATCCAGCACCTGGACGGCAACTGCCACGTCTATATCGAAACCGACGCCGACCCGGCCAAGGCGCTGAAGATTGTCGAGAATGCCAAGACTCAGCGCTACGGCACCTGCAACACCGCCGAATCGCTGCTGATCGACCGCAGTATCGCTGCGGCCCAGTTGCCGGCGATTGCCGCCATGCTCACCGGCAAGGGCGTCGAAATCCGCGGCTGCGCTGAAACCTGCGCGCTGGTCCCCAACGCGCAGGCAGCCAGCGAAGAGGATTACTACACCGAGTTTCTGGCCCCGATCATTTCGGTCAAGGTGGTCGATGGCTTCGATGAGGCCGTCGCGCACATCAATCAGTATTCATCGCACCACTCGGAAGCCATCGTCACCCAGGACCATTCGAAAGCGATGCGTTTCCTGCGCGAAGTCGACTCCAGTTCGGTAATGATCAATGCCTCAACCCGCTTTGCCGACGGTTTCGAATACGGCCTCGGTGCCGAGATCGGAATTTCGACCGACAAGATCCATGCTCGCGGACCGGTCGGTCTTGAAGGCCTGACCAGCGAAAAGTGGATCGTACTCGGCGACGGACACGTTCGCGCCTGAGTCGACACCAACCGCGTCCGCATGCCTCCAATCCCCGCTACCGAATCGCTGCAGCATGCGGAGCGCCTGACCAGCCATCGCGATCATGCGATGCTCGACTGCGGGCTGGTCAGTTCGTTGACCAGCATGCTTGGTCGCGGCCGGCGGCGGGTCAACGTCCAACTCTACCGTACGGATATCGACGACGAACTCCTGCACATTACGCAGACGGCCAGTTGCAACGGTGTCGAACAGGACCACAACGAATACTTGTGCGAGCCGGAAACCCTCCCGGAAGCCATGCAACGGGCGATCAGCCTGCATGTCTTCCATACCGAAATCCAGCAGGAAGGACGGCGCAGCATGCACTGCTGCTGGTTCCCGGTCGTCGCCGACAATCGCCTGCTGGCCTGTATCGAAATCCGCTGCAGCCGGGCACTGAGCATGCGCCAGTTGCAGATGATCCACGGCATGCTCGGGCTCTACCGCAACTACCTCCAACTGCTCAACTACAGCCAGCACGATTCGCTGACCGGACTGCTCAACCGCAAGACCTTTGACGACAGCCTTGAGCGCATCCTGCTGAATACGCCTCTGCTACCGCCCCGCGACAACGAACAGCGACACCCGGAGGACAGCGTTGGCAACAGCTGGCTGGCGATCCTCGACATTGACCATTTCAAGCGGATCAACGACCAGTACGGCCACCTCTTCGGCGATGAGGTGCTGATTCAGGTTGCCCGGCTGATGCGCCGGCTGTGCCGCCGTACCGACAAGCTGTTCCGCTTCGGCGGCGAGGAATTCGTGATTGTGATCCAGCAAATCGGAGAGAACGATGTTGCCCGCCTGCTTGAACGCCTGCGGGCGACGGTCGAACAAAATCCAATCCCGCAAGTCGGGCAAATCACGTTGAGCATCGGCTATACCCAGCTCCACCCCGATGACCAGGCCTCGGTCGCCCTCGGACGCGCCGACCATGCGCTGTACCACGGCAAACAGCACGGCCGCAACCAGGTCAACCGTTACGAAACCCTGCTCGCCCAAGGCGAGGTCTGCACCCCGCTGCTCCACGATGACGTCACGCTGTTCTGACTCCAAAACTCCGGCCACTGGCTGGCAGGCGATTGTCGCCGCCCCCGGTTTTGCCCTCGGCGTGCGCTGCGACGACGATAGCCTGCACCTGATTGAATTTCTCTCTCCACAACCCGCCCAGGTGCCCGACCGACCGCTAGCCGCCGAAGCTGCCCGGCAACTCGAAGCCTGGCTGGACGACCCGGCCAGCCCGTTTTCACTTCCCTTGCTGGCACAAGGCACCCCCTTTCAGCGCCGCGTCTGGCAGGAAATTTCGGAAATCCCGCTGGGGCAGACCCGGAGCTACGGTCAACTGGCAAAAAACCTTAAAAATGCACCGCGTGCTGTCGGCCAGGCTTGTGGTGCCAACCCCTTCCCGTTGCTTATCCCCTGCCACCGCGTACTCGCCGCCCATGGCGGACTCGGCGGCTTCAACCGCCAAGGTGGTGGATTCCTGCTCGACATCAAACGCTGGCTGCTCAGACATGAAGGCGCCACCTGCGACTGAACTCGACGAGATCGACCGCTTCTGCGACGGTCTCTGGCTTGAAGATGGCCTGTCGCGGGCAACGCTCGCCAGCTATCGCTCCGACCTCAAGCACCTGGCCGGCTGGCTCGCCGAAAATGCCAGCGAACGCCTGCTCGATGCCAGCGAGACGACGCTGATCGGCTTCGTCGCCGAACTCTCGCGTAGCACCCGCACCAGTTCGCAAGCTCGCTACTTGTCGACACTACGGCGTTTTTATCGCTGGCAAATCAGCCGTGGCCGCCTGCGCCAGGACCCGACCCGGCAACTGAGCAACCCGGCGCGAGCATCCCGCTTGCCCAAGACCTTGAGCGAAGGGCAGGTCGAAGCGCTGCTGGCAGCCCCGGATACCGGCACACCGCTCGGCCTGCGTGACCGGGCGATGCTGGAAACCATTTACGCAACAGGCCTGCGGGTTTCCGAACTGGTAAATCTCAAGCTCTTCGAAATCAGCCTCAACGATGGCGTCGTCCGCGTCACCGGCAAAGGCGGCAAAGACCGCCTGACCCCACTGGGCGAACTCGCCACTGAATGGATCACCCGCTATCAAAACGAGGCACGCGGAGAAATTCTCGCCGGCCGCCAGGATGACGCACTGTTCGTCACCGGCCGAGGTCATGCAATGACCCGCCAGGCCTTCTGGCAATTGGTCAAACGCTACGCGCTGACTGCCGGTATCCCGCCCGAGCGCCTATCGCCGCATGTGTTGCGGCACGCCTTCGCCACGCATCTGCTCAACCATGGCGCCGATCTGCGCGTCGTCCAGCTTCTGCTCGGCCACGCCGACATCTCGACCACCCAGATTTACACCCACGTTGCCCGCGAACGGCTCAAATCGCTACACGCCAGCCACCACCCGCGCGGCTGATACCGGACCGCCGTTGGGCCAGGCATCGGCAGTTTTGTAAAAATGCCCGCACCGAGACCCGCAGTGGGGAGTACACTCAAGCCACAAGCTGGACCAGGGAGGATGGTGCGATGCCCGTTTACATCTGCAAATGGCTGTTGCTGCTGCTAATCGCCGGCCTGTCTGCCTGCGGCCGCCAGGAACCGCTGATGATCGGCCTGATTGCCGGTCTCTCCGACCGCGGCTCGGACTTTGGCGAAAGCGTGCGCAACGGGGTGATTCTTGCCGTTGAACAACAAAATGCCGCCGGCGGTATCAATGGCCGCATGCTCGAACTGGTTATCCGCGACGACGGGCAAAATCGCGAACAAGCTGCCCGCGCTGCCCGCGAGTTGATCGCACTGAAACCGGAAATCGTGATCGGTCCGGTCACCAGTTCGATGGCGACAGTCGTCGTACCGCTGATGAATGAAGCCGGACTGACACTGATCAGCCCGACCGTCGCCGCCCCCGACTTCGTCGGCCTCGACGATCAGTTCTTCCGTGTCAACCGCAGCACCCGCACGGCTGCGGAACACCACGCCGAAATCCTGTTTGGCCGCGGTGCCCGCCGCACCGCGCTGGCCTACGACACCAGCAATGGACCTTACTCGCATACCTGGGTCGCGGCGTTCCGCGACAAATTCACTGCCCTGGGCGGCCAGGTCAGCGCTGCCGTCGCCTTCGCATCGTCGGCCCAGACCGGCTTTGCCGGCGTGATCAAGGAAATGCTGCGAAGCCGTCCCGATGCGCTGCTGTTCGTCGCCAGTTCGCTCGACACCGCCCGCCTCTGCCAGCAAGCTCGTCGACTGGCACCGCAATTGCCGCTGAGCTCTACCGAATGGGCCGCCTCCGGTGAGTTCCTGGTCGAAATGGGCGGCGAGGCGGTCGAAGGCCTGCTCATTGCCCATGCTTACAACCGCAACGACAACGGTGCTTTTGAAACCTTCCGCCAGGCCTACCGGCAGCGCTTCCAGCGCGAGTACGGCTCCTTTTCGCCACTCGCCTTCGACACAGCCAACATCGTCTTCAGCGCCCTGCGCAAGCGCCAGCCTGGACAAACCATGAAAAGCGCCCTGCTCGGTAGCGGCCCCTATACCGGCCTGCAGCAGGAAATCCGCTTTGATGCCTGGGGCGATGCCAGTCGCCAGGTCTATTTCACCGAAATCCGCAACGGCCAGTTCAAGCAACTACAATGATCCGCTCCCGGCTTCGCGAATGGCGTTTGTCCAGCTATCTGGCCACCCTCCTGACACTCACCTCGGTGCTCAGCTTCGCCTTGGTCGCCTCAGCTTTTCTGCTGACGCGGATTCCCCAGCTCGAAGAGGAAATCCGCACCCGGGCCGAGGGTAATGCCCGCGATCTGGCGGCACGAATCGAACTGCAGCTTGGTTCGCTGCAGGAACAACTGGCGATGCTCGGGCTGGCTTTGCCGCCCCGCGGCGAATCCAGTTCATTGCTTGAACGTGCCGTCGGCCCGGGCCAGACCTTCCGGGCGCTGTATCTGGTATCACCGCGCGGCAAGGTCGAAGGTGCTGGTCTGGCCCCCGCCTACCGCCATCTGCAAGCCGAAGTAATCGGCAGCGACCTGGCTGCCGTCGCCCTGTTTCGGGAAGTACGCCAAAAAGGGCAGGCCGTCTGGAGCGGCAAATACCTGTCGGCACTGACCGGTGCCGTCACCATTGGCCTCGGCCGGCCGCTGCCGGATGGCCGGATCCTGATCGGCGAAATCCCGCTCGCCTACTTGCTGGATATTGTCAAATTCAATCTTGGCACCGAATCCCGGGCAATCTGGGTGATCGATCAACGCGGCGACCTGCTCGCCGATACCGAATCGGAACAGACCCGGGGCCTCAATTTTTATTCGTCGCCGCTGCTTCAGGCGATCCTCAACGAACAAACCCTGCCGCGTCAGTTCGATTTCGATGGCAACGCCCATTACGTTGGCGGAGCCCGTTCGCAAACCCTTGGCTGGTCCTTCGTTGCGCGTCTGCCCGCAGGGCTGAACAATCCGGAAATCCGGATGACGGTGCTGATTGTCTGTGGCGGCTTCCTGGTTTCGCTCCTCATTGGTACCGCCACCGCGCTGTACGGTGCCGCCCGACTGCAGCGCCCCTTGCAGCGCATTGTCAGCCAGACGCACGCGGTGGCACAGGGCGAAAGCAACGGCGACTGGCCGCGCGGCCAGATTATCGAGTTCAACCATCTTTCGGCCGATATTGGGCGAATGGCTGCCAGCCTCAGCGAACGCGAGCAAAAATTCCTGGCCATTTTCAACGCCTCGCCGATTCCGCTGCTTTTTTCCAATCTTGGAGACGATGCACGGATTGCGGATGTCAACAACGCCTGGATCGCGCAATTCGGTCATACGCGCGCCGAGGTGATCGGTCGTACCGGGCTTGAAATCGGCATCTGGGAATCGCCGGAAATCCGCAGCCAGGTCCTTGCCACGGTACTCGACGGGCACAGCAGCGTAGAAACCATACTCCGCAGCAAAAACGGCGACCGCCTGCGCTGTAAGGTAGCCGCCCAGTTATTCGAAATCAGTGGCCGACGCTACCTGATCTGGGTCCTTGAAGACATCAGCGAACTCCGCCGCATCGAACAGGAATTGCGACTGCTCAACACTAGTCTGGAAGCTCGTGTCGCCGAGCGTACCGCAGCGCTGTCGCAAGCCAAGGAAGCCGCCGAAGCGGCCAATCGGGCAAAGAGCGCTTTTCTGGCCAACATCAGCCATGAGATTCGCACCCCGCTCAATGCAATCGGCGGCATGGCCCACCTGATCCGCCGGGGCGGCTTGCCACCCGAGCAAGCCGCCCGCCTCGACAAACTGGAGGCGGCCAGCCGCCATCTGCTCGAAATCATCAATATGGTGCTCGATCTGTCGAAGATTGAAGCCGGCAAAATGCAGCTCGAAAGCCAGCCATTCCGGCTGGAAATGATCTTCGCCAACATCTGCTCGATGCTCAATGAAAAAGCCCTGGAGAAAGGACTGCACCTGCACTACCAGTTGCCACCGCGACTCCCCCGGCTGCTCGGAGACCCGACCAGGCTGCAACAGGCACTGCTCAACTTTGCCGGCAACGCGATCAAGTTCACCGAGCAAGGCGAGGTCGCCCTCAGTGCAGAAATCCTCACCCGCGAAGCTGACCACCTGCAATTGCGCTGCAGCGTCCGCGATACCGGCATTGGCATTGCACCGGAGGTACAGGCCCGGCTATTCCAACCCTTTGAACAGGCCGACAGTTCGACCACCCGCCGTTACGGTGGCACCGGACTGGGCTTGGCAATCGCGGCCCGCTTCGCCGAAGCGATGGGCGGCACGGCCGGTGTCAGCAGCGTTCCCGGCGCAGGCAGCCACTTCTGGCTTGAGGTTCGGCTGGCACTGGCCCCGGCAGAAACCGAAGCTCCCGGCACCCCGCCCGAGGAAATCGAAGCGGCGCTCCGCGCGCTGGCACCGGCCTGCCGGGTGCTGCTGGTCGACGACGAACCGATCAATCGTGAAATCGGCCTGATGCTGCTGGCCGATGTCGGCCTTGGTGCCGACCTTGCCGGCGATGGACTGGAGGCTGTAGCCCGTGCCACCGATCAGGCCTACGACCTGATCCTGATGGACATGCAGATGCCGCAACTCGACGGACTTGGCGCCACTCAGCGCATTCGCGCATTGCCACAACATCGCCACACACCGATCGTGGCCATGACCGCCAATGCCTTCAGCGAGGACCGCCAGCGCTGTTTCGCCGCCGGCATGACCCACTTCATCGCCAAACCGATTGATCCGGCTGCCTTCTACCAGTTACTGCTTGGAATTCTGGAAAGCGAAGGGCAAAGCAAAAACACTCCGTTTTCCGGTTGACCGTGAAAATAAAAGCCGGCAGCGCGATAATCACCCTCCGTTTTCTTTTTTCACCGAAGCAGCGTCATGAGCAAGCCGGATCACGCCCCCGAAACCCCAGCGACCAAATTCCTCAAAGCCCACAAGGTGCCCTATTCCAGCCATCTTTACGCTTACGAAGAACACGGCGGAACCCGGGTTTCGGCACGTGAACTGAATGTCGATGAGCACGCGGTAGTCAAGACGCTGATTTTTGAAGACGAGAACGGCAAGCCACTGATCGTGCTGATGCACGGCGACTGCAAGGTTTCAACCAAGGAACTGGCCCGCCAGATCGGTTGCAAAAAAATTGAACCGTGCAAGCCGGAAGTCGCAAATCGCCACAGTGGCTACCTGGTTGGAGGCACCAGCCCGTTCGGGACCAAAAAGGCGATGCCCGTATATCTGGAAAAAGGCATCCTTGACCTGCCGCTGATCTATATCAACGGCGGTCGCCGCGGCTATCTGGTCGGCGTGCATCCGCACGACATCGTGCGTACGCTGGCGCCCAAAGTGGTCGCAGCAGCGCTGGCCGACTAAGCCCCTAGCCTCGCCACCAACGTGGCAGATGCAAGCCGGGCAACGATTACCGGAGGTGCTCGTAAAGCGTGGCCCTGCCCAAGCGGTGCTCCGCAACGCCTAGCCGATTAGCAATAACAATCGAATTTATTCCATAAATTGATTGGCGCTATTTGACGCCGACCCGTAAAGTCTCTTCATCCAAGGAGAGCCATCATGAGCCAGATCGTTCTGCAACACTACACCCGCCCGGCTAACCGCCGCCATCTGTGGATCGGACTTGCGCTCAGCCTGGTCGCCGTAACTCACCTTGGAGCCGGCATAGCAGCCTGGCTGACAGCGCATCCGCAAGCTGCAGCTGGCCTGCAGGCCAGCCTGTTCGCCGGGCTGGCCACAGGAATCGGGGCCCTGCCCTTGTTCTTTCTCCGCCGTCCGGCAGCCAGCTCGCCGGCACTGCTACTCGGCGTGGCCGGGGGGATGATGCTTGCTGCCAGCGTCTTTTCGCTGCTGGTTCCGGCGCTCGAAATGGTTGCCGCAGCCTCGCGTCCCGGCTTTGCCGGTGCCGCCGTCGCACTCGCCCTGCTGGCCGGGGCTGCCGGGATGCAGCATTTTGACCGCCGTCTGCCGCATACCCATATCGAACCGCAGCAAGCGCCCCCCCTGCAGCGGGCGCGCGTGCCCAACGCCGGCCTGATCGTTGCCGCGATTGCCTTGCATAACCTGCCGGAAGGCCTCGCCGTCGGAGTAGCCGCAGCCGCTGGCGCCGACCATGGAATCAGCCTCGGGATCGCCCTGCAGAACATCCCGGAAGGCTGGATCGTTGCCAGCACCCTGCTGGCACTGGGTGCCAGCCCTTGGCGGGCAGCCGGACTGGCGCTTGCCACTGGTCTGATCGAACCGCTGGGCGGCCTGGTCGGAGTGATTGCTGCCAGCCTCGCCGGCGCGGCCCTGCCGCTGGCCCTGTCCGCTGCGGCTGGCGCGATGTTCTGGGTAGTCGGACACGAACTGGTCCCGGCGGCGCAAGCCGGTGGCCGGGCACGTACCGGCAACTTCGGATTGCTCTGCGGTTTTGCCGCGATGACCTGGTTGAGCAGCCTGTTTTAGCCTGAGTACCGCCGCCCGAATTCAGACTTCGCCAGGTTGCGGGCACCATCCCGAGCGGGCGGGGAAAACAGCACAGGACTCCAGCCGGCCAGCCCCGGGAAGATTCCGGATTTAGCGAAGGGACAGTTCACAAATAATTCACGAACCTTGGCCGGGGTCAGGCGTCGATAGTTCATATCCACCCACCGACAGGAGACTCACCATGCCGCACCGTGCCGTGATCAAGATCATCGAAGGACGCTCCTTCCTGACCTCCACCCCGGAAAAAAGCGTTCGCGCTGTCGCCGCCCACATGCGTGACAATCGCAGTGGCGCGGTACTGGTTGTAGCGCCCGACGACGGCCGGCTGCTGGGCATCTGCACCGAGCGTGACCTGACCTTCAAGGTCCTCGCCGCCGGTCTCGATGCCAGCACCACCCCGGTTGGGACGGTGATGACCTGCAACCCGGAAAGCATCGGCCCGGACAGGCTATTTGGCCACGCGCTGCACCTGATGCATGAAGGCGGCTTCCGCCATCTGCCGGTGGTGATTGCCGATGGCCGTCCGATTGGCGTGATCTCGGCCCGCGATGCGCTGGGCCTCGAACTGTTCGATTTTCGCAATGAACTTGAGCAGCGCGAAGCCTTGAGCGAAATCCTGTAAGTGCGTGGGCGGCGATGCCGCCTGTCACGGTCGACCCGCCGCCGGGCCAAAAATGCCCGGCGCCTTTTTCTGCCCGCCACCCAGCCGGCGCTTAGACCGAACGCTCGATGGTCACGCCAACGCGCTTGACTCCGGGCATCATCCCCAGCTTGGCGACCGAAACACGTACCCATTGCGCGGCGAAGTTTTCCAGCAAATAGGTGGCAATGTGCTCGGTCAGCTTTTCCAGCAGGTTGAAATGCGCCGCCGCCAGGTCCTGGCGCAGGCGCTCGACCACCACTGCGTAATCGACGGTATCGCGGATGTCGTCGCTGGCCCCGGCCGAGGTGGTCGAGACACCGATGTGCAGGCTGATCTCGACCGTCTGCGGCATGGCCTTTTCGCGCGGGTAAATGCCGATCCAGGTCTCGGCGCGCATTTCTTCGATGAAAATGATGTCCATGAGGCAGTCGACCGTGGTCGAGGTGTAAAATTCGGCGCGATTGTACCCTGCCTGTACCTCAGGGCAAGGCCAACCCACCCCAAGATCAGAACAATACCCGCCCACCATGCAAACCGCCCTCGCCCTCGTCGCCGCCTACCTGCTCGGCTCCGTCCCCTTTGCGATGCTTTCGTCAACGCTGTTCGGCCTCGCCGATCCGCGCAGCTACGGCTCGGGCAACCCCGGCGCAACCAACGTGCTGCGCAGCGGCAACAAGAAAGCCGCATTGCTGACGCTGATCGGCGATGCGCTCAAAGGCACCCTCGCCGTCATCGTCGCGCAACAGGCCGGAATGAGCGACAGCCAGATTGCCCTGGTTGCGCTCGCCGTCTTCCTCGGCCACCTTTACCCGGTCTTTCTCAAGTTCAAGGGCGGCAAGGGCGTTGCCACCGCCGCCGGCGTGCTGCTCGCGCTCGACCCGCTGCTCGGTCTGGCGACCGTCGGCACCTGGCTGCTGGTCGCCTACGTTTCGCGCTACTCCTCTCTTGCCGCGCTCTGCGCTGCGGCTGCCGCGCCGCTTTATTCAGCACTGATGCACGGCGCCAGCACCCAGACGGTAATCGTTGGCGTCCTTGGCATGGCGCTGATCGGCAAGCATTGGCAAAACATCCAGCGCCTGCTCGCCGGCCAGGAAACGAAGATCGGCAGCAAGAAAAAAGGCTGATCGCACACTGCATTCCATTCCCGTGCAGCAGCGAGGCTGCCGCCAGTGCCGGCGGGCAACGAACCGGCAGGGAAGGTTCAGCCGCGCGTCGAGAAGAAGCGCTCCACCCCGTCGACCTTCGGCTGACTGACCGGCGTCGAATACAGGAAAGGCCCCCTGGGCTCGGCGGGATCGACCTTGCGCAACTTGGCCAGCGCCTGCTTCTGCGCCGGACTCAGGCTCTGTCCGATCCGGGCGAAAGCCATGGCGTAGAGATACGACAACTGACCGTCGAGTTCGCCGTAACGGCGCGACAAGCTCAATACCCGCTGCCGGTCGGCCCGCTCACCATCAAGCAAACGGCGCAGTTCGCCGGCAATTTCGCGGCGCACCCGGGCAATTTCCTGCAATTCGTTGCGCTGCGCGCCCGGCAAGGCGGTCAGCGATTGCCGCTGGTTCTCGTTCAAGACGGCCAGCAACGCCTCGCCGCTATCACCGGTCAGGCGGGTGCTGATCGAGTAATCGCGCTTGCCCATCGCCGGCGCCGTTTTCATCCCGAAGCCGCCGAAATACATCCCGTGCCGCTCGGGACAGAAATAGGTGTCGGCAGCCAGCGAACCGGCATACCAGGAAAACATCTCGCTGGCGTAAGTCATCACCGCCACGTGCTCGCCATGACTCATGCTGCGCCGGTCAAGCGGCTCGGGCAACTCGGGCCAGGTTGCCGAATCGCCGAACTTGAGTCGCGCCAGAGCCTGTTTTTGCGCCGGGCTGAGACTGCGCAGAATCGCGGCCATCGTCTCGGCCCGCGCATAGGCCAGCTTGCCGTCCAGTTCGTAAAGCTCGGCCGAGTACTTGAGGATCGCCGCCCGGTCGAGGCTGTGGCGACCAGCCGGCAAATGCCCTTCTAGATTGAGTCGGAAGGCCTGAATCAAAGGCAGGCGCAACTCGGCAAAGCGCCGGATATCGTCCTGCTGCGCCTTGGCCAGCGCCTGCAACCTGGACTTCTGTTCACGGTCGAGAATCGTCAGCAGGTTGTAGGCAATCCGAGTCAGGAAATGTGTATTGTGACCGCCCTCGCGAGCATCAATATCGCGCAAATATTGAAAGCCGAAATAGTCGGACACCTTGCCCGGCGGCAAAAAAGTGTCGTAGCCGAAATCGCCGGTCAGGAAAGCCAGTGCGTTGAAGGCGATGGTGTTGAGCTGGGCACGGTCCGACATTGCCTGTTCGAGCGAATATTTGCTGCCCCCGGACGCCGGGCGCTCGGCCCCCGGATCGCCCGCCTGCTGCCCGCGCTCGGGCCGGGCCCGCAAGCCACCGGCAGCTTCGACGCAGGTGGCCGCAACCATGCCATCGCGAGTCTGATGCTGCACACGCTCGCCCGCCTGCTTGCCGCGACAATCGGCATACGCCTGCGGCGGCGGCTCGCGCATCTCCGCAGGTGCCGACCGAGCCGGCTGGGCGACGGCCCAACTCGTCGCAAGCGCAATCCCCAAACCAACGATAAGCTGCCGCTGCTGCATTTTTTCCTCCCCGATTGACGGCAGTCCGCCGGATACGATACGCCCCAGCAACCAGCCAAACGCACCCGCTGTTTGCTCACCTTTGCCTGCCGCCGAAAATTGCCTGTTAGCACCGTCGACCGTAGCACGGAACGCTGCCCCCGGTTACACACCGGCACATAGCCGCCCTTGCCTCTCTCCCGGCTTTTCGGACAAAATATAAGCGTTCAATTATATAAACCACTCAGGAAGAACAGCCATGTACAAGACCGTTGTCGATAGCAGCATGCAAATCAAGGTAAATGCCGGCAAGTTCGAAGCCGATTACGCACTCGATGGCTCAGCGATGAATCCGCTGGAAGCCTTTTACGCCTCGCTCGCCGCCTGTGCGGCCGTATTTACCAAGAAGGCATGCAAATCGCTGGGCATTTCGCCGGTCGGCGTCGAGATCGACTGCAAGCCCTTTGCCGGCCCCGGCGGCCCGCTGACCCTGGGCAAGTTCCGCACCGAGGTCCGCTTCCCGGCTGCATTCACCGCCGAACAAAAAGCTGCAATCATCGACAGCATCGAGCACTGCGCGGTCAAGGAAATCGTCAAGACCGGCGCCAGCATCGAATTCCAGGTTGCAGAAGCGGCCTGATCCAGCCGCCGCTTGCACCGCACCGGGTTCCCCCTTTCCCGGCTCGCGGTGGCAAAAAAGCCCGCCTGCGGCAGCAGTGCGGGCTTTTTTGCGCTGACCGGCGGCGCGCGGCCTGCCGGATGAAGCGGACTCAGGCGCTGGCGATGCCCTGCAGCAGTTGCTGCAGTTCGCCGGCCTGATACATCTCTTTCATGATGTCACAGCCACCGATGAACTCACCCTTGATGTAGAGCTGCGGAATGGTCGGCCAGTTGGCGTATTCCTTGACGCCCTGACGGATTTCTTCGTCGGCCAGCACGTTGACCGTGACAAAGTCGTTCACGCCGCAGAGCTTGAGGATCTGCACGGCGGTGGCGGAGAAGCCACACTGCGGAAAGCGGGCATCGCCCTTCATGTAGAGGACGACCGGGTTGGTGGTGACGGTTTCTTTGATGCGCTGTTGAACGTCGGACATGCTGACTCCAGATTTAACGATGGCCGACACTGACGCGGTCGATACCCGCGAGGTCGGGATGGGTTTGCGCCGCTTTGAACCCGGCGGCAGTCAATAAGTTCCGGCTGGCGGCCCCCTGATCGTAGCCGTGCTCGAACAGCAAGCAGCCAGCGGTCGTCAGGTACCCGGGCGCAGCGGCAACGATCTCGCGGATGCAGGCCAGGCCGTTGCCGCCCTCATCCTGATCGGTGAGCGCCAGCTGCGGCTCGAAGGGCAGGCCGTTCAAGGCCAAATGCGGGTCGCCGGCGGCGATGTAAGGCGGGTTGGACACGATCAGGTCGAAGCGCTCGCCGGCCAGCGGCGCGAACCAGCTGCCGGCACGGAAGTCGACGCGAGCACCAAGGCGGCCGGCGTTGTTGCGGGCCACCGCCAGTGCGTCGGGCGACAGATCGACCGCGACCACCTCGGCCAGAGGAAACTCCAGCGCCAGCGAAATCGCGACAATGCCGGAACCGGTGCCGAGATCGACAATGCGGGGACGCCGCCCCGCCGGCTGCTCGGCCGCCGCCGTCGACTCCTGCGCGGCCTGCCAGGCCTGCAGCCGCTGCAAAGCCAGTTCGATCAGCACCTCGGTTTCCGGGCGCGGGATCAAGACATCGGGCGAGACCTGGAACACCCGGCCGCGAAACTCGGCCTCGCCGACCAGATAGGCCAAGGGCTCGCCGGCGGCCCGGCGCTCGACCCATTCCAGGTACTGTGCCAGCGCCGGCGCGAGCACTGGCGTTTCCGGCCGCGCCAGCAGGTCGGTATGGCTGCAGCCGGTGGCGTACTGCAGCAGCAACCGTCCATCGAGCCGGTCGATCCGGCCGCGCGCTGCAGCCAGGGCTTCGCCGAGAGTCATCGTCAGTTTTGTTCTGCCAGTTCGGCGAGCAGGTCGGCCTGATGTTCGGCCGCCAAGGCGTCGAGGACTTCGTCCATGTCGCCTTCCATGATGCTGGCGATCTTGTACAGGGTCAGGTTGATGCGGTGGTCGGTGACCCGGCCCTGCGGGAAGTTGTAGGTACGGATGCGCTCGGAGCGGTCGCCGGAGCCGATCAGGCTCTTGCGCGTGCTGGCAATCTTGCTCTGCTGCTCGCGCAGCTGGATGTCCTTGATCCGCGCCGCCAGCACCTTCATCGCCGACGCCTTGTTGGCATGCTGCGAACGGCCGTCCTGGCACTCGGCGACGATCCCGGTCGGCAGGTGGGTGATGCGCACCGCCGAATCGGTCTTGTTGATATGCTGGCCGCCGGCACCCGAAGCGCGGAAAGTGTCGATGCGCAGATCGGCCGGGTTGAGGTTGACGTCCTCGACCTCGTCGGCCTCGGGCATCACCGCGACGGTACACGCCGAGGTGTGGATGCGGCCCTGGGTTTCGGTTTCCGGCACGCGCTGCACGCGGTGTCCACCGGATTCGAACTTGAGCCGAGAATAGGCGCCATAACCGCCGATCCGGCAGATCACTTCCTTGTAGCCACCAAGGTCGGATTCGCTGGCCGACATCACTTCGACCTGCCAGCGCTGGCGCTCGGCGTAGCGCGAGTACATGCGGAAGAGATCGCCGGCAAACAGCGCCGATTCGTCGCCGCCGGTACCGGCACGGATTTCGAGCAGCACGCTCTTGTCGTCGTTGGGGTCCTTGGGCAGCAGCAGCTTTTGCAACTCGACCTCAAAACCGGGCAGACGGGCGCGGGCGGCGGCAATTTCCTCTTCGGCAAATTCCTTCATGTCCGGGTCAGCCAGCATCGCCTCGGCCTCGACGATATCGTTTTCTGCCTGGCGGAAGGCGTTGAACTGCAGCACCACCGGCTCGACCTCGGCCCGCTCGCGGGTCAGCTTGCGGAACTGGTCCATATCTTTGGCCACATCCGGCGCCGCCAGCAGGCGGTCGATTTCATCAAGGCGGTCGACCAGCAGGTCGAGTTTCTGGCGGATGCTGGCTTTCATGGAGGACAGGCCAAAAGGGAAGAGAACAGAGGCAGCGGGCCAAGCGGCCCACAGGCGGCGGCAGAAAACTGCACGGGGCCGGTATTTTACCCGGAATCGCCAGCCGCCTCCCGCCCCCGGACAAAACCATTCCCCCGACAGGGGAACTTTCGCGGTGGGCGCAGTCCAATGCCCTCTTGCCCCTCGAAGACAACAAGAAAAATGCTGATCAGCGCGAATCGCCAACAACTTCAGGAAATTCTCGACGAAATCATGGCCAGCATGGCCATTGTCGAACCCGACGAGCAGGGCAGCTTCCGCCTGCTCGCCGCCAACGCTCCTTTCTTTGCCATGCTCGGCCAGCCCTATGCCCGGCCGCTACCGGAAGCAACGCTGTACGACTACCTGCCAACCTACGCAGTCGATGAATTTCTCCAGACCTTGCGCCATAGTCTGGCCGAAGGGCGCCCCGAGGACTTCCGTCAGGCTTTCGACCAGCGCGGCCAGACCAGCTGGTGGCGGGTCCTGGTCAAACCATTGCGGGCGCTGGTCGATTGCCGGCCCAAAACCCGGCTGATCATCACCGCCACCGACATCACCGAAAAAATCGTCCTCGCCAACCAGTTGCAGACCGAGCAACAACGCTATCGCGGGCTGTTCGATACGGCTTACGACGGGGTCCTGACCATCGACCGCGAGCAGCGGATCAAGCTCAGCAACCGCGCCGCGCAGCAGCAATTCGGCTATAGCGGCGAAATCTTGCAGGGAATGGCGCTCGACCAATTGCTACCGGAGCGTTTCCGAGCCCGGCACGGCAGCTATATCCAGCAGTTTTCACACTCGCCGATCCAGGCCCGGCACATGTTCGAGCGCGGCGAGATCCTCTGCCTGCGCGCTGATGGCAGCGAATTTCCGGCTGAAATCAGCATTTCCAAAATCCGCATCGACGGCGAAACCGAATTCACCGCAGTGATTCGCGATATTTCCGAGCGCAACACGCTGATCCGCGAGCTCAAGCTGCGCGCCAACACCGACCCGCTGACCGGGCTGCGCAACCGGCGCTCGGCGGTCGAAATGGGGCAAATCCTGTTTGACGGTCACGGCCGCAGCGGCCGGCCGCTATCGGTCTTGATGCTCGACCTCGACCACTTCAAGCAGGTCAACGACCGCTACGGCCACGCCGGCGGCGATGCCGTGCTGCAGCGCGTAGCCCAGGTGCTCGACGAGGAAAGGCGCAAGGGCGACCTGCTCGCCCGCATCGGCGGCGAGGAATTCCTGTTCCTGCTCGCCGACACGCCCCGCGAGGCTGCGGGTGTTTTTGCCGAGCGCCTGCGCCAGCGCATCGAACACGAAGCGATCTGTGTCCAGCCCGGCGCGCCCGCCATCGGCATTACCTGCAGCATCGGCATCGACGGCATTCGCGAAGGCGACGGCTGCCTCGAAAACGCCATCGAACGCGCCGACCGGGCGCTGTATCGGGCCAAGCATGCCGGACGCAATCGGGTCGCCGGACTGGAGGACTAAACGCTGGCCGGCGCCGGAAAAAACCGGCGCTGCACACGGTCGACCGTAAATCGCGGGAAAAACCGCTCAGTGAGCGTCTGGGTGCAAGTGGAACAAGCGCGAAGCTGCCGTCTGCAACTGGCTGCGGTCCTCGCCTTCGGCCAGGTTCAGGGTTTGCGTCGGCGCGTGCAGGAATTTGTTGGTCAAGCGCTGCGACAACTGCTCCAGCACCTTTTCCGGATTCTCGCCCTTGGCCAGCAGCTTCAGCGCGTGCTCCATCTCGTGCCGGCGCATCCGCTCAGCCGCATCGCGCAGGCCGCGAATCACCGGCACCGTCTCACGCGACTGCAACCAGCCAAGGAATTCGCGGACCCGTTCGCCGATGATGCCTTCGGCTTCGACCACTGCCGCCTGACGCGACTCCAGGCCGCTGGCGACGACCTGCGCCAGATCATCGACGGTATACAGGAAGACATCATCGAGTTCGCCGACTTCCGGCTCAATATCGCGCGGCACGGCCAGGTCAACCATGAACATTGGCCGATGCCGGCGCGCCTTGATCGCCCGCTCGACCATGCCCAGGCCGATGATCGGCAAGGGGCTGGCGGTGCAGGAGACGACAATGTCGTGGCGCGGCAGATGCTCGGCCAGTTCGTCGAGGCGGATCGCGCTGCCGCCGTATTGCTCGGCCAGCGCCCGCCCGCGCTCGACGGTGCGATTGGCGATGGTGACCTGCTTGGGCTTTTGCGCACAAAAATGTGCAGCGCACAGTTCGATCATTTCACCAGCACCGATGAACAGCACGTTCTGTCCGGCAATCGAGGGAAAGATGCGCTCGGCCAGATGCACGCCGGCAGCGGCCATCGACACGATGTTGGCGCCAATCGCGGTGGTCGTGCGCACTTCCTTGGCCACCGAGAATGAGCGCTGGAACAGCTTGTGCAGCTGCGTACCCAGGGTGCCGCTTTCTTCGGCGGCGCGCACCGCGTCCTTCATCTGACCGAGAATCTGCGGCTCGCCGATCACCATCGAATCGAGGCCGGAAGCGACGCGGAAGGCGTGGCGCACGGCATCCGGTTGATCGTGGGTATAGAGATAAGGCGCCAGTTCATTGCGCTCGACCTGATGAAACTGCGCCAGCCAGTCGATCACCACCTCCGGCGATTCGGCCGCACAGTAAATTTCGGTGCGGTTGCAGGTCGACAGGATGGCGACTTCCTTGACCGGACGGTTGCGCGTCAGGTCAGCCAGCGCATGCTGCAACTTGTCGGCGCCAAAGGCCACGCGCTCGCGGATGGCGAGCGGCGCGGAATGATGGTTGAGGCCGAGGGTAAAAATCACCGGTCGAGGTTCTTCACTGGAATCGGGCGGCGATTATAACACCCGACGGGCAGGGGCATTTTTGATGCAAATGCCCCTGCCTTGCAGCGGGTCAAAATAGAAAAGCCTGTTTTTCCGGGGTCGACCGTGGTTGATTGTCGGCGCCGAAAACGCGCATCTGGCGCGGGCGGAACCAGACTTGCTGACCAACCGCCAGTTGCAGCGCCTCGTGGCGTTCGCGCGACAACTCGACTTCGACGATCTCGGCGTCGTGCTGCAGTTCGACACGAACCACCGGCCCGATCGGGTGCACATGGCTGACCGTCGCCGGCATGCCGTTTTCCAGCACGACATTCGACAGATCGATGTCGTGCGGACGGACGAAGGCGGTCGCCTTTTCGCCGTTCTCCGGCCGCGCTTCGCGCTCGACCTCGGCATAGCCGCCCTGAACCCGGCTGTGGAAGACGTTCACATTGCCGAGGAACTGATAGACGAAGGGGGTGGCCGGCGAGGAATAGACCTCGTCGGGCGAACCGATCTGCTCGATTTTGCCGTGATTCATCACCACCACGCGGTCAGCAACTTCGAGCGCCTCTTCCTGGTCGTGGGTCACGAACACCGACGAGATGTGCATGTCGTCGTGCAGGCGGCGCAGCCAGCGGCGCAACTCCTTGCGCACCTTGGTGTCGAGGGCGCCAAAAGGCTCGTCGAGCAGCAGCACCTTGGGTTCGACGGCCAGGGCGCGGGCCAGCGCGATGCGCTGCCGCTGGCCGCCGGAAAGTTGCGACGGATAGCGGTCGGCCAGCCAGTCGAGCTGGACCAGGCCGAGCAATTCCATCACCCGGCGCTTGATTTCGGTGTCCGACGGCCGCTCCTTGCGCGGCTTGACGCGCAGGCCGAAGGCAACGTTCTCAAACACCGTCATGTGGCGGAACAGCGCGTAATGCTGGAAGACGAAGCCGACGTTCCGCTCGCGGGCGTGCAGGTGAGTCGCTTCGGCGCCGGAGAACAGGATTTCGCCCTGATCGGCGCTTTCCATGCCGGCGATGATGCGCAGCAGCGTGGTCTTGCCGCAGCCGGACGGGCCGAGCAACGCGACCAGTTCGCCGGTCGGGATGTCGAGATTGATGTTATCGAGCGCGACGAAATTGCCGAAGCGCTTGGAGATATTGCGGATTTCGATGCTCATTGGGTTTTCTCGCCGGGAAGTTCTGCGTTCAGCATTTCAGTTTCCTTGCGCATGCGCCATTCGACGATGGTCTTGGCGACCAGCGTGACCAGCGCCAGCAAGGCCAGCACCGACGCCGCAGCGAAGGCGCCGATGGCGTTGTATTCGTTGTAAAGGATTTCGACGTGCAGCGGCAGGGTGTTGGTCTCGCCGCGAATGTGGCCGGAGACCACCGACACCGCGCCGAACTCGCCCATCGCCCGGGCGTTCGACAGGATCACGCCGTAAAGCAGGCCCCACTTGATGTTGGGCAGGGTCACCCGCCAGAACATCTGCCAGCCGGACGCGCCGAGCGAAATCGCCGCCTCTTCTTCATCCTTGCCTTGCGACTGCATCAACGGGATCAATTCGCGGGCGATGAAGGGGAAGGTGATGAACAGGGTGGCGATGATCATCCCCGGCACGGCAAAGATCACCTTGTATTCATTCGCCGCCAGCCATTGGCCGAAATAGCCCTGAGCACCGAAGAGCAGGATGAAGATCAGCCCGGCGACCACCGGCGAGACCGCGAACGGCAGGTCGATCAGGGTGATCAGCAGGCTCTTGCCCTTGAAATCGAACTTGGCGATGGCCCAGGCGGCTGCGACGCCGAAGAGGATGTTGAACGGCAGCACGGCGAGCGCGATGACCACGGTCAACCAGATCGCCGAGCGGGTTTCCGGGTCCTGCAGCGCGTCGAGATAGAGCGGCAGGCCCTGCGCCAATGCTTCGACAAACACCGCCAGCAGCGGCAGGCCAAGGAAGAAGAAGAGGAAGCCGAGGCCGACAGCGAGCAGGGTGCGACGCACCCAGGCCGGCTCCTGCGTCGCGCGGGTCAATTTATTGTGGCTCATGCGGTGCTCCCCTGCCCGGCCTTGCCGGCAGCGACTTCCAGCGGCTCGATATTCTTGTGCCGATTGGCCGCCCACCATTGCAGAAGGTTGATCACCAGCAGCAGCACGAAGGAAATCGCCAGCATCACCACCGCCAGCGCGGTGGCGCCGAGCACGTCGTATTGCTCCAGCTTGGAAATGATCAGCAACGGCACGATCTCGGAGATCAGCGGCAGGTTGCCGGCGATGAAGATTACCGAACCGAACTCGCCGAGCGCGCGGGCAAAGGCCAGCGCGAAGCCGGTCAGCAACGCCGGACCGATGGCCGGGAAGATGACCTTGGCAAAGGTCTGCCAGCGCGAGGCGCCGAGCGTCGCTGCCGCCTCTTCAACCTCGGTTTCGATATCCTCGATCACCGGCTGCAATGTACGCACGACAAACGGCAGGGTGACGAAGGTCAGCGCAACGACGATGCCGAGCGGGGTGTAAGCGACCTTGAAGCCGAGCGGTTCGAGATAGCGGCCGAGCCAGCCGTTACCGGCGTAGAGCGTGGCCAGCGTGATCCCGGCGACCGCCGTCGGCAACGCGAAAGGCAGATCGACCAGGGCATCGACGAAACGCTTGCCGGGGAAGGAGTAGCGGACCAGCACCCAGGCCACGATCAACCCGAAAAAAGCGTTGATCGACGCCGCCAGCAGCGACGAGACGAAGGTGACGCGAAACGCCGCCAGCGAACGTTCGCCGAGCGCGATGTCGAGGATTTGCACGAGGCCCAGTTCCGACGCCTTGAGGATCATGCCGCCCAGCGGCAGCAGGATCAGCAGCGACAGATAGACCAGCGTGTAGCCGAGCGCGAGCCCGAATCCAGGGAGTACACGTTGGGAATTGACGGACATGTTTTTTTATTCAAATTCCGGGTTGACCGTAGCAAAGCGAAAGGCGCCGGCGACCAGCCTGACGGCTGAGCTCCGGCGCCCCAGAGGTGATGACTGCGGGCGCGATTCTGCCGCGAATTACTTGGCGACGTAAATCTGGTCGAAGCTGCCGCCATCCTTGAAGTGGGTGGCAAAGGCCTTGTTGGCGCCGCCAAAGACTTCATCGACGGTGAAGGTTTTGACCGGGGGGAAAAACTGGGCGTACTTCTTCAGGATTTCGGGATCGCGCGGCCGCAGGTAGTTCTGCGCCGCGTTTTCCTGGCCTTCCTTGGACCACAGGTAATCCAGATAAGCCTTGGCCTGAGTACGAGTGTTCTTCTTGTCCACCACTTTCTCAACCAGCGCCACCGGAAACTCGGTCTGCATGGTCAGGCTGGGATAAACCACTTCGAATTCGCCTTTGCCGAATTCCTTGGCGATCATCTCGGCCTCGGACTCGAAGGTGATCAGCACATCGCCCAGACGGCGCTGCATGAAGGTGGTGGTCGCATCGCGGCCACCGGCGGCGAACAGCGGCGCATTCTTCAACAGCTTGCCAACGAATTCCTGCGCCTTGGCGTCGCTGCCGCCCGGCTGCTTGAGCGCCCAGGCCCAGGCCGAAAGGTAGGTGTTGCGACCGTTGCCGGTGTTCTTGGGGTGCGGAACGATCACTTGCACACCGGCTGCGGCCACATCACTCCAGTCCTTGATCGCCTTGGGGTTTCCCTTGCGGACGATGAAAACCATGGTCGAGGTGTAGGGCGAAGCGTTGTTGGGGAATTTCCTGGCCCAGTCCTTGGCCACCAGGCCCTTGTCGGCGAGAAACTCGATATCGTTGGCCTGGTTCATGGTCACCACGTCGGCCTCCAGGCCGTCGGCAACGGCACGTACCTGCTTGGTCGAACCGCCATGCGACTGCTTCAGTTCGAGACTCTCGCCGGTTTTGGCCTTCCAGTATTTCTGGAACATCGGGTTGTAGTCCTTGTACACATCGCGGGCGACATCGTAGGAAGCATTCAGCAAGGTCGCATCGGCCAGAACGGCAGCACTGGCAAGGGCAAGAACAAGAGCAGACAAGGTGTGGCGCAGGGATTTCATATGCGGGTACTCCAAAAGCAATGGAGGCAATTTAGCCGACGCCTCTTATAACAACAAATAAAATTTCAGAATTTGCTTATATCCTTTGAAGCTTTGGCAAGCGGCATACCGCTGACGCCCGCAGACAAGCCCGGGCCAAGCGGCTATCATTCGCCCTTGCCCTAACTTCCGCTGCCCGAAACGATGCGCGCCTCCCTGCCTGCCACCCTGCTTCTGTCCTCCCTGCTCGCCGCTTGCGCCATCAAGGGCGACATCCCGCCGAGCAAGCACATTTCGCAAAAGGGGGCGCTCAAGGTGCATCCCGGCCTGCTCGGCCAGCCGGTGCCGCCGGAACTGCAGGGCGAAACCCGTCTGGCGGCGGCCACGCCGGGTGCCGGCACCGACGCAACAGGCGGCCAGCCGGCGCTGGGTGACCCGCTGAACGTACGCAGCATTCACTTCGACCTCGACAGCGCCGCGATCAAGGCCGACTACGACACGGTGCTGCAGGCGCATGCCCGCCACCTGGCGGCCAACCCGGCGTTGCGCATCCGCATCGAAGGCCATGCCGACGAACGCGGCCCCAGCGACTACAACCGTCGCCTCGGCCAGAAGCGCGCCGACAGCGTGCGCCAGACCCTGCTCAACCACGGCGCCCCGGAAAACCGCATCGGCATCCGCAGCCTGGGCGAGAGCAAGCCCCGGCAAAAGGGCCACGACGAAGAATCCTGGGCCGAAAACCGCCGCGCCGAACTGGTTTACGAGAAGTAAGCCCGGCTTCGCCTCTCATCCGGTTCGCGGCCGCCGGCGACTCGCACCGCCGCACCGACATGCCGCTGCCACGGTCGACGACGAAAAATGCCGTTTTTTCCGGTCGACCGTAGCAACGCCGACCGGGGAAATTACCGGGGCAATTCGTAACCGAAGGAACGAATCACGGTCTGCGCCGCGTCGCCCTTGAGAAAGGCCAACCAGGCCTGCGCCGCCGGGTTATGGCGCCCCTTGTGCAACAGCAGCGCATCCTGGCGGATCGGATCATGAAACTCGGCCGGCACCAGCCAGCCGGAACCACCGCCGATGCGACCATTTTTGATCACCTGTGAGTAGGCGACAAAACCCAGTTCGGCATTGCCGGTGCTGACAAACTGGTGTGTCTGCGCAATGTTCTCGCCCTGAACGAAACGTGGCCGGAGCGTTTCCAGCACGCCCAGCCTGGCCATCGTCTGCTGCGCGGCAAGCCCATACGGCGCAGTCTTTGGGTTGGCCAGCGCCAGGTGCCGGAAAGCTCCCTTCCTCAGTACCTCGCCGCGCTCGTCGATCAACTTGTCGTCGGGTGACCACAGCACCAGCCGGCCGACCGCATAGGTGTAGGCGCTACCGGGAACCCCCTGCCCTTCCTTGAGCAGCCGCGCCGGAGTTTCGTCGTCGGCCGCCAGCAGCACTTCGAAGGGGGCGCCGTTGCTGATCTGGGCGTAGAACTTGCCGGTCGCGCCGAAAGCGGCTTGCAATTTGTGGCCGGTTTCGCGCTCGAACAGCGGCGCCAGCACCTGAATCGGGCCGGTGAAATTCGCCGCCACGGCAACGCTGACTTCGCCACCCCAGGCCGGAACCATCCCGACCAGAAAACCTGCCGCTAGCAGGACCTGCTTGTTCCGCACACCGCCTCCTTGAGCCGAAGCCACGGAGCCCTTTGCCCCGCCTTGCAGCGCGCAGGATAGCGGAGGAACGCGCCCCCCGCCTAGCGCGGCTGCAACCAGCTCAGCAATTCGTCCTTGCTCGGCATGCGCCCGGAAACCAGCACCTGCTCGTCAACCACCAGCGCCGGCGTGGTCATGATCGGATAGGCCATGATGCGGTCCATCTCGCGCACATGCTCAAAACTGGCCTCCAGCCCGAGTTCGGCCACCGCCTCGCGGGTCAGTTGTTCCAGTCGGTTGCACTTGGCACACCCGCTGCCGAGAATCTTGATCAACATGTCGTTTCTCCCCTGGCCGCGCGACGGCGGCCTTCAATCAGATGCAGCACGCCGACGACGCCGGCGACAAACCCCAGCACCACCGCAGCCAGTTGCCAGGCGGGCATGCCATCGACCCAGGCCCCATAGGTCAGGCCGGCCACTGTGGAAAACAGCGCCACCAGTCCGACGTAGGTCCAGGCCCGCAGCTTGCCGATGATCGCTGCCGTAATCAGGATACTCTGCAGCGACAGTTCCGGGTCGGCCATCAGGTAGGCAATCAACGGCCCCGGATGCATGCCGAGCGACAGGAACATTTTGGCAATCGGCACCTCGACCAGGGTCGGGAAATACATGAAGACGCCAAAGAGCACGCCACTCAGGTTGGCCAGCAGGGTATTGGCACCGGCCAGCGCACGAATCCACTCCGGCTGGATGAACACCCGGATCACCCCGACCAGAAACACGCCGACGATGAGCAGCGGAAAAATCTGCTTCACGAAGCGCCAGGTTTCCCACAACCACTGCTGGACGTCCCAGGCATCGAACCGGCGCGCCAGCGGGATCAGCGCCAGCGCACAGACGGCGACCGCCAGCGTGCGCCCGGTCAGGCTGACCAGCAGACCGGCGGCGTCAACCCGGACGCCGAGCGCGGCAACGATCAGGGTCAGCACGGTCAGCCCCAACGCCAGCGGCGTCAGGCGATTGAAGCCGGCGTCGACCGTCCCCAGCCCCCGCCAAGCCACCGCGCCGATCATCGCCAGCAGGCCGATCAGCAACGCGCCCTGCAGACTCAAACCCTCTGCCCCGATGGCTTCATTGACCGGAACCCACCGATCCAGCGTCTGCTGCACCCCGGCCGCACCCGACCACGGCAACTCGAAGGCAAACACCACGCTTTTGAACAGATCCAGCTTCAAGGTCCCGGCCAAGAGCAGCGCCACCAGCATGCCGATGAAGGCCAGCGCCTTGCCCGGCACGCCGCCTGCATCGGCGAAGGTGGCCGCATCGCCAAGTCGGGCCACGTCGGCTTCGCGAAAAAGGATGGCCATGATCATGCCGATGCCGATCCCGAAGGCCAGCGCGAGCAGGATGCGGGCAATCGCGAACTCCGCCCCGAGCGCGACGCCGGTATAGGCCAGCGCCAGGATATTGGCGGCCGGCGCGAAGAAGAGGAAGGTGATCGCCGGCCCAAGCCCGGCCCCTTTTTTATAGATGCCGGCAAACAAGGGCTGGATAGTGCAGGAGCACACCGCCAGCAGGCTGCCGGCACCGGCCGCCGCCGAGTAGGACATCCACTTGGGCGCCGTCGGCCCGAGAAAGCGGATGATCGCCTGCTGCGGTACCAGCGCCGACAACGCACCGGCGATGAAAAAGGCCGGCACCAGGCAGAGCAGCACATGCGCTGCCAGATATGAAGCCAGGCTGTCGAGGCCGCCTTGCAGGGCCAGCATCAGGCCATCCATGATCGACTCCTTTTGTGTCCCCGAGGGGCGTTGACCGTGTTCTTCGCTTACCTTGCTTCGTACCAGCCCTTGCTGGCATTCACCACCTTGACCACCAGCAGCATCACCGGCACCTCGATCAGTACGCCGACCACCGTGGCGAGTGCCGCCCCCGACTCGAAACCGAACAGGCTGATTGCGGCCGCAACCGCCAGTTCGAAGAAGTTGGAGGCCCCGATCAGCGCCGACGGGCAAGCGACATTATGTTTCTCGCCCACCGCCCGGTTCAGCCAGTACGCCAGCGCCGAGTTGAAAAACACCTGGATCAGGATCGGCACGGCCAGCAGCGCGATGACCAGCGGCTGCTTGAGGATGGCCTCGCCCTGGAAGGCGAAAAGCAGCACCAGCGTGGCCAGCAGGGCCGTGATCGACCAGGGGCCGATCTTGGCCATCGCTGCATCGAACGCTGCCTGCCCCTGGGCCAGCAGCGCCTTGCGCCACCATTGGGCGAGCGCCACCGGGATCACGATGTAGAGCACCACCGAGGTCAGCAGCGTATCCCAGGGCACGGTGATGGCCGACAGGCCAAGCAGGAAGGCCACCAGCGGAGCGAAGGCGACCACCATGATCGTGTCGTTCAAGGCCACCTGCGACAGCGTAAACAGCGGGTCGCCATTCGACAGCCGGCTCCAGACGAAAACCATCGCGGTACAGGGTGCCGCTGCCAACAGGATCAGGCCGGCGATGTAGCTGTCGAGCTGCTCGGCCGGCAACAGCGGCGCAAACAGGTTGCGCACGAACAACCAGCCGAGGAAAGCCATCGAGAACGGCTTGACCAGCCAATTGACGAACAGCGTCACGCCAATCCCGCGCACATGCTGCTTCACTTCATGCAGCGCGCCGAAATCGACCTTGACCAGCATCGGGATGATCATCACCCAGATCAGCAGACCGACCGGCAGATTGACCTGCGCCACCTCCAGCCGACCGATGGCCTGGAACACGCCGGGTGCCAGCTGGCCGAGGGCAATCCCGGCGACGATGCAGAGGCCGACCCAGAGCGTCAGATAGCGCTCAAAAACGCTCATCGGCGCGCCGGCTGCCGCCTTGGCGGTGATTTCGCATTGTGCCGACATCAGGCTTCCCCCAGACCCAGCGCTGCCCGTACTGCCGGCACCAGGCGGGCGCGGATGTCGTCGCGGACGGCAACAAAGCTGGCCAGCGGTTCGCCGTGCGGATCGTGGAAAGGCAGATGAATGCGCGCCACCGGCCGCGGAAAGACCGGACAGGTTTCCTTGGCGTTGTCACACACGCTGACCACCAGGTCGATTGCCTCGTCCATCACGGCCTCGACGTCCTTGGGGTGCAACCCCGCGGTCGGCAGGCCGGCCAGGCGCAGCGCTTCAAGCGCGCCATCGGCCACCTTGGGTTGCGGCCGGGTGCCGGCGGAAATGCCGCGCACCAGCCCGGCCAGATCGTGATTGAGGATGGCTTCGCCCATTTGCGAGCGACAGGAATTGCCGGTGCACAGCACCAGCACAGTTTTCAACGTGGACATCAGGGTTTCTCCAGATCAGCGCGACGCTTTTCAATCGTGTCGCAGCAGGCGGTTTTCGGCAGGCAGGCTTCGCCCTGGCAGCAATTGCGGGTCAGGAAGGCGATCAGTTCATCCATCGTCGCGTAGCTTGCGGAATAACGGATGAAACGGCTTTCCCGCTCCCCGGTGATCAGCCCCACCCGGCTCAGATGGGCCAGATGAAAGGACAAAGTCGCCGGCGCCATCCCCAGCCGTTCGCCAATCGCGCTCGCCGTCACCCCGGCCGGCCCGGCTTCAACCAAGAGACGGAAGATGGCAAGGCGGGACTCATGCCCGAGAGCAGCCAGCAGTTCAGCAGCATTCAGTGTTTCCATATTTCGAATATTATCGAAATATTTAAAAAAGTCGAGTACCGGGCAAGCCCTTCCGCACTTCTTTCCGCTAGCCCAGCCACAGTGCATCCGCACCAAAATGGAACAAAAGTTTCGGCGCCTGCCCCATGAACGGGCTCAGATGCACATTAACGGGCAGGCGATCCGTCGCTGTTGCACGCTTCCCCCCCGGCGCAGGAGGGAAATCCGCCCCTGCGAGCATCTGGCACGCGTCGTGCTTTAAGCTGAACAGCCCGCCGCAAAGTAGCCAAGGGCAAAGCTTTCCGACAACGGTGTCGGTATCCGGTCAGCCTTGCGCACGACCGGGTTTCCCTAATCGACAGAGCCGCTTTCGGACAGCGCCAAACCCCAGTGCCGGCAAGGCACGGCGGGTCGCAACGCGACGTTCCACCGAAGCGGCAGGTGAGAACGAGCATGAAGATAATCGTCATCGGCCACGGCATGGTGGGCCACAAGTTCCTTGAAGAACTGCATCAACGCGCTCTGCCTGGAGTAGAAGTCACGGTGCTGTGCGAAGAACCGCGCACCGCCTACGACCGCGTCCATTTGTCGGAATTCTTCAGCGGCAAGAGCGCCGACGACCTGTCGCTGGTCGCTCCCGACTTCTTCGCCGCCAGCGGCTTCGCCCTGCGCCTCAACACCAAGGCAGCAGCAATCGACCGCCAGCACAAGACCGTCACCACCCAGGACGGCGACACGCTGCCTTACGACAAGCTGGTGATCGCCACCGGCTCCTACCCTTTCGTCCCGGCGCTGCCCGGCAACGACCGCCCGCACTGCTTCGTCTATCGCACGATTGAGGATCTGGAAGGAATGAAAGCCTCGGGCGCCATCTCCAGCAGCGGCGTGGTCGTCGGCGGCGGCCTGCTCGGGCTGGAATGCGCCAAGGCACTCAAGGATCTCGGACTGGAAACCCACGTCGTCGAATTCGCTCCGCGCCTGATGGCAGTGCAGGTCGACGACGAAGGTGGCCGCATCCTGCGCAACAAGATCGAAGCCCTCGGCGCCCACGTGCATACCGGCTGCAACACCGTCGAAATCCGTGACGGCGCCCGGGCGCGGCACCGCATGGTGTTCGCCGACGGCCACTATCTCGAAACCGACATGATCGTCTTTTCGGCCGGGATCCGCCCGCGCGACGAACTGGCCCGGCAGAACGCGCTGGCCGTCGGCGCCCGTGGCGGCTTCTCGGTCAACGACCACTGCCAGACCAGCGACAAGGACATCTACGCCATCGGCGAATGCGCCTCCTGGCACGACCAGCTGTTCGGGCTGGTCGCACCGGGTTACGAAATGGCCCGCGTCGTCGCCCGCCACCTCGCCGGCGAGGTCGGCGCCGCCTTTGCCGGTGCCGACCTCAGCACCAAGCTCAAGCTGATGGGCGTCGATGTCGCCAGCATCGGCGATGCGCACGGCAAGACGCCGGGCAGCCGCAGCTTCCGCTATGTCGACGAATGCAAGGAAATCTACAAGAAGATCGTCCTCAGCGAGGATGGCAAGCGCCTGCTCGGCGCGGTGCTGATCGGCAACGCCGACGAATACGGCACCTTGCTGCAGATGGTGCTGAACGGCATCGCACCGCCCGCCGATCCCGAATTCCTCATCCTCCCCGCCAGCGACGGCAAGGCCAAGCCCGGACTGGGGCCGGACGCCCTGCCCGACAGCGCGCTGATCTGCTCGTGCAACAACGTGACCAAGGGCCAGATCCGTGCCGCCGTCGCCGAGGGCAAGACCAGCATCGGCGAGATCAAGGCCTGCACCAAGGCCGGCGCCACCTGCGGCGGCTGCATCCCGCTGGTGACGCAGGTGATGAAGGCGGAAATGGCCAAGCTCGGCCTCACGGTCAACAACCACGTTTGCGAACATTTCCCGCATTCACGGCAGGAGCTGTTCCATCTGGTCCGGGTCGGCCAGATCACCTCCTTCGCCGAACTCCTTGCCCGCCACGGCAAGGGCCTCGGCTGCGACATCTGCAAGCCGCTGGCGGCCTCGATCCTCGCCTCATGCTGGAACGACTTCGTGCTCAAGGGCGAACTCGCCAGCCTGCAGGACAGCAACGACTACTACCTGGGCAACATCCAGAAGGACGGCACCTATTCGGTGGTCCCGCGCATGCCCGGCGGCGAAGTCACCCCCGACGGCTTGATCGCGGTCGGCCAGGTGGCCAAGAAATACGGCCTGTACACCAAGGTGACCGGCGGCCAGCGGGTCGACCTGTTCGGTGCCCGCGTCGAGCAACTGCCGCTGATCTGGGAAGAACTGATCGCCGCCGGCTTCGAATCCGGCCACGCTTACGGCAAGTCACTGCGCACGGTCAAAAGCTGTGTCGGCAGCACCTGGTGCCGCTACGGGGTCGACGACTCGGTGGGCCTGGCGATCGATCTGGAAAACCGCTACAAGGGGCTGCGCGCGCCGCACAAGATCAAGTTCGGGGTTTCCGGCTGTACCCGCGAATGCGCCGAAGCACAGGGCAAGGATGTCGGCGTGATCGCCACTGAACGCGGCTGGAACCTGTACGTCTGCGGCAACGGCGGGATGAAGCCACGGCACGCCGAACTGATCGCCGCCGACCTGTCGAAGACCGAACTGATCCGCCTGATCGACCGCTTCCTGATGTTCTACGTGCGCACCGCCGACCGGCTGCAGCGCACCAGCACCTGGCGCGAAAGCCTGGAAGGCGGCCTCGACTACCTCAAATCGGTGCTGATCGATGACAGCCTGGGTCTGTGCGGCGAACTCGAAGCCCAGATGCAGCACGTGGTCGACACCTACCAGTGCGAATGGAAGACCGCAGTCAACGACCCGGCCGTCCGCCAGCGCTTCCGCACCTTCGTCAACAGCGACAGCGCCGACCAGCGCATCGTCTTCGTCAAGGAGCGCGGCCAGATCCGCCCGGCGCAAGCCGACGAACGCGAACATGCCGCCGCCGACCCGCTCACGCTCTGATTCCTGAAAGGTCCCGATCATGACTACTTCGACTTCCTGGCAGCCGGTCTGCCGACTCGACGACATCCTCCCCAACACCGGCGTCTGCGCGCTGGTCGAAGGCCGCCACATCGCCATTTTCCGGGTCGGCGACAGCGACTGCTACGCGCTCGACAACATCGACCCGAAATCCGGCGCCAGCGTCCTCGCACGCGGCCTGGTCGGCAACCTCGGCGAACACCTGGTGGTCGCCTCGCCGCTCTACAAGCAGCACTTCGACCTGCGTTCCGGCGCCTGCCTGGAAATCCCCGAGCAATCGATCCGCAGCTACCCGGTACGTTGCGACGGCCAGCAGATTTTGCTCCAGCTCGCCGCCTGACGCCCCCGCATTCAATTCAATCCAAGAAGGAATCACCATGGCCTACCTCGCTCCTGCCGAGTTCGTCACCAAGATGGTCGACGCCGGCGAATCCAAGCTGCTGATGTCCACCCGCGACACCCTCGTCCGCGCCTACATGGCCGGCGCCATCCTCGCGCTGGCCGCTGCCTTCGCCGTCAGCGTCACGGTCAACACCAGCAACCCGCTGATCGGCGCGCTGCTCTTCCCGGTCGGCTTCTGC
Organism: Dechloromonas sp. ZY10; assembly: GCF_041378895.1. Lineage (NCBI taxonomy): Bacteria > Pseudomonadati > Pseudomonadota > Betaproteobacteria > Rhodocyclales > Azonexaceae > Dechloromonas > Dechloromonas aquae. The sequence continues at coordinate 3,001,564 of NZ_CP144212.1, forward strand.
ATGCTCTACCTGCTCGGCTTCGACCTGCTCACCGGGGTGTTCACCCTGGCCCCGCTGGCGGTCATGGACAAGCGTCCGGGCGCCACCTGGAACGGCGTGCTGCGCAACTGGTCACTGGTGTTCACCGGCAACTTCGCCGGCGCGCTGACCGTCGCCGTGTTCATGGCGATCATCTTCACCAACGGCTTCAGCGAGGCGCCCAACGCCATCGGCCAGAAGATCGGCCACATCGGCGAGGGCCGCACCGTCGGCTACGCCGCACACGGCGCCGCCGGGATGCTGACCCTGTTCGTCCGCGCCGTGATGTGCAACTGGATGGTCTCGACCGGCGTCGTCGCGGCGATGATGTCGACCAGCGTCTCGGGCAAGGTGATGGCGATGTGGATGCCGATTCTGGTCTTCTTCTACATGGGCTTCGAGCACAGCATCGTCAACATGTACCTTTTCCCGTCCGGCCTGATGCTCGGCGGCAACTTCACCTTCATGGACTACATGATCTGGAACGAAATCCCGACCGTGCTCGGCAACCTGGTCGGTGGCCTGACCTTCGTCGGCGCCACGCTCTACTCGACGCACTACAAGACCGCGCCGAAGCGCAAGGTCGCCTGAGCGGAACGCTGCCAATGCGCCCCTCCGGCCTGCAAGTCAGCATCGGCCAGCACTCGCTGGCCGGTGCGCATGCGGAGAACCAGGACTTCCACGGCGCCTTCGTGCCGCGCGGCGGGTTGCTGGCCAGCAAGGGCGTTGCCCTGGCGCTGGCCGATGGCATCAGCAGCAGCCGGGTCAGCCAGCAAGCCAGCGCGATGGCGGTGCGGACCTTTCTCGACGACTATTTTGCGACTTCCGAAGCGTGGACCGTGCGCCGCGCGGCCCACTGCGTCCTCGCCGCGACCAACGCCTGGCTGCACGGCCAGACCCAGGCCGGCGACGGCCGTTTCGACAAGGACCGGGGCTACGTCTGCACCTTCAGCGCGCTGGTCCTCAAGGGGCGCAAGCTGCACCTCTTCCATGTCGGCGATTCGCGTATCTTCCGGCTCCACCCGCAAGCGCTGGAACAACTGAGCGAGGATCACCGGATCGCGCTCTCGGCCAGCGAAAGCTACCTGGCGCGCGCGCTCGGCACCGCCGCCCACGTCGACATCGACCACCGCAGCTGGGAAGCCGCGCCCGGCGAGGTGTACCTGCTGGCCACCGACGGCGCCTACAGCCAGCTCACGGCAAACGGGATCAATCAGGCGCTGGCGCAGCATCCCGACGACCTCGACGCCGCCGCTGCGCAACTGGTCGAGCAGGCACGCGCTGCCGGCAGCGACGACGACGCCACCCTGCAGATCCTGCGCATCGACGCGCTGCCCGACGCCGACAGCCCGCAAGCCCTGCTCCGCCGCGAACACCTGGCGCTGCCGCCGCCGCTCGCCCCGCGCCTGGCCTTCGAGGGCTTCACCGTTGTCCGCGAATTGCAGGTCAGCGCGCGCAGCCACGTCCATCTCGCCAGCGACGACACCAGCGGGCAGCCAGTGGTGCTGAAAACGCCCTCGGTCGACCTGCGCAACGACCCGCACTACCTCGACAGCTTCGTCCTTGAAGAATGGGTCGCCCGCCGCGTCGACAGCCCGCATGTGATCAAGGCCTGGAACGGCGACCGGCCCCGCCGGCATCTTTACGTAGCGATGGAATACATCGAAGGCCAGACCCTGGGGCAATGGCTGACCGACCACCCGGCGCCGCCACTGGAGGCCGTCCGCGACCTCATCGGGCAAGCGGCACTGGGCCTGCAGGCACTGCACCGGCGCGACATGCTGCACCGCGACCTGCGCCCGGAAAACCTGATGCTCGACCGGCAAGGCACGGTCAAGCTGATCGACCTGGCCAATGTCCACGTCGCCGGCCTTGCCGAAAGCGCCGGCCAGCCGGTGGCCGAACTGCCGCCGGGCACGCTGCAATACATGGCCCCCGAATGCCTGCTCGGCGAGGAAAGCAGCGTCCGCAGCGATCTCTTCTCGCTGGCCGCGATCGCCTACCGGCTGCTGACCGGGCAACTCCCCTACGGCCTCGCCATCACCCGCATCCGCAACCCGCAGGAACTGAAGAGCCTGCGCTACATCCCGCTCCGCCACCACCGCCCGGACCTGCCGGCCTGGCTCGACGCGGTGCTGGCCAAGGCACTGCACCCGAACCCGGAAAAACGCCAGGAAGTCGTCTCCGAATTCGCCCACAACCTGCAACACCCCGCCCCCGAATTCAGCAACATCCGGCGCGTGCCGCTACTCGAACGCGACCCGGTGCGCTTCTGGAAAATCCTGTCCGGACTGCTCGGCCTGTGCGTTTTCATCCTGTTGCTGCTGCGGGCGCGGTGAATCTGAAGCTCTCAGCGCCGGCTGCCACGGTCGACCGGCGAAATCGGAGTTTTGTTGCTGCGGGGAGAAATACCGACCGTAGCACAGTCGGCAAAGCCCCCAGTTCCTGAGGCAACTCGATGAACTGCCAATATGGGCAACCAGGTTCACCGGCTAAAAATTGGCGGGATCAAGTCAGTCAACGCGGTCTTCACTGCCCTGCCTGAGAGGTGCGCTCACCATCACGGGATACGGATGCCCGTTTTTGTCGATATGCCACCTACAAAAACTATAGCTACCCGATTGGTGACGACGCGCTGCCAACCGCTTTCGTTTCCGATTGTGGAAGAAAAGCACAACATGCCAAACGGCAAACAGGAGAGCACAAACCATCACGATCACAAGCAGAACTTGGTAGAGAATATTTTCCATCGCGGCACCAGAGAAGCAATCCAAAAAACAACAAGAGCATAACAGAAAGCAAAAAAACAATTCTCCGCCACGCCCCAGCATGTGGCTGTCGCTGCCTCCTAATCCGTAGTAATGGCCGCCTGAAGGACTGATACAGCCCCCCCCCTCAACTTAGTGGCAATTGATTAGCAGGCCACCCGAATAACCGCCAAAACCAAGCAACAGAAGGATCCAAACACAAAGCCCGGCAACCGCCGGGCTTTGTTGATCTACCGTCCGCCAGGCTTCACTCCCGCCAGCCGGACTGAATTGCTTCCTGCCACCCGCTTACCAGTTCGGCTCGCGCTCCGGCGTGGCGGTAATTTTGTGGATCGACAGGTCGGCGCCTTCGTATTCTTCTTCCTGGTCGAGGCGGATGCCGAAGACGCTCTTGAGCAGGCCGTAGACCAGCGCGCCGCCGGCCAGGGCGATGACGATGGCCATCACCGTCATGATCAGCTGCGGCATGAAGGCGACGCCGCCGGCGCCGCCCAGGGCCTTGCTGCCGAAGATGCCAGCGGCGATGCCGCCCCAGGCGCCGCAGAGGCCGTGCAGCGGCCAGACACCGAGAACGTCGTCGATCTTCCAGCGGTTTTGCGTCAGCGTGAACATCACCACGAACAGGCCGCCAGCGACGCCGCCAACCACCAGCGCACCCATCGGGTGCATCAGGTCGGAGCCGGCGCAGACCGCAACCAGGCCGGCGAGCGGGCCGTTATGGACGAAGCCGGGGTCGTTCTTGCCCATCACCAGCGCGACCAGCGTGCCGCCGACCATCGCCATCAGCGAATTGAGGGCGACCAGGCCGGAAATCTTGTCGAGGGTTTGCGCGCTCATCACGTTAAAGCCGAACCAGCCGACGATCAGGATCCACGAGCCGAGGGCGAGGAAGGGAATCGATGAGGGCGGGTGCGCCGAGATGCGGCCGTCCTTGCTGTAGCGGCCGTAGCGCGCACCAAGCAGGAGCACCGCCGGCAGCGCCATCCAGCCGCCCATCGCATGCACCACGACGGAGCCGGCGAAGTCGTGGAATTCCTCGCCGAAGGTCGCCTTGAGCCAGGCCTGGATGCCGAAGGCCTGGTTCCACGCGATGCCTTCAAAGAAGGGATAGACGAAGCCGACCAGCAGGAAGGTCGCCGCCAGTTGCGGGTGAAACTTGGCGCGTTCGGCAATGCCGCCCGAGATGATCGCCGGGATCGCGGCGGCAAAAGTCAGCAAAAAGAAGAACTTGGTCAGTTCGAAACCGCTCTTTTCCATCAGCGTATCGACGCTGCCGAAGAAATGCACACCGTAGGCAACGCCGTAGCCGATGAAGAAATAGGCGATGGTCGAGATCGCGAAATCGGTCAGGATTTTGACCAGCGCGTTGACCTGGTTTTTCTTGCGCACGGTGCCGACTTCGAGAAAGGCGAAGCCGGCGTGCATGGCCAGCACCATGATGGCGCCGAGCAGGATGAATAAAACATTGCTGCCGGATTGGAAAGCGTCCATGTGACCTCCGATATCAGGGATGGACGCCTTAAAGCAAGCACCGTTCCAGTGCGCAAAACCCTTTGCAAATCAGGATATTGCATCCTTCATGGTGCATCCAAACGCACCATAACGGTGCTTCGATGCAGCGCACCGCCTCAACTTCGTGCGCACCGCCCTGCTCTGCCCATCAACGCGGTGCTGCCTCCGGCGGCAGCAGCACCCACATCCGGCCCGACTGCTTCATCCGCCCGGCCTGTTCGCCGGCTTCCTTGCCGAAGCCCCAGAAGAAGTCGGCACGCACCGCGCCCTTGATCGCGCCGCCGGTATCCTGCGCCAGCATCAGCCGGTTGAGCGGCTGCGCCGAATTGGGGCGGGTGGTGGCGAGAAAGACCGGGGCACCGAGCGGCACCGCGCGCGGGTCGATGGCCAGGCTGCGCTCGGGGGTCAACGGCACGCCCAGCGCGCCCTGCGGCCCGGCATTGGGGTTGCTGGCGTTGCCGTTGGCCGGCATTTCGCGGAAGAAGACGTAGCTCGGGTTACTGTTGAGCAAGTCGTCAAGCCGCGCCGGATTGGCCCGCGCCCAGGCCTGGATGCCCTGCATCGAGGCTTCTTCGGCCTTGAGTTCGCCGCGCTCGATCAACACCCGGCCAATCGACTGGTAAGGGTGGCCGTTCTGATCAGCGTAATTGACCCGGACCAGGCTGCCGTCGGGCAGGCGGACGCGGCCGGAACCCTGAATCTGCAGGAAGAACAGTTCAATCGCGTCATCGACCCAGAGCAGCGGCCGCGCCGGCAGCCGTTCGCCGCGCGCGACGATGTCGGCACGCGACCAGTAAGGCACGACCTTGTTGCCCTCCAGCCGGCCGCGCACGCGCTTGTCCTTGAGTTCGGGGAAGAGCGTGCCGAGGTCGATGGTCAGCAGGTCGTCGGGGACGCCGAGCAAGGGCTGGGCAAAGGTCTTGCTGCGTTCGCGGCTGCCGCGCAGCAGCGGTTCGTAATAGCCGGTGATGGTGCCCTCGAAGACCGGCCGGGCGCCCGCGTTGTTGGCCAGCGCGTAGGGCCGCAACTGGGTCTCGAAGAAGCGCCGGGGGTCGAAACCCGGCTTGCCCTCGCTCTGCCGCGCCAGCTCGCAGACCCGCTTCCAGGCCGCACCGTGCGGCTTGCTGGCGATGCCGCGACAGGATTGCAGGAAGGCCGGCCAGGCGGCCGCCACCTCGTCGTCGCCCCAGCCGGGCAGGTCGGCGTAGTCGGCCGGCAGCAAAGCGCGGCTGAAAGCCGGCGCGGCAACCGGCGCACCAGGGCAAGCCGGACAGGCGGGGCAAGACGCAGCCGCCCCGGCATTCACGGTCGACGCGGTGCAGGCGGCTTTTTCCGGGACGGCATCGGCCGGCGCCCCACCCTTGCCCAACAGGGGCAACTCGGCGCAGGCAGCGAGCAGCAAGGCGCTGCCCAGCGCCAGGCAGGCGCGAACAGAGAGGCGGCGGGGGCGACGGGCGGAAAAACGGGACGATGAGGCGGGCAGCAACATGGCGAACGACGGCAAAAGACGTGAAGGGGTAGCGGGCGGGCTGGCAGCGGCCGGTAGCAGGTGACAAGCCCCGCCCTTGCTCGTTAGAGTGCGTTTTTTTGCCGCAAAGTATACCTGCCCGATGAGCCACAGCCCGCAACGCGAACAACTACTCGAACAACTGCTCACCCGCGCCGAACAGGTGCTGGCGCGTTTTGAAGCCAGCCTGCCGCCGCTGACCCCGGCCCCTGACTGGGACGCCGCCGTCGCCTTCCGCTGGCGCAAGACGCAGGGACGCGGCTGGCTGCAGCCGGTGCGCCATCCGCACCCGATCCGCCTGGCCGACCTCGACACCATCGCCGACCAGAAGGCGCGCATCGTCGCCAACACCCGCCAGTTTGTCGCCGGCCAGCCGGCCAACAACGTGCTGCTGACCGGCGCGCGCGGTTGCGGCAAGTCCTCGCTGGTCAAGGCGGTGCTCAACGAATACGCCGCCGACGGCCTGCGCCTGATCGAGGTGGACAAGGCCGACCTGGTCGACCTTGCCGACATCGTCGATCTGGTCGATGGCCGCCCGGAACGCTTCGTGATCTTTTGCGACGACCTCTCGTTCGAGGCCGGCGAAACCGCCTACAAGGCGCTCAAATCGGTGCTCGACGGCTCGGTTGCGGCGCCGCCGGCGAATGTACTGATCTACGCCACCTCCAACCGCCGCCACCTGATGCCCGAGTATTTCTCGGAGAACCTCGAAACCACCCGCGTCGACGACGAAATCCACCCCGGCGAGGCGACCGAGGAAAAAATTTCGCTGTCCGAGCGCTTCGGGCTGTGGATTTCCTTCTATCCCTTCAGCCAGGACGACTACCTGACCGTGGTCGGCCGCTGGGCGCGGCACTTCGGGATTAGCGATGCAGTGATCGCCGAACACCAGCGCGACGCGCTTAACTGGGCGCTCAGCCGCGGCTCGCGCTCCGGCCGCGTCGCCTGGCAATACGCCCGCGACCTCGCCGGTCGGATCAACGGTCACCTGCCGGGAGCCGGACTATGAGCGCCGACACCGCCAAGATCGTCGAAGTCGCCGCCGCCGTGATGCTGCGCCCCGCCCCCGGCACACGCCTGGGCCAGGAATTCCTGCTCGCGCAGCGGCCGGAAGGCAAGGTCTACGCCGGCTACTGGGAATTCCCCGGCGGCAAGCTGGAAGCCGGCGAAAGCGTGCGCGAGGCGCTGGTGCGCGAACTTCACGAAGAACTCGGCATCCGCGTCACCGCCTGCTCGCCGTGGCTGACCCGACAATTCACCTACCCGCACGCGACGGTGCGCCTGCATTTCTGGCGCGTCACCGCCTGGGACGGCGAAATCGGCATCACCGCCCCGCTCGAACACAGCGCCGTCGCCTGGCAAGCCTGCGGCGACGCCGCCCAGGTCGCGCCGATCCTACCGGCCAACGACCCGATCCTCAAGGGTCTGGCGACGCCGACGCAAATGGCAATCACCCTGGCCGAAGCGGAAGGCGTCGAGCGCACCCTGGAGCGCCTGGAAGAGGCTTTTGAGCGCGGCAGCGACGCACCGCGCCTGATCCAGGTCCGCGACAAAAGCTGGCCGCGCCCGCAGCGGCTGTGGCTGGCCGAGGCGGTGACCCGCATCGCACACAGCCACGGGGCGCTGGTGGTAATCAACGACGACGCCGAAATCGCCCGCCAGGTCGGCGCCGACGGCCTCCACCTGTCGAGCGCCGCACTCGCCGCCTGCGGCGAACGCCCCGACTTCGCCTGGGTTGGCGCCTCCTGCCACAGCGCCGAAGAAATCGCCCGCGCCGGCCAGCTCAACCTCGACTACGCCCTGCTCGGCCCGGTCTTGCCCACCCCGACCCACCCGGAAGCCGCCGGCCTCGGCTGGGAGCGCTTCGCCGCCACCCTCGCCGGCAACACCCTGCCCATCTTCGCCCTCGGCGGCATGCAGCCGGAACTGCTCGCCACTGCGCAACAGCACGGCGCGCACGGGGTGGCGTTGATGCGGGGCTGGTGAAGCACGGGGATTTTCACGGTCGACCTCGGAAAACGCGGTTTTTCGCCGGTCGACCGTAGTTGCGCGAAAGTTAAGGCAACTCCTCGATCACCCTGCTCAGCAGCCGCTGGTAGAGCGCCCTGACCTGCGCTCGCCCCGGCGTGGTCGCGGCCGGCAGGCGCCAGCTGAGGAAGGGATGCGGCTGGCCGGCGGCCTGGCCAAGGTTGAAGGCGAGCGGGCAGAGCGCGAGTTGCGCCGGGTCTTCGCCGAGCAGGATGAAGGCGAGTTTGGCGCTGCAGAATTGCAGGATTTCTCCGCGTTGCAGCGGCGGCGGCTGGCCGATGGCCGGGGCGGTGCGTGCCAGCATTTCGGCAAAGTCGAGCGGCGGGCTGGGCACCAGGCCCTCGCCTTCGATGGCGTCGAGCACCGCACTGCGCACGCTGGCGTAGTCGTACTGCGGGAATTCGCGGTAAGCGAGATCGTCAGCGCTGCTGGCGGCGACGGCGCGGGTGCTCAACAGGGCCGCCAACGCCGCAAGCACCGCCAGCCGGGCGAGGTCGGCGAAGCGGCCGCCGCCTCGCCCGCGTCCGGGTTCAGAAGGCATAGCGCAGGGCGACGCCGGCCAGCCAGTTGCGGCCCGGCGCGGCTTCGTAATAGCGGGCATTGCCGTCGCCGACTACCACCGAGCCAACGTACTGACGATCGAACAGGTTGTTGATGCGGGCATAGGTGCGGATGCTGAGCGGGCCGTAGCTGCGCTCGACGCCAACGCGCAGGTTGGCGATGGCGTAGCCCGGCGCCGGCCGCTGCGTATTGCTGTCCTCGACCTGCATGTTGCTGCGCGCCAAGCCTTCGACCCCGGCGTAGAAGCCGCTCGCCGCATGCCGCCAGACCAGATCGGCGTAGAGCTGCTGGGCGGCGATGCCGGGCAGGCGCTTGCCGGCGTCGACCACGCTGCCACCGGAGGTGGTGAAAGCCTGGTCGTAACGGGCGTCGAGGTAGGTGTAGGCGAGGCGGCTGCTGAAACCGGCGCCCCAGCGGCTGTCGAGCGCCGCTTCCAGCCCCTGACGCTGGGTGCGGCCGGCATTGCGGTAGCTGGTGCGGCCGCCGCTGCTGCTGTCGACCACCAGTTCGTCGCGGGTGTCGATCTGGAACAGCGCCAGGTCGAGCCGGATATCGGCGCCAAGGTAGGCCTTGAGGCCGGTTTCCAGGTGCGTGCTCTGCGCCGGCTTGAGCGCGTAGCTGAAGCTGCCGCCGGGGCCGGAGTAGAACAGTTCGCCAAAGGTCGGCGCCTCGAAGCCGCGCGCGGCGCTGGCGTACACATTCACCGCCGGGCTCAGGCGGTAGAGCGCGCCGACGGTCGGCGTGGTCTTGTCGTACTCGACGCGGCCGCCGTCGTTGCCGTTTTTCAGGTAACGGTCGTCGACCTTGAACGCGACATGGCTGCGGCGCAGGCCGGCATTCACCTGCCAGTCGCCGCGCGCCCATTCGGCCTGCGCGTACTGGTCGAAGCTGGTGACCGTATCGGCCTCGTTGCGGCGCAGCGCGCCGAGCACGCCGAGCGTGTTGCCAACGTAATTCTCGTAGCCCCGGCGGTCGTCGCGGGCGGTTTCGTAATCGGCACCCAGGGTCGTGGTCAGGCGCCCGCCGGCAAGGTCGAAGCGGCCAATCCAGCGCGCCGAGGCGCCGCCGTAATCGCGATCGAAATCGATCACGCCGCCGCTGTGACGGGGATTGGTCTGCGCCGATTTCGGAATCGACTGGTACTGGGTGGTCGAACGCTGGCCGATGTAGGCCGAGACTTGCACGCGGTGCTCGCCGAAGCGGTGCTCGTAGGTCAGCCCGCCCTGGCTCTGCTCGATCTCCTTGCGCGTGTTGTAATCGAGCGCAGCCTGGGCGACGCTGCGCGGATCGGCGCGGAAGCCGCTCCAGGTCTGGCCCAGTGGGTCTTGTGCCGACTGGCGGAAGGTCGACGCCAGCAGGTTGAGCTTGCCGTCCTCGCTCGGCTTGAAGGTCAGCTTGACCTGGCTCTGCTCGCGCTCGGCGCGGCTGTGCTGGCGGTAACCGTCGGTGGCGAAGCGCGAGGTATCGAGCACGTAGCCAACACCTCCGATCTCGCCCCTGGCCGCCAGATCGGCCTTCCAGGTCGCGTCGCTGCCGGCGCTGAAATTGCCCTCGACCACCGGTCGACCGTGACCTTCCTCGGTAAACAGCTGGATGACGCCGCCGGCGTGGTTGCCATAGACCGCCGAGAGCGGCCCACGCAGGACTTCGATGCGTTCGGCGCGGTCGAGGTTGAAGGTCGCCGCCTGCCCCTGGCCATCGGGCATCGAGGCCGGAATGCCGTCGGCGACCAGGCGGATGCCGCGCACGCCGAAGGCCGAGCGGGCGCCGAAGCCGCGCGACGACAATTGCAGGTCCTGCGCGTAGTTCTGGCGGTTGAGTGCGGTAATGCCGGGCACGCTGGCCAGCGCCTCGGAGGCATTGACGCGCGGCTGGTCGGCGTCGAGCCGCTCGCGGCCAAGCACGTCGATGGCCGCCGGCAGGTCGAAGCTGCGCTGTTCGGCGCGGCTTCCGGTGACCACCACCTGGTCGAGAACCAGGTCGGCAGCGCCGGCATGGGTTGCGGCAAAAGCGCCCAGCACAGCGGCCAGGACGGGATGAAAGCGGAGATGCGGGGTCATGATCGTTCCTTGGCGAAAGCGGGTCAGAAGGCGTAGCGGAAGCCGATCCAGGCGGTGCGCGGCGCGCCCGGGGCCTGGAAGCTGCTGTGGAGCAAGGTGGTGTTGTCGCCGCTGGCGGCGAAGGGGCGGGCAATGAAACTGCCGTTGGCGGTGAGCGCGGTGGCGCCAAGTTGCGCGGCGCTGGCATAGCGCCGGTCGAACAGGTTGTAAACCGAGGCGAACACGGTCAACGCCGGGCTTGGGCGATATTTGGCGCCAAGGTCGAAGAGCGCGTGTCCCGGCACCCGGCCGCTACCCAGGTAGCGGACGCCGTCGGCCTGGTGCAAGCCGTTTTCGTTGCCGCGCGCCAGGCTGTCGGACACCGCCAGCATCCCCAGACTGAGCGCCAGCTGCCCGCTGGCCTGCCACTCGGCGCGCAGGCGCAACTGGTTGCGCGGGCTGAGCGGCATCCGGTTGCCGGGGCGGATCGCGATGTTGCCGTTGGCGTCCTGGCTGCTGTTGGCGGCGCCATTGACCGTCTCGGCACTTTCGAAGGTGGCGTCGAGATAGGTGTAGTCGGCGCTCAGGCGGACGCTGCCGAGCTGCGCGCTGGCGCCGAGTTCGGCGCCCTGGCGGCGGGTCTCGCCGAAGTTGCGGAAGTAGCCGAAGCCGTTGGCCTGGCCGGCGACGAACAGGATGTCGTCCCGGTTGTCGGCGCGGAACACCCCGGCGTGCCAGCGGTACTGGCTGTTGCCGCCGCGCAGCCCGGCTTCCCAAGTTCGCGTCACCACCTGCTTGAGCGGCGGGTCGCCGGCCATCGCGTTGGGCAGCTTGCAGGGGTTAGCCGGGTCGGCGCAGCCAAGTTCGACTGCCGTCGGCGTGCGGCTGCCCTCGTTGTAGCCGGCGTACAGCGTCAATGTCGGCAGCGCTGCGTAAGCCAGACCCAGCGCCGGGTTGAAACGGCTGAAACGGTGGTCGCCGTCGAGCGAACCGCGCTGGCCGCCGGGGGTGATCTGGTCGCGGTTGCGTACCGTGGTGCTGTTGAAACGGCCGGAGACGGTCAGGTGCAGGCGCTCGAACAGGCTCAGCGTATCGGTCGCGTACACGCTCCAGGTCTGGGTCCGACCGCGTAGGTCAACACGGCTGTCGATCGGCTGGCCGTCGTCGCCGGTATAGCTGCCGTCGGCGTAGGCAGCGACCGGGACGATGCTGCGGTCCGGGTTGAGGTAGCCGAACTGCGCGGATTGAGTGAAGTGCATCCGGCTGCTGTCGTAACCCGCGCCCAGCGTCCATTGGTTGCGCTGGCCGGCGATTTCGCCAAGGCGGGTCAGCTGGCCGCTCCAGCCGTAGTTTTCCTGGGTGGTCTGGCTGCGGTTGATCAGGCCGTTGCACTTCTCGGCCGGCTCGTCGGCGAGCAGCACGTTGGCCAGACAGCGCCAGTAGGGAAAGGGGGTATTGGCGGCGCTCGCGCCGCTGGTCGGAAAGCCGCGGTAACCGGCCGCAGCGAGCGCCGTGCGCTCGGCGGCGCTCGGCTGATACACCGACTGGTCGAGCGAGTCTTCGTTGATGTCGCCGTTGTAAGTCGTGGTCCGCACCCGCCGGTAATAGAGGTTGCCGGCGAGCAAGGTGTCGGCGTTCACGCTGTGCTTGCCTTCGAGGTTGAGGAACAGCGAGCGGTTGCGGGTTTCGTCGGGCTTCGAATAGACGCTGCGCCAGTCGCGGTCGAGCTGGCGGACATCCTGCAGGCCATTGCCGGTCAGCATCGTGCGAGCCAGCGCGACGGTCAGCGCCAGATCGGTGGCGCCGCCCTGCCAGCCGAGCTTGCCGAACAGCTGACCGAGGCGGCTCGGCGAATCGTCGCGCCAGCCGCCGTCATGCGTCGTGTTGCCGGTGACGAACCAGTGCAGGCCTTGCGCGTTGCGCCCGCCATGCTCCAGCGTCAGCATCTGGCGCCCGTAGCTGCCAAGCCCGAGCTCGACCGCCGAACCGGCATGGCTCAGGCCGCTCTTGGTGTGCACCGCCAGCGCGCCGCCGAGCGTATTCAGGCCATAGACCGGATTGGAGCCAGGCATCAGGTCGATCCCGGCAATCGCCGAACGCGGAATCAGGTCCCAGCTGACGACATCGCCGAAGGGCTGGTTGAGGCGCACCCCGTCCATGTACAGCGACAAACCCTGCGGCGTGCCGAGCAGCGGTGAGGCGGTAAAGCCGCGATAGCTGAGATCCGCCTGCCAGGGGTTGCCCTGGATGTCGTTGAGAAAAACGCCGCCGAGCTGCTGCTGGAGCAGGTCGGCAAGACTGCCGCCAGGGCGGGCCGCCAACGCCTCCGCCCCCAGCCGCTGCACCGGCGCCGGGATCGCATCGCGCGGCAGGCCGAGTCCGGGCAAGGGGGTGGCGCCCATCACCTCGACCGGGTTGAGCGTCAGGGCCGGCTCGGCGGCCAGGGCGGTGCAGGCCAGCGCGGTCAGCCAGGCCAGACGGCGCGGATGGGGAATTTGTCTCTTCATGTCGTTTTTCTCAGCTTGTAATGAATCGGAATCACCACCTGCAATTCGCCGCCTTCCCAGCGCTCGGGCAGCGGCGGAAAGTCGCCGTGGTCAGCCAGCCGGGCCAGCGCATGCTGGTCGAGCACCTCGAAGCCGCTGGAACGGTCGAGCTGCACTGCCAGCAGGTTGCCCTTGCGCGCAATCCGCAGGCGCAAGCGCACCTCGCCCTCCCAGCCGCGCAAGGCGGCCAGCCGGGGGTAGTCGCGCGGCGCCGAAACCAGCGCCTGCAACTGCCGGCGATAGGCATCGAGCAAGGCCTCGCCGGCGCCAGCAAGCACCGGGCCGGGCAGCGGCGGATTGACCGCTTCCGCTGCCGGTGCCAACGGAGCCGGGGCAAGGGCGGTGAGCACTGGCCCGCTGCTGGCGCTGATGGCATTCGCCACATTCGGCGCCGGGAGGCTGGCCGCTGCCGGCAAGGCGGCGGACGCTGTCGGCCGGGCCTCGGCGCGGCGGCTCAGCAGCGCAGGCGCCGGCCGGATCAGCGGAGCAGCGGCCACCAGCGCTGGCGGCGCAGCCGGCCGGCGCGGCAGCGGGGCCGCAGCGCGCTGCCGGGTGGGTGGCAACTGCTGAGCAGTCGTGGTGGCCGACGGCCGGGCGAGTACCGCCACCAGCGACCGGTGCTGGCTGGCACCGCGCTCGCCAGCGGCCACCGCCAGCGCCCCCGGCCGCTGCCGGAGATCGGGCAGGCCTAGGAGCAACAGGCCGTGCAGCCCGAGCGAGAGCAGCAAAATGCAGCTAAAACGGCGGTCGACCGTGTTTGGCATCAAGGTTTCTCCGCCAGCACCCGCGCCTCGATGGCCGGGAACCAGTGTTCGACCGAGCGCCGGTATTCGCGCTGCGCCAGCGGCAAGCGCGCCAGTTCCGGCGGCAGCGGCCGCTGCAGCACTTCGCTCATGTCCAGCCCGGCGCGGGCATCGGCTTCCAGCTGCGCGGCCAGCCAGCGCAGCCAGGCGCGGGTCTGCAGAATCGGCGCCGCATCGGCGCTGACCGGGCCGTGTCCCGGCACCAGCCGGGTAAAGCCGGGGGCATGGGTCAGCGCCTGCAGCGTATCGAGCGCCGCCAGCCAGGCGCTGATCTCGGCATGCGGCGTGGTCGGCGCCCGTTCATGGAAAACCAGGTCGCCGGCAAAGATCACGCCGCTGGCGCGGTCGATCACCACCAGATCGGCATCGGTATGCCCGGCCAGCGCCCGCAGTTCCAGCGTGCGCCCGGCAACCTCCAGCGTCCCGGCAGCGAGATCGCGGTTGGGCGTCTGCACCTCGGTCCCTTTCAGCCAGTCGCCGCTGAGGCGGTACAAGTTTTCGGCGAAGGCATTGCCCTCGGCGGCGATGCCCTGGCGGGTCGCCGGCAAGGCGGCAATCGGCAGATCGGCAAAGGCCTGATTGCCGAGGAAATGGTCGGGGTGGTGATGGGTATTGAGCAGCAGTACCGGCGGCAGCGGTGTCACCCGGCGGATCGCAGCGCGCAGTTGCTCGCCGTAGCGGCGCGACGGGCCACTGTCGATCACGATCACCCCGTCGCGGCCGACAATGAAGCCGATATTGACGATGTTGCCGCCGTTGCGGGTATCGAAATCCTCGCTGGCACCCGCCAGCACATAGACATCGGAGGCGATTTGCTGCGGCTGCAGGCGGTAATCGAAGGCCTCGGCCAGCGCTGCCGGCAGGCTGGCGCTGCCGAGCAGCAGCGCGGCCAGCAGGCGGCAGAGCAGTTCGTGGCAGAAAAACTGGCGACAGCTCATGGCGCGATCCGGGTGCTGAACTGGTTGCCGTTGTTGTCGCGGCCGCTGGCCTCGACCGCCCCGTGGCCGAGGCCGCCGAGGGTGAACACCGGGTTTTCCGCGACCGGCTCGGCCGGCTGCACGCGCAGCAGGCGCTGGCCGGCCGCGTCGCGCAGGGTGATTTCTTCCAGGAAAAAGGCCGGAATGCCGGCGACCAGCCCGGTATCCATCGGGTGCACGATCTTCAGCCGCAGACGGCCGGCGTTAGGGCCGGTGGACCATTGGCGCGCCGCCACCTGGTTGAGCTGCGCCTGCCACAGCGGCGAACCGGAGCCGAGCGACGGCGTGGTGCAGCCGCCGCCGGCGGTATTCACCCAGCTGCCGCCGACGTGCCAGACACCATCGCGGGTCCGGGCAGCGGCGCGCACCGGCGTCGATTGCTGCAGCTTGATGCGAAAACCGAGGCTGGCCGGAACCGCCTCCGGGTAGAAACGCAGGATTTCGACAATCGGGTTGAAGTCGGCGAAGACGATCACCTCCTCGACCCCGGCCAGTGCCGAGGCATCGACGCTGATCGGCACCTGCAGCGGGTTTTCCGCCAGTTCCGGGGCGCTGACCTTGACCTGCGGATCGAAGACGAACGGGGCATTGCCGATGAACTGGCGCTGCATCTCGCCCCAGCGTGCCGAAGCCAACGGATCGCCACGATTGGCCATTGCAGCCGCCGGCGCCAGAGCGCCACGCTCGGTCCCGATCACGGTGCCGCTAGTCAGCGGCAGCAGCAGGGTGCAGGCCAGCGCCCACACCACCGCCCGCCAGGGCAGATGGATGCCTGTTGTCATGCTTGTCTCTCTCCGGTGTCCCTCGATGCGGGGAATCTGGACGAGAGGTTGCAAAGCCTGTGCCACGTCCGGCACAAACCCGGCCAAGCCTTGCCGGAGTGGGCTTAGCCGGGTTTGCGCTGGCGCCGGAGGATGCCCGACAGCCGCACATTGCTCCACATTTGAACAGCTGTTGCTCAACGCAGCAGCGAACTGTATCGCCGCCGCTGCCCATGCGGCGGCCCCCAACGGGACGATCCCTCGCAATCCCATGCCCAGCAAGGGATTGCCAACATTGACCGGACGATGGCACAGGGTTTGCAGCCTGCCCTTCGCCTTTCGCCGTGGGTCCCCAGCTCACCCGGAAGCCCGCGCAGGCGGCACCCCGCCGCCGGTATCGCACAAAACAGGAGACATTCCATGCACAACACCCATCCCCTTCGCCGCTCGCTGCTGGCCACGGCCCTGGCTGCCGCCCTGCTCGCCGCGCCGGCCGCGCAGGCCGGCGTTACCGATGCCGACATCGTCAATGACGCCAAAACCAACGGCGACGTCGTCAGCTTTGGTCTCGGCACCCAGGGCCAGCGCTTCAGCCCGATGACCCAGATCAACACCAAGACGGTCAAGAACCTGGTCCCGGCCTGGTCGATGTCCTTCGGCGGCGAGAAACAGCGCGGCCAGGAATCGCAGCCGGTGATCCACAACGGCAAGATGTTCGTCACCGCCTCGTATTCGCGGCTGTTCGCCATCGACGCCAAAAGCGGCAAAAAACTGTGGAAGTACGAGCACCGCCTGCCTGACGGGATCATGCCCTGCTGCGACGTGATCAACCGGGGCGCCGCGCTCTACGGCGACCTGGTCATCTTCGGCACCCTCGATGCCCAGCTGGTCGCGCTCAACCAGAACACCGGCAAGGTCGTCTGGAAGGAAAAGGTCGGCGATTACGCGGCCGGCTACTCGCTGACCGCCGCCCCGATCATCGCCAAGGGCAAGCTGATTACCGGTGTCTCTGGCGGCGAGTTCGGCATCGTCGGCCGCGTCGATGCCCGCGACCCGCTGACCGGCAAGCTGGTCTGGACCCGCCCGACCGTCGAAGGCCACATGGGCTACATCGTCCAGAATGGCGAGAAGGTGGAGAACGGCATTTCCGGCACCACCAACGCCACCTGGCCGGGCGACCTGTGGCAGACCGGCGGCGCGGCGACCTGGAACGGCGCCACCTACGACCCGGAAACCAACCTGATCTTCGCCGGCACCGGCAACCCGGCCCCGTGGAACAGCCACCTCCGCCCCGGCGACAACCTGTTCTCGTCCTCCACCGTGGCCATCGACGCCGACAGCGGCAAGATCGTCTGGCACTACCAGAACACCCCGCACGACGGCTGGGACTTTGACGGCGTCAATGAATTCGTCTCCTTCGACTACAAGGACCCGCAGACCGGCAAGCTGATCAAGGCTGGCGGCAAGGCCGACCGTAACGGCTTTTTCTTCGTCAATGACCGGACCAACGGCAAGCTGCTGGGCGCTTATCCCTTCCTCAAGAAGATCACCTGGGCCACCGGCTACGACATGAGCACCGGCCGCCCGATCTACACCCCGGACGGCCGCCCGGGCAACCCGGCAGATGAAGGCGATGGCAAGAAGGGCAAGGTCGTCTTCTCGGCGCCCTCCTTCCTCGGCGGCAAGAACCAGCAGCAGATGGCCTACAGCCCGCAGACCGGTCTTTTCTACATCCCGGCCAACGAATGGGCGATGGACATCTGGAACGAGCCGGTGGCCTACAAGAAGGGCGCTGCCTACCTCGGCGCCGGCTTCACGATCAAGCCCCTGAATGATGACCACATCGGCGTGCTGCGCGCGCTCGACCCGGCCAGCGGCAAGATCGTCTGGGAAAACAAGAACTACGCCCCGCTCTGGGGCGGCGTGCTGACCACCGCCGGCGGCCTGGTCTTCTACGGCACCCCGGAAGGCTACCTCAAGGGCGTGGACGCCAAGACCGGCAAGGAACTGTGGTCCTTCCAGACCGGTACCGGCATCGTCGCACCGCCGGTCACCTGGGAACAGGACGGCGAGCAGATGATCGCCGTCGTCACTGGCTGGGGCGGCGCCGTGCCGCTGTGGGGCGGCGACGTCGCCAAGCGCGTGAACTACCTCGAACAAGGCGGTTCGGTCTGGGTCTTCAAGCTGCACAAGAGCTAACCCTGCTCTCCCCGGGGCGGCCTCCCTCCGCCCCTTTTGCACGGCCCCCTGCTCCGGCAGCGGGGCCGTTTTTTTTCGGACCAAACGCGAAATGGGTAGAGCCAAGCGCAGCGGCAAGATGCCTCCGAAGGTGTATGCTCCCGGACTTTTTGGCCAACTGGCAGCGGCTCGCTACCGAGCAAGCCGCCTGCATCGCCCACAACTCGGTAATCACCCATGTCTTTCCTGAAACGCTCCTTCCTGATGGCCACCCTGGCGGCGATGCTGGTGACGGTGGCGCCCGCCGTGCAGGCATGGTCGGCGCCGGCGGCTTGTTTGCTGGTCGGGCTGGTTGATTTGCAGCGTTTGCCCGACGGTTCACTGACCGATAACCCCGCAGCAGCGGATCAAGAGCGTTACCAGCAACTGGCCCGCGAGGCACGGGCGCGAATTGCGGCGACGTTTGGTTCGACCAGCGCCCAGCCGATTCTGGTGTTTTTCAGCCGTCCGGAGGGTTTCGGGCCGTTCCGGCTCAATCCTTACGGCAGTACGCCTTTCATCGGCAGCCGCGCTTGCGTGCTGGTCGGCCCGCAGGGGCAGAACGTCGATGTCCTCGCCCACGAACTGATGCATGCCGAGCTTCATCATCGCGTCGGCTACCTGCAACGCTTCCTTGAAGTGCCGGCCTGGTTTGACGAAGGGGTGGCGATGCAAGTCGATTACCGTCCGCGCTACGCACGGCCACTGGAGGCTACGCCCGGCGAACCCGTGCGCAGCCTGAGCAGTTTTTCGGCATTTTTCAGCGGTGACGAACAGCGCATCGTGCGCAATTACACCGCCGCCAGGCGGGTGGTTGCGGGCTGGCTGGAGAAGGTCGGCACCGCATCGCTGTACGCGCATCTCGAACGCCTGAGAAACGGCGAGTCGTTTGCCCAGGTGATTGGAGCGCTGGCCGGGGAATAAGACGCGCACCGGGCCGCAGTAGCGGTCCGGTTTCCGCTATCCTTGATTCTCCGAGCGCTGGCGTCCGGCAACCCGGCACACACCATCGCACAAAACAACGCCCCAGCCCAGAACCCGAATGCCCTACCGCCTCCTCGCCGCGCTGGCATGTACCGCCTTTTCCTGGCTGGCGCTGGCCGCCAGCTGGCGCTCGCAGGCACCGCTGTGGCTGGCGGCATGGGCACTGTATGCGCTGATTCTCGGGTTCTGGATCAAGGACAATCACGCGCCGAAGCCGCTGCTGCTGCTTGGCACACTGCTCGGCGGACTGTCGGTGCTGACCTCGCCCTTCTTGCTTGCATTGCTCTGGGCCTTGCCGGCGATTGCGCTGATGCTGCATGTGCTCCGCTGTTCGTGGCGGACACCGGCCACAAGCCAAGGCGGGCAGCACTGATTGAACGCCGCCCGCACGGCAAGCACACGGTCAACGGCTAAAAATTCGATTTTTCAGCGGTTGACCGTGCGTGAGACCCGCACCGCAACGTCAGCGCTTGCGCGCCTGCTGCTCAATAAACAATTGGATCGCCCAGGCCAGTTCCTGGGGCAGGATGCCGTCCCAGGCCGGCATGTGGGTGACGCCGACGATCACCTTGCCCTGGCGCACGCTTTTGGCGAAGTAGGCGTCGTTGTCGCGCTGGCACCAGGCTTTGAGCTCCGCATCGTCAATCCGGTGGCAGCTGCGGTTGAGGTTGCGCAAATCGGGCGCGGGTGCGGCGTTGGTGCTGGCGTCGGCGCCGTGGCAACGGGCGCAGGCCTGGCTGTAAGCTGCCTGACCTGGCGCCAAGGCCGTTTCGGCAGCGGCCTGCCCACGGTAAGGATTGGCCGCCTGCCACGCTTTGCCGAGCGCCGGCAGCGCAGCCGCATCCACTTGCGGGGCTTGCGCGACCTCGGCCCGCAGCGTCCCCGTGACCAAACCCAGGCCCAAGCCCAGCCCCAACAGCAGCGCCGCCGCGCGGCGGCCGCAGAAAAACGCATGGAATGACATAAGCACCTCACCAGTCCTTGGGGTCCGGGCAGCCGGTGCAGCCCGTGAAATCGGCGTCCTGGAAGACGGTAAAGCGTCGGTAACTACCGCTCAGGTCGGCGCCGCGCAGATTGACCGTAAAGAACTTGGCCTCCTGCAGATTGCTGTGGGTCAGCCGCGCGCCTTGAAACCAGGCGAAATTGGCCTTGGCCGCTTCGAGATTGGCACCGGTCAGATCGGCATTGCTGAAATCGGTGCGGAACAGGCGGGCAAACTCCAGATCAGCCCCGACCAGCCGCGCCCCGCGAAAGGTGGCGGTAGGCGCTGCCGCCTTGTTCAGGCGGGCAGCAGTGAGATCGGCACCGTCGAAATTGGCGCCGGCCAGATTGGCGCCGGTAAAGTTGGCGCGGGCCAGCTGGGCGCCAGAAAAATCGGCCCCGGCCAGGTTCCTCCCGGCCAGATTGGCGTGACGCAGGTCGGCACCGCGACACTGGGCATGTGGCCACAGGCCGCAACCATTGATCACCAGCGTTTCTTCGCCGGCCACCACGGTCAACGGCAACAACAGGGCAAAAAGGACAAGACGACGCATCGCAGCGGCCTCCTGATGGACGCGGGCGCCAGCCACATGCGCTGGGCCCGGTGAACGAAATGACTGAGCCGGTACCCATGCAGCACCGGCCCCGCCCGGAGCGCCACTCGACTACGCAGCACTCCGCCCCAGATCATTGGCCGCTCAGCGCTTGGCCGATTTGGGCAGCTTGAACACCCACATCGAGCCGCCCTGCGTCACCTGCTTGGTCAGGTCGGCCATATCGCCGCCCCACAGCGGCACCGCACCGCCGTAGCCGGACTGGATACCGACAAACTGCTCGCCGTCCATTTCCCAGGTAATCGGCACCGAAACCACGCCGGAGCCGGTCTGGAACTTCCACAGTTCCTTGCCGTTCTTGGCGTCGAAGGCTTTGACATAGCCATCGGAGGTGCCGGTGAACACTAGGCCGCCGGCAGTGGTCAGCGTGCCCGCCCAGAGCGGGAACTTCTCCTTGTGCTCCCAGGCGATCTTGCCGGTCTTGGGATCGATGGCGCGCAAGGTGCCGACGTGATCGTCAAACAGGCGCTTGATGCGGAAGCCCTGGCCGAGATAGGCGTTGCCGGCCTTGTAGGTCAGCTTTTCGGTCCAGTAGTCCATCGCCCAGTGGTTGGCCGGGATGTAGAACAGTTCGGTCTGCGGGCTGTAGCTCATCGGCATCCAGTTGGTGCCGCCCAGGAAAGGCGGCGAGACAAAGACCGATTCGCCCTTGTCGGCCCCGGCCTTGGGCAATGGCGGCCGGTTACCGGCTTCAATCGGCTTGCCGGTCTTGAGGTCGAAGCCCTTGGCCCAGGTGATCCCTTCGACAAACGGCCAGGCCCCGAGCAAGGCATTCGGCTTGTTCGGATAACCGGCGCCGTCGGAAAGCTTCTCGCGGTCGGTGACGAAGAAGAAACCGTTGCGGTCGGCATGCGCCGAAGCCTTGACCAGCTTGCCGGTCTTCGGGTCTTTGTATTCAAAGAGCACCACCGAGTTGTTGCCGGAAAAATCCCAGGCGTCGTTCGGCGTGTGCTGGTAAAAACCTTTCAGCTCGCCGGTGCTGGCATCGACATAGGCCTGACCGGAGGTGAACAGGCTGTCCCAGTTGCGCGGATCGTCGCCTTCCTTGGTCCGGTGCCAGGTGTTCCACGGCGCCGGGTTGCCGGAGCCGATCACGACCATGTTCTTGTCCACATCGTAACTGGCGGTTTGCCACGGTGCACCGCCGCCGTGGTGCCAGGCTTCGACCTTCTTGCCATCCGGCCCTTCCGGCCAGCTCGGCGCCTTCGGGTCGCCGGTCGGGGTGCTTTCCTTCCCGTTCAGGCGGCCCATATGGCCTTCGACCATCGGCCGCGCCCAAACCTCCTCGCCGGTATCGGGATCGCGGGCAAACAGATAGCCGACGACGCCGAACTCATCACCGGACGAGCCATGCACCAGCAGCACCTTGCCGCTCTTCTGATCCTTGACCACGAAGGGGGCGCCGGTCATCGTGTAGCCGACCTTGTGGTCACCGAACTTCTTGCGCCAGACCACCTTGCCGGTATCTTTGTTGAGGGCGACGATGGCCGCATCCAGCGTCCCGAAGTAAATCTTGTCGCCATAGATCGCGGCCCCCCGGTTGATCACGTCGCAGCAGGGACGGATGTCATCGGGCAGACGCGCTTCGTATTCCCACAGGCGCTTGCCGGTGCGCGCATCGATGGCAAAAATCCGCGAGTACGATGCAGTGACGTAGATCACGCCATCATGGACCAGCGCCTGCGCCTCCTGGCCACGCTGTTTCTCGCCGCCAAAGGAAAAACTCCACGCCGGCACCAGATCCTCAACGTTCTTGGTATTGATTCTGGTCAGAGTGCTATGCCGCTGCGCCTTGAGGCCGAGGCCGTAGGAGAGCACATCGCCCGGTGTTTTATCGTCATTGAGAATGTCTTCCCAACTGACGCTCTTGCTGGCCAGCGCCGGTGCGCTGCAGGCCAGGGCAACCAGACCGGCAAGCAAGGTCTGGCGAAAGGAATGGCGTGGGGTGGTCATGATTTGAGTAGTCTCCGGATGTTGTTCGTCAGGCCTGAACGCTCGGTTGGGCGGTGGCTTGCCTGTCAATCGCGACAGGTGGAGCGAGTATAGGAAGCAGCTTTTGCCGCCGTCTCGGGAGGCCTGCCCGCTCAATTCGGGAAATTTTCCCGACAACGCTGGCCGCCGGTACGAAACCTGCAGACAAGACGGCATTTCATGGACAGGAATCCGCATGGACCTGCGCAAACGACTCCTGCTCTGGCTGGGCAGCCTGCTCGCCGGGCTGCTCTTGATGGTGGCTGCGAGCAGCCTGTATTCACTGGTCAGCGACATCCGCAGCGAAGTTTCGGCCTCCGAGCGACTGGTCGCCTTTTTGATTGCTGCAAGCCAGGAGCCGCCCGCAAGCAGCGAGCAGCTACAAGCGCAACTGCGCGAGGCCGGCTTGCGCCACGTCAAGATCGCGACTCATCCCGAAGCTGTGCAACCCGACGACCAATCGGCCCTCTCCCGCCTGCTCGGGGCCAGTCCGCTGGTCAGCCCGCCACATCCACTGCGTCTGGGGGCGCATCAATTCTGGATTGCGCCGAATCCGCAGTCCGAAATCGAAGAGCGGCTGGCGAGCACTGTTCGACTTTGCATCACCCTGTTGTTCTATTCTGGAGCAACGCTGCTCGCCGCCTGGTGGGCGGCCGACCGGGCGCTGAGCCCGGTGCGCGAACTGGAGGCCGGCCTGCGCCGGCTGGCGGCCGACCAGCCCTGCGCCCTGCCGGCCTTTGCCCTGCGCGAGTTCCGGCGCGTGGCGCAAGCCATCGAGACCCTGGCGCAAGCCCTCGACACTGCCCGCGCCGCCCGCCAGCAACTGGCGCGCGACCTGCTCAGCGTGCAGGAAAACGAGCGGCGGACACTGGCAAGGGAATTGCATGACGATTTCGGGCAGAACCTGACGGCCATCGGCTTGACCGCCGCCCATCTCGAACGCCGTGCCGG
The DNA here is from genome assembly GCF_041378895.1 of Dechloromonas sp. ZY10. Classification (NCBI taxonomy): domain Bacteria; kingdom Pseudomonadati; phylum Pseudomonadota; class Betaproteobacteria; order Rhodocyclales; family Azonexaceae; genus Dechloromonas; species Dechloromonas aquae. The sequence goes on from NZ_CP144212.1 coordinate 3,024,802, forward strand.
GCAACTCACCGCCGAACAGCTGACTACTTGCGCCCGCGAACTCAAGCGCGATGTGCGCCAGATTCGCGAGCAACTGCGACAGATGCTCAAGCGCCTGCGTCCGCACGGACTCGATGCCGCCGGTCTGAGCAGTGCGCTGCGCGAGCTGGTCGATGGCTGGCGGCAGCGGGAAACCGGCATCGGTTTCAGCCTGGAGATCGCGGCAGACCTGCCGCCCGTAGACGCGGAGGAAGCGCTGGTGATTTATCGGATCGTGCAAGAAGGGCTGACCAATGTCGTGCGCCACAGCGGCGCCACGCACTGCGGGATCGTGGTCGGACATGCGCCGGACGGTCTGTTTGTCCATGTCGCGGACGATGGCAAAGGCCTGCCCGAGGTGGGCATCGCCCGGCGCGGCGGACTGCTCGGCATGGAAGAACGCCTGGCCATGGCCGGCGGCCACCTGCGCGTGAACCATCGCCCACCGCACGGCCTATCCCTGGAAGCCTGCCTGCCCCGCCCGCATCCGCCCCGTACGGATAAGGAGGACGCATGATCCGCATCATTCTGGTCGATGACCATGCCGTGGTCCGCTCCGGGTATCGCCGCCTGCTCGACCATGAGCCGGGCTTCGCAGTGATTGGCGAAGCCGCGAGTGCCGACGAGGCGTATGCGCTGGTCGTCCAGCAAACCCCCGATGTGGCGGTGGTTGACCTCAGCCTGCGCGGCAGCAGCGGCCTTGAAGCGATCCGCCGCATTCTGAGCCGGGCACCGCAAACCCGGATTCTGGTGTTGTCGATGCACGAAGGCGCCGGCCATGTCACCCAGGCCCTGCGCAGCGGCGCACTCGGCTATTTGACCAAATATAGCGAACCGGAATGCGTGATCGAGGCGATCCGCAAGGTCGCCCACGGTCAACGTGCCTTTTCCCCCGAAATTGCCCAGGTCCTGGCCGATGAAGCACTTGCCGGAGAGCGCCCCCTGGCCGACCTGACCCCGCGCGAATTCGAAGTGCTGCGCCTGCTGGCCCATGGGGAATCGGCACTGGGTATTGCGCAATCGATGCACTTGAGCCCCAAGACCATCCTCAATTACCTGTCGCTGATTCGCCAGAAGCTGGATGCGGAAAGCGACTTCAAGCTGCTGCACCTGGCGGCTCGCCACGGGCTGGTCAATCTACCCAGCCCGCGCAGCTGCTGACCTTTATTTGATAAACACACCCGGAGACTGCCATGCCCCCTCGTTCCCTACGCGCCCCGCTGCTTGGGCTGACCCTGACCCTCGCCACCGGCGCCGTTCTGGCCGCCGAACACGCCACCCCGCGCGAGGCCCGCGCGCTGTTCGACCAGGCGGTGCGCTACCTGCAGGCCAACGGCCCGGAGAAGGCGTGGCCGGCGTTCAACAACCGCAAGGGCCCCTTCGTGCGCAAGGACCTCTACGTGTATGTGATCGACCGCCAGGGCACCTACGTCGCCAACGGCGCGGCACCGGAGGCGCTGGTCGGACTCAAGGTACTCGACAGCGTCGATGCGGCCGGTAATCCGCTGTTCCGCGAAATGCTCGCGGTCACCGAGAAACAGGACGAAGCCAAGATCCGTTACGTCTGGCTCAACCGCCAGAGCAACCACGTCGAGCCCAAGGTGGCCTGGCTGCACCGCGCCGGCGACTACGTGCTCGGCGTCGGCTACTACGCGCCGCGCTCGACCGCCGACGATGCGCGCAAGCTGCTCGATGCGGCCAGCGCGCAGCTGCGCCGGGTCGGCGCCGGCAAGGCCTTCGCCAGCTTCAACGACCCCCGTGGCACCTTCGTCCGCGACGACCTTTACGTTTTCGCGGTCGACCTGCAAAACGGCCAATTTCTGGCGCACGGAATGAATCCCCAGCTGACCGGTACCGATGCCGCCAGCCTGCACGATGTCGAAGGCCGGCCGCTGGTGCAGCAGATGATCGAACTGGCCAGGAGCAAGGGCGAAGGCACGGTCGATTACGTCTGGCGCAACCCGGTAACCAATGCCGTCGAGCAGAAGCGGACTTTCGTCCGCCGCGAACAGGACAGCCTGATCGGGGTCGGTTTTTATCGCGAATGACCCGTCTCCTGCCTCTCGGCGGCGAAAAAACCCCTTGCGCCCCGTTCGGCCCACGCCGCGCGGGGCATTTTTTTACCTGCTCCGGGCAACTGGAGCAAATCTGCTCCAAATCTGAACAAGTGTTGCGGGCAGCCCCCGGGCAGATCGCCCGCAACGGCCGAACCGCGCCGAACAAAAACATTCAACGCACTGATTTTAATGGTTTTCATGTCGCCAAGCCAGCAAACGGAACGGGCTGGCACGGCCCCTGCAATTAATCCGGCACGAGCCAGCGCCCGGCCGAGGCCCCAGCTTCCTCCTCCCCGGCTCCGGCCAGGCGTGCGGCTCGACATTGTTCGCAAACACTTAACAGCAGATGGAGACAAACATGATCTACGCAGCCCCTGGCACCGCCGGCGCCAAGATTGCCTACAAGGCAAAATACGACAACTTCATCAACGGCAAGTGGACGCCGCCGGTCAAGGGCGAGTACTTCGACGTCCTGACCCCGGTCAATGGCCAGGTCTACACCCAGGCCGCCCGCTCTACCGCCGAAGACATCGAACTGGCGCTGGATGCCGCCCACGCCGCCTTCCCGAAATGGGGCAAGACCGACGCGACGACCCGCTCCAACATCCTGCTCAAGATTGCCGACCGCCTCGAAGCCAACCTTGAACTGCTGGCCTACGCCGAGACCGTCGATAACGGCAAGCCGATCCGCGAAACCCTGAACGCCGACATCCCGCTCGCCGTCGACCACTTCCGCTACTTCGCCGGCTGCCTGCGCTCGCAGGAAGGCGGCATTTCGGAAATCGATGAGAACACCATGGCTTACCACATCCATGAGCCCCTCGGTGTTGTCGGCCAGATCATTCCCTGGAACTTCCCGATCCTGATGGCCGCCTGGAAGCTGGCCCCGGCCCTCGGCGCCGGTAACTGCGTCGTCCTGAAGCCGGCCGAATCCACCCCGATCTCGATCCTGATCCTGATGGAGCTGATCGCCGACCTGCTGCCGCCGGGCGTGCTCAACATCGTCAATGGCCTCGGCCGCGAAGCCGGCATGCCGCTGGCAACTTCCAAGCGGATCGCCAAGATCGCCTTCACTGGCTCGACCGCCACCGGCCGCGTCATCGCCCAGGCCGCTGCCAACAACCTGATCCCGGCCACTCTGGAACTCGGCGGCAAGTCGCCCAACATCTTCTTTGCCGACGTGATGGACAAGGACGACGGCTTCCTTGATAAAGCCATCGAAGGTCTGGTGCTGTTCGCCTTCAACCAGGGCGAAGTGTGTACCTGCCCGAGCCGCGCGCTGATCCAGGAATCGATCTACGACAAGTTCATGGAACGCTGCCTCAAGCGCGTTGCTGCGATCAAGCAAGGCTCGCCGCTCGACACCGAAACCATGATCGGCGCCCAGGCCTCGCAGTTGCAGATGGACAAGATCCAGTCCTACCTTGCCCTCGGCAAGGAAGAAGGTGCGCAAGTGCTGATCGGCGGCGAACGCGCCCAACTCGGTGGCGACCTGGCCGGCGGCTATTACATCCAGCCGACGCTGTTCAAGGGCCACAACAAGATGCGCATCTTCCAGGAAGAAATCTTCGGGCCGGTGCTCGCGGTGACCACCTTCAAGGACGAAGCCGAAGCCCTGGCCATCGCCAACGACACCCTCTACGGCCTCGGCGCCGGCGTCTGGAGCCGCAACGGCAACGTCGCCTACCGCATGGGCCGCGCCATCCAGGCCGGCCGCGTGTGGACCAACTGCTACCACGCCTACCCGGCGCACGCTGCCTTCGGCGGCTACAAGGAATCCGGGATCGGTCGCGAGACCCACAAGGTCATGCTCGACCACTACCAGCAAACGAAGAACCTGCTCGTCTCCTACACCGAGAGCAAGCTCGGCTTCTTCTGATCCCCGACGCAGCCGGTGCGGTGCCTGTGGCCGAAAGGGCTGCAGGCACGTCTGGCCCGGCCGCTGACACCGAGCTCCACTTGCCCAGTTCTCAATGCTTGCGGGCAACGTTTACGGGGGCGGGCAACCGCCCCCTTTTTTTCCGCCAGAAAACCGGAGAAATCATGGTTGACCGTGTCACCGCCACCCCAGCCGCACTGGCCCTGATCGAACAGCTCAAAGCCACCCATGGCCCGGCGCTGATCTTTCACCAATCCGGCGGCTGCTGCGACAACAGCGCCCCCAACTGCTACCTGCCGGGCGACCTCGCCATCGGCCCCTACGACATCCACCTCGGCGAAATCGGCGGCGTGCCTTTCTACATCAACGCCGGCCAGTATGAGTATTGGAAGCACACCCAACTGATCGTCGATGCCGTCCCCGGCGCCAGCGACAATTTTTCTCTCGAATGCGGCACCGGCCTCTCCTTCCTCAGCCGCTCCCGCCTGTTCACCGATGCCGAATGGGCCGAACTCCAGGCCGCCGGCCTGGTTTGACTCCGTCCAAGGATTTTTGCTCATGCACAAACTCAGTCTTCTCGCCCTCAGCCTGTTCCTGCTCGCCGGCTCGGCCGCCCACGCCAGCGAAGCCATCGTCAAGAAAGCCCGCTGCGTCGCCTGCCACACCATCGACCAAAAGCGCGTCGGCCCCGCCTACCAGGACGTTGCCGCCAAATACAAAGGCGACGCCAAAGCCCCCGCCCGCCTCTTCGACAAAGTCCGCGCCGGCGGCGCCGGCGTCTGGGGCGACATCCCGATGCTGGCCCACCCGGCCGACAAGATCAGCGACGACGACCTCAAGGCGGCGATTGCCTGGATTCTGGCGCTGCACTGATTTCCGTTCGGCTTGGCTTAACGCCGAGCACCTAGCCCCCCCAGCCGTCCGTACCCTGCGGGCGGCTTTTTTACGCCCTTGGCCGATGGAAACCGCTGCTCAGACAGGCGCAATGGCGGTTGCCACGGGTTGCCGTTCAAAAGATGGCGATTAAACAAACAGCATCATTACAATAGCAAACTGCCCGCTTTCAGCCCCTTGCCCACCGCCGCAGCAATGCCTTTTCGTCAAAACGCCGAACCGGCCAGGGCTGCAGCTTGTGTCCTGCAGGCCAGCAGATGGGACAGGCACCGGCTCGAAGTTCCCCGGCAACAACTGTTTCTCCAGATCCACAGCCAAGAGCCGTAGTCCTCCTATGCGCATTCCACTTCATTTTGCCTTGCTTCCCATTGTTGCCTTCCTTGGCGGCTGTAGCCTTCTTCAAGCCGGAAAGCTTTACGCGCCAGAGACCTTCGGCTTCGTCCCCGTCACACCGAACATTTATGTTGAACAAGCCGCCGATGCCGCCACAAAAACGAAATTGCGCGAGGCGATGGACAAAGCCAAAGATGTCATTACAAACACCTTCGGGGACACCAAGGCCAGTCCTACCGTATATGCTTGCATCACCGAGCATTGCTTCTGGGCGGTTGGAGGGAGAGGAGCTATCGCGAAGGTCTACGGCGACCGGATTATTCTTTCGCCTCGCGGACTGAACTGGCACTTCATCGCGCACGAATGGTCCCATGCCGAAATGAGTACTCGTTTAACATTACTCGCGTGGCAGCGCATGCCCCAATGGTTTGACGAAGGGCTTGCTGTTGCCGTCAGCGAAGCGCCGGAGCACTCCGAATCACACTGGCGGTTTCTTGTTGCCGCCAGTATTCCTCGTCCGACGCGAGAGGAGTTGTACTCCTTCAAGTCCCTGCAAGACTGGCTCGACGCCGTTGGGCGGTATAGCGACAATAAGAATGCAGAACGCCGAGCGCTTGGAAAAACCGAAATCCATAGCCTCTATGCAGCAGCAGGACATGAGGTTCGCCCTTGGGTTGCCGGAGTCGGAACGGCAGGCATCTTGGCATTCATAGGAAAGATGAATGGCGGTGAAACCTTCGAGGCTGCCTATCAGACGGCTAACCCAGTGGCGCAGGGGACGCAGGGCAGTGCCCCTGACTTTAACCGTTGAAGCTGCAGAGAAACGAGAGAGTCCGGGATTCTGTGTAAATAGCTTCGTCCAGAGACTGCAGCCACTGCCCTGCCCTCTACGCCAGGGAAACCACAGGGGCAACTATCTACGCAGGCGAAAAACCCCGGCACTCGGAGCCGGGGAACGGGGGATTTGGGGGTCTGGCAGCTAGCCTGCTGCTGCGGGTGCTTTTGCTGCCATGGCGCAGGCGATCAGTTCGAAGTCATGGGCTGAGACTTCGAACAGGCCAAAGCGCAGTTGATAGCCCCAGTTCTTTTTCCCGGCCGAGAATTCCAGCCGCTCCAGCAACGGAGTGATGGGCGTGGGTCGAGCCGCCGCCCAGCGCACATCCCGGCGAAAGGGGAGAAAGCCGCCGCCCATGTCCGCTTGGTAAGGCTCCCCGGCCAATACCCGGCCCAGGGCGGTGAAACAGCGGAGTGGCGTTTTCCCGCCGAATTTCTCGGTCGGCGAGTAATAGACCACCTGATCCCCCGGCCGGATCCGCCGCAGAGGCGCCGCCTTGCCGTGACAGACCTGCATGAAGCCACCGGCCTGACCGATGCGGACATGTTCGGCCGAAGCCACCGCGATCCAGTTGCGGCTCATGCTTGGCTCGGGGAGAAAACGCGAAGGCGGTGGCCATCCGGATCGAGGCCGAGGAAGGTGAAACCGAAATCCATGCGGGTCGGCGTCTGGGCGATGACGATGCCTTTCGCGGCCCATTCGGCGTAGCAAGCCTCTACCGCTGCGTCGTCCGCCATGGCAAAGGCCAGTTCGCTGCTGCCCGCCCCGGCAACCGCCTTGGGTGCCACCGTTTCTCTCGCCCAGAGCCCCAGCATCATGCCGTTGTCCAGGGCGAACATGGCAAAGGTCGGCGATGCCTCTACCGGCGGTGCGCCCAGAAGCTGGGTGTAGAAGGCCGCGCTGGCGACAGGGTTGGCGACGTACAGCAGCAGGAAGTTGGGATGATTCATGGCGATGCTCCGATCAGGTTAGTCAAGCCGGCCAGTGGTGGCCGATCGATGGAGCGATCGTAAAAGCAGGCAGTGACAGTTTCTGTCAGCAGTCGAATTACTGGCCGGGAATACCTTCCTGTTGCCGCCACCGCCGCAGCAGCGCCTGACGGCGCTCGGGGTAGCGCGCCTCCTCGATCGATAGGCGAGCGATGCGGTCAATGCGGAAATGCCGGAAGTCCTCGCGCAGTTCGCACCAGGCGACCATGACCAGGCAGCGGTCGAAGAAGCCCACCGCGCAGGGCCAGACCGTGCGCAGGCTTTCTGCGCCTTGCACGTCCCGGTAGCCTACCTGCAGCTTGCGCTCAGCCCGGATGGCGGTGCGGACCTGAAACAGCAGCTGATCAACCGGGCTGGCCTGATTTTCCGGCCCGACCAGCAAGGCGGAGCTTTCCGCCTCGTGTCGCAGTTCCGGCGGCAGCACCGCTGTAATTTTGGCCAAGGCATTCTTGGCGGCCTCCCCCAGCCGGGGGTCGCCTCGCTCGGCCACCCAGCGCGAGCCGAGGACCAAGGCCTCGATCTCGTCCGCTGAAAACATCAAGGGGGGAAGGACAAAGCCCGGCCGCAGGATGTAACCCAAGCCGGCTTCGCCCTCGATATGGGCGCCCTGGCCTTGCAGTGTGGCGATATCCCGGTAGAGGGTACGCAGACTGACCCCGAGTTCGGACGCGAGAGCTTGGCCGGCAATCGGTTGGCGATGGCGGCGGAGAGTCTGCATCAATTGCAGGAGGCGTTCGGCGCGAGACAAGCGGCTGATCCTGTTCAGAATCTCAATCGGGGGAGCATTCTAATGGGATTTTCCGGCACGGCGCCAGCGGGTACCCAGCAGCGAAGGTCGGCTTGTGCTGAGCTTGCGCCGGCCTCGAATGGCAGTTTCTGAAACCCGCCAACCACCGGCGAGAAACGACCGCAGCCGCGCCGTTCGCTGCTGCCCGAGGGTACTGGGCCGGCGCTTTGTCGACTGCGGCGAGCCCGGCGCCTATGGACGCGATGGGTGCCGCCCCAGGCATCGGGCGGGCAGGTTGTGGCCATCGCCAACACTTGTACCGCCCACCCAAAAACATGGCGCCAGGTATCGACCCGCACGATTGGTCTTTACTGCCCTGTCACGGTCGACCGTGAAAAACCGTCTTTTTCCGGTACCGCTGCCGTTGGCTGGCGGTGCCTTGGGTCTTGCGGCACCGCACACCGCAGGCGTCCGCTGCCGCACGCCACTGCCCCACTCCTGCTCCAAAATGGAGCAACTGCTCAATCCCGGAACAGGCGCGCGGGCAACATCCGCTTGAGGATCGGCTGCCCGTGCAGTTCATGGCGGATGACGCCGGCCAGATGCAGCGCAATCAGCCCAGCACCGCTCCACACCAGCGCGAAGTGCAGCGACTTGAACAGGGCGTTGAGTTGCTCGTCCGGCGCGAACAGGCGCGGCAGCGGCCAGCCGAAGAATTTCATCGGGTACTGGGTGAAGGCCGAGGCGAGAAAACCGGCGAGTGGTGCAGCAAGCAGGAACAGGTAAAGGCCAAGATGGACGATGGCCGCCAGCCGCGCTGGCGCCCCGTTTTCGAGCGCCGGCGGTGGTGGCGATTGCCGGCGCCAGGCCAGGCGCAGCGCGAGCAGCAGCAAGGAGAGCAGGCCGAGCGACTTGTGCAGGTTGTAGGCGGCGCTGCGTTCGGCCCCCTTGGGCAGATCGACCATCTGCCAGCCGAGCCAGAGCAGGCCGAGGATCAGGATCGCCGAGAGCCAGTGCAACAGCATCGCCGGCCAGCGGTAGCGCAGGGTTTTCATCGGATCGCCACTCCCCAGGGCAGTTCGCCGACGGCAATTTCGCTCACCACCTGGCGGCGCCCAGTCGCGATGACCGAGACGGTGCCTGAGCGGCCGTTGGCGACGTAGAGCTTGTCGCCGGCGGCGGTCAGCGCCATATTCCACGGCCGCTTGCCGACGGCGATGGTAGCCACCACCTGCTGCGTGGCCACGTCGATTTCCATCACCGAAGCATCGCGGCCGTTGGAGACATAAACGCGCTGGCCGTCGGGATGCACGGCAACTCCGTTCGGATACTGGCCGACGGCGATTTCGGCGACCACGCGCTGGCTGGCGATATCGAGCGCATAGACCTTGCCGGCCAGTTCGCAGGCGACGTAGGCGAGGCGCCCGTCGGGCAGGAAGCCGATGCCGCGCGGCCGCTTGCCGACCGGGATGTGGGCCACCTGGCGGCGCTGGCGCAGGTCGATCACGTCGACCTGCTCGGCCTCTTCGGCGCTGACGTAGAGCCAGCGGCCGTCGGGGCTGAACACCGCGTGCTCGGGGTTCTTGCCGGCGACCGCGATTTTGGCCACTTCGCGGCGGTCGACCGTGGATACCAGGTGCACCGCGTTGTCGTCTTCAACCGCCACCGCCAGCAGCCGGCCGTCGGGCGACAGGCTGACGCCTTCGGGCGAGGCGCCAAGGCGCAGCGTGTGCAGGCTGCGGCCGCTGGCCCGGTCAAGGACCAGCAGGCTGCCGCTCTTGCCGTCGCTGAGATACAACTCGCGAGTCCCCACCGCAATGCCGCGCGGGCGCTGGCCGACGGGCACAGTCTGCAGCACCTGATCGCTGACGGTATCGATCAGGCTCAGGCTGGCCGATTTTTCGTTGGGCACGTAGGCGGTATCGGCCTGCCCAGCCAGCGGTGCGAGCAGGGCCAAGCAGCCGGCAAGCAAGGGAGCGATCCGGGGTGTGCGCATGATGGCAGCCTCCTCAGGCGGGTAAATGGGTAATCCCGTAACGGGCAAAGATGGCGGCCAAAGTGCCATCGCGCTTGAGGTCAGCCAAGGCGGCCGCCAGTGCATCGGCCAGTTCGGCCTCCTCAACCTTCACCGCCATCCCCAGCGGCCAGCCGTCGGTTGGCAGTTCGGGCAGACGGAAGGCGTCGAGCGCCAGCTCGCTGCGCCCGGCCACCGCCGCCTCCAGCTCGCCACGCGGCGCCAGCACCGCCGCAAGCTGCCCGCTCGCCAGCGCGGCGGCCGCATCGCCGACGTTCTTGAAATGCACCACCTGCTCGCGCAACCGGCCATTGAGCACGGAAAGCAGGAAGGCATCGGCGAGGGTGGCGGTTTCGACCCCGATTTTTTCGCGGGTAAACACCTCCAGCGCCACCGCCGCCGAACCTTGCGCCGGCTGCGGCACGCGCCCCGGATGGCGTGCCAGGGCCAGGGTCTCGCGGTGATAGGGGGCAAAAATGCGGACTTTGTCGTTAGCCGCAGCGAGTTTGCGGTCAACCGGCACGTGCAGCATCACATCGGAAGGCTGGGTCCCGAGGTAATGTCCTTTCCAGACCATGTTGCGCAGGTCGTCGCTCATGTCTTCATCGGCGGTATAAGCGACGATGTCGGCGGCAACCCCGAGGCGGGCGGCCAGCGCCCGGCCGAGATCGGCGTCGATGCCCTTGCCGCCGGCCAGCGAATAGGGCGCGAAGTCTTTGTACACCGCCACCCGCAGGCGGCCCTGCTGGCGAATCCGCGCCAGTGCATCGGCCCGAGCCGGCAGGCTGGCCGCCAGCGGCAGCATCGCCAGTCCCTTGAGCCAGAGGCGGCGATCATTCTTCATGGACAGTCTCCAGCCAGGCGCGGATCGCCCACATCGCTTCCTGGCTCAGCGTGCCTTCGAACGGCGGCATATAGACCCGGCCATCGCGGACCGAACCCTTGCGGATGCGCTGCAGGAAGACCTCATCGCCCTCGTCGCCGAGCGGCAGGTAGCGCAGGTCGGGGGCAATCCCGCCGGAAATCGCGCCCAGACCGTGGCAGCGGGCGCAGTTCTGGTTATAGGCCGAATCGCCGATGCGGATCGCGGTCGCGTCCTTGCGGTAGGGGTTGCTGGCCAGAAAATCGGCGCCCAGCGCCTTGAGGCCGGTGGTATCGACCGCCTGCGGCACGACATCGCCGTGCGCCAACACCTGGCTGGCGGTCACGGCGATGGCGAGGGAGGCGGCGATCAGACTGAGCTTGCGGAAGGGATGGGTCACGATTGTCTCCTTGTTATCGGTTGAGGTGAAACAGTGCCCCCTCCTCTGCAAACGCCATGCCACCCCCCGGCAAGAACCTGGCTACCGGTTTTTTAAACGTTTGCATGAGGTTCTGGCACAACCCTTGCTCAACGGTGACACCCCGGATTCGGAGCAATTGCTTAGAAACGGGGCAGGTGTTACGTTATGAAACAACACCAATAAAAACAAACACATCTGGAATAAATCCAGGAGGAGCGATGAGACAAGCCATCCAATTGGCAGGGGGGCATGACCCGCTGCTGCATGAGGCGCGAACGCTGTTCTTCGCGCAAGGCTCGGCACTGCCGGGGGGACTGATCGATCCTTTGATCGCCCGGTCGTGGGAACGCTGTCGCCGCTTCGGCCTCAGCGAGACGATTCTGGGCGCGCCCAGCGAAGGCATCGACCGGCTCGCCCTGAAAACCGAGCAGGAGCGCCACCGGGCGCTGCTGACCCTGGGCCGGCCGATCATGGAGCACGTCTACGAGCAGATCCGCGAATCGGGCAGCATGGTGATCCTCGCCGACGCCAGCGGCCTGCTGCTCGAAACCGTCGGCGACCCCGACTTCGTCAGTCGGGCCGACCGGGTGATGCTCGCCGCCGGTGCCTCGTGGGACGAAAACCTGCGCGGAACCAACGCGATCGGCACGGCACTGGCCGAGGAACAGCCGGTGGCGGTGCTCGGCGCCGAGCATTTCATGGAGAACAATGCCTTCCTGACCTGCTGCGCCAGTCCGATCTTCGGTCCCGACGGCCGCCTGCTCGGCGTACTCGACATTTCCGGCGACTACCGCACCCAGCAGCGGCACACCCTGGGCCTCGCCCGCTTGTCGTCGGCGATGATCGAAAAGCGCCTGTTCGAGGCGGCCCACGCGCAGCACATCCTGGTCTGCTTCCACGAACAGCCGGAATATCTCGGCAGCCTGCAGGAGGGCATGGCGGCAGTGACCCCCGACGGCCAGATCCAGGCGATCAACGCTCAGGGCTGCCGGATTCTCGGCATCCGCCCGGTCGATGCGCTGCGCCGCGATTTTTCGCTGGTCTTCGAGAACCAGCTGGGCCCGCTGATCGACCGCCTGCGCCTGTACCCGCAAGGACATCAGGTGCTGCGCGTCGGGCCGCAACTGCTCTGCCTGCAATTGCGCGGCCAGTTGCCGGGGCTCAGCGTCAGCGGCCGGGTAATCGACACTACGGCCGCCGCGCCCGGCCGGCGCAGCGAAAGCCCCCGCGAAACTGCGAGCAGCTCCCCACCGCTCACCCTCGACACCTTGAGCACCGGCGACCCACGCCTGCAACTCGCCATTGACCGGGCGCGCAAGATGCTCGGCCGCGACATTCCGATCCTGATCCAGGGCGAGTCCGGCGCCGGCAAGGAGATGTTTGCCAAGGCCTTCCATAACAGCGGCCCGCGTGGCGAGCAGCCCTTTGTTGCCCTCAATTGCGCATCGATTCCCGAGACGCTGATCGAATCCGAGCTCTTCGGCTACCAGGGCGGCGCCTTTACCGGCGCGCGCAAGGAAGGGGCGCCGGGCAAGATCCAGCAGGCGCACGGCGGTACCCTGTTCCTCGACGAGATCGGCGACATGCCGCTCAACCTGCAGGCCCGCCTGCTGCGCGTGTTGCAGGAGCGCTGCGTGACGCCGCTGGGCAGCACGCGGGCAATACAGGTCGATATTTCCCTGGTCTGCGCCACTCACCGCAAATTGCGCGAGGAGGTGGCGCGCGGCAGCTTCCGCGAAGACCTCTATTACCGTCTGGCCGGCATGAGCGTGACTTTGCCAGCCTTGCGCGAACGCAGCGACATCGACGTCCTGGTAGACAAGATCACCGCCCGCGAAACCGCCCGGCGCAGCCGTCCGGCGCGTTTCTCGCCAAGCGCCCTGGCGCTGCTGCGGAATTACCCGTGGCCAGGCAACATCCGCCAGTTGTTCAACGTGATCCGCGTTGCCGTCGCGCTGCTCGACGACGACGACAGCCTGATTACCGAAGCGCATCTGCCGGAGGAGTTTTTCGAAACCCCGCCGCACTACCCCACGCCGGCTGCAATGCCTTCGGGCGCGCTCCCTCCAGGCCCGGTGGCCACCGCAACTGCCCCCGCCAGCCTCGACGAAATCGGCCGCCTGGCCGCCCAGCAAGCGCTTGCCGCCGCCGGCGGCAACGTCTCGCTCGCCGCCCGCCAGCTCGGCATCAGCCGCAACACGCTGTACCGCAAACTGGGACGGATGTAGCCCCCCCGCCGGAAACAACCGCCGGCGGGGCGTTGTGCCTCCGTTCCGGCCAGCGGGGCGAGCTCCGGCGCAAGGCCGGCCATCGGTTTTCCGATGCCCGGCCGCGCCAAAAATCCGGTTTTCCGACCACCAGTTCGGCGGCCGCCAGAAAATTCACCGATAAATCATCGATTTATCCAGTCAAAACTACAGGCACGCGGCTTGCAATAAGAAAAGACCTCCTCCGGCAACAAGGAGGCCTGCCCCTGTCGCTGTCACTGCCGGCGGCGACGGGGGCTCCCGCTTTTTCCGTATTTGTCGCACCTCCCCCTCTCCTGACAGAAAGGACATTCCATGTTCTCCCACGCTCTCGCCCTGCGGACGAATTCCCTGCGCCGCAGCCTGTTGCGCGGCACCGCGCTGACCGCGCTGGCGCTATGCAGCGCCGCCGCCCTCGCCGCCGACCTGCCCAAGGTGGTGATCCTCGCCACCGGCGGTACCATCGCCGGCGCCGGCGCCGAAGCCACCAACAGCGCCACCTACCAGGCCGCCAAGGTACCGGTGGACAAGCTGATCGCCGGCATTCCGCAGCTTGGCAAAGTGGCCGAGGTGCGTGGTGAACAGGTCTTCCAGGTCGCCTCCGAAAGCCTGCGCAACGAAAACCTGGTCGCGCTGGCCAAGCGCGTTTCGGCACTGAGCAAGCAGAAGGATGTGGACGGGATCGTGATCACCCACGGCACCGATACTGCCGAAGAAACCGCCTACTTCCTGAATCTGGTGGTGGCGAGCGACAAGCCCATCGTCGTCGTTGCCTCGATGCGTCCGGGTACGGCAATGTCGGCCGACGGCCAGCTCAACCTGCTCAACGCCGTCGGCGTGGCCGGTAGCAGCGATGCACGCGGCAAGGGCGTGCTGGTAGTGATGAACGACGAGATCAACAGCGGCCGCGACGTGAGCAAGGCAGTCAACATCCGCGTCGATGCCTTCCGCAGCCCCTGGGGCGCGCTGGGCATGGTGGTCGAGGGCCGCAACTATTGGTTCCGCCGCCTCGACAAGCGCCACACCGTGAATTCCGAGTTCAATATCGACCAGATCGACAGCCTGCCGCTGGTCGAAATCGCCTACGCCGCCGGCAACGCCAACCCCACCGCCTACCGCGCACTGGCCCAGAGCGGTGCCAAGGCGCTGATCCACGCGGGTCCGGGCAACGGCTCGGTCGCTGCCGGCGTCGTCCCGACCCTGCGCGAACTGCGCGGCCAGGGTGTGCACATCATCCGCTCCTCGCACGTCAATGCCGGCGGTTTCGTGCTGCGCAACGCCGAGCAGCCGGACGACCAATACGACTGGGTGGTCGCCCACGACCTCAACCCGCAGAAGGCGCGCATCCTGGCCTCGGTGGCCCTGACCAAGACCCAGGACAGCAAGGAGTTGCAACGCATCTTCATGCAGTACTGAGCATTTTTGCCCTCTGCCACGGTCGACCGTGGTAGAGCGCAAAAAACGGTCGCCGCTGCGGCGGCCGTTTTACTTTGCGGCCAGACCGCCAGCAGCGGAGTGCCAAAGCAAACGCGGCGCCGCCGTTGCCGGCAGGCGCCGCGTTCATCCATTCCGGGTCGGAAAGTCTTGGCACAGGCCGGCGGTCGGGTCTGACCTGACTCCGCTGCGGGTGGCGGCGGCTGGCGCAGTGCGTCGATGGCGGGATTAAACCAGCCCGGCAGCAATCTGAAAAATTCAGATTAAAGATAGAACCATCTTGAAAACAGATCGGTTTTGCGCAACTCTTCCTGATTCACTCGCTCACCCTCCCCCGCAGGCCAGCCGATGGAACTCCGCCAACTCCGTTATTTTGTCGCCATTGCCACTCATGGCAGCCTGTCGCAGGCCGCCGCCCGGCTCTATGTCGCGCAGTCGGCGCTGAGCCACCAGCTGGCGCAACTGGAAAACGAACTGGGGGCAACGCTGTTCGACCGGTTGCCGCGCGGCGTAGCGCTGACCGCTGCCGGCCGGGCTTTCCATGCCCACGCCGAAGCTATCCTGCGCCAGGTCGAGGCGGCGCGCGCCAGCGTGCGCAACGAGGCGGCAACGCCCGCCGGCAAGGTCATCGTCGGCATTCCCCACAGTCTTTCGCAAGCCCTCGCGCTCCCCCTGCTCAAGGCGGTGCGGGCGACCCTGCCGCAGGTCGAACTGGAACTGACCGAGGAACTGACCGGCAACCTGGTGCCGCAATTACGCGCCGGCCAGATCGACCTCGCCTTTCTGTTCGCTGACGGCACGCTCGACGAATTCCGCCACCAGCCCCTGCTCGTGGAGGAGTTGCTGCTGATTTCGCCGCCCGAACAGACACCGCCGCAGCCGCTCGATCTGGCGACGGCACTGCGCCAGCCGCTGATCCTGCCGGCCGCGCCGCACGGTGTACGTCCGATCATCGAGGCGGCCGCCCGCACTGCCGGGCTGGCGGCTCCGAACGTGGTGGCCGAGATCAGTTCGATCAGCATCCTGCGCACCAGCCTGCTCGCCGGCCTTGGTCATACCCTGCTGCCACCGATGCCGCTGCAGCGTGAACTGGCCGAAGGCCGCTTGCGCGCCTGGCCGCTGGCCAATACCCCGTTACGCCGGCAAGTCGAACTATGCAGCGCCCGTCACCTGCCGCCGACGCCGGCCGCGCTGGCAGTTGCCGAACTCTGCCGGACACTGGCCCGGCAACTCTGTACCGAGGGCGAATGGGCAGGAGCAAGCAGCCTCGACCCGGGACTTTTGAACGAATTTCACGGTCGACCGTAGGCAGGCCCATTTTTTCTGAGCAATGCCGCCGGCTAGTGCAACTCGCGTTAGCATCGCACCATTGCCGTCGCGGAACCCGATCATGAAAACTCCGAGCTCTCCCGCCACTCCCGCGCCCGACCCCACGGCCTCCTCTCCGGTCGGCCTTGATCTCGCCAACTTCGGCCTGCCGCCGGAACAGTTGCTGCCCTTCGTGCTGCGCAGCCTGAACCGGATCGACGACGAAATTCTCTGGATCAACCACGAAGGACGCATTCTCGACGCCAACGAAACGGCTTACCGCAACCTCGGCTACAGTCGGGAAGAACTGCTGCAACTGCGAATTGCCGACATCGATCCGAACTACGACAGCACTTACTGGCAAACACACTGGCAGGAACTCAAGACGAACGGCTCGCTGACTTTCGAGTCGACCCACCGGAGCCGCAGCAGCCATACCTACCCGATCGAAGTGGTCGCCAACTATTTCGAATTCGCCGGCCGCGAATTCAATTGCGCGCTGGTCCGCGACATTACCCGGCGCAAGGAAACCGAAGCCGCACTGCGCAGCCGCGAAGAGCAATTGCGCATGGTCCTCGAAGCTGCGGAACTCGGCCTCTGGGACTGGGACATCGCGCTCGACCGCGTGGACCGCAACGAACGCTGGGCCGGCATGCTCGGGTTTCGCCTCGACGAACTCGACAGCAAGGTGCTCGACAGCCTGGCGCTGGTCCATCCCGACGACCGCGACAAAGTCTGGCGCTCGCTCAACGAAACCCGGGCCGGACGCCAGCCGGCCCACCGCATGGAATACCGGATGCAGCGCCGCGATGGCAGCTATTGCTGGGTTTTCGACCACGGTCGGGTCACCGCCTGGGATCACGATGGCTGCCCCAGCCGGATGAGCGGCATCCATGTGGACATCACCGAACGCAAGCTGCTCGAAGGCGAACTGCAAAAGCAGGCGCATACCGACTTTCTCACCGGCCTGCCCAATCGCCGCCACTTCATGCAACTGGCCGAGCACGAGCTCAATCGCTCGATCCGCTACGGCAGCCAGCTGGCGATCCTGATGCTCGACGTCGACCATTTCAAATCGATCAACGACCGCTACGGCCACAAGTTCGGTGACGACGTGCTGATCCGTCTCGCCGAGACCCTGCGCAAAGTGCTGCGCAACAGCGATGTGGCCGGGCGCCTGGGCGGCGAGGAATTCGCCATCCTGTTGCCGGAAACGCCGCTCGAAGGCGCAGCCGAAGTCGCCGAGCGGATTCGCCTGGCGATCGCCGAAAGCGAAATGCCACTACCTGGTGCGCTGCCCTTCCGGTTTACCGCTTCGCTCGGCGTCGCCGTGCTCGACGCGCGCGACCATACCCTCGACCAGTTGCTGAACCTTGCCGACAAGGCCCTCTACCAGGCCAAGGAGGGCGGTCGCAACCGCGTCTGTCTGGCCGAGGAGTCGTAAGCCACGATGCCTCGCCGCAGCGGCTCCCTATGGCCGATCTACGCCTTGGGTGGCGCCTGCTGCCTGCTGGCACTGGCGGCCTTGATCCTGGTTTTGTGGCAGATCGGCCAGTCACTGCGGGCCGAGCGCTGGATTGCCCACCCGGCCGAACTGATCGAGCAGCACGCCAGCATCGCCCCCGGCATCGGCCTGCGCCGCGACCTGAGCCGTCAGGCAGGGCGCTATCGCTACCAGTGGGCCGGCCGCGAATACTACGGCGAACAGCTCAGCTTTTCCTTCGCCCGCAGCAGCAACTTCGACGATTGGGATGCCGAACTGGCCGAGCAACTGGGCGCGCCCGGCGAATCGTTCATGCTCTGGGTGAACCCGAATGACCCGGCTGAAAGCGTGGTTCGCCGCGACATCCGCTGGGGAGAAATCGGCGCTGCGCTATTTCTGGTCGCGGGCTTTGGCGGCGGCGGTGGCGTCCTGCTCGCTGCCGCCGGCCAGCGCGGCCCCCGGCAACGTCGGGCCGGGCCGCCCCGGGTAAATGGCCGCACCCTGCTGCTGATGAGCGGATTGCTGCCGCTGTTTGCGCTGTTCGCCTGGCTGCTGTGGCGTGACAACCACCCCTTCTGGGCGGTACTGGCCGGCTTGCAGCCACTGCTCACGCTCAACGCCTGGCGCATCTGGTGGCCGCAGCGCTGAACGCGCCCGGCGGTCAGACCGTCACCGCCACCGGCGGAGCGGGCTGCGGCTCGCTGACAAACACCGAGACCTGGTTGCGGCCGGCCATCTTGGCCCGATACATGGCCTGATCGGCACACCGCTGCAGCACCTGCATCTCGACCGGGCAGCCTTCGCTCCCGGCAACTCCGATGCTGGTCGTTACGCGCAGGCATTCGCCGCCGCCAATATCCGGAGCCAGGCGTTCGACCGCCCGACGGAGGTTCTCGGCAACCAGCACCGCCGCATCGCGGGAAGTGTCGGGCAGGAACACCGAAAACTCCTCGCCGCCGATCCGCCCCAGCGTATCGCTGCTGCGGATGCTCGCGCCCAGGGTTTCGCCGACCCGCTTAAGCACCACGTCGCCAGCGGCATGCCCGTGCCGGTCGTTGATTGCCTTGAAATGATCGAGATCGACAAAAAGCACGGCATACGGGCGCCCGCTGCGCTGCGCAGCGGCAATCAGGCGGTCGCAGATTTCGTAATAGGCACGCGCATTGAGAATGCCGGTCAGGGGATCGCGCATCGCCAGCAGATACAGCCGTGCATTGGACTCGCGCATGCGCACGTAGTAGGAGACCGAGCGCGAGGCAAAAACATGAAAAAACAGGGCCAGATAGATCATGCAAACCACTGCCGTCGCCAGTGCCGGCTGGCTGTACGGCTGGCTCATCGAGGCGTTGCCGAGGATCAGCCCGAGCAGCGACAAGGCGGTGATCACAAACCCGACCTGGCGTCCGAGCAGCAAATAGACGCCGGGGATATTGGTGAATAGCCAGAGGATGCGCAATTCATCCTGCGGCACGTAAGCCAGCACCGAGGTGTATTCGATGATGCAGATCGCCTCGTAAATCCAGGCGATCGCCAGAAACCGCTGCTTCTGCCCGCGCAGCAGCAGCCACAACGACAGGGCGGCAGCGATGAAGAAATGCATGGTCAGCACATGCGGCGAATTGAGCGGATTGAGCCGGGTATATTCGCCAAGCACGAAGACTGCGGTAAACAGCGCACCGCAGATCAGAACGATACAGAGAAACTTGAACTGGAATTCCAGATGCTCTTCGCACGGATCGAATTCGATCCTGCCAAAAATGATGCGATCCAGCCGCCCCATACCTGCCCCGCCCTGCTCATGCCAAAAGGGAAAAAATAGAAGACCCCGCCGCCTCTGACAAGCTAGCAAAAATGACAGCTATCTTTTCATCAACTGTTATTAAATACAGTATTTAATGCATTGGTGCGAGCTTTTGCGTATAGTTGCCCCTCCCCAACCCGATCCCGAACAGCGATGGAAACCCTGCGCATTCGCGGTGCCCGCACGCATAACCTGAAGAACATCAACCTCGACCTGCCGCGCGATCAGCTGATCGTGATCACCGGCCTGTCCGGTTCCGGCAAGTCCTCGCTGGCTTTCGACACGCTCTACGCCGAAGGCCAGCGGCGTTATGTCGAATCGCTGTCGGCGTATGCGCGGCAGTTCCTGCAGTTGATGGAAAAGCCCGATGTCGATCTGATCGAAGGCCTCTCGCCAGCGATTTCCATCGAGCAGAAGGCGACCTCGCACAACCCGCGTTCGACGGTCGGCACGGTCACCGAGATTCACGACTACCTGCGCCTGCTCTACGCCCGCGCCGGCACGCCTTATTGCCCCGAACATCACCAGCCGCTGGCGGCGCAGACGGTGTCGCAGATGGTCGACCACGTGCTGGCGCTGCCGGCCGAGACCAAGCTGATGATCCTGGCGCCGGTGGTCGCCAACCGCAAGGGCGAACAGCTCGAACTGTTCACCGAATTGCGTGCCCAGGGTTTTGCCCGCGTCCGCGTCGATGGCGAGGTTTATGAAATCGACGCCGTGCCCAAGCTGGCCAAGGCGCAGAAGCATACGGTCGATGTCGTCGTCGACCGCTTGAAGGTACGCGACGACATGCGCCAGCGCCTCGCCGAGTCCTTCGAAACCGCGCTGCGCCATGCCGACGGGCGGGCCATCGCGCTGGAGATGGACTCCGGTCAGGAACACCTGTTCTCGGCCAAGTTTGCCTGCCCGGTCTGTTCCTACGCCTTGCAGGAGCTGGAGCCACGGCTGTTCTCGTTCAACAACCCGATGGGCGCCTGCCCCAAGTGCGACGGCCTCGGCGTGATCCAGTTCTTCGACCCCAAGCGGGTGATCACCAACCCCGAACTGTCGCTGGCCGATGGCGCCATTCGTGGCTGGGACAAGAAGAACCAGTTCTACTACCAGATCATCGAATCGCTGGCCGAGCACTACGGGTTCACGGTCGACACGCCGTTCGCGCAACTTTCCGAGGAAGTCCGCCAGATCGTGCTCTATGGCTCGGGCAAGACCGAGATCCGCTTTCTTTACGAGAACGAGAAAGGCACCCGCTTCGACCGCAGCCACACCTTCGAGGGCATCATTCCCAACCTCGAACGGCGTTATCGCGGCAGCGACTCGCAGGCGGTGCGCGAAGACCTGGCCAAGTACATCAGCAACTCGACCTGCCCGCATTGCTCCGGCTCGCGGCTGCGCACCGAGGCGCGGCATGTGCGGGTCGGCAGCCACACCCTGCACGAGATCAACCGCCTGCCGCTGGGCGAGGCGCGCAATTACTTCAACTGCCTGGAACTGACCGGTGCCAAGGCGCAGGTCGCGGAGAAAATCCTCAAGGAAATCACCGCCCGCCTCTCCTTCCTGATCAACGTCGGCCTCGACTACCTGTGCCTCGAACGCTCGGCGGAAACGCTCTCGGGCGGCGAAGCGCAGCGCATCCGCCTGGCCTCGCAGATCGGTTCCGGCCTGACTGGCGTCATGTACGTGCTCGACGAGCCTTCGATCGGCCTGCACCAGCGCGACAACGACCGCCTGCTGCACACCTTGCAGAACCTGCGCGACATGGGCAACACCGTGCTCGTCGTCGAACATGACGAGGACGCGATCCGCGCCGCCGACTACGTGGTCGACATCGGCCCCGGCGCCGGCGTCCATGGCGGCGCCGTCGTTGCCCACGGCACCCCGGCCGAAGTCGCGGCCAACCCGGAATCATTGACCGGCGCCTATCTCTCCGGCGCGCGGGCGATTTTGCCACCGGCCAAGCGTCGACCGTGGAATCCGGAAAAACAGCTGCAAGTCCTCGGCGCCAGCGGCAACAACCTGAAAAACGTCGACCTGAGCCTGCCGGTCGGCCTGTTCACCTGCATTACCGGCGTCTCCGGCTCGGGCAAATCGACGCTGATCAACGACACCCTGTACGCGGCGGCGGCCAAGCACCTCTACGGCGCCACCACCGAGCCGGCGGCGCACGACCAGATCGTCGGCCTCGACCTCTTCGACAAGGTGATCAACGTCGACCAGGCGCCGATCGGCCGCACTCCGCGTTCCAACCCGGCGACCTACACCGGCCTGCTGACGCCGATCCGCGAGCTGTTTTCACAAGTGCCGGAATCGCGCACCCGTGGCTACGGCCCCGGCCGCTTCTCGTTCAACGTCAAGGGCGGGCGCTGCGAGGCCTGCCAGGGCGACGGCATGATCAAGGTCGAGATGCATTTCCTGCCCGACATCTACGTCCCCTGCGACGTCTGCCACGGCAAGCGCTACAACCGCGAGACGCTGGAAGTCCAGTACAAGGGCAAGACCATCCACGACGTGCTCGGGATGACCGTCGAACAGGCGCGCGAATTCTTCGACCCGGTCCCGGTCGTCGCCAAAAAGCTGCAGACCCTGGTCGACGTCGGCCTCAGCTACATCACCCTCGGCCAGAGCGCAACGACGCTCTCCGGCGGCGA
This sequence comes from Dechloromonas sp. ZY10, assembly GCF_041378895.1. NCBI lineage: Bacteria > Pseudomonadati > Pseudomonadota > Betaproteobacteria > Rhodocyclales > Azonexaceae > Dechloromonas > Dechloromonas aquae. The sequence continues at coordinate 3,046,748 of NZ_CP144212.1, forward strand.
GGCCCAGCGCGTCAAATTGGCGCTCGAACTCTCCAAGCGCGACACCGGCCGCACCCTCTACATCCTCGACGAACCGACCACCGGCCTGCACTTCGCCGACATCGAACTGCTGCTCAAGGTGCTGCACCGGCTGGCCGACCACGGCAACACCATCGTCGTCATCGAGCACAACCTCGACGTGATCAAGACCGCCGACTGGCTGGTCGACCTCGGCCCCGAAGGCGGTGCCGGCGGTGGCCGCATCCTGGTCGCCGGCACGCCTGAAACGGTGGCGCAACACTCGGCGAGCCATACTGGGCGCTTTCTCAAACCGCTGCTGGAAAAAACCGCATGAGCCACGACCCCGACACCAGCGTCATCGACCAGTACAAGGGCAAGCAGGGCCTGACCCGCTTGCTCAACGCGCTCGGCTATTCGCGCGACGGCCTCGCCGCCGCCTGGAAAAACGAAGCGGCGTTCCGCGAGGAAGTGCTGCTCGCTGCCGTCGCCATCCCGCTGGCGCTGTTTCTGGCCCAAACCGGCGTCGACCGTGCACTGCTGATCGGCAGCATCCTCTTCGTCCTGATCGTTGAAATCCTCAACTCGGCGGTCGAGGCAGTGGTCGACAAGGCCTCGCCGGAACACCACGAACTGGCCAAACGCGCCAAGGACATGGGCAGCGCGGCGGTGCTGCTGTCGCTGCTCAACGCGACGGTGATCTGGGCCTGCGTGCTGTGGCCGTAAACCATTTGGCAAGCCCCTAGGTAAATCCCTTAGAAGGTCAGCGAACAGTCAGACGAGCGATCTAAACTCGTTTCCGGTTTCTCCTCCAGGGAGCCACATACCCTTAACCCGTCGCTTGACGGGTTTTTTTTGTCCGCGACCGCCCGCCTCTGCCGGGCAACCGGCCCACCATGGCCACCTGTCACCCAAAATTCATCGTTTGCCGCTAAGATCGCCCGATGACCTCGCACCGCCCTTTCCTGCCGCTACTGCCTGCCTTGCTGGCGCTAAGCACCCTGTACACCGGCCATGCCCTCGCCGCCCGCCCTTTCGTCACTGACGATGCCCGCCTGACCACCGGCGGCAGTTGCCAGCTCGAAAGCTGGACCCGCCTCTACCGCAACAGCCAGGAATTCTGGGCCTTGCCCGCCTGCAACCCCGGCGGCAATTTTGAAGTCACCGCCGGCGGTGGCCGTGCCCGCAACGACGGCGAAGCCGCCACCAGCGACTACGTGCTCCAGGGCAAGACCCTGTTCCGCCCGCTGACCACCAACGACTGGGGCTGGGGCCTGGCAGTCGGCAAAGTGATGCACCCCGGCGTCAACCCCGGTCCGAACCTGCTCGGCAACACCTATTTCTACCTGCCGGCCTCGTTCTCGTTCAACGACGACAAGCTGATCGTGCACACCAACCTGGGCATGTTGCACGACAAGGCCAGCGACCGGAACAGCGCCACCTGGGGCATCGGCGGCGAATTCCAGCTGACCCCGCGCCTGCTCGGTATCGCCGAAAGCTTCGGCGACAGCCGCCACAACCCCTACTGGCAGGTCGGCGCCCGCTACGCCATCGTCCCCGACCGGGTCCAGATCGACGCCACCATCGGCCAGCAATACAACGGCCCCACCGCCAGCCGCTGGCTCTCCTTCGGCCTGCGCCTGACCCCGGACAAGCTGTTTTAAGCCTTTTTCACGGTCGACCGCGAACTGCGCCGTTTTTCCCGGCACTGAGCGACCGAACTGCTCTCGCCAGCTGCCGCACGGCATCTGCCAGCGTCCCTTCCGCCAGATTTCCGTAGCCGAGCACCAGGCCGTTGCAGCGCATCGGCGCGCGGGTGTAGCTGCTCAGCGCCCGCACCCCCAGCCCCTGTTCGGCCGCCTGCTTCACCACCTCGGTATCGCTGATCCGCTCCGGCAACCACATCACCAGATGCAGGCCGGCCTCGCCGCCGGACAACTCGACGGCGGGCCCGAATGCCGCCTTCAACGCGCTGCGCAATGCCAGTTGCCGGGCGGCGTAACGCGCACGCATGCGGCGCAGATGGGCAGTGTAATAGCCGCGCCGGATGAAATCGGCGAGGGCGCGTTGTTCGATCCCCTGACCCGGACGCATGGCCTGGACCGTGGCGCGGGCAAAATCGCCGGCGATGGCATGCGGCAGGACCAGATAGCCGAGGCGCAGGCCGGGATAGAGGGTTTTGCTGAAGGTTCCAACGTACACCACCGGAGCGTCAGGCTGCAGGCCGAACAGCGCCGGCGGCGCCGGTCCGGCGCGCCGGAACTCACTGTCGTAATCGTCCTCGACGATCCAGGCGCCGGCCTGGCGGGCGCGCTCAAGCAGCGCCAGACGCCGAGCCAGCGGCAGAACGCGGCCGGTCGGGTACTGGTGCGATGGCGTGACCATGATCAGGCGCGGCGGATGGTCGCACCAGTCACGCTCGCTGGGGGCCACCCCCTCGCCATCGACCGGCACGTCGTGCACCTGCAGTCCGGCCAGAGCAAACGCAACGCGGGCGGCGAGATAGCCGGGGTTCTCGACCCAGGCCGTGTCGCCATGATCGGCCAGCAAACGGGCGCACAGGTCCAGCGCTGCCTGCGTCCCACTGGTGATGACGACCTGGGCAGGCTCGACCGCCAGACCGCGAACCGTCGTCAGGTGGCCAGCCAGGGCCGCGCGCAGGGCCGGATCGCCCCCGTGCTCGGCATACCCGAGCTGGCGCCACCCGGCATCGCGCCAGGCACCCTCCAGACAGGCACGCCAGGCGCGGAAGGGAAAGGCGCCGTAGTCGGGGGTTCCCGGCGCAAACGGCAAGGCCGCCACCTCGCCAGCCGGTTCCGGCGCCCATGCCGCCATCGCCCGTGCGGACAAGCGCAAGGCGGCGGCGGGCGGGCGCGGGTCGGAAGATGCGGGTGCCGGCCGCAGCGCGAGCGAAGCCACCCGCGTTCCCTGGCGGTCGGCCTGCAAGCAGCCTTCGGCGGTCAACTGCTCGTAGGCAAACAGCACGGTATTCCGGGCAATATCAAGGGACGCCGCCAGACGGCGAGTCGCCGGCAGCAGCGTGCCGGGCGACAAGCGGCCGGACAGAATCGCCTCGCGCAGGCGGAGGTAGAGCACACGCTGCCGCGGCATGGCTTCCGGCAAAGGGGGGGCAAGCAACCAGTCCAGTTCCATCGTGGCTCCATCGATCCATCACTTCATGGCACTAACAACGGTACCACGAGTTCCCTAAGCTAGGCCCATCGACACGCTATGGAACCTTTCCGCCATGCCCCCCGCAACAGCCCCCTCCCCGCGCACCCGTATTCGCCGCAAACCGGAACGCGCCGCCTACGACGCCGCGAGCATCCACGCCATCGTCGACGCGGCAGTGATCTGCAGCGTGGCCTTCCAGATCGACGGCACGGTTCATGCCATCCCGACCATCCACTGGCGCGAGGGCAATCATCTCTACATCCATGGCGCCAAGGCATCACGCATGCTGCAGGCGCTGACCGCCGGCGAAGCCTGCGTCACGATCGCCCTGGCCGATGGCCTGGTGCTGGCCCGCTCGGCCATGCACCATTCGCTGAATTACCGTTCGGTGGTGATTTACGGCCGCTTCGCGCCGGTGCTCGATGAAGCGGAGAAACGGCACAGCCTCGAAGCACTGATTGAAGGCCTCTATCCCGGCCGTTGGGACACCCTGCGCCCGATCAACGACAAGGAACTGAACGCCACCAGCGTGCTGCGCCTTGAACTGACCGAAGCATCGGCCAAAGTACGGAACGCCGGAGTCAAGGATGACGACGAAGACCTCGGCTGGCCGGTGTGGGCCGGGGTGATCCCGCTGCAGACAGTGACGGGCGCGCCACGCCGCGAAGACGACAGTGTCGGGCAGCGCGTCCCGGCCACTCGCTTTACGCCGCCAAGCGGCAACAAGCCCTAGCTACTGGCCCGCCTTCGGCCTGCGCCAGCCCCCGGACAAGCTGTTTTGAGCCTTTTTCACGGTCGACCGTAACTTCGAGACGTTTTTCCCCGGCCCTCTGCGGCGTCGAGCAGCACAGGATGGGCGGGGGATTTCGGTTCGCATTGTTTGAGCCGCAGGCGAGTTCATGCGAACCGCCCGACCGTCCGAGCAGCGCAGAGCACCCGGCAAAGCCGGACGCCGCAGCGGGCGCGCCTTCTTTTGGCTACTTTTCTTGGCAAGACAAGAAAAGTATGCCCGCCGGTCAACGGCGGAAAACAGCGCCTCCCAATGCAAGAACCCAATCCCTCCAGCAAACACCACCGGCTCCTTACTTGCCCTGCCGAGCCCCTGGCTTGTTCGAAAATGATTGAGCCTGGTTTCCGCGCCTGACGCGCGGGCATACTTTCTTTTGCTTCGCCAAAAGAAAGTAGCCAAAGAAAAGGCGACCCCAGGTGACGCGGTCGGCTGCGCCGACTCCCCTGCGCTACTCGTCGAGCCGGGCGGCTGGCTAAACTCGCACCTGCGGGGCTCAAACACCGCCAGCCGAAATCCCCCGGCCCGCCTGCGTTGCTCAGCGCTTCACATGGGGACCCAAAGGCGTCGCGGCGGAAAGGCTGAAGAAAGAACAAAAGCTGATTGGCTTTTACGGTCGACCGGCAAAAAGGCAAAAAGGCCAATTTTCTGCGTCGACCGTAAATCCGAGACGTTTTTCCCCCGCCCTCTGTGGCGTCGAGCAGCGCAGGGCGGGCGGGGGATTTCGGTTCGCATTGTTTGAGCCGCAGGCGAGTTCATACGAACCGCCCGCACGCCCGAGCAGCGCAGAGCACCCGGCGCAGCCGGGCGCCGCAGCGGGCGCGCCTTCTTTTGGCTACTTTTCTTGGCAAGACAAGAAAAGTACGCCCGCCGGTCAACGGCGGAAAACAGCCTGTCAGCATCCGCCATGGGACGCCCCCCGCCAGGGCTACCGTTCAGGCCTTTTCTACGGTCAACACCGCACAGCGTGCGATTTTCAGGCTACCCAAGAGGGCGTCACCGCCCGGCGAGCCGGCTGAGACAACCTCACCCGCCTCACTGCTCGACAAAAGCCCGCTCGATCACATAATCCCCCGCCTCGCCGATGTGCGGCGAAATCTTGAAGCCGTAGCCGTCGAGCATTTGCGAGATTTCCTTGAGCATCGCCGGGCTGCCGCAGATCATGCCACGGTCGGTGGCCGGGTCGAGCGGCGGTTCGCCGAGGTCGGCGAAGAGCTTGCCGGAGGTGATCAGATCGGTCTGGCGGCCGGTGTTGCGGAAGGGTTCGCGGGTCACGGTCGGGTAGTAGATCAGCTTGTCGCGGATTTCTTCGCCGAGGTATTCGTGTTCCTTGAGGTCCTGCTCGATGTAGTCGTGGTAGGCCAGTTCGTTGGTCCAGCGGACGCCGTGAATGAGGATGATCTTCTCGAAACGCTCGTAGGTTTCCGGGTCGTGGATCAGGCTCATGAACGGCGCCAGACCGGTGCCGGTGGCGAACATAAAGAGGCGTTTGCCCGGCTTGAGGTCACGCAGGACCAGGGTGCCGGTCGGCTTGCGGCTGATCAGCAGTTCATCGCCGGGTTGCAGGTGCTGCAGGCGCGAGGTCAGCGGGCCATCCTGGACCTTGATGCTGAAGAATTCGAGGTGTTCCTCGTAGTTGGCGCTGGCGACGCTGTAGGCGCGCATCAGCGGCTTGCCGTTAACCTCCAGCCCGATCATTACGAACTGGCCATTGACGAAGCGCAGGCCGGGGTCGCGGGTGGTACGGAAGGAAAACAGGGTGTCGTTCCAGTGATGAACGGAGAGGACTTTTTGCGGGGCGAAGGCACTCATAGCGGGGGGCTGTCAGGCGGTGGCAATGGCGACATTGTCGGCGACCTGTCTTAGCGAAAAAAGCGGATAATCTGAATATCAATCAGCGACAAAACAAATAAGGTACCGCCGCATGAAATTCAGCCTGCGCCAGATCGCGATCTTTGCCGCCATCGCCCGCTGCGGCAGCGTTTCGCAAGCCGCCGAGCGGCTGGCGATGTCGCAGTCGGCGGCGAGCAACGCCCTACTCGAACTCGAACGCGCCTACGAACGGCCGCTGTTCGACCGGATCGGCAAGAGCCTGCACCTGAACAGCGACGGGCGCGGCCTGCTGCCCTTTGCCGAACGCCTGCTCGGCCAGGCCGCCGACATCGACAGCCTGCTCGCCGGCGACCGCCCCGGCCCGCTCGCGGTCGGCGCGACGCTGACCATCGGCAACTATCTGGCGACCCTGCTGGTCGCCGATTACCTGCGGCAAAACCCGGACTCGCCGGCAACGCTGCACGTCGCCAACACCCACCAGATCGTCGCCAGCCTGCTCGCCTTCGACTGCGACCTCGGCCTGATCGAAGGCGAAGTCAGCCACCCCGACCTGCGCTGCGAGCCCTGGCTGGAGGACGAACTGCTGGTCTTCTGCGCGCCCGGCCACCCGCTCGCCGCCGCCAGCCACGCCGATAACGCGACGCTGGCGGCGCAGGACTGGATCCTGCGCGAACCCGGCTCGGGCACCCGCGACCAGTTCGAACGCCAGATTGCGCGCCAGCTGCCGCAGGTGCAAACCCGGCTCGAACTGGAACACACCGAAGCGATCAAGCGCGCCGTCGAATCCGGCCTCGGCATCGGCTGCCTGTCGCGACTGGCCCTGCGCGAAGCCCTGCGCCGGGGCAGCCTGGTCGAAATCGCCACCCCGCAATTCGACCTGCGCCGCCACTTCTACCTCGCCTGCCACCGGCAGCGGCACGAAAGCCTGGCGATGCGGCGCTTCCGGGCACTTTGCGCGGGCTTTACTGGCGGCGCGCGGGATACCGGGGAACTGGTGTTGCCGTTTATTCCCTGAGTTTTTGGGGTTTTTACGGTCGACATGGGAAAAATGGATTTTTTCGGGTCGACCTTGGTAATGCGCGGGCGAGCTTGTTGTGAGGTCGGCAATAACCAGACCTTGGGTGGCCCTGATTACGGCGGTTTTCCGCGCCTGACGCGCGGGCGTACTTTCTTTTGCTTCGCCAAAAGAAAGTAGCCAAAGAAAAGGCGACCCCAGGCTACGCGGTCGGCTGCGCCGACTCCCCTGCGCGACTCGAATCCGGCGGGGGGCTGCGGAACTCGGCCCTACGGGCCTCAAACAGTCCTCGCCCCTTATCCACCGGCTTCTGCGTTGCTCGGCGCTCCACATGGGGACCCAAAGGCGTCGCAGCGGAAAAGTTTGGCGCAGGAACAGGCAGAACAGGGACCTGTTACGGTCAACCTGGAAAAACGCCCATTTTTACCGTCGACCGTAAATCCGAGACGCTTTTCCCCCTGCCCTCTGCGGCGTCGAGCAGCGCAGGGCGGGCGGGGGATGTCGGTTCGCATTGTTTGAGCCGCAGGCGAGTTCATGCGAACCGCCCGCACGCCCGAGCAGCGCAGAGCACCCGGCGCAGCCGGGCGCCGCAGCGGGCGCGCCTTCTTTTGGCTACTTTTCTTGGCAAGACAAGAAAAGTACGCCCGCCGGTCAAACGGCGGAAACCAGCGCCTCCCAATGCAAGAACAAAAGCCCCCTTCGGCCAAGGACCCTCCCCAACGCCCCGGCGAAAAAACGCCTGCTTTCACGGTCGACCGTAAAAACAGGCGTTTTCCAAAGAATCACCAAGCCGGCGAGAGGCTTCCGGCAGGCAACCGCCCCGGCCAAAAACCGAGGCCGCCGCCCCCCGCTCACAACACCAGTTGCGTCCCCAGTTCGACCACCCGATTGGTCGGGATGTGGAAGAAGTCGCTGGCGCTGGTCGCGTTCTTGGACATGATCGCGAACAGCCGCGCGCGCAGCGGCGAAATCTTACGGCTGAACGACGGGACGATGGTTTCGCGCGACAGATAGAAAGTGGTTTCCATCATGTCGAAAGCTTCGCCGAAACGCTTGCAACCTTCAAGCGCTCCGGGTACGTCGGGGCTTTCCATGAAGCCGTAACGGATGATGACGCGAACGAAGCCCTTCTGCATGCGGTGCACGTAAATCCGGTCAAAGTCGTTGATGTAGGGCGTATCGGCGGTTTGCACGGTAACCAGTGCAACCCGTTCATGCAGGACCTGGTTGTGCTTGAGGTTGTGCAGCAGCGCCGCCGGGACGCCGTCCTTGGCGCTGGTCATGAACACCGCCGTACCATAGACCCGGTGCACGCCGTCGATGGCCTGGATGAAATCTTCCATCGGGATGCTCTGCTTGGCCATTTCTTCCGAGACCAGCCGGCGGCCGCGCCGCCAGGTGGTGAGTACGGTGAAGGAGATCAGACCGGCAACGATCGGGAACCAGCCACCTTCGGGAATCTTGATCACGTTGGCGGCAAAGAAGGCGATGTCGGCGGCGAGCAGGCTGCCGATGGTGACTGCAACCAGCGACCAGTGCCAGCGCCACATCAGCACCATCACGAAGGCGACCAGAATGGTGTCGATCAGCATCGTGCCGGTGACCGCGATGCCGTAGGCGGCGGCGAGGTTGGACGAGGACTTGAAGCCGATCACCAGCGCCACCACCGCGAGGTAGAGGCTCCAGTTGGTGAAGGGCACGTAAATTTGCCCTTCTTCCTTGCCCGAGGTGTGGATGATCTGCATCCGCGGCAGCAGGCCCATCTGCACCGACTGGCGGGCGACCGAGAAGGCGCCGGAAATCACTGCCTGCGAGGCGATCACGGTCGCCAGCGTGGCGATTCCGACCATCGGCAGCAGCGCCCAGTCCGGGGCGAGCAGGAAGAAGGGGTTCTGGATTGCTTCCGGCTCGGCCAGCAGCAAGGCACCCTGACCGAAGTAATTGAGCACCAGCGCCGGCATCACGTAGCAGAACCAGGCCAGGCGGATCGGGAAGCGGCCGAAGTGGCCCATGTCGGTATACAGGGCTTCGCCGCCGGTGACCGCCAGCACCACCGAGCCGAGCGCCAGGAAGGCGAGCCCCGGGTAGTGGACGATGAAATGGATTGCGTAGGCCGGATTGAGCGCCGCCAACACGGCCGGGTTGTCGACGATGTGGCTGACGCCGAGCACGGCAAGGATGCCGAACCAGCCGGTCATCACCGGGCCGAAAGCAAGGCCGACGGCGCCGGTGCCGTGCTTCTGGATCAGGAACAGCCCGGTCAGGATCGCCAGGGTGATCGGGATCACGTAGGGCTTCAGGGTCGGCGCCACCAGTTCCAGGCCCTCGACCGCCGACAGTACCGAGATCGCCGGGGTGATCATGCTGTCGCCGTAGAACAGCGCCGCCGCAAAAATTCCGAGCAGGGTCACGATCCAGGCCAGACGGGGATTCTTGGCACGCTCGGTAACCAGCGCCAACAGCGCCAGCGAACCGCCTTCGCCCCGGTTGTCGGCGCGCATGATGATCGCCACGTACTTGAGCGAAACCAGCGCCATGATCGACCAGAAAACCAGCGACAGGATGCCGAGGATGTTGTCCGGGGTGACCGGGATCGGGTGATGTCCGTTGAAGATTTCCTTCAGCGCGTACAGCGGGCTGGTACCGATGTCGCCAAAGACCACGCCGATGGCCCCCAGCGTCAGCGCCGGTAGCGCCTGTTTGCCGTGTTGCATGCTAAACCCCCTAAGCTTCTGTACCCGGTGCTTCCGGGCTGATTATTAATGCTTTTTCCCCTGCAAGCGCCGTTCCATTTCGCTCGCCAGCGCAGAAAATTGCCCGGCCAGTTCGTGCTGCATGAAATTGACGCCCAGGCCGGCCGGAATCCACTGTTCAGGCAGTAACTCCAGACGGTAATCCAGCAGTGTACTGCTGCCGCTGGCCTGTGTGCGCAATTCGCTACGCATTTTCCTTACCCCCGACAGGCCGATGGCGACAATCCGGCCATCCGGCAGCGCCTCGATCAAACGCTCATTGGCAAAATTCAGGCGAAACGGCCCGAAACTGAGCCGCCCCTGCTGCTGGACATGCCAGCGTTGCCCGGCGTGCGCCAGCACCCGGCTCTGCTCAAGGCCGGGAATAAAGGCCGGCATCCGCTCGAAATCGGTCAGCACGTCCAGCGCCAAAGACTGCGGCACCGCCACCCGGAACTGCAGATGGGCGTAATAGGTGCCATCGCGGTACTCGACCTCGACCTCGTCGTCAGCCAGGGTCAGCGCAGCGGCGGGCAGCGCCAGCAAGCAGCCAAGCATGCAGCACCAGGCCAGAGCGAAACCGGCACGCCGACCGACGTTCAATGCAGCGCCCTGGCCAGACGCGGATGGGTAGCGAGGAAGTGACATAGGGCCGGCAACACGAACAGGGTCAGCACGGTCGCTGAAATCAGCCCGCCGATCACCACCAGTGCCAGCGGTCGCTGGGTTTCGGCGCCGATGCCATGCGACAACGCCATCGGCAGCAGCCCGAGCATCGCCAGCAGCGCGGTCATCAGCACCGTACGCAGGCGCGACAGCGCACCGTGGAAAATCGCTTCTTCCTTGCTCATTCCCTGGCGCTGCAACTGGTTGATGTAGCTGACCATCACCACCCCGTTCAACACCGCTTGGCCAAACAGCGCAATGAAGCCGATCGCCGCCGAGACCGACAGCGGAATACCCGACAGCAGCAGCGCAAAGACACCGCCGATCAACGCAAAAGGGATGTTGCAGATGATGATCAGCGCGTCCCTGAACGACTTGAAGGCATCGAACAGCAACAGGAAGATCAGCAGGATCGACAGCGGCACCACCAGCATCAGCCGCTTCATCGCCCGCTCCTGGTTTTCGAACTCGCCCGACCAGGTGATCGAATTGCCGGCCGGCAGCTTGATTTCCTGCGCCGCCTTCTGCATGTCGGCAACCACGCTACCCATATCGCGGTCGCGGATGAAGACGCCAATCGCAACCACCCGCTGCCCCGATTCGCGGGCGATATTCATCGCACCGCTGCCAGGTTTGAAATCCACCAGCGCCGCCAGCGGCACCTGCGCCCCGCTCGGCGTCGGGATCAGCACCTCGCGCAAACGGTCGAGCTGGCGCTCGGATTCCGGCAGGCGGACAACAACGCTGAAATGCCGTTCGCCCTGCCACAGTTCGGTCGCCACCTTGCCAGCGAGCGCGGTTTCGACCACGTCCTGCACGTCCATCACGTTGAGGCCGTAGCGCGCCGCCGCCGCCCGGTCGATCTCCAGCCGGTACTGCGGCAGGTCGCCGTCGCGGTCGATGAAGGCACGGACCACGCCGGGTACGGTGTTGATCCGGGAGAGCAACTGGTTGGCGTTGGCCTTGAGCACATTCAGGTCGTCGCCAAACAGCTTGACCACGATCTGCCCGTCGATCTGCGAAATCGATTCGAGAATCTGGTCGCGCACCGGCTGGCTGAAGGTCGGCTCGATCCCCGGCAGGTCGTTGAGCTTGTCCTCCATCTCGCGCACCAGCGCCTCCTTGCCGATCCCGGGACGCCACTCCGACTCGGGCTTGAGGTCGACCAGCATTTCGGTCATGTTGATGTTCTTCGGGTCGGTGCCGTCTTCCGGCCGGCCGCCCTTGGAAATCACCGCGTTCACTTCGGGAAAATCGGCGACCACCCGGCGCAGTTTTTTCAGTTCGTTGCGCGCCTCGTCAACCGACAACGAGGTCGGCAGGGTGATGTTGATCCAGATCGAGCCCTCGTTGAGTTCGGGCAGGAACTCCGTGCCCAGCCAGGGCACGGCCACCGCCGTCGCGGCCAAGACCAGCAGCGCACCGGCCAGCACCCGCCGGCTGCGTGCCAGCACCCATTGCAGGGCCGGCTCGTAGCGGTTCATGCACCAGCGCATCAGACTGGTCTCCTCGTGCGGCACGCGCTTGCGGAAGGCGATATTGGAGAGGAAAGGCACCAGCGTCAGCGACAGAATCAGCGAGGTGATCAGCGCCGCCACCACCGAATAGGCCATCGGCGCGAAAATCTTGCCCTCGTGCCGCTGCATGGTGAAGATCGGCAGATGCGCGACGATGATGATCACCATCGAGAACACCGTCGGCCGGCCGATTTCCAGCACCGCTTCCTGGATGGTGCGGGTGCGCGGCCGGTGGTCCTCGTCGCGGTGTGCTTCGCCCAGGCGGCGGAAAATGTTTTCGATCACGATCACCGCGCCATCGACGATGATCCCGAAATCCATCGCCCCGAGCGACAACAGGTTGGCCGGGATGCCGACCAGCGACAGGCCGATGAAGGTGCCGAGCAGGGCCAGCGGGATCACCGAGGCGACAATCGCCGCCGCACGCAGATCGGCGAGGAAGAGATAGAGCACCAGCGTGACAAGCAGCGCGCCTTCGAGCAGGTTGGTAAACACCGTCTTCAGCGTCTTGCCGATCAGCCACGAGCGGTCGTAATAAGGCACGATCCTGACCCCCGGCGGCAGGCCGCCGGCGTTGAGCCGGTCGATTTTGGCCTTGAGCGCATCGAGCACGAAGGATGGGTTTTCGTCCTTGCGCAACAGCACGATACCTGACACGACATCATCCTGATTTCCCTCAGCATCGGTATAGCCGACGATGCCCTGTGGCGGCACGCGGGCTTCGACCACCTCAGCAAGATCGCGGACCAGCACCGGCACGCCCTTGTTTTCGGCGACCACGACCTGGCCGATGTCGGCCGACGAGCGCAGCAGCCCGAGCGAACGGATCAGGAACTGCTGCCGCCCCTGCGCCACCGAGCCGCCACCGGCGTTGGCATTGGCCCGCTGCAGCGCGGCGTAGAGCTGACCGAGGGTGATCCTGTAGTCGCGCAGCCGGGCCAGGTCGGGGCGCACCTCGTACTGGCGGATCGGCCCGCCGAGCGAAACCACATCGGCAATCCCCGACACCTGCTTGATTTGCCGCGTGATCTGCCAGTCCTGGATCGCGCGCAGTTCGCCGGGGGCAATGCCCTCGCCTTCCAGACGGTAGCGGAAGATCTCGCCGGTGGCGGTCGCCGGTGGCGCCAGTTCGGGCTCGACGCCGGGCGGCAGGTCAAGCCCGCGCAGACGCTCCTCGACCAGTTGCCGGGCCATGAACAGGCTGGGTTTTTCGTCGAAGGTAACGACGATGAAGGAGAGCCCGAACTGCGTATGCGAGAACATCCGGATCGAATTCGGCACCCCGGAAAGCGCAATTTCCAGCGGAATGGTCACCTGTTTCTCGACCTCTTCCGGCGCCCGGCCGGGGTAGAGCGTGATCACCGTGACCTGGGTATCGGTCACGTCGGGAAAGGCTTCGATGGGCAGCGAGCGGAAAGCGGCGATCCCGCCACCGATGAACAGCAGCAAGCCGAGCACGACAAACAGCGGCTGATTCAGCGCGTAATCGACGATGCGCTTGATCATTGCGCCCCCGCCGTGACCGGCTTGAAGTACTTGAGCAGGTGCAGGTTGCCTTCGCTGACGACCCGCACGCCAGCCTCCAGTCCGCCGAGAATTTCCAGCCGGCCATTCCGTTCGCGGCCGACGCTCACCGCCTGCCGGCGATATATCCCCGCAGCCTCCTCGACGAAGACATAGCGGCGCTCGCCTTGCAGGAATACGGCGCCGCTCGGCACGCTCAACGCCTGGCCGGCCGGTAGCCGGATGCTGGCGCGGACAAACATTTCAGCCTTGAGACGGCGGTCGGGATTGGCCACCTCGCCCCGTACCCGCAAGGTACGGGTGGCCGGATCGACGAAATCGGCGACATGGCGGATCACCCCGGCAAAGCGTTCGCCCGGATAGGCCTTGACCTCAAGACTGAGTTCCTCGCCCGGCTTGAGCGCTGCCAGATCGGCTTCACCGGCATCGAGTTGCAGCCACAACCGGGCCGGATCGGTAATCACGAACAAGGGCAGGGCACCGGCCTCGGGCCGGAACTCCATGCCGGGATTAAGATTGCGCTCGACCACGATGCCCGCCAGCGGGGCTTTCAGCGGATAGCTGTCGGCCTCACCGCCGAGACTGGCCAGCTGGCGCTGCGCCCGCTCGCGTTCGGCGCGCGCGGCGGCGGCCTCGGCCTCGCTCTGCTGCCAGTCCTTTTCGGCAATCACCCCGGCCTCGCGCAGTTCGCGCTGGCGGACCAGGTTCTGCTGCGCCAGCCGGTACGCGGCCTCGGCCTTGCGCAGTTCGGCGCGCGCCTGACCGTAGTCGGGAGAACTCAACCAGGCCAGCGTCTCGCCGGCCTTGACCGCCTGCCCGACCGCCACCGCGACGCGCTGGATGCGACCGGCGACCTGCGGCACCACGCGCACGGTCCGCTCCTCATCCCAGACGATGCGCCCGGGCAGGGTCAGAATTTCGCCCTGATCACGGTCGACCGTGGCAATCTGCAAAAAACCGGCCTTGTCCGGCTCGGCCAACAGCACCCGTTCGCCATCGGTACGCACCGCCGGTTTTTTTGCGGCTTCCGGTTCGCTGCTGCAAGCCGCCAGCAGGCTCAGGGACAAGGCCCCCAGCAACAAGAAAAAACAACGGGGCAGCCCGAATTTCATGGTTTCGTTCCGGAAGCGTTATTCTGATTTTGGTAATTTGCCTGCAAGGTCCAGGCGGCCCAGGCGCGGGCATAGTCAGCGCGGGCATTGAGCGCCTCGACCTCGACCTGGCGCTGGGTACGCCGGGCATCCAGCAAGTCGAGCAGGCCCATTGCGCCACGGCGGTAAGCCAATTCGGCGGCATCGGCCACCCGCCGCGCATCGGCAAGCAGACCGTCCTCGATCCGCCGCAGGCGGTCGCGCGCGGCAAGCAAGGCACTGCGCGCCACCGCCACCTCGCCGCCGACCTGTGCCTGCAGTTGCTCAAACTGCAGGCGAGCCGTATTCAGGTCGGCCTCGGCGCGGGCAATTTCACCCTCGTACTCGTGCCAGATAAACAGTGGCACGCTGACCCCGAAGCCGTAGCTGTTGGTCGGCGCATTCTGCAGATTGTGTTCGTATTGCATGCCGACAGTCACGTCGCGGGTTCGCCTGGCCCGCGCCAGTTCGCGCTCGGCTTCCGCCGCAGCCACCCGGCGACGGGCGGCTGCGAGGTCGGGACGCGCATCGAGACTTGCGCCTTGCAGTTCGGCGGCAGTCGGCAATGGCCAATCGTCGGCAGCCTGCAATTCGCCGGCCTCCGCCTCGCGTCCGATCAGATAAGCCAGCGCCTGTTGCGCCCGCTCGCGCTCGGCCTGGGCCGCGCGCAATTCGGTCTCGGCCCGCGCCAGGTCGATCTGCAGCCGCGCCAGGTCGACCGGGGCGATGTCGCCGGCCTTCTTGCGCAACTGACCGGCTTCGACGCTGCGCCGGTAGAGGGCGGCCGTTTCCTGCGCCAGACGCAGGCGCTCCTGGCTCAAGCGCAAGTCGAAATAGGCGCCACGCAGGTCGAGCAACTGCAGCCGCCCGAGATCCTCAGCCGCAAAACGCGCGGCGGCCAGCCGTTCATCGGCGCTGCGCTGGCGCAGTTCGCGCTTGCCGCCGCGCTCGATCAGTTGCTCGACGCGCAGTACCGTGTCCATCTTCTTGCGCTCCCAGCCACCGCTGCGATACCCCGACCACGGGCTGATCGCCAGCGTATTCAACGCCAGGTCGGGGTTTTGCCGCTGCCCGGCAGTCACCTGGTCCGCGGCCGCCGCCTCAACCGCCACGGCAGCCAATTTCAATTCGCGGCTATGCTGCCGCCACAGGGCTTCGGCCTGGTTCAGGGTTAGCCCGGCGCGAGCCGGGCCCGTGGCCAGGAACAGGCTCAGGCAGAGGATGAATGGGAGAAAGGGAGGGCGCATGGCGTAGGCAAAGAGGCGACGTGGTATCGTATGGAGTTGCTCTGACCCGGTTCTGACCAGTTGCTGACCGCCCCCTGACCACCTTCACCTGTTTTGACCATGCGTATCCTGCTTGCCGAAGACGATGCCCTGCTGGCCGACGGCCTCGCCCGCGCCCTGGCCCATTCCGGCTATAGCGTCGAAATCGCTGCCGACGGCAAGACCGCCGACCACTGGCTGCAGAGCGAGGAATTCGACCTCGCCATCCTCGACCTGGGCCTGCCCGGCCTCGAAGGCAGCGACGTGCTGCAGCGCCTGCGCAGCCGTCGCCAGAAAACGCCGGTACTGATTCTCTCGGCGCGTCCGGCGATGGAGGAGCGGGTGCGCCTGCTCGACCTCGGCGCCGATGACTACGTGGTCAAACCGGTGGCGCTGGCCGAGCTTGAGGCCCGGGTGCGGGCGCTGATCCGGCGCGGCCGGGGCGACCCCGACCCGAACCTGATCCTCGGCCGGCTGCGCCTCGACACGCTGGGCAAACGGGCTTGGGTGCGCGATGCTGATGGCGACGGCGAACACAATTTCGAGCTGACTGCACGCGAATGGGCGGCCATCGAATTTCTCGCCCAGCGGGTCAACCGGGTGATCAGCAAGGAACAGATGATCCAGGCGCTGTACGGCTGGGAGGACGACATCACGCCGAACGCCATCGAAAAGTTCATTTCCCGCCTGCGCGGCAAGCTAGAGACCGCCGGCGTCACCATCCGCACCGTGCGCGGCCTCGGCTACTACCTGGAAAAGCCGCATGCCTGACCCGGGCCGCCACGGCAGCCTGCGCATCACACTGTTGCGGCGCCTGCTGCCGGCAATGCTGGCCTTGTTGCTGGGCAGCGCCACCATCGCCTACTGGATTGCCTGGCGCAGCGCGACCAAGGCCTACGACCGGGCGCTCGCCGACGCGGCACTGGCGATTGCCGAACAACTCCACCTGAAGCACGGCGAAGTCCATCTGCCGTTGACGCAGCAGGCCCGCGAAGTCCTGCTGACCGACCACTACGACCAGATTTTTTACGCCGTACGCGCCGCCGACGGCACCCTGCTTGACGGTGAACATCGCCTGCCGCTAGCCCCTGAAACCAGGCGCAGCGGCGAAATCCGCTATTACTTCGACGCCCGTCTGGATCACCTGCCGATCCGCGTTGCCGCGCTCGAACGCGAACTCGCCGGACAGAAGCTGACCATTCTGGCCGGGGAAACGATGGTCAAGCGCAATGCGCTGATCCGCGAAATCCTGCTCGGAATGCTGCTGCCGGAACTGCTGCTGGTCGGGCTCAGCCTGCTGATCGTCTGGTTCGGTGTCCGCTCCGGCTTGCGTCCGCTCGACGGCCTGCGCCACGAACTGGCCGGTCGTTCGCAGACCGACCTGAGCCCGCTGGGCACCGATGTGCCGCAGGAAATGCAGCCGATGGTGCGCGAAATCAACGGCCTGCTGCAACGCCTGGCCGACTCGCTCGACAGCCAGCGCAACTTCGTTGCCGACGCCGCGCACCAGCTACGGACGCCGATTGCCGCGCTGCAAGCGCAGGTCGAAGCCGCACTGCAGGCCGCACCGGAAAACGCCCGGCCGCAACTGAGCGGCGTCCGCAACGCCTGCCAGCGGCTGACCCACCTGGTCTCGCAATTGCTCGCACTGGCCCGCGCCGAACCCTCGCTGGCGCAAACCGACCCGGAAATCGAACTGGCCGAGATCATCCATGCCTGCGCCGAAAGCTGGCTACCCAATGCCATCGCCCGCAGCATCGACCTCGGCTTCGAGGTCGCGCCGGCCAGCGTGCATGGCAACCGGCTGCTGCTCCAGGAATTGCTCGGCAACCTGATCGACAACGCCTTGCGCCATGCCCCCGCCGGCGGCGCGGTCACCGTTGGCTGCGGTACTGCGGCCGACGGCCGCTGCCGGCTGACGGTCGAGGACAACGGCCCCGGCATCCGCGACGGCGAACAGGACAAGATTTTCGAGCGTTTCTACCGCCCGCCCGGCAGCCATAGCGACGGTTGCGGCCTCGGCCTGGCCATCGTCCGGGCGATTGCCCGCCAGCATGGCGGCCAGGTCCGCGCCGAGCGTTCGCCCCGACTCGGCGGCGCCCTGTTTGAAGTCAGCCTGCCGGCGACGCCGGCCGCGCACTGAAAGACCGCCGGATTCAGCCCGAGGTTGCCTGCTGCAGGCGCTGGTTCATGTTTTTCAGCCGCTCGGCCAGCACCCGCATCACCTGGGTGGCAAAAAAGGGCGTCTGCTGGACGAGAAACTGGAAACGTTTCTCATCGACCTCGACAAATTCGCAATCGCTCAACGCGATTACCGAGGCTGAACGCGGCCCCGGCAAAACGATGCTCATTTCACCGACAATCGACCCGTGCACCAGGGTTTCAACCGCCTGCTCGCCAACCCACACCTCGGCGCTGCCGGTCGCCAGCACATACATCAGATGCCCCTCCTCGCCCTCGCGAAACAGGGCCTGCCCGGCAGGCACCTGGACCAGCGAAGGATTGTGGGCAAACAGATCAAAGAACACCATTCCATCTCTCCTCATCGAAGCTGCACACATCGTACACGGTGCCGGCCAAGCGGCTTGCCGGGTGGCTCCACAATAGCAAAGCCGGCTCCGGCTGTGCCGGCGCGCTGCCCGTCAGCGTAAAAAAACGCGCATTTCTACGGTCGACCGTGAATATGCGCGTTTTTGCCGGGCGGTACAGCCGATCAGCGGCGGCCGTCCTGCCCGTGCTGCTCCATCAACAAGGCGGCCCCCTGGAAATAGGCAATCGCCTCATCGGCCAGTTTGGGATCGGTCGGCACCGGCTGCGCTTCGCGGCCGTCGTCGCTGACGCGGAAGGTTTCGATCTTGCGCCGGGGTTGCAGCACGGTCATCAGATTGCCCTTGAGGTAGCCGAGGTTCTGGTAGGTCGACAGCAGGGCCCGACCTTCGTCCGGCGCCATGCGCAGAATGTCGCGGCCGACAAAATGATCTTCCTTACCCAAGCCGAGCAGCGCCAGCAGGGTCGGCACCAGATCGATCTGGCTGGACAGCGTGTCGACCCGGGCCGGCTTGATCCACTTGGGTGCGTAGAGCACCGCCGGGATGTGGTAACGATCGACCGGAATCTTGGTCTTGCCGGCACTGCTCGCGCAATGGTCGGCGACGAACAGGAAGACGGTATTGTCGAACCACGGTTTCTGCTTGGCCATCTCGATGAAGCGGCCGACCGCGTAGTCGGCGTACTTGACGCCGCCGCGCCGCTTGCCCGGCGAGGGAATGTCGATGCGCCCCTCCGGATAGGTGAAGGGAACGTGGTTGGAAGCGGTCATGATATGACCGAAGAAGGGCTTGCCGGCGGCATGGTCGCGGTCGATTTCGAGCAGCACCTGGTCGAACAGATGCTCATCGGCAACGCCCCAGATATTCTCGAACTCGACGATCCCGTCCTGAAAGCCGGTACGGTCGGTGACCCGGTAACCCTGCGCGGCAAAGTAGCTGTTCATGTTGTCGAACGCGCCGTAGCCGCCGTAGAGGAAGTGCGGCTGCCAGCCGTGCTCGGCCAGCGAAGCGCCAAGGGTATTGAGGTTGCTGACGTTGGGCCAGCGCACCACCGACTTGCCTGGCAAGGGCGGCAGCGCTGCCGACAGGGCTTCGAGGCCGCGCACGGTGCGCGTGCCGGCGGCGTAGAGGCGACTGAACAGCAGCCCTTCGCCGGCCAGCCGGTCGAGGTTCGGGGTCAGCCCTTCGCGGTTGCCGAAAGTCGCCATGTACTCGGCGGAGAAGCTCTCCATCATCACCACCACCAGGTTCGGCTGCTTGCCGCCGAGCGCCTGCGGCGCATGGTAGGCGGCCTTTTGCACCGGCGCGTGGGTGGCGCTGACCGTGGCATGGCCGGACAGGCGCTGCAGATCGCGCATTACCTCGGTATCCGGCCGGGTAGCATAGAACTGGCGATAGTCGAGGCGATTCTGCCGCGCGGCCCAGATGAAGCTGCGCCAGCCGTTGTCGGCCAGTTCGTTGGCGAAACCGTTGCCGGAAAACTCGGCCGGCGGCACCTTCCAGTAGGCGAGCAGCGCGAACAGGCTGATCACCAGCAGGGCCGGCAGCTGCCGCCAGCGACGGCCCCCCGGCTGAACGCCGGCCGGCTGCGGTTGCGGGACTTGCAAAACGCGCCGGCAGCCGCCGACGATGAGCAAGGATGCACCGATCAGCGCAGCGACAATCGGCCCGACCGGATAAGACTCGCGGATATTGCCGATCACCTCGGTGGTAAACACCAGGTAATCGAGGGCGATGAAGTTGAAGCGGACGCCAAATTCGTCCCAGAAAATTCCCTCGGCCACAGCCACAAACAGCAGCACGAAGACATAAATGAAGAGCAGCGGCAAACGCAAACGCTGTCCACGCGGCCCGGTAAACCAGCTGGCAAACCACAGCCAGGGCAAGGCCAGCACGGCAGCGACCGGCAGGTCGCGCAGCACGCCAAGGGCAAAGCCGGCAGCCAGTGTCGCCAGCGGCTGGCCGGAAACCAGCGCGGCATGGGCCAGCAGGGCCAGGCGGGTGAGTACGAACACCGCCAGGGCCAGCCCGGCAGAGAGGCCGGCGCTACGCCAGCCGGCAAGAGACAAAAACGCCATGCAATTCCCCGAAATGAATTTCGGGGATGCAGGCTAGTCGACCGTGTGTGATGGAATTGTGAGGTCGCCCGGCGCAAAGCGCAGCCGGATCAAGCCGCCGCCAGTTGCGGCATTCTCCGCCGTGACCTGCCAGCCGCAAGCCTGACTGACATGACGGACCAGGGCCAGCCCCAGCCCGTGCAAGCCACGGCGGCCGATATAGAAACGGTCGAAAACGTGACCCAATTCATCGGCAGCAAAGCCGGGACCGCTATCCTGCACCGCCAGTTCGTCGTCTGCCAGCCAGCAGCGGACCGTGCCATCAGCGCTATAGCGCAACGCATTGTCGAAAATATTGCGCAGGACCAGTTCGAACAGCGCCGGATCAGCCAGCAGCTGACAGTCAACCGCTACCGCATTCTCGAGTTGCGGCACCGGCAGCCCGGCGGGAACCGCGTCCAGACTGCGCTGCCAGACCTCATCCAGCAGCCCCGCCAGTGCCAGCGGCAAGCGCTCGCCCGGGCGCGCCTCGCGCGCCAGCAGCAGCAGGCTGGCAGCCAGCGAATTGATCCGGTCCACGCCGGCAACGATACGGGCCCCGCGCCTGGCCACCGCCGCCGGCAAGTCCGGCAGCTGGCTCAGCAACTCGGCATCGGTGCGGATTGCGGTGAGCGGCGTCCGCAGCTCATGCGACAGATTGGCGGCAAAAGCGCGTTCGCGCGCCATCGCCTCACGCTGACGGTTGCGCTGGCGGTCAAAGGCCTCGGCCAGCGCCAGCACTTCGCGCTCCATTGCCGGATCGGCCAGCGCTTCCGGGACTTCGCGCTCGACCGCCTCGGCCAGCCCGCCAAGCCGGCGGGTCAGCCGCCCGGCCAGCCAGTAGCCGGCGCCGAGGGTAGTCAGCGCGAGCAGCAGGGCCGCCGCGAGCGTGCTCCAGAACAGCCGGTTGAGACGAAATTCATGATCTTCGACGTCGTACACCAGGATGTAGCGTGCCTGCGCATCGGCCCGTACCAGCACATGGTATTCGTGACTACCGATAAATACCTCGTGATCGCCGACCGGCAAATGCGCGAACTGCGGCGGCGCCTCTACCCGCTGGCTGCTGGGCCGGAACGGCTCGCGGTAGAGCCACATCGCCGGCGAATTAGGCAGCGCTGCCTCCGGATGCTCGCGCCACAGCGCCATGCTGTGCGCCATCTGTTCGTGCAATTGCTGGTTGATGAAGGCGTCTTCCTGGCGTTCGAGCAGCCACAGCCAGGTCAGCGACTGCGCCAGGATGGTCAGCAAGGCCAATGCCGCGAGCGCGGCCGCCACCCGCCAGCGCAGGCTGCGTGCTCGTTCAGCCCAGCGCCAGCTTGTAACCCAGGCCATGTACATTCTCCACCTGCCACCCCGGATGCGCCGCCAGCGCCTTGCGCACGCCGAGCAACACCGAGCGCAGGTTGTCGCTCGACGCCTGCGCCTCGCCCCAGATCGCGATTTCCAGTTCGCGCCGGGCATAAACCCGCCCCGGCTGTGCCGCCAGCGTTGCCAGCAGCCGCCAGGCCTTGGGCGACAGATTGAGCGGCTGACCGTCGAGGCTGGCCGCGCGGGCAGCCGGATCGAGCCGCAGCCCACGGTACTCGCGCACCGCCGGCACCGGCGCCACCGCCCGCCGCTGCAAGACCTGCAGCCGGGCCGCCACCTCCTGCAGCGCATAGGGCTTGACCAGGTAATCGTCAGCCCCGGCGGCAAAGCCGTCGAGCTTGTCGTCAAGCCCGTCGCGGGCAGTCAGCAGCAGCACCGGGGTGTAGTCGCCCTGTTCGCGCAGCATGCGCACCCAATGCGCACCGTCGCCATCGGGCAAATTACGGTCGACCAGCAAAACGGCGTATTTTCCGTCGCGGCAACGCGCTGCCGCTTCGCCCAGGGTGGCCGCGTAATCGCAGCGATAGCCGGCGGCTTCGAGAAAATCGTAGAGATTTTCCGCAATCGTCCGCTCGTCCTCGACGATCAGCACTGCTACCGCGTCTTCGTCCGCCCCCGCTTCCAGCACGCCGGCTCCCTCGCTCAAATCTCGAAATGCCGCCGCACGCAAACGGTCAGCAGCCGCCGCAACTCGTTCTCACCACAACCGGCAAGCTGCTCGTGAATGTCCTGGGCCATCTCGCGGAATACGGCGACCACGGCCGGGTCGAAATGACTGCCGCTGTCGCGCTCCAGAATTTCCATCGCTGCGGCAAAGGGCAGCGGCTCCTTGTACGGCCGCCGCGAACAGAGCGCGTCGAACACGTCGGCCACGGCAAAAATCCGCGCTGCCAGCGGAATCTGCTCGCCGGCCAGGCGCCGTGGGTAGCCGCTGCCATCCCATTTTTCGTGGTGTCCGGCAACCACGGCATGTGCGCCATCAAGCCAGCCCATGCCGTGCACGATGTCCTCGCCCTGCGCAACATGGGTGCGCATGATCTCGAATTCTTCGGCGTCGAGCTTGCCCGGCTTGAGCAGGATGGCATCGGGAATCCCGATCTTGCCGACATCGTGCAGGAAGCTGCCGGCAATCAGGGCCTGCATCGCTCCCTGCCGGAAGCCCATCCGCTCGGCGATGCGGGCGGCGATCCAGGCCACCCGGTAGTTGTGCGCGCCGGTATCGGAATCGCGCTTGGCAATGGCGCGCCCCAGGGCTTCCATCATCGCAATGTGCGAATCGAGCACTTCGCGTGCCTTTTGCTCGTTTTCCCGCGACAGGTAGACCACCACCGGGTAGATCGCCGCACCGCACAGCAGCGCCGCCAGCGCTGCCAGCAAGGCCGCCGACAAGGCGCTGTTGCGAATCTGGCGGCGCTGCCAGTCGGGCACCACGCGCACCCCTTCGAAATAGCCGGCATCGGCCAGCGGCACCATCACCCGCAGCGCCCAGCGACCGTCCGGCAGATCGATCCCGAGATAGTCGGGTCTTTCACCCGCCGGCTTGCGATGCGGCGGCAGCAGCGACTCGATCGCCTCGCCCAGATCGGTCGCCGCCTCGGCCCGCTTGTTGCCAGAAGCATCGTAAATTTCGGCGATGTCGAACAGGCCGCCGACAATCGCCTGCGCCGCTTCGCCGGCATGAGCATCGGCCGCCGGGTCGGCGCGGTCGAAGGCAGCGAAATGCTGCAGCAACCGGCGCGACTCTTCTGCCGCCAGAGCCACCGTGGTTTCCTCGGCGCTCTCGCGGGCGACATACCAGGCCAGCGGGCTGGCCAGGGCAGCCAGCAGCAGGCTGACGGCGGCAATCCGCAGGGCGGCACGGCGATTGAATGGATTCATGATTCGGGCACGGTAAAGGCAGAAAGGCGAAGAGTAAGGGCAAATTAGCGGGAGCAGCTTAAGGCTGGCTTAATCCTCGCCGGCGATACTGCGCGCCAGTCGCCCGGCCGGCTTCGGCCACCGCTCCATCAACCTCCGCTGCCCGCCTCCGCCATGTATCCGCCACTGCTTGTCCGCCTGCTTGCCTTGCTTCCCCGATTGTCGCTGGCCTTGCTGACGGTTGGCTGCCCGGCCGCTGCCAGCGAACTGGTCGTACAAGCCGGGCAACTGCGTGCACTCGGGATCGAAGTGCAACGGGTCGCGGCAACGCCAGCGCTGCAGGGCAGCCCGCTGCCAGCCCGGGTCACGGTGCCGAGCGCACAATTGCGGGTGGTCGCTGCACCACTCGGCGGTCTGGTCGAAAGCCTGCTGGCAGCCCCCGGCGACCGGGTTCGTCGCGGCCAGCCGCTCGCCCGCCTGAGCAGCCGCGAAGTGCTGGAACTGCAGCGCGACGCCCTGCAGGCCGACAGCCAGGCCGCGCTGCTGCGACAAAACCTGACCCGCGACGAGCAATTGTTCGCCGAAGGCCTGATCGCAGCCTCCCGCCTGCAGGCTACCCGGGCGGCAGCTGCCCAGGCCGCCGCGCTGGCCGGCGAACGGCGGCGGGGTCTGCAACTTGCCGGCAACGACGGAGCGAGCGGGCTCAGCCCCAGCCTGACCCTGAACTCGCCGATCGACGGCGTGGTGCTGGAACAGATGGTCGGCAGCGGCCAGCGCATCGAAGCGGCCAGCGCGGTCTACCGGATCGCTGCGCTCTCGCCGCTGTGGTTGGAAATTCAGGCTCCGTTGGCGGCTGCGGCACAATTGCGGCCGGGCCAGCACTTGCGGCTGCTTGACTCACCGCTCAGCGCCCGCCTGATCGCGGTGGGCCGGGCAGTCGACCCGCTCAGCCAGAGCGTTCTGGTGCGCGGCGAAATCCGCGAGGGGGCCGAGCAACTGATCCCCGGCCAGTTGCTCAGCGTCGAGCTCCCTGCCACCGAGCCAGGCGAACACTGGCGCCTACCGGCTGCGGCAGTGGTCCGCGACGGTGAGAAAGCCTTGGTCTTCGTCCGTCACGGCACGCCGGCGGCGAATGGCGAACAACGCTTCGCCGCGCAACCGGTCGGGATCGTCGCCCAGGGCGGCGACAGCATCACGGTCAGCGGCCTGCGCGGCGAGCAGGCGGTGGTCGTGCGTGGCGCCTCGGCGCTCAAGGCAATGCGCGCCGGCGTCGGGCGCGAATAGGCGGAGCCGGAGATGCTGACCGCCCTGATCCGTTTTTCGCTGACCCAGCGCCTGCTCCTGCTGGTTCTCGCCTTACTGCTCGCCGGCGCCGGCCTGCAGGCTTTTGCGCTGCTGCCGATCGACGCTTTTCCCGATGTCTCGACGACCCAGGTCAAGATCATCCTCAAGGCGCCGGGGATGACCCCGGAAGAAGTCGAAGCCCGCATCACCACCCCGCTCGAACAGGAATTGCTCGGCATTCCCCAGCAGCGCCTGCTGCGCTCGACGGCAAAATACGCGCTGGCCGACATCACCCTCGACTTCACCGACGGCACCGACATCTACTGGGCGCGGCAGCAGGTCGGCGAACGCCTGAACGCAGCGCTCGGCAACCTGCCCCCCGGGGTCGAAGGCGGCCTGGCACCGATCACCACGCCGCTCGGCGAAATGTATATGTTCACCCTCGAAGGCGAATTGTCGCTGGCCGAAAAGCGCAGCCTGCTCGACTGGACGATCCGCCCGCAACTGCGCACCGTTCCTGGCGTTGCCGACGTTAACAGCCTGGGCGGCGAAGTCCGGGTCTTCGAAGTCGTCCCCGACGCTGCCCTGCTCGCCGCCCGGGGCCTCAGCCAGCAGCAGCTGGCCACGGCACTGGCGGCGAATAACCGCAACGACGGCGCCGGTCGCCTGGGCGATGGCGAAGAGGCCTTGCTGGTGCGGGTCGAAGGCGCAATCCGCGATCTCGACGACGTCCGCGCGATTGTCGTCAGCCCCCGTCCCGAGCGGGTCGTCCGCGTTGGCGACGTGGCCACCGTGCGCCATGGCGGCCTCACCCGCTACGGCGCGGTAAGCCGCAATGGTGCAGGTGAGACCGTGCAGGGACTGGTCCTCGGGCTGCGCGGCGCCAACGCGCAAGCCGTCGTTGCCGGGGTCAAGGCGCGCCTGGCCGAGATCGCCGCCAGCCTGCCCGAAGGGGTGCGCATCGTTCCCTTCTACGACCGTGGCGAACTGGTCAGCCGTGCTGTCGGCGGCGTTGCCAAGGCGCTGGCCGAAGCCATCGTGCTGGTCGTGCTGCTGCTCCTCGCCTTCCTCGGCAATCTGCGCGCCGCGCTGGTAGTGGCGCTGATGCTGCCGCTGTCGGCGCTCGCCACCTTCGTGCTGATGCAGCTGGCCGGGCTCTCGGCCAACCTGATGAGCCTGGGCGGCCTGGCCATCGCCATCGGCATGCTGGTCGACGCTGCAGTGGTGGTGATCGAGAATGTCGAGACCCAGCTCGCCGAAGGCCAGCCCGGGCTGCCGACACTACACTTGGTCTATCGCGCGGCGCGCGAAGTGGCCACCCCGGTCACCTCCGGGATCGCGATCATCATCATCGTGTTTCTGCCGCTGCTGACCTTGCAGGGGCTGGAAGGCAAGATGTTCGCGCCGGTCGCGCTGACCATCGTTTTCGCGCTGTCGGCCTCGCTGCTGCTGTCGCTGACTGTGGTCCCGGTGCTCGCTTCCTGGCTGCTCAAGCGCGGCGTACACCACGAGCCGTGGCTGGTCAGGAAGCTCGCCGCGCTCTACGACCGCGTGCTGGCACAGGCACTGGCGCACAGCCGCCGCTTCATCGCCGGCGCCCTGCTGGCGCTGGTCGCTGCCGGCGGGGTCTTCCTGCTACTCGGCAAGAGTTTCATGCCGACGATGGACGAAGGCGATCTGATCATGCAGCTCGAAAAGCTGCCGTCAATCGGCCTCGACCAGACCATCGCCGTCGATACCCGGGTGCAGCAGGCGATCCTCGAACGCGTTCCCGAGGTGCGCGGCATCGTTGCCCGCGCCGGCGCCGACGAACTCGGCCTCGACCCGATGGGGCTCAATCAGACCGACACCTTCATGGTCCTGGCACCGCGCAGCGAATGGCGCGATGCCGACCCGGCCGCGCTGCAGGACCGCCTGCGCGCAGTGATGGCCGACTTCCCCGGCATCGGCTTCAGCTTCACCCAGCCGATCGACATGCGCGTTTCGGAAATGCTGACCGGCGTGCGCGGCGACCTGGCGATCAAGATTTACGGCCCCGACCTCGCCACCCTCAACCGGCTGGCCGGCGAGATCGTCGCCAGCGTCGGCCGCGTGCGCGGGGCGGAAGACACCTTCACCCTGCGCAACGACGGCGTGCAATACCTCAGGATCGGGATCGACCGGCTGGCCGCCGGCCGCCTTGGCCTCAACGTCGCCGACCTGCAAAACGAACTGAAGACGCTGCTCGAAGGCCAGCCGGTCGGCACCGTGCTCGACCGGGGCCGGCGGGTACCGGTGCTGCTGCGCGCGCCGGCGGCCCTGCGCCATTCGCCGGCCGACTTTGCCGCGCTGCGCATTGCGCTGCCCGGCGAAGCGGCGGGAGGCACCGGGGCCAGCGTACCGCTGGCGCAGGTTGCGCGGATCGAACGAATTGACGGCCCGGTCAAGGTGGACCGTGAAAATGCACAACGCTACGTGGTGGTTCAGTCCAACGTCCGCGACCGCGACCTGGTCGGCTTTGTTGAAGAAGCCCGAGCCGCCGTCACCCGCGACGTCCCCCTGCCGACCGGCTACCGGCTGGCCTGGGGCGGCCAGTTCGAGAACCAGCAGCGGGCTGCCGCGCGGCTGGCGGTGGTGGTGCCGGTAGCGCTGCTGCTGATCTTCTTCCTGCTCTTCTCGACCTTCGGCTCGCTGCGCCAGGCGCTGCTGGTCCTGTCGAACATTCCCTTCGCGCTGATCGGTGGCGTCTTCGCCCTGTTCATCGCCGGCGAATACCTGTCGGTTCCGGCCTCGGTCGGCTTCATCGCGCTGCTCGGGATCGCCGTGCTCAACGGCGTGGTGATGGTCAGCTATTTCAACCAGTTGCTGGCGCGCGGCCTGCCGCTCGCCGAAGTCGTGGTCGAAGGCGCCCGCCGCCGCCTGCGGCCAGTACTGATGACCGCCAGCATCGCCGCCTTCGGCCTGGTACCGATGCTGTTCGCCAGCGGCCCCGGTTCGGAAGTGCAACGACCGCTGGCCATCGTCGTGATCGGGGGCCTGCTCACCTCGACCGTGCTCACCTTGCTGCTGCTACCCATCCTGTTCCGCCGCTTCGGGCTGGAAACCGCCTCGCCCCTGCCACGTTGACCCCCATGCATACACCATCCGCCGCCCATGCCCTGCCCAGCGGACTGCCGCCCGGCGACGAGCTGCTGCTGACACTGATCGTCCCGGTCGATGTTGCCGAAGCAGTCGAAGACCTGCTGCTCGCCCGCAGCGACCTGGTCAGTGGCTTTACCAGCAGCATTGCCGACGGCCACGGCTCGCGGCTGGCCCTGCACGGCGCAGCCGAACTGGTCAGCGGCCACTCGCCGCGCAGCCAGATTCAAACGATTGCCACCGCTGACGACCTGCGCCTTCTGCTGGCTGCGCTCAAGGCAGCGCTGCCGCGCGCGCAAATCTACTACTGGCTGACCCCGGTACTTGAAAAAGGCCGTTTATGATCCGCCCCCTTGCCCTCCTGGCCGCGCTCGGCATCTCGCCCGGCTCGATTGCCGCCCCCGAGCCGCCGCCTGCCGCCGTGCACGCCGTGCTCCCCCCCACCGCCGCAGTCGCCCGGATGCTGCGCGAGCACCCGGCGCTGGCCGCCGGCGAACTGGGAATCGCCGCCAGTACCGCCGAACGCCGCCGGCTCGAAGCCGGGCCACACGAATGGACCCTGCGCCTGCTCGGCCAGCAACGCCGCAGCCTGCCGCCGGCCACGCCGGAACAACGCTACAACGAATGGAATGGCGCCGTTGAACGCGCCCTGCGCCTGCCCGGCAAGGCCGCGCTCGACAGCGAACTTGGCGCTGCCGGCGAAAGCGCAGCCCGTAGCGCGGCCGGCGAGATTGGCCATGCAACCCGGCGCGAATTGCTCACCCGCTGGTTTGACTGGCTGCGCGACAGCGCCGCCGAGCAGCAATGGGCCGGGCAAGCCGCCTCGCTCGACCAACAAGCCGCCAGCCTGCGCCGCCGCGAACAACTCGGCGATGCGGCCCGCAGCGAACGGGTTCAAGCCGAAGCCGCACAGGCCCAGGCCGAGGCACAACTGGCGCAGGCCCGGCAACGCCGCCTGAGCGCCGAAGCCCAGCTGCAACATCGCTACCCCGGCTTGCCACTGCAATTGCCCAGGCAATGGCCAACACCACCGACGTGGTCCGGTAACGAGCAGGAATGGCTGGCAGCGCTGCTCGAACACAACCACGAACTCGCACTGGCTACCGCCGAAGCCCGGCGCGCCGGGGTCGCCGCCGAACGCAGCCGGCGCGAACGGACCCCCGACCCGACCATCGGCCTGCAACTCGGCCGCGAACGCGGCGGCGAAGAACGCCTTGCCGCCATCTACCTCAGCCTGCCACTGCCCGGCGAAGCCCGTAGCGCGGCTGCCGATGCCAGCCAGGCTCAAGCCGCCGCCGCCGAACGCCAGCTCGCAGCCGTCCGCCGCCGCATCGAAGCCGACGCCGCCAGCCTGCTGCAAGCCCTGCGCCTGAGCAACGAACACTGGCCGGCCAGCCAGCGCGCCGCCGAACGTCAGCAACAGGCGGCGGCGATGAGCGAACGCGCCTGGCAACTCGGCGAAGGCAGCCTGGGCGAAGTCCTGCTCGCCCGCCGCCTGGCTAACGAAGCCGCCCTCACCGCCCGCCTGGCGCAACTCGACGCGCTGGAAAAACACGCGCAGGTACTGCTTGATGCGCATCGCTTATGGGATGACGAGGAATGAAGCCGGGGCGGCTTCAGGACGTAGAGGCTCTCCGGTGCAGGCCTGGCTTAAGGCTGTTTTTTCTGATTGACGCGGTCGACCGTGGAAATTGAGGTTTTTTCCCCGGTTGGCGGGATGAATGCCTGCCGGATCTTGCTTCGCCAAGCCATTGCCTTTTTTGGCGCGGGCTTCCGCGCCTGATGCTCAGGCGCAACGGGGGCGCGGCCAAACCCGGCCCAGCGGGCCTCAAACAGTCCTCGCCCTCTTCCCCGTTGCCCCCTGCGCTGCTCAACGCCGCAGAGGGCCGGGGAAAACCCTTACCGATTCACGGTCGGAGGGGAAAGCAAGCTGCTCCTGCGCACCGATCAAGCTGCCTCGCCACTTTTCCCGTCACTCGCCTTAGGCGTAAAAACATTGCCCTTGGCCTGATTGGCCAGAGTGATGGTGATGGGCGGATTACATTCGGAAGCTGGGTTACCGCGCAGGGTACGGTAGCCATCGGGCTCTTCCCGAATATTGATCGTGCAATTGCAGCAAACAAACTGATTCCAGTCGGAGTTGATGTGATTCCAGCTATCAAACCCGACTTGGCAGTTGATCGCCAGGCAGTTGTCGTAGCTAATTTTGATAGCGCCAACCTTGCAGAACATATCGCGCGGATCGGGTGCCCAGCCGTAGCCAAGCCCCTGTCCATACTCGGGGCCGGTCGCACCGTAAGCATCCATGGCCAGCACATTGGTAGCCGTGCAGGAGACAAAACTGATATCCCACCCCCAGGCGGTAAATCCGGCAGCCTGCAAATCCTGGGGACGAATGGCGGTAATGTTTTCGGCAACGCAATCGCTAACCGTGACGCCAATCCCATAGACTTCGACACCGGT
The DNA here is from genome assembly GCF_041378895.1 of Dechloromonas sp. ZY10. Lineage (NCBI taxonomy): Bacteria > Pseudomonadati > Pseudomonadota > Betaproteobacteria > Rhodocyclales > Azonexaceae > Dechloromonas > Dechloromonas aquae. Next base: position 3,077,125 of record NZ_CP144212.1, read on the forward strand.
AGATTTGGCCCCGGTCTGACTGGGGGTAACGCCATCAATGATGTTGCGTGCGACAAAATGGCTGACGCTGACATCGGCATCAAGAAAAACCGAAATACCATGGCAATCGTCAGCACTGCCGGTGAGGTTGGTGGCCGAACAGCGGTCGAAGTTCAGGCCTATGCAGAAAATCGGCACAAAGCCGATGACGGTGTGGCCGCCGGTCAGGATGTTGCCGTTGAATTGCGACAGCAAGTTGCTGGCGACACACTCCCAAGTCACTACACTCATGCACTTGAGGTAGCTGTAACCCTGCACAGCACCATCGTGGTTGATGAAGTTGCGCATCAGGCATTCGCTGACCGTAGCACCGATGGTGTTCAGGATTTGAATGCCGGCACAGGAATCGGCAGTTACCTCGAGGTTATGCACGGCACAGTTGAGAATAGCCACATCCAGCGCCTTGCTGACATGAAAGCCGCAAGGCGTCAGGAAACGAGTATCCAGATTGTGAAAGAACAGCCCGTCCACAGTGATGTTCTTGATCCCCAGAGAACTCACTTGTTCAGCCCGCACCCCGCAGTAGCCCATGTTCTCCAGGGTACCGTTCTCGACAATGATGTTGGCGACGTTGTTCTGAATGCTGATTCCCGCTGTGATCAGACTGCGATCAGACAGGTCAGCGCGCAGGGTGTGGCCCCCGAGGTCGAGCACGACATTGCTGGCAGCAATGGTAATCGCCGAGCCGGGCTCGGCGCCGGGAGCCCATACCACGTCATCGGCCAGCACATACCTCCCCGGGCTGTTGATCAGCAAGCCTTGCGGAGGGATGGCAGTGATCAACGGCTTGGCTTGCACCTCCTGCATGCCTTGGTTCCGTAGCGGCGACAGCAGCTCCATCAGGGCATCGGCAGAATCGTAGGCCTTAACCAGAGCGCCTTGGTCCAGCGAACTGAACCCATCCCGTTCAAACAGTTTTTGCAACACATCCTGCGGCTGAGTGGCATTCATGAGCGTTCCTTGTTGTTGCAGCGATAGCAAGGGAGGATTCCCCTCCCCGGAGAAAAGCAACTTCCCAACGGCATCCAAAAATGCCGAACGCAAACAATTAACACGTCATCAAAAATGAAGCAACAACCACCAGAAAGCATCGTTTTCATAGACCCGCAAAGACCATGCGCCAACAGCATTTTTTCTCAAGGCTGACGCGGTCAACCACAGAAATGGGGGATTCGCTGTTGGCGAGATCAATACCTGCCGTGCTTTGCTTCGCCAGGCCATCGTCTTTCTAGGCGACAGTTTCCGCGCCTGACGCGCGGGCTTACTTTTTCTTGTCTTGCCAAGAAAAAGTAGCCAAAAAGAAGGCGCGCCCACTGCGGCGCCCGGCGATGCCGGGTGCTCTGCGCTGCTCAGGCGCAACGGGGGGCTGCGGAACTCGGCCCTGCGGGCCTCAAACAGTCCTCGCCCTTGATCCCGTTGCCCCTTGCGCTGCTCGACGCCGCAGAGGGCCGGGGAAAAACGTCTCAGTTTTATGCCCGACGCTGAAAACAAGCGTTTTGTGGTGTTAGCAGTGGAAAATCTGCACCAATCCCAAAGATATTTTATCGACCCATACTGCTTCCCAATGTATGCTTTTAGAGCATCCGAGATGCCCTAAAAAAATGTGACTTCTCCCGTTTATGGAAAGGCTTTACTAGATGCTTGCTAACGTACCTCTTGTATTTCAAGGGCTGTTCTGGGGAGCTTTAGGAGGAGCCATGTTTCATGCATATTGGCTTTTGTCAGTAGGCCATACGATGAATAAGGCTTCGATGAGTGTGGCAAAGCGCAACCGTAATTTCAGACTGAAATTCACTGTTCTTTCTGGATTTGTTGGTGCTATAGCCGGGTTCTTCGTATTTGTTTGGTTTTTTAACGAAATACAAGCAGGGTTTATTGCTAAAGAGAAGGTATGCGTTGCTGCTGCATTGGCTGGACTAACAGGAGAGCCATTGTTGAGTTTTCTGGGGAAGGTGCGTTCATTGTCAGTTTTTGGGGTTGCGGCAAATAACAAAGAGTAAATATCGTCTTGAGGTCAAGAGACTAATTTCCGCAGTCAACAGCTAAAAAGCTGCCTTTCCCCAAGTCGACCGTAAAAATCATTCCCCCGCAAAGCACTCCAGCCCGTGACGCCTTTGGGCCCCATGCGGAGCGCCGAGCAACGCAGGCGGGCCGGGGGATTTCGGCTGGTGGTGTTTGAGCCCCGCAGGGGCGAGTTTAGCCAGCCGCCCGGCTCGCTGAGTAGCGCAGGGAAGTCGGCGCAGCCGACCGCGTAGCCTGGGTTGCCTTTTCTTTGGCTACTTTCTTTTGGCGAAGCAAAAGAAAGTACGCCCGCGCGTCAGGCGCGGAAAACAGCGGGAAAATAGCGAAAACCAGTCCAACACCACCGCCCCCCAAAAAAACCAACCCCAAACCGAAACCCCCATGTCCCCCACCCTCCGCCCTGCCCATTTCCCCTCCGACCTCGCCGCCGTGCTGGAAATCTTTCGCGAGTACGTGCGCAGCCCGACCGCCGACCTGGGTTTTCAGGATTACGAGCGCGAGTTCGCCGACCTGCCAGGGAAGTACGCGGCACCGCGCGGTTGCGTGTTGCTGGCGTGGGCGGGTGACGAACTGCTGGGTTGCGGCGCCTTGCGGCCGGTCGATGATGCCAGTTGCGAGATGAAGCGGGTCTATCTGCGGCCGGCGGCGCGCGGCCGGCAACTGGGCCGCCAACTGGTCGAGGGCCTGCTCGCCAAGGCGCGGGAGGCCGGCTACCGCCGGGTTTGCCTCGACGTGCTGCCGGAGTTTGTTGCCGCCCGCCGACTTTACGCGTCGCTGGGTTTTGTTCCGGCGCCGCCGGTGAGTTTCAACCCGGTGCCGGGAACGCTGTTCCTGGCGCTCGAATTGCCTGACCGCAACACCACCCCCTGAGCGCCCGCTCCGGGTTAGCCGCAGGAGGCTGGCCCGGATTCGGCAAACTTCTTGGTTAAAACGGGAAATTTCACGGTCGACCGTGACCACAGTTTTTTGCCCCAGCCGAGGTACCGGGCGGGTTAATCCGCGCTTAAGCTGCTGCGCTTACCCTCGAAAAATCTATTTTTCATGGGGGCATCATGCTGCGCGATCTGACTATCCGTTTCCGCCTTGGCCTGACCCTGGGCCTGCTTTGTCTGGCGCTTGCGGCAACCGGCGGGCTGGGAATTTACAGTACCGTGGTCAATCATCGGGTGACCGAGAACCTGATTGCCGACGAACGCCTGGTGGTGATTGTCGGCCGGATCAACGTCAAGGTATTCGACTCGCGGCTGCACATTGCGCAGGCCCGGCTGGAAACCGCTACCGACAAGTTGCAGCAGGAAGGCCGGGTACTGGCAGAAAACAACCGAGCCACCCGGCTCGACCTGAGCGAACTGCAGGCCGCCGGGGCAGCTCGGCAAACGCCGGAGATTGCGGCTTTTGTCAGCACCGTGGGCAATTTTGTCGAACATTATCTGGTGCCGCTGGAAAAGGCCTTGCTGGCTGGCGACCAGGCCGAATTCGCCGCCTTGCTGGAGCAATCCGGCGGCAAGTATTACAGCCCGATCAAGCAGAGCCGCTCCGACCTGATGCAGGCCATCGAGCGTTCGTCGCAGGCACAGCAGGCGGAGTCGGCCCAGGTCTATCGCCTGAGCCTGCGCCTAATCGTCACCGTGGTCGGTGGCGGAATCCTGCTGGCACTGGGTTTTGGCGGTCTGGTGCTGCGCACGATCAGCATCGATACCCGGCGCTTGCTCGACGGCATCCTGAGCATCCAGCAGCAGCACGATCTGACCCGACGACTGGAAGACCGGGGCCGGGACGAACTGGCGCAGATCGCCACGGCGATCAATCGGCTGTTGGGGGCGCTGCGCCACTTTGCCGGCAATGTCGGCGAGCATAGCCGGCAGAACATCGCCGTTGCCAGCGGCTTGCTGGCACAGGCCGGCGAGGTCAGTGGCAGCGCCTCGCAACAAAGCGAACTGGCAGCGGCGGCACGAGCCCGGCTGGCAGAGATGCGCGACGGCATTCACGCGATCAGCCAGCTGGCAGCTGAAACCCGCAGCCTGACCGAAGCCGGAGCCCGCCTCGGCGCGGCCGGCGGCAGCGCGGTGACTGGCACCGCGCAGGAAATGCGCAAGGTCGCGGCGCAGGTGCAGAGCGCCGCCGACGACATTCGGCAACTGGACAAGCAGTCAGGCGAAATCGATCACATCGTCTCGGCGATTTCGGAAATTGCCGACCAGACCAACCTGCTGGCGCTCAACGCGGCCATCGAATCGGCCCGCGCCGGCGAAGCCGGCCGCGGCTTTGCCGTGGTCGCCGACGAGGTGCGCAAGCTGGCCGAACGGACCCGGCATTTCACCGACCAGATTCAGGTCACCATCTCGAATATCCGCCAGGAAACGGTGGCTGCCGCCAACTGCATGGAGGCCGGCAAGGAACTGGCGCAAAGCGGAGTACAAGCGGCCGTCGACGCCGCCGGACTGATCGGGCAGATCGAAGCAGCGCTGAACTCGATCAACCGGGCGGTCAGCGAAATCAGCGACACCCTGCACACGCAGGAGGACCGCAGCACGCAAATCGCCCTTGGCATCGCCGAGATTGCCGAACTCTCCGGCCGGAATGCCGAGCATGCCCGCAATTCCTGTGCGCTGGCGGCGCAGGCGGCCGAAGCCAGCCGCGAATTGTCGGATGCGGCCTCCCTGTTCAAGGCCTGAAGCAGCGGGACTGTTAAGCAGCACTTAATCCCCATCCCCCAGACTGATACCCGAGCAAACCGCAAGGAAACCCGACATGCGACCAACACTGTTGATGATTTTGAGTTGTATCTCTTTCGGCGCCGGAGCCGCCACGCCTAACCCGTTGCTGGCCCGCTACCAGCAGGAGGCACAGGCAGTGCAACCCGGCTTCACGGCTTCGGCCCGGCGCGGCGAACGCTGGTTCAACCAGGACTTCGCCAATACCCCGCAGTTACCGAGTTGCACCACCTGCCATACGCAGCAGCCGACGCAGCCGGGACGCCACGCGATCACCGGCAAGGCAATCAAGCCGCTGGCGCCGGCGGCCAACCCCGAGCGCTTCGGCGACCCGGCCAAGGTCGAAAAATGGTTTGGCCGCAACTGCCGGGAAGTGGTCGGCCGCGACTGCAGCGCGGCGGAAAAGGCCGACCTGCTTGCCTATCTCGGCGAGGTGCGCTGAGATGCGCCGGCACTGTCTCCACCTCGGCCCGCTTTGGCATGGTCTGGCCGCTGCCGGGCTCTGCCTCGGCCTGCTCGGCAGCGCCCGCGCCGACCGCCTGCCGCTGCCGCCCGATACCCCGGCGGCCTACCGCGCCGAATGCGGCAGTTGCCACCTGGCCTACCCGCCGGGACTGCTCGCGAGCAACGACTGGAAGCAGTTGCTGGCCCGGCTCGAACACCACTTTGCCAGCGACGCCCGGATCGAAACGCCGGCACTGCGCGAAATTCTCGCCTTTTTGACTCGCCACGGCGCGGCGGACGGGCCGCGCTCGGCCGGCGGCATCCCGCCCCGGATCAGCCGCACCGCCTATTTCGAACGCAAGCACCGCAAGGTTCCGGCCGGCCTGTGGCAAGACCCGCGCGTCGCTTCGCCGGCCAATTGCGAGGCCTGCCATCGCGGCGCGGCCGACGGCCGTTACAGCGAACACGATCTGGCCTTGCCTGAACTGAGGAGAAGATGATGCTGCGCCGGATTCTGGTCTGGGATTGGCCACAACGGGTCGGCCACTGGCTGCTGGCGGTTTGCGTCGCGCTCGCCTGGCTGACCGCCGAGAGCGACCGCCTGCAGCTGCTGCATGTATTGGCCGGCGGTTGCGCCGGCGGGATCGCCGCCTTCCGCGTGCTGTGGGGACTGGTCGGTAGCCGGCATGCCCGCTTCGTCAATTTTCTCCGTGGCCCGACGGCGGTGGTCGGCTACCTGCGCAGCCTGTTGCGCCGCCATCCGGAAGTGCACAGCGGCCACAACCCGGCCGGCGGCTGGGCCGTGCTCGCGCTCCTGCTGCTGGTCCTGGCCACCGCCGGCAGCGGCTGGGCGACCTACAACGACCTCGCCGGCCACTGGCTGGAAGAACTGCATGAGGGCCTCGCCGAAGGGCTGTTGCTACTGGTCGGCGTGCATTTTGGGGCGGTCGTCCTGAGCAGTTGGCGACACCGCGAAAACCTGCTGCGGGCGATGTTCGACGGCCACAAGCAAGGCGCCGCCAGCGAAGCCATCGGCTCGCCGCGCGCCTGGGCAGTGCCGCTGCTACTGGCGGCCGGCGCGCTGGCCGCCTATCTGGCGCAAGCGGCCTGAGCCGCCTGTCGGATGGCGGGAGCCGCTTAGTGGTCGAGACGCGAGAAGCCGGGGTCGGCGAAGTAACCGGCGTAGTTGTTCAAGGCCTGCACGACCTTGACCGCACCGGCCTGGCGCTGCTTCTTGCCGGCCATCTGCCGGCTGCCGGCGAGCAGGTCGGCAACGATCAGGTGCAGTTGCGCATCGGCGGCCGGTTCCAGGCGGCAATCGGCAACGATGTTCCCGACTTCGGCCTCGACGGTGCGCGCCAGCGCCGCGTAGCCGGCCGCGTCGAGGCGCTGGGCGTGGATCTGCGGCAGTTCGCCGGCCAATGCCTGGCGGATGCGCCCCATCGCCTGACGCAGCGGCGCGTCGGTCGGCCAGGGCTGGCCGGCATTGAGCGTCAGCTTCTTGGGCGCCGGCGCAGCGTGGTGGTGCGCATGTTCATGCCCGGCCGCCGGGGCGGCGACCGCCAGTGCAAGCAGCAGGGCAACGAGCGGTGCATTGGATCGATTCGACATCGGTACTTCCTCCAGATCGGATATTGCGGTGGGTCCTCCTCCCACATAACCAACTAAATTAGTCAACCAATCTTAAGCCCGGCTTAAGCAGCCGCTGCTAAAATTCTCCGATCATGCGCATCCTCCTCGTTGAAGACGACCCCCAACTCGGCGACGGCCTCTGCGTCGGCCTGCGGCAGACCGGTTTCACGGTCGACTGGCTGCGCGACGGAAAATCGGCCATCGCCGCGTTGACCGTGGAAAATTTCGATTTCGCCGTGCTCGATCTCGGCCTCCCCGACTGTTCCGGAATGGCGGTACTGGCCGCCGCGCGGCAGGCCGGGCGCGATCTGCCGGTACTGATTCTGACCGCCCGCGATGCAATCAACGACAAGATTGCCGGCCTCGATGCCGGTGCCGACGATTATCTGGTCAAGCCGGTCGACCTCAACGAACTGGCCGCCCGCCTGCGCGCGCTGGCCCGCCGCCGCCAGGGCCGGGCGACGCCGCTGCTGACGCATGGGACATTGACGCTCGACCCAGCCGCCCGCCGGGTGACCCGCGACGGCATCGAAGTAGCACTCTCGGCACGCGAGTTTTCATTGCTGCAACTGCTGCTCGAAGCCGCCGGCCGGGTATTGCCCAAGAGCCAGCTCGAACAGGCACTCTATGGCTGGAACGACGAGCCCGACAGCAACGCCCTCGAAGTGCATATCCATCACCTGCGCAAGAAGCTGGGCAGCGACCTGATCCGCACCCTGCGCGGTGTCGGCTATACCGTGCCCAAGCCATGACCCGCTGGTTCTCGCTGCGCCGCCGCCTGCTCGGCCTGCTGCTCGGCGGGATCAGCGCGGTGTGGTCGCTAACCCTGCTGCTCAGCTACCTCGACGCGCAGCACGAAATCGACGAGTTGTTCGACGCGCAACTGGCCCAATCGGCGCAAACCCTGCTCGCGCTGGCAACGCACGACGACGAGGACGAGCGGATCGGCGACCTGAGCGAGGTCGGCGATGCGGCGCATGAATACCAGCGTCACCTGCGCTTCCAGATCTGGCGCGACGACGGCCGTCTGGCGATGCGCTCGGAAAATGCCCCGGAAACGCCGTTGACCGTGGATCGCGGCTTTGCCGAACGACCCGACGCCACGGCCCTGTGGCGCACCTACAGCCAGTGGAACCGCGAACGCAGCCTGCAGGTGCAGGTCGCCGAAGACCATGCGATCCGCGACGAACTGACCCGCAACATCGCCTGGCGCTTCCTGTTGCCGATGCTCTTCGGCCTGCCGCTGATCGGCCTCGGCACCTGGCTGGCGACCCGCCGCGGACTGGCCGCGCTGGATGCGCTGGCTGGCCAGATTGCCAGCCGGCAGGCGGCACAATTGCAGCCAATCGTGCCGGCCAGCGCGCCGGAGGAAATCCGCCCGATGCTGGAGGCGCTCAACCAGTTGTTTGCCCGCGTCGAACAGACGCTGGAATCCGAACGCCGGTTTACCGCCGACGCCGCCCACGAGCTGCGCACCCCGCTCGCTGCCCTGCAGGCGCAGGCGCAGGTAGCACTGCAAGCGCGCGATGACGCCGAGCGCAACCGTTCGCTGGCGCAGCTGCAGATCGGCCTGGTCCGCGCCGCGCACCTGGTCGACCAGATGCTGCTGCTGGCCCGGCTCGATCCCGAGCAGGGCTTGCCGGCAGCCGAGGCGGTCGATCTGCCGGCCCTGGTCGAGGAAGTCTGCGCCGAGCTCGGCAACGCCATCCTCGCCCGCGAACTCGACTTCGACTTCATCCCCGCCGACGGCATGGTGCACGGCCAGCGCGAGTGGCTGCGCGTGCTGGCCCGCAACCTGATCGACAACGCCATCCGCTACACCCCGCGCGGCGGCCAGTTGCGGGTCGTCGTCGCGGCGACGGCCGAGGCGCTGCTGCTGCAGGTCGCCGACAGCGGCCCGGGGATTCCCGCCAGTGAACGCCAGCGGGTACTCGAACGCTTCCACCGCCTGCACGCCGGCGAAGTCCCCGGCAGCGGCCTCGGGCTGGCCATCGTCGCGCGCATCGCGGCCTTGCATGGCGCCAGCCTCGAACTCGACGCCAGTCCGCTCGGCGGACTCGAAGTCCGCGTTCGCTGGCCACGCTGAGCGTCCGGTCTCCGCTCCCCCGGCCACTCCACCGCGCCACTTAATCGGCCGTTAAGTTTGTCGCCTTACGATGCTCGCATGCCCCACCCAACCGCGAGGAGACCCGTATGAGCCGCAACGAATACCGCGAATATGAAGACGATGACCGTGCCGACGACCGGTACCACCAGGAAGACGAACACCAGGAAGTCCATGACGACGGCCGCGAATACCATTACGCCACCGAACGCGACCACGAACTGCACGGCAGCGACAGCCGCGCCTCGGTCCTGATCGGCAACGGCAGCAGCGACCGGCTTTACGGCGGCCGCCACGACGACCGTTTCGAAGCGGGTGACGGCGACGACTACCTCGATGGCGGCAGCGGCATCGACACTTCGGTCCACCACGGCCGGCGCAGCGACTACCTGCTGGAGAAAAATGGCACTGGCTATCTCTTGCAATCGCGCAGCCAAAGCGGCGGCAGCGACCAGTTGCTGAACGTCGAACGCCTGCAGTTCGCCGATGCGACACTGGCCCTCGATATCGACGGCCACGCCGGCCAGATGTACCGGCTCTATCAGGCCGCCTTCAACCGGGCCCCGGACAACGACGGGCTGAAATACTGGATCGGGCGGATGGACCAGGGCTTGAGCCTCGGCAACGCAGCCGACGCCTTTACCGGCAGCAGCGAATTCCAGGCTTTATATGGCGGCAGCCACCCCGACCCGGCCCTGCTGGTCAAGCTGCTCTACCGGAACGCCCTCCACCGCGAGGCCGACGACGACGGGCTGGGCTACTGGGCCGGACGCTACCAGAGCGGCTCGGTCGACAAGGCGACGCTGCTGGCAGCGTTTTCAGAATCGGCCGAAAACCAGGCCGCAGTGATCGGCGTGATCGGCGACGGCATCGTGCTGTATTGAGCGGCGACCGGCCGGACCGCCCAATAAACAGGCAGCAGCAACAAAGTTGCTGCCGAAACAGCCACTTGGTCCAGCCGCCCCCACCCCGACCACAGGCTTATCCACAGCTTCTGGGGATAGCTGCCGGCGCTAGTCGAGGACCAGCAAGCAGCCCTGCAAGGCAAACCAGATGGCCTTTTTGGGCGGCACCGAATCGCCGGCAAACAGCGCGGCGTAGCGTTCGAGTTGCGGCCGGAAGCCTTCGGCGCGGCGACGCAGCGCGCCAGCTTCGTCCTCGTCGGCGGCCAGACGCACGGTTTTGTAATCGATGATCCAGCGCACGCCATCGGCAACAAAAATCCGGTCGATCACGTGGTTGACCGTGGATGCCGCCTCCAGGCTCGTCCAGGCCTGTTCGCAGCCGGCCTGAGGGTGATCGGCCAGCAACCAGCGGCCGGTTTCGCTGTCCAGCGTCCGCTGCAGTGCCGCCAGAGCCTCGGCAGCGCCGCTCGCGGCTTCTTCAGGGCTGTGGCCAAGGCCGCGCAGCCAGCGCTGCCAGCCGGGCAGCAGTCCGGGCAGGCGTTCCGCCGGCCATTGCGGCAAACCCTGGCGGGCGATTAATTCCAGGCAGCGATGGACCAGCGTGCCCACCGAGGCGTCGAGCGCGATGCCGGTCGCCGAGAGCGCGACCAGCGGCGGGTTGTCGGCATCGATCGGGGGCAATGGTGCCGCCAGTTCGGGCGGCGGCCCCACCACGCGGAGACGACGCAGAGGCGGTGCCGGCGGCACTTCCGCTACCGCGATCGCCGTCTCTTCAGCCTGCGCCCCACGTGCGGCCAGCGCAGCGGCAAACACCGGCTGCGCCTCGCCTGGCCAGAGCAGGCGCAACAGGGTGCCGCTGGCCGGCGGCTTGAGCCCGTCGTCGGCCTCGGGGTCGAGCTTGGCCACCCCGACCAGGTGCAGGTGGCGGATCGCCCGCGTTGCCGCAACGTAGAGCAGGCGCTCGTCCTCGTGCGCGCTGCGTTCGTTCTCGACCCGGCGCAACAGGTCATAGAGGGTAGCGCCGTCCCCGCTTTCCCCTTCCTCGCCGCCCTCGTCGCTGGCGACCTTGCTGCGCAGCGGCGCCACCAGCAAATGCTCGTGCCCATCGGCATCGGCCACCTGGTCCCACAGCAACAGGCTGCTGTCGTGCATGCCGGTGTCCCGGTGCAGGCCGGGCACGATCACGGTTTCGAATTCCAGTCCCTTGGATTTGTGGATGGTCATCATCTGCACGGCCTCGCCGGCCAGCGGGTCGGGCGGCGCGTACAACTCGGCAGTGCGCGCGGCGAGTTCGTCGGCCGGCAGCCGACCGTCGGTCGCAATCTGATCGACCAGCTGAAAGAAGGCATCGACATCCGCCATTTCCTCCGGGGAAGCCAGCGTGCGCGGCCCGCCGAGCAGCACCCAGACGCCTTCCAGCCAGCGCCGGGGAGACATCCGCCCGCGCTCGGCCAGGGCCTGCGCGAGCACTGCGCGCACACAGAGCAGGCGCGCCCGACCATCGTCCGAAAGCGCCGCCAGTCGTTCCTCGGCGTGCATCAGCTGCCACACCGTGCGCTGTTTGTCGCCGCCGGCCAGCGCCAACAGGTCGGCCAGGGTCAGCCCGCAACAGGGGCCGCGCAGCAACGCCAGCCAGTGGATGCGGTCGGCGCGGTGGCTCAGCGCGCGGTACAGGGTGAGCAGGTCCTCGATATGCTGGCGCTCGGCCAGGCCTTCGATCTCGACTGCCGAAAAGCGCAGTTCGGGCGCACTGCGGCGGATTTCGCCGACCAGCGCGTCGAGGTGGCTGCGCGCCCGGACCAGCACCGCGACCCGTTCCTGGGGTTCTCCTTCTCGCCGTTGCGCGCGCGCCTGCAGGATCAGGTCGAGGACGATCCGCGCCTCGTCACCGGCGGCATCGTCGCTATCAGCGAACACCGGATGCACCTGCACCCCGCTGGCGGCCTCGAACGGCCGTGTTGCCGCCGACGGGGCGTAACAGACGGCGCCGGTTTCCGGCGCGTCCTGCGCCGGGAAAATGCCCGGAAAAGCGCGATTGACCCAATCGACGATCCCCGGATACGAGCGGTTATTGCGGAACAGGCGCAGATGTTCGAGCGCCACGTCGCCGATGCCGCGCTCGCGGACGCGCAGGAAGAGCCCGACCTCGGCCTTACGGAAACGGTAGATCGACTGCATCGGATCGCCGACGACGAACATCGTGCGTCCGTCGCCGGGCTGCCAGCCGCGCATCAGGCGGGCAATCAGCTCGACCTGGCCGGGGCTGGTGTCCTGGAATTCGTCCACCAGCAGATGCTGAATCCGGTAGTCGAGCGCCTGCGCCAGGTCGGTCGGCGCCTCGTCGTCGCCAAGCGCCAGGCCGGCGCGGGCGGCGATTTCGATGAAATCGACCTCGCCGGCTTCCTGAAAGACCAGCCACAACTGCCCGGCGGCGAGTTGCAGCAGGCGCGCGAAGCCGGCCACGGTCGACCATTCGGCGGGCGAAAAATGCGGCGCAGGCAAATCGGCCACTGCCGCCAGTGCCTCGGGCAGGCCGCTGACCTGCGCCAGTTCGGCGAGCAGTTCGCTCATCGCTTCCTTGTGCGGTTTGGCCTCCTTGTCGGCGGGGAAGCCGCAACGCTTGTCGAGCTTCTGGCGCAGGCTGCCGCTGCTAGTCAGCAGCAGGCTGGCGAGCGCTCGCCAGGCCGGCAGATCGGTGGCCAGCGCCCGTGCTGGCTCGGTTCGCTCAAGCAGCGGCGCCAGCGCCGCCACGCCGTTGCCGGCGGCAAACCGCGCCAGCGGCAGCAGCCGCGTCTGCCAGCGGGCATCGAGCCGTTCCGCTGCCGTCTGCAGGGTACGCCCGGTGAGCAGTGCGAAACCGGCCTCGATCTCGGCCCGCAGGGCCTCGCCGCCGTGATTGATCCGCGCCGCGTGCTGCAGCCACTGGTCGCGCCGGCCGAGCATGGCGATCAGCAGGCGTTCAAGGCGGCCGGCATGGTTATCCATGAAGGCCAGCGCGGCAGCGACGACATCTGCATCGCTGGTGACCGCATCGGTCGCCGGATCGTCGCTTTCGAGCATCGCCAGCGTCCGCCGCGCAGCCGTGGCGTAATGCGCCTCGGCGTCGTCGGCCACGCCGGGCTGCGCGCCGAAGCGCGAGAGAAAGGGCATTTGCCGCGCCAGATTGGCGCACAGCGCGTCGAGGGTAGTGATGCGCAAGCGGCCCGGATGCTGCAGCAAGCTCCAGCCGCGCTCGCGGTCACGCTGCAAGACCGCGCCGGCTAGATGAAAAGTCAGCTGTTTGTGCGGCGCCTCCGGCAATTCGCCGCCGGCGGCCAGCTCCAGGCTACCGAGAATGCGGTCGCGCATCTCGGTAGCGGCCTTATTGGTGAAGGTCAGCGCCAGCACTTCTTCCGGATTGTCGACCACGGCCAGCAGGCGCAAGGTGCGCTGGGTCAGCAGTTCGGTCTTGCCCGCTCCGGCCGGCGCCTCGACGATGAACGAGGCCAGGTCGAGCGCCCGTTGGCGGGCTGCTTCGTCTTCGCGCAGGCGGGAAACCGGGGTTGCAGCAGAATCGGCGTTCATCGGCAAAAGATGGCTAAAAGCCCAAGGATAAGGCAAACCCCGGTCGATTCGAGCAGGGTTTCAGAAATTGCTTTCCCCAACAAATCAATACGGTACAATCGAATGTTAAGAAATGTTATTTTTTGTAAGGCCAAGCGTAACGCAGAAATCACAAGGGGGAGCTTTGAAACATTCACCAGCCAAGCGGCGGCCAGGGGGGCCGACCAGCCGTTTGTCGCAGATCGCGTGGGCCCTGGCTTTATGCCTGCCGCTCAGCGCCGGCGCCCAGCAGGCCTTGATTGACCAGGCGCAAGCCCTGGTCGCTTCGGGCAAGGCCGGTGACGCCTACCTGCTGCTCGAAGCCAGCGAGGAGGCCTATGCTGGCGATGCCGCCTTCGATTACCTGCTGGCCAGCACGGCACTCAGCAGCGGGCGGCCGAGCAAGGCCATCTTCGTTCATGAGCGGATTCTCGCGGTCGATCCGTCCTATGTCGGCGTCCGCGCCGACATGGGTCTGGCCTACTACGCGCTGGGCGACTATGCCCGAGCCAAGATCGAATTCGAGGCTGTGCTGGCGATTGGCAATCTGCCCTCGGACCTGCGTAGCCAGGTCGAACAGTACGTACGGGCGATCGATGCCCGCAACCAGAGCGGCGGGGGCTACCGTACCGCCTACGTCGAATTCGGCTTCGGGCGCGACAGCAACGTCGGCAGCGCCACCGAACACCGCCTGCTCAATTTGCCGGCTTACGGCCTGTATCAACCGCTCCCGCCGATCGGCCTGCGCCGGGGAGACAACTACTCGACCCTGGCGCTGGGCGGCGAAATCAGCCACCCGCTCAATCAACGGCTGGGCATCTATGCCGGTGCAGACTACCGGATCCGCGACTACCGCCACTATAACGATCCCAATACCTGGACTCTGGACGGTCGTGCCGGCCTGAGCTACAGCGGTAACGACTGGCTGTTGCGCGGCGGCGTGCTGCTTGGCGAATACCGCTACAACGCCGCCCGCCTGCGCCAAAGCAGTGGCGCAACTCTCGACTGGCGCCAGGCCATCGATGCCTCCAACCAGTTCACCGCAGGTGCCTCGGTGATCAAGGCCAACTATCTGACCCGCAGCACGCTGGGTCAGGACGTCAATATCTACAGCGGCAACCTCGGCTGGCTACGCGCCATCGGCAACGGCAATACGGTCCTGGGCCTGAGCGGCACCCTCGGCTACGAGGAATCCTTGCGTTCGCGCGACGATGGTGACCGCCGCTTCTGGGGACCACGCCTGACCGTGCAGTCAAGCTTCAATCCGGTTCTCGGCGGCTACCTCACCACCGGTGCCACCCATTCGGTCTATAGCGGCAACAACACCAGCTACCAGTTTGCCCGCAATGAAACCACTTACGATCTGACCATGGCCCTGAACTGGACCGTGGCCAAGGGCGTCGCCCTGCGGCCGCAGGTGTCGTACATCAAGAACGTCAGCAATGCGACGCTCTACTCGTACGACAAGACCGACCTCTCGCTGAACCTGCGTTTCGATTACTGAGCGAGGCCCAGACATGCATTCCCTTGCCCGTTTTACCCTGTCCGCCCTGGCTCTGGCACTCGGCTTCACCGCCGGCCTGCAGGCCCAGGAAGGCGCCACCGTACTTTTTTCGCAAAGTGGCAGCCAGATCATCAATGCAGCCGGCAACAGCCGGCCGGCCAGCCGCGGCGAACGGCTGCAGACCGGAGAACGGCTGGTAACGCCGGCCAACGCAATCTCCCAGATCAAGCTCCCCGACGGCAGCCTGGTTGGCGTTCGCCCCGGCTCCGAACTCAGCATCGACAGTTCCAGCCGGCAACAGACGATTGCCGTACAGCAAGGCGGCGTGCGGGTGATCGGCGCCGAATTGATCAAGCCGCAAGCCAGCAGCAATCTGGTCGTACAAACGCCGCAAGCCCGCGTTGAGTTGCGGGCCGGCGACCTGGAAACCGCAGTCACCCGCCCGCCTGCCGGCAACCGCCAGGACGGCGAGGCGGGTAGCTACAATCGGCTGCAGGCCGGTGCCGCCAGCTTGCAGAAGCCGGGAGCGCCCAGCCAAGGACTGGACTTGCGCCAGACCACGTTCGTCGACAACAGCGGCAAACTGGCACAACTGGGAGCGACGTTGCCGCCCCCCACCGCCGGCGAGGCCCCGCGCCCGCCACGCCCCGCCGAGGCGCCGCCCCCAGGCGGCTCGGGCAAAACGCCCCCCGGGCAGCCGCCGCTGGTTCCGCAACTGGGCGGTTCCTCCGGCGCGCCACCAACCCTGCCGGTCATCGGTCAGGGAGGAGCGCCTGTACCGGGCGGAATGCCCCCTCCGCCGGCCGGCGGTCTCCGCCCACCGTTGCTGCCCCCGCCCGGACAGGCCGGTGCACCGGGAGCCGGGGCGCTGGGCAAACTGCCGCCACTCCCGCCACAACCCGGAATGTTGCCCGGAACCCCGCAAGGCAGACCCCCCGGCGTCGTCCCCGGCCCGTTCCAGCCGGGCGCCCCGAAACCACCGCAACCGCCGAGTCAGAATCCTCCCCCAATTCAGAATCCGCCACCGGGAGGGATGCAACCGCCTGCCGGACCGCAAGCTCCGGCTCCGTTACCGCCGCCGGTACGTCCTTGAAACACCAAGCCCCTGTCCGCAGGGGCTTTTTTTCGCTCCCGAAAGTACGGCAGCAACCTATCCCAAAACGATAAGGGCAGCCGCACTATGTATAATCGCGCCCTTGATCGCATCGAGTCGCGCCATTTTGTCCGCCATTTCGTTCCCGCTCCGCAGTTTGTTGTTCGCCGCGCTGTTGCTTGGCGCGGTCGCGCCGAGCGTGGCCGAAGACAATCCCTATCTGGATGCGATGCAGGCAATTGCCGACGGCCGCTACGAAGATGCCCGGCGCTCGCTGGCCAGCCTTGCCGCCCAGGAGCCGGAACATGCTGGCGCCTGGCTCGATCTGGCAATCCTGCAATGCGGCCTGGGTCATCGTGAAGAGGCCGAAGCCCTGTTCACGGCAATCGAGCTACGCTTTGCGCCGCCACCGGCGATCCGCGAGATGATCGCCCAGCAGCGCGCTACCGGCTGCCGGCCCAACGCCGGCAAAGGCAGCTACCGCCTGCGCGCCGGCCGCGGGTACGACAGCAATGCCAATCAGGGAGCCAGCAACCCCAACCTCAACATCGGCAGCGGTTCGAACACGCTGACTCTGGTCCTCGCCCCCGAATACGCACCGCGTGGCGACAGCTTCACCAGCATTCAGGCAGAAGGCGCCATGCCGCTGGGCAACAACGGCAGCCTCGGTTTTGCCCATTTTCTCCACCGGCGCTACGACAACCTCAGCCGCTACGACCTCAGCTCTGCCATCGTCGGACTCGAACGTCCCTGGCAACTGGGTTCCTGGAGCCTGCGGGCCACCGCCTCAGCCGGCCTGCTCGGGCTGGGCGGAAAGCTCTATCAGCAGCACCTGCAGGCTCAGTTGCAGGTCACTCCGCCGTTACCGCTGCCCGCGCCATGGCAACTGTCCCTGATCGGGGCGACGTCGCTACAGGCCTACCCGGCGCAAAGCCAATTCGATGCGGTGCAGAATGAATTTCGCCTGCAACTGACCCACCGTGGCCAGGAGCACTTACTACAGGCAGCCGCCGGCCTGCTCGCCGACGACAGCAGCAAAGCCCGTCCGGGAGGCGATCGCCAGGGCTGGACAGCCAGCCTTTTCGGACGTCTGCACTTGGGGCAAGGCTGGAGTGCGGAAGGGGCCTGGAATGTGCTCGACTGGCGTGGCGCCCGCCCCTTCTCTCCCGGGTTGATCGACTTTCGCCGCGAACAGCAAACCCGCCAGCTGCGCCTCGGCCTGCACTATGCGCTCGGGCATGGCCAGGCGATCATTGCCGAGTATCGGCAGATCGACAATGACGAAAATATCAGCATCATGGGCTACCGTGGCCGCCAGCTCTCGCTGAACTGGCAGTGGCAACCCTGAAGCTCTGAAGCTCTGAAGCTCTGAAGCTCTGAAGCTCTGAAGCTCTGAAGCTCTGAAGCTTGCTTGTTATCTGCGCAGATCGATCAGGAAGTCGCCCCCGGCAACATGGCCCGCGCTTTGCACCGCCCCCAGTTGCGGCACTTGCGGATATTCGGCGGTGACATCGTCGCGAATCCGGTCGAACAACTGACCGACGGTCGTGTTTTCCTGCAACCCCTGGAGTCGCTCGATCAGCGCCGCAGCAAAAATCGAATGGCCATTACGCCCCTCATCGCTGACCGGCTCCTCCCCCCCCGAGGTAAGAGCCAGCACTGAACGCCTGGCCAGCAATTCGGAACGCGAAACCGTCGGCTGCGCACGTGCGCTCTGCTCATTTGCCAGAGTGCCGGAATAACAGCTGTCGGAGATCAGGATCACCTGCTTGGCCGGAATTGCCGTCAGCAACTTGGTGATGTCGCTATTGGAAACCCAGCCTGCCGGATCGCGACTGTTGCCATCAACCGGAATCCAGTAGCCCTGCCGGGTTTCGCTGATCTGATAACCGTGACCGGCATACATCACTAGTACGCTCTGATGCTGCCCGGTCGTTTTACCAGCCAGCTGCAAGGTCCTGATGATCTGCGCCTTGCTTGCGTCATGCAGCACCTTGACGTCGTAGCCCATCCGTTCGCGCAACACCTGCCCCAGTACTTCAATATCGGCACGGGGCGTTTCCAGTTCCGGAATCGGCGCCTGATAACGGCTATTGGCAATCAGATAGGCGACCCGCCGACCGATTTCCATCGGCTGAACCGTGCTTGCCTGCACCCGGGCAATCGTCGCGGCCGGCGGAACGCAGACGTCGCTGCGGCCACTGCACTCTTCAACATCAGCCAGTTTGGGATTGCTTTTCAACTGCCCCAGGGCTTCCTTGAACATCTCGCTGCGCTGCTCACGCCGGGCCATGTCGATCACCGCCAGTTGCGCGAGACGTTCGGGGCCAACGCCCTGGCGGCCATTTTTTCCCGCAGTTGGCTCGCCCCCTTGTCCAGGTTTTTCCCCCGGCCCCCGGCCTTCGCCATTGCCTCGCTTCTCTCCCGGCGGTGAAGCTGGACGCCGCTCCTGCGCGGGGTTTCCGGGGCCTCGCCCAGCCTCTTTTGGCAGCCCGGCCTCGCCGCGCCGGGAAGCATCCGGCGCGCCTGCACGTTGTCCCGGTTGTCCCGGTTGTCCCGGTTGTCCCGGTTGTCCCGGTTGTCCCGGTTGTCCCGGTTGTCCCGGTTGTCCCGGTTGAACCTGTTGTCCCGGTTGAACCTGTTGTCCCGGTTGAACCTGTTGTCCCGGTTGAACCTGTTGTCCCGGTTGAACCTGTTGCCCCGGCTGAACCTGTTGCCCCGGCTGAACCTGTTGCCCCGGCTGAACCTGTTGCCCCGGCTGAACCTGTTGCCCCGGCTGAACCTGCTGCCCCGGCTGAACCTGCTGCCCCGGCTGAACCTGCTGCCCTGGTTGAACCTGCTGCCCCGGCTGAACCTGCTGCCCTGGTTGAATCTGCTGTACCGGTTGAATCTGCTGTACCGGTTGAATCTGCTGTACCGGTTGAATCTGCTGTACCGGTTGAATCTGCTGTACCGGTTGAATCTGCTGTACCGGTTGAATCTGCTGTACCGGTTGAATCTGCTGCACCGGTTGAATCTGCTGC
Organism: Dechloromonas sp. ZY10; assembly: GCF_041378895.1. Taxonomy (NCBI): domain Bacteria; kingdom Pseudomonadati; phylum Pseudomonadota; class Betaproteobacteria; order Rhodocyclales; family Azonexaceae; genus Dechloromonas; species Dechloromonas aquae. Next base: position 3,096,187 of record NZ_CP144212.1, read on the forward strand.
ACCGGTTGAATCTGCTGCACCGGTTGAATCTGCTGCACCGGCTGGATCTGCTGTACCGGTTGAATCTGCTGTACCGGTTGAATCTGCTGTACCGGTTGAATCTGCTGCACCGGCTGGATCTGCTGTAGCACCTGTGCATATGAAGAGTGCGCCAGCAAGCCGGCGGGAAAGAACACCAGATGACGCAACCAGCGCCTGGGCAACAGCCATCGTGTGAGCTTGGTCATGACCATGTTCGCAACAAAAATCGGAATGGATAGGCAGATAAGCGCGGAGATTAACCGAAAACCGCCATACATCGCAGCCTGACCTGCCCCGGTACGCCGAGCCCCCGCCTCAGCGCCGGGCCAGCCAGCGCCGTCGTTCAGGCAGGCGCAGCAGCGGCTTGACCTCGCAATACTGCAACAGCTTTTCATCGCTGAATACCACCCCGGCTTCGCCGGCGCGGACCTCGCGGGCAATTGCATGCAAGCGCTCGTGCCAGTGCGCCAGCACGCTGGGCCAATCGGGGAAAGACTCGCGGGGAAAAATCCGCTGTTTGCCGTCGCTTAGCCCCGGCACCCCGGGAAGCAAGTCTCCATCCGCCGCCACCCCGGCAAACGCCGGCTTGTCAGGCAGGACTTTGGCAAAGGCAACGGCGACCGTATCGGTCGCGAGCAAAGCGGCATAGATTGGCAGTTGTGGTTCGGTAATGCGCGGCGAAGCCCAGTTTTTCACATCAATGGCGGCCCCCGTCTTGTAATCCAGGATCAGCTGTCCTCCAGGAACGGCATCGATACGGTCGACCACCATTTTGACCTGAATTCCCTCGATCTCGACCGAGGCCTGCTGCTCGCAGGCAAGCACCCGGAAATCCCCGGGACGCTCGGCCTCCAGAGCCAACCAGCGCAACAGAAGCCGTTGCAGGCGGGCTGCCTCAAGCAGGCGGAAGCGGGCAGGCAGGGGCTGATGCACCGACTGCTCGTAGCCCGCCAGAGCCCCCTCGCAGGCAACCGCCACCGCCGCAGTGCGAGCCTCCGGTGTTTGAGCACGCAAGCGGCCGGCGTCGCCGGTAACCTTCCAGAACGCTTCCAGCGCAGCGTGGACCAGCGTTCCGCGGGCGGCGGGATCAAGCCCTTCGACAGCCTCGTCCAATGCCTCGGCGTGCAGGCGGAACTGATGGAAAGCCCAGGCCGGGCAGATCGCCTGGGCTCGCAGCAACCAGCTGCCGCCAGCCACGGACTCTCCGGCGGCTAGCGGCGGCGCCCGGCTGTCATCAATTTCCTCGCAGTCGCTGCCAGCCTGCTGCGCAGCCCGTGCAGCCGATGTCGGCACGGTGGCCGGCAGCGCTAGCGACCGGCCGCCAGGGAGCAGCGGACTCGGCCGCCGAATCCGGTTGCCGTCGGCCTGCGCCCAAGACAAAACCACCTCCGGCGCCGATTGCAGCAAGCGGGCAGTGACCCGGCGAGCAAAGTCGAGCTCGACTTCGGCACTGGCATGAGCAGCCCCGACCTGTCGCTGTTCGCTGGCCGGCAACAGCGGATTGGGCCGCGGCGCAGGTGGCCACTGGTCGTCGTTCATTCCCATCAACCACAGCGCATCAAACTCCAAGCCGGCACTTTCGAGCACCCCGAGCACCTGAATCGCCGGCTGCCCACGGGTTTCCGGCTGAAATACACGCTGCCGGCAAAGCTCCCCCAGTCGTTTGAGCGCTGTCGCCCGATCAAGCGGCCCGAGCAGTTCGTCCAGCCGGCCCAACCCGGCCAGGACTTCGCCAAAGGCACGCCGGGCCTGAAATTCGTGACTCGACAGGCGACGCTCGCCAGGCCAGCCGGCTGCGGCCAGCACCTCGGCAAACCAGGCTGCCCAGCGCCCGGGCAATTGCCGACGCGGCAGACCATCGCCCGCTGCCGCCAAGGCCTGCAGCGCCCCTGCGGTTTGCGGCAAAGGGGATTGCGCCGCCTGGCGCTCAACCAGGCGCAACACCGCCGGCCAATGGGTGAAATATCCCAGGTCGCGGCACAAGGCGGCGGCCAGCTGTGCACGCGCATCGGCCTCGCCGACGTCGCCATGCCAGCCACTTGCCAGCAGCAGTTCGCCAAAACGTGCCTGCTCAACACGACCACGCTGGCCGGCCAGTGACAGCAGGTCGAGCGCACTGCGGACCAGAGGCTGCGCAGCCAGCGGCCGGCCCAGCGAAAAGTTGTAGCAGCGCGTGGACTCGGCCTGGTCCGGGCGCAAGCTCTCGGGATGCAAAGCATCGTCGAGCAGACTTTCAAGCCGCTCGCGGACATCGGCAAGATGCGGGGCAACGATTCCGATCCGGTAACCCGGCCGGGTTGCCTGTGCCAGCCGTGCCGCAGCCCAGGCAACAGCTGCCGCGCATTCGGCGGCAGCATCGGCCGCCGGATAATGTGCCGGAACCGGCTCGCCGGCGCTACGCTCGAGGCTGACAGACAACTGGCCCGCGACCTCGATTCCCGGCGGGAAGGCGGCTACCTCCACCCTGACTCCACGCGCTTCCAGCGCGCTCAGCAAGGACTGCTCCAGCGGTGTCAGCCGGTCGAATCCGATCAGCCAAAGCTTGGCCGGCAAGGAGAATTCGCCGGCAGCGAGCAACCCGACCACCCGCTGCTGCCAGCCGCCGACATCGATCCAGCCACGCTCCCGGCAACGGCGCAGAAACTCACTCTGCCAGCCGCGAAACAATTCGGCCTCGTCAGCCAGTTCCGGGGCCGCCAGGCTCGCCGCCAAGTCTGGCCAGAGGCGCAGCAGTTGCTGCGCCCCCTGGGCCGAACCGGCCATTCCCGGCAGGTCGAACAGGGGGGCGGCGGCACCTGCAGCTTGCGCCAAGGTATCGGCAATCACCTGCTCCCACAGCAACTTTTCAGCATAAGGATCGAGGACCTGCGGCAATTCAGCCTGGCCGCACAACAAGGCCTCCTCGGCAAGCAGGGCGAACCACTGGCCAAGGGTCAGCGCCTGCACCGTCCGCCAGGCCTCACCCTCCCCCGCCGGTCGCCGGGTACGCAGGATCTGCGCCAGCCGGGTAGTGGCACAGAGATAGAGCGGCTGGGCGCCGGCCAAGGCATCGTCATTCGCGGTCATCGGTGAATTTTAGTGCTTCCGGCCGGCACCGGGGCAACTCTCCGGGCTTTGACCAGCCACGGCCTTCCGCCGCACAATGGCATGCCATGCTAGTTGCAAGGAGCCGCATGAACGGCCTGACCGCTTTTTTCCGCCGCCTGTTTGCCGCCGAACAGCCGCCCGAGGAACGCCTGCGTGGTGCCTTGTTCCGCTGCCACGATGACGCGGCCGACCCGCTGTACCTGCTGCGCGGCCTGTTCGCCGCCTGCCGCCCGCATTCGCGCAGCGAAGCCCAGGCCGGGCTGCCCGCAGCCCAGTTGCAACGCCTGCTGCAATTGCTGCAAGCCGACGCCGGACTACGCACGGCACTGGCGCGGCAGGTCGGGCGCCTGGTCGGCGAGCGACGCTTGCTGACCTTCTTCACCGATAGCGGCATCCTGCCCGGCACCGGCTTCTTTTCCGAAGGCTGGCGCATTGTCGGCAACCGCCTGCTGCCCGAGGTCCCGGACGAACGACGGCTGAAAGACTGCCTGCACGTATTGTGCGACCACGGCGACGACTGGCGCTGGCTGGAAACCCTGCCCAGCGATGACCTGCAACGCCTCTGGCAATTGCTCGACGCGGCCGACGCCCCGCCGCTGGCCGGTGTCCGCGAGCAGATGCTCGACGCCATCCTGCTGCTGGCGCACCGGGTCAGCGGCCTCGGGGTCGAGGGCGAACTGATGCGCGCCTCGCCCAACCTCGATGCCGACCGGCCGCGCTTCGTCGCGCTCTCGGCCGAGGCCCTGGCCTTTGCCCAGAGCTGGCGGCAGGCGCTGCACGACCCCGAATATCTGGCCGACGACGGCAGCCAGTTGCTGGTACTCTCGGCGCAATGCCGCGAAACCCTGCAGCGAATCCGCCGCCGCGCGCTGCAAGTCGGCGCCAGCCAGAGCCTTTCTTACCTGCTGACGCGCAGCCAGCAAAGCCTGGAACGGCTGGAAACCCTGGTCGGCATCCTCGCCCCGCCGCCGGCCGCCGACGCGCTGACACCACCGGCGGCGGCAGCCTGGAGCGACTTCGTGCATAGCGCCCTGCTCGCCGAAAACCGGCGCAACAGCCTGCGCCACTACCTGGGCGAGCTGTCGCACCTGCTCGCCGTGCGAGTCACCGAAAACGCCGCGCATTCGGGCGAACATTACATCTGCGAAGAAGGCGCCGACTACCGCCGGATGTGGGCCTCGGCGGCCGGTGCCGGCGTCCTGATTGGCGGCATGGCCCTGCTCAAGATTCTGGCTGCCGGGCTGCACGCACCACTGTTCGTCGAGGCCGTGCTGTTCAGCCTGATCTACGGCGGCGGCTTCGTGCTGATCTACCTGCTCGGGCTGACCGTCGCCACCAAGCAGCCGGCGATGACGGCGCAAACCCTGGCCGGGCTGCTCGGCGATTTGAAACCCAACCGCGCGGCCGACCTCGAACGCCTGGTCGATGTCGTCGCCGCAGTCTCGCGCAGCCAGCTGGCAGCCATTGCCGGCAACGTGATGGTCGCCCTGCCGGTCGCCATCGCCATCGGCTGTTTGAGCGCGCAGGCGCTGGGCGCCCCGGCGGTGACGATGGAGAAAGGCGCACACCTGCTGGCCGACCTCGACCCGCTGGGCTGGGCCTTGCCACACGCTGCGGTCGCCGGCTTCTACCTGTTCCTGTCCGGGTTGATCACCGGCTTTTTCGACAACCGCGCGACCTACCAGAACATCGGCCCGCGCCTGAGCCGCCTGCGCTGGCTGCGCATCCTGCTCGGCGACGCGCTGGCGGCGCGGTTCGGCAGCTACGTCCAGGACAAGCTCGGCGGCATCATGGGCAACCTGCTGTTCGGCTGCATGCTCGGCTCGACCGGTGTCTTCGGCCAGATCCTCGGGCTGCCGCTCGACATCCGCCACATCGCCTTCTCCTCGGCCAACCTCGGCTATGCGCTGACCGCCTTCGACTTTGCCCTCGCCGCGCCGGCACTGGCCTGGGCGGCGCTCGGCGTGGCGCTGATCGGTGCCATCAACCTCGGGGTAAGCTTTACCCTGGCCTTGCGCACCGCGCTCGCCGCCCGGCGGATTCGCTTCACCCACTGGGGGCCGCTGCTGCGGGCGATTGCCTGCCGCCTGCGCCACCAGCCGCGCAGCTTCCTGCTGCCGCCGGCTGCGGGCAAGGACTGAGCGGCGGCCGGCAGCGATTTTTTGCCATTTTCACGGTCGACCGTGAAAATGGCGGAAAACACTTCCGGATCGCCACTATGTCCGCACTCCGCCACCTCTCCCCGCTCCTCGCCGCGCTGCTGCTTAGTGCCTGCGCCACCTTCGGCACGCCCGGCGGCTTCGGCCTGCAGCCGGGCGTACATAGCCTGGCCGAGGTCGAAGCCCGCCTCGGCCCACCCTCGCTGCGCTGGCGCAACGCCGATGGCAGCGAGCAACTGGCCTACCCGCAGGGCCCGGCCGGGCTGCAAACCTGGATGGTGCACGGCGACCCGAGCGGCCGCCTGCTGCGCCTGGAAAACGTGCTCGACTCCAGCCACTTTTCACTGATCCGCCCCGGCGAGGACGACCACGAAAGCGTACTGCGCCGGCTCGGCCCACCGGCACCAGGCTACAGCGTGCTCTACGAGGCACGCAACGAACTGGCCTGGGAATGGCGTTTCTGCGACGACTGGAGCCGCCTGGCCCGGCTCGACGTGCTGTTCGACGCGACCACCGGCAAGGTCCGCGCGGTCCAGCAGCGGCGCGAGCTCTACGGCCCGCGCCTGGAAAGTCCCTGGTGCAGCCGCTAGGGCCGGGCGCCGGGAGCGCCGGCCCGGATCAGGAACGGACCGGTAACCGACGACGGACCGCTTCGATCAGGTCGTCGATGTAGGTAAACACCACCGGGATCACCAGCAGGCTGAGGAAGGTCGAGGTGATCAGACCCCCGATCACGACGATTGCCATCGGTGCGCGGAAGCTCGGGTCGGTACCGATCCCGAGCGCGATCGGCAGCATCCCGGCGCCCATTGCGACGGTGGTCATCACGATCGGCCGCGCCCGCTTGCGACAGGCGTCGAGCAGTGCCTGCCAACGATCCAGGCCGGGCTGTCTGTCGATGCCGCGACGGGCGAGCACGACGTAGTCGATGAGCAGGATCGAGTTCTTGGTGGCGATCCCCATCAGCATGATCAGGCCGATCATCGATGGCATCGACAACGCCTTCTGGGTCACGAACAGCGCCAGGAAGGCCCCCGGCACCGACAGCACCAGCGCCGCGAGGATGGTCACCGGCTGGACGAAATCCTTGAACAGCAGAACCAGTACGATGTAGATGCAGAGGATGCCGGTGAGCATCGCCAGGCTGAAGCTGGCGAACAGTTCGCCCATCGCCTCGGCATCGCCGACCGTGGTCTGCAGCACGCCGGGTGGCAATTGCTTGAGGCTGGGCAGGGCCAGCGCGGCCTTTTCGACTTCGCCGAGCGGCTGGCCGTTGAGTTCGATTTCGAAATTGACGTTGCGCAGGCGGTCGTAACGGTCGATCTCGGCCGGCCCGCCGGCGATGCTCAGGCGGGCGACGTTGCCCAGGCGCACCGGGCCGTGGCGGCCGGGGACGCTGAGTTGTTCGAGCAGCGCCAGATCGCTGCGGGCGCTGACCGGCAAGCGGACCACGATCGGCACCTGGCGCTGGCTCAGGTTGAGCTTGGCCAGCCCCTGGTCGTAATCGCCCGAGGTGGCGACGCGCAGGGTTTCGGCAATCGCCGCCGAGGTCACGCCGAGGTCGGCCATCCGAGCGAAATCGGGCTGCACCACCAGTTCCGGGCGAACCAGGCTGGCGGTGGTAGTCACCGCGCCGATACCGGGAATGCCGCGCAGTTCGCGTTCGACCAGGCGCGCATGGTCGGCCAGGGCCTGGCCGTTTTCGCCGGCCAGCACCAGCACGTATTTCTCGTTTGAAGCCCCCATCCCGACCTTGACTTGCGCGCCCGGCAAGGCGGCGAGACGCTGGCGGAATTCGCTTTCGACATCCTGCTTGCTGACCCCGCCACGCGCCTTGCGTGGCGTCAGGTTGATCGTCAGCGTCGCCTTGCGTACCTCGTTGGCACCGCGCGGCGCAAACGGGTCGCTGCCGGCGGCGCCGCCGCCAATCGCGGTATACACCAGCCGCACGTGCGGATGATCGCCGATCAGCCGGCGCGCCTCTTCGGCGGCGGCATGCGTCTGCGCATAGGTGCTGCCCGGCGGCAAGGCGACATGCACCTGCGTCTGCGACAGGTCGTCAGGCGGCAGGAAGCCGGTCGGCAGCAGCGGCACCAGCGCGAAGGAGCCGAAGAAGAAGACCGTCGCCGCCAGCATCGTCAGCCAGCGGCGACGCAGACAAGCGGCGACCCAGCCGGCATAGCGTTCCAGCCAGCGCGGCTCGTGTTCGCCTGGCTTCGCCGGCTTGAGCAGGTAGGCGGCCATCATCGGCGTCAGCATGCGGGCGACGACCAGCGAGAAAAACACCGCGATTGCTGCGGTCCACCCGAACTGGACAAAGAATTTGCCGGGCACCCCGCTCATGAATGCGGTCGGCAGGAACACTGCGATCAGCGTGAAGGTGGTGGCGATCACCGCCAGCCCGATTTCGTCGGCCGCTTCCATCGCCGCCTCGTAAGGCGTCTTGCCCATGCGCAGGTGACGCATGATGTTCTCGATCTCGACAATCGCGTCGTCGACCAGAATCCCGACCACCAGCGACATCGACAACAGGGTCACGACGTTGAGCGAGAAGCCCATCAGCCACATCACCGCAAAGGTCGGCACCGCCGACAGCGGCAGCGCCGCTGCCGAGACGAAGGTCGCTCGCGTATCGCGCAGGAACAGCCAGACCACCAGCACCGCCAGCGCAGCACCTTCGAGCAGCAGCGACATCGAGCCGTCGTAGTTTTCCTGCACCGGATCGACGAAATTGAAGGCTTCGGTGATCTGGATATCGGGGTGCTCGCCGCGCAGTTTTGCCAGCGTCGCCTGCACGCCCTGCGCCACTTCGATTTCGCCGGCGCCGCGACTGCGGGTGATTTCGAAACCGACCACCGGCTCGCCGTTGAGCAAGGCGCCGGCGCGCCGTTCGGCGACGGTATCGCTGACCGTCGCCAGCTGGTCCAGGCGGAAATGCCGGCCATCGGAGAGCACGATGTCGAGCGCTGCCAGTTCGGCCGCGCTCTGCACCGTGGCGATGGTGCGCACCGACTGCTCGGCGCCGCCGACGTCAGCACGCCCGCCCGAGGCTTCCTGCTGCACCTGCTTCAATTGCCGCGAAAGATCGGCGGCGCTGACGCGCAGCGCCAGCAGGCGGGAGGGATCGAGCTCGACCCGGACTTCGCGGCTGACGCCGCCGACCCGCGCCACTGCACCGACCCCGCGCACGCTGAGCAGGGCCTTGGCAACCGTGTTGTCGACGAACCATGAGAGCGCCTCGTCGTCCATCCGCGGCGAAGCAACGGTATAGGTCAGGATCGGCGCGCCGGACAGGTTGACCTTGGCAACCACCGGGTCCTTGAGGTCGCCGGGCAAGTCCGAGCGGATTCGCGACACCGCATCGCGCACGTCGTCGACCGCCTCCTGAGTCGGCTTCTCCAGTCGGAATTCGACGGTGACGATGGCGGTTCCGTCCTGCGCCTTGGTGTAGATGTGCTTGACGCCCTGCAGCGTCGCCACCGAGTTCTCGATCTTCTTGGCGACCTCGGTTTCCATCTGCGCCGGCGCCGCCCCCGGCAAGGTCGCGGTGACCGTCACCGTTGGCAGGTCGATATCCATGAACTGCTGGATTTTCATCGCCCGGAAGCCGACGACACCGGCCAGCGTCAACAGCAGGAAAAGCATGATCGCCGGGATCGGATTACGGATGGACCAGGCAGAAACGTTCATGGTGTCAGTCGCCCGCTGGGCGTACGAGAAAAAGAAACAAAAAGGGCGGCATCAGCACACCGACCCCGCACAGCGCATCAGCGTGCCGTCTCGGCCGGTAGCAACTGGACCACGTCGCCATCGGCCAGGAAGCCGACCCCGGACGCCACGACCGATGCATCGGCCGGCAAGCCGGCAAGAATCTCGATCCGCTCGCCCTGGCGCCGGCCAAGCTCAACCTTGCTCTGGATCACCCGCGTCCCGCCAGAGTCGAGCCGGAAGACATAGGCAAAGCCCTCACGCAGAACGACTGCGGCTTGCGGCAGGGTCAGCGCCGGCTGCGCACCGAGATCGAACTCGCCGCGCGCGAAGGCACCGGCCCGTAGCGCCGGATTTTCATCGCGAGTCACGGTCGACCGTGGCAAATCGACATAAACCAGGCCGTTGCGCGTCTGCGGGTCGACGCTCGGGGCGACGCTGCGCACCTTGCCGACAAGCTCGCTGCCATCGGCAGCCCGCAAGCGGGCACTCGCCCCGGGGCGCAGTTTCGGCAAATCATCAGCCGGCACCTCGGCACGCCACTCCAGGCGCCCGCCACGAATCAGGCGGAACAGTTCGTCGCCATTCTGCGGCAGCGAGCCGACGGTCGCGGTGCGCGCCGAAATCACGCCGGCATCCGGCGCCAGGACCTGGCTTTTGGCCAGCCGCAACTCGGCCGCCGCCAGCCGCGCCCGGGCAGCAGCCAATCGTGCCGTCGCTGTGCCTTCGGCGGTCTGATACTGGACCGCCGTCTGTGGACTGTAGAAACCCTGGGCGCGCAGGGCGCGAGCCCGTTCGGCATTGGCCCTGGCCTCCAGGGTAGCGGCCTCGAGTTCGGCTACCCCAGCCCGGGCCTCGGCCACCTCCTGCTGCAACGCAGCAGCATCAATCCGGGCCAGAGCTTGCCCCTTGCGCACCGAATCGCCAACTTGCACCAGCACCTCGGCGATTCGCTGATTCCCCACTTCGGCACCAATCACCGCCTCCTGCCAGGGCATCACGCTGCCGCTGGCCGCCAGCCGTTGCGGCCAGTCCTCGCGCTGCGGCAGCACGGTGCGCACGCTCAGAGCCGGCTTGGCCGCAGGCGCCGCTACCGGCGCCTCGGAGTTGCCCGGACCACACGCTGCCAGCCATGGAGCAAGCAGCAACCAAGGAACTACACGGAGATAGGCAAATTTCATCGGAATCCAGCCTGACCCTGGGAAAAATCGCGAGCCGACATGATAATGAACGGGCGGTCAGTAGTACAGCACAATGTCACGCACCCAATGGACGACCCCGCAACCAGCCCAAAGTCATATTGCAAAAGCTACAAATCGCGTGCTAATTTGGCAAAACTAAAATCCGGCAACGCAACTATCTAGACCGGAAAGCATCACAGGGATTCCCGTTCCAAACATCGCGAGATTCGCCATGCCCCAACCCCGTTCCGCAGTTTCCCCTCGGGCCGCCACCTCCGAAATCAGCAGTTCATGGCTGCGGCGCTTCTGGGTCGTGATCATCGCCACCCTGCTCCTCGCCAGTGCCAGCATTTTCCTGGTCACCCGCAAAGACGAGAGCCATAGCCAGGAAATTGTCCATGTTCCGTTACGCGTTCAAGCCACCGGCGCCGGCGGCCTGCCCATCGTCGGCAAGCTGGCCTTGCTGATCGAGCGCCCCAAGGAAGACGATCTGCGCCGCTGGGAACAAAAACTGCAGCATGTCGCCAGCAGTGAGATCAGCGAACTGTTCGACCAAGGCCGCAGTGCCGATCTGGCGCAGGTCCGCACCGTACTGCTCAAGGCATTCAACCAGGCCCTGCCCAAACCCCTGCAACTGCCCGACCTGTTGATCGAAGATTTTTTCCGGGTAGCTCGCTAGCCCTCAGCGTCATCAAGCTCAATCGCGGCGCACTGCTGCCGGGCACGACAAGCCGTGCGGCAGGCTGAGGCCGGGAACCAGGCGCTGCGCCTGCTGCCAATCGCTGCAGCCTGCACCGGCAGATTGCCCGATAGCGACCAGATACGCCAGCGCAACCCCCTGCGCCCGGGCTTGCATCAGCAATTCGGTCTGCATCGGGTCGGCCGGACCGCGCAACACGGCCAGCACGGCTTGAGCCTGCCCGTAGCGGCGCTCGGCCAACGCCTCGACCACCCGCAGGCGCTCGCCCTCAGGCAGTTGCTCATCGAGCAGAGCGGCCAGCAGAACTGCCGGCCCATCGCCTTGATTAACCAGTTGCTTGATCCGCTCGCCATGCAGCCCAAGTCTTTCCGACCAGTCTGAATAATCGCAGCGGCCCTTGCGGTCGGCCTTGGCGGCGACCAGGGCCAGCCGGTAGATGTCCTTGCCGACACCGGCTTCGCGCAGCAGTTCGGCCGCGCCATCGGTCCGGCCCCGGCAGATGGCCGCCAGTCCGTCCGCGACCCGCGCCCGGGCGGTCTCGCTCGGAACGCTGGCCGCCGGAATTTGCCGCTGATACCAGCTGGCGAACACCGCATTCTCGATGGCAAAGGCACGCTGATCGGGCTCGCCACAAGCCAGGGGCAGCGCGCAAAGGAGGGAAAGCAGGCAGCGAGTGACAGCGACGTTCATCGGCAACGGAGTTTCTCGGAAAAGGCGTCGATTCTACTCCGCTGGAGGGCAGCTCAAAGCAGCATGGCGCGCAAGCCCATTGGAGCCTCGGCAAATATCCGGGAATCCATTTGCCGCAACTCGGCGCTGATCAGGGGACGGAAATCCATCCTTTCGAGAATCCCGGCCTGGAGGTCGACCCCGGGAGCGATCTCGGTCAGTTCCAGCCCCTCCGGCCGCAAACGGAAAATGCAGCGCTCGGTGATGTAGAGGACTTCCTGACCGCGCCGGGCCGCCTCGGGACCACTAAAGGTTCGGTGCTCGACGGCAGCAACAAACTTGTTGGCCGAACCGTCCCGGGTAATTTGCAGTTTTTCGCCGTCGACCGTGATTTCAAGGCGACCGGCGGTAAAAGTGCCGACGAACACCACTTTTTTTGCATTTTGCGAGATGTTGATGAACCCGCCGGCGCCGGCCAGCCGGGGACCAAATCTGGAAACGTTCAGATTCCCTTCGGCATCGGCCTGAGCCAGCCCAAGGAAAGCGATATCCAGCCCGCCGCCATCATAAAAATCGAACTGGCTGGGCTGATCGATGATTGCCTGGGCATTGGTTGCTGCACCGAAATTCAGGCCGCCGGCAGGAATCCCGCCAATCACACCGGGCTCGGCGGTCAGCGTGAGCAGGTCGATCACGCCTTCCTCGGCCGCAACGCTGGCGACTCCTTCTGGCATCCCGATCCCGAGATTGACCACCGCCCCAGCCTTCAGCTCGAGTGCCGCGCGGCGGGCGATGATTTTGCGCTCGCTCATTTCCATCGCCGCCAGTGCCGACAAAGGCACCCTGATCTCACCGGAAAATGCCGGGTTATAGGGCTCGATGAAGGTCTGCTGGTGATACTCCGGTTTTTCTGCGACCACCACGCAGTCGACCAGAACCCCGGGGATTTTCACCTGGCGCGAATTGAGCGAGCCGCGCTCGGCGATCCGCTCGACCTGCACGATCACGATTCCGCCCGAATTGTGCGCGGCCATCGCAATCGCCAGCGCCTCCAGGGTCAACGCCTCCTTTTCCATGGTCACATTGCCATCGGGATCAGCCGTGGTGCCACGAATGATGCCCACATGGATCGGAAAAGCCTTGTAAAAAAGGTAGTCCTCGCCGTCGATTTCCATCCGCCGAACCAGGTCGACCGTGGTTTTTTCGTTGAGCTTCCCGCCCCCGTAACGCGGATCGACAAAAGTGCCCAGCCCGACCCGGGTCAGTGTTCCCGGCTTGCCAGCAGCGATGTCACGGAAAAGATGGGTGATCACCCCCTGCGGCAGGTTGTAAGCCTCGATCCGGTTGGCTACCGCCAGTTCCTGCAAGCGCGGTGCCAGGCCCCAGTGGCCACCGATCACGCGGCCAACCAGACCGTCATGCCCGAGGTGATTGAGCCCCCGCTCCTTGCCGTCGCCCTGCCCGGCGGCATAGACCAGGGTCAGGTTGCGCGGACTGCCCTGGCCGTGCATGTCATTGGCCCGGGTCTCGACAAAACGCTCCTCCAGCGCCACCGCGATATTCTCGGCAAAGCCGATTCCGACAAAGCCGCCGGTTGCCACCGTCGCATGATCAGGGATTCGTGCCACCGCCTCGCGGGCGCTGACTATCTTGCCGGACTGCGGCGAGGGAGACGATGCGTCGACTTCGGACATGAGCAACCTTTCACTTTCACAAACCAGCGACCGGACGATTCGGCGGCGGCCATTGTCACCCAGGCAACGCCGGACGCGCACCCGTGTTTACCCGTAAACCATCAGCGAACCGCCTGCCTGATACCGGCCAGCAGTACCGCAGCGGTTGCAAACAGCCCCCCGAAAACACGGTTCAGCACCTGCTGCTGGTGAGGCTCGCGCAACAGGCGCAACACACGAGCGGCAAAGCCGGTGTACCCGGCCATCACCACCAGATCGACAGCCACCATGGTCAACGCCAGAAGCAAGTACTGCAGCAGCAAAGGGCGCCCGGGATCAATGAACTGGGGGAGTACTGCAAGAATGAAGACGATCGCCTTGGGGTTGCTGGCATTGACCAGAAAACCACGCACCACCAATTTCCGGACCCCGACATCGGCTGCGCCGGATTCCAGGCTGACCGGGCTCGCAGCGGCCACCCACTGCTGCCAGCCAAGGTAGAGTAAATAAGCGACGCCACACCACTTGAGCAAGGCAAATGCGGCTTCCGATGCGGCCAGCAGGGCCCCCAGGCCAGCGGCAACAACGGCAATCTGCAACAGCAAGGCCAGTTGCAGGCCAAGCGCCAGCCAGTAGCCACGGCGAAAACCGAAATTGAGCCCGGAGGACATGGAAGCTACGGCGCCGGCTCCCGGCGACAGACTGATCACCCAGCACGCCAGAAAAAATGCCAGCCAAGTATCAAAGGCCAAACACGCCCCCTCTCACAAACAAAAACGGCAGCCCTCCGGGCTGCCGCGATCCTGCCGCAACGCTCATGGCGCCAGCGCGGCCTCGATTTCGGCAAAGGTGCTGGCCAATTCGAAGCCCAGCACCGGAACGCCAAGCGCCCGGCCGATCTGGGTCGCCGAGAAAATTCCGCGCACCCGCGGCTCACCGGTGATCGGATCGACGTCCTCGACCAGAATGTGCTGCCGCCCAAGAGCCTTGAGTCCATTAAGGATGTCGACCACACGCGCATTGAGCACTTCACCCAGATACAGCGTGTCGATACTGCCGATCGGGGTCATCACATCCTTGACCAGCAGATCGTCGCGCGAACAACCACGCGCCTGAACGATCTGCATCGGCCGCTCGCCATGCAGGTCGCGGGCGGTAATCAGACCGACCACGACATCGTCGCTACCGGTCACCAGCAACAGGCGCACTCCGCGTGAAATCATCCGGGCCTGCGCTTCCGACATCGCTGCATCGGCGGTGATCGTCACGACCGGAACCCGGGCAAAATCGGTCATCGCCTCGATTGCGGGCGAGTCCGCCCCCAGCTGGTTAAAGCCGGAAGCGCACAGCGTTGCGTTGGGGGAAAGTTTGTGCGTACGCACACGTGCAGCAAGAGTCATTTTTATCATCCTCCGTCATTTTGTCTTTTGCCGGCCCCTTGAGGCATCCTGTAGCCCCCTTGTGCAGCCCGGCCCGCCTAGTATTCGGCCAGCCGCCCCACTTGGCAAGGGGGCCGGAAAAATTTCCCCGGCGTCTGGTTGACCGTAAATGTTGGCGAAAGCTCCGCAAAAAAACAGGGTCTTCCCGAAAATTCCGGAAAGACCCTGCGAGCGTAGCCCAAACCGGCAAAAGTGCCGGCCGAATGCTTAAAACTCAGCCCATTCGTCGTCCTCATTGGGATCGTCCGGCGGCAGCGATGCCGGAATCCCGGTCGGCTTGCGACTTCCCGAGCGCGAGGCGACCGACTTAGCCGCGAGGTGCGGGACGGCACCGAGCTGGACCGACGCAACAGCCCCGGCGTTGAGGCGGAACACGCCAACCGCATTGACCAAGCCCTGCGCCTGCTCTTCCAGGCTCTCCGCCGCCGCCGAGGCCTGCTCGACCAAGGCTGCGTTCTGCTGGGTCACTTCGTCCATCTGCGATACGGCCTGGGTCACCTGTTCGATCCCGGCACTCTGCTCGCGGCTGGCATTCGAGATGTCGGTCACCAGAGCGGCCACCCGCTGGAAGCTTGCCACCACCTCGTCCATGGTCGCTCCGGCCTGGCCGACCAGACGTGCGCCGCTATCAACCTTGCCGACCGAATCGTCGATCAGTTCCTTGATTTCCTTGGCCGCGTTGGCCGAGCGCTGCGCCAGGTTGCGCACTTCGCTGGCAACCACGGCAAAACCGCGTCCTTGCTCACCGGCACGGGCCGCTTCGACCGCCGCATTGAGTGCCAGGATATTGGTCTGGAAGGCAATGCCGTTGATCACGCCAATGATGTCAGCAATCCGCTGCGAGCTTTCCTGGATGCCGTTCATGGTATTGACGACGTCCTTGACCATCTGACCGCCACGCAGCGCGATCTCGTTGCTGCGGTTGGCCAGTTCGTTGGCCTGGCGGGCGTTATCGGCATTCTGGCGAACCGTGCTGTTAAGCTGCTCCATCGAACTGGAGGTTTCCTCCAACGAGGAAGCCTGTTCTTCGGTACGGGCCGACAGATCACTGTTACCGGCTGCAATTTCCTTGGCGGCGGTATTGATCGCCTCGGTCGCTTCCTTGATGCTGCCGACGACTTCGCGCAGGCGTTCGATAGTGCTGTTGGTATCGTCCTTCAACTGCCCGAAAATACCGGAGAAGTCAGCATCAATGGTTTGCGTCAGATCACCGCCGGCAACCCGCGAAAGCACTTCGGAGGTCGCGTTGAGAGCCTGCTGAGTGTTATCGAGCAGGCGATTCAGATCGCTGGCCAGGGTGTGGAAGAAACCGGTCTTGCCATCTACCGACAGGCGCATGCCGAGTTCACCCTGTGTCGCGGCGCCGACGATTTGCGCAATCTCCTGCTCGACCAGCACTTCGGCCGTGCGGTCCTTCCATTCGGCCACCGTCCCGAGGCGCTCGCCGCGCTCGTTGATCACCGGGTTGGCAGTCACCACCAGATGACGGCCGCCAATTTCCAGGGCTGCGGTGTAAGGCTTGCTGAGATTGGCCAGCAGGCCAGCCTGATGCGCCGGATTTTTGTGGAAGCTGTCGATGTTGACGCCAATCAGACGATCCGGGTTGAAGTTGGGCAACTGCGACTTGATCGCGGCCTCGGCCCCCTTGAGGATACCCACGACCGAATGATTGGTGTAGGTCACGGTACGGTTGCTGTCGGCGATCATCACCCCGGTCGAAACGTTGTCGAGCGCGATCTTGACCCGCGTCATCTCGTTTGCCACCCGCTGCTGCTCGACCAGATCGAAGCCCAGGCGAATCTGCATCGACTCCAGCCCCTGCAGCACCTCGCCGATTTCGTCATCACGACCGATGTTGAGCAAGGTGTCAAAACGCCCCTCGGCCATTGCCCGGAAGGCTGACAAAATGCTGTCGAAAGCCCCCATCAGGCCGCTCAGCAGACGCGACACCAGCAACCAGGAAGCCACCACCAAACCCAGAACCAGGGCAATCAGAAGATTGCGCAACATCGCGGCAGCATCACTAGCTGCTTTCATTTCCTCCTGGGCGGCATCTTCCTGAATCTGCTTGAGGGCACTCACTGCGCCATCCAGAGGCTCGGACAACCGCTGCACCGTCGGCCACAGGCGTTCAGCCTGTTCAAACTCACCCGCTTTCAGATGTGCGCTGAGCGGCAGTCGGGCCTCCTTCAGATAAGCCTGGCGACCAGCCTCATACTGCTCGGCCAGAGCCTTTTCCTTGGCGTCCATCTGCGTCGCCGAGTAGCGCTCCCAACTCACTTTGTTTGCGGCTGCATTTCTGTCGACTTGAGCCAGGTTTTTTTCAACCAGCTTGGGGTCACGCGATTTCAGTGCTTCCAGCATCAGCAACTGATTGCTCAGCGAACGCGACTGGATCGCCGCAATATCGCTGGTTGCCTGCATCCGATCGAGATGCAGGCTTTCCAGCCGATGATTGCTCTGGTTGACTCCGTACAGCCCGGCCGCGCCGACCGCCACCAAGGCTATCGACAGTGCTGCCACCAACCCTTGCAGACGCTGCTTGAGGCCCATTCGGCCAAGGAAACCGCCCCCCCCGCTAACCACCGCGCCGTGCTCGATCCGCTGCCCGCCCTGCTTCTTCTCGCGGAACATCCGGTAGGCGGCTTCGCAGGCCTCGACCGCTTGCCGCGACGGTTTGCGGCGCACCGACATGTAGCCAACTACTTGCCCACCTTCGCGGATCGGCGTCGCATGCGCTTCAACCCAGTAATAGTCGCCGTTTTTGCAGCGGTTCTTGACGTAGCCGACCCACGGCCGCCCGGCCTTGAGGTCACGCCAGAAATCGGCAAAGGCCTCGACCGGCATATCCGGGTGGCGCACCAGATTGTGCGGCTGCCCGATCAATTCAGCTTCGGTGAAGCCGGAAATATCAATAAACGTCTGGTTGATATAGGTGATCTGACCTTTCAGATCGGTTTTTGAAACGATGATTTGGTCATCGCCAAGAACAATTTCATTCTGGGTGACTGGCAGATTAGTCCGCATCTTCTTGTTACCCCCAACAATCCCGAAAAAACCCCAAACAACGCTCGCCCCGCCAACCGTTACCAGCTCCGACGACGATTCGCCACCAAGTATTCAACTGCACCGGAGGTGCGCCAATGCCGAGGCTGCGCCGCTCCGCGCGACCTAGCGCGAAGCCTAGCGCAACTGCATCGGCTTGAGCAAAAAAATTTACAGCCCGAGGCTGTCCCACAAGCCATCGATGCGATTTTTCACGGCTGCATCCATGACAATCGGGCGCCCCCACTCACGCTGGGTCTCACCCGGCCACTTATTGGTTGCGTCGATGCCCATTTTGGAACCCAGGCCGGCCACCGGTGAGGCGAAATCCAGGTAGTCGATCGGCGTGTTGTCGACCAGCGTCGTATCACGTACGGCGTCGAAACGCGTGGTCATCGCCCAGATCACTTCCTTCCAGTCACGGATGTCAATATCGTCATCGACCACGATGATGGTCTTGGTATACATGAACTGACGCAAGAAGGACCAGATCCCGAACATCACCCGCTTGGCGTGACCAGGATAGGCTTTCTTGATGCTGACAATCGCCATCCGGTAGGAGCAGCCTTCGGGCGGCAGGTAGAAATCGACAATTTCGGTGAACTGCTTCTGCAACAGCGGCACAAACACCTCGTTCAGCGCCACGCCGAGAATCGCCGGCTCGTCGGGTGGCTTGCCGGTGTAGGTGCTGTGATAGATCGGGTTTTTCCGCATCGTGACACGGTCGACCGTGAACACAGGGAATTCTGCCTGCTCGTTGTAATAGCCGGTGTGGTCGCCGTAGGGACCTTCAAGCGCCATTTCGCCGGGATGGATCACCCCTTCGAGGACGATCTCGGCCCGTGCCGGCACCTGTAGCGTCGAGCCGAGACATTGCGTCAGCTCGGTCTTGCTGCCACGCAGCAGCCCGGCAAACTGATATTCGGAGAGCGAATCCGGCACCGGCGTCACCGCACCGAGGATGGTCGCCGGATCGCAGCCGAGCACCACGGCGACCGGGAAAGGCTGACCGGGATTTGCCAGTTGATGTTCGCGGAAGTCGAGTGCGCCACCACGATGCGCCAGCCAACGCATGATCACCTTGTTCGGCCCAAGCACCTGCTGGCGGTAGATACCCAGATTCTGCCGACTCTTGTGCGGCCCGCGCGTCACCACCAGCCCCCAGGTAATCAGCGGGGCAACATCGCCCGGCCAGCAATGCTGGATCGGCAAACGCGACAGATCGACATCCTTGCCTTCCCAGACGATTTCCTGGCACAGCGCCGACGACACCTTTTTTGGCGCCATGTTGAGTACGTTTTTCAACATCGGCAGCTTGTCCCAGGCGTCTTTCAACCCCTTGGGCGGCTCCGGCTCCTTCAAGTACGCCAGCAGCTTGCCGACTTCACGCAGCGCTGCAACCGACTCCTCGCCCATCCCCAGCGCCACCCGGCGGGGCGTGCCGAACAGGTTGGCCAGGACCGGCATGCTGTGCGCACGCTCGCCGGCCTTCGGTTGCTCGAAAAGCAGTGCCGGACCGCCAGCGCGCAGCACACGGTCACCGATTTCGGTCATTTCGAGGTGCGTATCAACCGGGACCTGAACCCGCTTCAATTCGCCGTCTTTTTCCAATTGCGCGATGAAATCGCGCAGGTCGATATATTTCACTTCAGCATCCGTTGATATCAGTTTTCGCCGACCAAACGCCCATAGACAAACGCCGTCAGCGCAAACTGGGCAGATGCCTCGACGTCGACAAAACGCAGCCCGAGAAAGTGCGGCATGGCCTGATCGGCATCGACCCGCGCATTGCAAACCTCGGCAGTCAGTGCCAGAACCGTATCCAGCCCCTGCACACTGACCTTGAACTTGGCCAGAATCTGATCACCCTTCCCCGCTACCGCCTGTTTGGTACGCAAACCGGCCCCCGTGGCACTCAAATCAATGATCTTGCCCGCCCCTTCCTTGCCCGAAGGCAAGCTCAGCGCAGCGATCAACTCGGTATCAATCCGCGGGCTCTTGCGCACTTCCTGAACCCCGACTTCGCGCGGGTAGGCAAGGTGCAGGTGCGGGTAAGGTACATTGGTCTGGCGCAGCACACTGGTAGGGAAGGCATAGGCACTCAAACCCGAGAAAAACCGGCCGACAAAGGCCTGACCTTCGCGCAGGATCACCGGCGCACCGTTGACCTCGGGTACGCTGACAATCACACCGGCGTTTTTGGCATAGCCGATCAGACGTACCAGATAGCGTTGCGAGGCATCGGCCGAGCCCTGTAGCTGGATTGTGTCGCCAACCTGGATGCGCGCCGCCTCAAGCGCCACCACGCTCGGTTTGTCATTTTTTTTGGCAGGAGCGGCGGCGGCACTCGCCGATGCGCCACTGGCCACCGCACTCTGCTGCTGCGCAATCACTGCATCGCGCAAGGGACTGCGTTCAACGCGCGAAGTCAACGGCCGGATCGCGGTCGGCAACGGCGCCAGATCACCATCCTGAAACAACCTGAACCAGCCCTTGGCGATCGCCGCCTCGGCCTCGGCACGCGTAGGAATCGCTTCGCCGCGCCCGAAAATCAACTCCTTGTCGCCGTTGTAAATGGCCCAGCGCAAGGGCTTGCCGATCTCGATATCGTCGATGGTCAATCTGACGAATTTTTTGCCGTCGTCCAACATCCAGTCAAAACCCCCCGGCTAAACTCAGCGCATTCCAGCTATTGCCGGACCAGCAGGTAGTCGAGAACTATCCCGACAAAAATCACCAGCCCGACATAATTGTTATTGAGGAATGCCTTGAAACACGCCACCCGCTCCCGCTCCCGAATCAGGGTGTAGTGCCACCCCATAATGCCGGCAGCGAGCAGCAGCGCAAAAAAATAAACTCCACCCAGCTTGAGATAGACCCCAACCCCGGCGAGAAGTGCCAGAGTTGCGGCATAGCAGGCCATCACTGCCGCAACGTCGAAGCGGCCAAAAGTAATCGCCGAGGTCCGGATACCGATCTTCAGATCGTCATTGCGATCGACCATCGCATACTCGGTATCGTAGGCAACCGCCCAGAACACGTTCGCCAGCAACAGGATCCAGGCCACCGGAGGTACCGTGTCGAGGTGGGCCGCATAGGCCATCGGAATGCCAAAACCGAAGGCAATGCCAAGGTAGGCCTGAGGAATCGCAAAAAAACGTTTGGTGAACGGGTAACTCGCTGCCAGCAGCAAGGCTGGCAGCGACATCCAGATCACCAGCGGCCGCCCCAGCGCCAATACCAGTAGAAACGCAAGCGCCGACAGGATGGCAAACAGCCAGAGCGCCTCACGCGTCGTCACCCGCCCCGCCGTCAGCGGGCGTTGTGCGGTACGCTCGACGTGGCGGTCAAAGTCGCGGTCGGCAAAATCGTTGATCACGCACCCGGCCGAGCGCATCAGGATGGTTCCCAGGATAAAAACCAGCACCACCGGCCACTCCGGCCGCCCCTCGGCTGACAACCAGACCCCCCAGAGGGTCGGCCAGAGCAGCAGCAAGATGCCGATCGGCTTATCAAGCCGCATCAATTTGAAATAATCGCCGAGCCGGGAACGGAGTTGCAGGAATTCCATCCGGCGATTTTACTCGCAGATTCGCGACTTGCGCCTGACTGGCGGGGAAAAGGCTGATGCCGCCCGGGCGAGGTCAGGACTTATCCATAAACCGCAACATCAGGTCGCGCCGATTCAAGGCGCCGGTTTTGACAAAAATCTGCTCAATATGGCTACGCACGGTCCAGAACGAGATGCCCAGCTGGCGGGCAATTTCCTTGTCCGGATCGCCAGCCAGGATACGCCGGCAGACATCGCGCTCACGCGGAGAAAGGTGCTGCCACCAGCGATGCTCGCCGGCCCCGGGCACACCCTCGCGGCTACTGCCGTGGTCGAAAGCGGCATGCGCATGCAGGATGCGCTGGATGCGCCAGACCAGCTCCTCCGGCAAGAAAGGCTTGCAAATGAAATCATCCGCGCCGCTCTTCAGGGCCTGCAGGCGCTGAGTCTGGTCAGTGTAGGCCGACATCACCAGACTAGGCTGATGGCTGGCCTGGCGCTGGCGTACCTGGCGGACAAAGGCAGCCCCGCTGTGCCCGCCCTGGAGCAGGATGTCGGCAATCACCAACTGATATTTGCCCGGTGCATAGAGACGATGCGCGGCATCGACATCCGCCACCACATCGACTTCAAACCCCAGCACCCGGCAGATTTCGCCGACGTAGGCTGCATGCGACGCGGAGTCTTCCAGTACCAGCGCCCTTCCGATCTGTAGCGAGGTACTGGGCAAACGCCCCCAATAATCGACGAAGGACGCTAGTTCGTTCAGTTCCTCGCGCAGAAACACCTCTGTCGCTCCGGAAACCATCGCCTGATGCGCACACTGGCTGTCGCACTCGGCGGCGACAAAGGCGATCGGCAACATCGCCTGCGCAGGCGCCAGGCGGATGCTCTCGATCAGGCGAAAGCTGTCGCCTTCACCGAGTTGCCGCGCGATCAGCACCAGGCAATGGTTGCCCGCAGCCAGATGCTGCAAGGCGGCTGTCTCGGTCGCACAGTTGTCGCAGGCAAGACCGCTGCTTTCAGCAATTCGGGCAAAAATTGCGCGCTGGGTCGGAGATGGCTCGACACAAAGTATTTTTCGTTGGGCGGTAGTCATTATTTTCGTTATCGGGCGCGGGAAAGTCCGGCAACCAAGGCAAGCAGAAGAAATAGCGCGCAGTGCATCGGCACCGATTTTCACCAATTTTGCGGTGACAAATCCAGTGCCGTCCTCCCCCTAAGAATAGGGGGTTGCCAGCCGGGGCCAACACCTAGAATGCGCATCTGACTTTTTGCCCCCAGCCATGCCTCCTCCGCCTTCCTCCCTGATCAACCAGCTTTCCAGCGCACTGGCCCGCCTGGAGCAGCCGCTCGACGATGCCGATGTCCATGAGTTGATCGACCAGTTGAGCACGGCTACCCGGCAAGCCCTGGCCAGCGGCACCCTGCGCCCGGAGGAAGAACATTTCCTGCTTGAATTGCTGGAGGCGCTGGCAGAAACCTGCATGAACTTCATGGAACAACAGCAGCATCTCGACCGCCAGCTGTATCGCACGGTCAACACCTGTCTGCACGATTATTCCACCGCACCGGAAACGCCCCCCCTGGCAGCCTGAGCCAAAACGTTTCCGCTACGCATGGCTGCGTGTTTCGCGCTACCCTTGCGCCTCGTTTTTTCCTTTCCCCCGACGATGCGCTCTTCCCGTTCAGAATTTCTCGATCTTCCCGATATCCGCCTGCACATCCGCCGCTGGGGCGACCCGGAGGCACCGACGCTGTTTCTGCTGCATGGCTGGATGGACGTTTCCGCCTCCTGGCAGTTCGTCGTCGACCAGCTGGCCCGCGATTGGAACCTGATCGCGCCCGACTGGCGTGGTTTCGGCCCCTCGCAATGGCTGGACCGGCCATATTACTTCGCCGAGCACGTCGGCGACATGGAGGCGATTCTCGACCACTATGCTCCCGACGGTCAGGTCAAGCTGGTTGGCCACAGCATGGGCGGCATCCTGGCCAGCCTCTACGCCGGCATTCGCCCGGAACGGGTCGAGCGCCTGATCTCGCTGGAGGGCTTCGGGATCGCGCCGATGCAGGCCGACCTGGCGCCGGAACGCTACCGGCAGTGGCTGGGGCAGATCCGTCAGCGCCCCAAGATGCACGTGCACCCGGACCGCGCCGCCTTTGCCCGGCGCCTGCAACGCGATGACCGCTTCCTGCCGGCGGAGCGCGCCGATTATCTGGCCAAGCACCTCGGCCGCGTCGGCGAAGGTGAGAACAAGGCCGGCGAACGCCGGCACGGCATCGTCTGGAACGGCGACCCGTGGCACAAGATTTTCTCCCCCTATCTGTTCCGGCTTGAAGAGTCGATGGCGATCTGGCGCCAGATCACTTGCCCGGTGCTCTGGGTGGCCGCCCGCGAGTCGTGGATCGTCAAGGATTTCGCCACCCGCCCGGGCGACTGGGAAGCTCGCCGGGCCTGTTTCGGCCAGGTCGAGGAAGCCTGGGTCGACAACGCCGACCACATGCTGCACCACGACCAGCCGGAAGAAGTCGCACGGCTGATCGAGGACTGGTTCAGCCGCCCCTGAGGCCAGAACCGTCACGGTCGACGCCGGAAAATGCCGTTTTTCAGCGTCGACCGTGAATTTCCGGCTCAGGACTTGAGCAATTCCTCGCGCGTCCCCAGCCAGCGCCGCAAATGCCGCTCGGCGGCCGCCAGGTCATCACGCAGCAGGTTCTCGGCCAATTCCCGCGCCGCTTCGATCAAGTCGGCATCAGCTTCCAGATCGGCGTAGCGCAGCAAGGGCACGCCGCTTTGCCGGCTGCCGACAAACTCGCCCGGCCCGCGCAATTGCAAGTCCTGGCGTGCGATTTCAAATCCGTCGGTGTGCTCGAAGATGATCTTCAACCGTTGCCGCGCGATTTCACCCAGCGGCCCGGCGTAGATCAGCACGCAACTCGACTCGTACTGGCCGCGCCCGACCCGGCCACGCAACTGGTGCAATTGTGACAAGCCGAAACGCTCGGCGTGCTCGATCACCATCAGGCTGGCGTTGGGCACATCGACGCCAACCTCGATCACCGTCGTCGCCACCAGCACCTGAATCTCGCCAGCGGCAAACGCCGCCATCACTGCCTGCTTTTCTGCCGCTTTCAAGCGGCCATGCACCAAACCCACGGTCAACTCCGGCAAATCGGCCAAAAGCTGCGCATAGGTTTCCTCGGCGGTCTGCAATTGCAGGGTTTCCGATTCCTCGATCAGCGGGCAGACCCAATAGGCCTGGCGCCCTTCCGCAACCAGCTTGCGGACAAAGGCGACCACGTCGTCGCGGCGGCTGTCGGCGACCAGCCGGGTACGGATCGGCGTGCGCCCCGGCGGCAGTTCGTCGAGTACGGTGACGTCGAGATCCGCGTAATAGCTCATCGCCAGCGTGCGTGGAATCGGCGTCGCCGACATCATCAACTGGTGGGGGTTATTGCCCTTGTTGCGCAAGGCCAGCCGCTGGGCGACGCCGAAGCGGTGCTGTTCGTCGACGATGGCCAGACCGAGTTTGGCGAAATCGACGCCGTCCTGGATCAGCGCATGCGTGCCGACCACCAATTGCGCCTCGGCGGCGGTTGCCGCCAGTTGCTCACGCTTGGCCTTGCTCTTGAGACTGCCGGAAAGCCAGGCGACGCGCACGCCGAGCGGCTCCAGCCAAGCGCGCAGCTTGAGATAGTGCTGCTCGGCGAGGATTTCGGTCGGCGCCATGAACGCCGCCTGCCAGCCGGCCTCGATCGCCTGACAGGCGGCGAGCGCGGCGACGATGGTCTTGCCGGCGCCAACGTCGCCTTGCAGCAGCCGTTGCATCGGGTGCGGCGCCGCCAGGTCGCGCAGGATTTCCTCGACCGCGCGCCGCTGCGCCCCGGTCAGCCCGAACGGCAACTGCGCCAGCAAGCGCCCGGCGAGCAGGCCCTCGGCCTGCAATACCGGCGCCCCCTGCTCGCGCCTTGCCAGATAAGCCCGACGCAAGGACAGCTGTTGTGCCAGCACTTCATCGAATTTCATCCGCCGCCAGGCCGGGTGACCGCGATTTTCCAGCGGCAGCTGCGGCGTTCCCGCTGGCGGCGCATGCAGAAAGCGCAGGCAACGGGCAAACTCGGGCAGTTCGAACTGCGCCCGTAACGCCTCGCTCAAGGTATCGGCGAGATCGCCGTACTTCAGCGCATTGCCGATCAACTTGCGCAAAGCATTGTTGCTGACTCCGGCGGTGGTCGGATAAATCGGCGTCAGCCCCTCAGGCAGGGGCTCGTCCTCAGCCACCGCATGAAAGCGCGGATGCACCATTTCCAAGCCAAAAAAGCCGTGGCGGACTTCACCAAAAGCACGAATCTTCGCCCCAGGCGCAAAAACTGCCTGCTGGTTCGGGTAAAAACTGAAGAAGCGCAAGGTCAGCTCGTGCTCGCTGCCGCTGGCATCGGTGGCATGCACCACCAGCTGCCGCCGTGGCCGCATCTGGATCTCGGCGCTGCGCACGATCACTTCAACCTGCACCGCGTCGGCCCACGGTCCACGACCGAGAGTGACGATCCGGGTTTCGTCTTCATAGCGCAGCGGCAAATGCAGAAGCAGATCGGCTTCGGTGTGGAGACCGATCTTGGCCAGTTTTTTCTTCATCGCCTCGGAGGCGACGATGGGACGCAGGCCGGCCGGCAAGGCCGGCGCCCCGGACTTCTCCGCCGGCATTTAGCCGAGGTACATCACCGCATCGGCCTCGACCAGCGCACCGCGCGGCAGTTCCTTGACGCCAACCGCAGCCCGCGCCGGGAAGGGCTCGCTGAAATATTGGGCCATCGTCTCGTTGACCTTGGCGAAGTTGCCAAGATCGGTCAGGAAGACGTTGAGCTTGACCACGTCGGCCAGCGAACCGCCAGCCGCTTCCGCAACTGCCTTGAGGTTATCGAAAACGCGAACGATTTGCGCATCGATGCCGTCAACCATTTGCATGGTGGCCGGATCGAGGCCGATCTGGCCGGACAGGTAAACGGTGTCGCCGACGCGCACGGCTTGCGAGTAGGTTCCGATGGCCGCCGGTGCATGCGGCGTGGCGATGATGGTCTTGCTCATCTGTTGATTTCCGATCGATTTAAAAACGGTATTTTAGCCGCGAACCCAGGAGAAAACCCCGCGTGAACACTGCAGACAACCCCGCCACACAGGCCAGGATCGCCGCCCTCAGCAAATTGCTTGACGGTCCGCGCGACAATGCCCTGCTGCGCTTTTCACTGGGCAACGAGTATCTCAAAAGCGGCGATCTGTCCGAGGCTGAAAAATGCTATCGCGCCGCCGTTGACCGTGATTTCCATTTTTCCGCTGCCTGGAAAGCCCTGGGCAAAACACTGGCCGCAGCCGACCAGCCAACCGCAGCGCTAGCGGCCTTCCGTACAGGCATTGGCGTTGCCAGCGAACAAGGCGATGTGCAAGCAGCCAAGGAAATGCGGGTTTTCAGCCGCCGACTGGAAAAAAACCTGCCCCAACCGATGACCGATAGCCAGCCCCAGCGGGGCGCACTCTCAGCGTCGCCCACCCCGGGGAGCCATCAGCACGGTATCGATCCCTAAGCCGCGCAACTTGGCCTGTGCCGCTTCGGCTTCCTGCCGGGTGCGGAAAGGTCCAACCTGCACTCGGGTTTCGAGTGTGGACGGAACACCGCTCAAGGTCAGCTTGGCATGCAACTCTTCAGCCAACTGCGGATTGGAAAACACTCCAGCCTGGAGCGCAAACCCGGAAAACAGCCGAGGTGGCTCGGGTGTGCGCGGTGCTGACTGACCACCAGGCACCGGTGCGGCTGCCGGCGTTTGCGAGCGGGTTTCCAGCACCCGCGCCGACGGCTTGGCCACAGTTGACTCGACAGGCACCGAAGGCGGCACCAGAGGCGGCGCCGCAGTCCCTTCCGCCAGCGACGGCCGCGACGGGCGAGGAGAGGGGTTGCCGGCAGCCGGGGCCCGGGCAGCACCGGAACCCGGCGACACCGGCTCGACCGGGGCTGCCGTCGGCTTGAGCGGCACATTCACGGTCGACGCCGCAACCGGGGGATTTTTCCCGCCGTCCAGCGACGGCCGAGCCTCAACCCGGGGTGGAGGCAACTCATCGGCGATTTTTTTGCCGCCCTCGCGAGGAAGTTCGCGCTGACCAATGGTTCCATCCTTGGCCACCGGCTCTTCGACCGCCTTGGCGGGCTCGGGCGGCGGAGGCAACTCGGTTGTCTGCTTTACCGGTTGCGAGACTTCTTTTTTCGGCGGAACCGGAATCGGCTTGCTGAAGGCCGGCAAATCATCTTCTTCCTGCGGTGGCGCAGCAAGGTGATCAAAAACCGCGAGGGTGCCCAACAGGAGGCTGATCAGCAGCCCAGCAACTGCCAGACGCTTGAGCAGCTTGCCACGCAACTCATCCTGCACCTCCGGCTCCACCTGCTCGGCCACCGGTTTGGGCGCGACCGGCTTGCGTGCCGACGGGGGGGTTTTAGCCATGCGCCACACCTCCTTGTTGACTGCGCGCCAGTCCCACCACCATTTCGGCCTCGGCGCGGGCAATCCCGCAACGCTCGGCAATCATCTGCGCACTGTATCCGGCCATCGCCATCTGCATCGCATCACTGTACAACGGCGAAACACTTTGCCCCGCCCGCAACTGTGCCAGCTCCTGTTGCATATCCTGGCGCAATTCCTGCATTTCGCCGCGCACTGAGGCCAGATCGCGCCGCAACGACTCAAGCTCGCGCTCAAGTTCGAGCCGGGATACGCCGGCCGGACGCGCACCTTCGTCGGCCACATCGCGCGGGCGCGAACGTTCACGGCGCACCGCCGGCCCTGGCTCAGGGGGCTGCCGCAGCAACTCATCGAGCGTTAGCGCCGGTGCCGAATCGATCTCTGGCAAAGCCGGCTCACGCCCCGGTTCAGCCCCCGGTTCCGACTCGCCCCCCGCATTGCGCACCGCATTGAGCCGCCGCATGCGCAGCAGGACGAACAGCATGTAGCCGGCGAGCACGACGATCAGCGCGACAACCGCCTCACGTACGCCCAGTGTCATGCCTTTTCCTGCTCCGGGAAAACGGCCGTCAACTTAGAAACCAAGCGAGTACTGCGCACCCAAAATGTGGGCACTGGCATCATATCGGCCGCTCAGGGAAGTTCCGTT
This sequence comes from Dechloromonas sp. ZY10, assembly GCF_041378895.1. Lineage (NCBI taxonomy): Bacteria > Pseudomonadati > Pseudomonadota > Betaproteobacteria > Rhodocyclales > Azonexaceae > Dechloromonas > Dechloromonas aquae. The sequence continues at coordinate 3,124,575 of NZ_CP144212.1, forward strand.
GCGATTCTGCGAAACGGTCGGATCCTTGACGTAGAGGTAGGAGTAACCAACGTCCAGACGCCCGCCCTGGCCAAGCTTCCACTGCCCACCCAAGGACAGCCACAGGCGGTCGTTATCGGGAACTCGCGGCGAACGAACGGCATCGGTGACCGGCGTCCGGTCCCAGGCGATGCCGAATTTCAACTTGGTATCATCGCTGTAGCGGTAAGCGGCCCCCCAGGCAAAACGCCAGGAGTTCTTGTAGCCGAAATGCTCGGTGTCCGGAGTTGCGCCGCCATAATTGACCAGCAACTTGTCGAGAGAATTCCAGCGGGTATAGGAGAGGTCGCCCATCGCCTCCCAACGGTCGGACACCTGCTGCCAGACCGACAGGATGAAGGTATCCGGGAGCTTGATGTCGGCTGTGGCGCTACGACTGACGCCGGCCAGCGTGCGCGAACCCTCCAGCCGGTAATCGACCGCCGACCGATAGGAAACGCCAAGCCGCATTGCAGGCGACAGAGTGAACAATGCACCGACGTTCCACCCGAGCCCAGCATCATCCCCCTTGACCCGGTAACCACCGGCCAGTGCGCTGGTCATTTCGGCGTCGATAGTCTGATAGTTCAGGCCAAAACCCAGCGAAACCTTGTCGTTCAGCCGGTAAGCCAGCGAAGGATTGTAATTGACGGTGCGGATTTCCGACTTGACGGCAAGATTTGCACCGACCCAGTTGTTGGCGGTGTATTCGGTGGCCAGGCCGAAAGGCGCGGAGATGCCAAAGCCAAGATACAGCCGGTCACTCAACTGCTGCGAGAAATAGGCATTCGGAACGCCGGCCCAACCGCCCGCATCGCCGCCGTTCGGACCGCTGGCATTGGCCCCGGTTGAACCATGATTGCTGAACCGGTAGCTTGGACCGACCGCGGAAACGCCAAGCGAAATCTGCGTTCCCGGCAACTGCGTCAGCCCGGCAGGATTGAAGAAGTTGGTGCTGGCGTTGTCGGCAACCGCCGCCGACCCGGCGTAGGCATTGCCCAGACCGCTGGCATTCTGCTCCCACAACTGGAAAGCGGCCGCTGACGCGGTGGCGGAAAAGCCCGCAAGGATCAGGGCCGACAAAGGACGCAGGGTTCGTTTTTTCATGGCAGGAATTCCGGAAAGCATGCACGAGGCTCAACCGCGCGATTCTATTCCATTTTGCGTGTTTATTTCTTCGGGAATCGCCCGTTTGCTGCCGTCGGCGTCGATCGCGACATAGGTCAGTTCGGCTTCGGTAACCTTGACCACCGTAGTCGGCGCAAAATTCCGCTCGGCGTACACCTCGACCCGGACAGTAATCGATGTCCGGCCGACGCGCACGATCTCGGCATAAAGACTGACAATATCGCCAACCGAAACCGGTTGCTTGAACTGAAAGGAGTTCACCGACACCGTCGCCACCTTGCCGCGCGCTCGCCGCATCGCCGGGATAGCCCCGGCCACATCAACCTGTGACATGACCCAGCCCCCGAAGACATCGCCATTCTGATTCAAGTCAGCCGGCATGGGGACGACACGCAAGGCCACATCGCGGTCAGGCAGGCAGATCCGTTCTACGCTCATCGCAACTCCGCATAAAATTTGAGACAGGGAGCTGATTTTCGCGGAAAGCGGGGAGTTTTCATATACTCCCGCTCTCGCCCATTCATCACGACCCAGCCCATGCGCCGCTCGACATCCTTGCCCCGCCCGCCCGCTGGCGCCCCCCTGGCAGAAACTCACGCCTGGGAAACCGTCAAGCTGCTCTTCCCCTATCTCTGGCGCTACCGCTTGCGAGTAATCGCCGCACTGAGTTGCCTGATTGCCGCCAAGGTCGCCAACGTTGGAGTTCCGCTAGTTTTCAAGCACATGATCGACGATCTGGGCGGTGAGAAACTGGCTCTCGGCTTACCAGTGTTGCTGCTGCTACTGTACGGAGCGATGCGTTTTTCGACATCGCTATTCACCGAACTGCGGGAAATCCTGTTCACCCGAGTAACCCAACGTGCAGTTCGCCAGGTAGCACTGGAGGCCTTCCGCCACTTGCACGCACTTTCCTTGCGCTTCCATCTCGAACGCCAGACAGGAGGTATTTCACGGGATGTTGAACGAGGCACCCGCTCGATTTCGAGTCTGATGTCCTACTCGCTGTACTCAATCCTGCCCACCCTGATCGAGATCGGTCTGGTACTGGGCATCCTGGTTGTTCGCTACGACGCAGGCTATGCGCTGATCGTCCTGGCCTCACTGAGCGCCTACATGGCTTTCACCATCAGCGTCAGCAACTGGCGGATTGCAATCCGCCGTGCCGTCAACGAAACCGACTCGGCTGCCAACACCCGCGCCGTAGATAGCCTGCTCAACTACGAAACCGTCAAATATTTCAACAACGAGGACTGGGAAGCTCGTCGCTACGACGAACAACTGCAACATTGGGAGGCGGCAGCAGTCCGCAGCCAGAAAAGCCTGGCCCTGCTCAACCTGGGACAGCAGGCGATCATCGCTTGTGGCGTCACTGCAATGATGTGGCGCGCCGCGCAAGGGGTGGTCGATGGGCAAATGACGATTGGCGATCTGGTGCTGGTCAATGCGCTGCTAATCCAGTTGTATGTCCCGCTCAACTTTCTCGGGATCGTCTATCGCGAAATCCGGCAGGCACTGACCGACATCGAGCGGATGTTCCTGCTCTTGCGCGAGCACCGAGAAATCGCCGATACCCAGGATGCAGTCGACCTTCCATCGGGGCCGCTGGCAATCGAGTTTTCCACGGTCGACTTCGCCTACGAACCAAAACGCCCCATCCTGCACGCGATCGATTTTCGTATCCCTGCCGGACAAACCGTTGCGGTGGTCGGCCACTCTGGAGCGGGAAAATCGACGCTGGCCCGCCTGCTTTACCGCTTTTACGATGTTAGCCAGGGCAGCATCCGGATTGCCGGCCATGACCTGCGCGACCTCCGCCAGGACAGCCTGCGCCGAGCCATCGGCATCGTTCCGCAAGACACCGTGCTGTTCAACGACAGCATTCGCTACAACATCCGCTACGGTCGTCCGGATGCTAGCGATGCGGAGGTCGAGGCTGCGGCCCGTGCGGCGCAGTTACATCATTTCGTCGCTGCCTTGCCGCAAGGCTACGAGACGCGAGTTGGCGAGCGCGGCCTGAAGCTATCCGGTGGCGAGAAACAACGCGTCGCAATTGCTCGTGCCTTACTCAAAGACCCGCCAATCATGATTTTTGACGAAGCCACCTCGGCGCTCGACTCAGGCACGGAGCGGGCGATCCAGCAGCAACTGGAACAAGTGGCACAAGGCAAGACTACGCTGATCGTCGCCCACCGACTCTCGACGGTGATGCATGCCGACGAAATTCTGGTTTTTGCCGAGGGCCGCATCGTCGAGCGAGGACGACATCCGGAACTGCTTGCCGCCGGCGGCACCTACGCCGGGATGTGGGCACTGCAGCAGCAAGAACAGGCCAGCTAGCAACAGGCGTCAACTGCTTGACTCCCACCCCTGACTTGCGGCCGACTTTCCCGCCCAGCGAACCCGACCAGCCGGGGAGCAAGCGTGATAGGATGCGCATTTACGAGACCAACCGGGGAGTGATAGCTGGCGCGGCGCACTCCCGCGAAATGTAATAAAAATAGGGAATCCGGATCATGAGTCAGGCAAGCGTCCTCGTCGTTGATGACGAAGCGATCAACCTGGAAATACTCAGCGAGTATTTCGAAGGTGAGAGCAATCTGGCACTCCACACCACCTCAAATGGCGAAGATGCCTGGGCTGCGCTGCAGAACCCGGACAACAGTTTTCAGGTGGTCTTGCTCGACCGCATGATGCCGGGACTCGACGGAATCGGCCTGCTCAAACGCATCAAGGCAGACCCGCGCCTGGCAGCAATTCCGGTCATCATGCAGACAGCCGCCGGATCACCCGAGCAAATCCGGGAAGGCCTGGAGGCCGGAGCCTATTACTACCTGACCAAACCCTATCGCCGTGATGGCCTGCTGGCCATCGTCCATGCCGCCCTGGCCGATGCTGAAACTCGCGATGCACTGCGCAAGCAACTGAACCAGCACGTCTACTCACTGAAATTCATGGACCAGGCTGAATTTTCGATCCGCACCGTCGATGAGGCTGCGCAGCTGGCTTCATTCGTCGCGCACGCCTGCCCGGTACCCGATGCAGCGATCATGGGCATTTCCGAGTTGCTGATCAACGGCATCGAACATGGCAACCTTGGCCTGACCTACAGTGAAAAGTCCGCACTCAAGCTGAGCGACAAATGGCAAGACGAAATTGAACGCCGCAGCAAATTGCCTGAAAACACCAACAAACGGGTACACCTTTCGTTCCGGCGCAGTGAAAAGGGCGTCGAGTTGGTCGTGCGCGACGAGGGCCAAGGCTTCGATTGGCAGAAGTATCTAGAAATCGACCCGGCCAGGGCTTTCGATCCAAATGGTCGGGGCATCGCGCTTGCGCGCATGCTCTCCTTTTCGAGCATCCGTTACGAGGGTTGCGGCAATATCGCGATCGCCTGCATCGACGCCCCCGAAGGCATCCCGACAAGCGAGTAAGCCATGGCCGGCCATATTTCCCTGAAGGTTCTCGCCGTTGACGACAACCGTACCAACCTGCACATCCTCCAGGTCTTTCTGAAGAAACTGGGGCATCAGGTCATCCTCGCCGAAAATGGCGAAGAGGCGGTAAGGCGGTTTGCCAGCGAAGAAATTGACGTCGTCCTGCTCGACATCATGATGCCGATCATGGATGGTTTCGAGGCATCTCGCCAGATCAAGGCCATGTCGCGGGAACGGTGGACCCCGATCATCCTGCTTTCCGCACTCAACCGGGACGAGAATCTGGTCGAGGGCCTGGAAGCGGGTGCCGATGACTACCTGACCAAGCCGATCAACTTTGTCGTTCTCGAAGCCAAACTACGCTCAGTACACCGAACACTGACGCTGCAACAGCAATCGATCGATACCGCACGCCGCGAGCAGGCAGTCGCCGACAACATCATTGATGCGATTATCACGATCAACGACCGGGGTATTATCTCTTCGGTCAACCGGGCAGCAGAGCGAATTTTCGGCTGGCGCAGCGAAGAACTGGTTGGTAACAACGTCAAGATGCTGGTTCCGGAGCCGCACCGCAGTGCGCACGATGGCTACATCGAAAACTATACCGGTGGCGGACAGCCAAAAATCATCGGCAAGGAACGCGAAGTTGAAGCGCTCCACAAGGACGGCCACACTTTCCCTGCGACACTCGGAGTCACCGAGGTTTTCCTCGATAACAAGCGGATGTTCATTGGCTTGGTACGCGACATATCAGAGCGCAAGCAATCCGAACACAAGTTGCAGGAAAACGCCCGCCTGCTGCAGGCCTACTACGACCAAACGCAAAATGAGCAGCAACTGGCTCAACGTTTGATGGAGAAGCAACTTCATCGCAAGGGCTTGCAGGACAAGCGCCTACGCTACAAGGTAATTCCTGCAGAAAACTTCAGCGGCGACATCGTCGCCGCCAACCGGTCCCCCGAGGGCCGTTTCTACGCCCTGCTCGCAGACGCCACGGGCCATGGCCTGCCGGCAGCGATCAGCGCCCTCCCGGTACTTGCGATCTTCTACCGCCTCGCCCGTCTCAACAGTTCATTGCGCGAAATGGTGCACGAACTCAACCAGCAACTGAAGGAATCAATGCCGATAGGACGCTTCGTTGCTGCCACGCTGGTTTGCCTGGACGAAGAAGCAAAAACGGGAGAAATCTGGGTTGGAGGCACGCCGCAAGCCTTCCTGTTCGACCGCTGGGGGCGCCCGTCCCGTGTCTTCGAATCGGACAATCTGGCCTTGGGTATTATTGGCAACGAAGAACTGGACTGCCGGCCGGTAGCGTTCACCTGGGAAAGCGAGAGCCAACTGGTACTTTGCTCCGACGGCCTGCTGGAAGCCTCCAACAATCAAGGAGAGCAGTTCGAAGTGGAGGGATTGCTGGCAGCAACCGCGAATACCTCTCCGCATATCCGTTTTGCCAATATTGAATCGGCGCTGGCCAAGCATCTGCAGGATCAGGTAGCCACTGACGACGTATCGCTGATGGTGATCGACTGCCCTTGAGGTAGCGGGATTCTGACAGACCCAAACCACAATTAGCGTATCCGCCTGCTTCCTTCAGGGGGCGCAGGTCTCCTCGCTATCAACACGGGCAGACTTGGTTACTCGGAAAATTAGTCGGGAATTGTCTTGTAAGATAATCATAGAAAAGCCCCGCAAGTGCGGGGCTTTTCTATTGGCGCGAGGCGTTGTTACTCGCCGGCGCTTTCTTCGACTTCAACTGCTTCGGTGGGCTCCGGGCGGTCCAGCAGTTCGACGAATGCCATCGGAGCGTTATCGCCGACGCGGAAGCCGCACTTCAGGATGCGCAGGTAGCCACCCGGGCGCTGAGCATAACGCGGACCGATTTCGGCGAAAAGCTTGACCACGACCTCACGATCGCGCAGACGGTCAAAAGCCAGACGCTTGTTAGCCAGGGTCGGGTTCTTGCCCAGCGTGATCAGCGGCTCGACGACGCGACGCAGTTCCTTGGCCTTGGGCAAGGTGGTCTTGATCGCTTCGTGCTTGAGCAGAGAAACGCTCATGTTACGCAGCATCGCCAGGCGGTGGCTGCTGGTACGGTTCAGTTTACGAAGTCCATTGCGGTGACGCATGGTTAATCCTTTCTATGTTCTGCAGGCGTCCCTTGAAGCGCACAGCGGAAAGCTGGCGCTCAGGCCTTTTCCAGGCCGGCGGGCGGCCAATTTTCCAGCTTCATGCCCAGGGTAAGACCACGGGCAGCAAGCACTTCCTTGATTTCGTTCAGCGACTTGCGACCGAGATTCGGCGTCTTCAACAGCTCGTTTTCAGTCCGCTGAATCAGATCGCCGATGTAGTAGATGTTCTCGGCTTTGAGACAATTCGCAGAACGAACCGTCAATTCGAGATCATCCACTGGCCGCAATAGAACCGGGTCGACCTGGGCCGGGCGGGAAGCCTCGGCCACCGGCGCCGTACCTTCGAGATCAGCAAACACGGCCAGCTGCTCCATCAGCACGCGGGCCGCGTAGCGGATTGATTCCTCGGGATCGACGATACCGTTGGTCTCGATGTCGACAATCAACTTGTCCAGATCGGTACGCTGCTCAACGCGGGCACTCTCCACCGAGTAGGCAACACGCCGGATCGGAGAAAAGGAAGCATCCAGGACCAACTTGCCGATGGTCTTGGAGTCGCCCAGGTTGCGGACATTGCCCGGAACATAACCACGGCCTTTTTCGACCTTGATTTCCATGTTCAACTTCCCACCTGCGGAGAGATGGGCGATGACATGTTCCGGATTGATGATTTCGACATCGTGCGGCAGCTCGATATCGGCTGCGCGAACGATGCCCTCACCTTCACGAGCGAGCTTGAGCGTGACGACGTCACGGCCATGCAGCTTGAAAACAACACCCTTGAGGTTCAAAAGGATGTCAACGACATCCTCCTGAACGCCATCAATGGTGGAGTACTCATGCAGCACGCCGTCAATTGCGACTTCAGTCGGCGCGTAGCCCGGCATCGACGAAAGCAGGATACGCCGCAGCGCATTGCCCAGCGTATGACCGTAGCCGCGTTCGAACGGCTCCATCACCACCTTGGCTTGCACCGGGGAAACGCTTTGAACATCGATGATACGGGGCTTGAGAAGACCACTGCTTTGCATGGGCTAATATCCTCGGCGAAGTGGAATTACTTCGAGTAAAGTTCGATGACCAGACCTTCGTTCAGGTTGGCAGGCAACTCGGAACGCTGCGGCATCGCCTTGAACGTACCTTTGCCTTCCTTGACATCAACCGAAATCCACTCCGGGAACCCACGGGACTCAGCGGCTTCGAGAGCAGCCTTGCAACGCAGGGAAGCACGGGCACGATCAGTCAGCTGAACAACATCACCCGGCTTGACGATATAGGACGGAATGTTGACACGCTTGCCATTGACCAGAACGCCATTGTGGCGAACGACCTGGCGGGACTCGGTGCGGGAAGCACCAAAACCCATGCGATAGGCAACGGAGTCCAGACGGGCTTCGAGCAATTGCAGCAGGTTTTCGCCGGTTTGGCCTTTGCGGCGATCGGCTTCGGCGAAGGTCTTGCGGAACTGACCTTCCAGAACGCCATAAACGCGACGAATCTTCTGCTTGGCGCGAAGATGCACGCCGTAGTCAGACAAACGGGCACCGGACTTCTGGCCGTGCTGACCGGGAGCGTAGGAACGGCGTTCAATCGCGCACTTGTCGGTGTAACACTTTTCGCCCTTCAGGAAGAGCTTCTCGCCTTCACGGCGGCACTGACGGCACTTGGGATCGAGATTACGAGCCACTTGTCTTACTCCTTAAATGCGGCGCTTCTTGGGCGGACGGCAGCCGTTGTGCGGCACCGGCGTGACATCGGAAATCGCGGTGATCTTCATGCCCAGCGCGTTGAGTGCGCGGACGGAGGACTCACGACCGGGACCAGGGCCCTTGATGCGAACTTCCAGATTCTTGACGCCACATTCCTGAGCCACTTTGCCAGCAGCTTCGGCAGCCACCTGAGCGGCAAACGGGGTGGACTTGCGGGAGCCACGGAAACCGGCGCCGCCAGAGGTAGCCCACGAAAGCGCATTGCCCTGGCGATCGGTGATGGTGATGATGGTGTTATTGAACGAGGCGTGGATGTGGGCAATGCCCTCAGCAACGTTCTTTTTAACCTTTTTGCGAACTTTGGTAGCAGTCTTTGCCATTTTTCGTTCCTATTACTTCTTACCGGCGATAGCCTTGCGCGGGCCCTTGCGGGTACGTGCATTGGTCTTGGTGCGCTGGCCACGGCAAGGCAAGCCCTTGCGGTGACGCAGGCCACGGTAGCAGCCAAGGTCCATCAGACGCTTGATGCTCATGGTCACTTCGCGACGCAGGTCGCCTTCGACGGTGAACTTAGCAACTTCGTCACGCAGACGATCCATCTCGGCGTCGGTGACATCTTTCATTTTCGTGGTACGAGCCACGCCGGCTGCATCACAGATCAGCTGTGCACGCGTACGGCCGATGCCGAAAATCGCGGTCAACGCGATTTCAGCATGCTTGTGGTTCGGAATGTTTACCCCAGCAATACGGGCCATTGAATCACTCCAATATTTCTAAAATTAACAAATGCCGGACATGCCAGGGAATTAACCCTGGCGCTGCTTATGACGCGGGTCCTTGCAAATGATGCGCACGACGCCCTTGCGACGGATCACTTTGCAGTTGCGGCAAATGCGCTTCACAGAAGGTTGCACTTTCATGTTTAACTCCTCGTCTGCCGGGCTAGGAAGCAGCCGTGATTCGTCGCCCAGCGGTTATTGCGTAGAGAACCGTTACTTTGCGCGGAAAACAATCCGCGCCTTGCTAAGATCGTACGGTGTTAATTGCACCGTTACCTTGTCACCGGGAAGGATCCGGATGTAATGCATCCGCATTTTCCCGGAAATGAAGCCATGTACTACATGGCCATTTTCCAGCTTGACCTTGAAGGTCGCATTAGGCAGGTTTTCGAGAACCTCACCTTGCATCTCGATGTAGTCTTCTTTCGCCATAACTACTTACTTGATCATTGTCGGGGAGCCCTTGAAATTCGCTTTCTTGAGCAGGCTCTCATATTGATGCGACATCACATATGCTTGAACTTGCGCCATGAAATCCATGGTAACAACCACAATGATCAGCAACGACGTACCACCAAAATAGAACGGAACATTCCACTTCAAGATCAGGAATTCAGGCAACAGGCAGACCAGGGTGATATAAGCTGCGCCAATCAACGTCAACCGCATCAAAATCTTGTCGATATAACGGGCAGTTTGCTCACCGGGACGAATCCCCGGGACAAAAGCGCCGCTCTTCTTCAAGTTATCGGCTGTTTCCTTCGAGTTAAAGACCAGCGCAGTATAGAAGAAACAGAAAAATACAATGGCAGCTGCGTACAGCATCACGTAGATCGGTTGTCCGGGTGACAGGGTCGCGGCAACATCTTTCAGCCAGCGCATCGAGTCACCAGAACCAAACCATCCAGCCGCGGTTGCCGGAAACAGGATGATGGATGAAGCAAAAATGGGCGGAATGACACCAGCCATATTCAATTTCAAGGGCAGATGCGAACTTTGCCCACCATACATCTTGTTACCTACCTGGCGCTTGGCGTAATTGACCAGAATCTTGCGCTGCCCACGCTCGACGAACACCACGAACGCAGTGACCAAGACCACCAAAATACAAATGATCAAAGCAGTCAGCGGATGCATCGCACCGGTGCGCACCAATTCCAGCAGCCCGCCAATGGCATTCGGCAAGCCAGCTGCAATACCAGCAAAGATAATGATCGAAATGCCGTTGCCCAGACCACGTTCGGTAATCTGCTCACCCAGCCACATGAGGAACATGGTGCCAGTAAGAAGGGTGGATACCGTGGTCAAACGGAAGAGGAAGCCGGGGTCGTTAACCAAACCTGGTTGCGCCTCGAGGGCAACAGCGATCCCAAGACCTTGGAAAAGAGCCAACAGGACCGTGCCGTAGCGCGTGTACTGGGTAATCTTGCGACGGCCTGCCTCACCCTCTTTTTTTAGCGCTTCCAGCTGAGGGCTGGCTACCGTCATCAACTGCATGATGATCGACGCCGAAATATACGGCATGATCCCCAATGCGAAAATGGTGAATCGCGACAGGGCACCACCCGAGAACATGTTGAACATGCCCAGAATGCCGCCCTGTTGCGAATTAAACAGATCGGATAGAACGTTGGGATCAATACCCGGCACCGGAATATGAGCTCCGATGCGGTACACAACCAGCGCCCCTAGCAAAAACCAGAGACGGCGCTTGAGATCACCAAATTTGCCGCCCTTGGCGACAGTGTTCGGATTTGCAGCCAACGTTCAGACCTTTCTACAACTTACTCAGCGACAGAGCCGCCAGCGGCTTCGATAGCAGCCTTCGCACCCTTGGTGGCACCAACCCCCTTCAAGGTCACCTTGCGGGTGATCTCGCCAGCCAGAATCACCTTGGCCGACAGGGCGTCACCAGGAACCACACCAGCTGCCTGCAGCGCCAGCAGATCGATTTCATCAATCGGCAGGCGATCCAGATCAGTGAGGCGAACCTCGTAGTTACGGGCGCGAGTCAAGGAGTTGAAGCCGCGCTTAGGCAACCGGCGCTGCAAAGGCATTTGACCGCCTTCAAAGCCGACCTTGTGGAAGCCACCCGAACGGGACTTCTGGCCCTTATGGCCACGGCCACAGGTCTTACCAAGACCGGAACCAATACCGCGACCGACGCGCTTTGCAGCGTGCTTGGAGCCCTCACCGGGCTGAATGGTATTGAGACGCATCGATTAACCCTCAACCTTGACGAGATACTGAACCTTCTGAATCATGCCGCGAACAGCAGGCGTATCCAGCAACTCAGCAGAGCTGTTCAACTTGCGCAGGCCCAGACCACGAACGGTGGCGCGATGATCCTGCTTGGTACCAATGATGCTCTTGACGAGCGTCACCTTGATCTTTTTGTCAGACATTGCTTACCCCAGAATCTGTTCGACCGAAAGACCACGCTTGGCGGCGATTTCAGCCGGCGTATTCACCTTGGACAAACCGTCAATGGTGGCACGCACGATGTTGTAGGGATTGGTCGAGCCGTGAGCCTTAGCAACCACGTTGGTCACGCCGACAACTTCGAACACGGCACGCATAGCACCGCCAGCAATGATCCCGGTACCTTCCGGCGCCGGCTGGATCATCACGGTGGTAGCGCCATGACGGCCCATCACGGTGTGATGAACAGTACCGTTCTTGAGACTGACCTTGGCCATCTTGCGACGCGCCTCGTCCATTGCCTTCTGAACAGCAACCGGCACTTCGCGGGACTTGCCCTTACCCATGCCAATAGCGCCATCACCATCACCAACCACAGTCAACGCTGCAAAGCCGAGAATCCGACCGCCCTTGACCACTTTGGTGACGCGATTCACCGCAACCATCTTCTCGCGCAAACCGTCGTCGCGCTCATCAGCCTGTTGCGGCTTCTTGTTTCTTTCAGGTTTAGCCATTTCTTAACCTCGTTCTGTCGGCGTCGCTTAGAACTTCAAACCGCCTTCACGCGCGGCTTCTGCCAACGCCTGAATACGACCATGGTACTGGTGCCCGGAGCGGTCGAAAGCGACCTGTTCGATACCAGCAGCCTTGGCACGCTCGGCGATCAGCTTGCCGATAGCAGCAGCCGCTGCCTTGTTGCCACCGTTTGCAACGGCTTCGCGAACATTTTTATCCAGAGTGGAAGCCGAAGCCAGGACCTTTCCGCCACAAGCGGAAATAACCTGAGCATAGATGTGGCAGTTAGTGCGATTAACGCACAAGCGCACAGCATTGAGTTCGGCGATTTTGGCCCGGGTTTTGCGGGCACGGCGCAAACGCGCTTGCTTCTTGTTAAACATATGCCACCCTTACTTCTTCTTGGTTTCCTTGATAACCACCACTTCGTCCGCATAGCGAACACCTTTGCCCTTATAGGGCTCCGGCTTGCGATAGGCACGAATTTCGGCGGCAACCTGACCGACCTGCTGCTTGTCGGAACCCTTAACGATGATTTCGGTCTGAGTCGGACATTCAACCTTTACACCGGCCGGCATCTTGTGCGCGACGGGATGGGAAAAGCCGAGAGACAGATTAAGGACATCGCCTTGGGCCTGTGCGCGGTAACCCACGCCGACCAATTGCAGCTTGCGCTCGAAGCCTTTGGAGACGCCAGTGACCATATTGGCGATGTTGGCACGCATCGTACCCCACATCGCGGCAGCACCTGCCACACCTTCGACCTTGGCCACGGAAACAGCACCGCCATCGACAGTGACGGCAACCGCAGGATGGTTAGCAGTTGCCAGCGAACCCAACGGGCCCTTGACAACGATTTGCTGACCAACGGTCACCTCAACACCAGCGGGGAGCACAACGGGATTCTTACCGATACGAGACATGATCAGGACCCCTTACGCGACGATGCAGAGCACTTCGCCACCAACTTTGGTAGCGCGAGCCTTGCGATCGGTCATAACACCCTTGGGAGTGGAAACAATCGCCACACCCAGGCCATTCATAACACGCGGAATATCCTCGCAGCCCTTGTAGATACGCAGACCAGGCTTGGAAACACGCTCGATGCGCTCGATAACCGGACGACCGGCGTAGTACTTCAGCCCAATTTCAAGATTAGCCTTGCCGTCGGTCTGGCGAACAGCAAAATCTTCGATATAGCCCTCGTCCTTAAGAACGGCCGCAATAGCAACCTTGAGCTTGGAGGACGGAACGGAGACAGACGCCTTTTCGGCGAGCTGGGCGTTGCGGATGCGGGTCAGCATATCCGCGATCGGATCGCTCATTGCCATATTCTGTAACTCCTGAATTACCAGCTGGCCTTAACAATCCCCGGAATCTCGCCATTAAAGGCAAGCTCACGGATCTTGTTACGACACAGACCGAATTTACGGAAAACACCCCGAGGACGACCAGTCAGTTGGCAGCGGTTGCGCAAGCGGGTCGGGCTGGAATTGCGGGGCAGGGCCTGCAGCTTGAGACGAGCTTCAAAACGCTCCTCATCAGACAGGCTCACATCATTGATAACAGCTTCCAACGCAGCACGCTTAGCAGCGAACTGAGCCACAAGCTTGCGGCGCTTTTCTTCGCGATTGATCAGAGCAAGTTTTGCCATGATTGCCTCAATTCTTGAACGGGAACTTGAACGCCGTGAGAAGCGCCTTGGCTTCAGCATCGGTTTTCGCAGTCGTCGTAATGCTGATATTCATACCGCGGAGAGCATCGATCTTGTCGTACTCGATTTCCGGGAAAATAATCTGCTCTTTGACGCCCATGTTGTAGTTACCCTGACCGTCAAAACCCTTACCGGAGATACCGCGAAAATCGCGAACACGCGGCAAGGCGATAGTCACCAAGCGATCGAGGAATTCAAACATCCGCGGACCGCGCAGGGTAACCATGCAACCGATGGGATAGCCGTCACGAATCTTGAAGCCAGCGATTGACTTGCGAGCCTTGGTAGCCACCGGCTTTTGGCCGGCAATCTTCTGCATATCGCCAATCGCGTTTTCGAGAACCTTCTTGTCGGCAACCGCCTCACCAACCCCCATGTTCAGGGTGATTTTGGTGATGCGCGGCACCTCCATAACGGACTTGTAACCGAATTGCTTCTGCAAATCAGCAACAACCGTCTCTTTGTAAAACTGCTGCAAACGTGCCATGAGCAACCCCTTAAGCGTTCACCGGCTCGCCGTTCGACTTGAACACGCGAACCTTGCGACCATCTTCCAACACCTTGAAACCGACGCGATCTGCCTTGCCGGTAACCGCATTGAACAATGCAATATTGGAAACATGAATCGGCATATCCTTATCGACGATGCCACCCGCAACCCCCTTTACAGGATTCGGACGAACGTGCTTCTTGGCACGATTCACACCCTCGACAACCACATGCTCTGCATCAATGCGCTTAAGCACGGTGCCACGCTTGCCCTTATCCTTGCCGGTAAGAACAATAATTTCGTCGCCTTTGCGGATCTTTTCCACGACCGACCCCTTAGAGAACTTCCGGAGCCAGGGACACGATCTTCATGAAGCGCTCGGTACGCAATTCGCGCGTAACGGGCCCGAAGATGCGAGTGCCAATCGGCTCAAGCTTGGTATTGAGAAGAACAGCGGCATTGCCATCAAAGCGAACCAGCGAGCCATCCGGGCGACGTACGCCCTTGGCGGTACGCACCACGACAGCATTGTAGACATCGCCCTTTTTGACGCGACCGCGAGGGGCAGCATCCTTGATACTAACCTTGATGATGTCACCAATGCCTGCATAGCGACGCTTGGAGCCGCCCAGAACCTTGATACACATCACTGAACGAGCACCGGTGTTATCGGCGACGTCCAGAATCGTCTGCATCTGAATCATTTAATTAAACTCCAACTTAATCCGCCTCAGCGGTCAGTCTTGGAACCCGTACGGGTCGAACGAATTCGCAACCCGGAACACGGGCCACAAAAAAGAAGCCGGATTATACCGGCTTCTTTTGAGACCTGACAAGAGGTGGATGCAATTAAATCACAACGGCCTTTTCAAGCACCGTGGTAACGGCCCATGCCTTAGTCCGGGAGACCGGGCGAGTCTCAATGATCTCGACGAGATCACCAGCCTTTGCCACATTCCCTTCGTTGTGCGCATGATACTTCTTCGAGCGGATCATAACCTTCCCATACATCGGGTGCTTGACCTTACGCTCCACCAAGACGGTGACCGTCTTGTCCATCTTGTCGCTCACTACACGCCCGATCAGCGTGCGCTTAATGCTGGATTCGCTCATTGCTGCACCGCCTTTTCACGAATAAGAGTGCGGACGCGAGCAATATCACGACGCACCTTGGAAATTTGGCTGGTATTGCCCAACTGCTGGGTAGCAAGCTGCATACGCAGGCCAAACTGCGCCTTCAGCAACTCCAGCAATTCTTGCTTGAGCTCGTCCACGCTCTTGGTTCTCAATTCACTAGCTTTCATGATTACCCCAGATGACGAGTCACAAAGGTGGTCGAGATTGGCAGCTTGGCCGCAGCCAGAGCAAAAGCCTCGCGCGCCAGCGCTTCGCTAACACCGTCCATCTCGTACAGAACCTTACCCGGCTGGATTTCAGCAACCCAGTACTCCGGATTCCCCTTACCGTTACCCATGCGGACTTCGGCAGGCTTCTTGGAAATCGGCTTATCCGGGAAAATGCGAATCCAGATACGACCACCCCGCTTAATGTGGCGGGTCATCGCACGACGGGCAGCCTCAATCTGACGAGCCGTCAGACGACCACGCCCGGTTGCCTTAAGGCCCCACTCACCGAACGAAACCTTAGCGCCGCGAGTAGCCAGGCCTTCATTCCGACCCTTGTGCTCCTTGCGGAACTTACGACGATTAGGTTGCAGCATGTTAAGCACCTGCCTTTCTTACACGCTTACCGGGGGCAGCATCCGCACCGTCTGCCTTCTTGGCAACGCGGGTACGGGGACGATCACCTTCCGGCTTACCAGGCGCGCGACGACCACGACGGTCTTCAGCAGCCGGCTCAACCACTTCCGGCTGTTCGTTGCGATCGAGCAAATCACCTTTGTAGACCCAAACCTTGATACCGATGACACCATACGTGGTACGAGCTTCGGAGGTGGCGTAATCGATATCGGCACGCAGGGTGTGCAACGGCACACGACCTTCACGGTACCATTCGCTACGTGCGATTTCCGCACCATTAAGACGACCAGCGCTCATCACCTTAATACCCTGAGCACCCAAACGCATCGCGTTCTGCATTGCGCGCTTCATGGCACGACGGAACATGATGCGCTTCTCGAGTTGCTGGGCAATCGAGTCGGCAATCAACTGAGCGTCCAGCTCCGGCTTGCGGATTTCCTCGATGGAAACGTGAACCGGAACCCCCATGATCCGCTGCAGATCAGCACGAAGGGTCTCGATATCCTCGCCCTTCTTACCAATCACAACACCCGGACGTGCGGAATACACGGTAACGCGAGCATTCTTGGCAGGACGCTCAATCAGGACGCGACCAACCGAAGCATGAGCCAGCTTGCGCTTCAGATATTCACGGACCTTGACATCTTCCTGCAGCATACCAGGGAAATCCTTGCTGCTAGCATACCAGCGGGAGTTCCAGTTTTTGGTGACGGCCAGACGGAAGCCTGTCGGATGAATTTTCTGTCCCATGGCTTCTCCTTAGTTACCAACGGTCAGATAGATATGGCAGGTCGGCTTGGTGATCCGATTGCCACGACCCTTGGCCCGAGCGGTGAAACGCTTCAGGACCATCCCTTTTTCGACGTAGATGGTCTTAACCTTCAGCTCATCGATGTCAGCACCGTCGTTATGTTCTGCGTTGGCAATAGCCGATTCGAGAACCTTCTTAACGATACCTGCACCCTTCTTAGGGCAAAAAGCCAGGATGTTCAGAGCCTGAGCAACCGGCTTGCCGCGCACCAGGTCGGCAACGAGACGACCTTTTTGCGCGGAGAGGCGTACGCCTCGCAAACTTGCACGAGTTTCCATTTCAGCTCCTTACTTCTTGGCCTTTTTGCCGGCGGTGTGACCCTTGAAAGTACGGGTCAGAGAGAATTCGCCAAGCTTGTGACCAACCATGTTTTCGGTAACGAAAACCGGAATATGCTGCTTACCATTGTGGACCGCAATCGTCAGACCGATAAACTCGGGGAGGATCGTCGAGCGACGCGACCAGGTCTTGATCGGGCGCTTGTCGTTAGAAGCGCGCACTGCTTCGACCTTGTCGATCAGATGCGCATCAACAAACGGGCCCTTTTTAAGAGAACGTCCCATTTCCTACCCCTTAACGCTTATGACGACGCTGAACGATCATGCTGTTCGTGCGCTTGTTCTTGCGAGTACGATAACCCTTAGTCGGCTGACCCCATGGGTTAACCGGCACACGGCCTTCGCCAGTCTTACCTTCACCACCACCATGCGGGTGATCGATCGGGTTCATTGCCGTACCACGAACGGTCGGACGAATACCACGCCAGCGCTGCGCACCGGCCTTACCAATCTTGCGCAGATTGTTCTCTTCGTTACCAACTTCACCAACAGTTGCACGACACTCGACGTGGACGCGACGAACCTCGCCAGAACGCAGACGAATCTGGGCATACACACCGTCGCGAGCCAGCAACTGAACAGACGTTCCAGCAGAGCGAGCGATTTGCGCCCCCTTGCCCGGAAGCATTTCCACGCAGCAAATGGTCGTACCGACCGGAATATTACGGATCGGCAGCGCGTTACCGGACTTGATCGGGGCCTCAGAGCCACTCATAACCTGCTGACCGACCACCATGCCCTTGTTGGCAATGATGTAGCGACGCTCACCGTCCGCATACAAAACCAGCGCGATGTTGGCAGTGCGATTGGGGTCGTATTCGAGGCGCTCAACTTTACCAGGAACACCGTCCTTGGTACGCTTGAAGTCAATAACGCGGTAAGCCTGCTTGTGACCGCCGCCCTGATGGCGAACAGTCACGCGACCGTTGTTATTGCGACCCGAGCGCTTGGACTGCGACTCAACCAGACCAGCAAAAGGCTTACCCTTGTGCAGATCAGGATTGACCACCTGAACAACTGCGCGACGACCAGGAGAAGTCGGCTTTACTTTTACCAGAGCCATTAGGAATTACCCCCTTCTACGAAGTTGATCTCCTGACCAGGCTTCAGGCAGACAAAAGCCTTTTTCCAGCCCTTGCGGCGACCAACAGCACCGCGGAAGCGCTTGACCTTACCCTTAACGTTGCACACCTGAACCGAGTCAACCTCAACCTTGAAGAGCAATTCAACAGCAGCTTTCACTTCAGGCTTGGTTGCATCGGAAGCAACACGGAAGACAACTTGCTCGTTCTTATCAGCAATGAAAGTTGCCTTTTCGGAGATTTGCGGCGCCAGCAGCACCTGCATCAGACGTTCTTGATTCATCCCCACATCTCCTCGAACTTGGCAACGGCGCTCTTGGTTACGACAACCTTGCCGAAACGCACCAGAGAAACCGGATCAGCCTCCTGTGCCTCAAGCACCAGCACATTCGGCAGGTTGCGAGACGACAGATAGAGGTTTTCGTTGAGCACGTCGGTAACCACCAGAAGATTACCTTCCAGCCCCATGCTCTTCAGCTTCTGACTGAACAACTTGGTCTTCGGTGCATCGACTGCGATATCCTCGACAACCACCAAGCGATCCTGGCGAGCCAACTCGGAAAGAATAGACGCCATCCCAGCGCGGAACATCTTCTTGTTCACTTTCTGGGTGAAGTTTTCTTCCGGGGAGTTCGGGAAAATGCGACCACCCCCACGCCACAGCGGCGAGCCATTACTACCGGCACGGGCACGACCCGTACCCTTTTGGCGCCACGGCTTGGTGGTGGTGTGCTTAACCTCGGAGCGATCTTTCTGCTTGCGATTGCCAGCACGTGCATTGGCCTGATAAGCCACGACGATCTGATGCACCAGCGCTTCGTTAAACTCGCGACCAAACAGAACGTCGGAAGCCTGAAGCTTCGCAGCTTCTTGGCCCTGCTCGTTAATTACCTTGAGTTCCATGACGCCCCCTTATGCCTTAACCGCCGGACGCACGACCACGTCAGAGCCCTTCGCCCCCGGAACAGCACCCTTGATCAAAAGGAGCTGACGCTCGGCATCAACACGAACAACGGTCAAGCACTGAGTGGTTACCTGAACATCACCCAAATGACCAGCCATACGCTTACCAGGGAACACACGACCCGGATCCTGCGCCATACCGATAGAACCGGGTGCGTTATGCGACACCGAGTTACCGTGAGAGGCACGATTGGAGGAAAAATTGTGACGCTTGATGCCACCCTGGAAGCCCTTACCGATGCTCTGACCGGTAACGTCAACCTTTTGCCCTTCAGCAAACAAGGTAACAGCAATCTGATCACCAGCCTTCAGGCCAGCCAATTGCTCTGCATCAACACGAAACTCTTTGAGAACGTGACCTGCCTCAACCCCTGCCTTGGCGAGATGACCCGCCAGCGGCTTGGTAACACGCGAGGCGCGGCGCGTGCCGAATGCGACCTGAACAGCTGCGTAGCCGTCGATCTCCGGCGTTTTGACTTGGGTCACACGATTATTGGACACATCCAGCACAGTTACCGGAATGGAAACACCATCCTCAGCAAAAATGCGAGTCATGCCCACCTTGCGACCAACAAGGCCTAGACTCATGGTTATTCTCCTCATCGCCGGCTGCGATTGGCCGGTCGATGTAAAACAACAAATGGGCAACCGCAAAGCGGCCACCCCCGAAAAAAGCGGATTATATCCGCCTTTTATGACTTACTGCAACTTGATTTCGACGTCAACGCCAGCCGGGAGATCCAGCTTCATCAGAGCATCAACCGTCTTATCAGTCGGATCAACGATATCCATCAGACGCTGATGGGTACGAATCTCGAGCTGATCACGAGAAGCCTTATTGACGTGCGGGGAGCGCAGAATATCAAAGCGCTGCTTGCGAGTCGGCAAAGGAACCGGACCGCGAACAACGGCACCAGTACGCTTGGCGGTGTCCACAATCTCCTGAGCGGACTGATCGATCAAACGATAATCAAAGGCTTTCAGGCGAATACGAATTTTCTGGTTTTGCATAGCAGCTTCCAAAGAGCAGATTTAAAGAACGAAATAAGCGCCCGAATCGAGGACCCGGGCGCCAAGTACAATTACTCGATGATCTTAGCGACGACGCCAGCACCGACGGTACGACCACCTTCGCGAATTGCGAAGCGCAGGCCCTCTTCCATAGCGATCGGGGCGATCAGCTTGACGGTCATCTGGATGTTGTCACCCGGCATAACCATCTCAACGCCTTCCGGCAGCGAAATCGCGCCAGTCACGTCGGTAGTACGGAAGTAGAACTGCGGACGGTAGTTGTTAAAGAACGGGGTATGACGACCACCTTCGTCCTTGGACAGAACGTACACTTCGCCCGTGAAGTGGGTGTGCGGGGTGATGGAACCCGGCTTGCACAGCACCTGACCACGTTCGACGTCTTCACGCTTGGTACCACGCAGCAGCGCGCCGATGTTGTCGCCAGCCTGACCCTGATCCAGCAGCTTGCGGAACATTTCGACACCGGTACAGGTGGTCTTCTGGGTCGGACGAATACCAACGATTTCGATTTCTTCGCCAACCTTGACGATACCGCGCTCAACACGGCCGGTCACAACAGTACCGCGACCAGAGATGGAGAACACGTCTTCAACCGGCATCAGGAACGGCATATCAACCGCACGTTCCGGGGTCGGGATGTAGGAATCCAGAGCAGCCGCCAGGCGGAAAATTGCCGGCTCACCGATTTCGGACTGGTCGCCTTCCAGGGCCTTCAGTGCGGAACCGTGGATGATCGGGGTGTCGTCGCCCGGGAAGTCGTACTTGGACAGCAGCTCGCGCAGCTCCATTTCGACCAGCTCGAGCAGCTCGGCGTCGTCAACCATGTCGCACTTGTTCATGAACACCAGAACGTACGGCACACCAACCTGACGGGCCAGCAGGATGTGCTCGCGAGTCTGCGGCATCGGGCCGTCAGCAGCGGAACACACCAGGATCGCGCCGTCCATCTGGGCGGCACCGGTAATCATGTTCTTCACGTAGTCAGCGTGACCCGGGCAGTCAACGTGAGCATAGTGACGATTTTCGGTTTCGTATTCGACGTGAGCGGTGTTAATCGTAATACCGCGAGCCTTCTCTTCCGGAGCGGCATCGATTTCGTCGTACTTCTTGGCTGCACCACCAAACTTGGCAGCCAGCACGGTGGTAATCGCAGCGGTCAGCGTGGTCTTACCGTGGTCAACGTGACCAATCGTACCAACGTTAACGTGCGGCTTCGTACGTTCAAATTTTTCCTTGGCCATTTTCGGACCTCCAAATTAAATAGAACAGAAATTACTTCTTATTGATAACAGCTTCGGCGACGTTCTTCGGTGCCTCAGAGTAGTGCTTGAATTCCATGGAATAGGTAGCACGACCTTGCGACAACGAGCGGAGCGAAGTTGCATAACCGAACATTTCGGACAGCGGAACTTCTGCACGAACTTCCTTAGTACCACCCGGCAAATCATCCATACCCTGGACGATGCCACGACGGGACGAAAGATCGCCCATGACGTTCCCCATATAGTCTTCCGGGGTTTCGACAACAACCGCCATCATCGGCTCAAGCAACGTCGGACTAGCCTTCTTCATACCTTCCTTGAAGGCCATCGAGGCAGCCATACGGAATGCATTTTCGTTCGAGTCAACGTCGTGGTAAGAACCGTCAAACAGCGTGAACTTAATATCGACAACAGGGAAGCCAGCAAGCACGCCATTGGCGATCGCGTCCTGCAGACCCTTGTCGACTGCTGGGATGTATTCGCGCGGAACCACGCCACCCTTGATCGCATCGACAAAAGCGTAACCTGCACCCGGCTCATTCGGCTCGATCTTGAGCCAAACGTGACCGAACTGACCACGACCACCGGACTGCTTGACGAACTTGCCTTCCTGCTCGACAGCCTTCTTGATGCATTCGCGGTAAGCAACCTGCGGCGCCCCCACGTTGGCTTCAACGTTGAATTCGCGCTTCATGCGGTCAACGATGATTTCGAGGTGCAATTCGCCCATACCGGAAATAATGGTCTGACCGGATTCTTCGTCAGTACGAACGCGGAAGGACGGATCTTCAGCAGCCAGACGACCCAGCGCCAGACCCATCTTTTCCTGGTCGCCCTTGGTCTTCGGCTCGACGGCGACGTGAATCACCGGATCCGGGAAAACCATGCGCTCAAGAATGATCGGGGCATCTGGATCACACAGGGTTTCACCCGTGGTAACTTCCTTCAAACCGACGCAAGCGGCGATGTCACCAGCCAGAACTTCCTTGATTTCCTCGCGGTTGTTGGCGTGCATCTGCAGAATACGGCCGATACGCTCCTTCTTGCCCTTGACCGAGTTGTAGACGGTTGCACCGGAGTTCAGCACGCCCGAGTAAACACGGATAAAGGTCAGCTGACCAACGAACGGGTCGGTCATCAGCTTGAATGCCAGAGCGGAGAACTTTTCGGCGTCATCAGCCTTGCGGGAAGCTGGCTGCTCGCGCTCGTCCGTACCCTGAACCGGCGGAATATCAACCGGCGACGGCAGCAGTTCAATGACGGCGTCCAGCATGCGCTGCACACCCTTGTTCTTGAACGCAGTACCGCACAGCATCGGCTGGATTTCGCAGGCCAGGGTGCGCAGACGCAGACCCAGCTTGATCTTCTCTTCCGACAGATCGCCGTTTTCCAGGTATTCGTTCATCAGGTCTTCAGAGGCTTCAGCAGCCGCTTCAACCATCTGTTCGCGCCATTCCTGAGCGGTATCAACCAGATCAGCCGGAATATCACGGTAATCGAACTTCATACCCTGGGAAGCTTCATCCCAGAAAATGGCCTTCATCTTGATCAGGTCAACCACACCAGCGAAGGTATCTTCAGCACCAATCGGGATCACGATCGGCACCGGATTGGCCTTCAGGCGGGTCTTCATCTGGTCAACGACCTTGAAGAAGTTGGCACCGGAACGGTCCATCTTGTTCACGAAGGCCAGACGCGGCACTTGGTACTTGGTCGCTTGACGCCAAACAGTTTCGGACTGCGGCTGAACGCCACCGACCGCACAGTAAACCATGCAGGCACCATCCAGAACACGCATGGAACGCTCAACTTCGATCGTGAAGTCAACGTGTCCCGGGGTGTCGATGATATTGAAGCGGTGCTCAGGGAAGGAACTGTCCATACCCTTCCAGAAGCAGGTCGTTGCAGCGGAGGTAATGGTGATACCACGCTCCTGCTCCTGCTCCATCCAGTCCATGGTGGCAGCACCGTCGTGCACTTCACCGATCTTGTGGTTAACACCGGTGTAGTAGAGGATACGCTCGGTCGTGGTGGTCTTGCCGGCGTCAATGTGAGCGGAAATACCGATATTACGGTAACGCTCGATAGGAGTCTTACGTGCCACGTTGTAGCCCTCGATGGATTAGAAGCGGAAGTGAGCGAATGCCTTATTGGCTTCGGCCATACGGTGAACTTCGTCGCGCTTCTTGACGGCGCCGCCGCGGTTTTCGGCGGCTTCCAGCATTTCCGCTGCCAGACGCTGACCCATCGACTTTTCGGAACGCTTGCGAGCAGATTCACGCAACCAACGCATTGCCAAAGCAGCGCGACGAGCCGGACGAACTTCAACCGGAACCTGGTAGTTCGCACCGCCCACACGGCGGGACTTCACTTCAACCATCGGCTTGACGTTTGCCATGGCAGAGCCGAAGACTTCCAGCGGATCCTTACCGGACTTGGTGGTGATGATGTCAAAAGCACCATAAACGATGCGCTCGGCAACAGACTTCTTACCGCTCTGCATAATGGCGTTGATGAACTTGGAGACTTCGACATTACCGAACTTCGGGTCCGGCAGAATATCGCGCTTGGGTACTTCACGACGACGGGGCATATTAACCTCTATAGATCACTATTCAGTTGAAAAGCCGGAACTGGGTTACCCCATCCCGGCCCTCTCGACCGCCACAAGACGGCCACTTACTCAAGCCACCAGAAAACTTAGGCAGCCTTCGGACGCTTGGCACCGTACTTCGAACGGGCCTGCTTACGATCCTTGACCCCCTGGGTATCCAGGGAGCCGCGCACGGTGTGGTAACGCACACCCGGCAAATCCTTGACACGACCACCACGGATCAGAACCACGGAGTGCTCCTGCAGGTTGTGACCCTCACCACCGATGTAGGAAATGACTTCGAAGCCATTGGTCAGGCGAACCTTACAAACCTTACGCAACGCGGAGTTCGGCTTTTTCGGGGTCGTGGTGTAAACACGGGTGCAAACGCCACGCTTCTGCGGGCACTTTTCCAGAGCAGGAACCTTGCTCTTGGCCTTCTCGGCCACTCGCGGTTTGCGCACGAGCTGGTTGATGGTCGGCATATCAAACTTCCTTCAATTGCCGACCTCGCTAGAAGCCGGCGATTTTGTTATCCAAAGCAGAGACAATGATTAGCCTCTGCCGACAAAGACCATAGATTCTATGATCGCTCAAGCCTCTGTGTCAACTTGACACAGAGGCCAAATTGCTCATGCACTCAGATCGGCATCCTGCCCGGCGAATTGCTCTGCGGACTCTTCCAATTGAGAAATACCTTGATCCTCACCTTCGGCCTGCGCCTTGCGGCTGCGGTGGTAAGCCAGGCCAGTACCGGCGGGAATCAGGCGACCCACAATGACGTTCTCCTTGAGACCGCGGAGTTCGTCGCGCTTGCCCATGATCGCAGCCTCGGTAAGAACACGAGTAGTCTCCTGGAAAGAGGCTGCCGAAATAAAGGAGTCGGTAGACAGCGAAGCCTTGGTGATCCCCAGCAGCATGTGCTCGAAAGTTGCCGGCAATTTACCCTCGGCAATTACTCGATCATTTTCGGCAAGCAACTCGGCACGCTCGACCTGCTCTGACTTGATGAACTTGGTGTCACCCGGTTCAACAATGGTCACCCGACGCAGCATCTGACGGACGATCACTTCGATGTGCTTATCGTTAATCTTCACACCTTGCAAACGGTAAACATCCTGAACTTCATCAGTGATGTAACGCGCCAGCGCCTCAACGCCCTGCAGACGGAGGATGTCATGCGGATCGGGCTCGCCTTCGACGATCTTCTCACCCTTGTTCACCACCTGACCATCGTGCACAAGAACATGCTTATCCTTCGGGATCAGGTATTCGTGGGTCAGACCATCCAGGTCGGTAATGATCAACCGCTGCTTGCCCTTGGTGTCCTTACCAAAGCTGATGGTACCGGTAAATTCAGCGAGAACCGAGGCATCCTTCGGCGTACGAGCTTCAAACAACTCGGCAACGCGCGGCAGACCGCCGGTAATGTCGCGAGTCTTGGCTGACTCCTGAGGCATACGAGCCAGCACATCGCCAACACCAACCTGCTGACCATCAACCACGGAGATGATTGCCCCTACCTGGAAAGCAATCGAAACCGCGTGATCAGAGCCTGCTACACGAACTTCCTGGCCATTCTCGTCGAGCAGTCGCACCACCGGGCGCAAACCCTTGGCAGCCGCTTTACCACCGCGCTTGGAGTCGATCACAACCAAGGTTGACAGACCGGTCACATCGTCGACCTGCTTAGCAACGGTCACGCCCTCTTCGACGTTTTCGAAGCGGACAGTACCAGCATATTCGGTGACGATCGGACGGGTGTGCGGATCCCAGGAAGCAAGCTTGGTGCCTGCCTTGATCTGCTGACCATCATCCACGGCCAGAGTCGCGCCATAGGGCACCTTGTGCCGCTCACGCTCGCGCCCATGGTCGTCGGTGATCAGGACCTCGCCGGAACGGGAAATCACCACCTTGTCGCCCTTGGCGCTGGTGACGTAGCGCATATTGGAAGTCAGACGGACGGTACCGGTGGATTTGGCCTCAACCTGCGATGCCACGGCAGCACGGGAAGCAGCACCACCCACGTGGAAGGTCCGCATGGTGAGCTGAGTACCCGGCTCACCAATTGACTGAGCAGCAATCACACCAACCGATTCGCCAGCGTTAACCATGGTGCCGCGGCCGAGGTCGCGACCGTAGCACTTGGCGCACAGGCCATAGCGGGTTTCGCAGGTCAGCGGCGTACGAACCTTGACTTCGTCGATACCCAGCTTATCGATCAGATCAACCAGGTCTTCGTCGAGCATCGTGCCGGAGAAAATCACCGTCTCCTGGGTTTCCGGATCCACCAGATCGTCGACCGTAACACGACCGAGGATCCGCTCACGCAGCGGCTCAATCACTTCACCGCCTTCGACCAAGGCCTTCACAGCGAAACCATTGCTGGTTCCGCAATCATCTTCAGTGATCACCAGATCCTGAGTCACATCGACCAAACGACGAGTCAGGTAACCGGAGTTCGCAGTCTTCAACGCGGTATCAGCCAGACCCTTACGCGCGCCGTGGGTCGAGATGAAGTACTGGAGAACGTTCAGACCTTCGCGGAAGTTGGTGGTAATCGGAGTTTCGATAATCGAACCGTCCGGCTTGGCCATCAGGCCGCGCATACCAGCCAACTGGCGAATCTGGGCTGCAGAACCCCGCGCGCCCGAATCGGCCATCATGTAAATCGAGTTGAAGGAGTCCTGCTTGACCTTCTTGCCATGGCGATCAATGACTTCCTCGTGACCGAGTTCGTCCATCATCACCTTGGCGACCTGGTCACCAGTGCGCCCCCAGATATCAACGACCTTGTTGTAGCGTTCGCCCTGGGTCACCAGACCGTTCTTGTACTGATCCTCGATCTCCTTAACCTCGGCCTCGGCCTCGGCAATGATCTGATACTTCTTGGCCGGAACCAGCATGTCATCGGAGCAGAAGGAAATACCGGCGCGAGTTGCCAACGCATAGCCGTTTTGCATCAGCTTGTCAGCAAAAACAACCGTTTCCTTCAGACCACAGCGGCGGAACGACTCATCGATCAGCTTGGAGATTTCCTTTTTCTTCAAGGCCTTGTCGATCACCTTGAACGGCAGGCCCTTGGGCAGAATCTGGGAAAGAATGGCACGGCCGACCGTAGTTTCGGTGCGCACCATTTTTTCATTCCACTCACCGTCGACCGTGGAAGGCTCGTACTGCTTCAGGCGGACATTGACGCGAGCGTGCAGTTCGACCTGGCCGGCGGCGAGAGCACGCTCGACTTCGGCGACGTCGGCAAAATACATGCCCTCGCCCTTGCCGTTGATTCGCTCACGGGTGGCGTAGTACAAACCCAGAACGATATCCTGCGACGGCACGATGATCGGCTGACCGTTAGCTGGCGACAGCACGTTGTTCGAGGCCAGCATCAGCGTGCGGGCTTCCATCTGGGCTTCCAGCGACAGCGGCACGTGAACAGCCATCTGGTCGCCGTCGAAGTCGGCGTTGAACGCCGCACAAACCAGCGGATGCAACTGGATTGCCTTGCCTTCGATCAGGGTCGGCTCGAAAGCTTGAATACCCAGACGGTGCAGAGTAGGAGCACGGTTCAGCATGACCGGATGTTCGCGGATGACATCTTCCAGAATGTCCCAGACCACCGGCTCCTGACTTTCCACCATCTTCTTGGCCTGCTTGATGGTAGTCGCATAACCGAGCACTTCCAGCTTGTGAAAGATGAAAGGCTTGAACAGTTCCAGTGCCATCAACTTGGGCAGGCCGCATTGATGCAGCTTGAGCTGAGGACCAACCACGATGACCGAACGGCCGGAGTAGTCGACGCGCTTACCCAGCAGGTTCTGACGGAAACGACCGCCTTTACCCTTGATCATGTCGGCCAGCGACTTCAGCGGGCGCTTGTTGGCACCGGTCATCGCCTTACCGCGGCGACCGTTATCAAGCAGCGAATCAACCGCTTCCTGCAGCATCCGCTTTTCGTTACGAACAATGATGTCCGGAGCCTTCAACTCCAGCAGGCGCTTCAGACGGTTGTTACGGTTGATGACGCGACGATAGAGGTCATTCAGATCGGAAGTCGCAAAACGGCCACCGTCCAGCGGCACCAGGGGGCGCAGATCCGGCGGCAGAACCGGCAGTACTTCGAGAATCATCCAATCCGGCTTGATACCGGACTTGAGGAAGCCTTCGAGAATCTTCAGGCGCTTGGCCAGCTTCTTGTTCTTGGCTTCCGATCCCGTGACATCCAGTTCTGCGCGCAGAGACTCAACCTCCCCTTCCAGATCTAGGTTGCGCAGCAGTTCGCGAACGCCTTCAGCCCCCATCAGGGCCTGGAAGTCGTCACCATGCTCTTCAACCATGTCCAGATACTGCTCTTCGGTCAGCAACTGGGCGCGCTGCAGATTACCGACCATACCCGGATCGGTTACCACATAAGCTTCGAAATACAGAACACGTTCAATATCGCGCAAGGTCATGTCGAGCACCATGCCCAAACGGGATGGCAACGACTTGAGGAACCAGATGTGGGCAACCGGCGAGGCCAGTTCGATGTGCCCCATGC
Organism: Dechloromonas sp. ZY10; assembly: GCF_041378895.1. Classification (NCBI taxonomy): domain Bacteria; kingdom Pseudomonadati; phylum Pseudomonadota; class Betaproteobacteria; order Rhodocyclales; family Azonexaceae; genus Dechloromonas; species Dechloromonas aquae. Next base: position 3,153,297 of record NZ_CP144212.1, read on the forward strand.
GGTCACGGCGGACCTTGGCCAGCGTCACTTCGACGCCACACTTTTCACAGATCACGCCACGATGCTTGAGACGCTTGTACTTGCCACACAAGCATTCGTAATCCTTGACCGGGCCGAAAATCTTGGCACAGAACAGACCATCACGCTCCGGCTTGAAAGTCCGGTAGTTGATGGTTTCCGGCTTCTTGACTTCGCCATAGGACCAAGAACGGATCTTTTCGGGCGAAGCGAGACCGATGGTAATCGCGTCAAATTCCTCTTCGGCGGTTACCTGCTTGAACAGATCGAGCAATGCTTTCATTGTTTAACTCCTAAGCCCTGAATCAGTAGCGTTCCAGATCGATATCGATCGCCAGCGAGCGGATTTCCTTGACCAGCACGTTGAACGACTCCGGCATCCCGGCATCAATCTTGTGCTCGCCCTTGACGATGTTTTCGTAGACCTTGGTCCGGCCATTAACGTCATCCGACTTGACGGTCAGCATTTCCTGCAGCACATACGATGCACCATAGGCCTCCAGTGCCCACACTTCCATTTCACCGAAGCGCTGACCACCGAACTGTGCCTTACCGCCCAACGGCTGCTGGGTAACCAGCGAGTACGGACCGGTCGAACGGGCGTGCATCTTGTCATCAACCAGATGATGCAGTTTCAGGTAGTGCATGTAGCCGACCGTAACCTGGCGCTCGAATGCATCACCAGTACGGCCATCGAACAAAGTCATCTGACCTGACTCGGGCATCCCCGCCATGCGCAGCATGGTCTTGATTTCCTCATCCTTGGCACCATCGAACACTGGGGTAGCAAACGGCACACCCGTGGTCAGATTGCCAGCCATTTCCATGATTTCGACGTCAGTCAATTCGTCCAGATTTTCGCTCTTGCCACTGCAGTTATAAACCTGATCAAGGAATTGACGGACCTCGGTTACCGCAGCCTGACGACGCAGCATGTCGCCAATCTTGTAACCCAGCCCCTTGGCTGCGAGACCGAGGTGGACTTCGAGAATCTGCCCAACGTTCATCCGTGACGGAACACCCAGCGGATTCAGCACGATATCAACCGGGCGACCGTCTTCCATGTACGGCATGTCTTCAACCGGAAGAATCCGGGATACAACACCCTTGTTACCGTGACGACCGGCCATCTTGTCGCCTGGCTGCAGGCGGCGTTTGACGGCAACGTATACCTTGACCATTTTCTGGACGCCAGGCGGCAATTCATCGCCCTGAGTCAGCTTCTTGCGCTTGGCCTCGAAGGCAACATCAAACTCCTTGCGTGCCTGCTCGAGACCTTCGCGGGTCTGTTCGAGTTGCAGCGCCAGCTCCTCGTCCGCCACGCGGATATCGAACCAGTGGTGGGGATCCATGCTATCGAGATAGGCCTGCTCGATAACAGCCCCCTTGGACAGCTTCTTCGGACCACCGTTGGCTTTCTTGCCGACGATCAGGCGACCCACCCGCTCGAACGCATCGCGTTCGACAATCCGCATCTGGTCGGCGAGATCGAGTTTGTAGTGACGCAGGTGCTCATCAATGATTGACTGGGCGCGCTTGTCACGCTCGATCCCCTCGCGGGTGAACACTTGTACGTCAATGACCGTACCGGCAATACCCGAGGGCACACGCAGCGAAGTATCCTTAACATCAGATGCCTTCTCGCCGAAAATTGCACGCAGCAGCTTTTCTTCCGGAGTCAACTGGGTTTCGCCCTTGGGCGTCACCTTGCCCACCAGAACATCACCCGCCTGCACCTCAGCACCGATATACACAATCCCGGAGTCATCGAGACGCGACAACTGCACTTCGCCCAGCGAAGCGATATCGCGGGTAATTTCCTCGGGGCCAAGCTTCGTATCGCGTGCAACAACGGTCAACTCCTCGATATGGATCGAGGTGTAACGGTCTTCTGCCACAACACGCTCAGAAATGAGGATCGAATCTTCGAAGTTGTAACCGTTCCACGGCATGAACGCGATCAGCATGTTCTGACCAAGAGCCAGTTCGCCCTTATCGGTCGATGCCCCGTCAGCAACCACATCGCCGCTGGCGATGATGTCGCCCACGCGAACCATAGGACGCTGATTGATATTGGTATTCTGGTTCGAGCGGGTGTACTTGGTGAGATTGTAGATATCGACGCCAACCTCACCAGCTACCGCTTCCGCATCATTGACGCGGACCACAACGCGGCCGGCATCAACGTAGTCGACCTTGCCGCCACGCCGGGCAACTACGGCCGTGCCCGAGTCAACCGCGACAGTGCGCTCGATGCCGGTACCGACCAGCGGCTTTTCCGGACGCAGACAAGGCACCGCCTGACGTTGCATGTTGGCGCCCATCAGCGCGCGGTTCGCATCGTCATGCTCGAGGAACGGAATCAACGAGGCGGCGACCGAAACAATCTGGCCCGGAGCCACGTCCATGTACTGAACACGAGCTGGCTCCGACAGGATGGTTTCGCCTTTTTCACGGCAGGTAACCAGCTCGTCGATCAGGCGGCCTTCGCCATCAAGCGCGGCGTTTGCCTGCGCAACGACATAGTTACCTTCCTCAATTGCCGACAGATACTCGATTTGGTCGGTAACCTTGCTATCGATCACACGCCGGTAAGCGGTCTCGATAAAGCCGTAGGAATTGACCCTAGCATAAAGCGCCAGCGAGTTGATCAGGCCGATGTTCGGACCTTCCGGCGTTTCGATCGGGCACACGCGACCATAGTGGGTGGGATGCACGTCACGAACTTCAAAGCCCGCACGCTCGCGGGTCAAACCGCCAGGACCGAGTGCCGAAACACGCCGTTTGTGCGTAATTTCCGACAACGGGTTGGTTTGATCCATAAACTGGGAAAGTTGGCTGGAGCCAAAAAACTCCTTGATCGCAGCACTGATCGGCTTGGCGTTAATCAGATCATGCGGCATCAGGTTGTCGGACTCAGCCTGGCTCAACCGTTCCTTGACTGCGCGCTCCACACGGACAAGACCAGCCCGGAACTGATTTTCGGCAAGTTCACCCACCGAGCGAACACGGCGGTTACCCAGGTGATCGATATCGTCAATTTCTCCGCGGCCATTGCGCAGTTCAACGAGAATCTTGATCACTTCGACGATATCCAACGGGCTAAGCGTCAGTTGCTCGCGAACTTCCAGGCTGGCGCCCGCGGCCTTGACTTTGTCATGCAGCGTCTTGGCCACTTCCTGCGTGAGGTTTTCTGCCAGCGCGCGCGGGCCGTAAGGCAAACCGTTTACGATGTCGTGAATCAGGTCAAGCGACACTCCGGCAGCGTCTGCCAGCTTGTTCAGGGCTGCCTCAGCCTTCGAGGCAAGCGAGCGCACCATCACCTTGTATTCAATGACGTCGGGGCGAGCGAGACGGCGGTTGAACTTCATCCGGCCGACGCCGGACAGGTCGTAGCGCTCGTCGGAATAGAACAAACCGTTGAACAGAATCTCCACCGCCTCTTCCGTCGGCGGCTCCCCCGGACGCATCATGCGATAAATTGCAATTCTTGCCGCTTGGCGGGACGCGGTTTCATCTGCCCGCAGGGTGTTGGAAATGAACGCTCCACGGTCCAGATCGTTGGTGTACAACGTTTCAACCGTCGCAACCTCGGCTTCGCGCAACTTGGCCAGCAACGTCTCGGTAATCTCGTCGTTGGCATTGGCAATCACCTCGCCCGTTGCCTTATCGATGATGTTCTTTGCCACCACGCGCCCGAGAATGAACTCTTCCGGCACGGCAACCTGCTTGAGACCGGCCGCGGCAATATCGCGAATGTGCTTTGCCGTGATCCGTTTGTCTTTGGCAACAATCACTTTGCCGTCAGGAGCGACGAAGTCAAAACGAGCAACCTCACCCCGCAAACGCTCGGGCACGAGGGAAAACTCGACACTTTCGCGCCCCAGCAGGAAAGTATCGAACTCGAAGAACTGAGCCAGGATTTCTTCTGAACTCATCCCGATTGCTTTGAGCAGCGTCGTTACCGGCATCTTGCGACGACGATCCACCCGGAAGAACAGCGTGTCTTTAGGATCGAATTCGAAATCGAGCCAAGAGCCACGGTAAGGAATGACGCGAGCGGAGAACAGCAACTTGCCGGAACTATGGGTCTTGCCGCGGTCATGCTCGAAAAACACGCCGGGCGAGCGGTGCAACTGGGAAACGATGACGCGCTCGGTTCCGTTGATCACGAACGAACCATTCTTGGTCATCAAGGGGATTTCCCCCATGTAAACTTCCTGCTCCTTGACCTCTTTCACGGTGTCGGGCGCATCGCGATCCATGATCACAAGACGAACCTTGGCCCGCAGAGACGACGCGAAGGTCAGACCGCGCTGCTGGCACTCAGTCACATCGAAGGCCGGCTCGCCGAGCATGTAACTGACAAACTCCAGCCTGGCGTTACCGGAATGGGAAACGATCGGGAAAATCGAGGTGAACGCCGCTTGCAGCCCTTCGTTCTTGCGCTGCTCGGTCGGAATATCCGCCTGCAAAAACGCTTCGAAAGAATCGAGCTGGGTTGACAACAAGAAAGGAACGTCAAGCACGCTATCGCGCTTGGCGAAACTCTTACGGATGCGTTTCTTCTCGGTGAAGGAGTAAGTCATGGTAACTCCGTGAGGATGAAATCAAACATTGGGCCCATCGAAACGGGCAAACGCAAACGAACTCCGCCTAATTATTTAGGAAGAGCGCCATTTGCGTTTGCCAGCGGAGAAGGGTGCAGTTTTGTACAGAATCAGTTTTACAAAGCACAAAAGGGCCGGAGACAAAGTCCCCAGCCCATCCTGTCGATCAAGATTACTTGATCTCGACCTTGGCGCCAGCTTCTTCCAGCTGCTTCTTCAGGGCTTCTGCATCAGCCTTGGAGACGCCTTCCTTCAGGGGCTTCGGAGCACCATCAACCAGGTCCTTGGCTTCCTTCAGGCCCAGGCCGGTAACAGCACGGACGACCTTAATGACTTCAACCTTCTTGTCGCCGGCAGCAGCCAGAACAACGGTGAATTCGGTCTGCTCTTCAGCAGCGGCAGCACCACCAGCAGCCGGGCCAGCAACGGCGACGGCGGCAGCGGAAACGCCAAACTTCTCTTCGAACGCCTTGACCAGGTCGTTCAGTTCCATAACGGTCAGGGAGCCAACGGCTTCCAGGATGTCTTCTTTGCTAATTGCCATTTCAAAGTACTCCTAATTCAGTTCGTATGCGGTAATGATCAAGCTGCGGCAGCTTCTTCTTCGCGCTTTTTAGCCAGTGCATCCACAGCGCGGACAAAGCCGGCGACCGGAGCTTGCATGACGTACAGCAGCTTGGAGAGCAGTTCTTCGCGGCTCGGGACCGAGGCGAGAGCCTGGACACCAGCCTTGTCGAGCGTCTTGCCGGCATAAGAACCGGCCTTGAGCACCAGCTTGTCGTTGGTCTTTGCGAAGTCGTTCAGGACTTTCGCAGCTGCCACGGGGTCGGCGGAGATGCTGTAAATCAGCGGACCAACCATCTGGTCAGCCAGGCCGGCAAACTCGGTGTCGGCCACCGCGCGACGGACGAGGGTGTTCTTCAGCACGCGCAGGTAAACGCCAGATTCGCGAGCCTTCTTGCGCAGCACGGTGAGGTCACCGACCTCGATGCCACGGTATTCGGCAATCGCGATCGTCTGGGCATTAGCCACTTGTGCCGAAACCTCGGCGACGACAGCTTTTTTGTCGTTCAGATTGAGACCCACGGGTCTTTCCTCCTTTCAAGTCATAATGCGGAAGTTTCCCTCCGCCCCTATACGGCGACCTGAACCAGAAGCTTGCCTTCGTTAAAAGGCAGAAATCTTGTTCGGGGACACCGTCTGCGCAGGTTGATTTTGCCGATTAAGTCGCGTCGACCGTAATCTCTGCGACACCTGCGGTCTTTGACGATCCACAATCCAGGCTGTTACCAACAACCCGGACCGTGGCCCAAAGTTTTTTAGCCGACCAGGGTAGCCTGATCGATGCGGACGCCAGGCCCCATCGTTGCGGCAACAGCAACCTTGCGCAGGTACTGGCCTTTCGAGGAAGCCGGCTTGGCCTTGTTCAACGCCTCAATCAGCGCCTTCAAGTTAGACTCGAGGCTTTCAACGCTGAAAGAAGCACGGCCGATGGTCGCGTGAATGATACCAGCCTTGTCGGTGCGGTACTGAACCTGACCGGCCTTGGCGTTCTTGACGGCGGTAGCGACGTCCATGGTCACGGTACCGACCTTCGGGTTCGGCATCAGGCCACGGGGGCCAAGAATCTGACCGAGTTGGCCTACAACGCGCATGGCATCGGGGGTTGCGATGACAACATCAAAGTCAAGCTTACCCGCCTTGACATCAGCGGCCAGATCGTCGAAACCAACAACCTCTGCACCGGCTGCCTTGGCAGCTTCGGCCTTGTCGCCTTGGGCGAACACGGCAACACGGACGGACTTACCGGTACCAGCCGGCAGCACGACAGAACCGCGAACGACCTGGTCGGATTTACGTGCATCAACCCCCAAGTTGACGGCCACATCGATGGACTCGTCAAACTTGGCGGTTGCAGTTTCCTTAGCCAGCGTCAGAGCTTCCTGAACCGGGTAAAGCTTCTGCGCTTCAATCTTGCCCTGCTGGGCCTTTTGCTTTTTGGTCAGCTTAGCCATGATTAGAGCCCCTCCACCGTGATACCCATCGAACGGGCAGAACCCGCGATAGTGCGAACCGCTGCTTCCATATCGGCGGCAGTCAGGTCAGGCATCTTGGTCTTGGCGATTTCTTCGGCTTGAGCACGAGTAATCTTGCCCACTTTGTCGGTATGCGGCTTGGCCGAACCAGACTTGATACCGGCGGCTTTCTTAATCAAGATCGTAGCCGGCGGCGTCTTCATCACGAAAGTGAAAGACTTGTCGGCGTAGGCGGTGATCACAACCGGAATCGGCAGACCCGGCTCGACACCTTGAGTCTGAGCGTTGAACGCCTTGCAGAATTCCATGATATTCAGACCACGCTGACCCAGTGCCGGACCGATCGGGGGCGACGGATTGGCTTTGCCAGCAGGCACTTGCAGCTTGATATAGCCGGTAATTTTCTTGGCCATGTTAACTCCAATGTAGTGAGTGATAGCGCATTTTTATCCGCCAGGAGAAAAATGCTCCTCTTGTCAGCCTCTGGGCGGCTGACTTGCCCTTTCAACCGATCAGGACTTTTCGACCTGACCGAACTCGAGTTCAACCGGGGTTGCGCGACCGAAAATGGTCACGGACACACGCAGGCGATTCTTTTCGTAATTGACATCTTCGACCGAGCCGTGGAAGTCCGTGAATGGACCTTCCTTGACACGAACCACCTCGCCAATTTCGAAAAGGATTTTCGGCCGCGGCTTTTCAACACCATCCTGCATTTGCTGCATGATCTTGTCGACTTCGCGCTCGGAAATCGGGGTTGGCCGGGTAGCGGTCCCACCGACAAAACCGGTCACTTTCGGGGTATTCTTTACCAGATGCCAACTATCATCATCCATTTCCATTTCAACCAGGACATAGCCCGGAAAGAATTTGCGCTCAGAAATGGACTTCTGGCCACCCTTCATTTCAACGACTTCTTCGACCGGCACGAGAATGCGACCAAATTTGTCTTGCATCCCCATGCGGGAAATGCGCTCCTGAATGGCGCGCATTACACTTTTCTCGAAGCCCGAATAGGCGTGAACTACATACCAACGCTTACTCATGATTTCTTCCAACCCAGAACAAGGTCATACAACACCCACTCCAGACTCTTGTCTGTGAGATACAGGAAGATCGCCATGACAACAACAAATGCAAATACAGCACCAGTGGTCTGCATGGTTTCTTTGCGGGAGGGCCAAACTACTTTTTTCGCTTCGACAACCGACTCGTTGGCGAAAACAAAAAAACGCTGACCAGCCTCGGTTTTCCACATCACCAAAGCAGCCAGCACCACACCCAACAACACAACCAGCAGACGCAGAATGGCCGCCTGCTCGGAAAGCAGGTAGAAGCCAGCTACGCCGGCAGCCAGTACAACCAGCGCCAGCGCAAACTTGATCTTGTCGGACATGACGTTTGCGATCTTAAAATGATTTGGCAGGGGCGGAGGGAATCGAACCCCCGACCTACGGTTTTGGAAACCGTTGCTCTACCAATTGAGCTACACCCCTGCGGCAGAGACATCAGGACGCTCCATAACAGAGCGTCCCTGAAGAAGCAAATTACTCGATGATCTTGGCGACGACGCCAGCACCGACGGTACGACCACCTTCGCGAATTGCGAAGCGCAGGCCTTCTTCCATAGCGATCGGAGCGATCAGCTTGACGGTCATCTGGATGTTGTCACCCGGCATAACCATCTCAACGCCTTCCGGCAGCGAAATCGCGCCAGTCACGTCGGTCGTACGGAAGTAGAACTGCGGACGGTAGTTGTTGAAGAACGGGGTGTGACGACCACCTTCGTCCTTGGACAGAACGTACACTTCGCCCGTGAAGTGGGTGTGCGGGGTGATGGAACCCGGCTTGCACAGCACCTGACCACGTTCGACGTCTTCACGCTTGGTACCACGCAGCAGCGCGCCGATGTTGTCGCCAGCCTGACCCTGATCCAGCAGCTTGCGGAACATTTCGACACCGGTACAGGTGGTCTTCTGGGTCGGACGAATACCAACGATTTCGATTTCTTCGCCAACCTTGACGATACCGCGCTCAACACGGCCGGTCACAACAGTACCGCGACCAGAGATGGAGAACACGTCTTCAACCGGCATCAGGAACGGCATATCAACCGCACGTTCCGGGGTCGGGATGTAGGAATCCAGAGCAGCCGCCAGGCGGAAAATTGCCGGCTCACCGATTTCGGACTGGTCGCCTTCCAGGGCCTTCAGTGCGGAACCGTGGATGATCGGGGTGTCGTCGCCCGGGAAGTCGTACTTGGACAGCAGCTCGCGCAGCTCCATTTCGACCAGCTCGAGCAGCTCGGCGTCGTCAACCATGTCGCACTTGTTCATGAACACCAGAACGTACGGCACACCAACCTGACGGGCCAGCAGGATGTGCTCGCGAGTCTGCGGCATCGGGCCGTCAGCAGCGGAACACACCAGGATCGCGCCGTCCATCTGGGCGGCACCGGTAATCATGTTCTTCACGTAGTCAGCGTGACCCGGGCAGTCAACGTGAGCATAGTGACGATTTTCGGTTTCGTATTCGACGTGAGCGGTGTTAATCGTAATACCGCGAGCCTTCTCTTCCGGAGCGGCATCGATTTCGTCGTACTTCTTGGCTGCACCACCAAACTTGGCAGCCAGCACGGTGGTAATCGCAGCGGTCAGCGTGGTCTTACCGTGGTCAACGTGACCAATCGTACCAACGTTAACGTGCGGCTTCGTACGCTCGAATTTTTCCTTAGCCATTCCAGTTCCTCAAATAATCAAATAAGTAAAAAATCCAGAAGCAAGCTAATGGTGGTGCCCATGGGCAGGATCGAACTGCCGACCTCTCCCTTACCAAGGGAGTGCTCTACCACTGAGCCACATGGGCCTACCTAAAACTCCAACCGTACCGATTCTTGGAGCGGGTGAAGGGAATCGAACCCTCGTCTTAAGCTTGGAAGGCTTCAGCTCTACCATTGAGCTACACCCGCTTAACCTCGCTCGCAGCAATAACCGCTACAGCGCAAATCTGGTGGAGGGAGAAGGATTCGAACCTTCGAAGGCAGTGCCGTCAGATTTACAGTCTGATCCCTTTGACCGCTCGGGAATCCCTCCTGAAGAGCCCGCTATTCTCCAGATAAGCACAACCACTGTCAACACCTACGCACACTTTTTTCCATCCACTTCAAAACAAAACGCCTTGCAATGCTGCAAGGCGTTTTGTTTTGAAGCCCGCGGATAAGCAGGCCGCAAAGCAGCGATCCGATTACTTGGTCGCCAGAACCCAGGCTGCAAGCTTCTTGGCTTCGTCTTCGGTGACGTTGTTCGGGGGCATCGGAATCTCGCCCCAGACGCCCTTGCCACCGGTCTTGATCTTGGCGGCCAGGGTTGCTGCAGCCTTGCCATCACCCTTGTACTTGGCTGCCACATCCTTGTAGGAAGGACCAACCAGCTTCTTGTCAATAGCGTGGCAGGACATGCAGTTCTTGGCCTTAGCCAGAGCTTCGTCCGCCTGGGCCTGGCCCATCATGGCAATACCAGCAGCGGCCATCATTGCAACGTAAACAGCTTTCATTCTCTCGCTCCGTAATAGAAGAGTTGATGTTAAAAAAGCAGGCTCCGATGATATAGACGAAGGCGAACAGACGCCAGTTCTCTTACCACCGGGCTGCGCTTTTTGCCAAAAAAACAGCAGCCCTGTAACAAGGGAGCAACACCACGCCCCCTGCAGGCCAAACCAAGCTTACTTGCGGCGAATCTGTCGCACGTCGCGCACAGCCCCCTTGTCCGCCGAGGTTGCCATCAGAGCATACGCCTGGAGCGCCGCCGAAACTTCGCGCTGGCGACTTTCCGGCTGCCAAGCAGCCTCCCCCTTGGCCTCCATGGCACCCCGGCGAGCCGCCAATTCTTCGTCGCTCACCGCCAGATGAATCCGCCGCCCGGGAATATCGATCTCGATCCGATCTCCTTCGTTAACCAACCCGATTGCTCCGCCATCAGCAGCCTCTGGGGAAGCATGACCAATCGACAAGCCCGAGGTACCCCCAGAAAAACGGCCATCGGTCAATAGCGCACAGGCCTTACCCAACCCCATCGACTTGAGGTAAGAGGTCGGATAAAGCATTTCCTGCATACCCGGCCCCCCCTTGGGACCCTCGTAGCGAATCACGACCACATCCCCGGCGACCACCTCCCCGCCGAGAATTGCCTCGACGGCAGAATCCTGACTTTCAAAGACCCGGGCGCGCCCGGAAAACTGCCAGATTGACTCATCAACCCCGGCCGTTTTGACGATACAGCCATCAAGAGCGATGTTTCCGTAGAGAACCGCCAAGCCGCCGTCCTTGGAATACGCGTTGGCCAGATTGCGGATGCAGCCATGGGTCCGGTCCAGATCCAGCTCATTGAAGCGACGCCCTTGGGAGAAGGCCACCTGCGTTGGCACACCGCCCGGCGCAGCCTTGAAAAACTCGTGCACGGCGATGTCATGCTCGCGAATCACATCCCAGCGATCAATCGCCTCACCGAGATTCCGCGCGTGAACAGTCGGAGCATCGCGGTGAATCAACCCGGCGCGGTCAAGTTCCCCCAGAATTCCCATGATCCCGCCGGCGCGATGAACATCCTCGATGTGATATTTATCGGTCATCGGAGCCACTTTACACAAACACGGAACCGAGCGAGAAATTCGGTCAATGTCGGCCATCGTGAAATCGATTCCAGCCTCCTGCGCAGCAGCAAGAATGTGCAGAACGGTGTTGGTCGACCCGCCCATCGCCACATCGAGGGTCATGGCGTTTTCAAACGCACCGCGTGTCGCAATCGAACGCGGCAACACGGAAGCGTCGTCCTCTTCGTAGTAGCGCTTGCACAGTTCGACAGCCAGACGCCCGGCCTTCAGGAACAACTGCCTGCGGTCCGCATGCGTCGCCACCACCGTGCCATTACCGGGCAAGCTAAGACCGAGTGCCTCGGTCAGACAATTCATCGAGTTGGCAGTAAACATTCCCGAACAGGAGCCACAGGTCGGACAGGCCGAACGTTCGATTTCATCCAGTTCTGCCTGCGGCACCGAGGCATCGGCAGCCTTAACCATCGCATCGACCAGATCCAGATGAACCACCTTGTCCTGCAATTTGACTTTGCCGGCTTCCATTGGACCACCGGACACGAAAACAACCGGAATGTTCAAGCGCATTGCCGCCATCAACATACCCGGGGTGATCTTGTCGCAATTCGAAATACAAACCATTGCATCGGCGCAATGCGCATTGACCATGTATTCGACCGAATCGGCAATCAGATCGCGCGACGGCAACGAATAGAGCATACCGCTGTGCCCCATCGCGATGCCGTCATCAATTGCGATCGTGTTGAACTCCTTGGCAATCCCGCCTGCGGCCTCGATTTCGCGGGCAACCATCTGCCCCAGGTCCTTCAGATGCACGTGCCCCGGCACAAATTGAGTAAACGAGTTGACCACCGCGATGATCGGCTTGCCGAAATCGCCATCCTTCATGCCGGTGGCACGCCAAAGAGCGCGGGCACCAGCCATGTTGCGGCCATGGGTGGAAGTGCGGGAACGATACTGGGGCATATTCAGTCTCCGTGTCGGACGAAATCAATGCGCCGGGAGCAAGGCCTGCGGCGCGAACTATAATCGGCCAATTCTAGCCCACTCTTGCTACCGATGCTGATCCACCCGCAATTCGATCCGATCGCGTTTTCGCTCGGACCACTCGCCGTCCGCTGGTACGGTCTGATGTACCTGCTGGCCTTTGCCCAGTTCATCCTGCTCGGCCGCCTGCGCATCCGGCGCGGCAACGCCCCCTTCGATCAGGAACAACTTGACGACCTGCTGTTCTACGGAATGCTTGGCGTGATTTTCGGTGGCCGCCTCGGCCAGGTGCTGTTTTACGAACCGGGCTATTACCTGAGCAATCCTCTGGAAATCCTCGCCATCTGGAAAGGCGGGATGAGTTTCCATGGAGGCTTTCTCGGCGTGTTGATGGCCATGGCTGCATGGGCACGCAAGCATGGAACCGACTGGTTTGCCGTTACCGACTTCATTGCACCGCTAGTGCCACTGGGGTTAGCCGCAGGGCGCCTCGGCAACTTCATCAACGGCGAGTTATGGGGCCGCGTTGCCGGGAGCGACCTGCCCTGGGCAATGGCTTTCCCGCAAGCCGGCGACTTGCTGCCGCGACATCCCTCGCAGCTTTACCACATCGGCCTCGAAGGTTTTCTGCTTTTTGCCGTGTTGTGGCTGTCGACCGTGAAAGCCCGCCCCCGCAGCTTCGCTTCGGGGCTGTTTCTGGTCGGTTACGGAGCCTGCCGTTTCGTCACGGAATTTTTCCGCGAACCCGACGCCGGGATTTTCGGCCATTCCTACGCGATCAGCATGGGGCAATGGCTGTCGCTGCCAATGATCGCGGTCGGCCTGTTCCTGCTGCTGCGAACCCGGCGATCCGTCGAATCTTCCGCTTGAGAGTCAGGGGCGAATCTCTATAATTATGGATTACGTCTTTCACTTACACAGGAAACAGATCATGCAGCGTCCGTTCAAGGTTCTTGGCATCCAGCAAATCGCGATTGGCGGCCCTTCCAAGGAAAAACTGAAAACCCTGTGGGTTGACATGCTCGGCCTGGAAATTACCGGCAACTTCGTTTCCGAACGCGAGAACGTCGACGAAGATATCTGCGCCATGGGCAGCGGCCCGTTCAAGGTCGAAGTCGACCTGATGCAACCGCTCGACCCAGAAAAAAAGCCAGCCGTGCATACCACCCCGCTGAATCACGTCGGTCTGTGGATCGACGATCTGCCGAAGGCCGTCGAATGGCTGTCGGCCAATGGGGTACGCTTTGCTCCCGGTGGCATTCGCAAGGGCGCCGCCGGTTTCGACATCTGCTTCCTGCACCCGAAGGGCAACGAGGAATCGCCGATCGGCGGCGAAGGCGTACTGATCGAACTGGTTCAGGCTCCGCCTGAAGTCGTTGACGCCTTTGCCCGTCTTGCGGCTCAATAAACCCCATCCGCAACCGGGGCGCCACTTGGCGCCCCCTTGCCTGATGGATGGTTTCCGCATGCCCCCGATTTCCGAAGAAGATCTCGAACAAACCCGCAACGCACTCGCCCCCACCCTGGACGCCACGGCGGCCATCCTGCCGTGGCTGGCGCGACCGGCGACACTCCGCTTTCCGGCGGAGCTGAACCAGCGCTGGCTGAGCGCGGCAGCCCGTCTGCACCAGACCTGGAGCAATCGCCACCTGGACGGTGACGACGACCTACGCCCGGCCTTGTTTGCTCTCTACTCAATTTGTCTGGAAACGGCCGACGCCGACTGCCTGCGCTTTGGCGAAGCCTTGGCCAGCGCAATAGACCGCCTTGAAATCAGCGGCGAACACCCAAAGCTGGTGACAGGACTGAGTGCCGCGATCGAAGCTCTGGACGAAGAAAAAGGTCTCGAACACGAAACCTTCGGCGAACGCTGCCGGCACTTTGCCCAGCGCCTGGAAAGCCTGCACGCCCAACCAGAACAGAAACGCTCGCCAGTGATTGACCGCCTGTTCATTGACGAAGCACAGGAGCGGGTTGAAGCCATGTGCGATGCACTCGCCGCCCTGCCGCCTGACGCCTATGCCCTGAAGACCGAGGCCGAGGAACTGGCACAACACGCCGAACAACTGGAATTGTGGGGCGTCATGCATCAGGCACGACGACTCTACAAACTGACCGGCAACAAACCGGCCAGTCTGGAGTACGCCTGGTACCGGCAGCGAATCGAGGGTGAAATCGCCCATCTGAGCCAGCTGCTCAACCTGATCGAGGTCACAGCCTAATGAAAATTGCCGGTTTTCACGGTCGACCGTGAAAACCGGGAAAAATCAGGCAGCCCCCTCACCGCCCGGGGTGGTTTTGAATACGAAGGCCACCTTTTCCACCTCCACCATCCACACCAAGCCGTCGCCGTAGTGGCCAGTCTGAGCGATTTCGATCACCCGCTGAAAAATTGCCTCTGCAACTTCATCGGGGGCAACGATTTCGATCCGGACCTTGGGCGAATAATCAGTCAGTTCATCCTTGATCCTGACCTTGCCCGGAACATGACGCGCCGGCGCACTGCACCCCTCCACCCGAGTCACCGTCATCCCCGGAAAACCGGACATGGCAACCAGTGCATCACGCAGTGCCGGTAACTTGTTCGGACGAATCACGGCCTTGATTTCCTTCATGCTTCGACCTCCTCTTCGTCGAACCAGCGATAAATACTCGGCACCACCACCAACGTCAACAACGTAGATGTGATCAACCCACCGATCACCACGATTGCCAAGGGGCGCTGCACCTCGGAACCCGGCCCGGTCGAGAACAAAAACGGAATCAGGCCGAGCATGGCTACCGTCGCTGTCATCATCACCGGCCGAAAGCGCAGGGTTGCGCCCTCAACGACCGCCTCGGCAATACTCCGCCCCTCTTGGCGCAACGAACGGATGTAGGACACCAGCACCACACCATTCAGTACGGCAATTCCCCATAGCGCGATAAAGCCAACCGAGGCCGGAACCGAAAGATACTCACCGGTCAGGAACAGTCCAACCACTCCGCCTATCGAGGCAAAAGGCAGCACAGTAATGATCAGGGTGGCGTAGCGCAAGGAGTTGAAGAGCAGGAAAAGCAGGAAAAAGATCGCAGCAATGGTCAGCGGAATAATGACCATCAGATGCCCCAGTGCCCGCTCCATGTTCTGGAACTGCCCGCCCCACTCCAGATAATAGCCCTCGGGCAATTTGATCTGGTGCTCGACCTTTTGCTGCAACTCGGCCACAAATCCGCCCAGATCACGGTCTTTGACATTCACACCGACCACAATCCGGCGCTTGCCCAGTTCCCGGGAAATCTGCGCCGGCCCGTCCATCACGCGGACACTGGCGACATCAGCCAGACGCACCTGGGCGCCATTGGGCGAAGTGATCAGGATATTGGAGATCGCCTCGACATTATTGCGGAAGCGCTCCGGCAGACGAACCACCCCGGGAAAACGCCGCTCACCCTCGAAAATCTCGGTTGCTTCCTTGCCGCCGACCGCAGTTTCGAGTACGTCATTGACATCGGATACATTCATACCCAGGCGAGCGATCGCCTGCCGATCGATTTCCACCGTCAGATACTGCTGCCCGCTAACTCGTTCGATCCGCAAATCCTGGGCTCCCTGCAAGCCCTGAGCCACCTTGCCAATCTGTCCGGCAATCCGCTTGAGCTGATCGAGATCGTCACCAAAAACCTTGACGGCAATATCCGAACGTACCCCGGTCACCATCTCGGCAACCCGCGCCGAAATCGGCTGCGCGATCACGATCTGCGCCCCGGGCAACACCTTGAGTTTTTCACGGATGGCATTCTGTATGGTTTCCTGCGTCCAGCCCTCCGGCCACTGATCGCGTGGCAGCAAGCTGACAATCGGGGTGGACTCATTCTGCCCCTGCGGATCGGCGGGCGACTCGCCTCGTCCAACACCGGATACCGCAGACTTGACCCCTGGCACCTGCGTCACCAGACGCATTGCCTCCATTTCCATTTTGATTGACTCATCCAGAGAGATGTTGGGCACCCGAATCACGTTCGGCACAATCGAACCTTCCTTCATCTCGGGAATGAAGGCAGTCCCGAGGAAAGGCAGCAAGCCGAGGGTCAAGGCAAAAGCCAGCACCGAAACCAGCACCGTCTTGACCCGGTTAGCCAACGCCAGATGCAGCAACTTCAGATAACGCTGCTTCATCGCCGCAATCAGGCGCGTATCGTGATCGCCATCGTGGGCTGGCGGCTTAAGCAAGTAAGTCGACATCACCGGGGTCAAGGATAGCGACAAGATCAGCGAAATTCCCAAGGCAATCGCAATGGTATAAGCCAGCGGCGCGAACATTTTGCCCTCCATGCCTTGCAGGGTCATCAATGGCAGGAACACCAGAATGATGATCCCGACGCCGAAAATCACTGGCGTTGCCACCTCGACCACAGCCTTGAGGATGATCCGTGTCTGGCTCTCGCCACTCTTGGCTGCCCGGCCAAGCAGGGCAAAGGCATTCTCGACCACCACCACCGAACCATCGACCATCAGACCGATCGCTATGGCCAACCCGCCGAGTGACATCAGGTTGGCGGAAATACCCAGTTTGTTCATCGCCATGAAGGTCAACAAGGGCGTGAGCACCAGCGTCGCCACCACGATCAGCGAGGAGCGGACATCGCCAAGGAAGAGGAACAGCACCACCACCACCAGCACCACCCCTTCAAGCAGGACCTTGGTCACGGTCCACAGGGCGGCATCGACAAGTTCGGAGCGATCATAAAAGGGCACGATCTTGAGTCCCTCGGGCAACATCCCCTTACGATTGATCTCTTCGACTCGCGCCTTGATCCGGCCGACGACCTCCTTGGCATTCCCCCCGGCGATCATCATCACGATCCCGCCAACCGCCTCGGTGGCGCCATTCTTGATCAGCGCCCCCTGGCGCACCTCGTGCCCGATCTGAACCTCCGCCACGTCACCGACGCGGACCGGAACCCCATCTTTTTCCTTGAGCACGATCATGCGCAGGTCATCAAGATCGCGCACCAGGCCAACCCCACGAATCAGGAACTGCTCGGCGTATTGCGGCAGCACACCACCACCGGCATTGGCGTTATTGCGTCCAACCGCCTGATATACATCGGCCACGGTCAACGCGTAATGGCGCAACTTTTCCGGATTGACGAGAACCTGGTATTGCTTGGCAAACCCCCCTTGGGAGTTGATTTCCGCCACTCCCGGAATCGAGCGCAACAGCGGCCGGACTACCCAGTCCTGAGCGATCCGGCGTTGCATCAACTCTTCTTGCGACAACGCACGGCCACCGTCATCCAGCCGCTCCAGCGTGTACTGATACACCTCGCCAAGCCCGGTAGACACCGGACCAAGGACAGGAACGATGCCGTGCGGCAACTTCGGAGTCACCTCCAGCAAACGCTCCATTACCAGCTGACGGGCAAAATACACGTTGGTCTTGTCGGTAAACACCAAGGTAATCAACGACAGCCCGGGTTTGTTCAGCGAACGCATCTCCTCCAACCCAGGCAGACCGGTCATCGCCACCTCAAGCGGCACTGTGGCAAAACGTTCGACCTCCTCAGGCGAACGCCCCGGTGCCTCGGTCGCAATCTGGACCTGCACATTGGTGACATCGGGGAAAGCATCCACCGACAGCTTGCGTGCAGCGTTCAGGCCAAAAAAGAAGAGTACGGCCGCGATCACCGCAACCACCAGGCGCTGCTTCAGCGCCCCCCGGACCAGAGACTCGATCACGCGCCCTCCAATTCCTTGCGATTGCGTTCATTGTTCAAGTGAAAAGCTCCTTCGACGACAATTTTTTCGCCGCCCTGTAAACCGGAAAGGACTACCCGCCGCCCCTGCTGCTCGGGACCGAGCTTGACCTTCAATAAGCGAAAGTTCCGCTCATCAACCATCACGAAGACATGCTCTTCGTCATTTTCACGAACCACGGCACTCGCCGGCACCACCAGCCGCTCCGCCGGCCGGGCCTCGATCAGCATGGTCGCCAGCATGGCAGGCTTGAGACGGCCATCATGGTTATCGAGTTCGGTACGCACGAGCACGGTGCGGGTTTCAGGATTTACCGTCTGCCCGACAAAAATCAGCTTACCGGTGAGTTTTTCATTGCCCAGCGCCGGCACCAGAATCGAAACAGCCTGCCCGACCCTGACCTGCGACACCTGCTGTTCGGGAACCTCGGCCTCGGCCCAGACACGAGACAAGTCGGCAATCACGAACAGGCTGTCGGCCGGCTGCACCACCTGCCCCGGCGCCAACTTGCGCTCGACGACGACACCGCTGATCGATGCCACCACCGGCGTCACCGAATTCACCGCCCCCTGACTGCCCAGCCGGTCAATCGCCTGCGGCGTGACTCCGAGCAACAGCAGTTGGTCGGCTGCAGCCCGAGCCTCGGCGCGCGAAATCTGATATTCACTTTCCCGCCGCTGCAACTCGGCGGCACTGATCACGTCCGCATCGAACAGGGAGCGGGCACGCTCTGCATTGCGCCGGTTGAGTTCGAGTTCAGCCCGGGCCTTCAGATAGCTCAATTGCTGGCTCGACAATTCACTGCTGTTGAGGCGGGCGAGAATATCGCCTTTTTTAACCTCCTGTCCGAGCAGCGCATCGATTTGGGTGACCCGGCCGGTCACCGTCGCCCCGATCCGGGCAAGGTGCTGCTCGTCGAAATCGATCTGCCCTGCGACGCGCAGGGTTTCCGATACCAAACTGCGCTCAACCTGACCTAAGCGCAACTGCGCCCGCAATTCAGGGGCTGGTTCGACCAGCGCCGGGTCAGCGGCAGCCCGCCCGGCTTCCGGCTGGGCCCCCTCCTTGCAGGCCGCCAGGCCAAGTACGGTCAAAGCCAGAATCAGCGCCTTTTTCATTGTTTCTTTTCCTTGGGCAATGCTCTCAATCGTTCAATTTCAACCCAGGCCGTTGCAAGTTCGTGGCGCGCCTGAATTAGCTCTGCCCGGGCAGCGCGAAATACGCGCTGCGCATCGAGGACTTCGAGAAATCCGCGTTCGCCAAAACGATACGCTGCCGTGGCCACGCGCAACGCTGCTTCCGCCTGTCGCAAGATGCCGGACTCGAGAGCCCCCACCTGGGCAAGCGCGATTTCGTATTGCTGGTAAGCGACCTCCAACTCCTGTGCCAGGGAAAAACGCCGCCCTTCCAGTTCATGCCGCGACCTGGACAACTGCGCCGTCGCCTCACCCACCTGCGCCCGCCGCCGATCCCAAAGCGGAATGCTGACCTGGAAACCAACCCGGGAACTCCGGATTTCAGAATCTTCGTCCATGCCGGCTCGCAGGCTCACCGCCGGCAACCGCAGCGCCCGCTCCAATTCAAGCTGCTTCTCGGCCCGGCTCACTTCAGCCTGAGCCCGCTGCAAATCCGGGCTATGCACCCGCATTTCCTGCTGCAACTGAGTCAAGGAGGGCACCTCGGGAACATCGCGCAAACGGCCGCTCAGCGTGAAATCCGAAGGCAGGCTGTCGCCCGCCACCTGGCGCAATTGCGAACGCGCCTGCTCAACCCGGAAACTCGCAGCCTGCACATTCTTGCGGGCATTAAGCAACTCGGCATCGGCCTTGATCAGCTCGAAACGTGCCGCCTCGCCGGTTTCTACCCGCTTGGCGATCCGGGTATGCACGCCTTCCACGGTCGACGCATCTTCACGGGCATTTTTCAACTCGGCCTCGCGGCGCAACAGGTTGAAATAGCGCGCCCGCAAATTAGCCAGCAAATCGGCTGCTAGAACACCGGCCGTTGCCGTTGCCACATTGAATCCGGCATCGGCAGCCGCAATCCTCGGGGTACGCCGCCAAGGCAGGTCAAGCGGCTGACTGAGCGACAGGCTGCGGGTATCACCGGGGACGCCAAGGCCAGCACGGCTGCGCTGATTCCCCGCCAGATATTCCAGCTCCGGATTGGGAAAGGCGCGTGCCGATTCGGCGGCATACCGCGCCGCCTCTAGCTGGTCGCGAGCTGCCAAAGCCGTCCGACTGCTGTTCAGCGCCATTTTCTCCAGCGCCGCCAAATCGAACTCAGCAGCCTGGAGAGAAGACAGACCAGCAGCCTGGAGAGAAGACAGACCAGCAGCCAGCATCAAGGCAAGAAGCGTTTTTGTGCGTTGCATCATCCGGCAAATTTAGCAAAAGAAAGTTTGTCTGTCAGCATTTTGTCAGAAAACAGTCAGTTTCCTGACAGTGCGGCAATCCGCTGCTCCAGCGGGGGATGCGACGAGAACAATTCGAGCCAGCCAGCCCCACCGGCAATCCCGGATGCTGCCATGTTCTGCGGCAGGGGCTCGGTATGCAGGCTACCAAGGCGACGCAAAGCATTCTGCATCGGACGGGCACTACCCATCAGCGCTGCCGCGCCTGCGTCAGCCCGGAATTCGCGCTGCCGCGAGAACCAGGCGACGATAATGCTGGCCAGCACCCCGAACAACAACTCGCAGACGATGCTGGTTGCCATGTACGCGAGCCCCGGCCCGGAGGAGGATTCATCATCCTTGCGCAGGAAACTATCGACGGCGTAAGCGATGATCCGCGACAGGAAGACGACGAAGGTATTGACCACCCCCTGGATCAGGGTCAGGGTCACCATGTCGCCATTGGCGATATGCGCCACCTCATGCGCCAGCACCGCCTCGACTTCGTCACGGGTCATGCTCTGAAGCAAGCCGGTCGACACTGCGACCAGAGAACTGTTCTTGGTCGCTCCGGTCGCAAAGGCGTTCGGTTCCCCCTCGTAGATGGCCACTTCCGGCATCGGCAAGCCTGCGCGATCAGCCAGCTTGGCCACCGTATCGACCAGCCACAACTCGGTAGAGGTTGAGGGATTCTCGATGACCTGCGCCCCGGTGCTCCATTTCGCCATCGGCTTCGACAGCAACAGGGAAATAAACGCACCGCCAAAACCGATTATCCCGGCGAAGGCCAGCAACATTCCGAGGTTGAGGCCATTGGCAGTCAGGAATTTATTAACGCCCAGCAGGCTGGTCACCAGACCAAGAACCAGCATCACCGCGATGTTGGTCAGCAAAAACAGCAGAACACGTTTCATCTCGTTCTCCAGAAAAAATTACAACGGCGTGATCCTAACGCATTGCACAAACAATAAAAACAGTAGCAAAATGACCAAACTTCAGTTTTTTGCGAACATAAAATGCAGAACCTCAACTACAAGCATCTGCACTATTTCTGGGTGGTAGCCCAAGAAGGCAGTATCACCCGCGCTGCTGACCGCCTGGGGGTCGCCATTCAAACCATCAGCGGCCAGCTTTCGCTACTCGAAACCCAACTTGGCAAGGCTTTGTTCGTGCCCCAGGGGCGCGGGCTCGCGCTGAGCGAGGTCGGACGCACGGTCCAAGGCTACGCCGACCAGATTTTTCAGCTCGGCGATGCCCTGGTGGACGCGGTCCAGCAGCATGACAACAGCGGCACCCTGCGTCTGCGCGCCGGGATTACCGACGGGATACCCAAACTCCTAGCCTACCAACTGCTGAACAGCATCGTTGCGGGTCCGGGCGATGTGCGGCTGATTTGCGAAGAAGACGAATTTGACGATCTGCTTGCCGACCTCGCGCTACATCGCCTCGACGTTGTCCTGACCGACCGTCCCGCTCCCAGCGGAGGGAACCTGAAATTATTCAGCACCCAGCTAGGCGACTTCGCTACCGGCCTGTTTGCCAGCCACGAACTGGCAAAAGCCCACGCCGCCGACTACCCGGCCTCACTCGACGGCGCTCCCTTGCTGCTTCCCAGCCGTCACCACGCGGTACGTACGCGAATTGATCGCTGGCTGGAAAACCTGCAGAGGGAAAAAATCCGCCCGAGGATTGTCGGCGAGTTTGAAGACAACGCGCTGCTCAATACCTTTGGCCGCGGCGGCCTGGGTTTGTTCCCTGCGCCGCTAGCCCTGGCAACGCAGGTCAGCGAGCAACTCAACGCGCAAGGGATCGGCGAGATGCAGGGTGTCAGCGAACAGATCTACGCGATTTCCAGCGAACGCCGCATCCGCCACCCGGCAGTGGAAGCGCTCTGCCGGGTGCAGATCGGCTGATCGCGACTCAATCGCCGAAGCGGCGCAAGCCTTCGAGGTCAATGATATTGATTCCGCCATACTCGCTGCGGACCAGACCAGCATCCTCAAGCACCTTGATCGCCTGATTGGCCCGCTGGCGGGAAACGCCTGCGAGATAACCCAATTCCTCCTGGGAAATCTGGAGCAGGCGACTGGTGCCCGGATACAGCACCGGATTGAACAATGCCGCCAACCCTCGGGCAATACGCGCATCAGTTTCGAGCAGACGCTCATTTTCCATCATCCCGATGAACTGCCCGAGACGCTCATTGAGCTGGGTGATCAGATAACGGTTGAAGCCGATGCTGTGGTCAAGCAGCCACTGAAAAGTGTGTTTGTTCATGAAGGCAACCCGCGACTCGCGAATAGCCATCACGTCGTAGCGCCGCGGCTCGTTTTTCAGTAGCGACCCTTCACCGAACCAGGCGCCATCGCTAATCCCGGTAAACGAGGTGGTTTTGCCGGTAGTCCAGTGGCTGGCCATCTTACCCAAACCACTGACCATACCCATCCAGTAATCGACCGGCTCGCCTTTCATGCAGATAAATGCGCCGGCAGCGTAAGTGCGCTCAAAAATACCCGCAAGTGCCCTTTCGATTTCGTTCTCGCTCAGGGATTGCCCCCATTGCGAGGACCTGAGCAGATCTTCAGCCGTTCTCAATTTTTTTCCTGGATTGTCTGCCGGACGACAATTATAAGCCGAGCGCTTCCCTACACTGGATTGACCAAACACCGTGAATATTTTGCTGCAGTGCAAGGTTTACGCAACAGCGTGTCATGGTCAGAATGCATTCCACGATTCAAAACAAACGTTAGACCGCACCCCTAAAGTGCGGCATGAGGAGACACTAAATGCCGACGCAGGCGAATTACGCCGCGCTGGATGGTTTGCACACCTTCCCGCGGCTGCTGTTCAACCACGCCCGTACCCGGCCGAATGCGCCGGCGATGCGGGAAAAATACCTTGGCATCTGGCAGACCTGGAGCTGGAGCGACGTTGCCGAACGCGTCCGCGCCCTGGCTTGCGGCCTTTCGGAGCTCGGTTTCAAGCGCGGCGACAACCTCGCCATCATCGGAGATAACCGCCCCCACCTGTACATGATGATGGCCGCAGCCCAATGTCTGGGCGGTGTCCCGGTACCGCTCTATCAAGACGCGGTAGCAGCTGAAATGCTCTTCGTCCTGCAGGATGCCGGCATCCGCTTTGCCATCGTCGAGGATCAGGAGCAGGTAGATAAGCTGCTTGAAGTCCGGGAGCAGCTGCCGAACCTCGAACACATCGTCTACGACGATCCTCGTGGTATGCGTCATTACAACCAGCCCTTCCTGCATGACATCCACGAATTGATGGAAATGGGACGGATTCACGACCGAAACCACCCTGATTTCATCACCGGCGAAATCGAAAAAGGTCATTACGACGATACCTCGGTCATGCTGTACACCTCGGGCACCACCGGCAAGCCCAAGGGGGTTTGCCAGACTCACGCCGCATTCATCGCTGCAGCCCAAGGGGGTGTCCAGGTAGACCGCATGGGCGATGACGGAGACATCCTCTCGTATCTACCCATGGCCTGGGTCGGCGACCATCTGTTTTCCTATGCTCAGGCACTGGTTGCCGGCTTTACCATCAACTGCCCCGAGTCCGGCGATACGGTAATGAGCGACCTCCGCGAGATCGGCCCAACCTATTACTTTGCGCCACCGCGGGTATTTGAAAGCTTGCTCACCTCGGTGATGATCCGCATGGAGGACGCAGGCAAGCTCAAGCAGAAGCTGTTCCACCACTTCATGGATGTCGCCAAGCGCTGTGGCGCTGACATTCTCGACGGCAAATCCGTCTCGCTTGGCGACCGTTTCCAGTACTGGCTGGGCAATCTGATGGTCTATGGTCCGCTACGCAACGTCCTCGGAATGAGCCGCATTTGCGTGGCGTACACCGCCGGTGCAGCGATCGGCCCCGACCTCTTCAAGTTCTACCGCTCGATCGGGATCAACTTGAAGCAGTTCTACGGCCAGACGGAAACCTGCGCCTATGTCTGCATGCAGCCCAACGGTGAGATCAAGTTCGACTCCGTCGGCCGACCGGCCCCCGGTGTCGATATCAAGATCGCCGACAACGGCGAAGTACTGGTCAAAGGCCCGATGCTGCTCAAGGAGTACTACAAGCGCCCGGATGCCACAGCCGAATCGATCAATCCCGACGGCTACTTCCTGACTGGCGATGCTGGCTTCCTCGACGAGGATGGGCATCTCAAGATCATCGATCGAGCCAAGGATGTCGGCAAGCTGTCGAACGGGGCAATGTTCGCGCCCAACTACATCGAGAACAAGCTGAAGTTCTTCCAGTACGTGAAGGAAGCCGTCTGCTTCGGGGCCAATCGCGAGCAAGTCTGCGCCTTCATCAATATCGACATGGGCGCGGTCGGCAACTGGGCCGAACGCCGCGGGATTGCCTACGCCGGCTACACCGACCTGGCCTGCAAGCCGGAAGTACTCGAACTGCTTCGGGAATGCATTGAGCAGGTCAATGCCGACCTGGTACATGACACGATGATGGCCGACTCACAGGTCCATCGCTTTCTGGTCCTGCACAAGGAATTGGATCCCGACGACGACGAATTGACCCGAACCCGCAAAGTGCGGCGCAACTTCGTTGCCGAAAAATACAAGGTGCTGATTGACGCGCTCTACGAGGGCAAGGCAAATCAGTTCATCGAAACCGAGGTCAAGTTCGAAGACGGTCGTCGCGGCAAAGTATCCGCCGACCTCAAGATTGTCGACGCCAAGACCTTCCCGATCGCGAAAAAGGCTGCCTGACATGTCCAAGAAAATAGGCGACGTCATTCTCGACCTGCAAAACATTTCCCTGCGCTTCGGCGGCGTCAAAGCGCTGACGGATATTTCCTTCGATGTCCGCGAACACGAAATCCGCTCGATCATCGGCCCCAATGGCGCCGGCAAAAGCTCGATGCTGAACGTAATCAACGGGGTTTATCACCCGCAGGAAGGGAAAATTTTCTGGCGCGGTAACGAGCGCAAAAAAATGGAGCCGCACATGGCTGCGCAGCAGAACATCGCACGCACTTTCCAGAATATTGCCTTGTTCAAGGGTATGAGTGTGCTCGACAACATCATGACCGGGCGCATCACCAAGATGAAATCCAATTTCATCGAGCATGCGCTGTGGTTTGGCCGGGCCAAGAACGAAGAGTTGGAACATCGCAAGAAAGTCGAAGAGGTCATCGACTTCCTCGAAATCCAGCATATCCGCAAAACCCCGGTCGGGCGCCTGCCCTACGGCTTGCAGAAGCGAGTCGAACTGGGTCGAGCGTTGGCAGCCGAACCCTCGATGCTGCTCCTCGACGAGCCGATGGCGGGGATGAACGTCGAAGAAAAGCAGGACATGTGCCGCTTTATCCTCGACGTAAACGACCAGTTCGGCACCACCATCGTCCTGATCGAACACGACATGGGCGTGGTCATGGACATTTCCGACCGCGTCGTCGTACTCGATTACGGGAAGAAAATCGGCGACGGGCTGCCCGACGATGTGAAGAACAATGAAGACGTGATCCGCGCCTATCTCGGCGCAGGACACTAAGGAGACAGGCAGATGAACTTCTTTTTTGAAGTCCTGATTGGCGGGCTGCTCTCCGGGGTCATGTACGCCCTGGTCGCCCTTGGTTTCGTAATGATCTACAAGGCTTCCGGGGTGTTCAACTTTGCCCAGGGTGCGATGGTCTATCTGGCCGCGCTGTCGGTCGTCGGCTGCATGGAGAAAGGTGCGCCGCTGTGGCTGGCGGTCATCCTCGCCTTCGCGATCATGACCCTGTTCGGTATTGCCACCGAGAAATTCGTGCTGCGCAAGCTGGTCAACCAGCCGCCGATCGCACTGTTCATGGCCACCATCGGCCTGGCCTTCTTCATTGAAGGTCTGGCGCCGATGATCTTTGGCTCGGAACCGCGTGCGCTCGACATCGGCATCGTGGACGAGCCGATCGAATACATCCTCGAAAACTTCAACATGGTGATTTCCCGCTTCGACTTGGTTGCTGCACTGGTTGCCTCGGTCCTGGTCGCTACCCTGGCTCTGTTCTTCCAGTACACCCGGGTCGGACGCGCCCTGCGTGCTGTCGCCGACGACCACCAGGCCGCACTGTCGATCGGCATCCCGCTGCAGAACATCTGGGCGATCGTCTGGGGGGTTGCCGGTTTTGTCGCCCTGGTCGCGGGGATGATGTGGGGAGCCCGCAACGGGGTCCAGTTCGCGCTCACATTTACCGCGCTGAAGGCTCTGCCGGTGCTGATCCTTGGCGGTTTCACCTCGGTTCCGGGAGCGATTGTCGGGGGCCTGATCATCGGCGCTTCGGAAAAGCTCGCCGAAATTTACATTCCGCCGGTGATGCAGGACTTGTTCGGCGGCAACTTTGGCGGCATCGAGGGCTGGTTCCCCTACATCCTCGCTCTGCTCTTCCTGCTGGTTCGTCCGGAAGGACTGTTCGGCGAGAAACATATTGACCGCGTATAGCGCCTTTGCTCTGCGACCAAATACTAGCGAATAAGGATTAAAAAACATGCTTTATCGTGAAGCCGGTCAATTCAAGACCACTTACGCGGCCGACCAACAGCTGTTCCCGATCCGCCAGGACCGGATCGGGGTCATCACCCTGCTGCTGATCGCCTTCATCGGGGTACCGCTGTTTGCCAGCGAATACTGGTTCTCGGCAATCCTGATTCCCTTCCTGATCTTTGCCCTGGCCGCCCTCGGCCTCAACATCCTGACTGGCTATGCTGGCCAGTTGTCGCTCGGCTCGGCCGCCTTCATGGCAGTCGGCGCTTATGCGGCCTATAACTTCCAGTTGCGGGTCGAAGGCATTCCGATTCTGGTCTCCTTCCTGTGCGGCGGTTTGACTGCCGCTGCAGTGGGAGTGCTATTCGGCCTGCCCTCGCTCCGAATCAAGGGCTTTTACCTGGCAGTAGCCACCCTCGCCGCACAGTTTTTTATCGTCTGGTGCCTGACCAAGTTCCCCTGGCTCTCCAACAACTCATCCTCAGGGGTAATTTCAACGCAGCAACTGATTATTTTCGGTCATGAACTGAAGACACCAACTGAAAAATACTTGCTGGTGCTGTCGATTGTGGTCTTGCTCGCTCTGGCCGCGAAGAACCTGGTCCGTTCCTCGACCGGCCGGGCCTGGATGGCGGTGCGCGACATGGACGTGGCGGCCTCGGTGATCGGCATCAAGCTGATGCCGACCAAGCTGCTGGCCTTTGCCATCAGCTCGTTCTACTGCGGCGTCGCCGGCGCACTCTATGCTTTCTGCTACCTCGGCTCGGTCGAACCCGATGGCTTCTCGCTCGACATGTCGTTCAAGATCCTGTTCATGATCATCATCGGCGGTGTCGGCTCGATCATGGGGAGTTTCCTCGGCGCTGCCTTCATCCTGCTGCTGCCGATCCTGCTCGACGTACTACTGCCCTTCTTTGCCGGCCTGTTCGGGCTTCCTTTCTCTAGCGCGACCGTCTCGCACATCCAGATTCTGGTCTTCGGTGCGCTGATCATGTTCTTCCTGATCGTTGAACCGCACGGGCTGGCCCGTCTGTGGCAAATCGCCAAGGAAAAACTGCGTTTGTGGCCCTTCCCGCACTAAGGACTGGTCATTTTCGACACGGTGACCTCCGGTCGCCGCCATTTGCAACATTGGAGGAGACATTAAGATGATTAAAACCTGCAAACCCGTTCTCGCTGCCGCTGCCCTGGCAGTTGCCATGCTGTCGCAGAATGCCCTCGCCGCCGAGGAACAGTTTTTCCCGATGACCAGCTACCGCGTCGGCCCCTACGGTGCCAACGGCCAGTCGTTCTACGGCGGCTTCATCGACTACCTGAACTACGTCAATCTCAAGGAAAAGGGCGTCAATGGCGTCCAACTCACCTACGAAGAGTGCGAAACCGAATACAACAACGCCAAAGGCGTCGAGTGCTACGAGCGACTGAAGGGCAAGGCCGCCAAGTCAGCCGGCCCGATTCACACCATGTCCACCGGCATTTCCTACGCGCTGATCGACAAGTCGGCCCAGGACAAACTGCCACTGGCGATGATGGGCTACGGCCGCACCGATGCGGTTGATGGCTCGGTATTCCCGTATGCCTTCCCGCTGGTCACGACTTACCAGATGCAAGCCTCGGCCATCGTCAAATTCATCAAGGAAAAGAACGGCGGCAATCTGGCCGGCAAGAAGATCGTTTATCTGTATCACGACTCCGCCTATGGCAAGGAAGCGATCATCGCGCTCGAAGCCGAAGCCTCGCTGAACAAGTTCCAACTGGTGCAGATTCCGGTGGCCCACCCCGGCAACGAACAAGGCGCACAGTGGCTGAAGATTCGCCAGGAGAAGCCTGATTTCGTGATCTTCTGGGGTTGGGGCGTGATGAACCAGACCGCCCTCAAGGCGGCTCAGAAGGTCGGCTTCCCGCGCGACAAGATGATCGGTTCGTGGTGGACCGGCTCTGAAGAAGACGTCGTCCCGGCCGGTGAGTCGGCCAAGGGCTACATGGCTGCCACCTGGAACGTCGCCGGCAAGAACGTGCCGCTGATTGCCGATATCGAGAAGACCGTTTATGGCGCCGGCAAGGGCAACCTCAGTGACAAGGCCAAGATTGGCACCATCCTGTACAACCGTGGCGTTTCGGCTGCCGTACTCTCGGTCGAGGCCATCCGCAAGGGCCAGGAAAAGTACGGCAAGGGCAAGGCATTGAACGGCGAGCAAACCCGCTGGGCCCTGGAAAACCTGAACATTACCGAAGCCCGCCTGAAGCAGATCGGCGCCACCGACCTGCTGCCCGAAATCAAGACCTCATGCGACAACCACGAAGGCTCGGGGAAAGTGAAAATCCAGCAGTGGGATGGCGACAAGTGGGTTCCGGTTTCCGGCTGGATCGAGGGTAACAAGGCGCTGATTCACCCGCTGTTCCAGGCCTCTGCCAAGCAGTACGCCAAGGAAAAGGGAATCACCCCGCGCGACTGCTCGAAAGAGAAGTAAGGATCGAGGATTCTGGATTCGGGATCGAGGATTGAGTCAAGGCTCAAATACCTCGATCCTTGATCCTCGATCCTAAAAGCACACCAGGATTGCCATGACTACACAAACCACAACTGCCGCCAGCGATCACTACCTAAGCATCAACAACATCGAGGTCATCTACGACCACGTAATTCTGGTGCTCAAAGGGGTCTCGCTGAGTGTTCCCAAAGGCAAGATCGTGGCCCTCCTCGGGGCCAACGGAGCCGGCAAATCGACGACCCTGAAAGCCATCTCCAACCTGCTGCACGCAGAGCGGGGCGATGTAACCAAAGGCTCGGTCGAGTACAAAGGACAGCGCGTCGATCAACTGACCCCCAACGAACTGGTCAAGCGCGGCGTGATTCAGGTGATGGAAGGTCGCCATTGCTTCGGTCACCTGACCATCGAAGAAAATCTGCTTACCGGCGCTTATACGCGCTCGATTTCGCGCAGCCAGCTAAAGGAAAACCTGGAAAAGGTCTATCACTACTTCCCGCGCCTAAAAACCCGCCGGACTTCGCAGGCCGGCTATACCTCGGGTGGCGAGCAACAAATGTGTGCAATCGGCCGCGCCCTGATGGCCAACCCGGAAATGGTGCTGCTCGACGAACCCTCGATGGGCCTGGCGCCACAGATCGTCGAGGAGGTCTTCGAGATCGTCAAGGATCTCAACAGCCGCGAAAACATCAGTTTCCTGCTCGCCGAGCAAAACACCATGGTCGCCCTGAAGTATGCAGACTTCGGCTATATCCTGGAAAACGGCCGCGTGGTGATGGAAGGCGATGCTGAAGACCTGCGAACCAACGAGGACGTCAAGGAGTTTTACCTGGGTCTCTCGTCCGCCGGCCGCAAATCATTCAAGGAAGTGAAGCATTACCGGCGTCGCAAGCGCTGGCTTTCCTGACCCATCCACCAGCAGCAATGGCAGCCTGACCGCGCCGCTCCGGCGGCGCTGCGGGTCCCCTTTGCGCCGCTTTTCCCTGAAACATTGCCGCCCAGGCCAAAAACCGCCATTTCCACGGTCGACCGCAGAAAACGGAGAAAATGACATGAGCTTTTACGACCCGCTCGAGACTCGCGACCCCGCCGAGCGCGAAGGCGACCTGATGGACAGACTGGCTCGCCAGGTTGCGCACGCCAAGGAAAGCACGCACTACTATTTCCAGTCGCTGGCGGGAATCAATCCTTACGACTGTACCAGCCGCGCCGCGCTCGCCAGCCTGCCGCTGACGCGCAAGCGCGATCTGATCGAACTGCAGAAAAAGCAGCCGCCTTTCGGTGGCCTGAATGCCCTGGCCCGTAACCGGGCCAAGCGGGTCTTCGCCTCTCCCGGACCGATCTACGAGTTGCAGGGCGCCGAGATGGACCCGTGGCGTATGGCCCGGGCACTCTACGCCGCCGGCTTTCGCCACGGCGACCTGATCCACAACTGTTTCTCCTACCATTTCACCCCCGGCGCCTTCATTTTTGAGGGTGGCGCCCGCAAGCTCGGCTGCGCGGTTTTTCCCGGCGGCGTCGGGCAAACCGAACAGCAGGTCCAGGCCATGGTCGACCTGCGCCCGGACGGTTATGTCGGTACGCCATCCTTCCTCAAGATCATTGTTGAAAAGGCCGAGGAAAGCGGCGCCGACATCGGCTCGCTGAAAAAGGCGCTGGTCTCGGGCGAAGCCCTGCCCGGAATCACCCGCAACTGGCTGGCCGAACGCGGGATTGAAGTCCGCCAGTGTTATGCCACGGCTGACATTGGCACCATCGCCTACGAGACCGTGATCAACGAAGGTCTGATCGTTGAAGAAGAACTGCTGCTGGAGATTGTCCGCCCCGGCACTGGTGATCCGGTACCCGATGGCGAGGTTGGCGAAGTCGTGGTCACCTCCTTCAACCCTGACTATCCCCTGATCCGCTTCGCCACCGGCGACCTCTCGGCCATTCTCCCCGGCCGCTCCAACTGCGGCCGCAGCAACGTCCGGCTCAAAGGCTGGCTGGGTCGTGCCGATCAGACCACCAAGGTCAAGGGGATGTTCGTTCACCCCGAACAAATCGCTGATCTGGCCAAGCGCTTTCCCGACCTCGGGCGCCTCCGCCTGGTAGTGGACAATCCGGGCGGGCAAGACCGCATGACGCTCCACTGTGAAACGGCCGAAGTAGCTGACGGTCTGGCCGCCAGCCTGCAGAACAGCCTGCGCGAAGTCACGAAACTACGGGGAGAAGTGCATTTTTCCGCACCGGGGGGCTTGCCGAACGATGGCAAGGTGATCGAAGATTGCCGGGTTTATTGACCCGGTATTCTTCATGCGCCAGCCTGCCCTTGCTTTCTGCCTGTTCGCACTTGCCATTGCCGGCCTGCCATTGGCTGCCGGGGCGGTCGGCACCGACGATCCAGCCCTGCGCCCCTCGGCCCAGCTGATTTTCAAACACCCCGAACTGCTGCGGGCGGGGCAATGTGTGCGCTACGAAGAAGGCGGGCATGGCTGGATTCTCAGCGAGCCGCTGTACTACCTGCGCGGCGAAGTGATCGGGGCCGAGGTCAGGACGCGCAAGCTGGGTAGTTGCCCGCGCGTGGCCGGCAAGACATTGAAGCAATACAACCGTCAGGAATACAACCGCCTGGTGCAAGCCTCTCCGTGCAGCGACACGGCCGAGGCAAGCCAGGCACCACAGCACATCGGCATGGTTCGCCTGCGCGTCAGCGACTGGGAAACCCCTTACGAGCGCAAGGCGGAAAACGCCGGGCGCCTGTGGCGCGGGATGTTCATCGAACGCAAGCTGGAAAAAGGTCTGGAGATCGAACTGGAAGCCGATCTGCTCAGCCCCTGCCAGCGCGAATAACTGCGTTCGCCACGGGCTGCCACCAACAAAACTACAACACAGCGGTCAAGCCCGACCGCATGACAGAGGGAGAAAAGCACATGCCGGCAACGCATGCACCCGGTCCATTGACCGGTATCCGGATTCTCGACCTGACCCGACTGCTACCCGGTCCGGTCGCCACCCTGCACCTGGCTGACCTGGGTGCCGATGTGATCAAGATCGAAGACCCACAACTCGGCGACTATGCGCGCACCCTCGGCACCGGCAAACGCAGTGCAGAGGGCAAAGACAGCGCTTATTTCCGGATGATCAACCGGAACAAGCGCGGCCTCTGCCTTGACCTGAAGCAGCCGGAAGGCGTCGCCGCCTTCTTGCGCTTGGCCCGCGATGCCGATGTAATCATCGAAAGTTTCCGCCCCGGTGTCGTAGACAAGCTCGGAATCGGCTACCAGACAGTTGCCGCGCTCAACCCACGCATCGTCTATTGCGCGATCAGCGGTTACGGACAGGATGGCCCCTATCGCGACCTGGCCGGACACGACATCAACTATCTGGGTTACGCCGGCGTACTCGGGCAGATCGGCCGGGACGGCGGCGATCCGGCGATTCCCAATTTCCAGATTGCCGACCTGCTTGGCGGCGCGCTGACCGCCACCACCGGCATCCTCGCTGCGGTGATCGAAGCCCAGCGCAGCGGCCACGGCCGTCACGTTGATGTGGCGATGACCGACAGCGTCCTCGCGCATACCTATTTTACGATGCTGCGTCTGGATCAGTTCGGCCATTCAGCACCGGCCGGCGGCGACGTCCTCTCCGGCGGCGTCCCCTGCTACGCTGTCTACCGCTGCCGGGATGACCGACATATGGCAGTCGGCGCACTCGAAGGCAAATTCTGGCAACTCTGTTGCGGCGTCCTGGAACGCCCGGACTGGATCGCTCGTCAGTTCGACCCGGCCTTGCGCGATGAAATGGCAACGTTATTCGCCAGCCGCCCCCGGGACGACTGGGCACGCCTCTTTGCCACGGTCGACTGCTGCGTCACCCCGGTTTTGTCACCGGAAGAAGCGCTGGTCAATGAGCAGATTGCAGCCCGCGGCATGGTCATCCGGGATGCACCGGCGACCCCGGGGCTGACCCAGTTCGCCCCCCCGCTCAAGCTCTCCGAACATCGCTTCGAGGTTCGCCGTGCCGCACCGCAGGTCGGGCAGCATAACCACGAAATTCTGCGAGAAGCCGGTTACAGCGACGCAGAAATCAGCCAATTGCAGGCACAAGGGGTTCTCGGGCACTGAGAGCCGGGCGGAGCGGCTGTGGATATCCCCGATACCCACAGCCAATGCCCCCCGTAAAATGCAGGAATGACGACTGCCCTGCTCCTGCTTCCCGATTTTGCGCTGATCCTGCTCGGTGTTGCCATCCGCCGCTGGATGGGCCTCGGCGATCATTTCTGGAACGGCGTCGAGAAGCTGGTGTAT
Source organism: Dechloromonas sp. ZY10 (assembly GCF_041378895.1). Classification (NCBI taxonomy): domain Bacteria; kingdom Pseudomonadati; phylum Pseudomonadota; class Betaproteobacteria; order Rhodocyclales; family Azonexaceae; genus Dechloromonas; species Dechloromonas aquae. The sequence continues at coordinate 3,186,973 of NZ_CP144212.1, forward strand.
TTCATCCTCTTCCCGGCCCTGCTGATCAACGCCATTGTCCGCACCCGGCTGGATTTGCTGGCCGCCATCCCGCTCCTCGCCACCGCCTTTGCGGCCATGGCAGCGGGGATGCTGCTGGCGGCCTTGCCGCGCCTGCTGAGCAGCCTGCCGCCACTGACCTTTGCATCGATGTTCCAGTGCGGCTACCGCTTCAACTCCTACATTGCCCTTGCCGTTGCCGGCATGCTCTTTGGCGCGCCCGGAATTGCCACCATGGGGCTGATCGTCGGTGCCGCCGTGCCAGTAGCCAACCTGGTCTCGGTCTGGATGCTGGCCCGCCATGGCAATAGCGGCTTATGGCGGGAGGTCGCACGCAACCCGCTGATCTGGGGAACGGCTACCGGCTTTCTGCTCAACCTCGCAGGCTTCATTCCTCCGGCGCCAGTGCAGGCCTTTCTCGGCCGCTTGGCCGATGCGTCAATCGCACTCGGGTTGATTGCTGTCGGTGCCGCGCTGCGCCTGGAAAGCACGCCGGGAGTCCGGGGCTTTGCGCTGTGGCTGGTGGCGGTCAAGCTTGGGGCACTACCGCTGGTTGCCATTCTGGTCGGCCAGTGGCTAGGTCTGAGCGGCCTGCATCTGCAAGTGGTGGTCTTGTTTGCCGCCCTGCCCACCGCCTCATCGGCCTACATTCTGGCAATGCGCATGGGAGGCGACGGGCGCAGCGTCGCCTGGCTGATCTCGGCAACGACTCTCGGCGCGATGCTCAGTTTGCCGCTTTGGGCAGCTTGGCTGGGCCGGGGCGCTTAAACTCCGGACCAGCGGAAGTTCATCGCGCCCCACGCGCCGTGCTTAACTGGTTTTTTTACGCCGAGCCGGTTTTTCAGCCGCATCCTCCGGTGCCGGTGCGGACGCCTGAGCAGCGGCATCGGCATGCTGCTGCATCTGCTCACGCATCTGCTGCATCATCTGCCAGGGCCACATCGCTGCTTCGGAAAATGCGCTTTTTTGCGGGTCGACCGTAGCATCGCCGCTGTCGGCCGGTTCGCTGGCCGAACGTGCGGCATCGGCTGCCATCCGCCCCATCGCCTGCACGGTCGACACCGTAGTACGCTGCATTTCCAGACTCTGGATGGTCATCTGCAACATCGACAGATTCATTCGCAGCCAACCTTCGACTGCCTTCAAATCCTTGATCCGCTTGTCGAGTTCCTCGACATCGAAGGTGGGCGCCACCATGCCGGGGAGCGAGAAGCCCATGTTGCCCCACAGGTTGCGCATGAAGTTGAGTGGATCGTGTGCCTGCTCGTCGGACATTCTCGTTCTCCCTCCGGTTTAATGACTCCATGTTAAACCACTTTTTCTGCCCGCAATGGTAAATTAGCGGTCCGCCCCGGGGAGAACGGAACAGGAACAATAATGCTGAAACTGCTGGTAGTCGAAGATCATGCACTGGTACGCGAAGGCTTGGTTCGCCTTCTGGCGCAGGTAGACCAGGAAGTTGAGGTTGCCGAAGCGGCAGATTTTGAAACCGCGCTGACGCAACTCGAAGACGCCGGAGAATATGACCTCGTCTTCCTTGATCTGGCGCTGCCGGGCATTGACGGTTTTTCCGGCCTTGATGTTCTGCGGCGCCGCTATCCGGCCATGCCGGTGGTGGTGGTTTCTGCCTACGACGACACCCCAACGGTCAACCGCGTCCTCGGACTCGGTGCCTCCGGCTTCATTCCCAAGGCCTACTCCGGCGAAGCATTGCTGGCCGCAGTACGCAGCGTGCTCGATGGCAATATATTCCGCCCTGCCGGGCAGCAATCAAGCCGCGTCGTCGATGACAGCGAACTGCGCGAAGCACACAAGTTCCCGGCTGGAGTCAAACCCTCGGAAATCGGCCTGACCGATCGCCAGGCGCAGGTTCTGGCACTGATGGTGCGAGGCCTGTCGAACCGCGACATCGCCGAACAGCTGAAACTGTCGGAAGGCACGGTCAAGATTCACGCGACGGCAATTTTCCGCACGCTCGATGTCAGCAGCCGGACCCAGGCACTGGTTGCGGTTGCCCGCTACGGCATCGACTTCGAAAACACCTTCTGAGCCGGGAATGGCTCAAGCCTTGCTGCAGGCACGCAGCAAGGCACGCAACTTCGCCGGACGAACCGGCAACGGCAAAGGATGCACGCCGGGCGGCAAGCTCACTGGCGTTTCCGGCAACACGCAGATCAGGGCCAGCCCGCTGCTATCGCTGCCGAGCTGACGGAGCACCGGATAATCGACGATCACGGTCCGCTCGGGCACCAGTGCCGCATCTTCCAGACGGGTATGGCGGCGGGTGCGGTAGTCCCAAGAACGCAGCAGGCTTTCAATCAGGTCGAACTGCGCGTGCTGGCCGATCAGGCAGACATCGCCGGCAACCGCCATCAGTTCGCGCAAGCGGTTATCGTTCTCTCGCGCCTCGGGTAGCCACAGGCTGAAGCGGGTTCCCTCGCCAGGGCGCGACTTCAGTTCAATCCGGATTTCCAGCGCGCGCACCAGCCGGTCGACAATCGACAAGCCCAGCCCCAAACCCTTGTTTTGCTCGCGTGCGCTATTCCCCACCTGATAGAACTCGGCAAAAATCGCTGCCTGATGTTCGGTGGCAATCCCGATCCCGCTGTCGCGGACCTCGATCACCACGCCGCGCCCACGCCGCCGGGCGGCCAGCAGGATGGTGCCGCCCTTGGGGGTATAGCGCAGCGCATTGGCCAACAGATTCACCAGTATCCGCTCAAGCATCAGCGGGTCGGTCTCGACCCACAAGCGCGTAGCTCGCACCCGCAGACGCAAGCCGCGTTCGATGGCAGTCCGGCGAAAGGACGAGGCCAGCCGCTCGAACACCGGATTGAGCGCGGCACCGTGGATTTCAGGCTTGATCCCGGCGACGTCAAGCCGCGAGATGTCGAGCAGCGAATCGAGCAACTCGCCGAGCACCGAAGTCGACTGGGCGATCTGCTCGGCCAGTCGCGGCAGCGTGTGAGTCACGCCGTTGCTCACCTGGCGCAACAGATCGGCGGAAAACAGCGACAAGGCATGCAACGGCTGGCGCAGGTCGTGGCTGGCCGCCGCGAGAAAACGGCTTTTTGCCTTGTTAGCCCGCTCGGCTTCGTTTTTCTGCGCTTCCAGCTTCTGGGTTGCCTCGCGTACCCGGTCTTCCAGCATCTGCCGGCTGGCCTGCAGTTCTTCGGTCATTTGCGCCATTGCCCGAAACTGGCGACGGACCAGCATTGCAATGGTCAGCAACAAGCCGCCAAGCAGAAAGCCGAGGGTGGTCAGTTCAAGCATCCGTCCTTGCCAGTTGGCGAGCAAGGTTTTTTCCGGAATCACCGCGACAATTCGCAGATCGGGAAAACTGGGAACCGGCGACAGCGAGGCCATCAGCCCGCCATGACTGACGATCCCGCTACCGCCCAGACGGCCGGCCAGTTGCCCGTCAAACAGGCTGTCTTCGGCGCGAGTGCCAAGAATCGGCGACTGCTTGCTCATGTCGGTGGGACGGCAGGAGGCAACCACCTCGCCCTTACTGTTGATCAGCAAGGCCTCGAAATCGTCGGAAAGCCGGTTGTACCAGCAGAAGTCCTGCAGGTAAGCCGGCTCGACCGCAGCGAAGGCAGCTCCGGCAAACTGCCCGCCCGGCGTCACGATGCGCCGCGCCAGTGCGTAAGTGTAGCGACCGGAGTTACGCCCGATATAAGGCCCGAAGGTGGAGACGTTGGCGCCGTTCTCCAGTTGGGCAAAATAGGGCCGGTCGCGGACATTGATATGCGGCGGCGGAAAATAAGTGGAGATAAAACGCTGGTTGCCCTGACGATCGAAAATGATCAGGTCGCGCAATTGCGGCATCGCCCGCGAATGGCGCTGAGCCATGTACTCCCAGCCCCGAGCCGGCTCCCAGCCCTCCCAGTCGCTGCGGTTCTGCGACAGATCGGTCGCCACTTCCCGCAACAGAATATCGATCGCCTCGAAGGAACGCGCGGTATGCTCGGCCATCATCACGCTGAAATGCTGCAGCCGGCGTTCCCCGCTTTCGATTTCGCGCTGCCGCGACAGGTAAAGATCGGCGAGCAGAACCACGAATACGGCCAGCGTGCCGACCAGAGCGATCAGAGGAATCAGCGATTCGGGCTTGCTGCGTGCCGCCACCGTCTAAGCCCCCGGCATTTCGTAACAATACAGGGGCCGCGCCGGCAGGCAAGGCACCTCGATCACCCGGCTCGGCACCACACCGGGCACGGGAAAGCTATTACTGACCAACAGGCTGCCGGGCGCCATCTCGCGCAGTGCCTTTTCCCAAAGCTGCGGCATTGGCGCCGGCGACAGAAAAGCATAAACCACGTCGTGCTGGCCGAGATCAACCTGCCACAGATCTTCCCATTGCCACTGCAGATTAGGCCGCCCAACCGCCAGCAGGCGGCCGATCAGCCAGGTTAACGGAGCATTTTCGACACCCCGGCAGTGCACCTGCGGCAAGTGGTCGGCCAGCGTAATCACCGTGCTACCGATCCCGGCACCGAGATCGACAAAACGCAGGCTGCCCGAGCCAGCCCGCTGTTCAAGCAACTCGGCCAATGCCGCGACAGTTTCGCGGTTCGACAGGTAGAGAGGAACCTGTCCCGACAAGGCACCGCGATAGACCAGCAGGAGCAGGATGAAGGCGGCCAGGAACCAGCCCGGATCGATCTGCAACTGATGGGTGAACCACACCGCCGGCAGGAACAAGAGATGAATCAGCCGCCACCACCAAGGCTGGCGCGACAAGGTCGCGAAGGCAAATCCGACGCAACCGATGGCATAGCTGGTTTCAGCCCAAGGCAGCGCCGCCGCCTGCCAGCCGTAATAGGGCCAGGCAACCGACAGAACGAGCATCGCTGCCGCCGCCTGCAGGGCAAACTGACGGGCGGCTGGCGAGAATGAGAAGGAATCTGACATGCAGCGATTTTATGCCAAATCCGCCCCCCCTCGCGGTGCCGTTTTCGCCGTATCCACGGTCAACCGCCGAACCGGACAACAAGCCGCGCGACCTCTGCGCCAGCGCGATCTCCCTTCCTGCCTTCAACCATTGGCCAGAGGCGCTGCCGGCAACGCCGCCCGCATCGCTTGCCGCGACTGGCAGGCGGCGGCAGCTGCCGCCGCCTTGATCGGCCCGAAACCACGCACCTCGCTCGGCCAGGCCGCCAGTTCGCGGGCTTGCGGACCACTGCCGCGCTGCAGAATCAGATCGAGGTCGGACTCGTAGGCCGTCAGCAGTTCGCGAGCAAGCGCGTTTTCTGCGCTCAGACGCAAGGGATCGAACCAACGCCCTCGCCAATGCCGCCCGGCGGCCAGCAAGCGCAACCAGGGCAACAGCCAAGGACCGAAAGCCTGCTTTCGCGGTCGTCCGTCGGCCCCCGCCCGCCGCCCCCATGGCGGCACCAGATGAAAACTCGGACGCAAGGCCTGGCCCGCTGCCAGCGGCTCGAACTGCTCCTTGAGCCGAGCCAGAAAATCGCTCTCGACGAAGAGGCGGGCGACCTCGTATTCGTCCTTGGGCGCCAGCAGCCGCGCATACTGCACCGCCACCAGCCGGGTCAGCACCTCATCGCCCAGCGCGCGCAGGGTGGCGATGCGATGCCGGTAGCGGGCGGCTAGTTCGCCATCCTGATAGGCAGTCAGGTGTTGCGCCCGCTGCTCGATCAGCGCGTCGAGCGAGATTTCCCCGACCGGCGGCGGCTGCAACGGACCGGCCAGGGCGGCGACCCGTTCCGGGAAGACGGCGGCCCGCCGCCCCCAGTCAAGGGCTTCGAGATTGGCCGCGACCGCCGTGCCGTTGAGTTCGATCGCCCGCTCCAGCGCCGCCAGGCTGACCGGCACCAGCCCCATCTGCCAGGCGTGGCCGAGCAGCAGCAGGTTGGTGTAGATCGCATCGCCCATCAGCCGCAAGGCCAAACCCTGGGCGTCGATGAAGTGCACGGCAGTCGCCCCGACCGTCTCGACCAGGCGTTGCTGCAAGGCCGCCCCCGGCAGTTTCCAGTCACGCTGGCGGGTGAAGTCGGCGGTCGGCGTTTCGGCACTATTGACCAGGACCCGGCTCTGCCCGGCGAGTAGCTTGGACAGCGCCTCACTGCCGGCGCTGACCACCAGGTCGCCGCCGATCAGCGCATGCGCCTCGCCGGTCGCGATCCGCACCGCGTGGATATCCTCCGCCCGGTCAGCAATGCGCAGGTGCGAGAAGACCGCCCCGTACTTCTGCGCCAGCCCGGTCATGTCGAGCACCGAGACGCCCTTGCCGTCGAGGTGCGCCGCCATCCCGATCAGCGCCCCGACGGTGATCACGCCCATGCCGCCGACGCCGGTGAGCAGCAGGTTGTAGGGGACAGCGGTCGGCGGCAAGGCCGGCAGCGGCAATATGCCCCAATGTTCACGGTCGACCGTGGAAATTGCATCTTTTCCGGCAGCCGGCGGCGCCAGCCCGGCCCCCTTCTTCAGGCGCACGCCGTCGAGCGTCACGAAGCTTGGGCAAAAGCCCTTGAGGCAGGAGAAATCCTGGTTGCAGGCCGACTGGTCGATTGCCCGCTTGGTCCCGAACGGGGTTTCCAGTGGCACCACCGACAGGCAGTTCGATTGCCGCGAACAATCGCCGCAGCCTTCGCAAACCTCGGGATGGATCACCACCCGCCGCGCCACCGGCGGCAGCTTGCCGCGCTTGCGCCGGCGCCGTGCTTCGGTGGCGCACATCTGGTCGTAGATCAGCACCGAGACGCCGGGATATTCGCGCAGTTCGCGCTGAACCTGGTCGAGTTCGTCGCGATGAAAGATCGGCAAGGCCCGGCCACCCGGCGTGGCCAGATCGGTGACTTCGGCATATTTATCGGGATCGTTGGTGACGATCACCACCTTCTCGACGCCTTCCGCCGCCAATTGCCGGGTCAGGCGCGGAATGCTCAGCTGGCCGTCGACCGGCTGGCCGCCGGTCATCGCCACCGCATCGTTGTAGAGGATCTTGTAGGTGATCGCGACCTTGGCCGCCAGCGCCTGGCGGATCGCCAGGATGCCGGAATGGAAGTAGGTGCCGTCGCCAAGGTTGGCGAAGATGTGCTTTTCCTCAGTAAACGGCGCCTGGCCGACCCAGGGCACGCCTTCGCCGCCCATGTGGGTATAGGTCGCGGTATTGCGCCCCATCCAGGTCACCATGTAGTGGCAGCCGATCCCGGCCACCGCCCGCGAACCTTCCGGCACCTGGGTCGAGGTGTTGTGCGGGCAGCCGGAACAGAAATGCGGCTTGCGCTCGGCCAAGACCAGCGGCGTCTGGCTGGCCTTCTGCTTCTGCGCGATCAGGTCGAGCCGGGCATGAATCGCCGGCGAGGTGAAGAAGCGGCCGATGCGGGCCGCGATCACCTTGGCAATCGTCGCCACCGGTAGTTCGCCGGTCGCCGGCAGCAGCCAGTCGGCGTGCGCCAGGTAGCCGCCCTCGCCTTCCACGGTCCACTCGCCTTTTTCGTCGAATTTGCCGATCACCCGCGGGCGCACGTCGTCGCGCCAGTTGTAGAGTTCCTCCTTGAGCTGGTATTCGAGCAGTTGCCGCTTTTCCTCGACGACCAGAATTTCCTCCAGCCCCTCGGCGAAACGGCGCACGCCTTCCGGCTCCAGGGGCCAGACCATCCCGACCTTGTACAGGCGGATGCCGATCTGCGCTGCCAGCGCCTCGTCGATACCCAGTTCGTCGAGCGCCTGGCGCACATCGAGATAGCTCTTGCCGGCGGTGAGGATGCCGAGACGCGGCTGCGGCGAGTCGATCACCAGACGGTCGAGGCGATTGGCCCGGCAATAAGCCAGCGCGGCATACAGTTTGAGGTTGAGCAGGCGCTTTTCCTGCTCCAGCGGCGGGTCCGGCCAGCGGATGTTGAGGCCGTCCGGCGGCAGCGCGAAATCCTGCGGCAGCACGATGTTGACCGCTGCCGGATCGACGTTGACCGAGGCCGACGTCTCGACCGTGTCGGCCAGCGCCTTGAACGCGACCCAGCAGCCGGAATAGCGGCTGAGCGCCCAGCCGTGCAGGCCGTACTCGATGTATTCCTGAATATTCGCCGGATAGAGCACCGGCATCAGCACCGCCTTGAAGATGTGCTCGGTCTGGTGCGGCAGGGTCGAGGACTTAGCCGCATGATCGTCGCCGGCGACCACCAGCACTCCGCCATAACGCGCCGAGCCGGCGGCATTGGCGTGGCGGAAGACGTCGCCGCAGCGGTCGACGCCCGGCCCCTTGCCGTACCACAGGCCGAACACGCCGTCGTAACGGGCACCGGGAAACAGCCCGACCTGCTGGCTACCCCACACGGCGGTCGCCGCCAGGTCCTCGTTGAGTCCCGGCTGGAAGCTGATGTGGTGGTCAGCGAGATGTTGTTTGGCCTTCCACAAGCCCTGATCGAGCGGCCCGAGCGGGCTGCCGCGATAACCGGACACGAAGCCGGCGGTATTCAGGCCGGCGGCAAGGTCGCGCTCGCGCTGCAGCATTGGCAGGCGAATCAAGGCCTGGGTGCCGGTCAGATAGACCCGGCCGGTGCTGGTATAGCGATCATCAAGCCGGGCAACGGCCCCGGCTTCGCTGCGCAGTACGGAATCGGCATGGCTCATGACCCATCCTCCCGAGCAATGGCATCCCGCGATCGCGGAACACCGGGAGGGCCCCGCCGGTAGCGGTCGCCGGACGGCACCTTCCTGCCGCTTGGAGCGAGTCAGCCGGGCGGAGGTTCCGCCCGCCCACTCATTCAGGCCGGTGGGCGACCGGCGCTGGCCAGCGTAAAGGGCAACATGACCGAGAACACGCTGCCCTCACCTTCGCGGCTGCGCACCTCAAGCCGCCCGCCCATCAGTTCGACCAGTTGCCGCGAAATTGCCAGGCCCAGACCGGCACCGCCGAACGCACGGGTCGACGAACCGTCGGCTTGGGCAAAGGGCAGGAAAATCTGCTCCAGTTGCGCCGCCGGAATCCCGACACCGGTGTCGCTGATCACGATCTGCGCCGTTACCAGCCCCGGAGGCTGGACCTCAACCCGCAAGTCGAGGGTAATGCTTCCATGTGCGGTAAACTTGATCGCATTACCCAGCAGATTGAGCAAAATCTGGCGTAGCCGCAGGGCATCGCCCAGCACCTCTCGCGGCAGATCGGCCGGCAGACCGAAACGCAGGTCGAGCCCTTTCTTGTGGCAAGGCGGCGTCATCAGGCGCACCACATCGCCGACCACTCCGCCGAGCGACATCGGCTGCTGACGGATAACCAGCTTGCCGGCATCGAGGCGGGACATTTCGAGAATGTCGCTGAGAATCGCCAACAAGGAACGCGCCGAATCCAGCGACATCTGTACGGCATGCCGGGTTTCTTCGTCGCTGGCCGACATCAACGCAATTTCGCCCATGCCGATGATGCCGTTCATTGGCGTCCGCAACTCATGGCTCATGTTGGCCAGAAATTCGCTTTTTGCCCGGTTGGCAGCTTCCGCTGCATCCCGGGCCTGTTCCAGATTGAGCATGATCCGGTTGCGCTCGGCCTCGCTCACCGCCAACGCCTCCTCAGCCAGGTTCCGGGCGGCAAGAAAACCGTTGAACGCAGTTGCCACAGTCTGAATCTCGGCACTGCCGGCAACAGCCACCGGCGCCGCCGGCAACCCTGGGCGCATGCTGCGGGCCCGCTCGTCCATCGCCACAGCCAGCGCGCCGAGTGGAGCGAACAGGCGCCGCCCCAGCCACCAGACCAGCGGCAAGGCAAGCACCATCAGCAACAGGGTAACCAGCGCCATGTCGCGCTGGATCTTGGCCACCGGCCGCAAGGCCTGCTCGACCGGGATCACCGAAGCCAGAACCCAGCCGGTGGTAGCCAGTCGGCGGAAGGTGAAAAACCCGTGCAGGCCACGGTGATTGACCCCTTCCAGCGTTCCTTCGTAGCCAGCCAAAGCACGCGCCAGCACCGGATGGTCGCGTTCAGCGGGCACCGGCTGCAGGATCAGCGAACGATCCGGATGGGCAATGAACTGCCGATCGGAGGAAACCAGGTAAAAATAACCGTGCTCGCCGATCTTGCGATTGCCGAGTTCGCCAATCAGATTGGCTTTGTAGAGGTTGAGCACGCCACCGACGATGGCCACCAGTTCGCCACGGGAGTCGAGTACCGGAGCCGCAATGACGACGATCGGCTGGCGCGTTGCCTTGCCCAGAATCGGCTGTGAAATGAAGGGCTGGCGAGTCGCCTGCACGCCCTTGACATAATCGCGGGCCGACATGTCAAGACCACGCCGCCCCGGCTTTTGCGGCCAATCGACAAGCAGCACCCCGCGGGCATCGAAAATATAGAGGTCGTCGAACAACGCCAGCAACTCGGCCTTGCCCTGCAAATGCCGCTCCAGCGCCGGCAGGTCGGCCAACCGGTCAAGCGGCACCGTGCGTGCCGACTGCTGCAACATCGTCTGACGTTCCTCGATCTTGTCGTCAAGTTGCTCGGCCAGCGCGCTGAGGAGCACAAACTGCTCCTTTTCGATACCGGCTTGCAGGTCGGCATGCAGCGAATAGAACTGCGCAAAGGACTGGACGATCAGCAAGAGCACCGCGATCGCGGCGGCACCGAGGGTCAGTTTGAGCTTGAGGCTGAGCGAAGTCATGGCAACGGAGGAAGTCAGTCCGTTATTCTATTACGGCAACTCCCCCCTTGGCTCATGGTTTTTTCGGAAACAACACCTTGCCTGGGTTAAGCAGGGCCAGCGGATCGAGCGCGTCCTTGAGCGCCTGCATCACCGCCACCGCGACCTCGCCATGTTCGCGGGCGAGATACTTGCGCTTGCCCAGACCGATTCCGTGCTCGCCGGTGCATGTGCCCTCCATCTGGATCGCCCGCTCGACGACGCGCGAACTGATCCAGGCCGCTTCGTCCATTTCTTTCGGATTGTCCGGATCGACCAGCACCACCAGGTGAAAATTGCCGTCACCGACATGCCCGAACAAGGCAATCGGGATCGACACCTGCGTGATGTCGGCCTGCGTCTCGGCAATGCACTCGGCCAGCCGCGAAATCGGTACGCACACATCGGTCGGAAAGCAGCGGCAACCGGGCTTCAGCTGCAGGCAAGCGAAGTAGGCATCATGGCGCGCCTGCCACAGCCGCGAACGCTCTTCGGGACGCGTCGCCCAGGCGAAATCGGTACCGCCCAGTTCGCTGCTCAGCATCTGCACCGTCTCGGCCTGTTCGGCAACGCCGGCCGGCGAACCGTGAAATTCGAAAAACAGCGTTGGGGCCTCGGCCAACGTCGTCTTGCTGAAGCGATTGATCGCCGCCAGGGCCAACTGATCGAGCAGTTCGATACGGGCGACCGGCACCCCCAACTGGATGGTCTGGATTACCGCCTGCACGGCGGCATCGATGCTCGGAAAAGTGCACACCGCCGCCGAGATTGCCTCGGGAATCGGATAGAGCTTGACCGTCAACTCGGTCATGATGCCCAGCGTGCCTTCCGAGCCGACCAGCAGGCGGGTCAGGTCATAGCCGGCCGACGACTTGCGCGCCCGGCCGCCGGTTTTCAGCACGCGACCGTCGGCAAGCACCGTGGTGGTCGCCAGTACATTGTCCTTCATCGTACCGTAACGCACCGCATTGGTCCCGGAGGCCCGGGTCGCGGCCATTCCGCCCAAGGTCGCGTCGGCCCCCGGATCGATCGGGAAGAACAGGCCGGTTCCCTTCAGCGCATCGTTCAACTGCATCCGCGTGACCCCGGCCTGGACCGTCGCATCGCCGTCCTCGGCATGGATCGCGATGATCTTGTTCATTCCGGACAGATCGAGCGAAATCCCGCCTTGCGGCGCCAGCACATGCCCCTCGACCGACGAACCGACGCCGTAGGGAATCAGCGGTACGCCATATTCGGTGCACAGGCGGGCGACTGCGACCACCTCGTCGGTACTCTCGGCAAACACCACGGCCGCCGGGAGCATCGGCGGATGCACCGACTCATCGCGGCCATGCTGCAGGCGATGCGACTCGCCGGTAGTGAAGCGCGAGCCGAAGCGCTGACTCAGGGGTTCGCTCAAGGATGGGGGCAATACGGACACGGGACTCTCCAGGAAAGCGCAGTACTCTGCGAACAACCCGGGCAAATTACCACAAGGGTAGACACGTATTGACGCCAACTGCGGGCACCGCGAGAATCGCGAGGTTTTTGCACGACCGGTCGATCAACCAGTCTGCAACCCATCCATTAATCAGAAACCTGGAGCATCTCCTATGCAACTCAAGATTTCTGCTGTAGCCCTTTCCGTCGCCGCTGCCTTCGCCCTGTCGGCCTGCGGCCAGAAAGAGGAACCGAAAGTCGCCGCACCGGCTCCGGCTGCGGCACCGCAAAAGCCGGAAGTGCTGGTCAAGATCGGCCATGTCGGCCCGATGACCGGCCCCCAGGCCCACCTCGGCAAGGACAACGAAAACGGCGCCCGCCTGGCGATCGAGGAACTGAACGCGCAGGGCCTTGAAATCGGCGGCGCCAAGGCCAAGTTCGAACTGCTCGGCGAAGATGACCAGGCCGACCCGAAGCAAGGCACCACCGTCGCCCAGAAGCTGGTCGATGCCAAGGTCAATGGCGTCATCGGCCACCTCAACTCGGGCACCACGATTCCGGCCTCCAAGCTCTACTCCGATGCCGGCATTCCGCAGATTTCCGGCTCCGCAACCAACCCGACCTACACCCAGCAAGGCTTCAAGACCGCCTTCCGGGTGATGGCCAACGACGTGCAGCAGGGCAAGGTGCTCGGCGAATTCGCCGCCAAGCAGGGCGCCAAGGCTGTTGCCGTGGTCGATGACCGCACGGCTTACGGCCAGGGCCTCGCCGACGAATTCCGCAAGGCCGCCGAAGCGGCCGGCCTCAAGGTCGTCGCCAACGAATACACCAACGACAAAGCCACCGACTTCAAGGCCATCCTGACCAAGATCAAGTCCAAGAAACCGGACCTGATCTTCTTTGGCGGCATGGACGCCCAGGGCGGCCCGCTGGTCAAGCAGATGGCCGAACTCGGGATCAAGGCCAAGTTCCTTGGCGGCGACGGCGTGTGCACGCCGGAGTTCATGAAGCTCGGCGGTGCTGCTGCCGAAGGCCAGTTCTGCTCGCTGCCGGGCCAGCCGCTGGAAAAGCTGGCCAAGGGTCCGGAATTCAAGGACAAGTTCACCAAGAAATTCAACGCCGAAATCCAACTCTACGCACCGTACGTCTACGACGCGGTGATGGTGATGGCCGACGCGATGAAGCGTGCCGGCTCCGCCGAACCCGCCAAGTATCTCCCGGAACTGGGCAAGACCAAGTACGACGGCGTTACCGCACTGATCGAGTTCGATCAGTTCGGCGACCTCCAGGGTGGCGCAATCTCCCTGTACCAGTACAAGGCCGGCAAGCTGGATTACGTTGAAACCCTCGGTGGCGCAGCCGCTGCTCCGGCTGCCGAAACGGCCAAGGCAGAAGCTGCTCCGGCCCCGGCTGCGGCCGCTGTTCCGGCACCGGCCGACAAGAAATAAGCCCCTCCGGGCTTCCGCAAACGGCGCCGCAAGGCGCCGTTTCCTCTTTCTGCGGACCTGAAAGCTAATATGGATATTTTCCTGCAACAAATCATCAATGGCCTGGTCCAGGGCAGCATTTATGCCCTGGTCGCGCTGGGCTACACGATGGTCTACGGGATCATGGGACTGATCAACTTCGCACACGGCGAAGTGGTGATGATCGGCACCCTGACCGCGATCACCGTCGCCGGCACGCTGCTCGCGTCCGGCATGCCGCCGGCGCTGGCCGGCCTCGCTGCCCTGATTGCCGCCTCGTTGCTGTGCATGGCAATGGGCTGGGGGCTCGAACGGATTGCCTACCGCCCGCTGCGCAATGCGCCGCGCCTAACGCCGCTGATCACCGCGATCGGCATGTCGATCATCCTGCAAAACCTGGCGATGATCGTTTGGGGGCGCAATTACCAGACCTTCCCGCCGCTGTTCCCGAAAATCAACTTTGAACTCGCCGGGGTGCACTTCACCGCCGTCCAGGTGGTCATCGTCGTACTTTCGGCCGCAACCATGCTCGGTCTGACGCTGCTGGTGTATCGCACCAAGCTCGGCATGGCGATGCGCGCCACCGCCCAGAATCCGGCCGTCGCCGGACTGATGGGGGTGAACAGCAACCGCGTGATTTCCGCCGCCTTCGTGATCGGCTCGGCACTCGCCGCGCTGGCCGGAATCATGGTCGGCGCCTATTACGAGATCGCCCACTACCAGATGGGCTTCATGCTCGGCCTCAAGGCCTTCACCGCCGCCGTACTCGGCGGGATCGGCAATCTGGTCGGCGCAATGGCCGGCGGCATCCTGCTCGGGATCATCGAAGCCCTCGGCGCCGGCTACATCGGCGACCTCACCGGCGGCTTCCTCGGCAGCCACTATCAGGACATCTTCGCCTTCATGGTGCTGATCGCGGTGCTGATGTTCCGCCCCAGCGGCCTCTTTGGCGAAAAGACGGGAGACCGCGCATGAGTATCAAAAACTGGCTTTCGCCACGGTCGACCGTGGGAATCGCTTTAATTGCCATTGCCCTGATCGCGCTTCCGTTCGCGCTGGCCACTGGCGGCCAGGCCTGGGTACGGATCGCCAACTTCGCGATCCTCTATGTCTTCCTCGCCCTCGGCCTGAATATCGTGGTTGGCCTCGCCGGCCTGCTCGACCTTGGCTATATCGCGTTCTACGCGGTCGGCGCCTATACCTGGGCATTGCTCGCCAGCCCGCACTTCGGGCTGCACCTGCCGGTCTGGGCGATCCTGCCGATCGGCGCGGCCTGCGCCTGCGTTGCCGGCGTGCTGCTCGGTTCGCCGACACTGAAGCTGCGCGGCGACTATCTGGCCATCGTCACCCTCGGTTTTGGCGAGATCGTGCGCATTTTCATGAACAACCTGAATGCCCCGATCAACATCACCAACGGCGCCCAGGGCATCACCCTGATCGACCCGGTCAAGATCGGTGACTTCAGCTTTGCCGGCAACAGCACCATTTTCGGCCTGACGCTGAGTGGACCGCAGAAATACTATTTCCTGCTGGTGGCGCTGGCCTTGCTGGTGATCTTGGTCAACCTGCGCCTGCAGAATTCGCGGATCGGCCGCGCCTGGCAGGCGATCCGCGAGGACGAGATCGCCGCCAAGGCGGTCGGGATCAACACCCGCAACGTCAAGTTGCTCGCCTTCGCCATGGGCGCCTCGTTTGGCGGCATTGCCGGCGGCGTCTTCGCCGCGATGCAGGGCTTCGTCTCGCCGGAGAGTTTCTCGCTGATCGAATCAGTGATGATTCTGGCGATGGTGGTGCTCGGCGGCATGGGCCACATCCCGGGCGTAATCCTCGGCGCGGTGCTGCTGGCGATTTTGCCGGAAGCCCTGCGCTACGGCGTCGCGCCGATCCAGCAACTGCTCTTCGGCAAGGTGCTGGTCGACCCGGAAAGCCTGCGCATGCTGGTCTTCGGCCTGGCGCTGGTGCTGGTGATGCGCTTCAAACCGGCCGGCCTGTGGCCGGCGCCGGAGCGCAAGGCTGAACTGGAGGAGGGACGCGCATGAGCGACAACACCAATCCGACGCAAAAGCCGGTGCTGCTGGCCGCCAAACAAGTGGCCAAGCATTTCGGCGGGGTCAAGGCGCTGCGCGATGTGTCGCTGACCATCCGCCAGGGCGAAATCTACGGCCTGATCGGCCCCAACGGGGCCGGCAAGACCACTTTCTTCAACTGCATGACCGGGCTCTACATTCCCGACGGCGGCGGCTTTGATTTCGCCGGTACGCCGCTGGTGGCGGATGCCCCGGACCAGGCGGCGGCGCGCGGCATCGCCCGCACCTTCCAGAACATCCGGCTGTTCGGCAACATGACCGCGCTGGAAAACGTGATGGTCGGCCGCCACGTGCGGACCCAAGCCGGCGTGATCGGCGCCATGCTCAACAGCGCCGCAACCCGCGCCGAAGAAAAGGCGATTCGCGAGCGGGCGATGGAATTGCTGCACTACGTCGACATCGCCGAGCGGGCCGACGACCTGGCCAAGAACCTCTCCTACGGCGATCAGCGCCGCCTGGAAATCGCCCGCGCGCTGGCTACCGAACCCAAGCTGCTCTGTCTCGACGAACCGGCCGCCGGCATGAACGCCACTGAAACCGGCGAATTGCGCGAGTTGATCGAGGGCATTCGCGGCGACGGCACCACCGTGCTCCTGATCGAGCACGACGTGAAGCTGGTGATGGGCTTGTGCGACCGCGTCGCCGTACTCGACTACGGCGCGCTGGTTATCGAGGATGTACCCGCCGTGGTACAGAATGATCAACGTGTGATTGAGGCATACCTAGGTGCTTGAAGTTACCGGACTCCATGTGGCTTACGGCGGCATCCAGGCCGTCCGCAGCATCACCTTTCACGTCAAACAGGGCGAGACCGTCGCCCTGGTCGGCGCCAACGGCGCCGGCAAGACGAGTACGCTGAAAGCCATCTCGCGCATTGTCCCGGCTACCGGCGACGTGCATTTTTGCGGCGAAAAGATGTTGCAGGTCGCGCCGTACGATCTCATCCGCAAGGGCATCGCCCTGGTCCCGGAAGGGCGCGGCGTTTTCCCGCGCCTGACCGTCGCCGAGAACCTGGCGATGGGCGCCTTCATCCGCGACGACAAGGCTGAAATCGCCCGCGACGTCGAACGGATGTACGCCTATTTCCCGCGCCTCAAGGAACGGGAAACCCAGCTGGCCGGCACCCTCTCGGGTGGCGAACAGCAGATGCTGGCGCTCGGCCGGGCCTTGATGAGCCGGCCCAAGCTGCTGTTGCTCGACGAACCTTCGATGGGTCTGGCACCGATCATGGTGCAGAAGATCTTCGAAGTCGTCCGTGCAGTGGCCGCTGAAGGCATGACCATCCTGCTGATCGAGCAGAACGCCAAACTGGCGCTCGAAGTCAGCCAGCGGGCCTACGTGATGGAAAGCGGTGAAATCACCCTGACCGGTGATTCCGCCGAACTGCTGCACGACCCCAAGGTCAAGGCCGCCTACCTCGGCGAATAAGCTCCGCTGGCCACCGCAGCCCACGGGTCACCGCCCGTGGGCTTTTTTCATGGTGCCGGGTGGGCCGAACTCTCGAAGCGCCGCTCGGCGCGTTCGAGATGGCGGATCAGGACGTGTGAAATCAGGTTGATCCCGATCCCGGCGAAGGTCGCCGGCAGCAGGTAGATCGCCATCCCGAGCTGGCCCGAGAAAATCGCGTCGTCGAACAGCGACGGCGTCTGCTTGACGATCTCGGCCAGGCGTTGCAGCAACAGCAGATCGATCCCGGAGAGCAGGATCAGGATCGCCGCCAGCGCCAACACGGTCAACGGCGAAATCGAGCGCTTTTTCCACATGAAATAGTAGATCGCCAGCGGCAAGCCGATTGAGCACAGCAACAGCGCCACGAATTCGAGTTCGAACCACATCGCGCCGCCGCCCTCACAACCACTCGGAATCGCCGTCGGCGGCGAGACCGTCGCTCAAGGCGCCGAGATCGTCGCCATAAGAATTGTTCGCGACCGTTTCGCCCGGTGTCAGCAATCCCTGGCTGGGCGGATGGGTTGCCGCCCCTGCCAGCAGGTGTTC
This sequence comes from Dechloromonas sp. ZY10, assembly GCF_041378895.1. Classification (NCBI taxonomy): domain Bacteria; kingdom Pseudomonadati; phylum Pseudomonadota; class Betaproteobacteria; order Rhodocyclales; family Azonexaceae; genus Dechloromonas; species Dechloromonas aquae. The sequence continues at coordinate 3,204,595 of NZ_CP144212.1, forward strand.
GATGCCTTGATACAGGAAGGAACCGGCAACCACCCCGGCCGCGGTGGTCGCAACCGTCCCCAGCCAGCCCGGCGCACCGCTACTCGCGGTACCGCCAGCGCCGGTCACTACCGGCGGCGGCGCAAGCGGGCGGGCCTGGCCGCCCCAGGTCGTATCGCCGAGCAACGAAGCCCCCGCCGGTGCCGCCTGCAAGCGCCGAAGGTCGTCGTGCGCGGTCTGCAGCGCCCGTTCCTGGAGCAACACCCGCTGTACCAGCAAGTAGGCGGCATCCGGCTGGCGAGCGACGGCCTCGCTGATCAGTCGTTCCGCCTCGGCATCCCGGCTCATCAGTTGCACTTGCGTCAGCCGATTCAGCAAGGCCGTCAATTGTTCGCGTTCAAGGTCGTTCATGTGCAAGCTCCCGATGAAATTCAGTTCCCGCATCTTGCAAAAAAGTCGGCGCTGCTTGCTGAGCGCTTGTGCAAGCAGTTGTTTCGATCTGTTTCCCACCGCCTTTTTACCTGTATCAAATGCGCCGCGGCGCCGGCGCGACACAATCCCGCGATCTCGCATCGGATTATTGGCATGAAAAAACACTTCCTCCTGCTCCTCGCCAGCTGTCTGCTGCCGCTCTCCAGCCTGGCCGATGAGCCGGAAGCACCGCCGCCGCCGAGCGCACCCAAGCTGGCCTACGGCCTGCTGGTCAAGCAGGGCGACAAGATTCTCTTCGCGCCCTGCCGCGACCGCAGCTACGCGCTGGTCGAAGACGTCTCGCCGGACAAGGCGGTCACCCGCGGCCTGCAGCAGGTCGGCCTCGACCAGGGCCAGAAGCTCTACGTCGAACTGGTCGGCAGTGTCGAAGGCATCGCGCTCAAGGCCAGCGCGCTCAATTTGGCGCGGACCAACGGCCGCTGCCAGCAACCGGGCGGCGCCGAGGAAAGCTGGCGGGCTGCCGGGCAGATGCCGGGCTGGCTGCTCGCCGCCGGTGGCGACCGGGTCACGCTGAAGCGCGAAGGCCAGAACGAAGACCGCATCTGGCCGCACCAGGAGTTCCAGCGCGATGGCGATCACGTCCATTTTGCAGCCCAGGCCGGCAACGAGCAGATCGAACTACGCTTCGAACGCAAGCTGTGCCAGGACCCCGCCGCCGAAGCCGTGTTTGGCTGGACAGCACAACTGAAGCACAACGGACAAACGCTGCAGGGTTGTGCCTGGCAACGCTAGTTCCAGGTTGGCCGGAAAAACGAGCCTGGGGCCGGTGGACCGTGGACCGGGCCGCAACCGTTGCCCGTTCCGTAGAAATTTCCCCGTTCCGGACGCACATGAAAAACGCCGCATCGCTGCGGCGTTTGGCATTTGCTTCTGACGGCAGCGCGCTTATTCGCCCGCTTCCCGGACATAGGGTTCGCGCAGCTCGACCGGCTTCGCCGTCTTCTTGCGCATCCGGATATTGAGCATCTCGACGCCGACCGAGAAGGCCATCGCGAAGTAGATATAGCCCTTCGGCACATGGTGGCCGAAACCGTCGGCGATCAGGACCACGCCGACGACAACCAGGAAGGACAAGGCCAGCATCTTGATCGTCGGATGATTTGAGACGAACTCGCCGATATGGCGGGCAAACAGCATCATCAACCCGACCGAAGCGACCACCGCAGCGATCATCACGCCGACCTGACTGACCATGCCGACCGCCGTGATGATGGAATCGAGCGAAAAGACCAGGTCGATCACGATGATCTGGGCGATGACCCCGGCAAAGGTCGAGGCGACCTTGCGGGATTCCTCGCCCTCCTCGCCTTCCAGCAACTGGTGCACTTCGCCGGTACTTTTCCAGATCAGGAACAGGCCGCCGCCGATCAGGATCAGATCGCGCCCGGAAATCCCGTGGCCCAATAGCGTCAGCACCGGCTCGGTAAGGCCGACGATCCACGACAAGACCAGCAACAGCGCGATGCGCATGAACATCGCCAGGAACAGACCGATCCTGCGTGCCACTTCGCGTTTTTCCGGTGGCAGCTTATCGACCAGGATGGAGATGAAAATGATGTTGTCGATCCCGAGGACCAGTTCCAGCGCAGTCAGCGTGAAAAAGGCGATCCAGATTTCGGGCGAGGTCAGCAGTTCGAGCATGGCGGGCATCCGCGAAAGAATGAAGTCGCGATTGTAGGGGCATCCCCTAGGCCATCACCAGACCGGAGCGGGAAAAGATGCTTCGAAAAAACCGGAGAGAGCACAACGCCCCCGGCTTTTTACCGAAAACCACGGTCGACCGTGGAAAACGGCAAAAAGCCGGCGGCGGCTTACAGCATGTGGCGCAGGAAAGCCTGGGTGCGGGCCTGCTGCGGCTGCCCGAACAAGGCTTGCGGCGGCCCGGCTTCGACAATCTCGCCGCCGTCCATGAAGATGGTGCGGGTGGACACGTCGCGGGCAAAACTCATCTCGTGCGTGACCACCAGCATGGTCATGTGCTCATCGGCCAACTGACGCATGGTGCGCAGCACTTCGCCGGTCAGTTCAGGGTCGAGCGCTGAGGTCGGCTCGTCAAAGAGCATGATGTCGGGGGCCATCGCCAGCGCCCGGGCAATCGCCACCCGCTGCTTCTGGCCGCCGGACAGGCGCGACGGATAGGCGTCGCGCTTGGCGAACAGGCCGACCTTGCGCAGCAATTCGTCGGCCAGCGGCTCGATCTCGGCACGGCTCATCCCCTTGACCGTCAGCGGTGCCTCGATCAGGTTCTGCAGCACGGTCAGATGCGGAAACAGGTTGAAGTGCTGGAAAACCATCCCCATCCGCCGGCAGATCCGCCGCGCCTCGACTTCCGGCGCGTAACGACAATGGCCTTGTCCATCGCCGCAGACCAGGGTTTCGCCGGCGATACGAATTTCGCCGCGATCAATGCTTTCAAGATGGTTCAGACAGCGCAGGAAGGTGCTCTTGCCCGAGCCGGACGGCCCGATCACCGCGATTACCTCGCCCTTGCCCACCGTCAGCGAGACGCCGCGCAGCACCTCATGCTCGCCGAAGCGCTTGTGCAGGTCGTGCGCGACGAGCATCGGCTCAGTCGTCGTAGACGGCATATTTCTTCTCCAGGCGGGCAAAGCCCCAGGTCAGCACCAGGGTCATCAGCAGGTAGAACGCAGCGGCAACAACGAAGGGCATGGTCGTAAAATCGCGCTGGACCAGGCCGCGCGCAGCGCGCAGCAGATCATTCATGGCCAGCACGTAGATCAGCGAGGTGTCCTTGACCAGGGTAATCGTTTCATTGCTCAAGGGCGGCAGGATGCGCTTGACCATCTGCGGCAGGATGATCCGCCGCATCGTCTGCGCCCGGCTCATGCCCAGCACCTGCGCCGCCTCGTATTGCCCCTTGCCGATCGACTGGATGCCGGCGCGGAAGATTTCGGCAAAATAAGCCGCGTAATTGAGCACGAAGGCGAGAATCGCTGCCGGGAAATCGGGCAGGCGAATGCCGATCACCGGCACGAAAGGCAGCGCAAAATAGATGAACAGCATCTGCAGCATCAGCGGCGTGCCGCGCATCAGCCACACATAGCCGCCCACCAGCGTCCGCGCCAGCGGCCAGCGCGACAGGCGCAGCAAGGCCAGGCTCAAGCCCAGCGGCACCGCCAGCAACAGCGTCAGGGTAAAGACCTGCAGCGTGACGCCCGTGCCATCGAGCAATGGCCCGAGTATCTGTAGGAAGTAATCCATGCTTGCTCCCCGCCCGCAGGACGGGAGACGGGCCCCGCTATGCGCGGGGCCCGGAGTTTACTTGACGATGTTCTTGCCGAACCACTCGGTCGAAATGCGGGCAGCAGCGCCGTCTTTCTTCATCTCGTCCATCGCCTTCTGGATCTTGCCGAGCAACTCGGCATCGTCCTTGCGCACGCCGACGCCGTATTCTTCGGTACCGAAATGCTCGTCGAGGATCACGTATTCGCCCGGCTTCTTGGCAGTGTAATAACGACCGACCACCTCATCGACCACCAGCGCGTCGAGACGGCCGGTAGACAAGTCCATCAGCGCAGTCACGTTATCGCCAAATTTTTTCAGTTCCTTCAGCGTTTTGCCGGCAGCATCCTTGTCGATGGCCTCGACCGCGCTGGAGCCTTCCTGTACGCCAACCACCTTGCCAGCCAGATCGGCCTTGGCCTTGACCGGCGAATTGGCGGCGACGATCACGATCTGGCGGTTTTCGAGATACGGCGCAGTGAAGGCAATCTTTTCCTTGCGCGGCTCGGTAATGGTCAGGCCATTCCACAACACATCCACGCGCTTGCCGCCAAGTTCGGCTTCCTTGGCATTCCAGTCGATCGGCTTGAATTCGACTTCGGCACCGAGGCGCTTGGCCGCCTCGCGTGCCAGATCGATGTCGAAGCCAACCAAGTTCCCCTTGGCGTCGCGGAAGCCCATCGGCGGGAAGTTGTCGTCCAGACCGACCACAATCTTGCTGGCCGGCGCCGGAGCGGCGGTTGCCGGTGCTTCTTCCTTCTTGCCGCAAGCAGTCAGGGACAAGCCGGCCACCAGGGCCAGCGCCAGCAGGGAAAACGTCTTTTTCATCTGGTCAGCAATCCGAAAAAAGGCACAAGCGAATGTGCAAAGGATCGATTTTCCCCCGAACACTCGCCCACGGCATCAGGGAAAACCCTTAACTACTCGATATGGCACAGCAGTGCCGGGTCGTTTTTTGCCCCTTCCGCCATCTTGTCGAGACAGGCGATGACCTTGAAGCTCGCCGCTTCCATGCTTTCGACGTGGCGCAGCATCTGCTGCACATCACCCTGATCGCGCGCATTCAGCGCAGCGATCCCGGCCTGGTGCACTTCGATATGCGGCGCCTCAAGCTCGCGATACCCGGGCAACTTGCTGAAGCATTCGCGCCCTTCGCCCTCGTAATACCATTTGCCCAAACGGCAACCGGTATGCGCGGCAACATCGCAGGCGGCGAGATTGGTCAGTCCGAAGAGCCCCATGTAAATACGGAATTTGAAGACCAGGTGATCAACCTTGGCGACTTCGACAAAACTGTTCAGCGCACCGCCGGCAATCACTTGCTCCATGCGCCGCGCCAGCCCGACCACCTCGGCCATGCCCTCGGTGGCAGCCGTGCCGCGCAAGCTGAAACCGCCGGCTGCGGACGACAAACCGTCCATCGCGGCCTTGGCGGCGACCGAGTTGTGACGCACTCCGGCAACCAGTTCGGAGATTTCGCGCGTCGCCTTGGCCGTACGCTCGGCCAGTTTGCGCACTTCGTCGGCGACGACGGCAAAACCGCGCCCGGACTCGCCGGCACGGGCCGCTTCGATCGCCGCATTCAGCGCCAGCAGATTGGTTTGATCGGCAATATCGTGGATCAACTGGACAATCGCATCGATCTGCTCGGCCTGATTGGCCAGACTACCCACGGCACCGGCCGCCGCAGAGGAGTCGTTGGCCAGTTGCTGCAGGCTGGCCGCAATCTCGGTCGTGACCTGGCCGCTGGCTACCGAAGCCGCTGCCGCCTGCACCGCCTGGGCCCGCTCATCGCGCAAGACCGCCGCCATCGAACCAAGGCTTTGCTGCGAACCGCCCAGAGTATCGCTGAATGCCGACAGGTGACGCAAAATCTGACGCAGGGTATCGCATTCGAACTCCTTGGTCCGCCAAGCTGCGGACTGCTCGGCCAACTGCTCCTGCAAGCTCGCATTGCTCGCTTGCAGCACCTGTTTTTCCTGCTCGAGACGGGCAAGCTGCGCCTGCAATTCGCTCACTTCCCTGGCCTTGCTCCAGAACATCCGCTACTCCTTCGAGGAAACACTACGACTAATTGGTTAACCCGAAATTATCCCTCCTTGTAACCTTGGTGTCACAGACTCGTCACCATGCGGCGTCAATTGTTTTTCCCGACCGGCAACAAAAAGGGCGACCCGGTTGCCCGGGTCGCCCTTCCAGGAGAATCGCCGAAGACGGTCAGAGACGGCGCAGCAGGCTTTCGTCCCAGGCCGGATGCGCCTCGTAGCCCAGCAGATTGGCTACCGTCGCAGCGATATTCGAAAGACCTGCCGTTTCGCTCTGCACCAGAGTCAACTGGCCGCCGGTCGCGTAATCGGCAAGGAGCAAGGGCACCGGGTTCAGGGTGTGGGCGGTCTTGGCCTTGAAACTACCATCCTTGTTCTGTGCCGGCTGCTTGGTCTTCTTGTCCAGTTCGAACATTTCGTCTGCGTTACCGTGATCGGCAGTGATCAGCGCAACCCCGCCAGCCGCCTCGACCGCCTTGAGCAGGCGCCCCAAGGACAGATCAACCGCCTCGACCGCCATCCGTGCAGCCTCGAAATTGCCGGTATGCCCGACCATGTCGCCGTTGGCGAAATTACAACGCAACACCTTGTATTCACCGGATTGGATCGCAGCGATCATCGCGTCGGCGATCTCGGCAGCCTTCATCCACGGGCGCTGTTCGAAGGGCACCACGTCACTCGGTACTTCGAGATAGGTTTCGCCGGCGAACTTGCCGGAGCGGTTGCCGTTCCAGAAGTAGGTAACGTGGCCGAATTTCTGGGTTTCGGAGCAGGCAAACTGGGTAATCCCGGCCTTGCTGAACCATTCGCCCGAGGTGTTGGTGATCGCCGGCGGCGGCACCAGGAAGCGCTTGGGCAGTTGCAGGTCGCCGTCGTATTGCAGCATGCCGGCGTAGGTCACGCTCGGCACACGGATGCGGTCGAATTCCTTGAACTCGGCCTCGACAAAGGCCCGGGTGATTTCAATCGCGCGATCGCCACGAAAGTTGAAGAAGACGACCGCATCGCCGTCTTCGATCGTGCCGATCGGCTGGCCGTTCTCGGCAATCACGAATTCCGGCAGATCCTGGTCGATGGTGCCGGGATTTTGCTCGCGCAGGCCGTTGACCGCAGCAGTGGCATTGGCGAACTGCGGGCCTTGTCCGAGAACGTGGGTTTTCCAGCCTTTTTCGACCATCGGCCAGTTGGCGTCGTAGCGGTCCATGGTGATGTACTGACGACCGCCGCCCGAGGCGATGCGGGCATCGAAGCCGCCGGAGGACAGGTCGGCAAGGAAGGCTTCGAAGGGCACGACATAGTCAAGCGCGCTGGTTTCCGGCACATCGCGGCCGTCGAGCAGGGCGTGGATGCGCACGGTCTTGACGCCCTCTTCCTTGGCACGAACGACCATGGCCTTGAGGTGATCAATGTGGCTATGCACGTTGCCGTCGGAGAAGAGGCCGATGAAGTGCACCACGCCACGGCCGGCCTTGGCTCCGGCGACCACTTCCTGCCAGGCGCTGCCGGCCCACAACGTGCCCTCGGCGATGGCATTGGCGACCAGCGCCGCGCCCTGCGCATAGACCTGGCCGGCGCCGATGGCATTGTGACCGACTTCGGAGTTACCCATGTCGTCATCCGACGGCATCCCGACGGCGGTGCCATGTGCGCGCAGGCGGATATTCGGACAATTGGCGAAAAGGCGGTCCAGCGTCGGTTTCCTGGCGGCGGCGATGGCGCTGCCGACATCGGTTTTGGGCAGGCCATAGCCGTCCATCACGACGACCACGACCGGACCGGCAACGCCGGCAAAACGGGAGGATTTCTGCAACATGGACAAGAACGGAGAAGGAAGATGAAGGGGGCAATTTTACCGTTCACTGCTGCGGCCTATGGGATAATTGCCGCTTTATTAACCTCCGTTCGCCGCCAGATCGCCGCCAGCATGCCGAAAGAAGCACCGATCCAGTTCAAGGGCACGACCCTGAAAATCATCCTGATCCAGTTGTCGACCGTGGATGTGGCGGCATTGCGGCAAGCCTTGCAGGAACTAACCGGCAACTCGCCGGATTTCTTCGGCGACGAACTGGCCGTACTCGACTTCAGCGCCGCCGGGGAACTTCCGGCCAGTGCCGACTGGCCGGCGCTGCGACAACTGTTGAGCGAATCCGGCCTGCATGCGATTGCTGTCCATGGACTGCCCGCAGCGCTGCTTTCCGGCGCCATTGCCGCCGGTCTGCCGCAAGCTGCGGCCGAAGCCTTTGCCCGGCGGGCCCCAGGCCGCAGCAGCAGCGAAGCCGCCGAGCCGCCTCCGCCGCCCACCACTCCGGAGCCGATGCCGACCGCGACGCCGGAGCCCACTGCGGCCCCCAGCGTCGCGCCGGCGCCGGCAACCATGATCGTAGACAAGCCGCTGCGCTCGGGCCAGCGCGTCTATGCCCGTGGCGGCGACCTGATCGTCACCGCCATGGTCAGCGCCGGCGCCGAGGTGATTGCCGATGGCAGCATCCACGTTTACGCCCCCTTGCGCGGCCGCGCCCTGGCCGGTGCCAGCGGCGATGCGCAGGCGCGAATTTTCACCACCAGCCTGGAAGCCGAACTGGTTTCGATTGCCGGGATGTACCGTACCTTCGAGGCCGGAGTTCCTGCCGACCTCGCCCGCCAGCCGGCGGTCGTCAGCCTGCACCAGGACGGCGATGCCATGAAACTGACCGTGGCAGCGCTCGCCCTCAGATAAACTTAATCCATTCACATATCCCAGCGAGAACCCAAAGTGACCCGCATCATCACCGTGACCTCCGGCAAGGGTGGCGTCGGCAAGACCACCACCAGCGCCAGCTTTTCCTCCGGCCTCGCCCTGCGCGGCTTCAAGACCGCCGTGATCGACTTCGACGTCGGCCTGCGCAACCTCGACCTGATCATGGGCTGCGAACGCCGCGTGGTCTATGACCTGATCAACGTGATCAACGGCGAAGCGACGCTGACCCAGGCGCTGATCAAGGACAAGCACTGCGATAACCTGTACGTGTTGCCCGCGTCGCAAACCCGCGACAAGGACGCACTGACCGAAGCCGGAGTCGAGAAGGTCCTCAAGGAACTCGAACACATGGCCTTCGACTACGTGATCTGCGACTCGCCGGCCGGCATCGAGCACGGCGCGGTGATGGCGCTGACCTTCGCCGACGAGGCGATTGTCGTGACCAACCCGGAAGTCTCCTCGGTCCGTGACTCCGACCGTATCCTTGGCATCCTCCAGGCCAAATCGCGGCGCGCCCTCGAAGGCCGCGACCCGGTCAAGGAACACCTGCTGATCACCCGCTACAACCCGGGCCGCGTCGAAGCCGGTGAAATGCTGTCGTACAAGGACATCCAGGAAATCCTGCGGGTCGAAATCATCGGCGTCATCCCCGAGTCCGAGGAAGTGCTGCAAGCCTCGAACCAGGGCACCCCGGTCATTCACCAGAAGGAAAGCGAAGCCGCCGATGCCTATCAGGACGTGATCGCCCGCTTCCTCGGCGAAGCCCGGCCGCTGCGCTTCGTCGACTACGTCAAGCCCGGTCTGCTGAAGCGCCTGTTCGGAGGCAAGTAAGATGTCCCTGCTCTCCCTGCTCTTCGGCAACAAGCCAAAATCCGCCCAGGTGGCGAAGGAGCGCTTGCAACTGATCATCGCCCACGAACGCGATGGCGGCGGCAACGCCAATTTTCTGCCCGAACTGCAACGCGAACTGATCGCAGTGATCTCGAAATACGTCAAGATCAACCAGGACGACATCCGCGTGTCGCTGGAAAAGCAGGACCGCTACGAGGTCCTGGAAGTCAATATCGTGCTACCGGAAAAGGACTGAATCGGCGCCGCGTGGCAGTTCGCTGCTGCGCGGCCGGTTCTCGCCGGACAAAAAAAGCGGGGCCCGAAGGCCCCGTGAAAAAAGAGATGACGGTTGCTGTTCTCCCGTTATCTCTCCCGCAGAGTGGTCGTTTCGATCAACTGCCCGACCCGGAAGTCAAGACAGTTCATCGTTGCAAGGAAGCGTCGGCATTGCTGCCGAACACCACGACCAGGATGACAAAAATTGCCGCGATGAAAGCCAGTGCCTGCAGGCGTACGCCAAAACCGAGCACCGACATCTGCCAGAGATCAGCCAGACCGCCAAGCAGCAAAGCCAGCACGGACAGCAACGTCCCCGCGAGCAGCGCGGCAAACGAGCGCCGCAATGCCAGACGCGGAAGCAGGCGGCCCATCGGAGCGGAGGCTGGTTTCATCGCAATCTTCGCTTACATGTTCGGATAGTTCGGACCGCCGCCACCTTCGGGTACCGTCCACATGATGTTCTGGGTCGGGTCCTTGATGTCGCAGGTCTTGCAGTGCAGGCAATTCTGGGCGTTGATCTGCAAGCGCGGCTGGCCTTCTTCCTCGCCGAGGATTTCATAAACCCCGGCCGGGCAGTAACGGGTTTCCGGTGCGCCGAAGCGGGCGTAGTTCACGCTGATCGGCACCGACTCGTCCTTGAGCCGCAAATGGCTGGGCTGGTTTTCCTCGTGGTTGGTCGCCGACAGGAACACCGACGACAGGCGGTCGAAGGTCAGCTTGCCGTCCGGCTTGGGATAGTCGATCTTCGGATGACTGTTCTTGTCGCCGAGCTGCGTGTGATCCTCGTGATGATGCAGGGTCCACGGCGCCTTGCCGCCAAAGACGTAGGTGTCGATGGCACCGTAGGCCAGCGCGCCCCACAAGCCCCACTTAAAGGCCGGGCGGATGTTGCGCACTCGATACAACTCGTCCCACAACCAGCTTTGCTTGATCTGCTCGCCGTAGGCAGTGGCTTCGCTGCCGGCATTTTCAACGGCGAGGTGGGCAAAGACCGCTTCGGCCGCGACCATCCCCGACTTCATCGCCATGTGCGTGCCCTTGATCTTGGGCACGTTGAGGAAGCCGGCGGTGTCGCCGACCAGCAGGCCGCCCGGGAAGGTCAGCTTGGGAATCGACTGGTAACCGCCTTCGGACAGAGCACGGGCGCCGTAGGAAATCCGGCGGGCACCTTCGAAGTAAGCGCGAATCGACGGATGCGTCTTGTAACGCTGGAATTCTTCGTAGGGCGACAGCCACGGGTTTTTGTAGTCGAGACCGACCACCATCCCGACCGCGACCAGGTTGTTTTCCAGGTGATAGAGGAAGGAGCCGCCGTAGGTATCGCTCTGCAGCGGCCAACCGACGGTGTGCACGATCAGGCCAGGCTGATGCTTGGCCGGGTCGATCTCCCACAGTTCCTTGATGCCGATGCCGTAGGTTTGCGGATCGACGCCTTCGCGCAGATTGAATTTGGCCCACAGGTCCTTGGTCAAGGAGCCACGGCAGCCCTCGGCAAAAATCGTCTGCTTGGCGTGCAGTTCCATCCCCGGCTGGAAGCTGTGCGACGGTTGCCCGTCCTTGCCCAGCCCCATGTCGCCGGTGGCCACGCCCTTGACCGAACCGTCCTCGTGATAGAGGACTTCGGCCGCAGCAAAGCCGGGATAGATTTCGACGCCGAGGGCTTCGGCCTGCTCACCCAGCCAGCGGCAGAGGTTGCCGAGGCTGATGATGTAGTTGCCGTGGTTGCTCATCTGCGGCGGCGTCGGCAGCTTGAACGAGCCACCTTCGCTGAGATAGAGCAGGCGGTCTTCACCGGCCGGCGTGTTCAGCGGTGCACCGCGTTCCTGCCAGTCGGGGAAGAGCTCGGCCAGCGCACGCGGCTCAAGCACCGCGCCGGAAAGGATATGCGCACCGATTTCGGAGCCCTTTTCCAGCAGGCACACCGAAACCTCGCGGCCGGCTTCTTCCGCCAGTTGTTTGACGCGGATCGCCGCAGCCAGCCCCGAAGGGCCACCACCGACGATCACGACGTCGTATTCCATCGCATCGCGATCAGTACGCATGACGCTTCCCGACTTAAACGGCGGCCGCCAGTTGCGGCACGGCTTCGAACAGGTCGGCGACCAGGCCGTAGTCGGCGATCTGGAAGATCGGCGCTTCCGGGTCCTTGTTGATCGCAACGATCACCTTGGAGTCCTTCATCCCGGCCAGGTGCTGGATCGCGCCGGAGATACCAACGGCGATATAGACCTGCGGCGCGACGATCTTGCCGGTCTGGCCGACCTGGTAGTCGTTGGGCACGAAGCCGGCATCGACCGCGGCACGGCTGGCGCCGAGCGCGGCGCCGAGCTTGTCGGCGAGCGGTTCGAGCAGCTTGTGGTAGTTCTCGCCACTGCCCAGGCCGCGACCGCCGGAGACGATGATCTTGGCGGCGCCCAGTTCGGGACGCTCGGACTTGGTCAGTTCGCGGCCGAGCAGCTTGCTCTGCGCGGTGTCGGCGGCGGCGCCCAGGGCGTCAACGGCGGCCGCGCCACCGGTGGCGACGGCGTCGAAGGCGGTGGTACGGACGGTGATCACCTTGACCGCGTCGGCGCTCTTGACCGTGGCCAGCGCATTGCCGGCGTAGATCGGGCGGACGAAGGTATCGGCGGCTTCGACGCCGACGATTTCGGAGATCTGGGCGACGTCGAGCAGCGCGGCGATGCGCGGCGCGACGTTCTTGCCGAAGGTGGTGGCCGGGGCCAGGATGTGGCTGTAGCCGGCGGCGTTGGCAATCACCAGCGCGGTCAGGTTTTCAGCAGTCTGGTCGGCGTATTGAGCCGCATCAGCGACCTTGACGGCAGCAACACCGGCGAGGGCGGCGGCTTGTTGGGCGGCGGCGGCGCAGTTGGCACCGGCGACCAGCACGTGGATGTCGCCACCGATTTTCTGGGCAGCGGCGACGGTGTTCAGGGTCGCGGCCTTGAGGCTGGCGTTGTCGTGTTCGGCAATAACGAGAATGGTCATGGTGGCGTCCCCTTAGATCACTTTGGCTTCGTTCTTGAGCTTGCTGACGAGTTCGGCCACGTCAGCCACCTTGACGCCGGCCGAGCGCTTGGCCGGCTCGGCGACTTTCAGCGTGGTCAGGCGCGGCGCGACGTCTACGCCGAGGTCGGCGGGCTTGAGCGTGTCCAGCGGCTTTTTCTTGGCCTTCATGATGTTGGGCAGGGTCGCGTAGCGCGGCTCGTTCAGGCGCAGGTCGGTCGAGACCACGGCCGGCAGGCTGATTTCCAGGGTTTCCAGGCCGCCGTCGATTTCGCGGGTAACCTGGGCGCTGTTGCCGTTCAACACGACTTTGGAGGCGAAGGTGGCTTGCGGCCAGCCTTGCAGCGCGGCCAGCATCTGGCCGACCTGGTTGGCGTCGTCGTCAATCGCCTGCTTGCCGCAGATCACCAGTTGCGGTGCTTCCTTGGCGCAAACGGCCTTGAGCAGCTTGGCCACGGCCAGCGGTTGCAGATCGACATCGCCGCAATCGACGAGGATGCCACGATCGGCACCGATCGCCATCGCCGTGCGCAGGGTTTCCTGGCAAGCGGCAACGCCGCAGGAAACGACCACCACTTCGGTCGCAACGCCGGCTTCCTTGAGGCGCACGGCCTCTTCCACCGCGATTTCGTCGAACGGGTTCATGCTCATCTTGACGTTCGCCAGATCCACACCCGAACCGTCCGCCTTGACGCGAACCTTGACGTTGTAATCCACCACCCGCTTCACGGGAACGAGAATTTTCATGTCTGCCAACCTTTCCAAAAACAGCGCCTGCCGCTTCTGCGGGCAGCGGCGCGGAAAATGCCTTGAATTTGCGTTATATCGCGGTCTTTGATGTAACGACGCCGTTGCGTTGCCGCAACGGCGCGTCACTTGCTGTGCTCTTCGCAAGGAAGAACGCTGTTCTCTTTTATAGGTCTTTACTGCTGGAGCGAAGAATCGCAAAACACTCTTGCAGAACTTTTCCGCGAATGTAACGAATCGTTACAAGCGGGCAAAAAAACGTCTTTTTCACGGTCGACCGTGGAAATGGCAAAAAACGGCTGAAACTCGCGGCGCCGGCCAGTAAAATCAGCCGATGCACTCACCGCCCGCCGCTCCCAGCCACGATCCCCGCCTGACCATGCTGCAGGCCGGCCTCGATCTGCTCGACCAGGGCATCACCGTGTTCGATGCCGACTTGCGCCTGGTCGCCTGGAACCGCACCTTTCTCGAACTGCTCGATTTCCCCGAGTCGCTGGCGGTCGTCGGCACCCCGTTTGCCGACTTCATCCGCTACAACGCCGAGCGCGGCGAGTACGGCCCCGGCGAGGTCGAGGCTCAGGTCGCCGAACGGCTGGCGGCAGCCGCCAGCTTCCAGCCGCATGTGCGCGAACGCCAGCGGCCGAACGGCCGGGTTCTGCTGCTGCGCGGCGAGCCCTTGCCCGAGCGCGGCTTCGTCACGCTGTACACCGACATTACCGAGCAACGTTACATCGAGCACCTGACCGAGCACCAGAACATCCAGCTCGAAGAGCGGGTGCGCCGGCGTACCGCCCAGCTGGAAAACGCCAACGCCAACCTGCGCCGGGCAATTACCGAGAAGGAAAGCATTGCCGCCGCGCTCAAGCGCAGCGAGGAACGCCTGCGCCTGATCAACGACACCATCCCGATCCTGATCGGCTACGTCGACGCCAACGAGGTGTACCAGTACGCCAATCGAGGCTACGCCGAGTGGTTTGCGCCGCCGGGCGGCACCGTGATCGGCCGCTCGGTGCCCGACGTGGTCGGACGCGAGGTTTACGCCCAGGTGCGCGACCCGGTCAAAAAGGCGCTGGCCGGGCAGCAGGTCAGTTACGAGTATCAGAAGGAACGCCACGGCGAAACGGTCTTTGCGCGCAGCACCCTGGTCCCGGAAATCACGCCGGAAGGCCGTACGCTGGGCTTCTTCGTCTTCGCCTACGACATCACCGAGCAGAAGCGGATGCAGGCGGCGCTGATCCAGGCGCAGAAGATGGAAGCCATCGGCCAGCTGACCGGCGGCCTGGCGCACGACTTCAACAATTTGCTGACGGTGATCATCGGCAACCTGGCGGCGCTGCAGGACCATCTGCCCAAGGCGGCAAGCGGCGATGCCACGGTCAACGCGGCGGTGAACGAATTTGTCGAACCGGCGCTGCAGTCGGCGCGGCGCGGCGTACAGCTGATCAAGCGACTGCTCACCTATTCCCGGCAGCAACCCTTGCTGCCGGAAGCGGTCGATCTCGGCCAGCTGCTGGCCAGCCTGTCGAAATTACTGCGCCGCTCGCTCCCCGAGCCGATTGCGATTTCGACCGACCTCGGCAGCCAGCCGATCCACGCCTTGGCCGATCCCGGCCAGCTGGAAAGCGCAGTGCTCAATTTTGCGCTCAACGCCCGCGATGCGATGCCCGACGGCGGCGTGCTTCACCTCGCTTGCCGCCCGGTCGAACTGTCGACCGATGCCGCCGCCTTCGGCGTCGCCCCCGGCCACTACGCGCTGCTCGAAGTCACCGACAACGGCTGTGGCATGGATGCGGCAACGCTGGCGCGGGCTTTCGACCCCTTTTTCACCACCAAGCGCCTCGGCCTCGGCAGCGGCCTCGGGCTGGCGATGGCCGACGGCTTCGTCAAACAATCCGGCGGCGGCATCGCCATTCACAGTCAGCCCGGCGAAGGCACGGTAATCCAGATGGTGCTCCCGGCCACCCAGCCGGAGACGCACCCAGAACCGCCTCCCGAGGAAAGCAGCCAGCCCGGCGGTGGCGAGCTGGTGCTGCTGGTTGAGGACGACCCGCAGGTGCGGCGCATCGTCTGCCAGCAACTGGTCGACCTCGGCTACCCGGTGATCGAAGCCGAAGACGGCCAGCAGGCATTGCTGATGCTGGCGCAGATTCCTGACATCCGCCTGGTAGTCAGCGACGTACTGATGCCGGGTGGACTCAACGGCCGCCAGCTGGCTGAGCGCATCGCCGGCGAATTTGCCGATAAGCGCTGCCTGCTGATCAGCGGTTATACCGACGAGGAAGGCCAGGGCGCCGCCGACAGCGGACTGGGCGCACAGATTCCAGTTCTTGCCAAACCGTTCACCCGCCAGGAACTGGCGCGCGCCCTGCACGCCACCTTTTCCTCCAGCCAAAGCTAATGCCATGAAAGACAGCGAAGCCGGAAAAATGATCGTCGTCGTCGAAGACGATCCGGACATTGCCCGCATCATTGAACAATCGCTCAAGGACTTCTCGTTCCGCACCGCCTGGTGCCGCAGCGGCGGTGACCTGCTGCGCCGCCTGCGCAGCCTCGGCCCCGACCTGTGCATCATCGACCTCGGCCTGCCCGACATGGACGGGATCGAGGCGATGCAGAAGGTGCGCGCCGAATCGGCCTGCGGCATTCTGATCCTGACCGGGCGCGCGCACGTCAGCGACCGGGTGATGGGTCTGGAAATGGGTGCCGACGATTACATGCTCAAACCCTTCGAGCCGCGCGAATTGGTCGCCCGCGTGCGCAGCATCCTGCGCCGGCGCGAAGGGACGGCGGCACCGCAAGCCAAGCAGGTCGCCGAATTTGCCGGCTGGCGTTTCAATCTCGGCAACAACAGCCTGCACGGCCCCGGCGGCGAAGAACATGGCCTGAGCACCTCGGAGGCCGAGTTGCTCAAGGTCTTCGTCAAGAATCCCAACCGGATTTTGCAGCGCGAGCAGCTGATGGGCAGCCGCGACCTGTCGCCGACCGACCGCGCCATCGACGTTCGCGTTTCACGCCTGCGCCGCAAGCTGGAAGCCGACCCGGAACGGGCAGCGCTGATCAAAACTGTCTATGGCGCCGGCTACCTGTTCATGACCACGGTCAACTGGCTGGAATAGGAAAAATCAGCCAAAACCACGGGCCGGCACCAACGCCGGCCCACTCAATGGCTAAGGCTTACAACACCACCTGCGAGCCCAACTCGACTACCCGGTTCGACGGAATACGGAAGAAGGCGGTGGCGCTGCCGGCGTTGCGGAACATCGCCACGAACAGCAGGCTGCGCCAATAGGCCATTTCCGAGCCGAGCTTGGGAATCAGGGTTTCGCGGCCGAGGAAAAACGAGGTATCCATCGGGTCGACCGTGAGACCGCAGGTCGCGCAATGCGCCAGTGCCGCCGGGATGTCCGGCTCGTCCTTGAAGCCATAACGTACCCGCACCGTCGCGAAACCGCCCGGCAGCAACTCGACCGCCACCCGCTCGTGTTCGCCGACGTAAGGCACCTCCAGCACGGCAACGCTGAGGATCAGCACCCGTTCGTGCAGTGCCTTGTAATGTTTGAGGCTGTGCAACAGCGCATGCGGCACGCTTTCCGGGTGCTGGGTCATGAACACCGCCGTCCCCGGCACGCGCTCGACACCGCCGGCAACCAGGCTGGCGACGAAAGGCTGCAAGGCCATCGCGTCCTTGTCCAGGCGCGCAGCGAGTACTTCCCGGCCACGCTTCCAGGTGGTCAGCAGGACGAAAATCAGCAACCCGAAGGCGAGCGGGAACCAACCGCCATCGGGAATCTTGACGCTGTTAGCGAAAAAGAAGGCGCTATCGATGACGATGAAGGGCAAGGCGCCGGCCACCGCCCGCCACGGACTCCAGTCCCACAGGCGCACCGCCACCGCGATCGCCAGCAGATTGGTGATCAGCATGGTGCCGGTCACGGCGATGCCATAAGCTGCCGCCAGGTTGGACGAGGACTGAAACTCGATCACCAGCACGATGATCGCCAGCAGCAAGACCCAGTTGATCGCCGGCAGGTAGATCTGGCCGATTTCCTGCGCCGAGGTGTGCTGGATTTCCAGACGCGGCGTGTATCCAAGCTGGATCGCCTGCTGGGTGATCGAGAAGGCGCCGGAGATCACCGCCTGCGAAGCGATGATGGTGGCGACGGTGGCCAGGATCACCAGCGGATACATTGCCCACTCGGGCGCCAGCAGGTAGAAGGGATTCTCCACCGCCGCCGGATCAGCCAACAGCAAGGCGCCCTGGCCGAAATAATTGAGCAGCAACGCCGGCATCACATAGCCCAGCCAGGCGTACTGGATCGGCCGCGCACCGAAATGCCCCATGTCGGCGTACAGCGCTTCGGCGCCGGTGATGCACAGCACCACCGCCCCCAGCGAGAGGAAGCCGAGCACGCTATTGCCTTGCAGGAAGGCCAGCGCATACAGCGGATTGATCGCCGCCAGCACCGCCGGCTGCTGCACCACCGCGCTCAGGCCGAGCAAGGCGATGGTCGCGAACCAGAGCAGCATCACCGGCCCGAACAGCGCCCCGACGCTGGCCGTGCCGCGCCGCTGGAAGACGAACAGGAGCACCAGCACCGCCAGCGTGATCGGCTGCACATAGGGCTTGAACGCCGGAGTGATGATTTCCAGCCCCTCGACTGCCGAGAGCACCGAAATTGCCGGCGTGATCACTCCGTCGCCGTAAAACAGCGCCGCGCCGAACAAGCCGAGCGCGACCAGACAACGCTGCTGCCAGCTGCCGGGACGCCCCTTTTGCAGCGCCAGCGTCATCAGCGCGATGATCCCGCCCTCGCCCTTGTTGTTGGCGCGCATGATGAAGGACACGTACTTGACGGTGACCACGATGATCAAGGTCCAGAAAAACAGCGACAGGACCCCGAGCACGTTGCCCGGCGTGATCGGCACCGGATGGTGCGCACCGCCGAAAACCTCCTTCAGCGAATACAGCGGACTGGTGCCGATATCGCCATAGACCACCCCCAGAGCGGCCAAGGTCAGCGTCGCCAGGCGTGCCTTGTTTGGTTCGGTATGTTGCATGTTTCCCCTCATGGCTGAAAACGGTAGCCAACCCCGGTTTCGGTTAAAAAATGGCGCGGCTGGGTCGGATCGTCCTCCAGCTTTTGCCGCAAGCGGGCGACATAGACCCGCAGGTAATGCCCGCTCTCGACCGCAGCGGCGCCCCAGACTTCCCGCAGCAGGCTGCGCTGCGTCAGCACCTTGCCCGGCTGCGCCAGAAAGGCGAGCAGCAGGCGGTATTCGCGCGGCGTCAGATGCACCGCCTCGCCGTGGCGCAAAATTAGCCGCCGTGGCAGGTCGACCGTGAATGAGCCGCACTCGACCAGCGGCTGACCGCCGCCGGCCGCACGCCCCTGGCGGCGGAGCAAGGCGCGCACCCGCGCCCGCAATTCGCCGACGCCGAAGGGCTTGCACAGATAATCGTCGGCCCCGGCATCGAGGGCTTCGATCTTGTCGTGCTCCTGCGCCCGCGCCGACAGGATCAGCACCGGAATGTCGGACCAGCCGCGCAGGTTGCGGATCAACTCGACGCCGTTGCCATCCGGCAAGCCGAGATCGAGGATCACCAGCTGTGGCCGTTGGGCCGCCGCTGCGGCCAGGCCTTGCCCCAGATCGCCGGTTTCGATCCCGACACCGCCCTCTTCCTCGACCGCCAGCCGCACGACCCGCCGGATCTGCGGCTCGTCCTCGACGATCAAGACCCGGATCGCGTCGTGATTCATGCCCCCTCCTCGTCCGACCAGGCCGGCGGCTCGCCCACCGGCAAGCGAAAACTGACGCGTGCACCACCCTGCGCCCGGTTGCCGGCGACAATCGTGCCGCCATGCGCCTCAACAATCGCCTTGCAAATCGCCAGCCCGAGGCCGGTGCCGGAAAGGCCCGACTCGCGCTCGCCGCGAACGAACATGGCAAACAGTTCGGCCGGATCGCCGACCTGGAAACCCGGCCCGGCATCCTCAACCGCAACCTCGACCCAGGCATCGACGCGGCGCGCCGACAAGCACAGTTCGCTGCCGGCAGGAGCATACTTGGCGGAGTTTTCCAGCAGATTGCAGAGCACCCGCTCCAGCAATACCGCATCGAACTCCAGCCAAGGCAGATCAAGCGCCAGATCGGTGCCGACCCGCAGCCCGGCAAGTACCGGCGCACTCAGCTTGAGGCTGGCACCCACCACCTCCTCCAGCGGCTGCCACTCCTTGCGCAGGCTGACCTGGCCGGCGTTGAGCCGGGCCATGTCGAGCAGGTTGCCGACCAGCCCGGCCATCCCGGCAGCCCGCTGATGCAGGGCCTCTGCCGTTTCCAGCGCCGCCGCCGGCAAGGGCGGCTTGATCAGGAACAGCGAATCGGCCAGCCCGACCAGCGCGGTCAGCGGCGTCCGCAAGTCGTGCGACAAGGCCGAGAGGATCGAACTGCGCAGCCGTTCGTCGAGCATCTGCAATTCGCTGCTGCGCGCCACCTCAACGTAATGCAGGCGCTCCAGCGCTACCGCCAGCAAGGAAGCCAGCGCGGCCAATAGCGATTGTTCGGTGGCAGTTTCCATGCTCGCGGCCAGCGAATGCTCGACCGCCAGCACCCCGCGCAGCCGCATTGGCGCCTGCAGCGGCAGATACAGCGCAGCCAGCCCCAAGCCTTGCACGCTATCGCTGCGCACCCATTGCCCGCTCTCAAACGCCACCTGCGCCAGATGCGGCTCGACCGGGATTGCTGGAATGCCGGCCAGCGGCTGCAAGCTGCGCCGGGTTTCATCCGGCAGCAGCAGGCAGGCGCCAACCGCCAGTTGTTCGCGCAGGAAGCCGAGCACCTGTTCCGCCGCCTGCTGCCGGGTCAGGGCACCGGCCAGCTGCTGCGCCAGGCGGTAGAGCGCCAGCGTCTGCCGCTCGCGTCGTTCGGCTTCGGCGGCCCGCTGCGCCAGAGCCGAGGCGAAGTGGCTGGTGGTCAGTGCCGTCGCCAGCATCACCGCGAAAGTGACCAGATACTGCAAATCACTGACCGCCAGCGAAAAGCGCGGCGGCACGAAAAACACGTCGAAGAGCAAGACGCTCAACACCGAGGCCAGGATCGCCGCCCGCCGCCCCCAGCGCACCGCGACCAATAACACGGTCAACAGGAACAACATCACGATATTGGCTGGGTCGAGCACGCCATGCAGCGGTGTCGCCAGCGCGGTGGTGGCGGCACATGCGCTGACGGTGCCGAGCAGGCGGAGCGATTCGCGCGGTGAGCGGCGATTTGCGTCCAGGTTTGTCATCGGGTTTGCCTCCTTGTGCCCTTGTTGCTGTGCAGCATTCTGGCAAGGCGGGCGTATAAATGTCGTAAACATTACGCACCGATTTGCCGGCAACGATCAGACGCCCGCAGGCAAGCTGTTCCCCCAAAAAAGCCAAGGGCGGCCATGCGCCGCCCTCTTGGGAAATGCTGCGACCGGCCCGGTACCGGGCCGCTGGCCTTATTCGTCGTCGTCGCGCAATTCGAAGCGGCTGGCCAACTGCTGCTGAATCTGCGGTGGGACAGCGGCGTAGCGGGCAAAGTCGATGCGGTAACTGCCCTGACCGCCGGTCAGCGACTTCAAGCGCGACTGGTAGTCGTTGAGTTCGGCCAACGGCACTTCGCCGGCGATCACCATCTGCCCGTGGCTACGGCTGTCGGTCCCGGTGATGTGGCCACGGCGCCCGGACAGATCGCCGGTCAGGTCGCCGATGCTGGCCTCCGGGGCAACAATTTCGATCGCCACGATCGGTTCGAGCAGGATCGGCCTGGCGGCGCGGATCGCCTCGATCGCCGCCTTGCGCCCGGCAGTGGTAAATGCCACTTCCTTGCCGTCGACCGAGTGCGTCTTGCCATCGAAAATCGTGACCTTCAGGTCGTCGACCGTGTAACCGGCCACCACGCCGCCGGCCAGCGCCTGGCGCACGCCTTTTTCAACCGCCGGCATGAAGACGCCGGGAATCGCGCCGCCCTTGACCGCATCGACGAACTCGAAGCCCTCGCCGCGCGCTTTCGGCTCGATCCGCAGATGCACCTCGCCGAACTGGCCGGCGCCGCCCGACTGCTTCTTGTGGCGATACACCGCCTCGGCCGGCTGGGTAATGGTTTCGCGGTAGGGAATACGCGGCGGCTTGGTCTCGACCTCCAGCTTGTACTGGCCGGCCATGCGCGCCAGCTTGGCCTTGAGATGGATTTCGCCAAGACCGCGAATCACCGTTTCGTTGCTGCTCGGGTGGCGTTCGACAACGAAGGTCGGGTCTTCCATCGCCAGCTTGCCGAGGATGTCGAACAGCCGCTGCTCGTCGCCCTTCTTGCGGGTTTCGACCGCCAGCCCGGCCATCGGCTTGGGAAAATCAAGTGGCTTGAGGTGAATGTGATCTTCGTCGTGCGAGTCGTGCAGTACGGCATCGAACTCGATTTCATCGACCTTGGCCACCGCGCCGATCTCGCCCGGCAGCAGTTGTTCGACCTCCTGCATTTCCTTGCCCTGCAGGCGGTACAGGTGCGCCACCTTGAACGGGCGCCGGGCATCGCCGACGAACAATTGTGCGTCCTTCTTCAGCATCCCCTGGTGCACGCGGAACACGGCAACCTTGCCCATGTAGGGATCGGCGACGATCTTGAAGACATGCGCCAGCACATGCTGGTCCGGATCCGGCTTGGCGGCGAAGGCCACCGCTGCGGAGCCCGGCTCGCCCCGCCAGAAGGGCGGCGGGTTGCCTTCGGTCGGGTTCGGCGCCAGCGTCGCCAGCACATGCAGTAATTGCGGAATGCCGGCGCCGGTCTTGGCCGAGACGAACAGGATCGGAATCAGATGGCCGGCACGCAGCGCCTTCTCGAACGGCGCATGCAGGCGCTCGGCATCGGGATCGGCACCGTCTTCGAGATACTGCGCGAGCAGGTCTTCGTCCTCCTCGACGATCTGGTCGATCAAGGCCCGATGCGCGGCGGCGACCGAGGCGAAATCGCTGTCGCCGTCGATCTGTTCCAGCACTTCGACGACATCGGCACCGCCGTGCGCCGGCAGGTCGAGCAGCAGGCACTCTTTGCCGAAACGTTCGCGCAAGTCGGCGACCAGCGCCGGCAGATCGACATTGTCGGCATCGATTTTGTTAACCACGATCATCCGGCACAGGCCGCGCTCGCCGGCATGGCGCATCATCCGCTCGGTCATCAACTCAACACCGGTCTGGGCATTGACCACCACCAGCGCGGTATCGACCCCGGCCAGCGCCGCCACCGCCTGGCCGGCGAAATCGGGATAACCCGGGGTATCAAGCAACTGAATGCGGGCGCCTTGATAGTCGCAGGCGGCCAAGGCGGAAAACAGGCTGTGTCCGGCCTCCTTTTCCTGCGCATCGTGGTCGCACACCGTATTACCACGGTCGACGCTGCCCCGCGCCGGAATTGCACCGCTGGCGTGCAGCAGGGCTTCGGCCAAGGTAGTTTTACCGGCAGCCCCGTGGCCGACCAGCGCCACGGAACGGAGTTGCGCAACTTGCAGACGATCCGACATCTTTTTCTCCCTGAGTGGTGAATGCGGTCAGGGCGCGTCGGCGGCAGGAATGAAGGCTTGCCGGGCAACGCCCTGGGAACAACAAGCTGGGAAAGACTTTATGCCCCTCTGCTCGGCGAGGCAAGCCTGGAAACTTAAGGAGTGACCGGTGCCAGCGGGGAAGGAACGGCCGGCTCAGAGGGAACATCGGCAACGGTCAACTCGATCAGCAAGCGGCTGGCTACGACTTGCTCGCCTTTGCGCGCCGGCTGAAAGCGGGCCTGGCCAAAGGCATTGCGGACCAGTGCTTCAGTTGCCGGGTTCAGGCTGGAAGTCAGCACCTCGCTACGGTCGACCTGCCCACCGGCGTTAATCCATAGCTCCAGCACCATTCGACCATTGGTAGCCAGCCTCCCCAGCGTTTCCGCCAGCGGCGAGCCATTTGCCGCGACATCCTCGACAATCTGCGGCCCCCGGTCAACCTCGGCACGCCGGTAGTAATGCACCTGCGGCCAGACTGCCTCGCCCGACGGCTCGGTTTCCGCCACCGGCAAGACCGGTTCGACCCTTGCCGGCTCGCCGGTAGCCGGCAACGCGAGCAGCGACTGCTCGGCCGGCGGCCCCGGGTTCCGGGCAACCAGCAGATCGTGCCGGCGCGGCCGTGGAAGTTCGGCAGCCGGTGCAGCCGCCGCCTGCCAGTGCACCTGCAAAGCTTGTCGGGGCAGCGGCGCCCCTGCCGGCCAGTTACTGCCGGCAGGGAGCGCCAACAACCCGAGATGCAGGAGGACCGACATGCCGGAGGCCGGCAGCCAGCGCCACCCCGGTTCAGTCAAGCAATTCGCGCCACATGACCCGCTTGCCACTGCCGACTCCGCCGCTGCCAGTGGGACTGACCGGCAAGGATGGCGGCGTACCTGCCGGAATCTTGCCGTCGGCAGTGATCGGCACCACCTTGATCGTACCGCTTGGCAGCTTGAAGGCCGAAACCCCGACAATCGGCGAGACATACTTGAGCATCGCGGCCGAAGTCCCGACACTGCCGCCGGTCCGGTAATCGAGGAAGAACAGGTGGCTGTAGCCGCCCGGTTGGCACTCGCTGGCCTCGGGTACGGTACTGGCAAAGACCAGGGTACCCATGATCAGTTTGGCATCAAGATGCACCCGCTCCTTGTTGTCCGGGAGATTGACATACCAGCCACCATTGGCTGCCCAATCGACGGGATTGTTGCTGATGCTGCTACCGGAAATGATCTGCTGCACCAGGGCGCCCTTGGACAAGGTAGCGCCGCTGTCATACAAGCCGTAGAGAGACTGGGTTTGATTCAAGGTCAGATCGCCTTCGCCCAGATAACGGCCGGTTCCAAAGAACAGCAACGGTTTGCCGCTGATTTCTCCCAGTTCCGGCGCAGCGGTGATCGGCTGAGTATTGCCCAGGGCGATCAGCTTGCTCGCCGTTCCGGCCAGCAGGTTGAAGCGCCAGAGGTTACCCTCGAGATCGCCGGCATAAGCGGTTTCGGCGGTATTGTCGAGATTGAAATCGCCGATCACCCGGGCATTGAGCCGCCCCAGGCCGCTGGGATTGCCGACGGTCCCGACACCGGTACCGATCGTCTTGATTACAGCCCCGGTGGCAGCATTGAGGACAAAAAGATAACCCTCGCCCGTCGCCCCCGGATACTTGCTTCCTTCTGGAATATTGTTGTAACCGGAGGGCAGCAGTACCGACCAGACCCCATTGATCTTGGTGACCACGGCTGGAGCATAGCTGTAGCCGAGATTGGGCAGATCGTCGGCAGAAAGCGACCAGAGATAGGCGGGCGCTGCCGGGTTGGTGATGTCGAGCGCGAAGTAGCCGCGGCCGCCCTTGCCCAGACCGGCAATCAGGATGGTTTTCCAGACACCACCCACCTGGATGTCGGTGACCGTCAGCGGACCATCGACCGAGTAGCGGTGATTGGTCGCGTAATCCTTGTCCGCCAGCCGCCACAGGTTGGGCATCACCTGCGGCGGAATGAAGGCCCAGCTTTCATTGCCGGTGGTTGCATCAAAGGCATGCAGCATACCGTCGTTGGCGGCCACATAGACCATTGCGGTGCGAGCCGACTGGGCTGTCTTGAAGGCCGCGTAACCGGTATCGGTAAAGTCGTACTGCGGTGCCTTCACATACACCGGCTGTGCGTGGATGATATCGCCCAGAGTCGCCACCCGGTCGCGATAGAGACGGCTATAGACAAAGCCGCTCGGCCGGTCCTGATCCTCGTAACGGTTCTGTCCGCGCAGGTATTTGACCAAATTTTCGGCGGTTGCCAAAGCCTGGTCGCCGGCACTCAGATCGCTGTACTGGCTCAGCTGGTTGTTGTTGAACCAGGCCCGCTGATCGGTGGACAGATTGGCGTAGCTGAAAGCCGCCAGCGCCCCCGATTTGACCATGTAGATGGTCCGTGTATCGCTGTCGGAGGAGACCTTGGCATCGAGTTGGGTCGATGCCTTCCAGGTTGAGGTCGAGGAAATTGCCCCGGTACCGAGGTCGACCGTGTAAGCGGAGAGTTCGCCGGTCCACGCAACGGTCGTATAGTTGGCGATGTAGATTGCATTATCGCCTTCAACCGGTTCCAGGCTGCTGGTCGCTGCCGCGGCGCCGGAGCCGGTCACCGACTCCATGGTACCCAGTGCCGAGGTCAGCCCGTTGATCAGCGATTCGGGATCGCGGGCGCTGAAATAAGTTCCCCGCCCATTCACCGCTGCGTGCCACAAATCATCGATTTTCCGCTCGTCGTCGGTACCTGGATCGACGGCCGGCCAATCCGTAGTACCTTGCTTCAAGCCCTGATAATCGCCGGTCGTGCTGGTTTTGTACCCGTCCTGATAGGTCAGGGTGCCATCCACTCCGAGGCCAATGGTGAAGGTCGTCATGTGCTGGTGCTGGGCAATGTCGTCTTCGTCCTTTTTCGTCCCGGCCGGGACCACGTTGTCGGTGCAGACACTGCAACTACCGGGGCGCAGATCGGTGTGGTAATAGTAGTAAGCCACATCGGCCAGGGTATTGGCCGTGGCATTCCGCTCATACGACGGACGGGCCACGCTGGCCGCGCTATCGAGGTCGCCGACCTTGGTCGCGCCATCCTCCTTGGTCGGACCATAGGCGTCGGTGACCGAGTTCCAGTAGCCATCCGAAGACAGGATGGTGAAATTGCGCTGACAGGAATACTGCACTGGATCGACCGAGAGCTTCCCTGCATACATCCGCCCGGCCTTGGCCAGCGCACCGAGCAAGGGGGTGCCACTCGACGGCACGGTGCCATAGAGACGGGTGAACCAGGTGCTCTTCTGGGCGGTATCGAAATTATCGACCTTGAGGAACTTGGAGCCATCGGTCGTTCCTGTACTGCTGATGGTCGAGAAGCCGACGCGGGCATGGAAATAATTCTTGTCGCTGACATCGCTGCTGTTCGGCGTGCCGCGAATATTGGCAAATGCCTGACCAATGCCGCTTTTCGCCATCTGCATCCGGCTGCGGTACCACGCGAACCAGTTGGCAAAATTGGTCATTTCCTGGCTGTAGGTACGGGTTGTACCGTTCGGGCCGGGATAGGAATTGACACTGGGCGTGATCGTGACCTTGGACCAGTTGGAAAAACGGGGATATTTGTAGGTACTCGTCTTTTTGGCCTGACAGGTTCCGCTCTTGCCAAAGTTCCGGTCGGTCCCGCTGGTGTTGCGCTGGCTGCACCATTCAACGGTTACGTTGTAGTAATACGGAGCGCCATAGACCGTGCGCAGATACTTGTAGGTGCTGTCGGGATAGACATAAAGATTGCTCGCATTCAGCGCTGCGACGGTGTTGTTACTGCAGGTGGTCGAGTTCGAACCGCTGGTACACCATTTCCGCTCGGGGAACTGGGTCGTCAGGTTCAGGTTGTAGCCCAGACCATAGGCCCAGTCATGCGGCGTGACCGTATCGTAATCATAGACATAATCATTGCGCGGATAACTGCCCGTGGAAGTGAACTGGATTCCATAGCCATCAAGAGGTACCGACGTCCAGCTGGTATAGCTGGTTTTGGCTGATCCATCGGAATTCAGCGGGGCGGCGTAATTGACCAGTGGGTTGTAATACACCCGGTTGAAGGCACTGGCCATGAACGGAGGGTCGCCAAAGCGGCACACGTCAAGGCTGGCATCGGTATTGCCATCCTCGGTGTAATTGTCGCGGCAATAGTTGCTATCAACGTAGTCCGGCATGTAATCCCACTCCATACTCCCCGAGTCATCAAGGATGAAATAGATGTTGGGCAACACGGTGACCGTCGAGGCATTGGCCAAAGGCACATCGGCCAATTGGGTTGCCCCGGCATGGAGCAGGCCGCCGACCCAGCACTGCCCGAGCAGCAGCCACGCCCAGTGACGTCGCCGGAACGAAAATAGCTCGCGGTTCATGTTTATCTCCTTGGTCAAAGCAGCGGCACAGCACGCTTAGTACTGCACCACCGCCTGTACATACCCGGTGTTGTTGCGCGGACCGGAAACCCGGACGCTGATCCGGTAAAAGCCCATCAGCGTCCCTTCCCCGACAATTGTTTTCTGATACGTGGAGCCTTGCTGCAAGGTACCGGCACTGCCCCCGCCGGAAGTGGCCGAATAGGTCGAACTGCATCCGGCATCGGCCAGCGGACCGGTCTGGTCGCACAGGCGATGAATCACATAGCAGATTTTGTTGCCTCCCTCGTCCTTGGCTGCGACACAAAACGGGGTGTACTGTCCGGGCTGGGTCGAGCCATCGGCATTGACCCATTTCACGTCATCGGCCGTACTGGTCGTGCGGCTACCGGTCAGGTCGATACCCTTGCCGTCGACCCCGCCAACATTCATCCGGCTGGCGTAGTAACCCGAAGCTGCGAGATCCTGCTCCAGGCCGGCGCTATTTGCCCCCAGCCAGGTTCGCGCACTCTCCACCCCGCTGTCACCGGCATTCACCGCACTCTGGCGAAAAGCCAGGTTCCCGGCAACCAGTGCATTGGTATCTACCGCGCGCAATAGCGCGACGCCGGCCAGGGCCATCACCACCAACGCAATCATGGCAACCATCAGAGCCACACCCCGCTGGTTGCGGTTGTCGATACGACAGGCCAGATTCCTCTGCATGCCAGTCTCCGTTCAGAATGCCGCCCACAACACGTTGCGGAGCGGAATCACCGTTTCAAACGCCTTGTAGCGATAACAAGCCCAATCGGGCAGGGTTTTGATTGATGCAAACTCAGCCCAGTCCGACCATTGGTCAAGCATGGCCTGAGTCGTGGTCGCACAAGCCTGCCCCGGCTCAGGCTTCTCGTATTCGCTGTTGCGCGCCACGACCGCAACTCGTACCGCCTTGATCCGCGACCCTAGGGCCCGGGTCAGCGTCGCCGCCGCCCAGGCGCCGGTAGGGTCGACCCAGGCAGTCACCTTGTTGCTGGCTGCGGTATCCGAGATACCGTACTGTGCCTGCAAGCTGACAATTTGCGGTGCCAGACTGATCGCCGCAGCGCTGCCAGAATCCTGCGACTCCAGCTGATAGGCAGCGCTGATCCGGTAAGTACGCTGCAAAGGCGCTGAAAAACCGCAACGAACCACAGCATCCTTGGCAAAGGCCGGCCAGGCGTTGGCGACTATGTAAGGATTGTTCGGGTTATATACCGGATCACCCGCCGTTCCTGCCCCCCCCGGATTGTGCTGAATTTTCAATGCCGAATCCTGCACCTGGGTAATTTCCATCACCATGCAGTTCCCCGCCTGCTGGACAATCGCCAGCGCCCCCTCCTTGCAACCGTCGGTACTGCTGACATTCAGCTCGGCCGATGGCTGCGGCATGGTGCTGCGCAAGGTAGTGTAGGAAGGAATCGAAAAATTGTTGTCAGCAGGATCCGCGTAATAGACCACGGCGATCTGGTCCGAGCCGGCCCCGCCATCGGTAATGACCAGTGGCGCGACAGCACTCATGCCCGGCAATGGGCCTGCAGCGCCACTCCCGTTGTCGTAATAGCTGTAGGTAACATTGCACTTGGCCGAAAAATCGGTTTCCAGACCGAAGCCTGCCATCCGCAAATCGCGCTCCAGCATGAACAACCCCAGTGCGCCATTGGTCTGCGCGTCGGCCGTACCGGTTGTCACCCGCTTTTGTCGCTCGTTCAGGCTGAACGCATGAAAAACGATGACCGTGGTCAGCATCCCGATCAGTACGCCCACCATCAGTTCGATCAGGGTCAGGCCTCGCTGGCTGCTTAGGTTCGACATGCGCATCCCCGCTGCTTAAAGCCCGTTATTGTTGATTCGGGCAATCGACACAAAACTGTTGGTAGAGGAAGCGCCAGGTGTCTTCCAGGTAATCGTCACCGTTACCTTGTCACCGGCCACCACCGTAGTCATTGTTCCCGCAGGCAACTCACTCACTTCGACGGTACCGGCATGGCCGGAGAGATTGCCGAAATCGGCCCACATTTCGCCGATTTTCTGATTGGCGAGATAGCTGGCATCAACCCGCAGCTTGGCATCACTGGCCAACCGCATCGAACTGGCTTGCAGGCCAACCAAGGCCAGAATGCCGAAGGAGAAGAGCAGAACCGCAATCAGCGCCTCAAGAATGGCCACCCCTTGCTGCCTGCGCGGGTAATCATTGAGGTAATGCATCAACATGCCCTCGTATCACTGCCCGAAGTAGCCGGATCGCACATTCTGATGCTCCCACCTGCGCTAATGGTGATCCGTAGCTCCCGGCTTTTGTCGGCGGCCAGCGCCGGATTATCGATGTCGATTCTGGTCAGCGGCGCACTGCCGTCGGCATTGAGTGGAAGTACACGCCCCAGGCTGCTGAAGGTGACGATCCGGGCATCCGCAGGTTGGGTCGTCAGCTGCGCCTTGGCGCTGCCTTCTCCCGCCGGCATTGCCTGAACCAGTTCATTGGTATTGCGAACACGAATCTCCCAACCGGTTTCGCCCACGCCGCCCTCTCCGAGCAGCACGAACTGGACCGGAGTATTACGTCGGACCGCCTCTGCCCGAGCAGCCTGCAGACCGGCAGTGACCCCTTCCGCCGCAGTACGGATCTGGGTGTTTTGCACCCAGTCCACGAAGGACGGCATGCCGGTTGCCAGCAGTGCAATCAGGATCGCCACCGCTACCAGTACCTCGACCATCGAGACACCGGCATGCCGACGGCGGGGGGCTAGGTTCAGCATGATCCCGACTTGCCGGTAATCCAGCAATTGGCATTGGTGGACCAGCCCGACGGAGCCCCGGTTGTCGCCTTCTGGTTACTTTGATTGATGGTGAACACAAAACCGGCCATCGGGCCCTGCCCTGTCGCCTGAATGGTGTAGCTGCTGGCATTCTGGGTAGTACATGAGTAAGTAAAGTTCGAACTACCGCCAGTCGTGCAATCAAAACCGGCGTAAGTCCGGTTGTTGTCGAAGAAATTCTCCAGTTGTGCCCGCTTTACCGCAAGATTGCCGGTCGCCTCGGGAATCCGCCCGCGCATTACATACTGTGAATAGGCGGGCAAAGCGATGCTGGCGAGGATCGACACGATGGCCACGACGACCATGATTTCAATCAGCGTAAATCCCCCGGTACGAGTTGCCGCACGTACATTGCAAGGTTTCATGAGGCGTTTCCTCCTTTGAATGGAATAGTAATGAGTCCATCAGCCCCTGCAGAACCAAGGCCGACCGTCGGTCGCCCCCGCACGACAGGCGGTAGTCCTGCCGGGGACTGACGGAGCCTCCTGCCACCGGTTATTTCTGTTTTGGCTTGGGACGCTCCCAGTTGCTCAAACTGAGCTGCTTGGCCCGCGACACGGTCAACGCCTCGGCAGGGGCATTTTTGGTCAAGGTCGTCCCTGCGCCCAGCGTTGCTCCTCGCCCGACGGTCACAGGGGCAACCAATTGGCTGTCTGAACCAATAAAGGCGTCGTCCTCGATGATGGTTTTGTGTTTATTGACCCCATCATAGTTGCAGGTGATCGTCCCGGCACCGATATTCACTCGCTGGCCGATTTCCGCATCGCCGATATAGGCTAGGTGGTTGGCCTTCGACTGCGCACCGATGGTGCTTTTCTTGACCTCGACAAAATTGCCGACATGGACTTCCGGGCCAAGTTCGGCACCCGGGCGCAGACGGGCATAAGGGCCCAGAATGCTCTCGGCGCCAACCGTTGCCCCATCGAAATGGCAATATGCTGCGACCCGGCAGCCGGCAGCCAAGCGGACATTGCGCAATACGCAATAGGGGCCGATCTCGACTCCGTCGCCAAGCTCGACTTCACCCTCGAAAACGCAGCCCACATCAATGAAGACATCGCGACCATGAGTCAAGCTACCCCGCACATCGATCCGCGCCGGATCGGCCAGGCGGACTCCGGCCAGCAGCAATCGCTCGGCCAGCATTGACTGATACTGGCGCTCAAGCTGCGCCAGCTGCAACTTGTTATTGACCCCCAAGACCTCCCATTCGGTGGCCGCTGCAGCAGTATGCACCGGCACCCCGGCGGCCACCGCGAGAGCCACCAGATCGGTCAGGTAGTACTCGCCTTGCGCATTGTCATTTTTGAGTGCAGCCAACCATTCGCGCAGGCGGGCCGTCGGCAAGACCATGATTCCGGTATTGACTTCACGAATCGCCTTTTCATCGGACCCTGCATCCTTCTCTTCGACAATGCAAGCCACCCGGCCGGTAGGATCGCGAACGATCCGGCCATAACCTGCGGGGTCAGCCAATTCGACGGTAAGGATCGCAAGCCCTTCCTGTCCGGCCTGCAGCAAACGGCGCAAGCTCGCTTCGCTGATCAATGGAACGTCGCCATACAGCACCAAGGTTTGTGCCGCATCGGACAAGGCGGGCAGGGCTTGCGCCAGCGCGTGCCCGGTTCCCAACTGCTCGGACTGCAAGGCCCAATGCAGATCATCGCCGGCCAGTGCAGACCGCACCTGCTCGCCGCCGTGACCGTAGACCATCACCAGTTTTTCCGGCTGCAACTGGCGGGCGGTTTCAAGTACATGGCTGACCAGCGGCTTGCCGGCAAGGAGATGCAGAACCTTGGGCAACGCGGAGTACATCCGCTTCCCCTGGCCAGCAGCGAGGACAACGATATTCATGGCAACTCATTCAGAAAAAAGAAAAGCGGGACGCTGGCAAGCGGCCCGGGAAACCTGGCGGTCGCGCCTCAGGAACCGCGTGCCTCGTCCCGGGCATCGAGAATCTCGCCGAGCAGGCCACGCCCTTTGGCCGAAATGGTCCAGTGCAGGACATTTTTGTCATTGATCCGGGTTTCGATCAGCGCCTGCGCCTTCAACGCCGTCAACCGCTGGCTGACGAATTCGCGAGCCAGTCCGGTCCGCTCACAGATCGCGGCAAGATTCCCATAGACAAAATTCTCTTCGGCGATTGCCCGCAGAATTTCGACATCGTTATAAGACAACGAGTCGCGCGCCTCGTCCTTGCCACTTCCGGCAACAGGCTCCTCACGAGTGGCCACGGATGGCTCGTGCGCTTCCTGCTGCATTTCCCGCAGGTCCTTACGCACCTGCTCGACTTGCCCGAGCAAGCGCTGCACGGCGTTTTCAAACCAGCGCCGCGAGGCAATCACATAGACCAGACAAAAGCCGGCAAATGCGAAGAAATCAACCGGTTTGGTGCGCGCACCTTCGAGCAAGGTACTCGACATCATGTTGAGGAACAAGGGGACCGTCAACGCGGCCACCACGCCAAGCACGAGGTATTTCCCCCGATCGTTCGCCGAACGCTCCTCGCGCTCCGCCAGATAGTAATTGGCCGCACCACCCAGCAGGCCAGCCACCATCATGATGGCCAGAATCATCAGCATATGGGCATCCAGCACACCGCTCGGCGCGCTGACCTGATACGCTGCAGTCAGCTCATTGGACATTCGACTCCTCCCGTGTTTAGCCGGGATTGTCACATGATTCCGCCCCCCTGTCGAAGCCGGAACGGCGGATGCAAAGCGGCATCAGACAGCGGTCTGGCGGCGCTTTTCGGTTTTTTTCTCGGCCAGCAAGCGGACCTCGCCAGCCGCATCCTGTTGCTCCAGGCGCACCGCGAACCCCCACAGGCGCGCCACCTGCTCCAGTACGGCCTCATGCTGCCCCGACAGAGGGCGACGCTGGTGCACAAAATGGCGCAAAGTGAGCGACCGATCACCGTGAACATCGACATTCCAGACCTGAATATTGGGATCGCTGTTACCCAGGTTGTACTGCTCGGCAAGGCTTTTCCGCAACTCGCGATAGCCGGACTCGTCATGGATGGCGTCGACTTGCAGCCGACTCTGACGATCATCATCCCGCACCGAAAATAAACGGAATTCGCGCATCAGGCGCGGCGACAGGAACTGGGCGATGAAGCTCTCGTCCTTGAAGTTGTGCATGGCGAATTCAAAGTTTTCCCGCCAGTCCCGCCCAGCCAGATCGGGAAACCAGGCCCGATCCTCCGCATCCGGCGCTTCACTGATCCGCCGGATGTCGCGCCACATCGCAAAACCCAGCGCGTAGGGATTGATCCCCGAGTACCAATTGCTGTTGTACGGCGGCTGATAGACCACGTTGGTGTGCGATTGCAGGATTTCCAGCATGGCCCCGTCACTGATCCGGCCTTCGTCGTAGAGGGTATTGAGCAGGGTGTAGTGCCAGTAAGTCGCCCAGCCCTCGTTCATCACCTGGGTCTGGCGTTGCGGGTAGAAATATTGCCCGATCTTGCGTACGATCCGCACCACTTCGCGCTGCCAGGGTTCAAGCAGCGGCGCGTGTTTTTCGATGAAATAGAGCAGGTTTTCTTCCGGCTCTTCGGGAAAACGTTTCTCACCGACCGGAGCCGCCACGTTTTCCCGCTGCGGCAGGGTCCGCCAGAGTTCATTGACCTGCGCCTGCAGATAGGCTTCCCGCTCCTGCTGCCGCAGTTTCTCCTTGACCAGCGACAAGGGCGGCGCCCGCTTGTAACGATCAACGCCAAGATTGGACAGGGCATGACAGGCATCGAGCAACTGCTCCACAGCCTCGATGCCATGCCGCTCCTCACACTCGCTGAGGTAGTTCCGGGCGAAAACCAGATAATCGATGATCGCATCGGCACTGGTCCATTGCTTGAACAGGTGGTTGCCCTTAAAGAAGGAATTATGGCCGTAGGCGGCATGCGCAATCACCAGAGCCTGCATGGCCATGGTGTTTTCTTCCATCAGGTAGGCGATGCAAGGATCGGAGTTGATCACGATTTCGTAGGCCAGCCCCATCTGACCCCGCTTATAGCGACTCTCGGTTTCAAGGAAATGCTTGCCGAACGACCAGTGATGGTAATAGACCGGCATCCCGATTGCCGCGTAGGCGTCCATCATCTGTTCTGCGGTGATGATCTCGAGTTGATGACGGTAGCAGTCGAGGCCGTAGCTGCGGGCGACGCGGGCAATCTCGGCGTCGGCCAGTTCCAGCCCTTCCAGGGTCCAGTCAGAACCCTCGATCATGCGCTTGCTCTTCTTCCGGCTCATGTCATTCGCCTCCTGAACAACTCGCGGAACACCGGGTAAATATCGCCAGCCTGGGCGATGCGCTGGATCGCAAACAAGCCATCGCGTCCCGCCTGCAGCTTGCTGTATTCCTCCCACAGGTTTTGCGGCTCGCCGTCGGTGATTTCGACGTAGGCGAAATACTGCACCAAGGGCAGGATGGACTCGGAGAGCAATTCGCGGCAAATGGGCGAATCCTCGTTCCAGTTGTCGCCGTCGGACGCCTGGGCTACATAGATGTTCCACAGGCTGCTGGCGTAGCGGGCGACGATTACCTCGCGCAACAGCTTGAGCGCGCTGGAAACGATAGTGCCGCCGGTCTCGCGCGAATGGAAGAAAGTATCCTCGTCGACCTCCTCGGCCGCCGTATGGTGGCGAATGAAGACCACTTCGATCTTCTCGTAGTTGCGATTGAGAAAAAGGTAAAGCAGCATGAAAAAGCGCTTGGCCATCTGCTTTTTGGCCTCGTCCATCGACCCGGAAACATCCATCACGCAAAACATCACCGCCTGGGTCGAGGGCTGCGGCACGCGGATCCGGTTGGAAAAGCGCAGGTCGAAGGGATCGACAAAAGGGATTGCCTGGCGCTTGGCCTTGAGCACTTCGATTTCACGCTGCAGCCGGCGCACCTCGTCTTCGTTGGCCGGCACCTCATCCAGCGCGCTTTCAAGTTCGGCCTGCAATTGCCGCAGTTCGCGGCTATACGGCCCGCCGATCGCAATCCGCCGCCCGGCGGCACCGCGCATGGTGCGGACGATGCTGATGTTAGTCGGCACCCCGGTTTGCGTATAGCCGGCGCGCACCCGCTTGTATTCGTCGATCCGAGCCAGTTGCCGCTTGACCAGATTGGGCAGGGCCAGTTCGTCGAAGAAAATGTCGAGGAACTCGTCGCGGGTCAGGGTGAACACGAAATCGTCGAGCCCCTCGCCATCCTTCGACGCCTTGCCCTTGCCTTGGCCGGCCCCGCCGCCGCTCGGCCGCTCGATCTGGTCGCCAGTCGAAAAACGGTCATTTCCCGGGTGGACCGTGTCACGCATGCCGCCGCGCCCGTGATGGAACTGCGGTTCCGAAATATCGCCGGCCGGAATTCCGATCTTCTCACCATTCTCCAGATCGCGAATGCCGCGCCGGGCAATTGCATCGGCCACAGCCTTGCGAATCTGCCCCTTGAAGCGGCGCAGGAAACGCCCGCGATTGACCGAGCTTTTGTTGCGGCTGTCCTGCCTTCGATCAACTATCCGTACCGTCATGGCTCCTCCCTGCTCGTGTCACCGACACGGATGACGGCCGGACTGGATTCAGTCCGGCCAGCCGCCGGGCATCAACTGCTCTTCCTGACGCGCAAGTACCATTCGCAGAGCAAACGCACCTGCTTTTCGGTGTATCCCTTGTCGATCATGCGGTCGACGAAGTCCTGGTGCTTTTTCTGCTCGTCGGCACTGGCCTTGGTGTTGAAGGAAATGACCGGCAGCAACTCCTCGGTATTGGAAAACATCTTCTTCTCGATCACCGCGCGCAGTTTTTCGTAGCTGGTCCAGGACGGATTCTTGCCGTCGTTACGGGCACGGGCGCGCAGCACGAAGTTCACCACCTCGTTGCGGAAGTCCTTGGGATTGCTGATTCCGGCCGGCTTTTCGATTTTTTCCAGTTCGTCATTGAGGGCCGAGCGGTCGAGAATTTCGCCGGTATTCGGATCGCGGAATTCCTGATCCTGAATCCAGAAATCGGCGTACAGCACGTAGCGGTCGAAAATATTCTGTCCGTACTCGGAATAGCTTTCAAGGTAAGCGGTCTGGATTTCCTTGCCGATGAACTCGGCGTAGCGCGGACTAAGGAATTCCTTGAGGAAGCGGCGATAGCGCTCCTCGACCTCGGGCGGATACTGTTCCTGCTCGATTTGCTGTTCGAGCACATACATCAGGTGCACCGGATTCGCCGCCACTTCGCGGTGGTCGAAGTTGAACACCCGCGACAGAATCTTGAAGGCGAAGCGGGTGGACAGACCGGTCATGCCCTCGTCGACACCAGCGAAATCGCGGTATTCCTGGAAACTCTTGGCCTTGGGGTCGGTATCCTTGAGGTTCTCACCGTCATAGACCCGCATCTTGCTGAAGATGCTGGAATTTTCCGGCTCCTTCAAGCGCGACAGGACCGAGAACTGCGCCATCATGCGCAAGGTGTCCGGGGCGCAGGGAGCAGCCGACAGCGACGAATTGGCCAGCAGTTTTTCATAGATGTGCATCTCATCGGTCACGCGCAGGCTGTACGGGACCTTGACGATGTAAATTCGGTCGAGGAAGGCCTCGTTGTTGCGGTTGTTCTTGAACGACTGCCATTCGGCCTCGTTCGAGTGGGCCATGATCAGGCCGTCGAAGGGAATTGCACCAAACCCCTCGGTACCCTTGTAGTTCTGCTCCTGGGTCGCGGTCAGCAAGGGGTGCAGCACCTTGATCGGCGCCTTGAACATTTCGACGAATTCGAGGATGCCGCGATTGGCCAGACACAGGCCGCCGGAGTAGGAATAGGCGTCCGGGTCGTTCTGCGAATAGGTTTCCAGCTTCCTGATGTCGATTTTGCCGACCAGCGACGAAATGTCCTGGTTGTTCTCGTCGCCCGGTTCGGTCTTGGCCACCGCCACCTGCGACAGCACCGATGGGCGCAGCTTGACCACGCGGAAACGACTGATGTCACCGCCAAACTCCTGCAGCCGCTTGACCGCCCAAGGGCTCATGATGGTGCCGAGATAACGGCGCGGAATACCATAGTCCTCTTCAAGCAGCGGACCATCCTCGGCAACGTTGAACAGGCTCAGGGGTGACTCGTGCACCGGCGAGCCCTTGATTGCATAGAACGGCACCCGCTCAATCAGCGACTTCAGCCGCTCGGCCAGCGACGACTTGCCGCCGCCGACCGGCCCCAGCAGGTAGAGAATCTGCTTCTTTTCCTCCAGACCCTGCGCCGCATGGCGGAAGTAGGCAACGATGTGTTCGATCACCTCTTCCATCCCGTAGAACTCGCGGAAGGCAGGGTAGATTTTCAGCATCTTATTGGCGAAGATTCGCGACAACCTGGGCTCCAACCGGGTATCCAGCAATTCCGGTTCGCCAATCGCCAGCAACATCCGTTCGGCTACGGTGGCATAGGCTGCGCGCTCGGACCGACAGAGATCCAGATAATCCTGGATCGACATTTCCTCTTCCTGGGCCGCTTCGTAGCGACTCTGGTAACGGGCAAAGATCGACATGACACCCCTCCTTTCGGGAACGGACAAACCGACCTGTAGCATTCAACGGCCGCAGGATCAAAAAGCTGACTCAGGAAATGCTTTTTTTGTTTTTTGCTGTCGACCGCGACAGCCGGTCATTCGGTGCTTGCTGGTTCGACTACGCCTGCCGAGACCAGTTCGCAAAATATTTGTGACAAAAAAGCCCGCCGGGATTGCTCTCCGGCGGGCTTTGGGGTGCAACTCGGGCGATGCTTAGCGCGGCAGGATGCTAGAACCCATCAGGAAGGCATCAACTTCACGAGCGGCCTGGCGACCTTCGCGGATTGCCCAGACGACCAGCGACTGACCGCGGCGGACATCACCTGCGGCATAGACGCCGGCGACATTGGTGCGGTAGCAGCCTTCGCCATCGGTCGTGGCCTTGGCATTGCTGCGCGCATCCTTTTCGACGCCGAAGGATTCAAGCAAGGAGCCGACCGGGTTGGTGAAGCCCATCGCCAGGAAAGCGGCGTCGCACGGCAGTTCGAATTCGGAACCGGCGACCTCGGACATCTTGCCATCCTTCCATTCGACGCGGACCGCCTTCAGGGCTTTGACATTACCCTGACCATCACCGATGAACTCCTTGGTCGCGACCGCGAATTCGCGCACGGTGGCACCTTCCTTGTGGGAAGAAGAAGTACGCATCTTCAACGGCCAGTACGGCCAGACCAGCGGCTTGTCTTCCTGCTCCGGCGGCGCCGGCATCAGTTCGAACTGGGTTACCGAAGCCGCACCGTGACGGTAGCTGGTACCGACACAATCGGAGCCGGTATCGCCGCCGCCGATCACGATGACATGCTTGCCCTTGACGTTGATCGGATTGGTCAAACCCTGCTGGACTTCCTTGTTCTGCGGGATCAGGAACTCGAGGGCAGCATAAACCCCCTTGAGTTCACGGCCCGGCACCGGCAGATCGCGCGGCACTTCGGAACCGGCGGCGAGAATCACCGCATCAAAATCCTTCTTCAGCTGCTCGGCGGAAACCGTCTCGGTCGCATCGTTGTTGATGCCGGCCGGGATGTTCTTGTCACCGACGATGACCTTGGTCTTGAAGACCACGCCTTCTGCTTCCATCTGCGCAACGCGGCGGTCGATCACCGACTTGTTGAGCTTGAAGTCGGGAATCCCGAAACCGAGCAGACCGCCGATGCGGCTGGACTTTTCGAACACGGTCACGTCGTGACCGGCACGGGCCAGCTGCTGGGCAGCCGCCATCCCGGCCGGGCCGGAACCAACGATGGCGACCTTCTTGCCGGTTTTGACGGCGGCCGGCTGCGGCACCACCCAGCCCATTTCCCAGCCCTTGTCGATGATCGCGTGCTCGATCGACTTGATCCCGACCGGAGCGGCATTGATGCCGAGGGTACAGGCGG
The DNA here is from genome assembly GCF_041378895.1 of Dechloromonas sp. ZY10. Lineage (NCBI taxonomy): Bacteria > Pseudomonadati > Pseudomonadota > Betaproteobacteria > Rhodocyclales > Azonexaceae > Dechloromonas > Dechloromonas aquae. The sequence continues at coordinate 3,243,651 of NZ_CP144212.1, forward strand.
CTTCACACGGAGCCGGACAGATCCGGCCAGTGAAGTCGGGGAAATTGTTGGTGGAGTGCAGCACGTCCAGCGCCTGCTTCCAGTTGCCACGGAAAACCAGATCATTCCAGTCGGGAATGATGTTGTTGACCGGACAGCCGTTGTTGCAGAATGGGATGCCGCAATCCATGCAGCGAGCACCCTGGGTTTTGGCAGCATCGTCAGACAGGGTCTGAACGAATTCCTTGTAATGCTTCAAACGCGCTTCAACCGGCTCGTAAGCCTCTTCGATGCGTTCAAATTCCATGAAACCAGTCGGCTTGCCCATTTATGCGGCCTCCTTCTGTGCAGCAGCGGCCAACTCGGTGAGGGCTCGCTTGTATTCATGCGGATAGACTTTGACGAACTTCTCGCGGTAGGCATCCCAGTCAGCCAGGATGCGCTTGGCCGTTGCGCTGCCGGTTTGCTCGGCATGCCGCGTTACCAGTTCCTTGAGCTGGGTTTCGTCGACCGTGCCACGGTGCATCGGCTCGTCGGTCGCTTGCCGATTGGCCGGCAGAACCTTTTCCAGCGCCACCTGGGCGAGGTTGCAACGGTTCTTGAAACTGCCGTCCTCATCGAGCACGTAAGCGATACCACCGGACATGCCGGCAGCGAAGTTACGGCCGGTCATGCCCAGCACCACCACCGTACCACCGGTCATGTATTCGCAGCCGTGGTCACCCACGCCTTCGACCACTGCCGTGCCGCCGGAATTGCGGACGCAGAAACGCTCGCCACCGACACCGGCAAAGAAGGCTTCGCCATCGGTCGCGCCGTACATCACGGTGTTGCCGACGATGATATTTTGCTGGGTGTCACCACGGAAATCCGGGCTCGGCTTGATGATGATGCGACCACCGGAGAGGCCCTTGCCCACGTAGTCGTTACCTTCGCCGGTCAATTCCAGCGTCACGCCCTTGGCCAGGAAGGCACCAAAGGCCTGGCCGGCGGTACCGGTCAGTTTGACGTGGATGGTGTCGTCCGGCAAACCGGCGTTGCCATAGCGACGGGCAACTTCGCCCGACAACATGGTGCCGCAGGTACGGTTGACGTTGATGATCGAGGTTTCGATCTGGACCTTCTGGCCCTTTTCCAGCGCCGGCTTGGCTTGCTCGATCAACTTGTGGTCGAGGGCCTTTTCCAGACCGTGATCCTGGCCTTCGGTGTGACGGCGCGGCACGTCGGCCGGAACGGCCGGCTGGTAGAAGACCTTGGTGAAGTCAAGACCCTTGGCCTTCCAGTGTTCGATGCCGGCACGCATTTCGAGCAGATCGACACGGCCGACCAGTTCGTCGAAAGAGCGAACGCCGAGTTGGGCCATCAATTCACGGGCTTCTTCGGCGACGAAGAAGAAGTAATTGACGACGTGCTCCGGCTGGCCGGAGAAGCGCTTGCGCAGTTCCGGGTCCTGGGTGGCAACACCGACCGGGCAGGTGTTCAGATGGCACTTGCGCATCATGATGCAGCCTTCGACCACCAGCGGTGCAGTGGCGAAACCGAATTCATCGGCGCCAAGCAGCGCACCGATGACCACGTCGCGACCGGTCTTCATCTGACCATCGACCTGGACACGAATCCGCGAACGCAGGCGGTTGAGGACCAGGGTCTGCTGGGTTTCGGCCAGGCCGAGTTCCCACGGCGTACCGGCATGCTTGATCGACGATACCGGCGAAGCACCGGTACCACCGTCGAAGCCGGCGATCACAACGTGATCGGCCTTGGCCTTGGCGACACCGGCAGCCACCGTACCGACGCCGACTTCGGACACCAGCTTGACCGAAATGGATGCACGGTCGTTGGCGTTCTTCAGATCGTGGATCAGCTGGGCCAAGTCCTCGATCGAGTAGATGTCATGGTGCGGCGGCGGGGAAATCAGGGTCACGCCCGGCACCGAGTGACGCAGCTTGCCGATGTATTCGGAAACCTTGGTCCCCGGCAACTGACCGCCTTCACCCGGCTTGGCACCCTGCGCCATTTTGATCTGGATCTGGTCGGCATTGACCAGATATTCGGTGGTGACACCGAAACGACCGGAGGCAACCTGCTTGATCGCGGAACGCAGGGAATCGCCTTCCTTGAACACGTAATCGCGCTCGATGCGGGAAGCACCAACGATTTCAGCCAGGGTCTGACCGGCCTTCAGCGGCTGGAAGCGCTTGGCATCCTCACCACCTTCGCCGGTGTTCGACTTGCCGCCGATGCGGTTCATCGCCACGGCCAGCGTGGTGTGAGCTTCGGTCGAGATCGAACCGAGCGACATCGCGCCGGTAGCAAAACGCTTGACGATTTCCTTGGCCGGCTCGACTTCGTCGAGCGGAATCGGCTGGGCAGCGAACTTAAACTCGAACAGACCGCGCAGGGTCAGGTGACGCTTGGTCTGATCGTTGATCAGCTTGGCGTATTCCTTGTAGGTTTCGTATTTGCCGGAGCGGGTCGAGTGCTGCAGCTTGGCAATCGAATCCGGGGTCCACATATGCTCTTCGCCGCGAATGCGGAAGGCGTACTCACCGCCAGCGTCCAGCATGTTGGTCAGGACCGGGTCGGCGGAGAAGGCTTCCTTGTGCAGACGGATAGCTTCCTCGGCAACTTCGAAAATGCCGATCCCTTCGATGTTCGACGGCGTGCCGGTGAAGTACTTCTCGACGAAGTCCTTCTTCAGACCGATGGCCTCGAAAATCTGCGCGCCGGTATAGGACATGTAGGTCGAGATGCCCATCTTGGACATGACCTTGCACAGGCCCTTGCCGATCGCCTTGACGAAGTTCTTGGTGAACTTCTCGGCCTTTTCGGCATCGCCCTTGGCCAGGGTTTCGATGGTTTCGAGCGCCAGATAGGGGTGCACGGCCTCGGCACCGAAGCCGCCGAGCAGCGCAAAGTGGTGAACTTCGCGGGCAGAACCGGTTTCAACGACCAGGCCGGCGGAGGTACGCAGCCCCTTCTTGACCAGATGCTGGTGAATGGTCGAGGTGGCCAGCAGCGCCGGGATCGCGACATTGTCGGCATCGACCTTGCGGTCGGAGACGATCAGGATGTTGGCGCCGGAACGGACGGCATCCTCGGCGTCAGCGGCCAGCGAAGCCAGACGGGCTTCGACGCCTTCCTTGCCCCAGGACACCGGATAGCAAATATCCAGTTCGAAGGAGCGGAACTTGCCGGAGGTGTATTGCTCGATGTTGCGCAGCTTTTCGATGTCGGCGAACGACAGGACCGGCTGCGACACTTCCAGGCGGATCGGCGGATTGATGTCGCCGGTGTTGAGCAGGTTGGGCTTGGGACCGATGAAGGACACCAGCGACATGACCAGCTCTTCGCGGATCGGGTCGATCGGCGGATTGGTCACCTGCGCGAACAACTGCTTGAAGTAGGTGTACAGGGTTTTGTTCTTCTTCGACAGCACCGGCAGCGAAGAATCGGTACCCATCGAACCAGTGGCTTCCTCACCGTTCTGGACCATCGGCTCCAGAATGACCTTGATGTCTTCCTGGGTGTAGCCGAAGGCCTGCTGACGGTCGAGCAGGGAAGCAGCGGCAGCGGCGGCCTTCTCGTTCGGAGCGGGAACTTCGTCGAGCTTGATGCGGATCTTGTCGATCCACTCGCGGTACGGCTTGGCGTTGGCCAGGGAGTTCTTGAGTTCCTGGTCGTCAATGATGCGGCCTTGCTCCATGTCGATCAGGAACATCTTGCCCGGCTGCAGGCGCCACTTCTTGACGATCTTCTTTTCCGGAATCGGCAGCACGCCGGACTCGGAAGCCATAACCACGAGGTCGTCGTCGGTGACCAGATAGCGCGCCGGACGCAGACCGTTACGGTCGAGCGTGGCGCCGATCTGGCGACCGTCGGTAAAGGCCACGGCAGCGGGGCCGTCCCACGGCTCCATCATCGCGGCATGGTATTCGTAGAAGGCGCGACGGTTTTCGTCCATCGTCGTGTGCTTTTCCCAGGCTTCCGGGATCATCAGCATCACGGCGTGAGCCAGCGAGTAACCACCGCCCATGACCAGCAGTTCGAGCGCATTGTCGAAGGAGGCAGAGTCGGACTGACCGGGGTAGTGCAGCGGCCAGACCTTGTCCAGATCCTTGCCGAGGATCGGCGAGGAAATGGCTTGTTCGCGCGCCTTGAACCAGTTGACGTTGCCGCGAACGGTGTTGATTTCACCGTTGTGCGCAATGTAGCGGAACGGGTGCGCCAGATCCCAGGTCGGGAAGGTGTTGGTCGAGAAACGCTGGTGTACCAGGGCCAGAGCGGAAACCGTGCGCTTGTCCTGCAGGTCGTCGTAATACACGCCGACCTGGTCGGCCAGCAGCAGGCCCTTGTAGTTGACGGTACGCGCCGAGAAGGAAGGCACGTAGAATTCCTGGCCGTGCTTGAGCTTCAGCGACTTGATCGCGTTGGCAGCGCGGCGGCGGATGATGTACAGCTTGCGCTCAAGCGCGTCGGTAACGAACACGTCCGGACCGCGACCGACGAAGACCTGCTTGATCACCGGCTCCTTGGCCTTGACCGTCGGCGACATCGGCATTTCGGCATTGACTGGCACATCGCGCCAGCCCAGCAGCACCTGGCCTTCGGCCTTGATCGAGCGCTCGATTTCCTCGATGCAGGCCTGGCGAGAAGCGCCCTCCTGCGGCAGGAAGACCATGCCGACGCCGTATTCGCCAACCGGCGGCAGTTCAACGCCCTGCTTGGCCATCTCTTCGCGGTAGAACTGATCCGGAATCTGGATCAGGATACCGGCACCATCACCCTGCAACGGGTCGGCACCAACGGCACCGCGGTGATCGAGATTTTTCAGGATCAACAGACCCTGCTCGACGATATTGTGGGACTTCTGGCCCTTGACGTGAGCGACAAAGCCCACGCCGCAAGCGTCGTGCTCGTTGGCAGGGTCGTACAAACCCTGCCGCTCAGGTACTGCCGGTTCCATCACACGCATTCCTTCAAAGTACTTCGGCCGCCGAATCATTGGCCAATGATGAAAAAAGCTGGGCGCCACGAGGCACGTCAGCCTGTACGAAAATTAGAGGCAACCATTAAATATAACGGGAAAACCCCGTCAATTCAAGATGCTGCACTGCGGAAAAACACTGAATTCGGCGCGCACGGCCTATTTAAACGCACCAAAAAAGGGAAAAACTCCATTTTCACGGTCGACCGTGAAAATGACGAAAAAAAGGGACGCCCTGCGCGCCCCCTTTGCTTCGGCCCCTCTCAGCAGCAGCGCCGTATCGCCTCGGCAATTGCCGCTTCATCGGCATCAGCAGTCAGCACCGCTTCCCCGAGCCGGCGCAACAGCACCAATCGCAGCCGCCCCTCCGCCACCTTCTTGTCGTGGCGCATCAACTCGATGTAGCGCGCTTCGCCGAGTTGCGGCCCGCGCACCGGCAAGCCCGCCCGCCGGAACAAGGACTCCGTTCGCTCGACATCGGCATCGGTGAGCCAGCCCAGCAAGCGCGACAACTCGGCGGCCATCATCGTCCCGGCAGCAACAGCCTCCCCGTGCAACCATTCGCCGTAACCCAGTCCGGCCTCGATCGCATGACCAAAGGTATGCCCCAGATTGAGCAAGGCTCGCTCACCGGTTTCACGCTCGTCGGCCGCAACCACCTCCGCCTTGTTGGCACAGGAACGCTGCACGGCCTCGGCTAGCAAATCCGGATCGCGCGCCAGCAGCCCCTCGATATTCTGCTCCAGCCAGGCCAGGAAAGCGGCATCGCGGATCAGGCCATACTTGATCACCTCGGCCAGGCCGGCACGCAACTCGCGGTCGGGCAAGGTCGCCAGGGTGTCGATGTCGGCCAGCACCAGACGTGGCTGATAGAAGGCGCCGATCATGTTCTTGCCCAGCGGATGGTTGATCGCGGTCTTGCCTCCGACCGACGAATCCACCTGCGACAGCAGGGTCGTCGGCACCTGAATGAACGGCATCCCGCGCTGGTAGCAGGCAGCGGCAAAGCCCCCCATGTCGCCGACCACGCCCCCACCCAGCGCGACCAGCGTGGTTCCGCGCTCGCAATGCGCGCCGAGCAGAGCATCAAAAATCAGGTTCAGGGTTTCCCAGGTCTTGTAACGCTCGCCATCCGGCAGAATCGCGGCAAATGACTCAACTCCGGCCGCTGCCAGCGAAGCCTGGAGACGGGCGAGGTACAACGGCGCAACCGTTTCATTGCTGACCACCAAGGCCTTCTTCTGAGCAAAATGCGGCGCCAGTAAATCCGGGCGATCAAGCAGACCGGAGCCAATGTGAATCGGATAGGAGCGCTCGGCGAGCGCGACTTGCAGAGTCTGGATCATGACGAGGAAAGGCGCTTGTACTCGCGCAATAGATGATTGACGATGCCCGAGGCGACCAAGCTGGCGCCATCGACGACGAAGTGCGCAGTCTCCCGATACAGCGGGTCACGCACGGCATACAGCTCTTCAAGACGGGCGAGCGGGTCGGCCACCTGCAACAGGGGGCGATTCTTGTCGTGCCGCGTCCGCTGGTAAAGCAGCAAAGGGGGCACATTCAAATAAACCACCCAGCCAGTGTCGTGCAGGCAACGGCGATTTTCCTCACGCAGTACAGCGCCACCGCCGGTCGCCAGGACCACATTGTCACCGGCGGTCAGCTCGTGCAAGGTTTGCGTTTCACGCCGCCGGAAGCCCTCTTCGCCTTCGATTTCAAAAATCGTCGGAATCGCCACACCGGTGCGCTCGACAATTTCATGATCGGTATCGTAAAAGACTCGCCCCAGCCGTTTGGCCAGCTGACGCCCGACAGTCGTTTTGCCAGCCCCCATCAGGCCGACGAGATAGATATTGCGACGATTTTCCACAGGCGGATTCTAGCCGACTTGCTGCCGGCACAAAAATCGGGCCGGAATCTCCGGCCCGTAACACAAATGACCCGACACCCGATCAATCGACCTGCATCTTGTCCGAAATGATTCGCGGCGTAATAAATACCAGCAATTCGCGCCGTTCGCCCTTGTCGTACTTGTACTTGAACGCCCAGCCCAGGAAAGGCAGATCGCCCAGGAAGGGGACCTTGTCGGTCTTCGACTCGTTATTGGTGATGAAGACCCCGCCAATCACCACCGTACCACCGTTTTCAACCACCACATTGGTTTCGACGATCGAACTCTTGATCGGCGGATTACCCTCCACCGAACGCGTCCAGTCAGGCTCTTCCTTTTTCACGATCAGGGCCATCCGCACGGTTCCCTCGGGCGTAATCTGCGGGGTTGCCTCCAACGACAGCTTGGCCGGCTTGAAGCTGATTGTCCGGGTGATCGTGCCGCCACTGTTTTGCGTGGTCACATACGGCACCTCGGTACCGTCCTCGATTTTTGCCTTGACGTTATTGGCGGTGATCACGCGCGGGCTGGAAATGATCTTGCCGCCGCCATCGGACTCCAAAGCAGCCAGCTCAAGATTGAGAATGCGCGTCACCGAGGCATTGAACAACGAAAGGGCAAACGATCCGACCCGGCCGGTGTTTTCAACCTTCATCGGCAGATTGACCCCGACCATCGGATTCTGCACCAGTGTTGCAGGCGTTCCCGGTGTCGTCGAAGTTGCCGACACCGCCGGCTTCATTTCACCCCCGGCAATGTAAGTACTTCCCGTCCCACCTATCCGCACCGGACGCGAATTGATCAGCCCCAGACGCATCCCCAGTTCCTTGTTAAAGGCATCGTGCGCCTCGACCACTCGAGCTTCGATCATGACTTGCCGGGCACCCACATCGATCGCCTTGATGAAGGTCCTGATTTCCTCAAGCTTCGACGGAATGTCATTGACGAACAGCAGATTCGACTGCGGATCGGCAACCGCACTCCCCCGCTTGCTGAGAATCCGCTGCGTTGCCGATGCCACCCCCGGGGTCACCGGCGGGGTCGGCGTCGTCGTGGCACCGGCCCCCGCTGCGGCCCCGGAAGGTGGCAGCGGCGGCAGACCGGCCAGCAGGCGCGCCACATCGGTTGCCTTCTGGTAATTCAGAATGAACTGCTCCATTTTCAGCGGCTCCAGCTCGCTGATCTGCTGCTTGGCCTCGAAATCGAGCTTTTCGCGGGTTGCGATTTCGTCACGCGGGGCAATCATCACGATATTGCCCTTCTTGCGCATATCCAGCCCTTTTTGCTGAAAAATGATATCGATCACCTGATCGGCCGGAACATCCTTGAGTACCAGAGTCGTCGTCCCGCTAACTGTTTCACTGATCACGGCATTCAGCCCGAGTTCCTCGGCCATCAGGCGCAACAGGGCCCGGACATCGCCATTCTGGTAATTGATACTGACGCGCGGCCCCTGGTAACCGACCGTACTGCCTTGCACCAGTTTGTTCGGGTCCTCCTGTATACGCCGCACCTCGATCACGAACTGATTGTCGCTCTGGTAGGCGTTATGTTCCCAGAGCCCCTTCGGCGCGATGACCAGGCGGACATTGTCACCATTGGCGCGAGACTCAACCGACATCACCGGAGTTGCAAAGTCGGCCACATCCAGCTTGCGCTGCAAATGCTCAGGCAAGGAGGTCTTGGCAAAATCGACCACCAGATTGCTGCCTTGCTGCCGAATGTCGATTCCGGTTCCGGCATCGCTCAACTCAACCAGAACCCGACCCTCGCCATCCTTGCCACGCCGGAACATGAGATCGCGGATCGCATGGCGCCCGGCAAACAGCCGCTCTTCGGCAAAACGGGTATTCTTGGCCGCCACCGAGTCCACCATCGAAGTCAGAGGCGAGAGCGTCAAATACAAGGCCCGGCCGTCAAGCCGGGTCTTGTAATTCATTTTCTGGATCAGGTTCAGGACCATCCGGGTCCGCTCACCAACCTGCACCACGTTCACGCTGCGCAAATCACCTTCGTTGATGATCTGGCTGTTTTTTCCCAAGGCATTCACGGTCGACGGGAAATCAAGCGCAATTTTCGCCGGAGCCGCTATCGCAAAGCTGGCGGGCAGTTCTGCCAACGGCTCGCGCAAATCGATCCGCACGGCAATTTCATTGCCCTGACGCGCGACCTGCAGCCCCTCAATGGCGTTTTCCTTCCCCGCCCCCTGGGCGGATGCCAAGGGCGCCAGCAACAGTCCGGCGGCAAGCAGCGCCCACGTCTTGATCCATTTCATTTCTTACCCCCGTCCGTGCTCTGCAGATAGAGGAAACTGGTTCTCTCCGTCCATTCCCCCGCAGAATCCTGCACCAGTTCGTGCACCTCGACCTCGCTCTCGGTCACCCGTTTCACCCGGCCGAAATCCTGCCCCAGATAATCGCCTACCCGTACCTGCTTGACCTTATCCTCAGCCTGGATCACCGCCATCGGCTTGCGATTGACATAGAGATAACCAATCATTTTCAGGGTTTCCAGCGGATACTTCTCCAGCAGGCTGTTACGTAACTCCCGCGCCTCGAAATCCGGCTGGAAAACGCCCCCCTTGCCGCCTCCACGCGGCTTCCCTTCAGGCTCGATCTTGCCCGGGCGGAAGGGGTCGAGAAGGGTTTCGACATCGTACACCACCGCCTGATAGGGCTTCATTTCAGGCAATTTCTGAATATGCGGCTGCAAGTCACGGGTATTTTCGGCCGCCCAGCGGCGCAAATCCTCGTGGTCGCCCCCGCTACAGGCGGCTAACCCCAGTGCTGACAACAGGAAAAGCAGACGTGCCAGCATCATTTCTTGCCTCCCGCAGCCTTTTCCTTCTTGCGAGCGGCTTCCGCCTTGCGCTGTTCCGCCAGTTCATCTTCGTCGAGATAGCGGAAAGTCTTGATTTGCGCATCCAGCGTCAGCGCCGGACTGTCCTTCTGCGGTGCGAGTACCAGATTGTTCAGGGTCACGATCCGGGGCAAGCGTGCAACGTCAGCGGCAAACGCACCAAGATCGTGGTAGCTGCCGTTGACCCTCACGGCAATCGGCATTTCCGCATAAAACTCCTTGACCTGCACCTGCCCAGGCTTGAACAACTCGAACTGAAGGCCACGCCCCAGGCCAGCCTGATTCACCTCGATCAGCAAGGCCTCGATTTCGGCCTTGCCTGGCAATTGCTTGAGCAAGGCGCCGAACGAGCGATCGATTTCAGCCAGTTGCTGTTTGTACAAACCCAGATTGACCGCTTGCCGCTTTTTCTCGAGATACTGTTCCTTGAGCGATTGCTCTTCGTTGCGCCGGGTTTCCAGGGTCGTCAGCTGATCGTCCCAGACCAGCAGCCACCCGAGAAACACCAGACCCAAGAACAGACCGATCAGAACGGCCACCCGGGGGAACAGAGGCCAGCTTCCGGGATCGTTGGGGTTCATGTAACGGAACTCGTCCAGCAAGGCCTGGACGTCAATTTTTGGCAGGGAAAGCTTGCTGGCCGCCATCACTTCTTCCCCTTCACTTCTTCCGGCTCGCTCCGGGTGATCGTGAAATTCATGCTGAACTCGTTCAGGCGACGTCCATTCTGGTTCACCGCCTTGACCTCAACCAACTGCGGGTTCTCCAACCAGGGCGACGCCTCCAGATTGCGCATCAGCGCCGACACCCGGGCATTTGACTGAGCAAAACCACCGATGTCGATTTTCAAGCCATCCTGCTTGAGCGACTTCAGATACACCCCCTCGGGCACCTGGCGCACCAGTTCAGCCAGAAGATGAACGGTTTCTCCGCGATCTTTCTGCAGATTTTCGATCACCTGCTTGCGCGACAGCAGTGCCCGGGTTTGCTCCTTGAGCCCCTTGATTTCCTCCAACTGCTTGTCGAGTTGCGCAATTTCGCCCTTCAGATAAGCGTTGGCATCCTCCTGAGCGGTCACATATCCGCCGATCAGGGTATAGCCGGCAAAAACGATGACACAGCCGAGCGCGGCGACCAGTCCGGCGAGCAGGTAGAACTGCTCGCGCCGCGCCTTGCGCGCCGCCTCCCGGTGCGGTAGCAGATTGATGCGGATCATAACGGGTCAAACCTCCGCAACGCCAGGCCACACACCACCATCAGCGAGGAAGCGTCGGCCAGCAACGCCTTTGCCCGCACCTTGTCGGAAACGGCCATGCCGGCGAAGGGATTGGCCACCAAGGTATTGACCTGAGTGCGCGTGGCAACAATTTCATCGAGCCCCGGAATCACCGCACACCCGCCTGCCAGCACCAGATGGTCAACCTGATTGAATTGCGTCGACGTAAAGAAAAACTGCAGCGCGCGCGACACTTCCAGCGCCAGACTTTCCATGAATGGCAGCAACAGTTCGTCGCGATAACTATCGGGCAGACTACCGCTGCGCTTGGCCGTCTCGGCCTCCTCAAAGGTCATGCCGTATTGGCGAGCAATATCCTGGGTCAGCTGGACCCCGCCGAACGCCTGCTCACGGGTGTACACCTGCTGCCCATTGCGCAGCACCGTCAGATTGGTCGAGTGGGCCCCAACATCGACCAAGGCCAGCACCTGATCGCGCCCGGCATTGGGCAACTGCTTTTCGATCAACTCGAAAGCCGCCATTGCCGCCAGCGAGTCAACATCGACAATCCCAGCCTTGAGTCCGGAAGCATCAGCCACGGCCACCCGATCCTCGACCCGTTCCTTCTTGGAAGCGGCGAGCAACACTTCCAGTTCGTCCGGTGCCGTCGCAGAGGGGCCGATCACATGGTAATCAAGGTTCACTTCATCAATCGAAAAGGGGATGTACTGGTTAGCCTCAGCCTCGACCTGAGCCTCCAACTCCTCCTCGCGCAAACCCGAGGGCACCAGAATTTTCTTGGTAATCACCGCCGACGCCGGCAAAGCCATCGCCACATTCTGCGTCGATGCGCCAAAGCGCTTGCAAACCCGGCGCACGGTCTCAACCACGGCATCGAAATTGATGATGTTGCCGTCAACTACGGCATCCTTGGGCAGTATCTCTATCGCGTAGCGCTCAACACGATAACCACCCTTGCCCCCAGCGCTCAATTCAAGCACCTTGACGGCAGACGAGCTGATATCCAGCCCGAACAGGGAACGGGCTTTGGGATTCAACAGCGAGGAGATATCGAAACCCACCAGACCCCCCAAAATTCCCTTATGGAATACGAAGTTATAACAAAATTCAATAATTCACTTTAAATCCTAACAACAAGCCCCTGCACTGTAAAGGACTTTCAGGAAGCCCTCCGGCAGCAGCGTATAATCGCCGCACGCCAATTTCCCTGCCGACCATCTTGTCCTCGTTACCTCTCCCCCTCCGCCTGATTCTCTACCCGCTACTGCTGGTTTCAGGCCTGCTGGCGATGGGCGTTGCCATCGCACTGATCGTGCTGGTACTGACCTACCCGAACCTGCCATCGCTCGAAGTCCTGACCGACTACCGCCCCAAGATTCCTCTGCGTGTCTACACCGCCGACGGCCACCTGATCGGCGAGTTCGGCGAAGAACGGCGCGCTGTGGTCGCCATTGGCGAAGTGCCGCCGGTGATGAAAAACGCCATCCTGTCGGCCGAAGACGACCGCTTCTACCAGCATGGCGGGATCGACTATCTCGGCATGCTCCGCGCCGCAGTCACCAACGTCGTCGGCGGCGGCAAACGCCAGGGCGCCTCGACGATTACCCAGCAGGTTGCCCGCAACTTCTTCCTGTCCAGCGAGAAGACCTACAGCCGCAAGCTCTACGAAATCCTGCTCTCGTTCAAGATTGAAAGCAATCTGGGCAAGGATCAGATTCTTGAGTTGTACATCAATCAGATATTCCTTGGCCAACGCGCCTACGGCTTTGCCGCCGCTGCCCAGATCTACTTTGGCAAACCGCTGAAAGACATTTCCATCGCCGAAGCAGCCATGCTGGCCGGACTACCCAAGGCCCCCTCAGCCTACAACCCGATCGTCAACCCGAAACGTGCCCGCCTCCGCCAGCAATACGTCCTGCGCCGGATGCACGAACTCGGGCACATCAACGACAGCCAGTACGAGGCGGCACTCAAGGAACCGCTGGTGCTCAAGCGCGACCTCGGGGATTACGCGGTGCACGCCGAATACGTTGCCGAAATGGCTCGCCAGATTGCTGCCGAACGTTTCCCGGACGATGTTTACACCCGCGGCCTCAAGGTTTACACCACCCTGATCAAGGGCGAACAGGAAGCCGCCTACGCTGCGCTGCGCAAGGGCGTGCTCGACTACGACAAGCGCCACGGCTATCGCGGCGCCGAGTCCTACCTCGATCTGAAAGACATCAAATCCGACCAGGACGAGGCCATCGACGAAGCCCTGCAGGACATTCCGGACGCGGGCGACCTGCTGCCCGGACTGGTACTCGCGGCCGACAGCAAGCAGGTCAAGGTTTACCGCAAGGGCGGAGAAATCCTCAACCTGTCGGGCGATGCGATCAAATTCGCCAGCCGCATGCTCGACGACAAGGCGCCGCCGAACAAGCGCCTCAAACGTGGTGCGATTGTCCGGGTCAACAAGGATGACAAGGGCCAATGGCAGATCGTCCAGCTGCCCGAAGTCGAATCGGCATTTGTCGCGGTATCACCCAAGGATGGCGCGATCCATGCGTTGGTTGGCGGATTCGACTTCAACCGCAACAAATTCAACCACGTCACCCAAGCCTGGCGTCAGCCCGGCTCCAGCTTCAAGCCCTTCATCTATTCGGCTGCGCTGGAAAAGGGCTACACCCCGGGAAGCATCGTTGCCGACGAACCGATCACCATTTCGGCCAGCGAAACCGGCTCGCAGGCCTGGACCCCGCACAACTACGACGGCAAATACGAAGGCCCGATGCGCATCCGCACCGCTCTCGCCAAATCGAAGAACATGGTCTCGATCCGCCTGCTGCAAGCCATCTCCCCGCAGTATGCGCAAGACTACGCCAGCCGCTTCGGCTTCGACGCCGACAAGCACCCACCCTACCTGACCATGGCTCTCGGCGCCGGTTCGGTGACGCCTTGGCAAATGGTCACCGGCTACGCGGTCTTTGCCAACGGCGGCTACAAGATCAGCCCTTATGTGGTGCGCGAGATTCGTGACGAGCGCAACCAGGTGATCGCGCAAGCCAGCACCACCGAGGCCGGCGACGAATCGATCCGCGCCATCGACGCCCGCAATGCCTTCATGATGGACACCATGTTGCGTGATGTGACCATCTACGGCACAGCAGCCAAGGCCTCGGCCATCCTCAAGCGTCAGGACCTGGCAGGCAAGACCGGGACCACCAACGAATATGTCGACGCCTGGTTCTGCGGCTATCAGGTCAGCGTTGCCGGCTGTGCCTGGGTGGGTTTCGACCAGCCGAAAAAGCTGGGCAACAGCGAAACCGGCGGCGTTGCCTCGTTACCGATCTGGATCGGCTACATGCAGCGGGCGCTCAAGGACGCCCCAATCGCGACCTTGCCGCAGCCGGAAGGACTAGTCGCCAGCGGAGAAGGACGCGAGCGCAACTTCGTCTACTCCGAAAATGCGCACAAGGAAGCGCCAGCCGAAGAAAATCCGCCGCCGCTGCCGGAACGCCCGGACTTGAGCAAGCCACCCAGCGACTAAATCCGGGCAAGTCCGCAAAAACAAGAAAGCCGATCCTTGAGATCGGCTTTCTTGTTTTTGCTTGCCGGTAAAAAGCCAGGCCTGCGGGAGATAGCAGCGACTTACTTCAGCAGCACCTGCTCACCTGCCTGCTGCGACGCCAGAGCCGACAGCTTCTGCAACAATTCGGCACCATCGCGGGTATCGACCCACTGACCATCCTGCCAGCGGAAATGGAAGCCCCCCGCGCGCGCCGCAACCCAGATTTCCTTGGCCACGGCATGGCGATTGACGATGATCTTGCTGCTATCGGCGAACTCGATTTCGAGTATCCCGCCGGCCTGCAACTCAAAGTCCAAATCGGCATCGCAAGCCTCCAGCGCCTGATCGATCCGGGCCAGGATTGCGTCCGCCGCGCTGCTGAAATCCTTGTCATCCATCGTGTGCTACCATCCGTTTCTTTGTTTTCTGCCGCCACAATCAGGTTTGGCGGCATTTACGATTGTTGCCATGCTCCGACTTGCCGCGCTTCTGCTGGCCCTGACCGCCGGCTCCCAACTCACTGCCTGCGGCCTCAAAGGGCCGCTGGTGCTGCCGCCAGGCCCGGCGCCCGAACCACTGTTCGGCAACGCCAAAGCCCCTGTCCAGCCGGCCACCAAGCCGTTGCCCGCCGATCTTAGCACGCCCCGGAAAGACACCCCACAATGAGCTTCTTCTCTCTCAAGAACGGCGTCCTGCACGCTGAAAACGTCGCCCTGACCACGCTTGCCGCCGAATACGGCACCCCGGCCTACGTTTACTCGCGTGCCGCGCTGACCGCTGCGCTCAAGGAATTCCAGGACGTGCTCGGCGCCCATCCGGCCGGTGCCGGCGCACTGGTCTGTTACGCCGTCAAGGCCAACTCCAACCTCGCCGTGCTCAACGTTTTCGCGCGCATGGGCGCCGGTTTCGACATCGTTTCCGGCGGCGAACTGCAGCGCGTGCTGGCCGCCGGTGCCGATCCGAAGAAGGTGGTTTTCTCCGGCGTCGGCAAAACCGCCGCTGAAATGAAGCAGGCGCTGGCCGCCGGCATTTTCTGTTTCAACGTCGAATCTGCCCCCGAACTCGAGCGCCTCAACCAGGTCGCCGGCGAATGCGGCCAGAAGGCGCCGGTCAGCTTCCGCGTCAATCCCAACGTCGACCCCAAGACCCACCCCTACATCTCGACCGGGCTCAAGGAAGCCAAGTTCGGCGTCGCCTACGAACAGGCGCTCGCCCTCTACCGTCGCGCCGCCGCTTTGCCGAACATTGCCGTCACCGGCATCGACTGCCACATCGGCTCGCAGTTGCTTGACCCCTCGCCCTTCGTCGAAGCCCTCGACCGGATTTTGGCCCTGGTCGACCAGTTGACCGTGGAAGGCATCCAGCTGCACCACATCGACATCGGCGGCGGCCTCGGCATCAAGTACCAGGCCGAGCAGGAACAACCGACCGTCGCCTCCTACCTCAATCCGCTGCTCGACAAGCTCGCCGGCCGTGGCCTGCAGATCGTCATGGAGCCGGGCCGCCGCCTGGTCGGCAACGCCGGCCTGCTGCTCACCCAGATCGAATTCCTCAAGGAAGGCGAAGGCAAGAACTTCGCGATCATCGACGCGGCGATGAACGACCTGATGCGCCCGGCGCTCTACGAAGCCTGGCACGACATCAACCCGGTCGCTCCGCGCGACGGCGCCAGCCGCGACTACGATGTGGTCGGCCCGGTCTGCGAAAGCGGCGACTTCCTCGGCCAGGCCCGCCCGCTCAACGTCCAGCCCGGCGACCTGCTGGCGGTGATGTCGGCCGGCGCCTACGGCATGGCGATGGCCTCCAACTACAACACCCGCCCGCGTGCGGTCGAGCTGATGGTTGACGGCGACACGGTCCACGTCATCCGCCAGCGCGAAAGCGTCGAACAGTTGTACGCCGGCGAAGCCGTCCTGCCGGCCTGAGCATGGGCGTCCGCATCGACAAATGGCTGTGGGCCGGGCGTTTTTTCAAGACGCGCAGCCTGGCCAGCGATGCGGTCAGCGGCGGCAAGGTCAAGCTCAACGGCGCCGCCGCCAAGCCGGCGCGCGAAGTCAAACCCGGCGACCGGTTGGAGATTCATAACGGCGACACCCGCTGGGAAGTGATCGTCCAGGCGTTGTCGGAAAAACGCGGCCCGGCACCGGAAGCGCGGCTGCTCTACGAAGAAACGGCGGAGAGCATTGCCGCCCGCGAAGCCGAGCAGCAGCGCCGCAAATTCACCGTCGAACCCGCCGCCGACCTGCACGGCCGCCCGACCAAGCGCGACCGGCGGCAACTGCAACGCTTCGGCGAGTAAACGCAGGAACGCGAGTCCGCCGCTCCCGGCGCGCCTCGCCGGCTGCACCGCTGACCGGGCCTTGCTCGGCCATCCATCAGCCAGCCGCTGTTACCGGCTTTTTAGCCTTTGCCACGGTCGACCGTGGCAGAGCGGCAAAATCACAAGACCCAGGCCAGCGCCAGCGGCAGGAAGAGCAGCGCCGCCAGGTTGCCGATCAGCACGATCGACGCGACCCGCTGCGGCTCCTGCTGGTAACGCTCGGCAAAGAGGAAGTTGAGCACCGCCGGCGGCAGCGCGCCGAAGACGAACAGCATCGCTGCGTCACGCCCCTGCAGGCCGAGCAGCTGGATCAGGCCGAGCGCGATCAGCATCCCGACGACCGGGCGCAACAGGGCGCTGCCGACCGCCAGTTTCCACTCGTTGAAACGCACGTCGGTCATGCGCACGCCAAGCGAAAACAGCAGCAGCGGCACCGACACATCGCCGAGCATCTTGATCGCGATCAGCGCCGGCGGCCAGACCGGGATTTTGAGGATCGCCACGGTCAACCCGGCGATCGCGGCAAAAACCACCGGAATCCGCCACAAGGTCAGCAGCCGCGTACTCGGGTCAAGCAGGCGGGCGCCAAACGAGAAGTGCAGCGTGTTTTCGACCATGAACAGGATCACCGCCGCCGGCAGGGCGCTCTCGCCCCAGGCCAGCACCGCCAGCGGCAGGCCGATGTTGCCGGAGTTGTTGAACAGCATCGGCGGCACCAGGGTTTTCGCCTGCACGCCGCACAGCCGGGCCACCGGCCACGCCAGCAGGCCGCACAGCGCCAGCAGCAGAAAACCGCCCAAGGCCAGCGGCGCGTAGGCGGCGAGGTCAAAGGACTTGCCCGCCATCGCGGCAAAAACCAGCGCCGGGACGAACACATCCATATTCAGGCGGTTGGCGACCGCCATTTCCGGCTTGTGCTTGCGCGCGTAGAAAAAACCAGCGGCAACAATGCCGAAGATCGGGAACAGGATCGCCGCAAGACGCAGGCTGAGACTGGCATTTTCCACGGGCTGCACTCCACCAAAGACGATGGCCGGCATGATGCGCGCCATCGGCGCTGCCGGCCATCCGGGTTTGCCCGCGAGCGCTACCACTCGCGGGACGAACAAACTAGCGCTGCAGATTACAGCACATAACGCGACAGATCTTCGTCGGCGGCGACTTCGCCCAGCTTTTGATTGACGTAGGCGGCGTCGACCAAGACCTGCTCCAGACCAATCTTGCCGGCGTCGAACGAAACCTCTTCGAGCAGCTTTTCCATCACCGTATGCAGGCGGCGGGCGCCGATGTTCTCGGTGCGCTCGTTCACCTGGAAGGCGATCTCGGCCAGACGGCGGATACCGTCGGCGGCAAACTCGATATTCACCCCTTCGGTCGCCAGCAAGGCCTGATACTGCTTGGTCAGGCAGGCATCGGTCTGAGTCAGGATGCATTCGAAATCGGCGACTGACAGTGAATCGAGTTCGACACGGATCGGGAAGCGACCCTGCAGCTCGGGAATCAGGTCCGACGGCTTGGACAGGTGGAAGGCACCGGACGCGATGAACAGGATGTGATCGGTCTTGATCATGCCGTACTTGGTCGACACCGTGGTGCCTTCGACCAACGGCAGCAGGTCGCGCTGCACGCCCTGGCGCGACACGTCAGCGCCCTGCATCTCGGAACGGCTGGCAACCTTGTCGATCTCGTCGATGAAGACGATGCCGTTCTGCTCGACCGCCTTGACCGCCTCCAGCTTGATTTCCTCGTCGTTGACCAGCTTGGCCGCTTCCTCGTCGGTGAGCAGCTTGAGCGCCTCCTTGATCGGCATCTTGCGCGACTTCTTCTTGCCGTTGCCCATGTTCTGGAACATGCCCTGAATCTGCTGGGTCAGCTCTTCCATCCCCGGCGGGGCGAAAATCTCGGCCTGCATCGACGGCATCGCTACTTCGATGTCGATTTCCTTGTCGTCGAGCTCGCCCTCGCGCAGTTTCTTGCGGAATTTCTGGCGGGTCGCGTTATCTGCGGTCGACGCATTCTCCTCGGCAAAAAAGCCGGGGCTGCGCGCCGGCGGCAGCAGCACGTCGAGCACGCGATCCTCGGCGGCATCCTCGGCGCGCGCGCGCATCGCCTTGATCGCCCGCTCGCGCTGGCTCTTGATCGCCATCTCGACCAGATCGCGGATGATGGTCTCGACATCGCGGCCGACATAGCCGACCTCGGTGAACTTGGTCGCCTCGACCTTGATGAACGGCGCATTCGCCAGCCGCGCCAGGCGGCGCGCAATCTCGGTCTTGCCGACGCCGGTCGGCCCGATCATCAGGATGTTCTTGGGCGTAATCTCCTGGCGCAGCGGCTCGGCCACCTGCGCCCGCCGCCAGCGGTTGCGCAAGGCAATCGCCACCGACTTCTTGGCCGCCTTCTGGCCAACGATGTGCTTATCGAGTTCGGAAACGATCTCCGGCGGGGTAAAACCCAGAATCGAGGTACTCATTCGAGGACTTCCAGCGTGAAATTGCGATTGGTGTAAATGCACAGATCGCCGGCAATCTCCAGCGACTTGGTGACGATTTCCAGCGGCGACAACTCGGTATTCTCCAGCAAGGCCCGCGCCGCGCTCTGCGCATACGCCCCGCCCGAGCCAATGGCGACGATGCCGTGCTCCGGCTCCAGCACATCGCCGTTACCGGTAATCACCAGCGACGCATCGCGGTCGGCCACCGACAACATTGCCTCCAGCCGGCGCAAGGCCCGGTCCGAACGCCAGTCCTTCGCCAACTCCACCGCCGAACGCACCAGATTGCCCTGATGCTTCTCCAGCTTGGCCTCGAAACGCTCGAACAGCGTAAACGCATCCGCCGTCCCGCCGGCAAACCCGGCCAGAATCCGGCCGTTATACAAACGCCGTACCTTCTTCGCCGTTCCCTTGATGACGATATTCCCCAGCGTCACCTGCCCATCCCCCCCCATCGCCACCGAGTTGCCCCGGCGCACGGAAAGGATGGTCGTGCCGTGATATTGCTCCATGCGAGACTTCCTGAACGAGAGATAAGGAAGATAGATGGGGATGAATCGGGGGGATTCAAGATGGGGGATGGGGATTGTTGGGGCGGACGGAGAGCACGGTAAATCGCCCTCTGGAGCGGGCGCCCAACCCGATTCTTGGCCAGCGCCGTTTCGCCTCAGCAGAACACGGCTTTTGCTTTTTTTCGGGTTGACCGTGTCACGAATACATCCGGCGACTTGCGCCTTACTGCAATTACACTGCCGAACCGCCGGCCTGATCGGAAATGATTACAGTGGCTGTCCGCGCCTGACGCGCGGGCGTACTTTCTTTTGCTTCGCCAAAAGAAAGTAGCCAAAGAAAAGGCGACCCCAGGCTACGCGGTCGGCTGCGCCGACTACCCTGCGCTACTCGGCGAGCCGGGCGGCTGCGGAACTCGGCCCTGCGGGCCTCAAACAGTCCTCGCCGAAAACCCCCGGCCCGCCTGCGTTGCTCGGCGCTCCACATGGGGCCCCAAGGCGTCGCGGCGGAAAGCTTGGAGCGAAAATCAACGTTGACTGGCTTTTACGGTCAACCGGCAAAAACGTCATTTTTTTACCGTCGACCGTGAATCCGAGACGTTTTTCCCCCAGCCCTCTGCGGCGTCGAGCAGCGCAGCGGGCAACGGGAAAGAGGGCGAGGACTGTCTGAGGCCCAAAGGGCCGAGTTCCGCAGCCCCCCGTTGTGCGCGAGCAGCGCAGAGCACCCGGCGCAGCCGGGCGCCGCAGTGGGCGCGCCTTCTTTTTGGCTACTTTTTCTTGGCAAGACAAGAAAAAGTATGCCCGCGCGTCAGGCGCGGAAACCAGCGCCAGCAGCAACAGACCCCGCGCCAGCAACAGCCCTCACGCGCCAGCCTGCCTGCAAGCACAAACCAGAATCCCCCCGCCGTTAGCGCCCGCTCGCAGCCCGCATTCCCGAGGCGTCTCTGGCTCGCGAGCCGGGCAATCCGGCTACTTCCACGGTCAACCGCGAAAAACGGCCATTTTCCCCGTCGACCGTAAAACCGACGCAGTTTTTTGCCAATTCCCACCCGCCGCAGGTTTTTCCCGGCCGGAAACCCCGATAATGGCGGCCATTTTGTTTTGCACGCTTTTGCGGAATTCCCATGGAAATCAAGGTCAATTTTCTCGACAAGCTTCGTCAGGAAGCCAAATTCGACGACTTCACGGTCATCGCCGATCAGCCCATCCGCTACAAGGGCGATGGCTCGGCGCCGGGGCCGTTCGATTACTTCCTCGCTTCGTCGGCCTTGTGCGCGGCCTACTTCGTCAAGCTCTACTGCGACACGCGCAATATCCCGACCGAGCACATCCGCCTGGCGCACAACAACATCGTCGATCCGGAAAACCGCTATAAGCAGACCTTCAAAATCCAGGTCGAGCTGCCGCCGGACATTTCCGAGAAGGACCGGCTGGGCATTTTGCGTTCGATTGACCGGTGTACCGTGAAGAAGGTCGTGCAGACCGGCCCCGAGTTCGTGATCGAGGAAGTCGAGAATCTGGATGCCGACGCCCAGGCGCTGCTGACCCTCAGCCCGGACGCCGACACGCAGACCTACATCGCCGGCAAGGACCTGCCGCTGGAAGAGACCATCGCCAACATGTCCGGCCTGCTCGCCGGGCTGGGAATCAAGATCGAGATCGCTTCCTGGCGCAATCTGGTCCCGAATGTCTGGTCGCTGCATATCCGCGACGCGCATTCGCCGATGTGCTTCACCAACGGCAAGGGGGCGACCAAGGAAAGCGCGCTGGCCTCGGCGTTGGGCGAGTACATCGAGCGCCTGAGCTGCAACCATTTCTATAACGACAATTACTGGGGCGAGGAATTCGCCAACGCGCCCTTCGTGCATTACCCGGAGGAGCGCTGGTTCAAGCCGGGCAAGAAGGATGCGCTGCCCAAGGGCCTGCTCGACGACTACACGCTGGAAATCTACAACCCGGACGGCGAACTGCGCGCCTCGCACCTGTTCGACACCAATTCCGGCAACACCGAGCGCGGCGTCTGCGCGCTGCCTTACGTGCGCCAGTCGGACGGCGAAACGGTGTATTTCCCGACCAACCTGATCGACAACCTCTACCTGAGCAACGGCATGAGTGCCGGCAATACGCTGGCCGAGGCGCAGGTACAGTGCCTGTCGGAAATCTTTGAGCGGGCCGTCAAACGCGAAATTCTGGAGGGCGAAATCGCCCTGCCCGACGTACCGGCCGAGGTGTTGGCCAAATATCCCGGCATCGTCGCCGGCATTGCCGAACTGGAAAATCAGGGCTTCCCGGTGCTGGTCAAGGATGCTTCGCTCGGCGGCGAATTCCCGGTGATGTGCGTGACCCTGATGAATCCGCGCACCGGCGGCGTCTTTGCCTCCTTCGGCGCGCATCCCAGCCTGGAAGTGGCGCTCGAACGCAGCCTCACCGAACTGCTGCAGGGCCGCAGCTTCGAAGGCCTCAACGACCTGCCGCGACCGACCTTCGAGAGCAACGCCGTCACCGAGCCCAATAACTTCGTCGAACACTTCATCGACTCCAGCGGCGTGGTGTCGTGGCGCTTTTTCAGCGCCAAAGCCGATTACGAATTCGTCGAATGGGATTTCTCCGGCCAGGGCGAAAATTCGAACGCCGACGAAGCCGCCACCCTGTTCGGCATCCTCGAAGCCATGGGCAAAGAAGTGTACATGGCGGTCTACGACCAGTTGGGCGCCACCGCCTGCCGCATCCTGGTTCCGGGTTACTCCGAAATTTACCCGGTCGACGATCTGATCTGGGACAACACCAACAAGGCGCTGGCCTTCCGCGCCGACATCCTCAATCTGCACCGCCTCGACGACGACGCGCTGGCCGCGCTGCTCGAACGCCTGGAGGAGAGCGAGCTCGACGACTACACCGACATCATCACCCTGATCGGCGTCGAGTTCGACGAAAACACGGTCTGGGGCCAGCTGACCATTCTCGAACTCAAGTTGCTGATCAACCTGGCGCTGCAGGATTTCGAGTCGGCCAAGGATCAGGTCGAGGCCTATCTGCAATACAACGAGAACACCGCCGAGCGCGGCCTCTTTTATCAGGCCGTGAACGCCGTGCTTGAAGTCACGCTCGACGACGAGCTGGAACTGGACGATTACGAAACCAATTTCCGCCGCATGTTCGGCAACGAACGCATGGACGCCGTACTCGGCTCGGTCAACGGCAGCGTGCGCTTCCATGGCCTGACGCCGACCAGCATGAAGCTGGAAGGACTGGACCGCCACCAGCGGCTGCTCGACAGCTACCGCAAGGCCCACGCCGCTCGCACCAAGGCGGCCGGGTAAGCCAGAGCGGCCGCCCAACACGCACCTCTGCGAGTTGGGCCTCGGCTGCTCTGGCCGATCACGGTCGACCGGAAAAAAGGCGATTTTTCCCGGTCGACCGTAAATCTCAGCCCAAGACCACCGCCAGCAGCAGCAACAAGGCCAGTACCGGCCCGAACGGCTGATCGAGGCCGAGCGCCAGGGCAAAGGCGGCGAGGTAGGCCAGCAGCCCGCAAGCCAGCGCCAGCAGCAGCCCCCGCCGCCAGCTGGCGGCACGGCGAAAGGCGAGCCAGGCCGGGATGAAGACCAGCGCGAAGGCGCCCATCACACCCAGAGTCATGGTCGCCAGCGCCAGACACAGCGCGGCAAGCAGGTCGAAGCCGGCGAGCACCGGCCAGGCCGGACGGCCGCGCAGACGTAAAAAATCCGGGTAGAGCCGGGCAAGCAGCAGGTCGGCCGACCAGCGGCGCAGCCCGAGCAGCGTCAGCAACAGCGCGCCGCCGGCCAATGCCAGCTGCTGCCAGCCGGCAAAGTAAAGCTGGCCGTCGAACAGTGCGTGGCCCAGGCTTTCGGCGAGCGGGTTGTTGGCAACCAAGAGCACCGCCAGCGCCCAACTGGCGAGGAGCAGGAACACCTGGGCGGCGGCGCCGCTGAGCCGGCGTTGCAGGGCCTGCTTGCCAGCCCCGGCAACGGCGCTGGCGGCCAACCCGCCAGCCACCGGCGGCAACGCCGCGCTGGCCGCGAGCAAGGCGCCGGCGGCGGCAACGTGGGCGTAAGCCAGCGCCGCCAGCCATTCGTCGCGCAGGCGCAGGTAGGCGCCGAGCAGCGGTAGCAGCAAGGCCAGCAGCAGGCCGTTGGCAAAGGGCAGCGCAAAGAGCGCGAAATCAGGCGAGGTCCACTGCATGCGCGGCCTCCAGATGAACGATGCGGTCGCAGCAGGCGGCGAGAAAATCGGCGTCGTGGCTGACCACCAGCAGGCCGGCGCCAGCCGCCGCACGATCGCGCAGATGCGCGGCCAGCCAGCGCACGCCGGCTACATCGAGATTGTTGGTCGGCTCGTCGAGCAGCACCAGATCGCCCGGCGCCTGCAGTACCGCCCACAGCGCGAGAAAGTGCCGCTGCCCGCCGGAAAGGCGGTCGAGCCGCCAATCCAGCTTGTCGGCCAGCCAGGGCGGCAGGCCGACAGCGGCAGCACCGGTCAGCGCCAGCAGTTCGTGTCCATTCAGCGGCAGGCCGGCAAAGGGCGGCACTTCCTGACGTTGCCAGTTGATGCGCAAGCCTGCCGCCCGCTGCAACTCACCTGCGATGCAGTGGGCACCGCCGCCGGCGATCAACGCCAGCAGGCTGCTTTTGCCGACGCCGTTGGGCCCGGCCAGGCCGACGATTTCACCGGCCGCCAACGCCAGGCTGACTGCCTTGCCGACAGGGGTATCCGCCGCCCCCGGCCAGCCGGCGACCACCCCGGAGAGTTGCAGCAGCGGCGCCATCACAGGGCTTTCAGCAAACGTTGGACGCTGTCGTCGAAAAGGCCGAACAGATCGCCGGCTTCGGCGGTACCGCCGACGGTGTAAGGCAGTTGCAGCGCCGGAATCCCGGCCTTGGCCGCCAGCCACTGGCTAGGGCCTTCGGCCTGGTAGGCGGTGCGCAGGATCAGTTTGGCCGCCTGCGCCCCCTGCTGCCGCTGCAGCAAGCCGCTGAGGTGGCTGCTGCTTGGCTCAACCCCGGGTTTGGGTTCGAGCGCACCGACAATGCGCAAGCCCAGCCAGTGCGCAAGGTAGGCGTAAGAGGTGTGATGCTCCAGCACCGGCAGCCCCTTGAGCGGCGCGGCCTGCGCCTCCCAGCGACTGATCGCGGCCTGCCAGCGGGCGCGGAATTTTTGCCAGTTTTGCTGGTAGACCGTGGCATTGGCCGCATCCAGCTCGGCCATGCGGCGGCTCAGCGCGTCGCCCACCGCCAGCAGGTTGCGCGGGTCGAGGTGGAGGTGCGGATTGCCCGCCGCATGCACGTCGCCGTGCGCGCGGTCGAGCACCGTCGGCACATCGAGCAGGCGGACCTGCTGCGCCGCTTCGAAATAACCGGGCTGCCCCGGCTGGATCGCGGCATTGCCAGCATCGCGCAGGACCAGCGGCAGCCAGCCGATTTCGAGGTCGGCGCCGGTGGCGACCACCAGTTGCGCCCGCCGCGCCTGCGCCAGCAGCGAAGGCCGTGCCTCGATCCGGTGCGGGTCCTGACGGGCGGTGGTCGCGGTATACACCTTGGCCTTGCCGCCACCGATTTCACTGGCCAGCGCACCCCATTCCGGGACCGTGGCAAAGACCGCGAGATCGGCGTGAGCCAGCGTCGCCAGCAAGCTGCTGACAAACAGGAAAAAACTTTTTTTCATCGCTTGCTCCCTCAGAACTTGTGCGCGCCGTGGGCGCCCAGGCTCATGATGTACTGCAGGGTCCATTGGTGATCGGTCAGGCCCTGCATCGACTTGTCCTGCGCGTATTGCAGACGGACGCGCGAAAACTCGCTCCAGCTGTAGTCGATCATCGCCGACGAACGCTTGGGCGTGAAATCCTTGAACAAGGCATTCTCGCTGCCCAGCTCGGCCGCTGCCAGCGTGCCGATGCGCGCACTGTTGGCCGCCAGCTGCTCGTGACGCAGACCGGCGCGCCAGTTGGGCGTGAATTGGTACACCGCCTGCAGATACCAGCCATTCTGCCGGCGGCGGTAGCTGTCGCGGGTACCGCTGCAGGCCTCGCCGCTACCGGAGACTTCGGCAGCGCAACCGATGTCGCCGTTTTCGCTGCGGCTGAAGTATTCGCCCTGCAGCTTGAAATTGCGGTACTTGGGATTGCCATCGGGCGCCCATTTCCAGACGAAATCGGCGATCCAGGTCTGGCTGCCGGCGTTGAGCCCAGCCTCGCCGTGCACGTCGTTGGCGTCGTGCACCTCGGCCAGCCGCTGCCGGGTCGCGGTCTTGAGGTAAGAAAGGCCGGCGCGCCAGCTGTGCGAATCGCCGAAGTCGTTGCCGATGTGGGCAAAGACCGCGCCACTACCGGCACCGTTGCGGTTGCGCTCGCTGCCGGGGAAGCCGGCCCCACGCCCGCTTTCGGCGCCGAATTCGAGGAAGAACGGGGTCGGCGCCAACCACTTGGCCTGCACGCCGTCCTGCACGTAACTACCGTGCTCGCCGAAGAGCGCGGAATACATCAGCGGCGCGCCGGCGAAATCCCACATGTGCGGATGCTGCTCGTTGAGGTAGCCGATCCCGGAGCGGAAACGCCCGCCCTTGAGGCCGAAGCCGCTGCCCAGACCGAGCGACTGGAACCAGGCTTCTTCGACTTCAACCTCGCGGTCGCGCATGGCCAGGATCGCCTGGCCGCGCCAGTTCGGGTCGATATTCGCGGAGAGCACCAACTCGCTGTGATCGACATTGAAGCCGCGCCGGTTGGCGGCCTCGACTTCGTTACCGCCGTGGCTGTGCCCGGCCGCCGGCCAGAAACCGGTGATACCGCGACCGGCGACATTCTTCATCTGCGTATATTGCCCTTGCAGGATCAGCGAGACTTCCGGATTGAAGGCGCTGGCCCGGCTACTGCCGCGCTCGCTGCGGGGTGCTGCCGGTTCAGCCGCAGCCGGACCAGCAGGGGCTACGGCCGGCGTCGTCTGGCGCTCGGCGGCGGCCAGCTTGCTTTCGAGCGCGGCAATCCGCTGCTCATAGGCCTGCTTCATTTCGGCAATCTGGGAACGAATGGCAGCCAGATCGGCAGACTCGGCGGCAAGAAGGGGAAGAGGCAGAAAGATGCCGGCAATCATGGCCGACAGGAGGGTTTGACGCATGGGAAACTCCTGAAAAAACGCGAACGAGCGCGACCGGGCGCATCGCCACGGTCGACGTTGAAAAAGGCGGTTTTTTCAGGAAAGCGGCGGGCCGCGTTGTGCTGCCGGCGGCGGCGGCAAGGCCAGGCGACCTTGCGACATCGGGCTCGCAGCCCTCTCGGCCAGCAAGACCGGCAGCGGCAACGCCAGCAGCGTCGGCAATGCCGCCCCCAGGTCGTGCGCCTGCAGACACAATTCGCAGGCGTGCGTCGGCACCGCCTCGTCGTCGCCGGCAGCGTGGCCGACCGCATGCACCCCGACCGCCAGCTGGGCGAAGACGAGGACAATGACGAGAAGGAGATGACGCAAGGAATTCACGAGGGGCAAGAGGCAAAGCGACCGGGAGCGTGCCCCCGGTCAGCCGGTTCAATCAACCTGAACGAGCAGGCCTTTGAGGTATTCCCCCTCGGGAAAGTTCAAGGCGACCGGATGATCGGCGGTGCCCGACAGGCGGCGGACGATGCGCGCCGAGCGACCGGCGTCGAGCGCGGCGCCGGCGACGATCTTCTGGAACAGCTCCAGACCGATGCCGCCGGAACAGGAATAGGTCATCAACAGGCCGCCCGGCCGCAGCAGGCGGAAGCCGAGCAGGTTGATGTCCTTGTAGGCGCGGGCCGCGCGGTCGGCATGCGCCGCCGACGGGGCAAACTTGGGCGGATCGAGCACGATCAGGTCGAAGCTGCGCCCGGCCTTGCGGAAATCGCGCAGCGCCTGGAAGACATCAGCCTCCTGCCACTCGGCGCGTTCGGCCGGCAGCTGCGGGTTGAGCGCGAGGTTGGCCTGCGCCTGCGCCAGCGCCGGCCCGGAGGAGTCGATCGAGAGCACCGAACGGGCGCCGCCGGCCAGCGCCTGCAGCGAGAAGCCGGCGGTGTAGCAGAAGCAGTTGAGGATGTCCTTGTCGGCAGCGACGCTGCGCAGCCAGGCGCGGTTGTCGCGCTGGTCGAGGTAGAAGCCGGTTTTGTGGCCGCCGACGACGTCGACCGCGAGCTTGACCCCGTACTCGTCGATCACCAGCCCCGGCCGCTCACCTTCGGTCGGCGCGCCGTGCAGCCAGCCGACGGTCGGCTCCAGGCCTTCGAGACCGCGCACGTCGGAGTCGGAACGCTCGTAGATGCGAGCACAGCCGGTGGCCTTGATCAGCCCGTGGACAATCGCGTTGCGCCACTTGTCGGCGCCGGCCGAGGTCAGCTGCACCACCACCGTATCGCCATACTGATCAGCGACGACGCCGGGCAGGCCATCCGATTCGGCGTGGATCAGGCGCAGCCCCTGCTGGCCACGCAACTCGGGCAGGGCCTGACGGCGGGCGACGGCTTGCGCAATGCGGCGCTTGAAGAAGGCATCGTCGACCGACTCGTCGGCATCAAAGGTCCAGAAGCGGGCGCGGATCTGAGAGCTCGGGCTGTAAGCAGCCCGCCCCAGCGGCTTGAGGTTGTCGGAGAGGACTTCGACGGTATCGCCCGGACGCGCCCGCCCTTCGAGACGACCGACCGAACCGGCAAACAACCAGGGATGCCGCTTCATTGCCGAGCGTTCCTTGCCCGGCATCAGGATCAATTGGGCCATGATGACTTTCGATAGCACAAGACAGCGCAGAAAACGGAGGTGGGGCCACCAATCAGGCGAAATTCCCCAGCCAGAATGCAACAAGCCCCGGCGCCTTGCGGCCACCGGGGCTTGTCTCGGTATCGGTGCTTACTGACCCAGGCCCTTGCGGTTGCGCTGGTGGCATTCAGCGGCGTAAACAGCCTTGAACATTGCCTTGCCATTGCCCTTGAACAGGCGCTTGGCGGACTTGGAAATGCAGCGGCGTTCCAGCGTGGAACGGCGGGTACGGTTGATGGCCATGAGGAACTCCTGAGAATCCGGTTTTTTGCAAAAGCGGAATAATAAAACCAGCCTGCCCAAAGGTCAATCGGCCGATCCACCGAGCAAGCTCAGTTGAGCGCTGATTCTTCAGCATTTTTGCCCCCCGAGCGTGACCCGGCCTAGCCCCGTGCCATCCGCCGACAACGCAACCCGGCCCCGCCCCGAAAAGAACCAGACATTCTGCATAAAAAATGCAAAGGAGTTAGCGAGTGCGATGGAAAAATTGGCAAATATGGAAATAAAATGAGCCTCTATGCCGGCCAGGCCGGACACGCCAATAATAATCGCAATCATCCGGAGACAATCCATGCCCTCGACCGTCGGCGCCCTTGGCCTCGAATGCCTGATGAACCGCGCCAACATCTATTTCACCAGCGGTTACCGCTTTGCCGGCCCGCTCGACACCGATGCCTTGTGCGCGAGCTACAACGCACTGCTCGATGCCACCGAAAAATTTTCCCAGCGCCTGCACTTCTCGGCCCAGACCGATTACCAATGGCGCCCGGCACCACAACACCGCCATTTCCGGGTGATCGACAGCAACGACATCGAACGCGACTTCGCCGAACTCTGCCGCCAAAGCCTGGAACTCAGCGACGAGGAAAAACACAGCGCCATGGCGTTGACCGTGTTGCGCCAGAACGGCAGCAACGAATTCATCATCGCCCAGACCTGCGAGCATACTTATGTCGATGCCCGTAGCGCCGAATGCCTGTTCAATCGCCTGATCGAGCATTACAACGCCGGCTTGCGCCGCGATCAACCGCGTCAGCAGGCCGTACTGTCGGCCGCCGCAACCACTCGCACCGCTGCGCTTGAAGAAATGCTGCCCTTGCTCGATCTCGATGAGCCAACCCACCAGCGCAATCTTGCCGGCCTCGGCACTTACCCGGTTGCCGACGACGGGGCCTACGCCATACCGCTGGCAGCGGTTCCCGGCCATCTCGGCGAGTACCGCAAGCAGCGCTTTGCTCCGGTCAGCCGCCATTTGCCGCTCGCTGCGCTGGTCGAGCGCTGCCGCCGGCACAACCCGGAAGTCACCCGCAACAGCGTGATCTGCGCAGCACTGGCCAAGGGCTTTTACGAGCAGAACCGGCGGGAAAAACAGCTCCCGGAAAAGCAGACCATCAGTTTCAAGATGCTGTCAGACCTGCTACCGCCGGATGTACGAGAACGCTATTGCGGCAATTACATCGCTTTTGTCCCGGTCAGCGTCGATGGCGAGCTGCCGATCGAACAGATCGCCGAGCAGATCCACCGCCGGATTCGCGAATTCAAGGACCAAAAGATCGACGCCAGCCTGTTCCGCGCGGTTGAGGATGCCGTCCGCCAGGGCGTGGTCGGCACCAGCGACGACGCGCTTTCCTTCGTCGTCACCAACTGGAACAACTACCGTTTCCTGCAACAGCCGGATTTCCTGCATGGCTGCACCTCGCTGCGCCATCAGAGCGGCGTCAATATCAGCCCGCGCGATACCCTGGGCGCAGTTCTGGTGAACCGGCCGATTCTGGTCATCAACGAATCGCCGCGCGACGAAGTCTGCCTTTCCTTCTTCCCGTCGCTGCGTGCCGAGGCCGAGAACATCGCACTGGCCAACCGTATCGCCGCACACTTCGTCTAACTCCCAATGGCGGCCCGCCAGCCGCCATTTCCCGACAGGGCCATCCCATGACGGCTTTCGCCAGCTCCGAATTCGAGCTTATCGAGAAACTGCACGATAACCGGCAGACCCGGGTATATCGCGCCCGCCGGATTCACGACGGCCTGCCGGTGATCCTGAAAATCCTCAGCGACGACCACCCGTCCCCGGAGTCGCTGCCCCGGCACCGACGCGAATACCAGTTGCTGCAGTTGCTTGGCGAAATGCCGGGGATCATCAAGCCACTCGACCTGATCGACATCAACGGTTCGCTGACGATCGTCACCGAAGACATCGGCGCCGAATCGCTCGACCGGATACTGAAGCAAACCAATCTCAGCCTGCAACAGTCGCTCGAACTGGCCATTGCCATCACCCGCGCCCTGAGCGAAGTGCATCGAGCCCAGATCATCCACAAGGACATCAACCCGGCCAATGTGATCTGGAACCGGAGCAGAGGCGATGTACGCCTGATCGATTTCGGCATCGCCTCGCAACTGGCACAGGAAACCCAGGGTTTCCTGAGCCCGAAGCAACTCGAAGGAACGCTTGCCTACACCGCCCCCGAACAGACTGGCCGCATCAACCGTCCGCTCGACTACCGGGCCGACCTGTATTCCCTGGGCATCACCCTGTACGAACTTTTTGCCGGCACCCGGCCATTTACCGAGCGCGAAGGGATCGAACTGATCCACGCCCACATTGCATTACCGGCCACGCCACCGCACCAGGTCCATCCGAGGGTACCGACGATGGTGTCGCGGATCATCATGCGCCTGATCGAGAAAATGGCCGATGACCGCTACCAGAGTGCAGACGGCGTCCTGCACGACCTGCAGATCTGCCTGTCCGCACACCGCAGCCTGGGCAGCATCCCCGATTTCCTGCTCAGCGAAGGCGACGCCCCGACCCATTTCCAGCTGCCGCAGAAGCTTTACGGTCGCAGCGAGGAAGTGGCCACCATCCTCTCCGCCTGCTCCAACGCCAATGCCGGACAAGCCTCGCTGCTGTTGGTACTCGGCTCCCCCGGGGTTGGCAAGAGCGCGCTGGTGCGCGAGGTGTACAAGCCGCTGACGGAGCAGCAAGGCAATTTCATCGTCGGAAAATTCGACCAGTACCAACGCGACATTCCCTTTTCAGCCTGGACCCAGGCGTTTCAAGAATTGTGCAACCTGCTGCTGCAGGAAGACGATGCCGTTCTCGCACGGTGGCGGGAACTGATCCTGGAAAGCATCGGCCCCCTCGGGCGGGTACTCACCGATGTCATTCCGTCGATCGAGCTGATCATCGGTCCCCAGCCGGAAATACCGCAACTTGATGGCGACAAGGCGCAAAACCGCCTCAACTATGTCTTCGGCAATTTCATCAGGGCGATCTGCCAGCCAGAGCATCCGCTGGTCGTCTTCATTGATGACTGGCAATGGGCTGATGCCGGCTCGCTGGCGCTGCTCCGCTTCATTCTCAGCGGCGGCGCCGATCACCTGCTGCTGATTGGTGCATATCGCGACAGCGAGGTCGACTCAACGCATCCGCTACACGCGGCCTTGGCGGATGTCGCCCGTTCCGGCTGCCCGATCGAAAGCCTGAAACTTGACAATCTGCGCCCGGAACACGTGGCGCAAATGGTCAACGACACGCTGGGAGAACACGCCGAGTGCGAGGGACTAGCCGACCTGCTCTATGAAAAGACGCATGGCAACGCATTCTTCCTGACCCAGTTGCTGACCGACCTGCACGAAGGCGGAGCCCTGTATTTCAACCGTAACAAGCGCCGCTGGCAATGCGATCGGGAAAAGATTCTGGCCGCAGAAATTTCGGGCAATGTGATCGACCTGATGGTCAGACGCATTCGCAATCTGCCCGGTAGCACCCAGAAGGCCATTCTCAAGGCCGCTTGCCTGGGCGATCGTTTTCGCCTCGGAACGCTCTCCCGACTGCTCGGCGAGCCACCCTACATCGTCGCCAACTATCTTGAAGCGGCCCTGCACGAGGGTGTGCTGCTGCCAATCGGCTCTGCCTACCGTTACGCTCAGCAGAAGGACAACCGCAGCCAGGTGCATTACCGATTCGTGCACGATCGGGTCCGCCAGGCCGCATACAGCCTGATCGAACCCGAGGCCCGCGAGCAGACCCACTTCCGGATCGCCGAAATCTGGCTACGCGGCAAACAGGACAAGGATCACGAATACAGCATTTTCGATATTGCCAACCAGTACAACGCCGGCCGGCGCCTGATTCAAGGAAGGGCCGGGCGCAGCGAACTCCGCAAAATCAACTTCCTGGCCGGCGAAAAGGCCAAGCAGGCAGCCGACCAGGCGACCGCCCTCAGTTACCTCCGGCAGGCACTCGACCTGCGCGAGGAGAATTGCTGGCAGGAGCAACGCAGCGAAACCGAAACCCTGCTGTTGAGCGCCGCTGACAGTGCCCTGCTGTGCAAGGATTATGTGCTGATGGAGCAGTGGCTGGACGAATATCTGGCGCATGTCAGCGAAACCTTTGCGCTGATTGCCGCCAGCAAGATTCGCCTGCAGGCTTACGTAGTCCAGAACCGCCTGGAAGAAGCTGTGGACGTTGGCCTGGCCGCTCTGAAGCGCCTCGGCTGCAAGCTCGACAAGACCCCGGGCAAGCTGCGCAATCTGCTCAAGCTGATGCAGACCCGGTTGGCCATCCGCAGCAAAT
The DNA here is from genome assembly GCF_041378895.1 of Dechloromonas sp. ZY10. Lineage (NCBI taxonomy): Bacteria > Pseudomonadati > Pseudomonadota > Betaproteobacteria > Rhodocyclales > Azonexaceae > Dechloromonas > Dechloromonas aquae. Next base: position 3,276,830 of record NZ_CP144212.1, read on the forward strand.
CGTTTACCGACCTGCATGCCCTGCCGGCAATGACCGACCGCCGCCAGCTCGAAACCATGGAATTGCTAGGCTTGTTGCTGCCGCCGGCCTACTGGACCTATCCGGACCTGCTCGCTCAGGTCGTGTTCCAGATGGTGCGCGACACGCTGACTCACGGCTACTCGCCCAATGCCGGTTACGGGCTGAGCTGGTGGGGAATCACCGAAAGCGCACTGCTCAACAACATCGACTCTGGCGTCGTTTTTGGCGATTTTGCGATCGAACTGGCGAAAAAACACGGCCTGCGCTTGCAACAGCCGCTGTTTTTTGTTGGCTGGATTGTCCTGAAATACAAGCATCACCTGCGCAAAACACTACCCTTGTTGCAGCAGGCTTACGCCATCTCGCTGGAAAAAGGGGATTTCGAATACGCCTCGTATGCCCGCAACAATGAAATGCAGGCGCGCCTCCATTGCGGCACGCCCCTGGCCGAACTGCTGCCCGAGATGGGTCTTGCCCACCGCGACCTGACCCGCTTTCAACTCGGCTCGTCGCTCTACTGGCATGCCATCTGGTGGCAAACGGCGCTCAACTTTGCCGCCCCCAGCGACAACGCTACCGTTCTTTCAGGCTCGGCCTACGACGAACGCGGCGAGATCCAGAAGCACCTGGCCGCCAGCGACCACAGTACGCTCTTTCTGCTTTATTGCGCCAAAACCATGCTCTCGGTGTATTTTGGAGAAGGTCAGAAAGCCAATGATTACGCCCACGAAGCCAGAATTCGCCTGAATGCCGGAACCGGCATGTACGCCCATACCCTGTTCCATTTCCTCGAATCCCTGTTGCTGATGCAGTCGCCACAGGCGAACGAAAGTGCCGTCCAGCAACACGTTGCTGCCAACCAGAAGAAACTGGCCCACAGCGCCCAATACGCACCGAGTAACCACCGCCATCAATGGCTGCTGGTCGAGGCAGAACGGTTGCGTCTGAACAAACAATATGAAAGCGCGCTGCTTCACTACGAAGAGGCGATCGATGTAGCCAGGGAACACGGTTTCCTGCACGAGGAAGCCCTGGCGCTCGAATTAACAGCTGGCTTCCATCGTTCGCGCAAGCGTTCGCGCCTGGCTGCCCATTATTTGCGCCAGGCCATCCAGACCTACGAGGCGTGGGGCGCCAAAGCCAAGGTCATCCAATTGCGCAAGCAATACCCGATGGAATTGCTGGGCCTCTCGCAAAACGACATTCGCCCTTCGACCGAAACCCACCTGTCGTTCCGCAGCACCCTGCACGGCAGCGAAGGCTTCGATCTGGAAGCTGCCAGCCAGGCCTCGCTCGCAATTTCAGGCGAAATCATGCTGCCGGCACTGACCCGGATGCTACTGCGGATTGCGATCAAGAACTCCGGTGCCCAACGGGCAGCGCTGATCCTGCAACAGCATGGCGAATTTTCGATCGAAGCGGTGGGCTGTTCCGACCGGGACATTGAGGTCAGTCTGTTATCCCGACCACTGGATGAGCAATCCGACCTGCCGGTCCCCCGCACCCTGATCCAGTATGTTGGACGCACCCAGAAATCGCTGGTCATCGATGATGCCCGCGATCGCAGCGTTTTTTCGCGCGACCCATATTTTCTGCGCGAGCGTCCGATTTCCATCCTCTGCGAGCCGATTGTCCGCCAAGGCAAGCTGCTCGGCATGCTCTACCTCGAAAACAACCTGACTGTCGGCACCTTTGCCGCCAACCGGCTGACTCTGCTCCGCTTGCTGGCCGCCCAGGCTGCGATTTCGATCGAAAATGCACTGCTCTACAGCGGCCTGGAAGAAAAAGTCGAAGAACGCACCCGCGAGTTGCGCGACTCGCTATCCACGCAAGAGCAGTTAAACAGCGAACTGCAGTCCGCTTATGCCAAACTGCACACGGCAAACAGCAAGCTGGAGGAACTGGCGAATACCGACGGTCTCACCAGCCTGGCCAACCGCCGCCACCTCGCAGAACGCCTGAACTATGAAATCGGCCGCTGCGCCCGCGAAGGCCAGGCCTTGTCGCTGCTGATCTGCGACCTCGACAACTTCAAACGGTACAACGACATCTACGGTCATGTCTGCGGCGACGATTGTCTGCGGGCAGTGGCCGGCGAAATCCGTCAGGTCTTTTCCCGCAGCAGCGATCTGGTGGCCCGCTACGGCGGCGAGGAGTTTGTCGTGCTGTTGCCGGGCATCGAGAGCGAAGAGGCTCAGCGACTGGCCGAGCGCATGCGTCAGAACGTTCTGGCCCTGGCCATTCCCCATGCCGGCAATGCCAGCTACGGGATCGCCACCATCAGTGTCGGCTGCCATACCCGGCAAGTCAGCTCCGACTGCCGCCTCAGCGACATCATCGAGAACGCCGACCGTGCGCTTTATGAGGCCAAAGCACAAGGGCGCAATCTGGTTGTTGCGAACAGCGGGCAGCATGACTGGCCGCCGACCGCAGCGGATCGGGACTCGCTCGAGCCTTGACCGCCCACTGATCCGGCGCCCAAGAGGGGGGCTGCCCCCCCTTCGCAAGCTATTTCGAATAATCGGGCAACGGGCACGCCTGGTTCTGATTGGCAGCACACCAGGCCCGGGCCTTGGCAACGCTCCAGGGAGCTAGCTGCGGGCTCTTGTCCACCACCGCCATCGCACAAACCTGATTGGCCACCTCGACGCTGGGAGCACTGCTCAGGTACTGGCCATTGCACTGCTCGGCGACCTGGGCCGGAACAGCTCCCGGCGTTGCCGCCATGCTCTTGGCAAAGCAGGCGCTGGCCAAGTCCTGCTGCTCCATCTTGATCAATCCGGGTGTCGACGAACACGTCTGATATACCGCGGCAATCGGATGATTGGCTCCCGCATAGGGGGTCTGCAGCCCCCCCGCAGCCAATGCCGTGGCACCAGCCTGGTTCACCCCGATCGGGGCCGCAGGATAGGCCGCACGCCAGTAGCCCAAAGCCTCGGCACCAAATACCATCACCGGCAGCGTCGTCACGGTATCGACCGCCAGGGCGAGGCCAGAAAGCATCCCCGGCACATATCCCGCGCCCTGGCTGCTGAAATACTGGACGGCCGATGCGGTGCTGAAACACCCGCTTTCGCCACTACCCGGGGCAGCGATCGGAAAAATATCGACAATAGTCGAATACAGAGCCGTATCGGCATTGGCCACCCCCACCGTAGTCAATAAACGCTGCCACCGATTCAATGTGGCGTTATTCAGATAATCGGACTGCTGCATGGAAACGTAGGGGGGATAATGCAAGAGCATCAGCAACTTCTGCTGCACGATTGGCAAACCGAGTGGCAAATAAAACTGCCATGGCGCAGCGCATTGCAGTTGCCCCCCGGTCGGCTGCCAGCACGCGGCATCCAGCTGGCAGCTACGCACGCCTTGCAAACCCAAACGGCCATTGCTCAGCCACTGCGGGTGGGCTACCGGATACTGGGCGGCGGCGGCGGCACTTGAGCGGAAACTGACCGAGTAGCGGCTGATCTTGCTGTCGGGCTTGACGCTTAATTCACAGTAGGCGATCTGATCGCGAGCCAGGGAGGATTGCAGATAAAACTGCACACTGGCAGCAACGGCAGCACGCCGATCTGCATCGTTCATCGCGGCGGAGTTAATTGCCGGATACAGTTCGTCGATATCTTCGAGGATATAGCTGTATTGCGGCCAATCCTCACACTTGGCGATCGCGGCATTCGGCAGCAGCACCGCGAGGGACAACAACAGCGGAAACAACCAGCGGCTGGCTGATCGGGTTTGCACGGGGAACACATTTGCCTCCTTGAACAACCGGTGGTAAAGACCCATTGTTACAGAAGAAAAATGCTTGGCGATACGCCTTTTGCATCAGCCTTTGCGTCGGGCACGGGGATGCGCCTGGTCATACACCGCCGCCAGGTGCTGAAAATCGAGATGGGTATAGACCTGGGTCGAGGCAATGCTGGCGTGGCCGAGCATTTCCTGGACCGCCCGCAAGTCACCTGATGACTGCAGCACATGCGAAGCAAAAGAATGCCGCAGCATATGCGGATGCACGTGCTGCGGCAGGCCTTGCATCAGCGCCCGCCGGGCAAGGCGCAACTGGATTGACCGAGGCCCCAGACGCTGTCCGCGCTGACCGACGAACAATGCGTTTTCGTCGGCAACGGCCAATCCATCGCGCAACGGCAACCAGGCCGCCAACGCTACCCGCGCCGCTTGTCCGACCGGGACCAGCCGGGCCTTGGCCCGCTTGCCGAGAACCCGCAACTCGCCTTCACCCAGCACCCGCAGAGCCTCGCTACGATCAAGCATGGCCAATTCGGCCAATCGCAGGCCAGAGGAGTAAAACAGTTCGAACATCGCGCTGTCGCGCACCTCGAGAGGATCGTCGGGGCTGCTCACGTCAAGCAGCCGTGCGGCCTCGTCGACGGCTAGCACCTTGGGCAAGCGCCGGGGCGACTTCGGCGGCCTGACCCCCTCGCAGGGATTCGCTGCCACCAGGCCTTGCCGGCCGAGCCAGGCGAAAAACCCGCGCCAGGCCGAAAGCATTCGGCCCAGGCTACGGCCGCCGAGCCCTCCGCCGTGCAACTGCGCCAGCCAGCGACGTATCAGGAAAACATCAATCTGTGCCAGCGGAGTGGCTGCAGCCAGCCCGAGCAATGCGGACAAATCCCGCCGATAACTGCTCAGGGTGTGAGGAGAGCAGCGCCGCTGCTCGGCCAAGGCCGCCAGCCAGGCGGTGGCCAGCGGTGCTTCGGGATGCTGGTCCTCTGCCACCGGAACCGGCACAGGAGGCCTGCTCAAAGAATGCTGCGGGTAACGCGGGCCAGAGCGGCTGAAACCATCTCTCCCAGGCGCTCAAGGTACAGCGTGCCCATGTCGGCATAAAAGCGCTGCGCCTCCTCGCTGCCCAGAGCCACCAACCCGATCGTGCCACCGCCGTTACGCAGCGCGATCAGCGCCTGCGAGCGGATGTGTGGTGCATGCTCGCCGAACCAGGACTGGGTTCCGAAGCCGGCGGTCGAGCCGCAATACGGTCGACTCAGGGTTTCGGCGAAAACCTGTAGTTCTTCGCTGACCGCAGCGAACTCCGGCAAATCCTCGATCCCCTCGGGCTTGTGCCACAAGCGCAGTGCCACATGCGGCACCGCGAAATCGTCACGCAGGTGGAAATTCAGCAGGTGGATCACCGCCTGGAAGGTTTCCGCCGCAATCAGTCCAACCGACAGGCGGTGGACCTTTTCGCTGATGGCGTCGTTTTCCTCGCCGTAGGTAATCAACTCAGCCAGTTTGTACTCCAACTGGCGATTCTTCTCGCGCAGGGTCAGCATTTGCCGCTCGACCAGCGACACCGCCCGCCCGGCGTGCGGGTGCGGGACGAAAATCTGTGCCATCAGATCGGCGTATTGCTCGAAGAAACCGGGGTTGCTTTGCAGATAATCGGCCACTTCTTCAGGAAAGAGAGCGCTCATAGTTCGATTTCTCCAGTAAATACGGTCACCGCCGGACCGGTCATCAACACCGGGCGTCCCGGCCCCCCCCAGGCGATGGTCAGATCGCCACCCCGGGTCGACACTCGCACCGGGGAATCGAGCAAGCCACGCCGAATCCCGGCCACGGCAGCAGCACAGGCACCGGTCCCGCAGGCCAGCGTCTCGCCCGAACCACGCTCGTACACGCGCAGGCGAATCTGGTGCCGGTCGACGATCTGCATGAATCCCGCATTAACCCGCTTGGGAAAACGCTGATGGCGTTCGATCAACGGTCCGTGTCGTTCGACCGGGTGCCGCTCGACATCGTCCACCACCTGTACGGCATGCGGATTACCCATCGAGACCACGGTAGTTTCCAGCGTCTCATCGGCAACATCGAGGAGATGAATGATCACATCTTCATCCGCCAGGAACGGAATTTCAGCCGGCAAAAACCGTGGTTCGCCCATGTCGACCGTGACACTCCCATCGGCCTCAAGGCGCGGGGCAATGATCCCCTTCAGGGTTTCGACGCGGATTTCGCGCTTGTCGGTCAGGCCTTGCTCGTGGACGAAGCGGACGAAACAGCGGGCACCGTTGCCGCATTGTTCAACCTCACCGCCATCGGCATTGAAAATCCGGTAACGGAAATCAATCCCGGCCTGCGCGGCCGGTTCGACCAGCAGGATTTGGTCGCAGCCCACGCCGAAATGCCGGTCGGCGAGGTAGCAAAGTTGCTCCGGGGACAGCGAAACATTCTGGCGAACCCCGTCGAGGACGACGAAATCGTTGCCCAGCCCATGCATCTTGGAGAATTTGAGCTTCACTTTTCCCTCCGTTTTTGACAAGAAAAAGAATAACAGAGACAGTCACTTGCCTCAAATTATTAAAGCTTTTTCTCCATCACGAAATCATCCATCACATAACGGCCCAAATCCTCGACGGTAGTCTCACGAACCACGAACCCGTATTTCTGGTAGGAGGCAATCGCCTTGGTATTGCGCTTGTTAACCTGCAGCACCAGAGCCGGATAGCCGAGTTTGCGCGCCCGGGCCGCCACATGCTCGATCATCTGCCCACCGACACCTCGCCGTTGCACATCGGGATGGATGTAGAGCTTGTCGAGCTTGAACTCGCCCTTACGCAATTCGCTGAAGGCAAAGCCGACCCGGCGCTCGCCGACCAGCGCCTGATCCAGCCACTTGTCGGCATCTTCCAGGTCATCGTAGAGGCGCTCGTGGCCATAACGCTGCTCAAGCATGAAATCGATCTGCTCCTGGGTGATGATCCCCGGATAGCTGGCTTGCCAGATTTCGCGGGCCAGCGCGGCAATCGCCGGAACGTCGGGCGGCGTGATCGGACGGATAGTGATATCGATGGGTGTTGCGCTCATTTGTAAAACCTCTGTTCTCCGGCTGGCCGGGTTTTGAAACGTTTGTGCAACCAGAAGTACTGTTCCGGCATTTTCAGGACTTCAGACTCGATGAAGCGGTTCATGAACTCGGCATCAGCCTCGATGCTGGCTCCGGGAAAATTTTCCCAGGCCGGCTGCAACTCGACCTCGTAACCGTCAGCCACCTGGCGCGTGATGCAGGGCACGACCCGGGCACCGGTCAAGCGAACCAGCCGCGACAATGCCGGGATAGTAGCCGCCTGCACCCCGAAAAAGGATGAAAAAATCGATTCTTTCGGCCCGAAATCCATATCCGGCAGATAGTAGAAGGGATAACCCTCCTTCAGGTACTTGACCACCTTGCGCAGCCCCTCCTGGCGGGATGCCAGCTGCGACGGATTGAAACGCATCCGCCCCGTATACAGCAAACGGTTCAGGACCGGGTTTTTCTGGTTCGAGTAGACGCTGCATACCGGCGTCTCCATCGTCATCCGCGTACCGCCAGCATCGAGGCCGACGAAATGTGGCGCCAGCAGGATCGTCGGCCGCCCGTCAGCAGAACGCAAATGCTCGCCCCCACGCAGGCGAATCAGGCGTTCGAGGCGGCAGCGCGGCGCCCACCAGCCCAGCGTACGATCAAGTACGGCCTGAGCAAAGGCAACAAAATGCCGCCGCGCCAGTTGTTCACGGTCAACTTCGCTCAAGGTCGGAAAACACAGGCGCAGGTTGGTCAGTGCCACTTGCCGCCGCTCACGGCCAAAACGGTACAAAAGATGCCCGAGAGCCGCCCCCAGGGCGCGCAGCCAGCGCAGCGGCAGCCAATGTAACCACCACAGCAAACCCAGTCCGCAATACGTTGCCAGTTTTTTCACGCCGCAGCTCCCGGCGGGGGCTCGGCACCACCCGGCTGCTTGTAGCGGTTGTAGCCCCACAAATATTGCTCGGGGCAAGTCCGGATCAATTGCTCAATTTCACGATTGATCTGCGCCGCCCGCGCCACCGTATCCCCCTGAAGCGGCTGACCAGGCTCGGAGAAGCGTACGCGAAACCCGCGCCCGCCGGACAAGCGTTCGCCCCAGACCAGCAAGGTCACGGCCTCGGTTTCAGTCAAGCGCGCAGCCAGCGTCATCGTGTACGCTGGGCGACCGAAGAAATCGAGCCACACACCTTCGCCAGTCTTGGGCGCCTGATCCGGCAGCATCCCGACCATCTGGCCTTTTTTCAGAGCTTTGATCAAGGCGCGGACACCCGACAAATCAGCCGGTGCCAAATGCAATTGCGGCCGCTGCCGTCCCTGCAGAATCAAGGTTTGCAGCGCCGCCGACTTGGGTGCCCGATACAGCACGGTGATGTCCGACAAAGCCGACAAATACTGCGCGGTAATTTCAAAACAGCCCAGATGCGGCGTCAGGAACACGATGCCCTTGCCCGAAGCTCGCGCCGCTTCGACCAGGGCCAGCCCTTCGACCTCCGCCACCAGAGGCAAAGCCTCCTCCAGAGTGCGGCCCCAGATACGCGCCAGTTCGAGCATCTGCTTGCCGGTTTCGCGCGCCACCTGCAAGCGGCTCACGGTTTGTGCCAGTCCGGCTTGCGCCAGGTTCTCGCATAGATGGCGGCGATAGGTGGGCGACAACAGATAGGCCAGCAGACCCAATGCGGCGCCCAGCCAGTGCAAAGCGCACAACGGCAGGCGACCGAGAAGACGAAACAGTAAGACCATGAAGCCCCTGGGGGTTGAATGCTGCAAGGAAAAGTTTATTATTATCGGATCGCCGAGTTAAACAGACAACTTGCGGGGCGATTCAGAAAATCCGCTAAAGCGTCACCCGCTCCTGGTCCGAAGCCGGTAACGCAGTACCGAAGGACCGCTGGAGCCCGCCATGAGCGAATACTTCTTCACCTCGGAATCCGTTTCCGAAGGCCATCCCGACAAGGTCGCCGACCAGATTTCCGATGCCATCCTCGACGCCATCCTGGCGCAGGATCCGCACGCCCGGGTTGCCGCCGAAACCCTGTGCAACACCGGCCTGGTCGTCCTTGCCGGCGAAATCACCACCCACGCCAACGTCGATTACATCCAGGTCGCCCGCGACACGATCAAGCGCATCGGCTACGACAACACCGATTACGGTATCGACTACAAGGGCTGTGCCGTGCTCGTCGCCTACGACAAGCAGAGCCCGGACATCGCCCAGGGCGTGAACAAGGCCTACGACGACAACCTTGATCAGGGCGCCGGCGATCAGGGTCTGATGTTCGGCTACGCCTGCGACGAAACCCCGTCGCTGATGCCTTTGCCGATTTATCTCTCCCATCGCCTGGTTGAGCGCCAAGCACTGCTGCGCAAGGACGGCCGCCTGGCCTGGGCGCGTCCGGATGCCAAGTCGCAAGTCACCATCAAGTACGTCGACGGCAAGCCTTACTGCATCGACACCGTGGTGCTGTCGACCCAGCATTCGCCGGAAATCAGCCTGGAAGACCTGCGCGAGCAGACGATCGAAGAAATCATCAAACCGGTGCTGCCGAAGGAACTGGTCAAGGGCGACATCAAGTATCTGGTCAACCCGACCGGCCGCTTCGTCGTCGGCGGCCCGCAGGGCGACTGCGGCCTGACCGGCCGCAAGATCATCGTCGACACCTACGGCGGCGCCGCGCCGCATGGCGGCGGTGCCTTCTCGGGCAAGGATCCGTCCAAGGTCGACCGTTCCGCTGCCTACGCCGGCCGCTACGTCGCCAAAAACATCGTCGCCGCCGGCCTGGCCTCCAAGTGCTTGGTGCAAGTTTCGTATGCAATCGGCGTATCGCACCCGACCTCGATCATGGTCGACACCTTCGGTACCGGCAAGGTCAGCAACGAAACCCTGACCGCGTTGGTCAAGAAACACTTCGACCTGCGCCCGAAGGGCATCGTCAACATGCTCAACCTGCTGCGTCCGATCTATCAGAAGACCGCAGCCTATGGTCACTTCGGCCGCGAAGAGCCGGAATTCTCCTGGGAAGCCACCGACCGCGCCATCCTGCTGCGCAACGACGCCGGCCTCTGAACCACCACCGGGGACATGGCCGGACGGTACGGCCCTCCTCCCGCAATGGCGCCCCAAATCAGGGCGCCATTTTTTCATCGCTCAACCGGCAGAAGGCGCTTTTCCGGCCAGCAGGAAAGCAGCCAGCTTTTTGTCGGTGTTCATGATGTGATCAACCAGCCACTGGTTCAGGAAAGCAATCAGATCATCCGGAGTGATCAAAACCCCCGCTTTCAGATTCTCGCGAATCGAAACCACCTTGGCCGAAAAATTGCGGTGCTGCTCAAGATGCAGCGCCTGCATTGCCGCATCCTGTTCGCTGTAGCCACTTTGCTGCATCAACTCCTCTTCGGTATCGAAGTGATACAAGGCATAGCCCAGCAAATCCTGAGTGATCTGCCCGAGAATTTCCGCCGAACACTCGCGCCCAAGGCGCTCGGCAGCTTCATTCAAGGTATGCACCAGAATCATGTGCTGTTCGTCGATCTCCGGCACCCCGGTCATCAACGCTTCCCCCCATTCGAGACGGCTTTGCACGCTCATTTCCCCCCTCCTGACACGACACTTTTCTGTTGTTTGGCATGCCGGCGTACCTGAGCCTGCCGAAACTGAGCCAATAATCGCATGAAATCGCCATGCGCCGCGATCAGGGCCGCCCATCCCCCGTCAGTCATCGGCGCGGCCGCCCACTGTCCAGCCAGCCGATGCACCTCAAAGTGCAAGACCTCCAGCGCCTTGAAGCGCTGCGAGGCGGCAAACTGCTTGCGAGTGCGGGGATCGGCAAACCACTGGCTCATACGGCAGGCTGCATGCTCAAGACAGGGCAACGCATCAGTCCTGCCGGCACTGGCTGCTGCCTGCAAACGCTCGAACCAGTGGCGATGCGCCGTCTCCTGCAGCAGCAACTGGAAATCAGCATGACTGGGATAGCCCGTCCCCGCAACCCGCCAGCGCGGATCCGGGCAAAACTCGTCCAGCCACTCATATAAACGCTCGGCCGGCATCGGTCGGGCAATTCCATATCCCTGCATGATGTCGCAGCCCAGCGCCAGGAGCAGTAATACATGCTCGATACTTTCAACCCCTTCGGCCACCACCTGCCGGCGGAAAGCGCTCGCCAGTCCGATCACCCCCTGCACGATCGCCAGATCGCCAGGATCACCCAACATGTCGCGCACAAATGTCTGGTCAATTTTCAGCACATCGACCGGCAAATGTTTCAAATGCACCAGCGATGAATAGCCCGTCCCGAAATCATCGAGCGCAAAGCGCAGGCCGCCGGCGTGATAACGGGAAATCAGGCGCACCACTTGCCCGACATCCTCAAGCGCGGCAGTTTCAACAATTTCGATTTCGAGAAAGGCCAGTAACGCCTCGGGATATTTGCCGAGTAACTCGCCCAGGCGTTCCTCAAGCTGCCCATGCTGAAAATGATAGGCCGAGATATTGACGCTGATCGAAACCGGGTGCCCTGCAGCGTGCAGTTTCTGCAACTGCCGCAGGGCCTCATCCAGCACCCACTCGCCCAAACGGACAATCATTTCGTCATGTTCGATCAAGGGCAGGAACTCTGCCGGCGTACGCACCCCGAGTACCGGATGATTCCAGCGAATCAGGGCTTCCAGACCAAGTACCCGACCGCGCCTGCAATCGACCTTGGGCTGGAAGTAGAGGCAAAAATCTCCCCGCTCAAGTGCCTGCTCGATCTTGCGACGTAAGCCCTGATTGGCCCGGGCCTTGGACTCGAGCATTGGATCAAAGATATCGAAGCGGTTTTTCCCCGACTGCTTCGCGCGGTACATCGCCTGATCCGCGTGCCGTAACAACTGATCGGCATCTGAAGGATCCTGCGGTGCCAGCGTCACGCCGATGCTGGCGGAGACCCGGGCTTCGTGCCCGCCGATCCGGCAAGGCGTGGCCACTGCCTCCAGGATGCGCCGCAGCACCTGTTCGCAAGCCCCGGAGGTCTTGATCCCGCCAAGTAGCAAGGCAAATTCGTCACCACCCAGGCGGGCAGCGGTATCTTCAATCCGCAGCACGTCCCCCAGCCGGCGGGCGATCTCCTGCAGCAGTTGATCGCCGGCTGCATGCCCAAGCGTGTCATTAACCGCCTTGAAACCGTCCAGATCCATCAGGCAGACCGCCAACCACTCCCCGGAGCGACGGGCCCGGGCAATCGCCTGGCGCATCCGGTCGGCCAGCAACACCCGGTTCGGCAGCCCGGTCAACGCATCGTAATGTGCGTCGTGCTGCAAACGCCTTTCCTGCTCGACCAGCAAGGTCACATCGACCGTACTGCTGACCGCCCCGACCTGCTCACCGGTGGCATCATCGAACATTGCGTGGGCATTGAAGCGGACCCAGCGGTGGGTATCGTCCTTGCGGATGATCCTGACCAGCAGATTACCAACCCCCGGGTCGCCGGCCAGCGCCCGGGCCACGGGAAAGCTTTCGGGGCGACAATAAGCACCCTGCTCGGATAAGCAAAACTGCATCCACTGCAACCAATGCACCCCGGGAGCCACCAGTTCGTCATTCGCCACTTGTTCTAGGCTCGCGGTATTGGCAAAAAGCAAGCGCCCTTCGCGATCCCAGAACTGGATACCTTCCTGAATCGTCTCAAAGACCGAACTCATCCGCGCGGTGAACAACGGCGACCAGGGTCCGACCGGGCTTTCCGGATCAATTTGCTGGCTAGCGTCAAGCAACAACTGGGCGATCCCTCATTAAGCAAACAGTGGTAAAGAATTTTCAGCTTCAACGTTAGATAATACTACCTAGTTGGACGCCCCCAAGAGTTTGCCAAGTGCTCAAAAAGATCAAAACAGAAGACCTGACGCTCGGCATGCACCTGCATGCCTTTTGCGGTTCCTACCTCGACCACCCGTTCTGGCGCACCCGCTTCGTTCTCGAGGACCCCAAGGACCTGGCGCAGATCAAGGACTGTCCGGTGCGCGAGGTGTGGATCGATTCCGCGAAAGGCCTCGATATCGCCGCCGAACTCTCCTCAGACGAGGTCGAGGAACTTCCGCCGCCGCCCCCCGCTCCCGCCGCCATCGAAAAATCCTCGATGGGAGACGAAATCAAGCGTGCCTCGAAGATTGTCGCCAAAGGCCGCGAAGCGGTCGTTTCAATGTTCCAGGAAGCTCGCATGGGCAAGGCCATCGAGGCCGAGGCCGCCGCGCCGCTGGTCGAAGAAATTTCCAACTCGGTGCTGCGCAACCCAGGGGCCCTGATCAGTCTGGCCCGCCTGAAGACCGCCGACGATTACACCTACATGCATTCCGTCGCGGTCTGCGCGCTGATGATCGCCCTCGCCCGCCAACTCGGCCTCGATGAGCAACAGACCCGCGAGGCAGGGATGGCCGGCCTGTTGCACGACCTGGGCAAGGCGATGATTCCGAACGAAATCCTCAACAAGCCGGGCAAGCTGACCGACGAAGAATTTGCCATCGTCAAGACCCACCCGGCCGAGGGCCACAAGTTGCTGCTCGAAGGCAAGGGCATCAGTGAAGTCACCAAGGACGTCTGCCTGCACCACCACGAAAAGGTCGATGGCAGCGGCTACCCCAAGGGTCTGAACAGCGAAACGATGAGCCTGTTCGCCAAGATGGGGGCCGTTTGCGACGTCTACGACGCGATCACCTCGACCCGCCCGTACAAGGCCGGCTGGGACCCGGCCGAGTCGATCAAGCGGATGGCCGAATGGAAGGGACATTTCGACCCGGCGGTATTCCAGGCTTTCGTCAAGAGCCTCGGCATCTACCCGACCGGCTCGCTGGTCCGGCTGGCCTCGGGCAAGCTCGGCGTGGTCATCGAGCAGGGTGAGAAATCCCTGCTGACGCCGAAGGTCAAGGTGTTCTACTCGACCAAGTCGCAAGCCTATATCCCGCCCGAGGTGGTCGACCTGGCGCGCAGCCCGGAGAAGATCGCCGGCCGCGAGGAGGCAAGCAAATGGGGAATCAAGGACATCGACCGGTACTGGGTCGGCGAGGCCGGTTGACGACGCTTGCTGCCGGCCGGCAAAAAACCGGTTTATAATCCAAAACTTCCGAGGGGCGCTGCAGGGCGGACAAAAACGTTCGCCCCAGGCTCGGTGCAAAAACGGCGCTCACCCGATCATTGTTCCAATCCGTGCCGGGCACGGGGCAGCATACGGGTGGGCACGTCATTCGAGCCTCTCTTTTTGCCCCGTTCCGGCCACACAGTTCAATCGAAGGAGCTCGCTGTGGCTGAATTCAAAGACTACGTCATCGCTGACATCGCCCTTGCCGACTGGGGTCGCAAGGAAATCAAGATCGCCGAAGGTGAAATGCCGGGCCTGATGGCCATTCGCGAAGAATTCGCGAAGACTCAGCCGCTCAAGGGCGCGCGCATCACCGGCTCGCTGCACATGACCATCCAGACCGCCGTGCTGATCGAGACGCTGACCGCGCTCGGCGCCGAAGTCCGCTGGGCCTCGTGCAACATCTTCTCGACGCAGGACCATGCGGCTGCCGCCATCGCCGCCGCCAACATCCCGGTCTTTGCCGTCAAGGGCGAAACCCTGGTCGACTACTGGGATTACACCCACCGCATCTTCGAATGGGCCGACGGTGGCTATTCGAACATGATCCTCGACGACGGTGGCGATGCCACCCTGCTGCTGCACCTCGGTGCCAAGGCCGAAAAGGACATCTCCGTGCTGGCGAAGCCGGGCTCCGAAGAAGAAACCATCCTCTTTGCCGCAATCAAGGCCAAGCTGGCCGTCGATCCCACCTGGTACTCGGTGCGTCTGGCCCAGATCAAGGGCGTGACCGAAGAAACCACCACCGGCGTCCATCGCCTGTACCAGATGCACGCCCGTGGCGACCTCAAGTTCCCGGCGATCAACGTCAACGACTCCGTCACCAAGTCGAAGTTCGACAACCTTTACGGCTGCCGCGAATCGCTGGTTGACGGCATCAAGCGCGCCACCGACGTCATGGTTGCCGGCAAGATCGCCGTCGTCTGCGGCTACGGCGACGTGGGCAAAGGCTCGGCGCAAGCCCTGCGCGCTCTGTCGGCACAAGTCTGGGTCACTGAAATCGACCCGATCTGCGCCCTGCAGGCCGCGATGGAAGGCTATCGCGTCGTGACCATGGAATACGCCGCCGACAAGGCCGACATCTTCGTCACCACTACCGGCAACTTCCACGTCATCCAGCACGACCACATGGTCAAGATGAAGAACAACGCCATCGTCTGCAACATCGGCCACTTCGACAACGAAATCGACGTTGCTTCGCTGGAACAGTACCAGTGGGAAGAAATCAAGCCGCAGGTCGATCACGTTATCTTCCCGGACGGCAAGCGCATCATCCTGCTCGCCAAGGGCCGCCTGGTGAACCTCGGCTGCGCCACCGGCCATCCGTCCTACGTGATGTCCTCGTCCTTCGCCAACCAGACCATCGCCCAGATCGAGCTGTTCACCAAGACCGGCGAATACCCGGTCGGCGTGTACACGCTGCCCAAGCATCTGGACGAGAAGGTCGCCCGCCTGCAACTGAAGACGCTCAACGTGCAACTGACGACGCTGACGCAGCAGCAGGCCGACTACATCGGCGTGCCGGTGGAAGGTCCGTACAAGGCCGATCACTACCGCTATTGATCTGGCGGCCGGCGGTCGGCGCTTAGGGGAAGAGTTCAATTCTTCCCTTCTCTATTCATCGCTGACCGCCAACACCTGACAACCCACATGAGCATGAACTCCTTCCACGCCCGGCAAGGCAAGCCGCGCGACGAAAAACCGGCGAAAAAACCGGTCGACCGTGGCGGCATGCTGCGCGCCGATGCCTTGCTCGTCCAGCAAGGCCTGGCCACATCGCGCACCGCTGCGCAGCGCCTGATCGAAGCCGGCCGGGTGCTGCTCGACGGCACCGTGCTCAACAAGGCCGCGCTGTCGTTGCCGCCGGACGCCGCGCTCAGCGTGGTCGCCGACGCCGACGACCGCTACGTCTCGCGCGGCGGCCTCAAGCTGGCCGGGGCGCTGACAGAAAGCGGAATGCGCGTGGCGGGGCTCCGCTGCCTCGACGTTGGGCAATCGACCGGCGGCTTTTCCGACTGCCTGCTGCAGGCCGGTGCGGCGCAGGTGGTCGGAGTCGATGTCGGCCACGGTCAACTGCACCCACGGCTGAAAACCGAGCCGCGCCTGACTGCAATCGAAGGCGTCAATTGCCGCCATCTGAGCCCGGCCGATCTCGGCCCGGCGCTCCCTCCCGGCGGCTTCGACCGGATCGTCGGCGACGTCTCGTTCATCTCGCTGACGCTGATCCTGCCGCAACTGCCGCCGCTGCTGGCCGCCGACGGCGAAATGCTGCTGCTGGTCAAACCGCAGTTCGAGGTCGGCCCCGGCAATCTTGGCAAAGGCGGCATCGTCCGCGACCCGGCGCTCTACGCCGAAGTTGAGCAGAAGCTCCGCGATTTTGCGCAAAATCTCGGGTTGACCGTAAAAGCCTGGCTGAACAGCCCGATTGCGGGCGGCGACGGCAACCGTGAATTCTTCATCTGGCTGAACCAATGAAAACCGAAATCTCCATCGAATTCTTCCCGCCGCAGACGCCCGAAGGCATCGAAAAACTGCGCGCGACGCGCCAGAAGCTGGCGGAACTCAAGCCCGAGTTCTTCTCGGTCACCTACGGTGCCGGCGGCTCGACCCGCGAGCGCACCTTCGCCGTGGTCAAGGAAATCGCCGCCGAAGGCTTCGACGCCGCACCGCACCTCTCGTGCATCGGCTCCAGCCGCGAGTCGATCCGCGAAATCCTGGCTGAATACAAGGAGGCCGGCATCCGCCGCATCGTCGCCCTGCGCGGCGACCTGCCCTCGGGTATGGCCGAAACCGGTGAATTCCGCTACGCCAACGAACTGGTCGAATTCATCCGTGCCGAAACCGGCGACCACTTCAGCCTCGAAGTCGCCGCCTACCCGGAGTGGCACCCCCAGGCCAAGAGCCCGAAGGATGACCTCGAAGCCTTCGCGCGCAAGGTCAAGGCTGGTGCCAACTCGGCGATCACGCAGTACTTCTACAACGCCGACGCCTATTTCCATTTTGTGGATGAAGCCCGCGCCCTCGGCGTCGACGTGCCGATCACCCCCGGGATCATGCCCATCGTCGGCTTCACCAAGCTGGCCCGCTTCTCGGACGCCTGCGGCGCTGACATCCCGCGCTGGATGCGCAAGAAGTTCGAAAGCTTCGGCGACGACAGCGACTCAATCCGCGCCTTCGGCCTCGACGTGGTCACCGAACTCTGCGAACGCCTGCTCCAGGGCGGCGCCCCCGGCCTCCACTTCTATTGCATGAACCAGGCCGCACTGACCACCGAAATCTGCCGCCGCCTCGGCTGAAAAGGCTGATTTCCACGGTCGACCGTGGCAGAAAGTAAAAAGCCCATCGCTGCCGATGGGCTTTTTACTTTCTGCCCGGCCAAACCATCTCGCGCCAACGATAAAGCGCGACTGCAAGCACGGATAGAACCAGGCGCAGCGATACCAGCCGACAGCCACCCAGAAACGACACGGGAGCGCAGGGGCAAGCAAACAGGAGGCGGGGGGGAATACTGGGGGAGGAAATGGAGCGGCAGAAGAGTCTCGAACTCTCGACCTATACCTTGGCAAGGTATCGCTCTACCAACTGAGCTACTGCCGCTTCGTGGTTGCGGGGACAGGACTTGAACCTGTGACCTTCGGGTTATGAGCCCGACGAGCTGCCAACTGCTCCACCCCGCGCCCGATGGCTGCCTGCAAGCACAGGCAAACCGAGAACACGCTGGTGCGTCCCAACGGAATCGAACCGCTGACCTCCACGATGTCAACGTGGCGCTCTAACCAACTGAGCTAGGGACGCATCCCGTCGCAGCCAACTGCGCTACGACTTAAAAGCAAAGGCCCCGTTGACCGGGGCCAGATGCTTGAATCTGTGGTTGCGGGGACAGGACTTGAACCTGTGACCTTCGGGTTATGAGCCCGACGAGCTGCCAACTGCTCCACCCCGCGCCCGATTGGCGCGCTGCACTTTTACAACAACGCTCCAGATAAACTGGAGCGGCAGAAGAGTCTCGAACTCTCGACCTATACCTTGGCAAGGTATCGCTCTACCAACTGAGCTACTGCCGCTTTGTACTGCTTGAACCGGCTTCAGCCGATTACCAAATCCTGGTGGGGCGTCACAGATTCGAACTGTGGACCTACGGATTAAGAGTCCGCTGCTCTACCAACTGAGCTAACGCCCCATTTCCGCAAGCTTGGTGGGTCGGGCGAGATTCGAACTCGCGACCAACGGATTAAAAGTCCGCTGCTCTACCGACTGAGCTACCGACCCATGCCGCCGGAAAGCAAGCATTATAGACAGACCACAGGGGCGAGTCAACACTTTCTGACGCATTTTCTCAAAAACTGCGAGAAACCCATCGCGACAAGCTCGCTGCAGCAAATAGAAACGGCGCGCCCAGCCATCGCCAGAGCACGCCGTTAGTAGTCGCAACCGGCAAATTCCGCTTTTTGCACGGTTGACCGTAGTCGAGTCGCTTAACGGTTCTTGAACACCGGCTTGCGTTTTTCGACGAAGGCAGACATCCCTTCCTTCTGGTCTTCCAGCGCGAAGGCCGAATGGAAGGTGCGGCGCTCGAAGAGCAAGCCCTCGTTGAGCGAGGACTCGTAGGCACGATTGACCGACTCCTTGATCATCATGATCACCGGCAGCGAGAAGCCGGCAATGGTCTGCGCCGCCTTGAGGGTGTCTTCGAGCAGTTGCTCGGCCGGGATCACGCGCGCGACCAGGCCGCTCTTCTCGGCTTCGGCTGCGTCCATCATGCGGGCCGTCAGGCACAAGTCCATCGCCTTGGCCTTGCCGACCGCGCGCGGCAGGCGCTGCGTACCGCCGGCACCGGGCATGGTGCCGAGCTTGATTTCGGGCTGGCCGAACTTGGCGGTATCGGCGGCAAAGATCATGTCGCACATCATCGCCATTTCACAGCCACCGCCGAGCGCGAAGCCGGCCACCGCTGCGATCACCGGCTTGCGGGCGGTCTTGATCCGCTCCCAGTTGCGGGTAATGAAGTCGGTTTTGTAGGCGTGCATGTAATCGAAGTCCTTCATGAAGCCGATATCGGCCCCGGCAGCAAAGGCCTTTTCGCTGCCGGTCAGCACGATGCACCCGATGTTTTCGTCGGCCTCGAAGGTATCGACAGCGGCGGCAATACCATCCACCACATCGTTATTCAGCGCATTCAGGGCTTCCGGACGGTTGATGCGAATCAGGCCCACTTTGCCGTGGACTTCGGTTAAAACGACTTGCGTCATCTGTGTGTTCTCCAAAAAAAAGGCCGCCCGAGGTTGCCCCCGGCGGCCCAAGTCGAATGATTTCTGTTATTGGACCAGCGACCAGTCACCGTTCTTGATTTCGAGCAGGCGGAATGCCGAAAGATCAAGACCCATGTGATCGGTGGCCGACATATTAACGACTCCACCGGTACCGATGTAGCCCTTGGTCGCCTCAATCGCATCGCGAACCTTGGCCTTGTCGGTCGAACCGGCACGCTTGATGGCATCGACAGCGATCATCAGACCATCGTAAGCGTGGCCACCGAAGGCCGACACATCGGTCTTCCACTTCTCTTCAAAGGCTTTGCTGTAGCCGACCACGACCGGCTTCTGCGGGTCCTTGTTGTCCAGCTTGTTGGCCACCAGCAGTGCCGAGGCCGGCAGGCGAACCCCCTCGGCGGCCGGGCCGGCGAGCTTGATGAACTCTTCGGATGCGACGCCGTGCGACTGATACAGCGGCAAGCTCATGCCGAGTTGCTTGAAGTTCTTGGTCACAATCGCAGGCCCCTGTCCCAGACCGAAAACGAACAAGGCCTGCACCCCGGCGGTGTTCTTGATCTTGGTCAGCTGCGGGCTCATGTCGGTATCCTTGGGGCCATAAGTCTCACTGGCGACCAGGGTAATCCCGTATTTGGCGGCAACAGCTTCGGTTTCCTTCTTGCCCGACTGGCCAAAGCCGGAGGTCTCGGAAAGCAGGGCAACCTTGGTCAGGCCACGCTTCTTCATGTCTTCGAAAACCTTCTCGGCTGCCATACGGTCGGTATGCGGGGTCTTGAAGACGTGCTTCTTGACCGGCTCAACGATAACCACGGCACCGGCCAGGGAAATGAAGGGAACCCCCGCCTTCTCGACCAGTGGAACCATCGACATGGTTGCGCCGGTGGTGGTGCCGCCCACCATCACATCGACTTTGTCATCGTCGATCAGGCGCTTGGCAAAACCGTTGGCCTTGTTGGCATCGCTACCATCGTCATAATGCACCAGCTGCAGCGGCCGGCCGATCACGCCGCCCTTCTTGTTGATTTCCTCGACGTACTGCTGCAGCGTCTTCAGCTCCGGGTCGCCCAGAAAAGCGGCCGGACCGGTGACTGACAGGACCGAGCCGATCTTGATCGGATCAGCAGCAATGGCACCAAAGGCACCCAGCACCAGGGCGGCGCCGGCAACAAGCTTCTTGATGGTCTGCTTCATGGGGTTGTCTCCTCCGTTAAGATATTAGTATTTCGGATTATGTAACGAATTCCGAAAAAATGAAATGCAAGATCAAATCCGCTCAATCACCATCGCAATTCCCTGCCCGACGCCGATACACATGGTGCACAAGGCGTAACGACCGTTGCGCCGCTGCAGTTCGTATAAGGCAGTCGTCACGAGACGGGCGCCGCTCATCCCGAGGGGATGCCCCATCGCAATCGCTCCGCCATTGGGATTCACGTGGGGCGCATCGTCGGCCAGACCGAGGTCGCGCAGCACAGCCAGTGCTTGTGCAGCAAAAGCCTCATTGAGTTCGATCACATCCATTTGCTCAAGCCGCAAGCCGGTCTGCGCCAAGACCTTGCGCACCGCTGGGGCCGGACCAAAGCCCATGATCCTCGGTGCCAGGCCGGCACTCGCCATGCCGACCACGCGGGCGCGCGGCGTCAGGCCGTACTTGCCGGCGGCAGCTTCAGAGGCAATCAGCAAGGCGCAAGCGCCATCATTGACCCCGGAGGCATTGCCGGCGGTCACCGTCAGCTCCGGGCCATTGACGCCCTTGAGCTTGGCCAGCTGCGCCAGCGTCGTTTCCGGGCGCGGGTGTTCGTCACGGTCGACCACCAGCGGCTCGCCTTTTTTCTGCGGGATCAGCACCGGAGTCAATTCATCGGCAAAACGTCCTGCCGCATCGGCCGCCGCCCAGCGCTGCTGGCTGCGCAGCGCGAAGGCGTCCTGGTCGGCACGGTTGATACTGAACTCTTCGGCGACGTTATCGGCCGTCTGCGGCATCGAATGCGTGTCGTAGAGCTTTTTCATCAGCGGATTGGGGAAGCGCCAACCGATGGTCGTGTCATAGATCGAGGCCTGGCGCGACCAGGCAGTTTCCGCCTTGCCCATCACGAACGGTGCCCGCGACATGCTCTCGACCCCACCGGCCAACATCAGCGAAGTCTCGCCGGCCTTGATCGAGCGGGCGGCCAGCCCGACCGCGTCCATTCCCGAGCCACACAGGCGGTTGACCGTGGTGCCCGGCACCTCGACCGGCAGGCCGGCCAGCAGGCCGGACATCCGGGCGACGTTACGGTTGTCCTCACCGGCCTGGTTGGCGCAGCCGTAGATGATGTCCTCGACGGCCGCCCAGTCCACCTGCGGATTGCGCT
Organism: Dechloromonas sp. ZY10; assembly: GCF_041378895.1. Taxonomy (NCBI): domain Bacteria; kingdom Pseudomonadati; phylum Pseudomonadota; class Betaproteobacteria; order Rhodocyclales; family Azonexaceae; genus Dechloromonas; species Dechloromonas aquae. The sequence goes on from NZ_CP144212.1 coordinate 3,298,395, forward strand.
CGATCAGCGCCTTGAGCGGAATGGCGCCGAGATCGTCGGCCCGCACCCCGGCCAGGGCACCACCGTAACGGCCAATCGGAGTACGAATCGCGTCACAGATAAAAGCTTGAGTCATGAGTTGCTAGTCCTTGGTTATTAGCCGAAAGGCAGCCAGTCGTCAGCGGGCAAGGGCCTGGCCCCACCCGGCAAAACAACTAGCAACCAACTACTGTTGCTTGGGCCGCTCGTCGAGAACGCGGCGGGCCTTGCCGACCTGGGTACGCGGAATCGAATCGAATTCCATCACCGTCACCCGGGTGGTGACGCCGATAATTGTCTTGATCCGGTGCTGCAGCTCCTTACCCACCGCCTGTACCTGCTCCGGCGTCAAGGCACTGGACTGGGCACTCTGCAACTCACAACGCACTTCGAGGTTGTCGAGATGCCCATCGCGGGTCACCACCACCTGATAATTCCCGCTCAGACGCGGGTCGCGCAGGATCTGCTCCTCAATCTGGGTTGGGAACACATTGACCCCGCGAATGATCAGCATGTCGTCGGAACGCCCGGTGATCTTGTCGATGCGACGGAAGGCGCGGGCAGTCGGCGGCAGCAGACGGGTCAGGTCACGGGTGCGGTAGCGGATGACCGGGAAGGCTTCCTTGGTCAGCGAGGTGAACACCAGTTCCCCTTCTTCGCCATCGGGCAGGACTTCGCCGGTTTCCGGATCGATGATTTCCGGATAGAAGTGGTCTTCCCAGATCACCGGGCCGTCCTTGGTCTCGATGCACTCGTTGGCCACCCCCGGCCCCATCACTTCGGTCAGACCATAGATGTCGATCGCGTCGATCCCGAGCTTGCGCTCGATTTCGGCGCGCATGCCCTGCCCCCAGGGTTCGGCACCAAAAATGCCGACTTTCAGCGAGATTTCCTCGGGGGAGATACCCAACCGCTCGAACTCTTCGGCGATTACCAGCGAATATGACGGCGTGACCATGATCGCATCCGGCTTGAAATCCATGATCTGCTGCACCTGCTTCTCGGTCTGGCCGCCGGACATCGGCACCGCGATGCAGCCGGCACGCTCAATCCCGTAATGCGCCCCCAGACCGCCGGTGAACATTCCGTAGCCGTAGGCGTTGTGCACCATGTCACCGGGACGCAGGCCGGAAGCGCGCAACGAGCGGGCGACGACGTTGGCCCAGTGATCCAGGTCATTCTTGGTGTAACCAACCACCACCGGCTTGCCAGTGGTGCCGCTCGATGCATGCAGGCGGGCCAGCTTGTTGCGCGGTACGGCAAACAGCCCGAAGGGATAGTGATCGCGCAGGTCGGTCTTGGTCATGAACGGGAACTTGGCCAGATCCTCTAGGCGCTGCAGATCGTCCGGATGCACGCCCTTGGCGATGCACTTCTGGCGGTACGGCTCGACGTTATCGTAGGTATGGCGCACCGACCATTTCAGGCGCTCCAGCTGCAAGGCCGAAATCTCGTCGCGGCTGGCGGTTTCGATCGGCTCCAGGTCGCCGGGTAGGGGCTTCTTGACGGGCATGTTTGTCTCCTCTGCGTTATCTGATGTGTTTTATTTGGCGTCCGCTGCTTGCAGGCCGGCAATCACCTCGCCGCTGATGCGGTAAGACTTGCCCCGGAACAGCGCCACGGTCCGCCCGCCGGCAATGCGCACGGTGACGTCGTAGACGCCGGTGCGCCCGGCCGCCGATTGCTCGACGGCCTCGGCCTCAAGCAACTCGCCCTCTTTGGCCGGGGCGAGAAAGTCGATATGGCAGGCCGAAGCCACCGTATTGCGGTTGTAGCTGTTGCAGGCGTAGGCAAAGGCGGTATCGGCCAGGCTGAAGATCATCCCGCCATGGCAGATGTGGTGACCATTGACCATGTCGCGGCGTACCGGCATGGTCAGCAGTGCGGCACCGGGCTGAACACGGACGATGGCGATCCCCAGCGCCTGCGCCGCGTGGTCACGCGACCACATCGCCTTGGCGGTTTCGTCGGCCAGCGCCTGCGCGGCGAGGGGGTCGAGTGGAGCATCAGTCATGAATCTTTCTTCCGGCAAATACCGCTTGGTGCAGCAAGGGCGAAATACGGTAGCGATCTTCGCCATAGCTGTCGGCGAGATTGGCCAGCACGTCACGCACTGCGGCGACGCCGATCTGGTCCGCCCAGGCCAGCGGCCCTTGCGGATAATTGACGCCGAGACGCATCGCCTGGTCGGCACCGGCGGCGCTGCATACCCCTTGATTGACTGCATCAGCCGCCTCGTTGGCGAGCATCGCCACTGTTCGCATCACGGCCAGGCCGGGAACGTCGGCAAAGCGCGAGACCTGGAAACCCGCTGCCTGCAACAAGCCCACCGCAGCATTAACCGCTGCCATCTCGGCTTGGGTTGCGGCGGCCAGGGCCAGCCGGGTGGACTTGGCATAGTCCAGGGCGAGGTCGAGCAGCACGCAATTGCCGATACCGGTTTCGGCAGCTCGGCGGGTCGCGCTGCGCCCGTCGGTCACATAGAGCACGGCACCGTCGGCTTCGGCAACCCGGCCGTCGGCGCTCACCTGCTGCGTGTAAGCCACGCCGGCAGCGGCCAAACGGGCGGCCAAGGCATTGGCCACGGTAGACGTGCCACAAATGGTGATTTTGCCCGGGACGGGCTGGGCAGCTTCGCTCGCGGCAACCGGTTTGGCGGCGCCTTCGCGGTAGTCGTAGAAACCGCGTCCGTTCTTGCGGCCATAGAACCCGGCATCGACCAGTTCCTGCTGCAGCAACGACGGCAAAAAGCGCTGGTCGTTGTAGAACGCCCGCCAGACCGAGTTGGTCACCGCAAAATTGACGTCGTGCCCGATCATGTCCATCAGCTCGAACGGCCCCATGCGGAAACCGCCGGCCTCGCGGCAGCAGGCGTCGATGGTCGCGTAGTCGGCCGCGCCTTCCTGCGCCAGGCGCAGGGCCTCGGCGTAATACGGGCGGGCGACGCGATTGACGATGAAACCCGGTGTCGACTTGGCATGCACTGGGGTTTTGCCCCAGGCGGCCGCAGTCGCAAATAAGGTCTCCGCCACTGCGCGCTCGGTGGCCAGACCGGAAACGATCTCGACCAGCGCCATCAACGGTGCGGGATTGAAAAAGTGCAAGCCAGCCAGCCGTTCCGGGCGCTTGAGCGCGGCGCCGATGGCGGTGACCGAAATCGACGAGGTATTGGTGCCGAAAATGCAGTCGGCGCCAACGATGACTTCAAGATCGGCGTAGAGCTTCTGCTTGGCTTCGAGGTTTTCGACAATCGCCTCGACCACCAGTGCGCAATCGGCAAGTTCGGCCAGTTCGCTGACCGGTTGCAGCCGTGCGCCAGCCGCAGCGGCGGCTTCCACGGTCAACTTGCCTTTTTCGGCCATTTTCGCGAACTGGGCGCGAATGCCTTCGACGGCTTTTTCGGCTGCGCCCGGACGGTTATCGAGCAGCTTGACCGGATGCCCGGCCTGGGCCGCGACCTGGGCGATCCCGGCGCCCATCGCACCGGTTCCGACCACCGCAACCACGGCCTCCGGCGCCAACGGATTGGCGTGCGTCATGCTCATTCTCCGGTGAATTGCGGTGCGCGCTTTTCCATGAAGGCGGCGACGCCTTCTGCGTAATCCGGCGACCAGCCGAGTTCGCGCATGAAGCTGCCCTCGAAGGACAATTGCTGCTCCAGCGTGTGACCCAGACCGGCGTGCATCGCCTGACGGGTACGCACCAGCGCTTTGGTCGGTGCCGTCGCCAGTTGTGCAGCCAGCGCATCGATACGGGCGGCAAAGGCCTCGTCCTCGACGCATTCCCAGATCAGGCCCCACTGCGCGGCCTTTTCCGCCGGCAGCTTGTCGGCGAGCAGCGCCAGGCCCATCGCCCGCGCCATGCCCACCCGTTGCGGCAGGAACCAGGTGCCGCCGGTATCGGGGATCAGGCCGATCTTGGAAAACGCCTGCAGGAAGGAGGCCGACTTGGTCGCCACCACCAGATCGCAGGCCAGCGCTACCGACGCACCGGCGCCGGCGGCGATGCCGTTCACTGCGGCGATGGTCGGCACGCGCAGGTTCTGCAGACGCAGCACCAAAGGCTTGTAGTTGCGCTCGACGGTGTTACCGATGTCGGGCATCTTGCCTTCCTTGATCTGCATCGCGCGGTCGCCGAGGTCCTGGCCGGCGGAGAAGCCACGTCCGGCCCCGCTCAACACCAGCACGCGGGCAGCGGCAGCTTCGCCGCGACCGGACTGGATCGCATCCAGCGCATCGCGCAGTTCGGCGTGCATGGCATCGGTAAAACTGTTCAGCTTGTCGGGACGATTGAGGGTCAGGCGGGCAATGCCGCCCTCGACGGTGAATTGAATATTTTCGTAGTTCATGTTCTCTGTCCGGGGGCTGGGCGGTTGCCGGCAGGGCCGCAACCGCCCACGGGATTAGACGTGGTAGCGACGCTGGACGACACGGAAGCGGTTGGCGACGAAGGCCGAGTCGGCATACGAGGCATTCGCTGCCGGGTTGCCGCCGGTACCGTGGTAATCGGAGAAAGCTGCCGACTGGTTCACGAACACGCCGCCGGTCAGGTTGATCGAGAGCGCGACCTTGGAGCGCCAGGTAGCCTCGGTCATCGCTTCGATCACCGCTTCACTGGTCGAGTAGAGGCCGGCCGTCAGCGCGCCGTGGGTGCTGACGATGCGCTCGGACAAGGCAATCGCCGCCGCCGTGTCGGCAACCTTGACGATGAAGCTGATCGGGCCGAAGCGCTCTTCCATGTAGGCGGCTTCGTCAGCCGCATCGCAGGCGAGCAGCACCGGGGTGCGTACTTCGGCCTGCGGGAACTCCGGGTTCTCCAGCTTGCTCGACGCCAGGACCACCTTGCCCAATGAACCGCTGTCAGCCTCGACGATCCGCTTCAGGGTATCGGCCGACTGCACCGCGCCGAGCACGGCGTGCGCCACTTCCGGCTTGGCCAGGAAGCCGCTGACCGCCTGCGCCAGATCGGCACAGAATTCGTCGTAGGACTTGTGCCCCTGGTCGGTCTCGATGCCACCAGCCGGCACGAACAGTGCCTGCGAGGTGGTGCACATCTGGCCCGAGTACAGCGCCAGGGTGAAGGCCAGATTGCCGAGCATGCGCTTGTAGCTGTCAGTCGAGTCGACCACGATGTTGTTGACCCCGGCCAGTTCGGCATAAACCTGCGCCTGGCGGCAGTTGTCGATCAGCCACTGACCGAAGACGTTGCCGCCGGTGAAGTCGATCGACTTGACCTTGGCATGCGTCACCAGCTTCTGCGTGGTGGCGCGGTCGTTGGCGACCGCCAGCGTGACCAGGTTGGCATCGAGGCCGTTTTCAGCCAGTACGGCACGGATGGTGCGCACCGTGATCGCCGCCGGCAGGATGGCGTTGCTGTGCGGCTTGACGATCACCGCATTGCCGGTTGCCAGCGCGGCGAACAGACCAGGATAGGTATTCCAGGTCGGGAAGGTGCCGCAACCGACGACCACGCCGATACCGCGCCCGACGACTTCGAAGTGTTTTTTCAGGACCAGCGGCGGATTTTTGCCCTGCGGCTTTTCCCAGACCGTTTCGGCCGGCACGAAAGCCTGCTCGCGGTAGGCATAAGCCACCGCCTCCAGGCCGCGATCCTGGGCGTGCGGAGCACCGGCCTGGAAGGCCATCATCCAGCCCTGGCCGGTGGTCATCATCACTGCATGCGCCAGCTCAAAACTCTGCTGATTCAAGCGCTGCAGGATTTCGAGACAGACACCGGCCCGGCCGTCGGCGCCGATTCTCTGCCAACCGCCCATCGCAGCCTCGCCGGCGGCAATCAGCGCCTCGATGTCGCACACCGGGTATTGCACGCCCAGTTCAACGCCGTAAGGCGACTTTTCACCGCCGTGCCAATCCTTCTGTCCCGGCTGCCCAAGTTCGAAACGCTGCCCGAGATGGGCTTCGTAAGCCTTTTTGCCGTCTTCCGGCGCAGTTTCGCCATAGAGCTTGGGGCTCGGCATCTCGGGATATGCGGACCAGTAGCCACGGCTGGCGATCGCGCTCAAGGCGCCATCGAGGGTCGCGCGATGCTTTTCGAGCAGCGGATGGGACATGAACAACCTCCTCGGGGGAAATACGTTTTTATGGGAACAGGCAAATCGCTTCTGTCAGATGTCACGTTACGAAGTAATGCAATTACTGTCAATACAATGTATCACTACAAGGCATGACGGACAACATTCTACAAAGAGGAAATAATTCCGACAACAAAGTATTTACTTATAAAAAACATACAACTAACCAACCAACAATCAGCAGATTTTGCGGAATTTTTTTTCTACAAACCAGTGGCCGCTTTCAAAAAAACCAACATCTGATACAAAAAGTATTGACAATTTGCCGCGCGGTGTAACATGATTCACCTCGAGGCGACGCACCCGGTGCGAGCGACCGTAACCCGACCCAATCAGGAGGAGACTGAGAGATGGCTAGCAACAAGGAAAAATTTGCCGACAAGATGGAATTCCCGCCGGAAACCGTTCAGCCGAACGTCTATCCGCTGTCCTGGCATTCGCACACCAAGAAACTGCAGGAAGTCTGGGAAGCCGCCCTGCGCGAGAACTGGGACCCGGAAAAGCTGCCCTGGGACACCCTGGACGTCGACAGCTACTCTTGGGAAGAGCGTGAATCCATCGCCTATTGGTGGACCCTGCTGTCGGTCTTCGACGCCTCCGCCCCCCCGGTGTTTGCCGAAGCGCTGATCAAGACCTATGAAGTGCATGAAGAAGACCCGGTGCGCAAGTGCTTCTTCTCGGTCACCCGCGACGAACAGAACCACGAAATCATGTGCGGTCTGGCCATCACCAAACTGCTCGGCCATTCCGACCCGCTGACCTACCAGCCGAAGACCGAACTCGGCAAGCGCCTGCAGAAGAACGCCCAGTGGCTGTACTTCAACGGCGGCCGTTACTGGACCGGCTACAAGCAGGCCGTACCCAAGTATGACTTGGCGGTATTGTTCAGCTCCTTCCTGATGGGCGAAATCGCTGCCGCGACCATCTTCAAGCAGATGTACGACAACTCCCGCGAAGCCGTCTTCAAGGAAGGCTTCAAGAACATCGGCCGCGACGAAGGCCGCCACATGGCGATCTGCATGGCCGTGATGGAGCGCGACTACCCGAAAATGGGCCCGGAAAACAAGGCCGTGATCACCAAGCAGATCCGCGCTGGCTACCTGTTCCTGTCGGCCGTCCTGTTCGAGCCGCCGATGGAATTCTGGGACCTGCCCGCCGACTTCATCGCCAACCAGCGCGAAGCCGAGGAAGTTGCCCGTGCCGCCGGTTTTGGCATCCCGACCTACGAAGCCAAGAAGGAAAACTGGCGCAACGCGATCATCAACCTGAAGGGCGTGCTGGATCGCTTCAACATTCCGTTCCCGGCGATCCCGGAAGTCGGCATCACCGGCCAGGAAATTTCCGATCTCGAAATGGAAGACATCATCCCGGTCTTCTAATATTCCGCACTGATCCTGCCATGGCCGGCACACCTCCGGGTGTGCCGGCTTTGCCGCAACAGAGAAACCACTAACAATAAGGGGAAGAGCAATGGCTCGTATCGTGATGCAACCCTCAGGCAAATCGGTCGAATGCGCTTATGGCGACACCGTGCTGATGGCACTGGAAAAAGCAGGTTATGCCCTGCCCAACAACTGCCGTGCCGGCGCCTGCGGCGAGTGCAAGGTCAAGGTCACCTCCGGCCAGTTCGATCAGGGCATGGTGCTCGACATGGCGCTCTCGCAGGACGAGCGGAAACAAGGCTACGGCCTGATGTGCATGGCCAAGCCGATTTCCGACGAGTTGACCATCGAATGGGGCACCGAGGACGCCAAGCCCAAACTCTTCCCACCGCGTGAAGATGCCCTGTTTGTCGTGATCGACAAGAAGTCAGTCGCCGCCCGCGTCGTCGAACTGCGCCTGCGTCCGGTCGGCCAGCCGATCCGCTATTGGCCCGGGCAATACGTCACCCTAGGCAATCCGCGCGAGAACATTCCCGCCCGCGCCTACTCGATTTCCAACCCGCCCCGCCCGGATGGCGAACTGGTGCTGCAGATTGCCCGTGCCGAAGACGGCGTTACCAGCAACTGGGTGCACGACACGCTGCAAATCGGCGATAACGTCAAGATTTCGGGCGCCTACGGTACTTTTATCGGCGACCCGTCGGTCGACACTCCAGTCCTTTGCCTTGCAGCCGGCACCGGTCTGGCACCGATTCTTGCCCTGGCCGAAGCTGCATTGCGCCGGGGTTTCAAGAAGCCGGTGGCAATGGTCGTCTCGGCACGCAGCCGGGCAGACGTCTACAGCCAGGGGATGATGGCCTGGTGGCGCACCAAGCACCGCAACTTCGACTACAAGATCACTCTGACCCGCGAGGAAGCCGAAGGTTATCTGGCCGGAAGAATCGGTACGGTCCTGCCGAAGCTGTTCCCGGATCTGTCAAAACACACCATCTTTGCTGCCGGCAGCCCGGAATTTGTCGATGCCTGCGTCGCCGCCGTCAAACAACTCGGCGCCAAGGATGAGCTGATCCATGTAGAAGGTTTCTTCGCCCAGCAACAACCCGTCGTGGCCGACGACGACCATTTGCTGAAGCTTTAAGCGGAGACGCGACTGTTCAGGGGGGCATGAAATGGGTAACATGCGCGGTTTGCCCGCTGCGACTCATTTCGTGATCCCGTCCGTCAAACAGCGGCTGGACGACTTCCGGCAACAGAAGCGCGTTCAGGCCGGCTCCCTGATCATTTCCGCCTTTGGCGACGCCGTCGTGCCACGCGGCGGCCGCATCTGGCTGGGCAGCCTGATCCGCCTGCTGGAACCGCTCGAACTCAACGAACGCCTGATTCGCACCTCGGTCTTCCGCCTGGCCAAGGAGGAGTGGCTGCGCACCGAAAGCGTTGGCCGGCGGGCCGATTACGTCCTGACCCATTCCGGCAGAAGACGCTTCGACGAAGCCTCGCGGCATATTTATGCATCGCACTCCCCGCTCTGGGACCGCCGGTGGCGGCTGATCCTGTCGGTTGGCGAACTCGACGCCCGCGACCGGGAAAAACTGAAACGCGCCCTGTTCTGGCAAGGCTTCGGCGCCCTGGGCAACGAGTGCTTCGTACATCCCAGCGCCGACCTCACCGCCGCTTTTGACGCTCTGGTCGCGGAAGGACTGGGCGAATTACTCGACCGCTTGATGCCGCTGTTGGCGGTCGACTCCCGTGCCGGCCTGTCGGCCAACGATGCCGATCTGGTGCGCCGAGCCTGGGACCTGGAAGAACTGGGCGAAGCCTATGCCGGTTTTGTCGCGACCTATCTGCCGATTCTCGCCGAGCTACGCCAGGAACGGGAGGCCGGCATTGGCGAGGAAGACGCTTTCCTGGTCCGCCTGCTACTGATCCACGACTACCGCCGCCTGCTGCTGCGCGACCCTGAACTCCCCGATGTCCTACTGCCCAGCGACTGGCCGGGTCAGAAAGCCCGCCTGCTCTGCCGCGAGCTCTACCGGCGCCTGGCCGGCGCCTCGGAAAGCCATCTCGACCGCGTGTTGCAACTCGCCGATGGCAGCACGCCGACCTACGACCCCGCCTACAACGAACGCTTCCCCCAGGACGACCCGCTGCCTGGCGGAAACCAATCCCTGCCGCCAGAGCGCTAAGGCTCCTTGCGCGCGGCAATCGCCTGCTCGGCCAGCCCCACCAGTTCAGCGCCAATGGTTTTCCGCCACTTGTCGTAAACAGGACGAGTCGCCTGAACAAACGCAGCACGCTGGGCAGCTGTCAGGTGGGTCACACTCACCCCGGCAGCTTCCAGTTGCCGCCACTGGCTGGCATCGTGTCCCATCAGTCCGCGTCTGGCACGTTCAATGTTTTCGCGCGCAGCCTGCTGCGCAGCTTGGCGTACGATCTGCCGATCCGATACCGACCAACCTGCCCATACCTGCGGATTGACAACAAAAATCAGCGGATCGGCAACATAGCGCCAGGCTGTCAGGTAACGCTGCCCGACTCGAAGCATATTCGATGCCAGATACACCGAAAGCGGATTTTCCTGTCCATCAACCACGCCCTCAACCAGTGCCGGCTGGGCATCGACCCAACTCATCAGCATCGGGCGCGCCTTCAGCGCATTGAAAATATCGACAAACACCGGGGAACCCACAACCCGGAATTTCATGCCTTTCATGTCGGCCGGCAGGGCAATCGGCTTGCGCGAATTGGACAACTCACGGAAACCGTTCTCCCCCCAGGCAAGCGGAATCACGCCATTCTTCTCGAGCACGGCGAATAATTCTCGCCCTACCGCCCCCTGGGTCAAGGCGTCAATTGCCTTATGGTCAGGCAGCAGGAAGGGCAGAGAGAACAAATTCAATTCCTTGACCTGCGGCGACCAGTTGATGGTCGACCCAACCGCCAGATCGATCACCCCTTGCTGGATCGATGGAAACTCCCGGGTCTGGTCCCCCCCGACCAGCGAGGCACCCGTGTATAACCGGATGTTGATGCGCCCCTGCGTTTGCTCGCGCACCAACTCTGCCCAACGCTCGGCCGCCTGTCCCCAGGGAAATCCACTCCCCAGCACGCAGGAAAGGCGATACTCGGAACGGTAACTCTGCGCAGCTGCCTGGGGAATGACCAGTACCGCAGCACACACCAACAGCAAACGCGTCAAATGAAGCAGCATGACAACCTCGGTGCGGGCCAAGGCAGTCTTGCCCGCAGCATCAATAATTATAACTTTCGTTATAGTACCATCGCAGGATCAGGGTATACCGTGATTGACGGACAAAATCATCGTTCAATCGCAGATTTCCCGTGCTGGCAGCCAGCGCCCGAGCATTTCCTGCAATGCCGACGCATTGACCGGCTTGGGCAGAAAGTCATCCATTCCGGCATCAACACAGTTCTGCCGATCCTGCGAAAACACCCCGGCGGTAAAGGCTATGATCGGAGTCCGCCGCCAGGACTGTGCCCCCTCCCAGCGGCGAATCCTGCGGGTTGCCTCAAAGCCGTCCATGACCGGCATCTGGCAATCCATCAGAATCAGGTCTGGCGCCTGGCGCCGATAGAAATCGTCAGCCTCGCGGCCATTTTCAACACAATCGACGCGATGCCCGCCCTTTTTCAGCAACGCGGCCACCACCTTACGATTGGTGGCGTTGTCATCAACCACCAGAATGTGCCCGGATACCGAAGCCGCAGGAGCGGCCGGCGGATGCACCGGCATGGTCCGGACCACGCTGCTGGCTTGCTCGGCCCGCTCGCGCACCAAGCCTACCCGGACCGTAAACCAGAAGCAGGCCCCTTCCCCAATCTTGCTGACGACACCGACCGCACCATCCATCATTTCCGCCAGATTGCGAACGATCGACAAACCGAGGCCCGTACCGCCGAATTTCCGGGTAGTGGAGCTGTCTGCCTGACTGAATGGCTGGAACAGCAAAGCCTGCTTTTCCTCAGGAATACCAATCCCCTGATCGCAAACCTCGAAGCGCAAAACCGCAGCATCGGCCTCAACCTCCACTTCCTTGGCCAGAACCCGGACTTCTCCGCCGTGGCTGAACTTGATCGCATTGCTGACCAGATTGCCGAGCATCTGGCGCAGACGCGTCGGATCCCCCTGGTAATGATGGCCAAAATGCTCTTCCCACTGACCTTGCAACAGCACTCCCTGGCGCTCGGCAGCATCAGCGAACAATTCGAGTGTGTCGCGGATCAATTGCCCGGGGTCGAAGGCTGTCACTTCCAACTGCAGCTTGCCCGCCTCGATTTTTGACAGGTCGAGAATATCGTTCAACAAGGTCAGCAGCATCTGTCCGGAATTGAAGATGGTCTGCGCACAATCACGGCTTTCGCCATCGGCGGCATCGTTCATCAGCATGATCTGGGCCATGCCCAGGATACCGTTCAGCGGCGTCCTGATTTCGTGCGACATGGTCGCCAGAAACTGACTCTTGGCCAGACTCGCCGCCTCGGCAACCTCCCGCGCAGCAAGCAACTCCTGCTCATGACGCTTGCGTTCGGTGATGTCGATGAAGGCGCCGATAATCCCGGCCACATCCCCTTTTTCATCAAGAAAAATGTTACGGGCAAAAATTACCTGTCGGGGATCGCCATGGCGATCACGAATCGCAAACTCATAGACCTGCGGCGCCTCACTGGCAATCAGTTCGCGGTCTTTCTGGACATAGATATCGGACAGGTGAGTGGGCCAGACCTCGGCAGTTGTCCGCCCGATCAGGTCAGCCGGTGCCACACCAAGAATCTCGGTGTACGCCGGATTGCAGCCTAGATAACGGCCATCGCGGTCCTTGAAAAAGACTGGAACGGGGATCGCCTTGAGCAGAGCCTCGTTAAAACGCAGCAACCGCAGATTCTCGGCTCGCGCCTGCTCATGCGCGCACCAGACCCGCACAATCACGTAAGCACCGGCCCCGGTCAATATCGCAAACAGCAGGAAGGCCACCAGCGAGAAGCGCAGTTCCTTGTACCAGGGCGCCAGATAATCTTCGGACATCAAATCGACTGCGATCAGGAAGGGCCAGTCTGCCGACTTGCGCAACGCCAGCATGTGAATTCCATCCCCCCCCGCCAATTCATGAGCGTTGCCCATCATCGCATCGCCCGGCTGCAGCAAAGGCAGCAGCCCTTCCAACTGTGAATTCCCGGCGTTCTGCCGCTCACCTTTGGCACGTGGATGGTGAGCGATCTGCCGCTGCTCCTCATCCAGCAGCGTGACCGTGCCACGTCCGCCAACCCTGACCTGCGTTAGCGCCCGGGCAAAACGATCGACTTCGGCCAGAACGACCAGGCTACCGGCAAAACTGCCGTCCGAGTGGGCAATCCGGCGGGCGAAAGGAAGCAGCAATTGGTGCCCGAGAGGATCTGGCTGCGGCCGGCCGACCACCAGGCCGGCATAATGATCCAGGCTAACCCGGCGAAAATAATCGGTGTCGGCTAAAGACCCGCCAGCGCTGCTCTCAAATCCGGAACTGGCGACGATACGCCCCCGCGCATCAAGCAATAAAATCCGGTCGGCATCGGGTTGACGGGCCTGGTGCTGGGTTAGCAAACCATACAGCTTCTGCTGCTCCAGGCTCTTGCCCTCACCCAACGCACGCACCACGACATCGCCCACCGAACGCAGCGAGATATCGATCTGGCGGATCGATGCGTTCAACTGTTGCTCAAGCAACTGCGACAGGTTCTGTGCCGAAATGGCGGCCTTCTCGCTGTACTGAGCCCGGCTTTCCAGCAGAAAAAAGCCGATCATCACGGCGACAAAGCCATTCAGCACGAGGAACGCCAGCAAGCCCCAGCGGCTCAAGCGGGTACGGGAGAAGGCAAGCATCGAAAAATACCGGCTACGGCGCGGACCGGCTTATTCATTCCTGATGGGATTGCCGGACGCAACCGCAGTCACGCATCGGCAAATCATGTTATTCCAATGACGATCTGCGATTGTACAGTCATCCTGCCACCCCGGGGCTGAAAATCACCAAAGAGCCAAGCACCGCCGCTGGCGCAGCGTCAACCGGCTCCTTTTTTCAACGCAACCAGAGGCACCACATCGGGAATACTGATCCGCGGCCGTTCGGCCTCGATAGCCGTCAGCGGAGCACACTCGACCATGGTGGCCAGGCTACGCCGGGCCAGGTCCTGATAGGTCTGCGTTCCCTGCCCCTTCCAGGCAATTTCCTCATCCGACAATTCGCGGATCACCCGAGCCGGCGAACCAGCCGCCAGACTACGCGCCGGAATCTCCGCTGCCGCTTTGACAAAGGCGCTGGCGGCAACAATCGCTGACTCGCCGATCACCGCATTATCCATGATCACTGCGTTCATCCCGACCAGCGCATTGCGCCCGACACGACAGCCGTGCAGCACCGCACCATGCCCGATATGGCCATCCTCTTCGACCACCGTATCGGTTCCCGGGAAACCGTGCATCACGCAGGTATCCTGCAGGTTGGCGCCGCGCTCCAGAATCAATCGACCAAAATCACCGCGCAAGCAGGCACAAGGCCCGACATAGCACCCCGGCCCGACGATCACGTCACCGATCAGCACTGCCGAGGGATGCACAAACGCCGTCGGGTCGACGACGGGAACAATGCCATCGATGGCAAAAACACGTAAAGGCAACATTCCTCGAATCTCCATGACATGACCAGACGGAATTCTATAAAATAAAACCAGTTTCGTATTTGGAAATTTTGGAGAATTCAGATGAGCGAAGAACTGGAAGGTAAACACGGCGTCCAGTCCCTGGAAATCGGCATGAGCATCCTCCGCGCGATGGTCAACGGCCAGCGCTCGATGATGCTCAAGGATATTGCTGCGGCAGCCGACATGCCGGCGTCGAAAGCCCACCGCTACCTGGTCAGCCTGATCCGGGCCGGACTGGTAGAACAGGACCCGCTGACCTCGCGCTACGACCTTGGCGGTTTCGCGCTGAATATCGGTCTGGTCGCCATCGACCGGCTCGATCGCGTGCGCCTCGGATTATCCGAGATCGCCCGCCTGCGCGACGAAATCAACGAGACCACCGCGCTCGCAGTGTGGAGCGAGAACGGTCCGGTGATCGTCCGCTGGGAACGCCCGCGCCGGGCAATCACGGTCAATGTGGTTACCGGCACGGCTCTGCACATCCTCAATTCGGCGAGCGGGCGGATATTCGCTGCCTGGCTGAAGAATGACACGGTCGACCGCCTGATTGGCCAGGAATTGAAAAACAAGAAACTGCCGCCACACCTGCAAACCCGCACCCAGGTCGAACAAATGCTGGCCCAGGTACGCCAGGATGGCTATTGCGCCCTCTCCGACTATTACATGGCCAGCGGCGTTGAAGCTGTCGCCGCCCCGGTTTTCAACTTCCGCAACGAAATCACGATGGGGATTGTGGTCGTCGGCGTCAAAGGCATGTTCGACATGAGCCCGGACAGCCAGGTGGTCTCCGCATTGCGCCGCTCGGCCAGCGCATTGTCGCAACGCCTGGGAGCCACCGGTCACCCTGCCTGACCCCGCGACGGCTTTGCGATACGCAAAACAAAAAAAAACAGAGTTTTTGTATCATTTCTATTGACAGAATCAATTACGAAATACAGAATTTCAAATCAGTGACCATGGTTTTCCCACGGTCAGACAGATAACAACAGGAGGAGACATGACGAATCGTCGCGTTCCGCGGAGAGCGATGCCCCAGGGCATCGGGAGGATCTGCTGATGTTGGCCCAGTTCCTGCAGTTCCTATTTTCCGGCGTCACCGTCGGCGCGACCTACGCGCTGGCTGCGCTCGGCTTCACGCTGATCTACAACGCCAGCCATGTGATCAACTTCGCCCAGGGCGAATTCATCATGCTCGGCGGCATGCTCGCAGTCTTCTTCACCCAGGCCGGCCTGCCGCTACCGGTGGCTCTGCTGCTGGCGATCCTGATTCCGGCTATCGTCGGCATCCTGGTCGAAAAACTCGCCATCGAGCCGGTCAAGGGCGCCGAAACGGTCACCCTGATCATCATCACCATCGGCGCCTCGCTGGTCATCCGCGGCCTGATCCAGGTCTGGCTGGGCAAGGGTACCTTCAGCCTGCCGGCCTTCTCCGGCGACACCCCGATCGAGATCATGGGCGCCACCCTGTTGCCGCAAAGCCTCTGGGTGCTCGGCGTCACCGCGCTGGTCGTCGCCGGTCTGTGGTATTTCTTCAACCGCACGCTGCAGGGCAAGGCCATGCTCGCCACCTCGGTCAACCGCCTGGCCGCCGAACTGGTCGGGATCAACACCAGCTGGGTGCTGTTCATGAGCTTCGCGATGTCAGCGGCACTCGGTGCCATCGGCGGCATCCTGGTCACCCCGATCACCCTGACCTCCTACGACGTCGGGATCATGCTCGGCCTCAAGGGCTTCGTCGCCGCCGTCGTCGGCGGCCTCGGCAACGGCCTCGGCGCAGTCATCGGCGGCCTGCTGGTCGGGATTCTCGAAGCGATGGGTGCCGGCTACATTTCGTCGGCCTACAAGGATGCGATTCCCTTCGTCCTGATCCTGCTCATCCTCTTCTTCATGCCGCGCGGCCTGTTTGGCGGCAAATCGACGGACCGGGTGTAAGCCATGCAAAAGAACGTCTACTTCGGCCTGCTGATCGTCATCGCGGCACTGCTGGTCCTGCCTTTCGCAGTCCCCAACAGTTTTTACCTCGACCTGGTGATCCGGATGGCGATCAACGCCACCATCGTCCTTGGCCTCAACCTGCTGATCGGCTTTGCCGGCCAGATCAGCCTCGGTCACGCCGGTTTCCTCGGCATCGGCGCCTATGCCTCAGCCGTACTGCCAACGCATTTCGGCTGGCACCCGCTGCTGGCGATGCTCGCCGGCGCAGTCGCCACCGGTCTGCTGGCGGCGCTGGTCGCCCGGCCGATTTTTAAACTCAAGGGGCACTACCTGGCGATGGCCACCCTTGGTCTCGGCATCATCATCAACATTGCGCTGCGCAACGAAGCCCAATGGACCGGTGGCCCGGACGGGATGCCGGTGTCGGCAATGGGCTTATTCGGATTCGAACTGAGCAGCGACAAGCAATGGTATTGGGTAATCGCCGCACTGCTCGTAGCGAGCATCTGGACCTCGCTGAACCTGATCGACTCGCCCTTCGGCCGCGCGCTGCGTGCGCTGCATGGTTCTGAAGTCGCCTCGCAGGTGGTCGGCGTCGATGTCGTCCGCTACAAGGTCGCGATCTTCGTGCTGTCGGCGGTCTTTGCTTCGCTGATGGGCAGCGTCACGGCCCACTACATCGGTTTCGTCAGCCCCAATTTCGCCGATTTCTTCCACTCCATCGAACTGGTCACCATGGTCGTCGTCGGCGGCATGGCCTCGGTCTACGGCTCGCTGATCGGTGCCATCCTGCTGACCGCCCTGCCGCAAGCCCTGGCCACCTTCGAAGGCTGGGAAACCGTGGTCTTCGGCGCGATCCTGATGGGCTTCATGATTTTCCTGCCGCGCGGCATCGTACCGACGCTCGCGGCCAAGTTCGGCAAGGGGGAATGAGCATGGCCCTGCTTGAAGTCAAGGATCTGTCGATCCACTTTGGCGGCGTCAAGGCCGTCCAAAACGTCAGCTTCACCATTGATGCCGGTATCGTCTATTCGGTGATCGGCCCCAACGGCGCCGGCAAGACCACCCTGTTCAACCTGATCACCGGGGTCTACCAGCCGACCACCGGCCAGATCCGGCTCGACGGCGAGGCGATCGAGGGCAAGTCGCCCAACGAACTGGCCCGCCGGGGCATGGCGCGCACCTTTCAGAACCTGCAGATCTGCATGAACATGAGCGCGCTGGAAAACGTCATGGTCGGCGCCCATCTGCGCCTCGACCGCAACCTGTTCAAGGCAGCCTTGCGCCTGCCCGGACTCAAGCGCCGCGATGCCGAATTGCGCGGCGAGGCCGCCGAACTGATGCGCTTCGTCGGCCTGGAAAAGTACATCGAGGCACGCGCCGACAGCATGCCCTACGGCGCGCTCAAGCGGCTGGAGATCGCCCGCGCGCTGGCCATGAAGCCGCGCCTGATCTTCCTCGACGAGCCGGCCGCCGGCCTCAATCCCAAGGAAACCATCGAGGTCGACCATCTGGTCCGCAAGGTCGCCGATTCCGGCGTCACTGTGGTTCTGGTGGAGCACGACATGAAGATGGTCATGAACCTGTCCGACCGCATCCTGGTGCTCGACTACGGCAAGAAGCTGGCCGAAGGCACCGGCGAAGAGGTCCGCAAGAACCCGGACGTGATCGCCGCCTATCTCGGCGCCCACGCCTGACAAGGGGAGCAGCATGGAAGCCCTGCGCATCATCACCGAAGAACACCAGAACCTGTGGCGGATCGCCACCACCATCGACCTGCTGGCCGGCGAGATGGACGATGGCGGCCAGGTCGACCCGGCGCTGTTCGCGTCGATTTTCGACTACATCGAACAGTTCATGGACGCCTGCCACCACGCCAAGGAAGACCTGCATCTGTTCCCGCTGCTGCGCCAGCGCAACGAAGCCGCCGGACCGATTCTTGACCGACTGCAGGCCGAGCACCGCAATGGCCCGGAAGTCCTCAAGTCGCTGCGTCAGCAACTCGCGGAAGCCGCAGCCGGCAGACTGGGGGCGCCGGAATTCGCGGCTGCATTGCGGATCTACACCCAGAGCCTGAAAAACCATATCCGGACCGAGGAAAAAGACGCGATGCCAATGGCCCGCGAGAGCTTTTTCCCCGGCGACTGGGAGCCGATCGACCGCGCCTTCCTCGACAACGAAGATCCACTCTTCGGCGAGCGCGCCAAGGCCGAATTCCGCCAGTTGTTCCATCGTATCGCCAGCCTCGCCCCCGAATCGATTGGTCTGGGCGCCCACAGCGCCGGCGAGCTCGAACCCGGCAAGGTGCACCGTACCGGCGAAATCCTGCTCTCAGTCTCCGGGCTGGAAAGCTGCTACGGCCGGATCAAGGCGCTCAAGGGCATGGACATCGAAGTCCGTCGTGGCGAACTGGTCGCGCTGGTCGGCGCCAACGGCGCCGGCAAGACCACCTTCCTGCGTACCCTGTCGGGCATCCAGCCGATGAGTGCCGGCAAGATCCTGTTCGACGGTGCCGACATTTCCAGCGTCCGTTCCGACCAGCGCATGCGCCGCGGCATCTGCCAGAGCCCGGAAGGCCGTCAGGTTTTCGGCCCGCTGTCGATCGAGGACAACCTGCGGCTGGGCGCCTACACCCAGCCCAAGGCCCATGTCGAGGAAGACCTGGAAAAGGTGTTCACGATGTTCCCGATCCTCAAGGAAAAACGCGCCTTGCCGGCCGGCACGCTATCCGGCGGCCAGCAGCAGATGCTGGCCATCGGCCGCGCGCTGATGGGCCGGCCCAAGCTGTTGCTGCTCGACGAACCGTCGATGGGTTTGGCGCCGCTGCTGGTTGAAGAAGTCTTCAACGTGGTCAAGGCGCTCAAGGCCCAGGGGATGACCATCATCCTTGCCGAGCAGAACGCCTTTGCCGCGCTGGCCATTGCCGACCGTGGTTATGTCATCGAAACCGGTCTGGTCACGCTGTCCGGCAGCGGCCAGGAACTGATCAGCAACGAGCAGGTACGCGCCGCCTATCTCGGCATGTAAGCCCTGCTGATTGCCTCCGCTTGCTTTGCGGTTTGACCGGGGAGTGCCTCCCCCTCTCGGCCTCCCCGGTTTTTTCTTGCCCGGCTGCGCAGCCACTGCTGGCCAGGTACACGGTCAACCGCAGGGCAGCGGCTTTTTCCGCAGCCACCTGCGGTAATCCCTTATTCAGGATTCTTCAGGCAGACGGTATAAGGCCAACTTCCAAAAATGGGAAAACTCCCGGGGGATGCCAATGTCTGTCAAATCCGAGTTCAGCCTGCGTCAGCGCCTGCTGCTGATTGTCCTGGCGGCTTTTGTCGGGATGACCACGCTTGCTGCGTTCAGCGCTTATCATGCCCGCCAGTCCTTGCTGGAAAGCCGCAAGACGCTGATCCGGACCGGCGTCCAGGGCATCCACAATGCCGTCGCCGAACTGCAGCGCCAGGTCGAAGCCGGCACCCTGCCGCTCGAAGAGGCCCAGCGCCGTGCCCGGGAAACCATACGCAGCGCCCGCTACGGCGGTGCTGACGGCAAAACCGAGTACTACTACGCCTGGACTCTGGATGGGGTCAGCGTTGCCCACATCAAGCGTGAACTGGAAGGGCAGAACATGCTCGACAAGATCAAGGATGGCAATGGCCGCTACACCATCCGCGACCTCACCGCCGCACTGGTCAGCGCCGACGAAGCTTATGTCGACACTCAGTTTCCCCGGCCCGGCGGCACGCAAGCCTTGCCCAAACTGCAATTCGTCAAAAAATTTCCGGCCTGGGGCTGGCTGATCGGGACCGGGATTTATACCGACGATCTGGACGCCGAATTCCGCAGCATCCTGCTCCAGCAAATCCTGATCTCGCTGGGCCTGACCGCACTGATCGGCCTGCTCGGTTTCCTCATCGCACGCGGCATCCTGCGCCAGATCGGCGGCGAACCCGCCGCCGCCAGCGCAGTGATGCAGGCAGTAGCCGCTGGTGACCTGACTGCACAGGTGGGACACCCCGCTCCCGGCAGCCTGCTCGCTGCCCTCGACCAGATGCTGAAGGTACAACACGACCTGATCGCCGGGATTCGCGACAGCGCCGCAACGCTGGTCCAAAGCGCCCGCGGTATCGGCCACTCGGCGGCTGAGGTGGCACAAGCCGCCGAACACCAGGCCGACGCCACCACCGAAATGGCGGCCGCCATCGAAGAACTGACGGTCAGTTCGACCCATATTTCTGACAGTGCCCGCGCCACCGAAGACGACTCGCAGCAGGCGATGGCGCTGGCGGGTAACGGCAGCCAGCGTGTCGATCAGGCCACCCGCGCGATCCGCCAGATTGCCGGCACGGTCGACCAGGCTTCGCAACGCATCCGCGCCCTTGAAGCGCGAGCCAGCGAAGTGTCGAGCATTGCCAATACGATCAAGGAAATCGCCGGCCAGACCAATCTGCTCGCGCTCAACGCCGCGATCGAGGCGGCCCGTGCCGGCGAACAGGGACGAGGCTTCGCCGTGGTCGCCGACGAGGTGCGCAAGCTGGCCGAACGGACCTCGCTGGCGACCACCGAGATCGAAACGGTGATCGCCGGCATCCAGGGCGAAACCGGGGGCGCTGTTGCGGCGATGAGCGCAGTCTTGCCCGAGGTCGAGCAAGGCGTCGATCTGGCCGGCGAAGCTTCGCTGTCTCTGCAGCAGATCGAAGACGGCGCCAGCCGCACGCTGACCCGGATTCGCGACGTCGCCAATGCCACCCGCGAACAGAGCGCCAGCAGCGGCTCGATCGCGCTGCGGGTTGAGGAGATCACCCGGATGGTTGACCAGACCGCGCGCAATGTACGCGGCACCGCTGAAGCGGCCAATACCCTGGAACGCATCGCCGACGACTTGATGCGGCGGGTCGAACGCTTCCGCGTCTGAGCCGCCCCAGGGGATTTTTGCCCGCTGCCACGGTCGACCGTGGCAGCGGGCATTTTTCATTCGCCCTGCAACAAGGTGTCGAGTGCCGCCAGCATTTCGTCGATTTCGTCGCGCGTTACATTGAGCGCCGGCATGAAGCGCAGCAGGTTGGGGCGCGGCGAATTGAGCAGCAGGCCATGTGGTTCCATCGCCAGCGCCCGCTGCACGATCTGCGGTCCGCTCTCATCCGACAGGATCAGGGCCCGCAACAAGCCGCTGCCGCGCTCGCCGACATGTCCGTATTTGCCGGCCAGATCGCGCAAGCCTTGAGCCAGATATTCGCCAAGCGCCACCACCTCGTCGAGAAAACCGTCGGTCAGCAGGCGCCGGATGACGGCAGCGCCGACCGCAGTCATCAACGGGTTGCCGTTGTAGGTACCGCCCTGGTCGCCGGGTTCGAAACAGCAGACCGCTTCGCGGGCCAGCAATGCGGCCAGCGGCACGCCGCCGCCGATGCCTTTGCCCAGAGTCATGATGTCCGGCTCGATGCCGGCATGCTGGTAGGCAAAGAGCTTGCCGGTCCGCCCCATGCCGGTCTGCACTTCGTCGACGATGAGCAGAATGCCGCGCTCCCGGGTGAGTTTGCGCAGACCCTGCAGGAATTCGATCTCGGCCGGGATCACCCCGCCCTCGCCCTGCACCGGTTCGAGCATCACCGCGACGGTTTTCTCGCCGATCAACGCCGCCACCGAGTCGAGATGGTTGTACTCGGCCTTGGGGAAGCCCATCACCTGCGGCGCGTACAGGGTATCCCAGCCAGCCTTGCCGGATGCCGACATGGTCGCCAAGGTGCGGCCATGGAAGGAATGGCCGAAGGTGATGATTTCGTGCGCCCCGCCGCGATGCAGCCGGCCCCACTTGCGTGCCAGCTTGATCGCGCCTTCGTTGGCCTCGGCGCCGGTGTTGGCGAAGAACACCCGCTCGAAGCACGAATTGCGGGTAAGCAGGCCGGCGAGTTCAACCATCGGCCCGTTGTAGAAGGCCGGACTCGGGTTGATCAGTTGCTTGCTCTGCGCTGCCAGCGTGTCACTGATTTCCGGAGGACAGTGGCCGAGGCAATTCACCGCCCAGCCCTGGATGAAATCGAGGTAGCGGCGACCAGCGTGATCAGTCAGCCAGGAACCCTGGCCGCGCTCGAAAACAATGTCGGGACGCTGGGTAATGAACATCAGCGCGTCGGTCGAAGAATCTTTGTAGTCCATGCAAAATCCTGAGGCAGTAGAAGCAAAAACGAAGGCACGGCCGACATTGTCGGGGAAGGGACCTTACCGGAGTATGACGCTGGCGGCAAGCGCCGACAAAATGATGGCAACAAGCGTCAAGCAGACGTCAAAGCGCGGCTAAAAAAAGGAACCGTCTTGCCGCCACCGGATCAGAATGAGACATGGCGACAGAAGCTCGGGGCCCTTCGTCGGTGGCTCCGGTTTCTTCGCCCTGCTGCGGCCAGACCCCAGGAGGCAAGCATGAACACTTCAATTCCCCCCGCCTGCGATGCCCGCGACCTGGTCAAGGCCGCCCTGGCGCTCGACCCACGATTATCGGCCAGCGATCCGGCCGAATTCATTCGCCGCCGCCACGACCTGCTCGAAACCCTGATGGCCCAGGCCGGCGCCCATCGGGCCCAGCTCCACCAGTTGCAGGAACAGATCGACCACTCGGGTGCCGTCAATCCTTCACCACAGCAGGCGGTGGAAGGCTTGTTGCTGGCCCTGCAGGATCGGCTGCGGCTGCTCAATCAGCTCTTCGCCGAGCTTGACTCGCTGGCCCAGGCCGTAGCTACCGAGCACCAGCCGCCGCCGGGCGAACACTGATCGCCAATGCGAACCGGGGCCGCTAGGCTGTGGCCAGCGCCGCCGCCGCGATCGCACAATCCTGCGCTTCGCTGCCGCCGGAAATCCCGATCCCGCCGACCCGTTGCCCTTCGTGTTCGACTGGCAGGCCGCCGCCGAAGCCGACAAAGCGCTCGCGGCGGATCAGGCCGTGCCGCAACTGTTCGCTGCCAGCCGCCAGCCGCTCGTTCCAGGCCGCCGTCGGACGGCCGAAACTGACCGCCGTATAGGCCTTGTCGAGCGCAATGTCGATGGAGTGCAGCGGTGCTGCCGGCTGCCGTTTGAAAACCAGCGGCAGGCCGGCGCGGTCGACCACGGCAACGCAGATTGCGACACCGTTCGCCGTAGCCGCCGCTAATGCCCGTTCGGCCAGTTGCTCGGCGGCACACAGGGACAGGGAAGGAATTTGTTCGATCTGCATGGAGCCATCCGGAATCAGGAACCGGCCGCTTCCGGCGCCACCACCTGGGCCAGCAGGCGCTGCCGGCGCCGGTAGAGGAAAAGGACAAACAGCAATAACAACAGGCCTTCGCCGATCAGCGTTCGGGCGGCGCCGAAATGGCTGGCGAGGAAGCCGGCGAGCAAGCCGCCCAGCGCGTCGAAACCGAAGCGCGCCGAGGTGAAGAAGGAGACGATGCGGCCGCGCAGGGCTTCCGGGGCGGCACTCTGCAGCAGCATGTTGATGCCGACGTTGCAGACCGAAATTCCGAAACCGACACCGAACATCCCGAGCAAGGCCAGCGCCAGCCAGTCGCTGGCGGCAAAGAGCAGCAGCGACAGCGCCGCAATCGCGGTTCCCGCCACCACCGCGCCAACCACCGCCGGCAAGGCCTTGCGCGTCGCCAGTACAACGGTCGAGGCGAAGGCGCCGCAACCGGCCGCCCCCCACAGCCAACCCAGCGTCGTCGCATCGCCGTGAAAGACATCGGCGGCGAACACCGGCAGCAGCACAGCGTAGGCCGACGCCGTCAGGTTGAGCGCAACCAGCGTCAGGATCAGCATTTTCACGGTCCACGTCCGCCAGGCATAAAAAAGCCCCTCGCGGAACACCTCGCCAACCGAGCCGCTGGCACGGGGCGGCGGTGCACCGCGCACGACCAGGATGGCGACAATCAGCGCGAGGAAGGAAAGGGCATTGAGCGCAAAGCAAGCCGCTTCGGAAGTCAGCCCGAGCAGCAGCCCGGCAACCGGGGGGCCGACAAAGCGGCCGGCGTTGAACAACATCGCGTTGAGCGCCAGCGCATTCGGCAGGTCGTCGCGCCGGCCGACAAAGGAGCCGATCAGGGATTGCCGCAAGGGTGCGTCGAAACTCGACAGGACGCCGAGCAGCAGCGCCATTGCGATGATCAGCGGCGGATTGATCAGGCCGCTCCAGGTCAGTCCGGCGAGTACCAGCGCCTGCAGCGCCATCGCCGACTGCACCCCGATCAGCCAGCTTTTCTTGTCGTGCTTGTCGATCCAGGCACCGGCAAAGGGGCCAACCAGCAACTGCGGAATCAGTCCGCAAAAGGCGGTGATCCCGAGCAAGGCCGCCGAGCCGGTGAGCCGATAGACCAGCCAGGCCAGCGCCACCTGCTGAATCCACGAGCCGAGAATGGATATCGCCTGGCCGGCGAAGTAGAGCCGGAAGTTGCGGTGCGCCAGCGCGCGCAGGCCATTGGGCCAGCGCCGGGTCGAAGTCGGAGTCTGCGTCATCGGCCGGATCTTAACCGGCCCGCCGGGCCGCGTGGCGATAGAGCAGATAGCCGGCAAACGAGGCCAGCGCGCAACCGAGGATCACCCCGGCCATGCGCCGCCCGTCGGGTGCATGCTCGTAGGCCACGGCGGCACTCGCCCACATCCCCAGGCCAAATTGCGCCGAACCGAACAAAGCAGCCGCTGCGCCGGCATTCTGCGGGTAGCGCGCCAGCAGCAGGCCGACGCAATTGGCACCGAGCAGGCCGGTGGTAGCGACCACGATAAACAGCATCGCGATCACCGCCAGCGTCGCCGCCGGATTGCCGATGGCCAGCCACAGCACTAGCGCCGCCAGCAGGCTCATGCCGCTGCCGACCCCGGCCAGCACCGCGCCCCCCCGTTGCCGCACCAGCCGGCTATTGACGAAATTGGCAGCAAAAATTCCCAGCGCGTTGGCGGCGAACAGGAAGCTGTAGGCCTGCGGCGTCCAGCCCTGCGCCTCGATGAAGTAAAACGGACTGCCCGTGATGTAAGCGAACATCGCCGCAAACGACATGCCGCCGGCCAGCAGCAAACCGAGTGCCAGCGGATCGGTAGCCAGCCGGAAATAGGCAGCGAACGCCGCCGCCAGCGGCAGTTGCCCGCGCTGCCCGGGCGCCAGGGTTTCCGGCAGGCGGCGCCAGACCACGGCAAAGCTGGCGATCCCCCACAGCAGCACTGCGGCGAAGGTGCCGCGCCAGCCAAAGGCGAGCAGCAGGCCGCTGCCGAGCAAAGGCGCGAGCAAGGGCGCAATCGCCGTCACCATCGCCATCAGTGACAGCTTGCGGATTGCCTCGGCCGGGGCGTAGACATCGCGCACCACCGCCCGCGCCAGCACCGATGCGGCACCGCCCCCGAGGGCCTGGACGAAACGCGCCAGCACCAGCTGCTCGCCACTGGCAGCGAGCAGACAGGCCAGACTGGCGAGCGTGAACAACGCGATCCCGGCCAGCATCACCGGACGCCGCCCGTAGCGGTCCGACAGCGGACCGTAAAACAACATCCCCAGGGCAAAACCGGCGAGAAAGACGGTAATCGACGCCTGCACCTGCGCTGCCGAAGCCCCCAGGCCGGCCGCGATGGCCGGCAGCGCCGGCAGATAAAGGTCGATGGCCAGCGGCCCGAAGGCAACCAGCGCACCGAGCAATAAAAGGAAACGGCCCTCGCGGGCCGCAGGGATCAGGGCTGAATTCATCGCTGCCTTGCTGTCAAACCGGGAGGACGGCCCGCCGGGCCGCCGCCATCCACCGGAACGGCCGGTGGGCCGGAGATTTTACAGGCCACCGAGCGCCAGGTACTTGAGCTCCATGTATTCCTCGATCCCGTGGCTGGACCCTTCGCGGCCAACGCCGGAGAGCTTGACCCCGCCGAAGGGGGCGACCTCGGTCGAAATCAGGCCGGTATTGACCCCGACCATGCCGTATTCGAGTTGCTTGGAGACGCGCCAGACGCGGCCGTGATCCTTCGAGAAAAAATAGGCGGCAAGACCGAACTCGGTATCGTTGGCCATGCGCACCGCTTCTTCTTCGCTCTTGAAGCGGAACAGCGGCGCCACCGGCCCGAAGATTTCCTCCTTGGCCACCGCCATCGCGGGAGTCACGTCGGCAAGGATGGTCGGCTCGAACCAGGTACGGCCGAGCGCGTGGCGCTTGCCGCCGGTGACGACGCGGGCGCCCTTGGCGACCGCATCCTGCACCAGCTCCTCGACCTTGTTGATCGCAGCGTCGTCGATCAGCGGGCCTTGGGTAACGCCCTCTTCCATGCCGTTGCCGATCTTGAGCCCGGCCACTGCCGCCGCCAGCTTGGCGGCAAAGGCTTCATAGACGCCGTCCTGGACCAGGAAACGGTTGGAGCAGACGCAGGTCTGGCCGGCGTTGCGGTACTTGGAAGCAAGGGCGCCAGCGACGGCGGCATCGAGATCGGCGTCGTCGAAGACGATGAAAGGCGCGTTGCCGCCCAGTTCCAGCGACAGTTTCTTGACCGTGCCGGCGCACTGCTGCATCAGCAACTGGCCAATCGGCGTCGAACCGGTGAAGGTCAGCTTGCGCACAGTCGGGCTGGACGTCATCACGCCGCCAATCGCCGAAGCCTTGCCGGTGACCACGCTGAACACCCCGGCCGGGACGCCGGCGCGCTCGGCCAGCTCGGCCAGCGCCAGCGCCGACAGCGGCGTCTGCTCGGCCGGCTTCAAGACGATGGTGCAGCCGGCGGCGAGCGCCGGGGCAACCTTGCGGGTAATCATCGCCGACGGGAAATTCCACGGCGTGATCGCCGCGCAGACGCCGACCGGCTCCTTGGTGACCACGATCTGACGATCCTTGAACGGCGACGGAATCACCTCGCCGTAAGCGCGCTTGGCCTCCTCGGCAAACCATTCGACATAGGCGGCAGCATAGGCGATCTCGCCCTTGGCCTCGGCCAGCGGCTTGCCCTGCTCGGCGGTCATCAGCTTGGCCAGGTCTTCCTGGTGGCTCATCAGCAAGTCGAACCAGCGGCGCAGGATGCGCGCGCGCTCGGCAGCGGTGGTCTCGCGCCAGGTTTTCAGCGCCTGATCGGCGGCAGCAATCGCCCGCTCGGTCTCGGCGGCACCGCAACGCGGCACGCTGGCGATGGTCTCGCCGGTCGCCGGATTGGTCACCGCGATGGTCTCACCGCTATCGGCGCCAACCCAGGCGCCATCGATGTAGCAAGCCTGGCGGAGAAGGTTTTGATCGTTCAGGGACAACATGCAGGGCTCCTTCGGAGTGATGCGCCTGCCGTTTATACGGCAGGTCGGGGATTTTTCGGGGTTTTCACGGTCGACCGTGAAAAGTGGGGTTTTTGGGCTGCGATTTGGGCTGAAAAATGGGGAAATGGTTCGCGGCTGACACTGCTTGCGGCCTGACCGTCGCACGGGAACCGCCGCTGCCGCCTGCCGGTCGGGCTACGGCGCAACCGTTTCTATTCTCTGCTTGAGGCTGGTTTCCGCCGTTGACCGGCGGGCGTACTTTTTCTTGTCTTGCCAAGAAAAAGTAGCCAAAAAGAAGGCGCGCCCGCTGCAGCGCCCGGCTGCGCCGGGTGCACTGCGCTGCTCGCGAACAACGGGGGGTTGCGGAACTCGGCCCTTTGGGTCTCAGACAGTCCTCGCCCTTTTTCCCGTTGCCCGCTGCGCTGCTCGACGCCGCAGAGGGCTGGGGGAAAAACATCTCGGATTCACGGTCGACCGTAAAAAATGGCGTTTTTACTAGTCGACCGTAAAAAACAGTTTGCTTTGTTTTTTGCTCCAGCCTTTCCGCCGCGACACCTCTGGGTCCCCATGTGAAGCGCCGAGCAACGCAGGCGGGCCGGGGGATTTCGGCGAGGACTGTTTGAGGCCCGCAGGGCCGAGTTCCGCAGCCGCCCGGCTCGACGAGTAGCGCAGGGCAGTCGGCGTAGCCGACCGCGTAGCCTGGGGTCGCCTTTTCTTTGCTTACTTTCTTTTGGCGAAGCAAAAGAAAGTAAGGCGCCGTCAAGGCGAAACTCGGCCGTTCAGCCAGCGCCAAAGCAAAACCTGAGCAAGCAGCCGCTGTCCTGGCAGAACCCAGTCGCAAAACAGACCGCAATAAGCCCCCTGCTGCAAAGGGCCGCGAGAAAAACCTCGCGAATTCACGGTCGACCGTAAAAATGGACGTTTTTGCCGGTAGACCGCAAAAAACAATCAGCTGCGTTTTTTGCTCAAAGCTTTCCGCCGCGACGCCTCTGGGTCCCCATGTGGAGCGCCGAGCAACGCAGGCGGGCCGGGGGATTTCGGCGAGGACTGTTTGAGGCCCGCAGGGCCGAGTTCCGCAGCCGCCCGGCTCGCTGAGTAGCGCAGGGGAGTCGGCGCAGCCGACCGCATAGCCTGGGGTCGCCTTTTCTTTGCTTACTTTCTTTTGGCAAAGCAAAAGAAAGTAAGGCGCCGTCAAGGCGAAACTCGGTTGATCAGCCACCGGCACGGCAGGAACAGGCCGCTCGGCAACCACCAAAAACCGCATTTCCCGCCGTCGACCGTGAATCGCCAAACTCACGCAGCACCCCGAACTCAACCCTCCCCCCGCCGTGAGCGGCAGGGACCGGCGAGAATAAAAGCACGGGCGCCGCGCCATGGCCTAATACGCCGCGCCACCCGCCGCCGTCTGCCCGGCAGCCTTGAATTTGTCAGCCAGCGCCACTGCCGAGTTACGCAGCAGCAAGGCGTCGACACCGACCAGCAGGAAGCTGGCACCGATCTGCCGGTAGGCTTCGGCGGCGGCCGGATCGGCCGAGAAAACGCCGGCAGCGAGGCCGGCGGCGGAAATCTTGCGGATGGCGCCTTCGACCGCCGCCTTGACTTCCGGGTGGCCCGGATTGCCGAGATAGCCCATCGATGCGGCCAGGTCGGAGGGGCCGATGAACACGGCATCGACGCCCTCAACCTGAAGAATCTCGTCGATGGCGGCGAGGCCGGTGGTCGATTCGATCTGCACGATCAGGCACATTTCCTGGTCGGCCTGGGCGAAGTAGCCGTTCACGCCGTTCCAGCGCGCGGCACGGGCCATTGCGGTGCCGACGCCACGGATGCCGTTGGGCGGGTAGCGCATGGCGCGCACCAGCTTTTCGGCATCGGCAGCGGATTCGACCATCGGCACCATCAGCGTCTGGGCGCCGCCGTCGAGCAGTTGCTTGATCCGCGCCACGTCGTGGTCGACGGTGCGCACCACCGGCCGTACCGGGTACGGCGCCAGCGCCTGCAGCTGGGCGATGATCGTGCGCAGGTCGTTGGGGCCGTGCTCGCCGTCGATCAGCAGCCAGTCGAAGCCGGTGGTGGCGACGACTTCGGCGGTGTAGGCGTTGGCCAGGCCGAGAAAGAGGCCGATCTGCGTTTCACCGGCAGCCAGCGCGCGCTTGAATGTATTGAGGGGCATGTCCACGGTCGACGTCCTTTATCCCGGCAAAATCAGACAAAACGGGCAGTGATGTTGCCCAGCGGGCCGTAATCGACGTGGATGGTATCACCCGGCGCGACCTTGACCGGACGGGTGAAGGAGCCGGCGAGGATGATCTGGCCCGGTTCCAGCGCCACGCCGTGCGGCGCGAACTTCTTGGCCAGCCAGACGATACCGTTGGCCGGATGGTTCAGGACACCGGCGGCGACGCCGGTTTCCTCGATCACGCCGTTCTTGTAGAGCAGCGCGGCGGCCCAGCGCAGGTCGATGTCCATCGGCTTGATCGGGCGACCGCCGAGGATGATGCCGACGTTGGCGGCGTTGTCGGAAATGGTGTCCATCACCTTGCGCGGCCGCTTGGTTTCCGGATCGATGCGATGGCAGCGGGCATCGATGATCTCGACCGCCGGCACCACGTAATCGGTGGCCGAGAGCACGTCGAAGATGGTGACGTTCTCGCCTTCCAGGCGATCCTTGAGGATGAAGGCCAGCTCGACCTCGACCATCGGGTCGATGAAGCGCGAGCAGGGAATGTCGCTGGCATCTTTGTAGACCATCTCGTCGAGCAGGGTGCCGAAGTCCGGCTCGTTGATCTGCGACGACATCTGCATGGCGCGCGAGGTCAGGCCGATCTTGTGGCCGACGACCTTCTGGCCCTCGGCCAGCTTGATCTGGACCCAGGCTTTCTGGATCGCGTAGGCGTCCTCGATGGTGATTTCCGGGTGGTCGAGCGAAATCTGGCGCACCGGCTGGCGGGCCTGTTCGGCGGCGTGCAGGCGCTGGGCGGCGGCCTGAATGATGTCTTGGCTGAGCATGTTGATTCTCCTCTGTCAGTTCTTCTTGTAGCGGGGGTGAATGTTGTTTTTCTTCCAGGTGCCGGCCTCGCTGAACTCGGCGATTTCCATGGAGAGCGCCAGACCATGACGCTCGAAGAAGGCGGCGAAGTGCGCGCTCAACATCGCGAACAGTTCGTCACCGGTCTTTTTCTTGGCCTCGTCGGAACGGCCCGCACCGATCTTCAGCGTGGCATGCACGAAGGCATCGCTGGTCTGGGCGCCATCGGCAACGCAGTAATCCTTGAGCCAATGCACGCGGGAGCGGATACCCCCGGTCGGGAAAACGCCCCCCTGATCGATCAGGACCTGGTTGCTCTTCTTCAGCAGGCCCTGAATGTCAGCCTCGGCCACGTTCAGGTTGTCGGTGATTTCGTAGATCAGGTGGGGCATGTTCCTCTCCAGATAGTTCTTTTACGGTCGACGCTCAGGAAACCGGCATTTCCATGCCGACGCCCTTGGCCTGCGGCGGAATGCCGGCAACCGGCAGGCTGACCACCACCTGCCCGGTGCCCGAGCTTTCGAAATAGGGGCAGACGATCTCGGCCTTGCCTTCGTACTTGTCCCAGCCGAGGGCGCCGAAGAGCATCGCGGTGTCGTGCATCTTGCCTTCGCCGGTGCAGTACTGCGCGTACTCGGGCAGCATGCGCAGGAAGGGGCCCCAATCGCCGGCCTCCCACAGTTGCAGCGCGCGCAGATCGACCTGCTTGTTGAATTCGCGGCTGATCGTGTTGAAGCCCTGCTCGACCAGACGGTTTTCCCAGATCTGGTGCGACATCGAGCCGGAGGCGACGATGGCGACCTTGCAATTGCTGCGGGCGACGGCCTTGGCCAGTGCTTCGCCGAGGATGCGCGACTCGTCCAGCGAGCCGAAGGTACTCCAGCCGGCAATCGAGATCACGCGGATCTTGCCTTCCGGGTTCATGTAGCGCATCGGCAGGATGGTGCCGTACTCGAGGTCGAGCGAAGCCACTTCATGGGCACGGGTCTTGACGCCCATCGCCGTCGCTTCCTCGGCGATCATCCGGCCCAGTTCCGGGTTGCCCGGGAAGGCGTAGGGCAGGTCCTGGATGAAGTGCGGGAACTCGTGGCTGGTGTAATTGCCCTGATGCACCGCGTTGTTGTTGATGTGGTAACCCGCATTGACCAGCCAGTGCGTGTCGAACACGATGAAGGTATCGACGCCGAGTTCGACGGCGCGCCGGCCCAGCTCGCGCTCGGCATCGATGGCAGCCTGACGGCAGCCATGCGCCGGCCCCGGCTGTTCGGAAATCAGCATCGAGGGCACGTGCGTGCACTTGATGGCCATGACGATTTCACCCATGTTTGTCTCCCTTATCCTTTGGAAATTGGCTTCTCTGCGGGGTTGACCGTGGCTTTACGCTCTTTTAGACGGGAAAGACGACGTTGATCTGGCCGGTGCCGGATGAGCCGAAGTACGGCGTCACCACCTCGGCCTGGCCGGTGTAGCTTTCGCCACCGAGCACGCCGAGCAGCATTGCCGTGTCGTGCATCATCCCTTCGCCGTGACACTTGACCGCGTACTCGGGCAACATGCCGCAGAAGGTCTTCCAGTCGCCCTTTTTCCACAACTCGACGACGTGGTGATCGACGGTTTCCAGGAACGGGTCCCAGACCTTGTGCAGGAATTGCTCGGAAACGCCGTTCTGGGCGAAGCGGTGCGACAGCGAGCCGGAGGCAAGCACGGCGACGGTGCCGTCGTACTGTTCCTCGATCGCCTTTCTTACCGCCTGACCGAGCACGATGGAGTCGGCCAGGTTGTGCACCGTGCACAGCGCCGAAACCGAGACCACCTTGAACTCTTTGTCCGGGTTCATGTAGCGCATCGGCACCAGGGTGCCGTACTCCGGGGCCAGGCTGGTCGCGTCGTGGGCACGGGTATGCACCCCCATGGCCGTCGCCGTGTCGGCGATGGCCTTGCCCAGCTCCGGGTTGCCGACGTAGGAGAACGGCAGGTTCTTGATGAAGTGCGGCAGCTCGTTGGAGGTGTAGATGCCCTCCCAACTCGGTGCGCAGTTGATGTGGTAACCGGAATTGACCAGCCAGTGCGTATCGAAGACGACGACGGTGTCGACGCCGGCCTCACGCATACGGCGGGCGATCTCCTTGTGACCGTCGATGGCGGCCTGACGGCAGCCCTTGTGTGGTCCGTCCTGCTCGGACAGGTACATCGACGGCACGTGGGTGATCTTGGCGGCTAAAGCGAGTTTTCCCATGATTGTCTCCTCCGTGCGTCCTCAGACGCCCCAACGCGGGATCGGGTGGCTGCCGTAGGACACGGCGATGTTCTTCGCCTCGCAGAACACTTCGTAGCTGTAGTGGTTGCCTTCGCGGCCGGTACCGGAGGCCTTGGAGCCGCCGAAGGGCTGGCGCAGG
The DNA here is from genome assembly GCF_041378895.1 of Dechloromonas sp. ZY10. NCBI lineage: Bacteria > Pseudomonadati > Pseudomonadota > Betaproteobacteria > Rhodocyclales > Azonexaceae > Dechloromonas > Dechloromonas aquae. Next base: position 3,331,153 of record NZ_CP144212.1, read on the forward strand.
TCGCGCACGTTCTGGCTGTTCACGAAGGTCATGCCGGACTCGATGGCCTTGGCCAGGCGGATGGCGCGGCCGGTGTTGTTGGTCCACAAGTACGACGAGAGGCCGTAGATGGTGTCGTTGGCGATCTGGATCGCTTCTTCTTCGGTCTTGAAGCGGATGATGCACGGCACCGGCCCGAAGATTTCTTCCTGGGCGATGCGCATCTTGTTATCCACCCCGGCGAACACCGTCGGCTGAACCCAGAAGCCGTTCTTGAACTTGTCGTCGACCGTCGGCGTGCCGCCGCCGAAAACGACTTCGGCACCTTCCTGCTTGCCGAGTTCGATGTAGTAATTGACCTTTTCCTGGTGGCCCTTGGAGATCATCGGCCCGATGATGGTGCTCATGTCGGTCGGGTCGCCGACCTTGATCTTGGCGGCGCGGGCGGCGAAATCGGCGACGAACTTGTCGTAGATGCCGGCCTGAACAATGATCCGCGAGCCGGCGGTGCAGCGCTCGCCATTGTTCGAGAAGATCATGAAGATGGCGGCGTCGAGGGCGCGTTCGTAGTCGGCGTCGTCGAAAATGATGAAGGGCGACTTGCCGCCCAGTTCCATCGAGAACTTCTTGAGGCCGGCCGACTTGACGATGCGGTTGCCGGTGGCGGTCGAGCCGGTAAAGGAAATCGAACGCACATCCGGGTGAGCGACCAGCGGCTCGCCGGCGGTGTTGCCGAAGCCATGGACGACGTTGAAGACGCCCGGCGGGATGCCGGCTTCGAGCGCCAGTTCGCCGAGGCGGTTGGCGGTCAGCGGCGACAACTCGGACATCTTGAGCACGGCGGTGTTGCCGAAGGCCAGGCAAGGCGCGGTCTTCCAGGTGGCGGTCATGAACGGCACGTTCCACGGCGAGATCAGCGCGCAGACGCCCACCGGCTGCCACAGCGTGTAGTTCAGGTGGCCGGTGTCGGAATCGTAGGTTTCGCCGTGCATGTGCTGGATCAGCTCGGCGAAGTAGTTGAAGTTGTCGGAGGCGCGCGGCACCAGCACCTTCTTGGTCTGGTAGGTGACCTGGCCGGTGTCGGCGGTTTCCATGTCGGCGATCGGCTCGACGTTGGCGGCAATCAGCTCGCCCAGCTTGCGCACCAGGCGGGCGCGCTCCTTGACCGGCGTGGCGGCCCAGCCCGGGAAAGCGGCCTTGGCGGCGGCCACTGCGGCATTGACTTCGGCTTCGCCGCCGCTGGCAACGGTATCGATCACTTCGCCGGTCGCCGGATTGACCGTTTCGAAGGTCTCCTTGCTCTCGACCTTCTGGCCGTTGATGATGTGCTTGATCATGCTGTTCTCGCTTTCTTTAAACGGGGGCGAACCAGGTCTGGTCGTCGACGATGGTGTTGACCAGACAGCAGACGTTTTCAACTTCGGTTTCGATGACATCGCCCGGCTTCACATCGGCCAGGCCTTCCGGCGTGCCGGTCAGGATGACGTCGCCCGGATTCAGGGTCATGAAGGACGACAGGTATTCGATCAGGGTAGCGATGTCGAAAATCATGTCGGCGGTCGTTCCTTCCTGCGTCGTCTGGCCATTGACGCGGGTGGTCAGCTTGAGCGCCATCGGGCTCGGCACATCGGCGGCATCGACCAGCCACGGGCCGAGCGGCGTGCAGGCGTCACGGTTCTTGACCCGCAGGTTCGGGCGGTAATAGTTCTCGAGGTAGTCGCGGATGGCGTAGTCGTTGGCCACGGTGTAGCCGGCGACCATGTCCATCGCCTCGGCCTTGTTCACGTTCTTGCCGGTCTTGCCGATGACCACGGCCAACTCGCACTCATAGTGCATGTAGGTGGCGTCGGCCGGGCGGCGCGTCTTGGCCTTGTGGCCAGTGATGGTGTTCGGCCCCTTGAGGAAGACCAGCGGCACTTCCGGCGCCTTGAAGGCGAGTTCCTTGGCGTGGTCGGCGTAGTTCAGGCCGAGCGCGAAGACAGTACCGACTTCGACCGGCGGCAGCCATTGAAATTCGCCCTCGCTGAGCAGTCGACCGTCGGCGAGGCGAACGCGGCCCGCATTTTCAACACCTGCGTCCGTCACCTGATGGACGGCGCCGTTGTAACTGATCCGACCGTGCTTCATGCGGCGACTCCTTGTGCGATGGTGAAATTCAGGCTGCCCAGGCCTTCGGCACTGAGGCGGACGACGCTGCCGGCCTTGGCCTGCGGCGCCTGGTAGCGCACGCCGACGAGCAACACGTCGCCGGCATTGAGGGTCATCCATTCCGAGACATCGGCCAGCAGTTGCGCCGGCTGGCGGATCAGATCATTGAGCGGGCGACGATCCACGACCTCGCCATCGATTTCGGTGACCAGGGTCAGGCCGGCGATATCGACCAGCGGCTTGACCGAGGACAGCGGCAGCGCACCGTCGAAACACTTTTCCTTGATCGCCGGGCGGTAGTAGCTGGCGTGCGGCAGGCTGAGATCGGCAGCGAGCACCAGGCCGCTGACGTGACCCAAGGCATCGGCCGCCGTCACGCGGGCGGCAGCCTGGCCGATGACCAGACCGACGGTAGCGGCGACTTCGACCGAATGGGCACCCTGCGGCAGGTTGACCGTCGAACCACATCCAACACGGGTGTTGGCCGGCTTGATGTAGAGCACCGGGGCCTTCGGGGCACCCTTGTACGGGGCCTCCTCGAGCGAACCGATTTTTTGCACGGAGACGGCATCGTTGAGGATGACGCCGTAGGCCGTGCCGCGAACGTGTTGCTTGATCATGGATTCAGACTCCGCTCAGCCGAGGAAATGCACCAGGCCGAGGCACAGGGTGGGGAAGAAGACCAGCGCGATGATGCGGATGAAGTCGGAGGCGAGGAAAGGCATCACGCCCAGCGCGGTTTCCTTCATCGGGACATCCTTGGCGATCTTGTTGATGACGTAGAGGTTCATGCCGACCGGCGGATGGACCAGACCGATTTCGACCACCATCAGCGCCAGGATGCCGAACCAGATCGACTTGTCCTCGACGCTCATGCCGAAAAAGTCCAGCCCCATGACCATCGGATAGAAGATGGGAATGGTCAAGAGGATCATCGCCAGCGAATCCATCACGCAGCCGAGCAGGATGTAAATGAGCAGGATCGCGAACAGCACGACCAGCGCCGGCAGACCGCTGTTCTGCACCCACAGCGCCAGCTCGGTCGGCATTTGCGACAGGGCCAGGCTGGAGTTGAGCAGATCGGCGCCGATCAGGACCATGAAGATCATCCCGGTGGCGTGGGCGGTGCCATAGACGCTCTGCAGGAAATCCTTGGTGCGCATGCCGCCGGAGACCGCCGCGATGATGCCGCAGGCGGCCGCGCCGATGGATGCGGCTTCGGTCGGGTTGGCCCAGCCACCGTAGATGCCGACGATGACGACGAGGAAGACGCAGAGCACCGGAATGATGTTGATCTGGGCTTTGATCATTTCGGCGAAGGGCACCTTCTCGCCGGCCGGACCGGCCGCCGGGTCGCGGCGGACGATGATCGCGATCACCAGCAGGTAACCGAGAGCGGCAACGATACCGGGCACAACGGCCGCGACGAACAGCTTGCCGATCGACTCCTGGGTCAGCACCGCGTAGATGACCAGCGGCACGGAGGGCGGGATCAGGATGCCCAAGGTGCCCGAGGCAGCCAGCGTGGCCGTGGACAGCTTGCCGGAATAGCCGTGCGACTTCAGTTCCGGCAGCGCCACCTGCCCCATGGTCGCGGCGGTGGCCAGCGAGGAACCGCAGATCGCGCCGAAGGCCGCACAGGCTGCCGTCGAGGCCATCGCCAGACCGCCGCGCCAGTGGCCGATCAGCGTGCCGGCGGCACGGAACAGCGCCTTGGACAAGCCGCCGTGGGTCGCAAACTGGCCCATGAGAATAAACAGCGGGATCACCGCCAGGTCATAGTTGGAAACCCGGGCATAGACCAGGTTGTTCAGGGTGTACATCAGGGCCGAGGTTTCACCCTGATTCATGACGAGATAGATGCCGGCGCCGGTGATGAACATCGCCATCGTGATGTGCACCCGCACGGCGAGCATGGCCAGCAGACAGCCAAAGCCGATCAGGCCGATGGTGGTACCGCTCATTTGTGGGCTCCCGGAAGTTTCTTGGTGGGATGGAAGGAGGCGTAGGCGCGGTAGAAGGCACAGACGGCCATCAGCACGATGCCCGGCACCAGCAGCGCGGTCGGAATCCAGAGCGGCAGCGAGACCAGGGTCGTGACCTCTTGCGATTCATAGGTGGAAATCGCCGACAAGACGGTACGCCAGGCGAGCAGCACCGACACCCCGCCGAGCAGCAGCTCGGCGATGCCGTCGATCGGGCGCTTCAGGGAATCACGCATGTTCTCGGTGAAAAAATCGACCTTGATGTGTTCGCCGAGCAGCGTGCAGTACGGCAGGAAAGCCGTCGCCGCCACCGCCGTCCCGGCCTGCATCAGTTCGATATCGCCGTTGACCGAGCCAAAACCCAGCTTGCGGCCGATGATCGACACCAGCGACATGATGATCAGCGCGATGAACAGCACGCCCCCGGACACTGCCATCGCCTTGCCGGCCATGATCAGGTAATGCTCGACCCGGTCGTGTTCGACCAAGTCGTGCGGCATTCCCATCGGATCCTGCATGATTAACCCCTTGCGACCGTGTTCAATTTACTTGGCGACCGTGCCGGTCAGTTCGCGGGCAGCGGCAATCAGCTTCTTGCCATCCAGACCCTTTTCACCGACCTGCTTGGCCCACTCTTCCTCAACCGTTGCCGTGGCACGCTTCATGGCTTCGACCTGAACGCCGCTGAAGGTGGTGATCTTGTTGCCCTGGGCGGCAATCCGCTTCTTGGTATCAGCGGCGACCTCGTCGAACATCGCACCGAACTTGCCGACCATGACTTCACCGGTGGTCTTGTCGACGATGGCCTTGAGATCGGCCGGCAGGCCGTCGTACTTCTGCTTGTTCATCAGCACGGTAAGCACGGTCGCAGTTGGATAGGCAACGCCTTCGGCCGGCTGAGCATGGAACTTGGTGACTTCGGAGAGCTTGGTCGGGTAGACCAGTTCCCAGGCGCCGAGCGAACCGTCGACCACGCCCTTGGCAATGGCTTCGGTGACCTGGGCCGGCGGCATCGCCACTGGCTGGCCACCGAGCGCAGCCAAGGTCTTGGCACCAACGCGGGTCGAAGTACGCAGCTTGAGACCAGAGAAGCCGGTCAAGCCTGCCACTTCCTTCTTCGAGGTATGCACCGCCTGGCCGCCATCGGTGTGGAAGGCCAGCACCTTGTAGGCGGCAAATTCCTGCTGCGCGTGCTGCTGGTAGAACTTCCACAGCGCCTTGGAACTGGAAGTCGCATCCTTGACCATGAACGGCAGCTCGAAGGCTTCGATCGCCGGGAAACGACCGGCAGAGTAACCCGGGCCAGTCCACACCACGTCGGCAACGCCGTTCTTCACCTGGTCGACCAGTTGGGCCGGCGTGCCGCCCAACTGCATGGCCGGGTAGAACTGGCACTTGATGCGGCCGGCCGAAGCCTTGCCCATTTCGTCGCACCAGGGCTGCAGCACCTTCTGCTGCGTCGGCGCGGCCGACGGCAGGAAGTGCGCGATCTTGAAGGTCACTTCCTGCGCCTGCGCGGACAAGGAAACGGATGCGGTGACGGCCCCCAGGGCCAGCAGCTTGCGGTAGTTCATGGGAATCTCCTCTTTTGCGGGACCGGACATCGCGCCGGTTGTTAATATGTTAGCAATTAAATCGCTACGATGTTAGTAAGTCAACGACAAAAACGCTTTTTTACAATTTCCGGAGGTTGACCGTGACCGCTTCCCGGTCACGGTCGCGGTGGCTCAAACCCGCTTGAACAGCGGGCTGCGCACCTGCTGTGCGTCGGCCGCCGAGAAGAATTTCTCGGTATAGATGTCGCGCTCGAACAGGCGGCCCTGCATCAGCGTGGTGATGCAGGCTTCGATCATGATCGGGGGGCCGCAAAGATAGGCTTTCTGACCACGGAAATCGTTGTCGAAATGGGCCTTGGCCGCTTCATGGACGAAGCCCCGGAAACCGCTCCAGCCGCTGTCGGCCGGTTCATCGTTCAGGGCCGGGACATAGGTGAAGTGCGGGTACTTGGCGGCCAGATCGAGGAATTCCTGGTGGTAATAGAGTTCGCCCTGATTGCGCGCGCCGTACACCAGCGTGATCGGCAGGGTGCTACCCTCTTCCAGCAGGTCGAGGATCATCGAGCGCGGGCTGGACAGACCGGAACCGCCGGCCATGAACAGGGACGGCACATTGGCCGATTTATGCACGAAGAAACGGCCATACGGACCGGACACGGTGACCGCGTCGCCGACCTTGAGCTCGTTGTGAATCCAGGTCGTGCCGGCACCGCCGGGCACGATGCGGATGTTCAGTTCGATCTCGTCGCCGGTCGACGGGGCGTTGGCGAGCGAAAAGGCGCGGTGGCCGAGGTCATTCGGCAGGTTGAAATTGACGTACTGGCCGGCCTGGAAATCGAGGGCTTCGTCCAGCTTGAGCCAGATCCCCTTGATGGTCGGCGTCAGGTCTTCGATCCGGCTGACCACGCCGGGGAAATCGCGGACTGGAATGTCGCGGGCGTCTTCGTCGATCTCCATTTCGACTTCGATCACCGCATCCGATTCCAGCGTGGCGCAGCAGGCCAGGGCCTTGCCCTCTTCCCGCTCGTAATCCATCAGCGCGAAGCTTGATGCGTTCTGGTGGTCGACCTCGCCGTCGGTGATGCACACCTTGCAGGTGGCGCAATAGCCCTGGCCGCAAGCGTGCGGCAGGTAGATGCCGGCGCGCAGCGCGGCGTCGAGCAGGGTCTGGCCATCCTCGACTTCGATGGTCCGGCCGAGGGGTTCAATGGTCAGTTCGTAGCTCATGACAGTCTCTCCGCTGGGAAATCCGGGCTACCGGACGGGGCTACCGTCCGGCGCACCGTGTGCGTTTTTAGTAGCCGGTACCGGCAATGCCATCCAGGCCCGGGGTGCGGAAACGGATCAGGTCCTTGTGACCGATACCGTTCTCGGCCAGGCTCTTGTCGCGATCCGGCGTGAAGCTGTTCTTGCCGTTCTGCCAGAGGGCCTTATCCCAGTCGATCTGCGCCCAGTCCGGGTGATAGCTGAAGCACTCGGCCATCTGCGCGATGATCGTCGAGAACGGCGTATCCGGCGTCAGGGCGACGACGAAGGGGCGGGAGAACATGCGGTGACGTTCCCAGTTGATGTACACCAGCTGGCGGCCCTTGTAGTTCTCCAGGGCGTCGCGGGACTTGAATTCATACGGCGCCAGGGTTTTCAGCATCGTCATGGCGTTCTCCTCAGTTCTTGGTAGCCTGTTCGCGCCAGGCAGCGAAATTCTTCTGATCCTCGGAACCGTTGAAGTCGCCGAGGGCCCGCTTGTCGAGCTTCCAGTAGTCGAGAATCTGCTTGCCGGGCTGGAAGTCCGGAGCATTGACATCGACGCCTTCCGGCTCGCAATTGCCCTGCAGGACCTGATGCGAGGAGATGAAGGTCTGGATGTACTTTTCCGGCTCGTGCTCGAAGATTTCCTGGCAGTGATCCGAACAGAAGTGGAACTTCTCGCCCTGATAGGTCGTCTCGCGGAAGCACATTTCCATCGGGTCGCCCGGCTCGTTGAACTTGATGGTGCTGACGCAGACCTGGCAGTTCATCGGGGCCGTCTGGTTGTTGAAGCGGTTGCCGGCCTTTTCCTGGGCGTCGAAGAATTCGAGCACCGGACGGTAGTACTGGTCGAAGGTGTTGGGATACTTCTCGGACAGCCAGTCCATTTCCTCCGGCGTCGGAATCCAGGTGTGGAACGGCGTGGCCTGCGGCTTCATGTAGAAACCGATCCACGACTGGTGCGAGACGTGTTCCTTTTCCTCGATGGTCTGGCTGAAGCACTTCGGGATGGTGATGCCGTAGCGGGCGAGGTCCTTGAACAGGGCGCCGCCGTTTTCCTCGACGTACATTTCCCAGGCTTCCTTGAAGCTCATGATGCGCTTGGGCAGCATGTAATCCATCATCATGCCGACGGACGCCAGCTTGCGCGTGCCGCGCCAGGTCCATTTGTCGATCCAGCGCTGGACGATGGGCAGGTTGTCCGGGTCCTGTTCGAGCATGAACTTGATGCATTCCAGGCCGAGCGTCATGTGACGCGCTTCGTCGGATTGGGCCGAGAAGCCGACGGTCATCGCCGCCATGTCGCCGTTGTAGGCAGCGCCGGAAATGAACGGCACGAACAGGATGTTGGTCAGCACGTATTCGAAGGCGAAGCCGATGGCGACCATGAACTCGAACGGGCCGGCGGTAATCGCGTCGTCGAAGAAGGACTTGCCGTCCGACAGGTACCACATGCGGGATTGCTGATGGGCGAACTCGTCCATCCCGTTGTAGTACTTGTTGTAGTTCGAGATCGAGTGGATCTGCGTCTGGAAGTGACGGTACTCGTCGACCGCCTGCATCTGGCAGGCGACGCGCGGGCCGGCACCCTGCATGTGGCGGCCCATCATCGAGAAGCCGCGCGCGGCCATCAGCTCCAGCGGCGGGGTCGAGCCGAGGAAGAGCTTCAAGACGTTGATGTAGCGGGCGTCGGTGACCGACAGATGGCCGTTGTTCTGGTTGAAGCCGTCGAGAATCGCGTACAGCTTGCGCTCCTTTTCCGACTGGTATTTCCAGTAGGCGTCCATGGTCAGGCGGAAGGGGTCTTCCCACTTGTCCCAGTCGTGAATCTTGATGCCTTCGTACGCGGTCTGCGGGAAGACCTTGTCCATCGGCTGGTAGCTGGTTTCCCACGCGAGGTCGCGGGTCATCAGCGTGTAGCGCTCCTTGAGGCCGAGCTTCTTGGCAACTTTCATATCCATGGTGTTCTCTCCTTGGCTGCCGGAATCAGGAATTCCAGCTCAGGGTGAATTCGTCGTCGGTCTCGTCGAGATGGCCGGAGATAGTGATCAGGTGCAGTTGCAGTTCCTGCAGATCGAATTCACGGCCCATCTTTTCCTCGACGGTTTCGCGCTTGATGACCAGGCGGTTCGGCACGTCGATCTTCACCATCGACGGCTGGTCATCGACCATGGCATTCGGGTTGTCCTCGAGGATGGCCTCGACGATACAGCGGGAGTCGTCGTTCTTCTGAAAGGCGATGAAGGCGTTAGACATGGGGCTTCCTTTACAGGGCGATGCCGGCCTTGGCGGCGCGGGCATTCAGGTTCAGGACGAGTTCTTCGAGAATCGCGTCGGCTTCGTCGCCGAAGGCCAGCTGGGCAACCGGCTTGAGGGCGGCCAGGGCACGCTCGCGCCAGGCCTTGATCCAGGTGGCGAGCTGCGCCTTGTTCTCGGGATTGTCGGCAGCGCAGGCCTTGAGAACGGCGTCGAGCCATTTGGTGGTTTCGCCGAACCATTCGCGCTGGAAGCGGGTCAGCATCGAGAAGACCGGACCGTGTGCGGCGTTCAGCTTTTCGTTGAAGCGTTCGTAGATCAGCGGATAGAGCAGGCCTTCAAGCGCGAAATCCTGGGCGATCAGGACTTCGAACCAGTCCTGGCCGACCATCACGTCTTCCATGTAGCGGCGCAGCTCCTGCCATTCGGCACCCTCCAGCCAGGCGGTCTTGGCCTCGGCCAGGGCATCGAGATCGTTGAAAGCGAGGCCGAGGCGGCTGACGTACTGGGCGACGCCCAACTGGTCCATCGAGGCGTAGCAAGCCGCCTGCGACATGGCGATGCCGTAGGCGTAGGAAGAGACATAGGCCTTGTTCAGGTTCGAGCCCCAGGCGACGTGACGCAGCGGCAGGAAGACCTTGAGCGCGAGCTCCTTGCCGGCCGCCGGATAGGCGGCCGCAAGGCCGAGGTCTTCGACCAGATCGAAATCACCTTCGGCGATTTCCTGCATCTTGCCGCGCGCCAGAGTCCAGGCGCCGTAGTAGTACTGGCGCGGGTCCTTCAGCGCGTACCAGTCCTTCATGGTAATCGCAGTGCGGCGGGTATCGAAGATGTCGCGTTCCGGTTCCCAGGTCGGGCGGTAGTGGTAGTTTTCCACCGGCTGCAGGTCCATGGTCGCTTCCAGATAGCGCGAAGCCGGCTTGTCGGCGCCCATGCGGCGTGCCAGGTGACCAAAGGTCTGGCGCAGCGGCGTGATGCTGACCGTCCGCAAATCAATTGCCATGAGTGTCTCCTCGAAAAGAATGATGTGATGCGGTCGACCGCAACAAAAGGGCAAAAAGCCTTAGCGGAAGCGTTGGTGGGTCGCCTGGTGCATGCCCCATTGAAAGTCGGCGGCAGCGCCGTCAGCCTTGGGCATTTCACTCAGGAACTCGACCTGGTTGGCTGCGCAGAAGGCCTCGAAGGCCGCCTTTGGCATCACCAGTTCGGCGCAGACATCGGGATCGCCGACGGCAAATTCGAACTCGACCATCCCGTTAGGCAAGGTGCCCATGACCCGTACGAACTTGCGGGTGATGTCGAAAGTAGCGGATGCCATGTTTGTCTCTCCTCCATGCCGCGACCAGCCGGCCGCTTTCTCATGGCTGCATTAGAACTTTTACTAAGATATTAATAAATGCACATTTGCGGAAATGACTTGTACTTTTCGTAACCCCGGCCAACCATCAACTCTCTGTCGTGTGATGTCCGGTTAACACTTCTTTCCATGAAACTCTTTGCTCTTTTTGCAATTTTTGAATCACACTAGGCACTACCTACCGCCCACGGCGTCCTTGGAAAATCCCACAACCAGCGGACGCACGGAGTTGCCATGAACAAACGCACGTTGACCGGTTCGCTGTTTGGCCGCCTGCTGCTCGGTGGCGGCACCTTGCAATTGCTGATTCTGGGCGCCTACCTGCTGGTTGCCTCGCCAATCATGCGCAGCGGCTTCGCCGAGCAACTCCGTGCGAGTGCCGACCTGACAAGCGAAATCCTACATCTGGCAATCGTCCCCTACTCGGCGGAAAACCGCTACGAGACCCTGCAGGAGGTCTTTGGCGATCTGGTCACCCATTCACGGGAGGGACTCGAGTATCTGGCGATCACCTCTGCCGAAGGTCGCCTGCTGATCGCCGCCGGCACCCTGCCAAACCCGGGTGGAAAATTGCCACCACCATCTCCGGACATCGACAACGCATTGCGCGAGGGTTTCCTGCATGTCCGTCACGACATCCTGCTGGCCGACAATCAGGTCGGACATCTGCAATTTGGCTTGTCGACCGCACGTCTGGAGCAAACTCTGGCGCGCCTGCAAACAAGCCTCGGCTGGCTCGGCGCAGGCAGTTTCCTGCTCACCATACTGCTGGTTGGCTGGTTTGGCCGAGGAATTCGCCTGCGCTTCCAGCATTTCGTCGAGTTGGCCCGGCGTGTTGCCACAGGCGATTACTCGATCCGTCTGCCAGACCCCGGCAGCGACGAACTTGACGAACTCGCCGGCAATTTCAACCGGATGGCCGAAGCGATTTCGCTGCGGGAACGAAAATTCATCAATGTTTTCAATGCTGCGCCCATCCCGATGCTGCTCTGCCGTCGTCTGGCGCCCGCCGCGGAGTACCTGATTGTTGACGGCAATGACATCGCCTTGGCCAGTTTTGGCATCGGGCGCCCCGAAATCGCCGGTAAGCGAGTCAGCCAGTTGGCACCCGGCATCCAGCCGGAAGCCTTGCACCAAATGCGACAGGACCTGGATCAGGATGGTCAGTTCGGCCCCTGCGAAATCAGCCAACTTCTTCCTGGCAGAAATCAATCCAGCAATCTGCTGTTGTTCGGCAAGCGCTTCTCGGCAGGAAACGAAGACCTGCTGGTGGTCTGCATGCTCGAAATCAGCGATCTGCGGCAAGCTCAGGTGCAATTGCGGGAGATGAACGACTCGCTGGAACAACGCGTGATTCTCCGCACCGAAGAGTTACGCCAGCGCAACCACGAACTCGACTCGGCGCTCGCAGCCCTCGACGAAGCCCGACAAAGGGCAGAGGAAGCCAATCGGGCGAAATCCGCTTTCCTGGCCACCATGAGCCACGAAATCCGGACCCCGATGAACGCGATCATCGGCATGTCTCACCTGGCCCTGCAATCGGGTCTCGATACCCGGCAGCGCAACTACATCGAGAAGGTACACCGCTCAGCCAATGCACTGCTAGACATCCTGAACGAAATCCTCGATTTCTCGAAAATCGAAGCCGGGCAATTGAATATCGAAAAAATCGACTTCGATCTGGAAACCGTGCTCGAGAACCTGGCCAGCCTGCTCGCCCTGCGAGCCGGAGAGAAGGGGCTTGAACTGATTTTCGACCTGCCGGCAGAAACTCCCCGGATGCTGCAAGGGGATCCATTGCGCCTGGGGCAGGTGCTGACCAACCTGCTTGGCAATGCGATCAAATTCACCGAACAGGGGCAGATCGTGGTTGCCGCCCACCCGATCCAACAAGATGCCAAACAATGCACCATCCGCTTCTCGGTCAGCGATACCGGCATTGGCATTTCCCCGGAACAGCAAGACAAGCTGTTCAGCCCTTTTGTCCAGGCCGATGGCTCGACCTCACGCCGCTACGGCGGCAGCGGCCTTGGCCTGGCGATCTGCCGCAGGCTGGTTGAACTGATGGGCGGCAACATTGGTTTGGAAAGCGCCCCCGGATTAGGCAGCACCTTTCACTTCAGCCTCAGCTACCCACTCAGCGAACGCAGCATCCAACGCCCCTGTCGAGACCCGGAGGGCCTGCGCAATCTGCGTGCCCTGATCGTCGATGACAACGACCAAGCCCGCGAAATCATGGCGCAAATGTTGCGTGGCTTCGGTCTGCACTGTACCCAGGCCAGTTCTGGAGAGGAGGCAATCCAACGCCTGCACGAGAGCAATGGCGACTCCACCTTCGATCTCTTGCTCTGCGACTGGAAGATGCCCGGCATGGATGGCATCGATCTGTTGCAGCACTGCCAGACGCAAGGACATCCCATGCCGGCGAGCATCATCATGGTCAGCGCTTATGACACTGAAGCACTGGCCGGTGAATTGACTCGCGCCGGGGAAAAGCCGAATGCCATTCTCGGCAAACCGGTATCCCCTTCACTGCTGTTCGACGCCATCAGCCAATCGATTCGCCCTGCCCACAGGGATGCATCCTTAACTCCTGCACCGGCACAGAATGAAGGTTATCGCGACCTGCGAGGCTTGCAGGTCGTGCTGGTCGACGACAATCCGCTCAATCTGGAACTTGGTGAAGAGTTACTACGTCTGGTCGGAGTCAAAACCCGGACCGCCAGTAGCGGCGAGGAAGCCATTGCGGCAATCAGCGCGCAGGCGCCCGACATCGTGCTGATGGATGTGCAAATGCCCGGACTCAGCGGACTCGAAGCCACGCGCATCATCCGCCGGCAGTTTCCGGCAGGCACACTGCCGATCCTGGCCATGACAGCGGGAGCGCTCGATAGCGACCGCGAGGAAACCCGACAGGCCGGAATGGACGAGCATCTGACCAAGCCGATTGATCCCGATGCCCTGTACCGCCTGCTGCGGCAGTTTGACCGGCGCCCGGAAAGCACTACCGGCCTGCGGCCAGCCTCTGCGCCACTACCGGCCCAGGAGGGCGTGGACAGCGGACAGCCCCTTGCCTCGCCTGAACTGGACCGGAACGAGGGTTTGCGCCTGTGCGGAGGCCGCGCCGAAATCTATCAAAGGATTTGCGACCGTTTCCGCCAATCCTTTGCCGACTTCCCGCTACGCTGGCAAGAGGCGGAGCAAGCTGGCGACATCCTGCAACTGCGCATGCTGGCACACAACTTGAAAGGCGTAGCCGGAGCACTTGGCGCCAAGACACTGAGTGCAGAAGCGATCGCACTTGAAACGCTGCTGCAGCAAGCGGAGCATTTGTCCGAAATCAGGCCAGCCGGTGAGCGGCTGTGCCGCCAGCTGATCGCCTTGGTCACGCAACTAAACAGCGAGGCAGCCAGTCACGGCATACCGGACACCGCGAACGCTCCTGCCCTGCCGCTGACCGAATCCGGGTTCCAGACATTGCATCAAGTCCGCCAGTTGCTGCTCTGCGGCGATACTGAAGCCCTTGAGGTATTGGAACAACTCAACATTGCCTCCCCCTTGCCACCAGCACTGAAAAAACTCCAGCAGGCCGTCGGAAACTATGATTTCCGGAATGCGCTGTCGCTACTCGACACCATTCTGGCCGCCCCTGCCACCAACGGAGACCAAGATGCTTCCTGATACCCCTGCCGCAAGCAGCAAACGCCATTCGCTGCTGATCGTCGATGACATGCCCGACAACATCGAGGTATTACGCGGCATTCTGCGTAGCGACTACCGGATTTATGCCGCCACCTCCGGAGAAGGAGCGCTGGCATTACTGGCCCAAGGCGTACGCCCCGACCTGATCCTGCTCGACGTGATGATGCCGGGCATGGATGGCAACACCCTCTGCCGACATCTCAAGCAGGATCCTCGTACCGCAGACATCCCGGTCATCTTCGTCACGGCGCGCGGCGAAGAGCAGCACGAGGAACATGGCTTTGAACTCGGTGCAGTCGACTACATCCCCAAGCCGGTCAAGCCCAGGGTAGTCCAGGCCCGGGTCAAAACCCATCTGGCGCTGGCTGACCAGCAACACCTGCTGGAAGCCATGGTCAGCCGCCGAACCGAACAGCTTTATGCAACCCGTCTCAAAGTGATCAGGACCCTCGGGCAGGCTGCCGAATTCAAGGACAACGAAACCGGCTTGCATATCATCAGAATGAGCCACTACTGTCGCGAACTCGCCCTGGCCCTTGGCCAGCCTGACACCTGGGCCGACCTCCTCTACAACGCAGCTCCGATGCACGACATCGGCAAGATCGGAATCCCGGACGCAATCCTGCTCAAGCCAGGAAGGCTGGATGCGGAAGAAATGACGGTAATGCGCACGCATGCTGAAATCGGCGCCCGTATCATCGGCGACGCGGAGGGTAGTGAATTGTTCCAACTGGCCGCAAGCGTTGCCTTGACCCATCATGAAAAATGGGATGGTAGCGGCTATCCACAAGGACTTGCCGGCACAAGCATCCCGCTGGCTGGCAGAATTGCCGCTGTTGCCGATGTCTTTGACGCACTGACCTCGACCCGCCCTTATAAAAAAGCCTGGCCATTTTCGGAAGCTCTGACGCTACTGCAAAATGAACGTGGCCGTCATTTCGACCCGGAGATTGTCGCCTGCTTCGAGCGAATTCTGCCTACCGTCCGGGCCATCCATGACCAATATGCCGACGCAACCTTGTCCGGCTGACTTGCTGCTGCCTGGCTAGGGCAGAACCAGCAAGGTACGCGTTCCCGGCGGCAGCTTCTGGTCGCTGCGCAGATAGGCGACCAGATCTGGGCGCAAAGCCAGTTCCCGGCCAAGCTCCTCGGGC
This sequence comes from Dechloromonas sp. ZY10, assembly GCF_041378895.1. NCBI lineage: Bacteria > Pseudomonadati > Pseudomonadota > Betaproteobacteria > Rhodocyclales > Azonexaceae > Dechloromonas > Dechloromonas aquae. Next base: position 3,346,538 of record NZ_CP144212.1, read on the forward strand.
GACAGGCTGCGCGGCGGCTTGCCCTGACCGGTAAAGACCATGCGCGACCAATAGGCGCGCATCTGGTTGCGGCTGCGGCCCAGCAAAATCTGGTAGAACAGCTCGCGCAACTCGCTGTCCTCACTATCAACTGGCATCACACCCTGAATTGCCCCACGCCCTGCGCTCATGCCGAGAAATAGCGAGGCAGCCTCATCTCTCGCCAGCGTCCTGAGAGCAGCCCGGTCACTGGCAATCAGGATGACGCCGTTTCCCTCCCCGGCCAGCGCCACCGGGTTGGCCCAGCAGACAACGAACAGGAAGAGGACAATTGCACGCATTCAGAAAGCCCAGTCCATAACCAGCGAAAAAACTTCGAACCGAGAACGTCCCGCCGGCAAAGGACTGGCCTGCAGACCATAGGTTTCCGGCCGGACACTGTCCCATTGAGCCTTGAGCGCCATGCCAGCGGCAAAATCCCAACGCACCCCCAGCGACCAGCTCTGCTGGTTTGAGTCACGCCTGGCCAATAGCGCGTTCGCAGCCTGAGCTGCCGGCCCATGGAGGCGGTTCTCCTGCAACGGACTGCTGGTCCGGTTGCGGGCATACGTCACATAGGGCGTCCAATTGCCCCAGGTATGTCCGAGGGTCAGATACCCCCCGACTCGATCGCGCAGTGAAATCCGCTGCAGTTGCGTGGCACCGATTTCCGACATCAGTAGCCAGCCAGCGCGCTCATAGCGCATCCCCAGCCCCCCGTACCACAGGCCATTGACCGTACCCACGAGATATTCCCGCGCCACCTCGGGATTTTCCATGGCAATCAACTGCCCAACCCGATCGATTGCCGGCATCTGCAACTGGGCATCGGCATAGACTGCCGCTGCCTGCAGGGTCAGATGCGGATTCGCCAGCGTCAGAGCCAGGCCGAAATTGCGACGATTGGTATTTTCGTAAGTTGGCCGCTGCAACGACGCCCTCGCCGCATGCGCGGTCAGCGTCGCCATGTAGGATCCTGCGGGCTGGCGGTAACGGACCTGCACCCCTTCGAGCGGAGTCATTTCCCCGACCAAGGTATAGAGTTCGGCTGGCGGCCTGACCCAGGGATGGGCATAACCGATGTCGAAACTATCAGTTGTCAGAAACAGCACCTGGCGAATGCGTCCAAGCCGTGCCTCGAATTGCGGTGATGGCTGCCAAGCGAGATAGGCAACCGGAAATTCGCCCTGTACTTCGTTGAGACCATTACGATGCAACAGCCACTGGCTGGTGAAAGCCCAATGGTCTGCCACCTTCCAGGACGCCTGCAAACCGACCCGGTTATCCAGTCGATCTGTCCAGTTCCTGCCAGCCGCTTGTACCTCGGCATCATTGGGGCGATAAGCGACCCCGGCAGCCAGCGTGCGCGCTATCCCCAACGTGCCATGCAGATTGAGCGTCAGCGGTTCCGGCTCTCCTGCCCACAGCAGCAGCGGCAGCATCAATCCGGGCAGCGAGCGCAGACAGGCGAGGGCAAAGCACGTCAAATATCGGTCAAACTGCATTGATCTCCCCGGAAAAAACCTTCAATCCATCCCCCAGCCCAGTCATCTTAGCGCAAATCAGTGGCGACTAACGCCCTCCCTCCTGACGGTACTGGCTGGGCGGCAGGCCGGTCCGCCGAGTGAAAAAGCGGGAAAAATAGGCCGGATCGGCAAAGCCAAGCTGGTAGCCAATCTCGCTGACCGGAACGGCGGAAAAGCGAAGCATCCGGCAAGCCTCCTGCAAGACCCGCTCGTGCACCACCTCCTTCGACGGTCGCCCGGCGACCCGGCGACAGATGTCGTTGAGCCGGGCTTCGGTCACCGCCAGTTCGCCGGCGTAGGCGGACAGCGTCCAGTGATCGCGGAAATGCGCCTCAACCAGATCGCAAAACTGCATGAAGACGCGCAAATCCTCGCTCCGCTCGGGGCGTAGCCCCTGTAGCGGCTGCCCTGCCAGCAACAAGCGGCCAAGATGGATGAAAGCGCACTCACCCAAGGCCAGCAACAGTGCCGAGCGGCCCGGTGCGCTGCGCTCGACTTCGGCTTGCAGCAGGCTCAGCGCCTGGATCAGCGCCCGGTAATCAGGTTGGCACTCGGCTGGTAGCGCCGCAATTTCGAAGAAGCCACCGCTGCGCAGCAGACTGTCCGGCCACTGCCCCGGCATCGCCCTGAACCAGTTGCGCACAACCTCCTGGCGTACGGTCAGGACATGACCATCGGTATCTTCTTCCGAATAAAACGCATGCGCCACCGTGGGCGGGGTAAAGATCAACAAAGGCGCCTGGCCCCGATAGACCTGTCCGTCGAGGTCGAGGTTGATCGCACCGCGTTCGAGCACGTGCAGTTGGAAGAAGCAGTAATGCCGATGGACCGGCGTGTTGCGACCGAAAAAGTCGGCCAACCGGGCAAAGGTTTCGTAGTGAATCTCGCATTCTGGGTCCCGCCGGTCGTAAACCCGGCCGATGTGGATATCGGGAATTGCCTGCGTGTTTTGATGCGTCATGGCTAAAGGGGGACGACGAGGATTAAGCAAGCTTAGCGCAAGCCGGCAACGCTTAAGCCTTTTGGCTCATTAACATGTTAGCTTTCGCCGGCTATGATGTCTCCCGCAACGATGCACCCTGGTTTTGTCCTCCCGTTCTGATCGCACTGCCGTCCCGTCACCATGTCCCGCAAACTCGCCTACCGCAATCTGCCCCAACTTTTCCTCCGTGCCCGCGAAGAACTGCTTTGCCACTTCCGCCCGATCATCAGCCACTTCGGTCTGACCGAACAGCAATGGCGCATCCTGCGCGCCCTGAGCGAGCACGAACAACTGGAACCCCGCGAGATTTGCGAAATCTGCCACATCCTCAGTCCCAGCCTGGCCGGTGTGCTGGCACGGATGGAGGAAATGGGGCTGGTCACCCGCACCCGGATGGCCGAAGATCAACGCCGCGTCAGCGTCCGCCTGACCGAAAAGAGCGAGGCTCTGGTCGCCGAACTGGGGCCGCTGATCGAAGCCCAGTACCGGATCATCGAGGAGGCCTTCGGGCCGGAACTGATCGGCGAGCTGTACAAGATCATGGACCGGGTGATCACGGTCGGCGCCAGCCCGATCAAGCGCGTCGAACTACCCCCCAAGCGCGACTGGATCGGCGGCAAGTAGGCTGCCCGCGGCCCCTCCCGCCCAGCCCTTTCCTGCCTCGATTGTCCGGCATCTGACATTCGCCTGTCCTTGCCTGCGCTAAGCTGCCACATGGCACAATAAGCGCCCCAAAAACAACGAGGACACAAGGAGACAAGATGACCTATGAAATCGCGGCCACCCCGCTGTGGCGCCCTAATCCGGCCACCGTCGGCGACACCCGGATGGCGCAGTACCTGCAGGCAATGGGCCGGGGCGACTACGCCGCCACCTGGCAATGGTCAGTCGAGCAGCCGGCGGATTTCTGGTCCTCGATCTGGGATTTCTGCGGTGCCATCGGTGAAAAATTCGGGGAAAAAGGCCAGGAAATCCTGGTCGACCGTGACAAGATGCCCGGCGCCCGCTGGTTTCCGCAGGCCCGCGTCAATTTTGCTGAAAACCTGCTCGCCCGCGACGCAGAAGGCGAAGCCCTGGTCTTCTGGGGTGAGGACAAGGTCAAGCGCCGCCTCAGCCGCGCCGAGCTAACGCGCGAAGTCGCCCGTTTCCAGCAATGCCTGCTCGCCGCCGGCGTCGAACCCGGCGACCGGGTCGCCGGCTACCTGCCCAACCTGCCTGAAACCCTGGCCGCAATGCTCGCCGCCACCGCGCTCGGCGCAATCTGGTCGTCGGCCTCGCCCGACTTCGGCGTGCAGGGTGTACTCGACCGCTTCGGCCAGATCGAGCCCAAGGTGCTGGTCTGCGTCGATGGCTACTGGTACAACGGCAAGCAGGTCGATTGCCTGGCCAAAAACGCCGAAGTCGTCGCGCAAATGCCGTCGCTGGTCAAAACCGTCGTCGTCCCTTACCTCGACCCGCAGCCCAATCTGGCCGCCATCGCCAACGCCGTGTTGTGGACCGACCTGGCCGCCACGGCGGCACCGGTCGAATACCGCCGCGTCGCCTTCGAGCATCCGCTGTTCATCATGTTCTCCAGCGGCACCACCGGCGTCCCCAAGTGCATCGTGCACTGCCACGGCGGCGTCCTGCTGCAGCATCTCAAGGAACACCAGCTGCATGCCGACGTGCGCCCCGGCGACCGCTTGTTCTACTTCACCACCTGCGGCTGGATGATGTGGAACTGGCTGATCTCCGGCCTCGCCTCGGGTGCCACGCTGCTGCTTTACGACGGCTCGCCGTTCGCAGCGCGCGGCAAGGTGCTGTTCGACCTCGCCGAAGCCGAGAAGATGACCCACTTCGGGACCTCGGCCAAGTTCATCGACGCTGCCGCCAAGCTCGGCCTGACGCCCGGCAAGACCCACAACCTGGCCGCCCTGCGCGCGCTGTTCTCGACCGGCAGCCCGCTGTCGCCCGAAGGCTTCGACTGGGTTTATCGCGAAATCAAAGAGGACATCCTGCTCGCGTCGATTTCCGGCGGTACCGACATCGTCTCCTGCTTCGTCCTCGGCAACCCGGTGCTGCCGGTCTATCGCGGCGAAATCCAGTGCCGTGGCCTGGGCATGGCGGTCGAGGTGTTCGACGACAACGGCCGGCCAGTGCGCTCGGAAAAGGGTGAGCTGGTGTGCACCGTGCCCTTCCCGAGCATGCCCGTCGGTTTCTGGAATGACCCGGACGGCAAGAAGTACCGCGCCGCCTATTTCGAGCGTTTTGACAATATCTGGTGCCACGGTGACTTCGCCGAACTGACGGCGCACGACGGGATCATCATCTACGGCCGCTCCGACGCCACCCTCAACCCCGGCGGCGTACGCATCGGCACTGCCGAAATCTACCGCCAGGTCGAGCAGTTGCCGGAGGTCGTCGAGTCGCTGGTGATCGGCCAGGACTGGCCGCCGGGCAAGAACGACGACGTGCGCGTGGTGCTCTTCGTCAAGCTCGCTGAAGGCCTGACGCTCGACCAAGGGCTGAGCGAACGGATCAAGAAGCAGATCAAGGACAACACCACGCCGCGCCACGTCCCGGCCAAGGTGGTTCAGGTGCAGGACATTCCGCGCACCAAGTCGGGCAAGATCGTCGAACTGGCGGTGCGCAACGTGGTGCACGCGCAGCCGGTGAAGAACGTCGAAGCCCTGGCCAATCCGGAAGCGCTCGAACACTTCCGCGACCGCGAGGAATTGCGCGACTGACCCGGCCAATCAATCAGCCGGATCGGTAATAAAAACGGCAGGCGCGCAGCCTGCCGTTTTTCATGTTCTTTTCGCACGCCTCGCCGGCAGTGAGGAAGCCCTCAACCGCGATCCGGCAATACCCGGCGCAGCAGCCCAAAGCCGGAACGCAGCACCGACAACGGCAATTGCAGCAGCCAACGCAAGGCATCGACAATCCGCCGGCTTGCTTCCGGGGCCTCGACCCAACGGCAGAATACGGCTCCGGCGACAACGCTCACGGTCCACGCCGCAAACAAGGCAAAAACACCGACGACCATGCCCGCTTCGCTGAATTGCGCAAACAGCGCATTGGCCAGCAGCAATACCGGAAAATGGACCAGGAAGATGGAGTAGGAATTGACCCCGAGCCAGCCCAACCAGGGACGATCCAGCCACCGCTCAAGGCCACCGCTACGCCGTGCGATACCGAGCAACAGCGCCAGCACCAGGGAAACCACGATCCGGCCACGGAAATCGAGTAACAAGGCTGCCATCACCACGCAGCAGATCACGCCCAGCCAGGACAACATCCGCCGCCGGTCACCAGCCCACCAGGCCGCCGCCCCCAGCGCATAAGAGCCGAAGAAATAGAGCGCCCAGTTGTCGAGACTGGTCTGCCGGTTGAAATAAAACAGCGAGGCCAGACCGAGCAGCAGGACCAGCAAGGGTGCCAGCAAACGCCGCCGTCCGCTCCACAGCAGCAAAGCCATCAGCGCGAACAACTGGAAGTCGATCGCCACATACCAGACGCCGGCCGAGAGCGACTCGACACCGAGCACACCATGCAGCAATACGGCATGTGCCAGCCATTGGCCAACCGTCGCCCGCGCCGGAATCATATCGTCGTCGAGCCAGCGGTCGGCCAGTGCGGCGCAAACCACGGCCAGCGAAACCGCAACCATGAACGGCACCACCAACCGGACATAGCGTTTATATAGCAAAGGCCAGGGCGCCCGGGACAATGCCTGCCCGTCCGGCGACAAACCCCGTGCCGCGAGAAACCCGGCAATCACCAGAAAGACCTGCACTGCCATCCGGCCGTATTCAAACAGCAGGCTCGACAACAGCGGCGCGGCCTCCTGCAAGGCTTGCGCGAGGGGGCCATAGCTGGCCAGATGATGGAGAAGAATGATCTGCGCTGCGAGGCCTTTCAGGCCATCAAGCAACGGCATGCGCTGTACGACTTTCATTGTGCTTATTTTACGCCTGTTGCTGCGGCGCAGCAAAATTCACCTGAAAAGAATGGGGTTTTAGACAAAACGGGCGATAAAGGCACCAGCCTTGGTTTCAGGCAGATCGACCCAAACCGTGTGGCCGTTGCCGGGAGCCACGGTCAACGCTTCGCCCGCGCGATTTTCCAGGCGCCCCAGGGTCCAGCTCAGATTACCGGAGGGATGCACGCATTCGAGGCGATCGCCCAATGCAAAACGGTTCTTGACCTCGATCTCCATCAGGCCGCGCGCGGCGTCGAAACGGCTGGCGTCGCCAACATAAAGGCTGCGGTCCGATTCCGAATGGCCGCGCAGGTAGTTCTGGTACTCGGCGTCATGGTGGCGCTGGTAGAAGCCGTCGGTATAGCCGCGATTGGCCAGGCCTTCGAGTTCGCGCAGCAGGGTCGGGTCGAGCGGCTTGCCAGCCACGGCGTCGTCAATCGCCTGCCGATACGATTGACAGGTGCGGGCAACGTAGTAAGGCGACTTGGTCCGCCCCTCAATCTTCAATGAATCGACGCCGATTTCGACCAGGCGCTGGACATGCTCGATCGCGCGCAGATCGCGCGAGTTGAGGATGTAGGTGCCGTGTTCGTCCTCTTCGACCGGCATCAGTTCGCCCGGCCGTTCCTTTTCCTCGATCAGCCAGATTTTCTTGGCCGGATCGCTGTCGACCGTAGCGCTTGGCCGCACAATCCCCGCCGCATCCTCGGCGGCACCGCTGACCTTGTAATCCCAGCGGCAGGAGTTGGTGCACGTTCCCTGATTCGGGTCGCGGTGATTGAAGTAGCCGGAGAGCAGGCAACGCCCGGAATAGGCGATGCACAAGGCACCGTGCACAAAGACTTCGAGTTCAACATCCGGGCATTGCTGGCGGATTTCGGCGACTTCGTCGAGCGACAGTTCGCGCGACAGGATCACACGGTCGACCCCCATTTTTTTCCAGAAACGGACGCTGGCCCAGTTGACCGTGTTGGCCTGCACCGAGAGATGGATCACCTGCTCAGGGAAGTTTTCGCGGACGATGTCGATCAGCCCCGGATCGGACATGATCAGCGCATCCGGCTTGAGCGCGATCACCGGCCGCATGTCAGCCAGGTAGGTGGTCAGCTTGGCGTTGTGCGGATAGATGTTGCTGACCACGAAAAACTGCTTGCGCAAAGCGTGCGCCTCGGCAATCGCCTCGCCCAGGGTTTCCAGGCTACCGAATTCGTTGTTGCGGACGCGCAGGCTGTAGCGCGGCTGGCCGGCATAGATCGCATCGGCGCCAAAGGCGAAAGCGGTCCGCATCATTTGCAAAGAACCGGCCGGAGCGAGCAGTTCGGGAGCCTTGCGCATAGTAAAATCCTGAAAGAACAAAAAATCGAAGCCGTGCATTTTAGCCTGCCTGCTGCCTCTTATCCTGCCTGACGTCCTGATTTCCCTCCTTTATGTCCGAAGAGATTCTGATCAATTTCACCCCGCAGGAAACCCGGGTTGCCGTCATGCAGCAGGGCGTGGTCCAGGAACTGCATATCGAACGCACCGCCAGCCGGGGCCTGGTCGGTAACATTTATCTCGGGCGCATTTGCCGCATTCTGCCCGGCATGCAGTCGGCCTTTGTCGAAATCGGCCTCGAACGCACCGCCTTCCTGCACGTTGCCGACATCTGGCAACCGCGTGAAACGCAGAGCGAAAAACCGATCGAAAAAATGCTCAGCGAAGGCCAGAGCATTGTCGTCCAGGTGGTCAAGGACCCGATCGGCACCAAGGGCGCCCGTCTGTCCACGCAGATTTCGATTGCCGGCCGGATGCTGGTTTACCTGCCGCAGGAGAAGCACATCGGAATCTCGCAGCGGATCGAGTCGGAAGCCGAGCGGGAATCGCTGCGCGACCGCCTGACCCGCCTGGTCCCGGCCGATGAGGCCGGCGGCTTCATCGTCCGCACCATGGCCGAGAACGCCAGCGACGAGGAATTCGCCAACGACATCGCCTACCTCAAGAAGACCTGGGCCGACATCAAGGCCAAAGCCCGCGTTTCCGGCCCACCAACCGTGCTCTACCAGGAACTGTCGCTTGGCCAGCGCGTGCTGCGCGACCTGGTCAACCCGGACACCACGCGCATCGTCATCGATTCGCGAGAGAACTTCCAGAAACTGAGCGGCTTCGCCGAGGAGTACACGCCGGCGGTCCTGCCGCTGCTCGACCATTACACCGGCCAGCGACCGCTGTTCGATCTGCACGGGGTCGAGGAAGAAATACTGAAGGCGCTGGCCCGCCGCGTTGACCTTAAGTCCGGCGGCTACCTGATCATCGACCAGACCGAGGCGATGACCACCATCGACGTGAACACCGGCGGCTTTGTCGGCGTGCGCAACTTCGACGACACCATTTTCAAGACCAATCTCGAAGCCGCCGTCACCATCGCCCGCCAGCTACGGCTGCGCAACCTCGGCGGCATCATCATCGTCGACTTCATCGACATGGAAAGCGACGAACACCGCCGCGCCGTGCTCGAGGAGTTCAACAAGGCGCTGGCGCGCGACCATACCCGACTGACGGTCAATGGCTTCACCCACCTCGGCCTGGTCGAGATGACCCGCAAGCGGACCCGCGAATCGCTCGCCCACATCCTGTGCGAACCGTGCCCGACCTGCAGTGGACGAGGTGAGGTCAAGACCGCGCGCACCGTCGCCTACGAGATCCTCCGCGAGTTGCTGCGCGAGGCGCGCCAGTTCAACGCCCGCGAATACCGCGTACTGGCCGGCCCGGCGGTGGTCGACCTGTTCCTCGACGAGGAATCGCAGGCGCTGGCGATGCTTTCCGACTTTATCGGCAAGCCGATCTCACTGCAGTCGGAGAGCAGCTACTCGCCCGAGCAATACGATATTGTCCTGATGTAAACATCCTGCCCGGAGGCCCTTGATGACTACCGATGCCGAATTCGACAGCCTGCTTCCTGCCGCCACCCACAACCGGCGGGAATTCCTCGCCGCCTCGCTCGGCGCCGGCTTCGCGCTGGCCGTACAACCAGCGCTGGCACAAACTCCCAACCTCGTGCGCACTGACGGCCAAGGCTTGAGTGCCGGGGAGGTCCGCATCCCTGTCGCCGACGGCGAACTGCTGGCTTACGCTGCTCGTCCTGAAGGCGCGACAGCCGGTGGCTGGCCGACGGTGCTGGTGGTTTCCGAAATTTTCGGCGTGCATGAATACATTCAGGATGTCTGCCGCCGCCTGGCCAAGCTCGGCTACCTGGCCATCGCGCCCGAATTGTTCACCCGCCAGGGCGACCCGCGCAGCCTGAGCAGCATTCCCGACATCCAGGCGAAGATCACCAGTCGCACCCCGGACACCCAGGTATTTGCCGACCTCGACGCCAGCGTTGCCTGGGCCGGCCGCCAGGGCGGCGACCTGCAGCGACTGGCGGTCACCGGTTTCTGCTGGGGCGGCCGCATCACCTGGCTGTACGCTGCGCACAACCCAAAGGTTCGCGCCGGCGTTGCCTGGTACGGACGCCTGGTCGGCACGGTCAATGAATTCACCCCACAGCACCCAACGGATATTGCCGCCCACCTGACCACGCCAGTTCTCGGCCTCTACGGCGGCCAGGATGCCGGCATCCCGCAGGAAACCGTCGAGCAGATGCGGCAAGCGCTGGCTCTGGGTCGCAGTACTTCGCACATCCATGTTTACCCCGACGCTCCGCACGCTTTCCACGCCGATTACCGCCCGAGTTTCCGGGCCGAAGCGGCGGCTGATGGCTGGCAACGCCTGCTTGAATGGCTCAAACAGCACGGCGTTCGCTGAATTTCCCGTATAGTTCGCCTTTCCGTTCCCCGGAACCCGCATTCGTATCATGACTACCGAACAAAACACCGCTCCCGCCCAGACTGTCGATGCCCGCGCCGTCCTCAAGGACCTGCAGGCCCGTTTCCCGGTTTTTGCCGATCACAGCCCGCTGGCCATCGGCATCGACCGCCAAGTGCTGGCACAAATGCCGGAGCTGAGCAAAAAGGCCCTGCGCCTGGCCATGCGCAACCACACCCAATCGACCCGTTACCTGAAGGTGATGGAGAAAGCCAGCGTCCGCCTCAATCTGGACGGCACCCCGGCCGACGAGGTGACCGACGAAAACCGGCGACACGCCAGCGAATTGCTGCGCGAGCGCTTCAAGAAACAGGCGGAAGCGCGCAAAGCCACCGAAGCCGCAGCCCGCGCAGAAGAACGCAAGCAGCAAAAGCTGCTTGAACTGGCCGACAAGTTTGGGCGCAAGGGCAGCCGCTAAGGCCGCGCACGGCAACTGGCAAAGGCGGCGGGCTCCGGCTATCATTCGCCCTCAGCTTTCCCGACTGCCTTTCCCCCAATGAGCGACCCCGCCGCCGGTACCATTTCCTCCCGCCTCCTCCCGCTGCTGCAACAACTGCGGCAGGTTGCCGGCGAGAAGGATCGTGACCGGATCAATCGTTACATCCTCGACACCCTGGCCAAGCTCTACGGGATTGAGGACGGCGCGATCTATCTTTATTTCCTGCACGGCAACCAGCACTGGCTGGCGATCAACGCTGCCCTGACGCATCGCGATGGCGAACGGGAGATCAGCAGCATCGACCCCTACCAGCTCAACGTGCATGCCCGCCAGGAACTGGAAGGACTGCCGCACCTACAGACTCCGCTGCAGGATGGGACCCGCCATCTGGAGGAAAGCCAGCACTGGCAGCTACTGGTCTATCCGCTGCTGCACAAGGATACGCCGTACGCCCTGATCGAACTGCAGCGGGCCACCCCGTTCGCAGCCGACGAACTGGAGGAACTCGATCAGTTCATCGGCATCCTGCAGGATCACCTGAATCTGGTCCGCTATGCCGAAACCGACACCCTGACCGGGATGCTCAACCGCAAGACCTTCGACGAGAATCTTGATCGGGTCCTGGCCAGTGTGCATGAGTGCGAAGTCGAGAATATTCCCGCCAGCGGCGAACAGCGGCACCTGCCGCCCGAACCGGGCCTGATCTGGCTGGCGGTGATGGATATCGATCACTTCAAGCAGATCAACGACAACTTCGGCCACATTATCGGCGACGAAGTGCTGATCCTGCTGTCGCAGCTGATGCGCGACTCCTTCCGGCTGCACGATCAACTATTCCGCTTTGGCGGCGAGGAATTCGTCGCGGTTCTCCGTACCGGGTCGGCCGAAGACACAGTCAGGGTTCTCGAACGCTTCAGAGAGCACGTTGCCGAGCACGCCTTCCCACTGGTCGGCCAGGTCACGATCAGTATTGGCTACACGCTGGTCGACCCGCTCGACACCCCGACCGAACTGGTTGCCCGTGCCGACTCGGCGCTGTATTACGCCAAACAGAACGGGCGCAACATGGTGGCCTGCTACGAGGACCTGCGGGCAGCAGGGCTGATTGGCGGCGGCCAGGCAAAAGCCACCGAGATCGAACTGTTCTGACCCGCGTGGTGCGCCGCGTACCGCCTACAACACCCGCCAGCCGAGACGCTTGAGCAATTCCCCGGTTTCGCAGACCGGCAAGCCCATGATCCCGGTATAGCTGCCGGCAATATATTCGACAAACAAACCAGCCCGCCCCTGAATGCCGTACGCACCAGCCTTGTCCATCGGCTCGCCGGTGGCAACATAGGCGCGGATTTCGTCGCCTGACAGCACGCGGAAACGCACCTCGCTGCTCGACAACACATACTCGGTCTGCCCCCGGTCATGTACTGCAACCCCGGTCAGAACCCGATGCGAGCGGCCTGACAAGGATTCCAGAATGGCGATCGCGTCATCGGCATCGCGTGGCTTGCCGATGATCCGCCCGTCGACCTCCAGCGTGGTATCTGCCGAAAGGATCGGCCGCGGCAGCAAGCGGCGGGTAATCATCAGCCGCGCGCCATGTTCGGCCTTGGCCCGGGCGATCCGCTCGACATAGACGATGGCGCTCTCGCCGGGCTGTGGCGTTTCGTCGACTTCATCGTCGGTCCGCTGGCCGGCTCGGAACAGCAGGGTATCGAACTCGATCCCGATCTGGGTCAGCAACTCCCGGCGACGCGGGCTGCGGGAGGCGAGATAAATGCGCATGGCTCAGCCTTCGCGATGATAAGGGTGATTCTTGAGCACGCTGACCGCACGGTACAGTTGCTCGCATAAGAGTAGCCGGGCCATGCCATGCGGCAGGGTCAGACTGGACAGACGCAGCTTGTCGCTGGCCTGACGCTTCAACTCCTCGTCGATCCCGTCGGCACCGCCGATCAGCAGCACGCAATCGCGCCCATCCTGCATCCAGTTCTCCAACCGGCGAGCCAACTGCAGGGTGGTCAGATCGTCGCCCTTTTCATCGAGCACGATCAAGCGGCAACTATTCGGCAAAACCTCGCGGATGCGCGCTTTTTCGGCGGCCAGCAGTTGTTCCCGGGTTTTCGAGCCGCGTGGCTCGGGCTTGATCTCAAGCACGCTCGCCGGCAACTCACGGGGCATCCGCTTCAGGTATTCGGCGCAACCGGCAGCGACCCAGTCGGGCTGCCGATGCCCGACGGCGACAACCTGCAGTTTCATTCGCCGCGCGCAGCCTCAAGAGCACTGCGGTGCAGGTCCGGGGTCACCTGCCACAACTCTTCAAGGTTGTAATACTGGCGGACGCTAGGTTGCATCACGTGCACGACCAGATCGCCGAGGTCGACCAGCACCCATTCGCCACCATCTTCGCCTTCGACCGACAGCACTTCGCCGCCCTGTTCACGAACTTTCTCTTGAACATTGCGCGCCAAGGCCCGGACCTGGCGATTGGAGTCGCCGGTGGCGATCACCAGTCCGTCGAACATCGACGTCAGCTGGGCCGTGTTGATAACTTCAATATCCTTGCCTTTGATGTCTTCAAGGGCGGATACAACGATTTTTTGCAGGGAACGCAGGTCCATTAGAGGCTTCGGTAGAGTTGATGGGTTTGAATATAGTCGAGTGCCACATCCGGCAACAGGTAACGCGCCGACAGGCCGTTGGCCAGCAGCTTGCGGATCTGGGTGGCCGAGATCGCCAGCTGGGTCATCGCGAAACTAACAATCCTTCCAGCTGGTGCCTGGGCCAGAACCGCCGGATCGGCATTGTGGCAACCGGCAAAGACTTCCGCCAGGTCCGGCCCCAGGCTTTCAGCCGCAATCGGGAAACCGGGCCGGTGAGAGACTGCCAGATGCGCCAGGGCGAGCAGGTCACGCCAGCGATGCCAACGGTCGAGCCCGGCAAAGGCGTCAGCGCCGACCAGCAACACCAGCGGTTGCGCCGCGCCCAGTTCGGCCCGCAAGCGCTCCAGGGTGTGCACGGTGTAACTGGGCGCAGCCGCCAGTACCTCGGCCGGGTCGACGGAAAAATGCGGATTTCCGGCCGTCGACCGTAGCACCATGGCCAGCCGCTGCTCGCCGCTCACCTGTGGCGTCCCGCGATGCGGCGGCTGGCCGGCAGGAATCCAGCGCACGCCCCCCAGCCCCAGTTGAAGCACGGCCTCCTCGGCCAGCCGCAAGTGGCCATAGTGCACCGGGTCGAAGGTGCCGCCAAAAATCCCCAGCGGTGCCGACCCGGCGACCGCAGATGTCAGCGGGTCAGACAATTTCGGAAATACCAAAGATGTCGCGATACCCGGCGTAAAAACTGGCGAATACGACCGGCGCGACAATCAGCGCCAGAGGCATGACCACCAGACCGACCAGGAAATTACCGCCCGCCGGAATCAACGCCAGCAACAGCCCCAACACCACGGCGGGAACGATACCGGCGACGACGAACAGGCCCAGGCCATAGACCAGGAACGGCCGCCAGTTCATTGCGCAGGCAATCAGACTGAAAAACAGCGCCTTGGCCAGAGAGAGACGATGCCAGGCAAGCAGGACCGGAGCAAACCACCAGGCCATCACCACCGGCGTCAGCAACAGCATCACCACGGCGGCCGAAACGGTGAAATCGGCATCTTCGAAGGCTGCCCGCTCAGCCTTGCTGTCGGCGAGCATGAACTGGAACAGGTTACCGCCGTCGAACAGCGCCGAAACCGCGAGCGCCCCCAGCGTTGCGCACAGATACAGGGCCCCGAGTGCAAACAAGCTGCGACCGCTCTCGCGCAGCGCCGAAAACAGCACCGCCGGCGTGATCGTAACGCCCCGCTCAGCGTGCCGCGCAGCCTGCATCAGGCCTACCGACAGGGCCGGAATGGCCATTGACGCCAGTAGCGGACCGAGCAGCGGCAGAACATTGAGAAAGAGTACGATGAACCAGTAAAGCACCACCAGCATCGCCAAAGCGGCCGGACTCCGGCGGTACAGGGCAATGCCGCCGAGAATCCAGTTCCAGCCAGCTGCGGCAGGGAGGGTTTGCGCACGCATCGCTCAGGCTCCGGCAAAAATGTCGCGATAGGACGCGTAGACTGCGCCGGAGAAGACCGGCAGGAACAGCAGCAGCCCGAGCAGCATCGGCAGCATCGCAAAGAACAGCGCGATCACCAGGAAAGTGGCGAAAACACACATCGCCAGCCAGTTCTTGGCGCCGGCAGCAAAACTCGCCTTCATCGCCTCGACCGGCGTCATGTCGTGGAAGTACACCAGTGCCGGCGCAAACCAGGTCGCCATGATCACCGGAATCGACAACACCATCACCAGCAGCCCGGCGAGCATCGCTCCGCCGAGCGCCACACCGATGCCGCCGACCTTGCCGGTGACCACCCCGCCGATCACGCCGCCGCTGACCAGCAGGAAGGCGATGAAGGCAATCCCGAAGGTGCCGGCGGCGAACAGAACGCCAACCATGATCAACGGCCCGCTCCGTTGACTGCGAAAACCGGAAAAGAGGTCGGCGACGTGCGGATCATCTCCCTCGGCCAGCCGCTTGGCCAGCTTCAGCATGCCAACGCTGAACAGCGGCGCCAGCAAGTGCGCGGCAATCTGGCCAAACAGGGGCACGATCGAAATCGCCATCAACATCACCAGCAAGACGACAGTGCTGCCGATCCAGACCCCGGGGTTGCCAAGGAACAGCGCCCAACCCTGGCGCAGCCAATCGAAACAGGCACCCGCCTCGACCTCGCGCGAACTACCGGAAAATGGAGCCGGGATCAGGGGAAAGGTTTGCGGTTCGCTCATGAGACAAAAATCCGATCAATCGAGTTGTGCGGCAGCGGCTGCAGGCTGCCGCAAGGCCTGCAGCAAGTTGCCGAAGTACGCCGGGTCCTTGCGCAGGACATCTTCACCCGCACGCGGCCGGTAACTGGCATCGAGGCGCAACAACCAGAAGCGCAGGGCGGCGGCCCGCCGTACCGCCGGCCAGGCCATTCGCTCGACGGCGGTAAACGGCCGTTCGGCGGCATAGGCTGCCAGCAGTGCCTGCATGCGCTCCGAATCCGGACACCAGTCATTGACCACGATGGCCAGATCGTAGAGCCAGGCATCGACGCCGGCAAAATAGAAATCGAGCAGGCCACCGACCTGCCCCGCGGCATCCCACAACACGTTGTCGCGGAACAGGTCGCCGTGGATCACTCCGGCCGGCAAGCCATGACCGACTTCCACGGTCCACGCCTGTTGTTGCTGAAAAGCCAACTCGTCGGCCAGCAAGCCGCGTTCGGCAGCCGGCAGCAAGGGCAGCAACTCCTCACCCACCTGCTGTCGCCAGGCGACGCCGCAAGGATTGGCGGGAAAGTCGCGGAGATCGGCTGCCGCCAGATGCAGGCGGGCCAACACCCCGCCGATCCGGCGACAGGCGACCAGATCCGGAGTATCGAGCGCACGGCCGGGCAGACAATTGAACAGCGCCGCCGGCTTGCCTGCCAACTGGCGCACCAGTTCTCCTGCCGGGTCGGGGCAGGGACGCGGGCAGGGAATGCCGCGCCCGGCCAACTGCTGCATCAGGCGCAGGTAAGTTGCCACATCACCTGCGGGCAAGTGCTCGAACAGGGTCAATACCCAGCGCCCGCTGCTGGTATCGACGAAATAATTCGAGTTCTGCATCCCGGCGGAAATCCCGGCATGCGCCCGATAGGCGCCGACCTGCAAAGGCTGCAGCCAGTCGGCCAGTTCGACACTGCCGACGGAGGTATAGACCGACAAGGCTTACCAGCTATGAATGATCCACATCGGCGGCTTGACCGCCGGCGTCGGGATATGCGACTCAATGAATTTACCGTCGCCGTGCTGGTCGATCAGGTAATAAGCCGGACCGGCAGCCGGGGTGACCTTGATCATGTACAGCTTGCCCTTGATGCGAAACTCCTCGCGGGTTTCGCGCTCGCTCTTGACGATGGTTACCTGCGGTTCCAGCGCCGCGTCGAAAGCCTCCATTTCGGGAGGCGGCGGCGGCACCACCGGCAAGGGCTGCAAACCGGCCGGCTGGGCCCAGACCGGGGCGGAAGCAAGAAGCAACAGGGGAAGCAGTCGGCGCATGGTGGCTCAGCGTATCATCTAGGCGTTGTGGTGACGGGAAAAACTCCGCCAGTGAAGGCGGCAACGCCGGGGAGGGACGACATCTGTGCGCGCCACACCCGGCATCTGCCCACATTTTATTACAGGTTCAGCATCATCTCCCGTTCGTTCGGCAAGGGACCAAACGGCCGGGCTTCGTAATGCTTGAAGATCGCTTCGACCACCTGCTCGGGTTGGTCGATCAGCTGGATCAGGTTCATGTCGTCGGGATCGATCATTTTTTCTTCGACCAGGCGCTCGCGAAACCAGTCGAGCATGCCTTTCCAGAACTCGGAACAGACCAGAATCAGCGGAATCTTGCGCGCCTTGCCGGTCTGGATCAGGGTCAGCGCTTCCATCAGTTCGTCGAGCGTGCCGAAGCCGCCAGGCATCACGACATAGGCGCTGGCGAAGCGGACGAACATGTACTTGCGGGCGAAGAAGTGGCGGAAGGTCTGCGAGATGTTCTGGTAGGGATTGGTGCTTTGCTCGTGCGGCAACTGGATATTCAGCCCGACTGACGGCGACTTGCCCTCGAAAGCGCCCTTGTTGGCCGCTTCCATGATCCCCGGTCCACCACCGGAGATCACCGAGAAACCGGAATCCGACAACAGGCGAGCGGTCTTCTCGGTCAGTTCGTAGTACGGCATGCCGGGCTTGACCCGGGCGCTGCCGAAGATGGTGACCGCCGGCTTGATTGCCGACAGGCGTTCGGTGGCCTCGACGAACTCTGACATAATGCCGAAAATCCGCCAGGATTCACGGGCCGTGGTGTTTTTCATCAGGGCGTCGGTCTCCACGTGCATGATCAGCTTGTCGTTTTCGGTCATTTTCTATGCCTCTCTTGTTGTTGGTGGACGGTTCGTCCTATCTCTATCGGGCCTTCCACGCCCTGCCCGACCTGCGCAATCCGGCCGGGGAGCCCACCGGGGCCCTGTATGGCGTGCTGAACATGCTACGCCGGCTGGATGGCGACTACAAGGCGGACTACAAGGCGGTGGTTTTCGACGCCAAGGGCAAGACTTTCCGCGACGATTGGTACCCGCAATACAAGGCGCACCGGCCACCAATGCCGGATGATCTGCGCGCCCAGATCGAGCCGATCCACGCCGCCATCCGCGCCTGCGGCTGGCCGGTGCTCAATGTCGACGGCGTCGAGGCCGACGACGTGATCGGCACGCTGGCAACGCAAGCTGCCGCCGCCGGCATCGACAGCGTGATCTCGACCGGCGACAAGGACCTGACCCAGCTGGTCGGGCCGCACGTCCGCTGGGTCAATACGATGACCGACGAAGTACTCGATGCCGCCGGCGTCGAGGCCAAGTTCGGCGTACCGCCGGAAAAAATCGTCGATTACCTGGCGTTAGTCGGCGACACCGTCGACGGCGTTCCCGGCGTCAGCAAGTGCGGTCCGAAAACCGCGCTCAAATGGCTGGCCCAATACGGCTCGCTCGACGGCGTTGTCGCCAATGCTGAAAAAATCACCGGTGTCGTCGGGCAGAACCTGCGCGACCACCTCGACTTCCTGCCGCTTGGCAAGAAGCTGGTCACCGTCGTCTGCGATCTGCCGGATTTGCCGGCCCCTGCCGCGTTGACCGTGAGCGCGCCGGACCTGCCGACGCTGCGCGAGCTGTATAGCCGCTACAACTTCCGCACCTGGCTGCGCGAGGTGACGGCGGCGCTGGAAGGCGGCGACGGCCAGGCGCCAGTCGCTTCCGCCGCCGCAACGAGCGGCGAACTCGCAGTGGCCGACGGCGACAGCGTGCCAGCCGTCGCCGCACCGCCGGTCAATTACGAGACCGTGCTCGACTGGCCGAGCTTCGAAACCTGGCTGGCGCGCATCGAAGCCGCCGAGCTGACCGCGCTCGACAGCGAGACCGACGGCCTCGACCCGTTCGCCGCCCGCATCGTCGGCCTCTCGTTCGCGGTCGAGCCCGGCCACGCCTGCTATCTCCCGCTCGCCCACACGGCGCCCGGCACGCCCGAGCAATTGCCACGCGAGGCGGTGCTGGCCCGGCTAAAACCGTGGCTGGAAGCGGTCGACCGTAAAAAACTGCTGCAGAACGCCAAGTTCGACCAGCACATCTTCGCCAACCACGGCATCGCGCTGGCCGGAATTGCCGACGACACGCTGCTGCAAAGCTACGTCCTCGACTCCGGCAAATGGGCCGGCGGCGGCCACGACCTCGGCCAGCTATGCAAGCGCCACCTCGGCCTCGATACCATCGCCTTCGAAGACCTGTGCGGCAAGGGTGCCAAGCAGATCAGTTTCGACCAGGTCGAGCTCGAACGCGCCGCCACCTACGCCGCCGAAGACGCCGACATGACCCTGCGCATCCACCAGCGGCTGCGCCCGGCGATTGCCGAGGCGGAAGGACTGGAGCGCATCTACCGCGAGATCGAACTGCCGGCACGGCAGGTGATCTGGCAGATGGAACGCAACGGCGTGCTGATCGACGGCGAGCTGCTCGCCCGCCAGAGCCACGAAATCGGCCAGAAGCTGCTGGCGCTGGAAACCCAGGCCTACGAACTGGCCGGCCAGCCGTTCAACCTGGCCTCGCCCAAGCAGTTGGGCGAAATCCTGTTTACCAAGCTCGGCCTGCCGGTCAAGAAAAAGACCGCCTCTGGCGCCCCATCGACCGACGAGGAAGTGCTTTCCGAACTCGCGCTCGACTACCCGCTGCCCAAGCTGCTGCTCGAACAGCGCAGCCTGGCCAAGCTCAAGGGCACCTACACCGACAAGCTGCCGAAAATGATCAACCCGCAGACCGGGAGGGTGCATACGCACTACGCGCAAGCCTCGGTGGTCACTGGCCGGCTGTCGTCGAGCGAACCGAACCTGCAGAACATCCCGGTACGCACCGAGGAAGGCCGCCGCATCCGCACCGCCTTCATCGCCCCGGCCGGCAGCAGCATCGTCTCCGCCGACTATTCGCAGATCGAACTGCGGATCATGGCTCACCTCTCCGGCGACCCGCGCCTGTGCGAGGCCTTCGCCCACGGCGAGGACGTGCACCGCGCCACTGCCGCCGAGATTTTCGGCGTCACCCCGCTCGAAGTCGGGCCGGACCAGCGCCGCGTTGCCAAGAGCATCAACTTCGGCCTGATCTACGGCATGAGCGCTTTCGGCCTGGCTCGCCAGCTCGGGCTGGAGCGCAGCGCGGCGCAGACCTACATCGACCGCTATTTCGCCCGCTACCCCGGCGTTGCCCGCTACATGGAAGAAGCCCGGCAGATGGCGCGCGAGCAGGGCTATGTCGAGACCGTCTTCGGCCGCCGCCTGCACTTCCCCGAGATCAAGTCGAGCCAGGCGATGCGCCGCCAGGGCGCCGAGCGCGCCGCGATCAACGCGCCGATGCAAGGCACCGCCGCCGACCTGATCAAGCTGGCGATGGTCGCGGTCCAGGACTGGCTGCAGCGCGAACAGCTGCAGACCCGATTGATCCTGCAGGTGCACGACGAACTGGTGCTGGAAGTGCCTGACGGCGAACTGCAGGCGGTACGCCACCAGATCCCGCAGCTGATGAGCCGGGTGGCGGCGCTGCGGGTGCCGCTGGTCGCCGAAATCGGCGTCGGCCCGAATTGGGAGGCGGCGCATTGAGGCCACGTACCGGCCAGCCGGCAGTCGTGCCGATGGCTACGGTCAACCGCCCACGGCGGCATTTTTTCCTTTTTCCGGCGTTGACCGTGGCAAATGCCCGGCCCGCCCCTGACCTGCCAGTTCACTGCTTATGGCCCGGATCCTGATCACCAATTTTCATCCCGTCGGCGGCGGCGGACACGTCCCCTACGTGCAGGCGCTGACCCGGCTCAATGCGGCATCGCCGCACACCATCGGGGTTGCCGTGCCGCAAGGGTCACGGCTCTACGCCTATCTCGCCGAACAGGGGTATCCGCACCTCTACGCCTGCGACTTTCCGGCCAAGATCCAGCGCGAACTGCCGGCCATCATTCGCAACGTCCGCCGCTTCAAGGCCATCGTCGCCGACTTCAAGCCCGACCTGGTGCACGCCAACGGCAGCCCGGACCTGTCGATTGCCGCCTGGTCCGATCCCTTCGCCCGCCATTTCCGGCTGGTCCGCACCCACCACGCGATCAAGAAGATTCCACACAGCGCCTACCATCGCTGGCTGTACCAGCGGCGCGTCGGCGGCAACATCTTCGTCAGCCGCTCGGCGATGGAAATGTCCTGTGCCCAGGGACTGATGCCGGCCCGCTGCGAAGTCATCGAAAACGGCGTTGATCTCGACCACTACCAGCCTCGCCAACGCGACCGCGAACTCGCCGCCGGCCTCGGCCTGGCCGACGACATGCTCTGTTTCGGCTCCTGCGCCGGGCTCGGCAGCTACAAGCGGGTCGACAGCATCATCGAGGCCGCCCGCCAGCTGCAAGACGAGCGCCCTTTCCGCATCGTCGCCCTCGGCGATGCCGGCAGCGGCGCCAAGCTGCAGCAACTGGCCGCCGCGCGCGGTGTCGGCCAGTTCGTCTATGGCGGCTTCCAGCAGGATGTGCGCCCCTTGGTCGCCTGCTTCGACGTCGGCTTCATCCTCAGCGACGCGATCGAGACGATTTCCTTCGCCGCGCGTGAAATGATGGCGATGGGCAAGCCCTTGCTGTCGAGCAGCTTTTCCGGTCTCAAGGAAAACCTGATCGACGGCGAAAACGGCCTGCTGGTGCCACCCGGCGACATCGACCGGATCGCCGCCGCGATGCGGCGCTTCCTGCGCATGGATGCCGGCGAACTGGCTGCTTTTTCAGCTGCGGCCCGCCATCACGCTGAGCAGAACTTCGCCATCAGCCGGCAACTCGACCGCCACCAGGCGGTGTACGAAGCCGTCCTGGCTGCCCCCGCTCCCTGAATATCCGACTGCGCATGCGCCTCCTCACTTCCCTGCCCCTGCTCTTCGTCCTCGCCGTTCTGCTCCTCGCTCTCGGCATCTGGGAGCCAACCGGGCTGACCGGCAAGGACGAGTTCTACCTCGGCCTGCGCACGCCGCTGGAGATGCTGCGCGACGACCATTGGCTGGTCCCTTTCCTCGACGGCGTCCCCCGGATCAAGAAGCCGCCGCTGCTCTACTGGCTGGGCCGCGCCAGTTACGAACTGTTCGGTGCCTCGCTGGTCAGCGCGCGGATGATCACGGTCCTTTTCGGCGCCCTGCTGGTCGTTGCCACCGCCGCGATTGGCCGGCGCCTGAGCGGCGAGCGGACGACCGGCACGGTCGCCGCGCTGATCCTGCTCGGCATGCTCGGGCTGGCCACCGAGTCGCGCCGCTTCATGCTCGACATCCCGGTCGCCGCGCTGTCGGCCAGCGCCTTCTGGCTGCTGCTGATCTGGAGCGAGCGGCCGCGCTGGCCGTGGCTGAGCGGCGCCAGCCTGCTACTGGCAGCGGCTTTCCTGATCAAGGGGCCGATTGCCGTGATCGTCTGCGGCAGCGGCCTGCTCGCCCTGCTGCTCGGCCACCCGGAAGCCCGTCGCCAGCTGTTCGGCCACTGGCCCAGCCTGCTCGCGCACGGCCTGCTTTTCGCCGCGCTAGCGCTGCCCTGGTTCTACCTGGTCAAGGAATTGCACCCGGCTGCCGCCGAAGCCGCTTTTGCTGGTGAGATCGAATCGCGGCAGTTTTTCCAGCCCAACCTGAACGCAGTCTTCGGCCTGTTCAGCATCGGACTGCCCTGGGTTTTCGTCTTTGTCGGCCACCTCGGCCAGCGCTGGCGCAACGACAACGATTTGCGCCGCCTGCTGCTCACCTGGCTCCTGGCCGCAACCCTGCCCTTTCTGCTGATCCGCGCC
The DNA here is from genome assembly GCF_041378895.1 of Dechloromonas sp. ZY10. Taxonomy (NCBI): domain Bacteria; kingdom Pseudomonadati; phylum Pseudomonadota; class Betaproteobacteria; order Rhodocyclales; family Azonexaceae; genus Dechloromonas; species Dechloromonas aquae. The sequence goes on from NZ_CP144212.1 coordinate 3,369,226, forward strand.
TTCGACCGTTACTTGGTCGGCTCGCTGGTACCGCTGGCGATCTTCCTCGCCTGCCTGCTGCCGCAGTTGCGCAGTCGCGTCGCCTTCCGCCTCGGGATGCTGTTGGCCCTGCTGCCCGGCCTGGCGCTGGGCGGTTTCGCCGCCTGGTTCGGGCTCGGCGGCTGGTACTGGCTGCTCGTCCCGGGGCTTTACCTGGCCTGGGCCTGGTGGAGCGACCGGGGGCTCGGCCATCTGCTGGCCGCCCCGATCATCTACTGGACGGCGCTGCTGGCGCTGCTCTTCCCGGCGCTGGGGATCAATGCCTTACCGGCCGAAGTACTGGCGCTCGGGCGGCAACAGCCGGTAGTCTTTTTCGAAGGCCCGCAGCCGGCGATGCTGGCCATCCTCAGCGGCCAGCCGCACCGCCAGTACCGCGACCTAGAGGCACACGCCGCCGAACTGGCGCAAGCCGGCACCCCGGTCTTCGCCGAGAGCGGCGATGTCGCGCTGCTGCAGGAGAAACTGGCGGCCGCCGGTTATCGTGCCGCACCGCTCGGCAGCTATCTGACCCTGGCCAGCCACGGCTCGGGCCTGCGCTTTGCCCGCAACGGTGCCGGCGCCGCCGAGTGGCAGGCGGCTTTCACCAACCGCAGCCTGGAACCGCTGCAAACACGAATCGAGTGGTTCAGGATCGAGGCCCACTGAAGCGACAGCAACAAAAAAGGGGAAATTCACGGTCGACCGTGAATTTCCCCTTTTTTTCTCCCATCCAGCCCGCCGAGGCTGCGCCTGCCGCCGCAGACGATAGCGCTGATCGCAAATTTTCAGCTGGTCGCCGGCCTTGGCCGCAACACCGCCTGCTTATGCCCAACACCGCCCGACACCGCCCGGCAGGCCTCATGGCCGGCATGGCCTTGGCATTTCGCCTGCACGCGCCTAACGGCCCCGGGTATGGCCAGCCAGCAGTTGCTCGCACGCCTCCAGCGCCGCCTCGACGCTGACTTCGGCAACCTCGCGGCTGGCCGGCTGCAAGACAAGATGCGGCACGCCCCAGGGCTGCCAGCGAGCCGCGTCGGACTGCCCGAAAAAACAGACAATCGGTTTACCCAGCGCTGCCGCCAGGTGCATCGCACCACCATCCGACTGCAGCATCAGGTCGCACAACGAGAGGCCGGCGATCAACTCCGGCAGTTCGGCGGTCGGTGCCGGCAGCAGGCGCAGTCCGGCTGCGGCGGCAACAATCTCGGCCGCCTTGCGGTCGTCACCGGGATGGCAAGGATCGTGTTCGTCGCCTGGCGACCAGAAAAGCATGAACTCGACCTCGCGCTGCGCGGCCAGGCGCCGGGCAAATTCAACAAAAGCGCCCGCCGGCCAACGTTGCGAAGGCTTGCGCGCCGAGATGTGAAGGCCGATCCGCAAGCGCTTGCCGCTACCGAAAGCCGCGACCAAACGCTGTTGCCACAGCGCCTGCAAGCTCGGCTCGGCGACAATCCGGCAGGGCGGGATCGTCGGCTGCAGACTAGCCAGCGGTGGAAAACGGCGGGCCAGCGCGAACACTTTCTCAACCTCGTGCGCTGCGTCGCACTCCTCGTTGATCAGCACCTGACGCGCCCCGATCCAGCCGGCAAAGCGGCGCGCCGAAGCCTGCCCGCCGACCGACGGCACCAGCAGCCAGTCGATGCCGCGCCGGCGCAAGGCCACGATCGTGCGCAGACGCGCCCAGTAGGCTCCCCAGCGCGACTCGCCCGGTTCCAGATGTTTGGCCTTGCGATAGACCAGAACTTCGTCGAGGGCCGGATGGCCGGCCACCGCCGGTGCGCTGTAAGCATTGGCCAGCAGGCCGATCCAGGCCTCCGGGCAGGCGGCACGGGTGGCCTCGATCAGCGGCGTGGTGCACACCAGATCGCCGATATTGTCGGTACGAACAAACAGGATGTTCATCGCTTTTCGATGCCGCCGGCAAAAAAAGCCGATTCTAGGCGGGATGCGGGGCGCGATACAATGCGGCCGCACTTTTTTTCGCCACTGCCGATGCCCGTTCCCTCATCCGCCCCGCTCCCATCCCCGCATGCCACCGCCCGCTCCACCGTACTGCTCACCGGAGCCAGCGGTTTCCTCGGTCAGGCCCTGGCCCGCCACCTGGCGGCGGAGCCGCATTGGCAACTGCGTTGCGCAGTTCGCCATTTGCCGGCACCGGCCTTGCCGGGAGAACTGTGCAGCGGCCTGGACCTGCACCACACGGCAGGCTGGAACGAAGCCCTGAAAGGTATCGATTGCGTCGTCCATTGCGCCGCCCGGGTGCATGTCATGCAGGAAACCGCCGCCGACCCGCTTACCGCCTTCCGCTCCGCCAACCGCGACGCGGCCCTGCGCCTGGCGCGGCTGGCGGTCGCCGCCGGCGTCCGCCGCTTTGTTTTCGTCAGCACCCTCAAGGTCAACGGCGAAGCTACGGTTGGCGAGCAGTCTTTCCACGCCGACGACCGGCCGCAACCGCTCGACCCTTACGGAATATCCAAGCACGAAGCCGAACAGGGCTTGCGCGAATTGGCGGCGGAAAGCGGACTGGAAGTAGTGATCGTGCGCCCGCCGCTGGTTTACGGCCCCGGCGTCAAGGCTAACTTCCTCGCGCTGTTGCGTGCCCTCGCGCGCGGCCTGCCCCTGCCGCTGGCCTCGGTGACTAACCGCCGTAGCCTGGTCTATATCGACAACCTGGTCGATTTCATTGCCCTTTGCTGCCGCCATCCGGCCGCTGCCAATCAAACCTTCCTGGTCAGCGACGGCGAAGATTTGAGCACGCCGCAACTGCTGCACGGACTGGCCGCCGGCCTGGGCCGACCGGCCCGCCTGCTGCCCTGCCCTCCGGCCTGGCTGCGCCTGGCGGGGCGGCTGCTGGGAAAAACCGGGATGATCGAACGGCTGCTCGGCTCACTGGCCGCCGACATCGAAAAAAACCGTGACTTACTGAGCTGGACACCGCCGGTCAGCGCCAGCGAAGGTCTGCGCCGGACGGCAGCGGCCTATCGCGCCGCCGGTACTCAGGACTGAGGCGTCGTAGTGGCCAGCGCTTGCCGCTGCAGCGCAAGCAAAGCACCGGCCAGAAACCAGAACAGGTAGGCCTGTTCGCGCACGAAAAAGTCGTCAGTCATGTTCTTGACCCAAACTCCCGCGCAAACGGCCAGACCGACCACCGCCACCTGCCGGGCCAAGGGCGCGACCCGGCGGTGCCGCCACAAAGCCCAGGCCAGCGCCGCAAACAATGCGACGAAGGCAAGCAGGCCCGGCACGCCGAGTTGCACCAGGCGATTGACCAGCATGTTGTGCGCGTGCACGAAGACGCCCTGCGTCAGGGGATGCTCGGGATACTGGCGAATCAGGCTTTCCCGCCCCATGCCGCCGCCGTGCCAGGGATGTGCCAGCGCTTCGCCAATGGCGAATTTCCAGATCGGCAAGCGCCCGTCGCGCTCCAGAGCGGCGACGATGCCGCTTCCCGCCTCGTTGCCCAGACGTTTGCTCATTTGCTGCTGAAACACCCCGGCCAGAACGGCCAGCACCAGCAGCACCGGTAGCCACTGCCGTGGCTGGCGCAGGCGGGGCGCGAGCCAGGCCAGAACAACCAGCAATTCGGCCGCCACGGCGACGATGGCCTGCCGGTTGGCGGTAATGTAGATCGCGAAAAAATTGGCTGCCAGCAACAGCAGCAGCGGCCAACGCCAGCCTTGCCGCTGAATCCAGGCCTGGCGCAATGCCCAGGCGAGAAACGGCAGGATGGTGACCAGGTAGGTGCTGAAATTGCCGACACCGGTGTGGTAGGTCCCGATCAGGCCATCCTTGGTCGCGCCGCCGGCCAGCCAGACATTGAGCGTATAGCCGACCAGCAGCAGATTGCCGGAACACAAGCTGGCCAGCAGCCAGCGCAGGTCATCTGCGCGGCGCAACAAGTTCGCACCCAGCCAGAAATACAGCGCTGCAAACAGGATTTCCAGGCGGATTTCCTTGCCGCTGTAGGCCGGGTCGACTGCCCAGGCCAGACCAATCGCCGCAATCCCGGCATAAAGCCCCCACAGTGGCCACAGCGGCAACTGGAAGCGCGGCCGTTCACCGGTCAGTGACCATTGCCGCCAGAGATTCAAGCCGAAGGCGCTGCAGCAGAGCAGCAGCGCCAGATTGCGCAAAGCCGCCGAACCTTCCAGCGGCAGCACCAGCAGCAACAGGCTGGCGCTGGCCAGGGGCCAGAAGCAGGCGGGCCAATTCATCATTGCGCCCCCGCCGAGCCGAGCCGGGCAAAGAAGTCGCGCAAAATCGCCGCCCGGGCCGGCCAGCTGTAATCGCTGGCGCGAGCCTGCGCGGCAGTGGCCAGACGTGCCGCCAGCGCAGGGTCGGCCAGCAGGCGATTAATCTGGCGAGCCAGCGCTGCGGGGTCGTCGACGGCTGCGAGCAGGCCATCCTCGCCGTCGCGCAGCACCAGTTGCAGCGCAGGTACGTCGGCGGCGACGATCGGCTTGCCGACCGCCATGTACTCGAACAGTTTCAGCGGCGAGGTATAGCGACTGCCGATCGAGGTACCGGAGAGCGGCAGCAGGCAGATGTCGGCGTCGGCAATGGTCTGGAAACGCTGCGCTGGCGGCACGCTGCCGAGGAAGCGCAGGCGGTCGGCGATGCCCAACGCGGCGGCCTGCGCGCGCAGTTCGGCAATCCGTGCCTCCGGCCCACCGGCGATGTGCAATTCGGCCCCGGTGACCTGTGGCAACGCGGCCAGCAGGCGGTCCAATCCTTTCCACGGATGCAGGCTGCCGAGGTAAAGCAATACCGGCGGCTGGCTCCAGCCGGCTTTGCGGGTCACCGCCGCAGCCAGGGCCAGGTCGACGCCGTCCGGCACCACCGCCCCCGGTGTTGCCACGCCGTACTCGGCGCGCAAATCGTCAAGCAGCCACGGCGTCAGCGCGGCGATGCCGTCGCTGCCGGCATAGACGCCGCCCTCGCGGCGGCGTAAGGCGGCCAGCTTGCGCCGTTCGCGCCAGCCCGGCGCCGGATGATCCTCGGCGTAAGTCCGGGCAAAAACTTCATGCGTCTCGAACACCAGCGGTGGCCGCTGCGGCAATGCCAGCAAGGCCTCCGCCAGTTTCAGGTTGCGCACCAGGACGCCGTCGGCCGGCGTCGCCGCGACGAAACGCGCGGCGGCGCGGTAGAAAAACTTGCCGGAGCGGATCGGCAGCCAGCGGTGGGCGCGCAAATCCTTTAGATGCACGCATTCGACGTTCGCATGCAGCGGCCGCCCGAGCACTTCCTCGCAGCGTCGCCCGGCCGCCGGAGCCGGCGTCGCCAACGTCACCCGGCAACCCACCTCAGCCAGCGCATCGACGGTCTGCAGAATCTGCATCGCCTCAGGGCAGACATCGGGCACCGGATGCGGATCGATATAGAGCAGGTGCATTCAGGCCTTTCGGTCAGGCGCTCGCCAGCGCGCGCAGCAGACGCTGTGCCGCCAGCGTCCAGGTGAATTGTTCGCGAATGCGTACCGCTGCAGCGGCGCCGAGGCGCTGCCGGTAGCCGGCATCGGCCGCCAGCCCGGCCATCGCCGCAGCAAAACCGGCCGGATCGCCGGCCGGCGCCAGCAAGCCGCAGGCGCCTTCATTGCCGACCACTTCCGGAATTCCGCCGATATGGCTGGCAACCACCGGCAAGCCGCAGGCCATGGCCTCGGCGATGGTGATCCCGAAAGCCTCGTCGCCGATGCTGGGGAACACCCCGCCATCGGCGGCGGCGTAGTATTTCGGCAATTCGCGATGCGGCACCGGTGCCTGGAAGACCACCCGGTCGGCGACCCCGAGGCGGGCGGCGAGTTCGCCCAGCCCGGCGCGGGCATCGCCGTCGCCGATCAGCAGCAGTTTCACCGGCCGTCCGGCGAGCGCCGGCTCGGCCAAGGCCTTGATTGCGACCGCCAGGCCTTTCCAGCCGACCAGCCGGCCGGCGAAAGCAAAAACCACATCGTTGTCGGCAAAACCCAGCTGTTGGCGCAGCCCGGGTTCGCGCGCCGCCGGCGAAAAGGCCGCGACATCGACCCCGTTGAACATCACCTGCGGGAAGCGCTTGTAGTGGTGGGCAATCTGCCAGGCATTGAAATGGCTGCAGGCGACCCAGGCGTCGACCTTGCGGCCAAGCCGCCGGTCACCACGGAAGAAGTCGGTGCCGCCGCTCATGAAGCAAAAGCGGGTGCGGCTGCCGGCCGGCATCCGCCAGGGCAGGAAAAAGTCGAAGGGCTTGGTTAGGATGACCCAGTCGAAATCGCCGGCGACCAGTGTCGGCAGCGCCTGGCTGGCAAAGCTCCAGCGCTCCCAGATGCGGCGGAAGCGCGAACCGAGGTCGAGCACCTGGTCGCGCGGCGTAAACCCGAAGGTGTGCACCGCGATCTCGCGGCCGCCAAGATCGGGTCGGATCTTGCCGTCGCCGCCAAAGACACTGACCTGGTGCCCGGCATCGTGCAAGGCCCGCGCCAGTTCCCAGACGGCGGTCTGAATACCGCCAAAGCTGACGGTCACGGTCACATCAAAAAGGGCAATTTTCATCAAAAATCGGTTCCCGTCTGGCCCCCCCTGACTTCAGGGAGATACTCCGACTGTTTCACCCGGCTCCGGGTGTGGATTGAAACATCGCAAACCGCCCGCCTGCAATTGTTGCAAGGACTCGTCGAGGATCAGCAGTTGCAGGATGTTCTCCGCCAGATCCTCGGCACCGCCGCGATAGAGTTCGAGCATGCGCTCGACTGCCGCCGCGTCGATACGGCCGGCACTGTGCTCGGCCAGCCGGCCGCCGAGGCCGGCATAGCGGTCGGCGAGATCGTGCTGCAACCAGTGGCGCAAGGGCGGATTGAAGCCGCGCTTCTTGTCGTCGAACAGAGTCTGCGCCAGATCCGGCGGCAGCACTTCGGCGAGCAGACGCTTCGGCTGCGCGGTAAAGCGTCGGGCCGCAGGCAAGGCCTCGACCGCGTGCACGAAATGGTGGTCGAGCAGCGGAGCGCGCAGCTCCAGGCCGTGCCCCATGGTGGTCAGGTCGCCCTTGCGCAGGATGTATTCAGGCAGATAGTTGGCCCGGTCGATGGCCAGCAGCTGCAGTAACGGATCGGCCGGCCAGACCGGCGGCGGCGCCCAATAATGTGCCGGCGCCTGCAAGCTGGGCTGCAGGAAGCGCCGCTGCCCGAGCGACATCCCGGAAAAGCGCAGTTGATAGGCATCAGCCCAGGGGTTGGCGAGCTCTTCGCGCCAGCGCTGTGCCTTGCTCTGCCGGGGCGTGGCCGCCGGCAGGCCGGGCCAGTGCAGGCGGCCGCGCCAGGCGTTGCGCAAATGTTTTCGGTAGCGCTTGTAACCGGCCAGCAGTTCGTCGCCGCCGTCGCCGCCGAGCACCACCTTGACCTCGCGGCTGGTTGCCTGCGCCAGGTACCAGAGCGGGATCGCTGAGGGGTCGGCAAAGGGATCGTCAAGGGCCGCGACAATCGCCGGAAAATCGTCGCGGATCGAAGTTGGCACAGGCACCACATGGTGTTGCAGGCCAAGTCGCCGGCACAGGCTGGCAGCCTGTGCGGTTTCGTCAAACGGCGTGTCGGGGAAAGCCGCAGTGAACGCGGCAAAGCGATGGCCGAGCGCGGCCAGCCGCGTCGCGATCACGCTTGAATCAATGCCGCCGGAGAGGAACAGGCCGACCGGCCGGTCGGCGACGCAGCGCCGCTCGATGGCTTGATCAAGGGCCGTTTTCCAGTCGCCCGGCGGGGGTTCATCAGCAACGGCCGGCGCACCGGCGTACCAGCGTTCGACGCGCGCTTCGCCGCCATCCAGCGGCCAGCGCAGCAGGTGCCCGGCGGGCAGCCGCTGCACGCCCTCGACGCAGGTCAACGGTGCCGGGATGTAGCGGTGCGCCAGGTAAGCATCGAGCCCGGCAGCCGACAGTCGCCGGGCCGCCGCCGGCAGCGCCGGCAACAGGCCGCGCAGCAGCGACGAAAAGGCGAAGGAGCGGCCGTCGCTCCACCACAGCAGCGGCTTCTTGCCGTAGCGGTCGCGGGCCAGCACCAGTTCGCGGCGCTGCCAATCGATGAAGGCGAAGGCGAACATCCCGGTCAGTTTGGGCAGCAGCGCCTCAACCCCCCAGGCAGCGGCGCCGCGCAGCAGATACTCGCTGTCGGAACGGCTGCGGAAAGGCTCGTCGCGCGCCAAGTCGGCCGCCTCGCCCTCCCAGCCATAGACTTCGCCGTTGTAGCACAGCCAGTAGCGTCCATCGCTGCTGGCCATCGGCTGGTCGGCCAGCGGCCTCGGGTCGATGATCGAGAGACGGGCGTGCAACAGCGCGTGGGCGCCGGAATTTTCGCTATTTTCGCCGTCGACCGTGAAAAAGCGCGCATGCCGCGCATCCGGGCCGCGCGCGGCCAGGGCTTCGAGCATCGCCGCCGCGACCCCCGCCGCAGCGCCGGGGTCCTGTCCGAAAAAGCCGCCGATCCCGCACATCGCTGTCTTACCTCGGGCGCGCGTGGGCGCGGAAAATGGCTTCCATCCGGTCCACCATTCGGGCCAGGCCGAACTGCCGCTGCGCCTTGTCCCAGCCGGCGGCAGAAAACTGCGCGCGCAACGCCGGGTCGGCGATCAGCCGGCGCAGCGCGGCGGCCAGCGCCTGCGCATCGCGCGGCGCGACCAGCAGACCGCTGCGGTCGGCGTCGACCGCCTCGGCAATCGCCCCGACCGGGGTGCTGACCACCGGCAGGCCGCAAGCCATCGCCTGCATGATCGACTGCGGCACGCCCTCGTCGCCGTAGGATGGCAGCACGAACAGGTCCATCGCCTGGAACCAGCGCTCGGCGTCGTCGCGGTTGCCGACGAAATGAATGCGCCCGGCCAGCCCCAGTTCGCCGGCGCGGCGCTCCAGGTTGTGGCGCTGCGGCCCGTCGCCGACGACCAGCAGGCGCCAGTCGGGAAATTCAGCAGCGAGTTCGGCATAGGCGTCGAACAGGTAGGCGTGCCCCTTCCAGTTGCGCAAGGTGGCCAGGATGCCGAGGTAGGGACCGGGCGGCAGGCCGAGCGCGGCGACGTGCGCCGGGCGCGCGGCCGGGTCGAGGCGGACAAAGCGGGCGAGGTCGATCCCGGTCGGGACCGAGGTCATCGACGCGGCGGCAAAGCCGTTGTCGCGCTGCAACTGGGCGCGCAGGGCTTCGCCGGTAACCACCACATGCGCCGCCGCACGCTGGTAGAGCCAGCGCGTCTGGCCGTTGCGGCTGACCGGCGAGGAGACATGGCGGGTACGCACGATCGGCGGCGCGCCGGGCAGCAGCTGGCAGGCAACGGCGGCCAGCCAGGAATCGGTCGAGCTATGGGTATTGAGCAGGTCGATGCCGGCGCTCTCGCGGCGCAGCCACTGCCACAAGGCCCACAGCGCTGGCAGCCGCTTGCGGGTAATCGGCAGGGTAACCACTGTCAGCCCCATTTCGCGGGCAACCGTCGCAATCCGCGCCTCGGGCGGCGTGACCAGCGTGACCCGGTGGCCGCGTTCCTGCATCCCGCGCATCTCGCTGAGGACGCGGATTTCCTGCCCGCCCCAGCCGCAGGACGATTCGGTATGGACGATGTGCAATTTGCGTTCGCTCACGCGCGGCGCTCCAGGAGTTCGCAGGCGGCCTGCAGGACCGGCGCGACCGGGATCGCGGCCATGTCGGCATTGCGCGCCTCGGCGCTGCCGGTCAGGGGATGTTCGATAAAGCGCCCGCGCAGATGCTGCAAGGGCGCCAGATTGCGGCCGGGATAGGCGGCATGGTAGAGCGCCACCATCGGCGCGCCGACCGCGCCGGCCAGATGCGTCGGCCCGGTATCGACGCCGACGTAGAGATCAACCGCCGCCAGCACCGCCGCCGTCTGGCGCAAGCTCAAGTCGCCGGCCAGGCTGCTGACGCAGTCGCCGCAACGCTCGCGCAGACGGGCGGCCGAAGCGCGCGCCAGCGCATCGCCGGTGACCACGAAAGCCGCTTGCGGATAAGCCGCCCGCAAGCCCTCGACCAGCTGTGCGAAATGCTCGAATGGCCAGTCGCGATGCGCCTTGGTCGGAAAGCTATGCAATTGCAGCGCAATCAGCGGCCGCCCACAGCCGGCCAGCCGTTGCTCGGCCCAACTCGCCTCGGCGGCGCTGACCCGATAGGCCAGTTGCGGTTCGGCGCTCTCGATTCCCAGCGGCGCCAACAGGGCCAGGCGAGCCGTAACCGCATGCGCCGCCGGCTGTTCGACCAGGGTCAGCCCCGACGCAGGAACCGCCTTGCCAGCAAAAGCTACGACCTGTGCCGCGACACGGCGGGCGCAGCCGATTTGCTCGACTTCGTCGGCAAACACCAGCGCCAGGTCGTATTGCCGGCCGCGCAGCCGCGAACCCAGCTTGCGCCGCCAGTCGTAGCCTTGCAGCCGGTCGATGAAAGGCAGGCCGGCCAGCACTTCGAGTCGTTTCGGATGCGCCCAGACGCTCAGCTCGGCCTCCGGCCAGCGCGCCTTGAGCGCGCGCAGCGCCGGGGTGCACAGCAAGGTGTCGCCGATGCGGGTGACGACGATGGCCAGGATCCGGCGCGGCGGCGCCGACAGGAACGGCGGTAGCGGCGTCATCCGGCCACCACCGACTGCGCCTGGTGCAGCTTGGCGTATACTCCCTCCTGCGCCAGCAGTTCCTGATGCCCGCCGCTTTCGACCACCCGTCCCTGCACCAGGACCACGATACGGTCAGCGCGTTCGATGGTCGACAGGCGGTGGGCGATCACCAGCGTGGTCCGGTCAGCCATCAGGTGTTCCAGCGCTTCCTGGACCAGGCGTTCGGATTCGTTGTCGAGCGCCGAAGTTGCCTCGTCGAGGATCAGGATCGGCGCATCCTTGAGGATCGCGCGGGCAATCGCCAGGCGCTGGCGCTGACCGCCGGAGAGGCGGCCGCCGTTTTCGCCGATCACGGTGTCGAACCCCTCCGGCAAGGCGCGGATGAAATCGAGCGCATTGGCTGCCTTGGCCGCAGCCTCGATCTGCGCATCGGTCGCATCGGCGCTGGCGCCGTAGGCGATGTTGGCACGCACGCTATCGTTGAAGAGCAGGGTTTCCTGCGAAACGATGGCGATCTGCCGGCGCAGGCTGGACAGTTCGAGGTCAGCCAGGGCAATGCCGTCGATCCGGATTTCGCCTTGGTCCGGCGCGTGGAAGCGCGGCAGCAGCGCCGCCAGCGTGGACTTGCCTCCGCCCGAGGGGCCAACCAGCGCCACGGTCTGCCCCGGCGCGATGTCGAGTTGGACCCCGGCCAGCGCGGGGCGCTCGGCCCCCGGGTAGGAGAAGGCCACGTCGGCGAACTCGATCCGGCCGGCGGCCCGTTCCAGTTTGCGGCAGCCGGTTTCCTGTTCGACCGGCGCATCGAGCAGTTCGAACACGCTCTCGGCAGCGGCCAGGCCGCGCTGCAGGGGCAGATTGACCCCGGCCAGCGCGCGCAAGGGGGCCAGCAGCATCAGCATGCAGGTGATGAAGGAAACGAAACTGCCGACCGTGGTTTCGCCATGGCCAGCCTGCAGCAGCGCGGTATAGATCACCGCTGCCAGCGCAATCGAGACGAAAAAGTGCACCAGCGGCGAGCCGGCGGCTGCCGCCACGGCGGTGCGCAGCGCATAACCGCGCATTTCCTCGTTGACCGTGGCAAAACGCCGGCTTTCCTGTTCCTGGCCACCGAAGACCTTGAGCACCTTCTGGCAATGGATGCCTTCCTGCAGGGTCTGGGTCATCAGGCCCATGCCCTCCTGCGAGGCGCGGCTCATGTTGCGCAGGCGGACGCCGACCTTCTTGGTCACCCAGGCGATGAACGGAGCGACGGTCAGGGTCACTAGCGTCAGCTGCCAGTTGAGGTAGAGCAGCCAGGCGAGCAGGCCGACAATCGACAGCGATTCGCGGATCAGGGTGACGCCGACGGTGGTTGCGGCCCCGCCGATGCTGTTCACGTCGTTGGTCAGCCGGGTGATCGTGCGCGCCGACGGGGTCTGCTCGAAAAAGCGCATCGGCAGCCGCAGCATGTGGTCGAACATCTGCTGGCGGAGATCGTTGACCAGCCGGATCTGGACCCAGGACATCGCGTAGTTGGCGGTAAAGGTGATGATCCCGCGCAGAGTCATGATCCCGACGATGATCAGCGGCACCACCCAGGGCGCCCGCTGCAGCAGGCCGTCGGCGATCTCGCCGTTGCCGCGCGGGACAAAGCCATTGTCGAGCAGCGGCTTCATCAGCGCCGGCAGGAGCGGTTCCATCGCTGCCGCCAGGGCGCTGAGCAACAGCCCCAAGGCCAGCATCCGCCAGTAGGGAACAACATAACGGAGCAGCCGGAGATAGAGCTGACGACTTTCAGGGGACATCGGCGCGGATCGCTAAGCAAAGGGGGCAATTATACGTGCTTGCCCCTGCTACCCGCGAGGACTCACAGGCTGCGATAGAGTTCAAGCAGGCGTCCGGCCATCGCCGCCAGACTCAACTCGGCCACTGCCGCGCGGGCAGCCGCCTGTGCCGCCGGCTGCCCGCCGAGAATGCATAATTCGGCGAGTGCGGCGCTCAGCGCATCGACGGCCAAGGCATCGACGACGCGGCCGTTTTCACCGTCGCGAATCCACTCCTGCGCGCCGCAGCCGGTGGTGGTCACCGTCGGCAGGCCGCAGGCCAGGGCCTCCAGCGCCGCGTTCGGGCAGGGATCGTAGAGCGTCGGCAGGACGAAGCCGTCGGCGGCGCCGTACCACGGGCGGACATCCTTGAGCGGGCCGGTGAATAGCACCCGTTCGCCCAGCCCCAGTTTTTGCGCGGCGGCCTGCAGCGCCTTCAGCTTGCGGTCGGCGCCGACGATCACCAGCCGCGCCTCGCGCTCGGGCAGGTCGGCAAAGGCCTGCAGCAACTGTGGCACGCCCTTGCGCTCGAAACCGCTGCCGACGTAAAGGAGCAGCGGCACCGCCTCGGGAATCCCGGCGGCGGCGCGGGTCGCGGCGCGAAATTCGGCGCGCAGGCCGGGGTGGAATACGCTGGTGTCGAGACCGTTGTAGATCACCGCCAGCTGTTCACGGTCAACGCCGTAAAAAGCCGAAATTTCGTCGGCAACCATCTGCGAATTGCAGATCACCCGGCGCAGAGCCGGATGCGCGAACATCTCCCGCTCGGCGTCAAGGACGTAACGGTGGTAGCCCGACAGTCGCTGCCCGAGCCGCGCCAGCGGCCCGAGTTGGCGCGCCCGGTGGCGCAGCCAGGCGGCGTGCACGCCGTCGCCGGCGCGGAACACGGTGCAGCCGGGAATCCGCTCGTGCGCCTGGACGATGTCGAAACCGGCGCACGCGGTCAGCGCCTGCACCGCCCGGGCAAAACTGCGGTCGCGTGCGGCGCGGCCGCCGAACAGCCGTGAGTAGGCCGGATCGCAGGTGATCTGCTGAAAACCGGCCTGCGGCGCGCCGTCCCAGTTGCGGGTGATCAGCGTCACCTCGGCGCCCTCGCTGCTCAAGGCGGCCAGCGCCCGCTCGACGAAACGCTCGGCGCCGCCGTAGGGGTTGTAACGCTGGCGAACGATGGCGATCTTCATGCCGGGTACAGCTCGCGCACGGCCGCCAGCACGGTCTCGACCTCGATCGTCGCCAGGCAGTCGCTAAGTTTGCCGCCGCCACAGCCGTCGATGCCGCAGGGGCGACAGGGGTGGCGGTCGCTGGCGATCACCCGGTGCGGCACGCCCCACGGCCCCCACTGCTTGTCGCCGGAAGGGCCGAACAGCGCCACCACCGGCGTACCGACCGCCGCTGCGATGTGCATCGGCGCCGAATCGACGCCAATGAACAGCCTCGCAGCCTGGGTCAGCGCCGCCAGTTCCTTGAGCGACAACTCGCCGGCCAGGCTGGGCACGGGCTGCGCCAGGCGGGCCTGGATCGCATCGACCATCGCCCGCTCGTCGGCGCTCGGCGCGGCGCTCAGCACCACGGCGTGGCCAGCGGCCTGCAATTCGCCGATCAAGGCCGCCATACGGTCGACCGGCCAGCATTTGAAAAACCAGCGCGAAGCCGGGTGGATGTGGATGAAGGGCGTCCCAGCCAAGCCCAGCGCAGCCAGCTTGTCGCCGACCCGGCGGGTGGCCTCGGCGCCCGGCACCAGCAGCAGGCGGCGCTGCTCCGGCGTCGGCTGCAGACCGAGCCGGCGCAAGGCGTCAAGGTTGCTCTCGGCCATATGGCGGAGCGCATTCTTCGGCTGCGCCTGGAGGTGGGTGAAGGCCTTTTTCCAGCGCTTGCCGCGCCCGGCCACGCTCGGCCCGACCGACCAGCGCGGCTTGAGCAGGCGGCACAGCCAGGCGCCGCGCCAGTGTTCGGTGAGGTGCACGATCAGGTCGTAGCCGGCTGCCTGCAGACGACGGTAGAGCGCCAGTTCGGCACGCAGCTGGCCGAGCACACCGAGTTTCTTCCATTGCCGGTCGATGCCCAGCACCTCGCGGATCGCCGGATGGTCGCGCAGCATGTCGGCGGTGTCGGCATAGACCAGCGCGTCGATCTCGACCTGCGGCGCCTGCGCCTTCAGCGCAGTGAATACCGGCGAAGAAACCAGCACGTCGCCATGGTGGCGCAGCTTGATCACCAGCGCCCGGCGGACTTCGCCAAAGGGGATGGCATCGCGCAACTGCGACGGCAAGGGCGGAAAGGCGGGAGCGGAAGATTCAGTCATGGGCCGGCATTTTACCGGCAGCGGCGGCGATTATTGCGCCGCACCGGCATCGCCGTCCGGCGTCCGCTGCCACACGGTCAACGAGGCATAGTCGCAGGCCAGATCGCACCAGCGTTCGGGCGGCAGGCCCTGGTCGGCGGCGAGCAGGCTGCGGATCACGCCGGCGTGGGTGACAACCACCGTGTCCCGATCGGGCAGGGTGTTGAAGAAGTCGAGCACGCGCGCCTGCAACTGCCACGGCGACTCGCCGCCGGGCGGCGCATAACCGCCGACGTCGGCAGCCCAGGCATCGATCTGGTCGCGCGGGATGGCGTCCCACGGTCGACCTTCCCAGGCGCCGAAATCGATCTCGGCCAGCCGCGAATCGAGCCGCAACGGTGCTTCCTCGCCCGCCGTCCCGCCCGCTGCGGCGGCGAGCGCCTGCGCCAGGTCGCGGCAACGGCGCAGCGGACTCGACCACAGCGGCAGCCCGGCCGGTACTTGCGGGCGCAAGGCGGCGGCGGCGAAGGTCGGGTTTTCGGCGGCGATGTCGAGTTGACCGTAGCAGACGCCGGCGGCGATCAGGGGACGCGGATGACGGATCAGGTAAAGGCGCACGCGGAACAGGCGGCCGGGCCGCAGGGGAGCTGAAAACAGCCGCCAGTATCGCAGAAAGGCGCGGCCGGCCTTACAGCGCCAGTACCGGCACGGTACCGGGCCGCCGCTGCAGACGCCGTTGCAAACCGAGTGGCAGACCCAGGCAGGTCTGGCGCGGAATCACCAGCGCTGTGCATTGCTGCTCTTCGGCCAGCGCCCGCAACAAGGTGGCCGGATCGCCGGTCCGGCAGTAGCCCCGGCACGGAATGCCCGCAGCCTGCAAGCGCGCGGCCGCCAACTGCAGGAAAATCCCGGCACGCTCGGCAAAGTGCTGCGCCACCTCGGCCTCGCTGCGAAACTTGAGGACCTCCCAGCAGCGCACCGGCTCGATCACATACAACAGCACCACCTCAAGAGCCTGCCCGGCGGATTGCAGCGCCTGCGCATGATCGAGCAATTGCCGGCTGCGGTCGCTGGCATCGATCAGGAACAGCAGGCGACGGATGCTCGCTTCGGATGCCAGGTCGCTCATCGCACCACCGCCACGGTCTACAGGGCCAAAAAGGCAAAAATCGCGACGCAGGTCGGCGGCAACGCCGCCAGCAGGAGACCGAGCGGGCTCACCGACTCATCCTCGAAGCTGCCCTTGAGAATCGCCAGCCCGGCTGGATTCGGCGCGTTGGCAATCACCGTCAGGCCGCCGCCGGTCACCGCGCCGGCGACGATCGCGTACTTGAACTCCGGCGTCACGCCCTCGACCAGCGAGGCCAGGTAAGTCAGTGCCGCGTTGTCGGTCACCGCCGTCAGCGCGGTCGCCAGGAAATACAGCACGGTCGGTTCGACCCCGGTCAGCGCCTGCTGCAGCCACCATTGCTGCAGGCCGCCAAGGACCACCAGCCCGGCCAGGAAGAAGGCGACCAGCAACCCCTCGCGCAGGATCAGGCGCTCCTGGTACTGCTTGTAGGCTTCGGCATAGCCGAGAAAAAGCAGGAACACGCCCATGAAGACCACCGGATGATGGGCAAAAGCGACCACCCCGACCAGGAACAGCACATGGATCGCCGCCACTCCGCTGGGAATCCGCAGCGCCTCGCCAGCCATTGGTGCCGCCCCCTTGCCCGCCAGTTCATGGCGGAAGAACCAGGTCAGCACCAGCGCGTTGACCACCACGGCAAAGGCCGCCTTCCAGCCGAAATGCGAGAGCATGAACAGCGTGTCCCACTGCCACTTGGCCGCGACCATCAAGACCGGCGGCGCAGCGAAGTTGGTCAAGGTGCCGCCGATCGAAATATTCACGAAGAGCAGGCCGAGCGTCGCATACTTGAGCCGGGTGGACAGGCCCTGGCGGAAAAAGCCGTCACGCAGCATCAACGCGGCCAGGGTCATCGCCGCCGGCTCGGTGATGAAAGAGCCGAGCAGCGGCACCAGAGACAGGCACAGGAAATACACCGCCACCGCCCGGCGCACCGGAATCATCGCCGCCAGGGCCTGCACCGCTGCCATCACCGTATGCAGGATCGGCCGGCTGGCGGCGATCACCATGATCACGAAGACGAACATCGGCTCGGTGAAATTGCGGCTTTCCAGATACTCGACCGCCGCCGGCTTGCCAGACCACCAGAACAACATCGCCACCAGCACGAAGGCCCAGAAGCCGAACACCACCTCGACCTCGGCCAGCAGATGCCAGAGCCCGGCATGGCGCGGCTGAACATGCGCCAGATGGGCGAAGAACTTGGTCGAAAAGGTATGCAGTACCGCGATGGCAAACAAAGCAGTGGCAAACAGTTCAGGGGTCGAAATCGGAGCGGAAGGCATTGCGGGCGGGACGAAAATGAAGGGGGAGCTTGCGCCCTACTCTAGCCCCGGATTGCCACTGCGGAAATTCGGGGTCGTCTTACGGGAAACCCTTACGCGCAACCCGCCGTCGCAAAGCGGCGGCTTTCAGCCACAATGCCGGCATGCCCGCCCGCCTTGCCACCGCTCTGACCGTCGCTGCCTTCGCCGCGCTCTACATTGCGCTCGACGCAGCCAGTTTCATCGCGCCACTACACGGCCTCAACATCACGCCATGGAACCCGGCACCGGCCCTGGCACTGGTCTATCTGCTGCGGCAAGGCCCGGCCGCACCGTGGACCGTACTGCTCACGGTGGTGGTCGCAGAAAGCCTGATTCGCGGCCTTGCCGCTCCCTGGTGGCCGGGGCTGTTGTCGACCGCACTGCTCGGCGCCGGCTATCTCGCCCTGGGCCGGATTCTGGCCCGGCTTCTGCCGCCTACCGGCCTGCTCGACGACCGCCGCACGCTGTTTGCCTGGAGCGGCTGCATCGCCGGCGGCACCCTGCTGCTCAGTTTGCTCTACCTCAGCGCCTTGCACTTCTCCGGCCTGTTGCCGGCCGCCGGCTGGCTGAACGGGGTGCGTCGCTTCTGGATCGGCGACAGCGTCGGGATCATCGTCGCCATGCCCCTTTTCTGGTGGCTGAGCAGCCCGCGCGGCCGCGAACTGCTGCGCCAGATCGTACGCAAGCCGGAAACCGCTGCCTACGCCTTGCTCAGCCTGCTGATGCTGTGGCTGGCCTTTGCCGACGGCCACCACAGTTTTCGCCTCGCCTACCTGCTCTTCCTGCCGATCGTCTGGGCCTCGGTCCGGCAGGGCATGGCTGGCGCCATCGTCGCCGCCAGCCTGCTCCAGATCGAGATCATCGCCACCGCGCAAATCCTCGGCTACAGCGGGGTGACGCTGGCCGAATTCCAGATGCTGTCGCTGGCGATGGCGCTGATCGGCTTTTTCATCGGTGCGATTGTCGACGAACAGCGGCGCACCAGCGAGGAATTGCGCCACAGTCTGCGCCTGGCGGCCGCTGGCGAAATGGCCGGCGCCCTGGCGCACGAACTGAATCAACCGCTGACCGCACTGGCCGCTTACGCTGCCGCCAGCGAAACCCTGCTTGCCCGCAACGACAGCGGCGACCGGCTGCGCACCGCCCTGGACGGCCTGGTGCGCGAATCGAACCGGGCTGGCGAGGTATTGCGCCGCCTGCGCGATTTCTTCCGCACCGGCGCCACCCAGCTTGAATCTTTCCCGCTCGGCGAGTTGGTGGCACAGGCCGTGGCTGGCTGCCAGGCACGCGCCGGCCGCGCAGGAATCGCGCTGGCAGTCGGTGAGTTGCCGTCGGCTCTCCTGCTGGCCGACCGCCTGCAACTCGAAGTGGTGCTGCGCAACCTGCTCGCCAATGCCTGCGACGCGCTCGAAGCACTCCCCGCCGGGGCCCCCCGGCAGATCCGCATCGATGGTCAGCTGCTGCCCGGCCAGCGCCTCTGCCTGCAGGTCGAGGACAGCGGCCCCGGAATTTCGCCGGCGGTTGCCGCCCGCCTGTTCGAGCCCTTCCAGTCCGACAAGTCGAGTGGCCTCGGGCTGGGCCTGGCAATCAGCCGGGCGATTGTCGAGACGCACGGCGGCACGCTGTGGGGCGAGGTCGCCGGGCACGGCCGGTTCAAGATTGTCTTACCCGTTCAGGAATCCGCATGAACTCTCAACTGACTGTTTTCATCGTCGATGACGATCCGGCCGTGCGCGACGCGCTCGGCCTGCTGCTCGGAGTCCATGACTATCGCGTCGCCTTGTTTGCCGATGGCGAAAGTTTCATCAACGCCTTCCGTCCGGAATGGCGCGGTTGCGCACTGCTCGACATCCGCATGCCCGGGATCGATGGCCTCAGCCTGCAGAAAAAGCTGGGCGAAATTGGTAGCCAGTTGCCGGTGATCGTGATGACCGGGCACGGCGACGTGGCCTCGGCGCGCGAGGCCTTCCGCGCGCTGGCGCTCGATTTTCTCGAAAAACCGCTCGACCGCGAACGCCTGCTGGCGGCGATCGAAGAAGCCTTTACCCGACAGCGCGACAGCCTGCAACAAGCTGCCGAGATCCGGCAGAACCACCAATTGCTGGCCCGCCTGACCCCGCGCGAAGCCGAAATCATGGCGCGTGTGGTCGCCGGCCGGCACAACCGCGAAATCGCCGCTGAACTCGGGATCAGCCCGCGCACGGTCGAGGTGCACAAGGCGCGGATGATGGACAAGCTCGGCGTCGGCAGCGTCGCCGAACTGGTCCGCCTGCAGCTGAGCGGCGAACGCTGAAAGCAAAACGGCGGGGCCGGCATTTTTGCCTTTCCCGCCGGTTGACCGTGGCAGCGGGCCACCGCCCGCGCCCGGAGCCAGCTCAGAAGTGCGCTTCGACGCGCAGCAGCGGCGTCCGCGTGGTCTTGCTGACGATGAAGCCGGGGATGCTGGCCGAAGCCGCGCCGTCGTAAGTCCCGTATTTGTGGTCCCAGTACTGCAGGCCGGGGCCGGCGTAGAACTGGCCTTTGCGACCACCGGCCAGTTGCCCGAGATCGAACATGTAGAAGGCTTCGAGCAGGGTTTCGGTGCGCGTACCGACGCCGGCGGTATCGTTGCCCTTCGGCCCGGTAACGCTGACGAAACCCTTGAACTTGCCCGGCCCGATGTCGATGCCCCAGGCCGACGCGAATTGCCAGGTGGTGTCGAAGCGCTGGCGGATCGGCGAGTTGAAACGGTTCTGGTTGCGCTCGTGGTAGGCGTAAAGCCCGACATCCCAGAAACCGGGAACGTTGAAACTGACGCTTGGGCCGGCGACCAGATCGAAGGGACGGGCGTGGATGGCGTTGTTCTTGGTCCCGGCGTTGAAACCGGTAACCAGGCCGTAATCGCGGATAAAACCGCCGCCCAGCGGCTTGCCGGCGACTGCCGACAAGGACAGGGTGTGGCGGAAGACGCCGAAAATCTCGTCGGCACCCTGCGCTCCGGCAACGCCGTCGGCCGGGTCCTTGCCGTTCGAGCGGATCCACTCGATGTTGGCAAAATTGGTGCCGTAGCGGTAGCCGCTGACGTGCTGCAGTCCGTAGGTCGTCACCCGCACGTCCTGCTCACGGTAATTGCGGCCATCGCCGCCGAGGTCGAAACGGGTGCCGGGGAACTTGTAGTTCGGCCCGTGATTGACGAACAGCGAGGTATCGCTCCAGTCGAGCGCGGAGGCGCTCAAGGCACAGCCGCCAAGCGCGGCTGCCGCCAGAATGCGTGCAATTTTCATCGTTCTTTTTTCCCTGAAATGAAGAGCGGAGGTCCGCGCCCCCGACAACTTGGCAAAGATAACAGCCGCAGCCGCCGCCGTCAGTTGCGGAAAACACTCAAGCACGGCACCTGCCCGCGCTCAGGCCCGCCACTGCGCCGCCAGACCGAGGTAGAAGGCGATTTCGCCGACCTGCTGCACCGCCCCCAGCGTATCGCCGGTATAGCCGCCCAGCCAGCGCCGGCACTTGCCGGCCAGCCACAGCGTACTCAGCAACAGCAAAGCCAGCGCCAACAGTGCTGATGGTGCTGGCAGCCAGTACAGCGGCGGCAATGCGAACAGCGCAGCAAAGCCCAGACTGCCCGCCGACAGGCGTTGCGCCACCGGCCGCGCCTTGCTTGAAGCATCGGCACGCGCGTAATCGAGCGTCGCCATCAGCCCCAGCGCGGCGTAGCGCGAGACGGCGTGGCCGGCGACCAAGGCCGGCACCACCAGCGCCGGCGGCAGGCTGGCGAGCAGCAGCAGTTTGCTGCTCAGCCCCAGCCACAACGCGACCACGCCGTAACTGCCGACCCGCGAATCCTTCATGATGTCGAGGATGCGCGCCTTGTCCCAGCCGCCGCCGAGGCCGTCGGCGGTATCCGACAAGCCATCCTCGTGGAAGGCGCCGGTCGCCAGCAGCATCGCCGCCAGCGCCAGCAGCACCGCCACCGGCTGCGACCAGAGATGGTGCGCGGTGACGAAGACCGCGCTACCGATGCCGCCGACCAGCAGGCCGACTGCCGGCAGGTAGCGGGCGGCGGCGTGCAGCGCCTCGGGACTGAAACCGACCCAGGCCGGCACCGGCAAGCGGCTGAAATAAGCGCAGGCGGCGAGGAAATAGCCGAGTTCGCGGCGCAGCCAGGCCATTGCCCTAGGCCTTGTCGGCAACACCGGCCGACTCGAAGCTGGCCATTTCGTTGAGGAAGGCGGCGGCGGCCTGCAGCAGCGGGAAGGCCAGCGCCGCGCCGGTGCCTTCGCCGAGGCGCAGGCCGAGGTCGAGCAGGGCTTCTGCCTGCAAGGCCTGCAACTGGGCGCGGGCGCCCGGCTCGGCCGAGCGGTGGCAGAAGACGCAGTAGTCGCGCAGCGCCGGTTGCACGCGGCAGGCGACCAGCGCCGCCGAACTGACGATGAAGCCGTCGACCAGCAGGACCATCCCGGCCTCGCCGGCAGCCAGCATCGCGCCGACCATCGCCGCAATCTCGAAACCGCCGAATTCGGCGAGCAAGGTCAGCGGGTCGCCACCGACCGTCTGGCCACCGGCCGCCGCATAGCGGGCCAGCGCCTGTTCGAGCAGCGCCTGCTTGCGCGCCAGGCCAGCGTCGTCAAGGCCGGCGCCACGGCCGATGCAATCGGCCAGCGAAGCGCCGGTCAGGGCATGCGTCAGCAAGGAAGCGGAGGCCGTATTGCCGATCCCCATTTCGCCGAAGCCGACCACGTTGCAGCCCTCGGCGGCCAGGCGGCGGACGATCCCGGCGCCATGTTCGAGCGCCTGCGCGCACTGGGCGCCGGTCATCGCCGGCTGCTCCAGGTAGTTGGCGGTGCCGGGCGCGACCTTGGCGTCGAGCAAACCGGGGCGCGGCGCGAAATCATGGGCGACGCCAGCGTCGACGACGCTCAGCTCCAACCCGTTGAGACGGGCGAAAACGTTGATCGCGGCACCGCCGGCAAGGAAGTTCTCGACCATCTGCCAGGTCACTTCCTGCGGGAAGGCCGAAATCCCGGCCTTGGCCGCGCCGTGGTCGCCGGCAAAGACCAGCATCTGCGGCCGGCGCAGTTCCGGGCTCAGCGTTTGCTGGATCAGGCCCAGCTGCAGCGCCAGACGCTCCAGCTGGCCGAGCGCGCCGAGCGGCTTGGTCTTGCGGTCGATCTTGTGTTGCAGTTTGGCGGCAATTTCACGGTCGACCGTGGAAACGACGATTTTTTCAGCAATGGAATGCATCCGATTCTCCAAAAACAAAAAGGGCCTCGCCGTTGCATCCGGCCAGAACGCAACGACGAAGCCCTGTCCACAGGCTTCTTCCTGATTGAGATTGAATTTCCGACAGGTCTTCTGGCTTCCGGATCGTTCCGCTCACCGCGTCTTCCCGGAGGGTTTGTTTCCCCTCGTAGTGACTTCTTGCGGCGGCAGTCCCCGGTTACAGCGGCGGGCCCGCCCCGGAATTGCAGCCTGCGCCGCGCACCGGGTTCCATTTTGTCGGAAGCCGCGATTATGCCGCCCGTCGACGGTTGCCGCCAAGCGGTACAAAGTCGACAATGCATGCCATGAAAGAACTAATCCTGGGTGGCGCCCGTTCCGGCAAAAGTCTGTTTGCCGAGCGTTGCGCCCATGACGATGAAGCGGTGGGCCGGCGGGTCATCTACCTGGCGACGGCGGAAGCGCGCGACGGTGAGATGCAGCGGCGGATTGTGCAGCATCGCGAACGGCGGCCGGCGCACTGGGCAACCTGCGAGGAGCGGCTGGCGCTGGCGGCCAAGCTGCGCGAACTGGCCGCGCCCGATACCTGCATCCTGGTCGATTGCCT
Organism: Dechloromonas sp. ZY10; assembly: GCF_041378895.1. NCBI lineage: Bacteria > Pseudomonadati > Pseudomonadota > Betaproteobacteria > Rhodocyclales > Azonexaceae > Dechloromonas > Dechloromonas aquae. The sequence continues at coordinate 3,392,128 of NZ_CP144212.1, forward strand.
GACCCTGTGGCTGACCAACCTGCTCTTCGCCGGCCGTGCGGCGGCACAGGCGGAAGCCGGCGAGACCGTCGACTGCCCGCTCTTCCTCGGCGAAACCGCCGCGCTGGTTGCCACCCTGCCGACCCTGCCCGGCCGCATTCTGCTGGTCTCCAACGAAGTCGGCTGGGGCGTGGTGCCAATGCACCCGGTCTCGCGCCTGTTCGCCGACGAGCAGGGACGGCTGAACCAGCGGGTGGCGGCGGTCTGCGATCAGGTGAATCTGGTTGCCGCCGGCCTGCCACTCAGGTTGAAATAAGGCATTTTCACGGTCGACCGTAAAAATCATGGAAAAACTGCTCGACACCCTCGCTTCCGGCATCCACGATGCGCGCAACCAGCTGCTGATCGCCGAAAGCCAGCTCGCCGAACGCGAATCTCGGCACGGCATCGACCTCGGCGAAGCGCGGCAGGCGATTGAAAACGCTGCCGGCCGGCTGACCCGCCTGCTTACCGCCTACCGGCTGATGCAGCACGATGCCCGCCTGGCGCTGCAGCCCTGCCGGATCGACGAGCTCTGTGCCGAAGCAGCGCTGACCCAGCGTTCGCCATTTGCTGCCCGCGGGCTCGAACTGACGGTAGACTGCCAGGTCCTCGACGAATGGGTTTGCGCCCGCGATCTGGTTGCCGACATGCTCAACAATGCCTTGCAGAATGCTTGCCGCCACGCCCGCCAGCGGGTCCGGCTAAGCGCCCGCACCAATGCCGACGGCCTCCAGCTGTGCGTCGAGGATGACGGCCCGGGCTTTTCCGAACTGCCGCCGCAAACTACCGGCAGCGGCCTGCTGCTGGCAGGCCGGCTGGCTGAACTGCACCGCCGCAGCGAGCGGCATGGCCACCTCCAACTGAGTAACGGCGGCCGTCTTGGCGGCGCCGTCTTTACCCTGACCCTGCCATGAGCGTCGATTTCTCGAAAAAGCGCTTTCTCGTCGTCGACGACCAGCCGATGGCGCGCGAAGCCTTGCGCACCATCGCCCAGAGCGCCGGTGCCTTCGCCGTCGAGTTCGCGGTCGGCTATCAGGATGCGCTCTATCGCATCCGCAACAACCCGCCCGATGTCATCCTCTGCGACTACATGCTGGGCAAGGACCGCTCCGGCCAACAGTTGCTGGAAGAGGTGCGCCGCTTCAACCTGCTCACCGACGAAGCGATCTTCATCATGGTCACTGGCGAACAGGCCTACGAGCAGGTGGTTTCGGCGGTCGAACTGGCACCCGACGAGTACATCATCAAGCCCTTCTCGCCGGACAAGCTGCTGTTCCGCCTCGAACGCGTCGCCGCGCGCAAGGAGTTTTTCTCGCCCTATTACCGGCTGCGCCGCAACGGCGACTACCCCGGCGCACTGACCACCCTCGGCCAGCTGGCGAAAAACGAAGAAGGCCGCCAGTACCGCTACGAAATCATGCGCCAGCAGGCCGAAACCATGCTCGCCGGCGGCAATGCCACCGCTGCCGAAACCGCCTATCGGGCGATCCTGGAAAATTACCAGTTCCCCTGGGCACAGGCCGGCGTCGCCCGGTCGCTGCACCATCAGCAACGGACCAGCGAAGCGCGCGAGGAAATCGAGCGCGTGGTCGCCGGCGCGCCGCACTTCTTCGATGCTGCCGACCTCAAGGCCCAGATCTGCATGGCCCAGGGCGATCATGCCGAGGCCCAGCGGGTACTCGACGACGTTGCCCGGCGAACGCCGCGCAACTATCTGCGCAAGCGCCTGCTGGCCGAAGCCGCGACGCTCAACGGCGACGTCGAGACGGCGCGCACGGCAATGGCCGACGTGATCGAGAACGACACCATGCCCGGCGCAATCACCCTGCCCGATCAACTGGCGCTGGTACGCAGCTATCTGGCCGCCAACGATCCGATCAACGCCGAGAAAATCCTGTACACGATCAAGGAAAGCGACCTGCTCTACAGCGAACTGGGAATCCAGGCCAGCTACTACGCGTTGCTGACCCTGACCCTGCCGAGCAAGGGCAAGCCCAAACTGGCCGGCCTCCGCCCGGCGCTGATGGCGACGCCGTTCGATGCCGCGACCCACCTCGATCTGCTGCACGCTGCGCTGTCGGTCGGCGACGACCTGCTCGCCGACACCCAGGCGACACACCTGCTCTCTAGCCACGACGCCAAGAAAGTCTTTGCCACCCTGCGCAAGTACTACGCGCTGTACGGCCGCGAGGCCGATTTGCGCAATCTGCAGCGCGAAGTCGCACTGCAACGCATCCGCGTCCGCGACAGCCAGGCCGAGCCCGGCGAAGCCGCCATCGCAACCCCGGACGCGACCTGAAAACGCCTCAAGCGAGCGGGTAACCGGGCAGCAGTTCCGCCATCCGCCGCCGGTCCAGCGCCGCCCAGGTCGAATCGGCCAGGCGGTCGAGATCGGCCTCGCGGCGGGCGGCAAAATCGACCCGCTCGACCTCGCCGGCACCGGCCCAGCGGAGCAGCGCCGAAAGCGCCTCGGGATGGTCGAAGAGGCCGTGGCAATAGGTGCCGAGGACCTGCCCGTCAGCGGACAAGGCGCCATCCGGCCGCTCGCCCTCGGCCGCAGCCAGCCACACCGCCGGCTGCGCCAGACCGGCGCCGCGCGTCACCCCGAGGTGGATTTCGTAGCCGCTCATTGCGGCGGCAGTCGCTCCGGCAAAAGCCAGACGGCCCTGCACATTGCGCAACTGCTTTTCGGCTTCCAGCGTCGTTTCAACGTCGAGAAAACCCAGGCCGGCAGTCGAGCCGGACGCGCCTTCGCGGCCGTCCGGGTCATGCACTTGGCGCCCGAGCATCTGGTAGCCACCACAGAGGCCGATCACCTTGCCGCCGTAGCGCAGGTGCCGCGCCACCGCTGCGTCCCAGCCTTGGGCGCGCAGCCAGTCGAGGTCGCCGCGCACCGCCTTGGAGCCGGGAAGCACGATCAGGTCGGCCGGCGGCAAAGGCTCGCCGGGCTTGATCCAGGAAAAGTCGACCTGCGGGTGCAGGCGCAGCGGATCGAGGTCGTTGTGGTTGGAGGTGCGCGGATAGGCCAGCGCAATCGCGCGCAGTTTTGCCGCTTTTTTGCCGTCGACCGTGGCAGTCGCAATCGCATCCTCGGCGTCGAGCATCAACCCGTGCAGATAGGGCAAGACGCCGAGCACCGGCTTGCCGGTCCGCTCTTCGAGCCAGCGCAGGCCGGATTCGAGCAGCGAAATGTCGCCGCGAAAGCGGTTGATCACGAAACCCTTGACCCGCGCCTGCTCGGACGGCGAGAGCAGTTCCAGGGTCCCGACCAGGTGGGCGAAAACGCCACCCCGGTCGATATCGGCGACCAGGATCACCGGGCAATCGACGGTCTCGGCGAAGCCCATGTTGGCGATGTCGCGGGCACGCAGGTTGATCTCAGCCGGCGAACCGGCGCCTTCGACCAGCACCGCCTCGTAAGCGGAAGTCAGCCGCCCCCACGACTGCAGCACCGCCTGCATCGCGCGCGGCTTGTATTCCTGATAGTCGCGGGCGTTGAGATCGGCGGCGACCTTGCCGTGGATCACCACCTGCGCCTTCTTGTCGGTGGTCGGCTTCAACAGCACCGGGTTGAAGTCGGTATGCGCTTCAAGGCCGCAGGCCAGCGCCTGCAGCGCCTGCGCCCGGCCGATTTCACCGCCATCGACGGTCACCGCCGAGTTGAGCGCCATGTTCTGCGGCTTGAACGGAGCGACAGCGACGCCGTTGCGCTTGAGAATCCGGCATAGCGCGGCAACCAGCGTCGATTTGCCGGCATCGGAAGTAGTGCCCTGCACCATCAGGGTCGAACAGGAAACGGCGGCGGGCTGAGCAGCGGACATGGCAACGACGATGTGAAAAAAGTCCGTAATTATGGCACCATCGCCCCCGCCTGAATGGTTCAGGCAAGTCTCTCGGTGCCATCGACGGATGGAGAATCGGGAAGGCGGTGCGATTCCGCCACGTGCCCAACGCTGTGAGGGGGACGGATGCTGCAGATGCCACTGGCGCCCAGCCGGGAAGGCGCAGCCGCCGGCAGAACCCGAGTCAGAAGACCGGCCGGGAGACCGCAACCGCCGGCCGCATGCCGGCAACACGACTGCAAGGCCAGGCAGCCGCATTTTCCAGAAGGGGAATCCATGGAAAACCTCTCGCCGCAAGCGACCCAATCCGATTCGTCGATAGCGCAGCCCTTTTCCGACGCTGCCCGTGCCGCCGTGTATGAAACCATTTTCAGCCGCCGCGATGTGCGCGGCCAGTTTTTGCCGCAGGCCGTGCCGGAAGAGGTGCTGGCCCGCGTGCTGCTGGCGGCGCACCATGCGCCGTCGGTCGGCTTCATGCAGCCGTGGAATTTTCTCGTCGTCCGCTCGCCCGAGGTCAAGCAGCAGGTGCGTGGGGTGTTCGCCAAGGCCCACGAGGAAGCCGCCGCGATGTTTCCCGACGAGAAGCGCCAGATTTACAGCAAGCTGAAACTCGAAGGCATCGTCGAAGCGCCGATCAACCTGTGCATTACCTGCGACCGGCAACGCACCGGCCCGGTGGTCATCGGGCGCACCCACATCCCGACCATGGACCTCTACAGCAGCGTCTGCGCCGTGCAGAACCTGTGGCTGGCCGCCCGGGCAGAAGGTTTGGGAGTCGGCTGGGTGAGCATCTTCAACGAGCCGGAGCTGCAGGCAGCACTCGGCATTCCGCCGGAAATCGTGCCGATTGCCTACCTGTGCATCGGCTATGTCAGCCATTTTCACGACAAGCCGGAGCTGGAAAAAGCCGGCTGGCTACCCCGGCTGCCGGTCGCCGACCTGCTTTATTACGACCGCTGGGGTGGCAGCGACCCGCAGCAGGCCGACCCGCTCACCGCTACCGTCGCCCGCTTGCAGGATGACATCCAGACTCGGGGCCACTTCCCGCGATGAGTTCTACGCCCGCCGCCGCGATCTTCGCCGCCGCCTGGCCCGCGCTGGCCATGCCGCTGGCGGCGCTGGCCGGAGTCGGTCTCGACCGGCGCTTCGGCGAAGTCAGCCGCTACCATCCGCTGGTCGGCTTTGGCACCTACGCCAATTTTCTCGAACGCCTGCTCAACCGCCGCCAGCGCGGCCCCGGCGTCCTCGCCTGGGGACTGGCGGTGCTGCCCTTTGCAGTCTTTGCGCTATTGCTGCGCCAGGTACTGCCGACGCCGCTGGCCTGGCTGGTCGACGTCATCGCGTTGTACTTCGCGCTTGGCGCGCAAAGCCTGATCGAGCACGCCGAAGCCATCGCCCGCCCGCTCGCCGCTGGCGATCTGGCGACCGCCCGGGTCAAGGTCGGCTGGATCGTCTCGCGCGACACCAGCCAGCTGGATACGACCGGCGTCGCCAAGGCCGGCGTCGAATCGGTGCTGGAAAACGGCAACGATGCAATTTTCGCAACCCTGTTCTGGTTCGCCGTCGGCGGTGCCCCCGGCGTCATCCTGTTCCGGCTGGCCAATACGCTGGATGCGATGTGGGGCTACCGCAACCAACGCTTCAACGCTTTCGGCTGGGCCGCCGCGAAAATCGACGACCTGCTCAACTGGCCCGCCGCGCGGCTCACCGCGCTGAGTTATGCCTTGCTCGGCCAGACCCGGCAGGCCCTGGCCTGCTGGCGCCGGCAGGCGCCCGGGTGGGACAGCCCCAACGCCGGACCGGTGATGGCTGCCGGCGCCGGCAGCCTCGGCGTGCAGTTGGGCGGCGCCGCGATTTACCACGGCCACGAGGAAATCCGCCCGCCGCTCGGCTGCGGCCCGGCCCCGAGCAGCAATGATCTGGCACGGGCCATCGCCCTGGTCCGGCGCACGCTGCACGGCTGGCTGGCCGCGCTGCTGCTGCTGGGCCTGGGACACGGGCTGCTGCTGTTTACCGGAGTCATCCATGCTTGAACACGGAGGCCGCCTGCGCGCTGCCGCTACCCGCCACGGCATTCTGCTGGCCGACTGGCTCGACCTGTCGACCGGCATCAATCCGCAGGGCTGGCCAGTGCCGGCATTGCCGGCCAGCGTCTGGAACCGCCTGCCGGAAGACGACGATGGCCTCGAAGCCGCTGCCGCCGCGTATTACGGCAACGACCAATTGCTGCCGCTGGCCGGCTCACAAGCGGCGATCCAGATGCTGCCGGCACTCTTTCCCCACGCGGCGATTGCCTGCCTCGGCCCGCTCTATGCCGAGCACCCGCACGCCTGGCAACAGGCCGGACACAAGCTGCGCCAGCTCAACCATGCAACGCTGACCCGAGCGTTGAGCGCAGTCACCCCCTACGTGCTCTGCTGCCACCCGAACAATCCAACCGCCGTCACCCAATCGCGGGAAGGCCTGCTTGAAGCCGCTGCGCAATTGCAGAAACGCGGCGGCTGGCTGTTTGTCGACGAGGCCTTCGTCGATTGCACGCCGGAACTGAGCGTGACCCCGGAGGCGGCCAGCGCGGCGGCACCAAACCTGATCGTCTTCCGCTCACTGGGCAAATTCTTCGGCCTGGCCGGCGCCCGCGTCGGCTTTCTCTTTGCCCCCGAGGAAATTCGCCACAAGTTGCGCGAGGCACTCGGCCCCTGGGCGATTTCCGGCCCGGCGCGCGAGGTCGCCCGGCTGGCGCTCGCCGACCATGCCTGGCAAAGCGCGACCCGCCCCCGCCTGCGTGCTGCGGGGGAACGCCTGGCGGAACTGCTGGGACGCTGCGGCGAGGTTCGCCATACGCCGCTGTTTGCCACACTGAGCAGCGAACGCGCCGGCGAACTGGCCGATTTTCTGGCGGCGCGCGGCATCCTGGTCCGCAATTTTCCTGAGCAAGCGCTGCTGCGCTGCGGCTTGCCGGCCGACGAAGCCGGCTGGCAACGCCTGACGGCTGCGCTGACGGCCTGGCAGACAAGCTGACGCCACTCCACGGTCGACCGGCTTTTTGGCAAGAAAAGGCGGTCGACCGTGAAAGACGGCCGGAGCGATGCCCGTCGGAAACTTTGTGCCCTCGCCCCGGTCGCACGCCTTTCCCATTGACTCATCCGCCACCATGCCCCGCCTGCCCCAACGCATCGTCTGCCTGACCACAGAAACCGTCGAAGTGCTCTACGCGCTGGGCGAAGAGGACCGGATCGTCGGCATTTCCGGCTATACCGTGCGCCCACCGCAGGCCCGCAAGGAAAAACCCAAGGTCTTTGCCTTCACCAGCGGCGACATCGGAAAAATCCTCGCCGTCAAACCCGACCTGGTGCTGACCTTTTCCGACCTGCAAGCCGATATTTCGCGCGATCTGATCAAGGCTGGAATTCCGGTCTACGCACTCAACATGCGCAGCGTTGATGACATTCTGGCGATGATCGAAACCGTCGGCCGACTGGTCGGGGCCGAAGCCAAGGCGCTGGCGCTGGTCGCCGAACTGGAGGCGGAAATCGAACTGACCCGACGCCTGGCGGCGGAGCGAATCGCCCGCAATGGTCGCCGGCCGCGCGTCTATTTCGAGGAATGGGACGAGCCGCTGATCTGCGGCCTGCGCTGGGCCTCGGAACTGATCGAAATCGCCGGTGGCGAGGATGTCTTTGCCACCCGCTCCTATTCACCGCTGGCTGCCGACCGCCAACCGAGTGCCGCCGAGGTGATCGCCGCCGCTCCCGAGATCATCATCGGCTCGTGGTGCGGCAAGCATTTCCGCCCCGAACGGGTGGCCGCCCGTCCCGGCTGGCAGGAGATTCCGGCGGTCAGGAACGGCCGCCTGCACGAACTCAAGTCAGCCGTGATCCTGACTCCCGGACCGGTCGCGATCAGCGAAGGTTTGCCGCAACTACGCGCGCTCTTTGATCTGTGAGAAAAAATTGCCCGATGCGGCTGTCTATAATCGACCCATCCTTTTTCTTCGGCATCCGTTCATGAACCTCCGTCTTCTGCTGCCCTGCCTCGCGCTGCTTGCCTTTGCCGCCACGCCCGCCCAGGCTGGCGAGCAACCCTCAGAAGCTGCCGGCAAGGCGGCATTGACCGTTCTCGGCGAAATCAACGGCACCGCCCTGGCTTGCCAGCAGTTGGCAATCGTCAGCCGCGCCCGCAATGCGGTCAGCACCACCGCCCCCAAGACCCGCGAAAACGGCGAAATTTTCGAGCACGCCACCAACACCGCGTTCCTCGCTCAAGGCCAGGGCGGTCGCTGCCCGGAAGCAATGCAGTTGGTCGAGCGGCTAAACGCTGCCGAAAGCGAACTCGCCCGCGCCTTCGCGACGCAACGCCCGTGACCCGGCGCTGGCTGCTCCTGCTCAGCCTGGTCAGCCCGCTGGTCCTGGCCCAGGCCCAGCACAGCCTGGAATTGCTGCAGCAGGCCGGGCAGCGCAATGTGCTCACCAGTAACAGTGAAGAGAGCGAGCAAATCATCCCGCGCTACCTGCTGCAAGATCCCCTGGGGCGCGCGGTCAGCAACGAGGATTTCCGCGGCCGCTACCAGTTGATCGCCTTCGGCTACACCTATTGCCCCGACATCTGCCCGACCACCCTGGTCGAAATGGCCGAAGTCCTTAAGTTGCTGGCCAGCGATGCCGACCTCTTGCAAGCAATCTTCATCACCGTGGACCCGGAGCGGGACAATGGCAAGGTGCTCAAGACCTACACCGAATTTTTTGACCGCCGGATTCTCGGACTGACAGGCTCCCCACAGTTGGTCCGCCGCGCAGCCGACAATTTCCGCATCCGCTATGCCAAGGTTCCCGGCAGCGACGGCAATTACGCGGTCGACCACGCCGCTGGCATGATTTTGCTCGGCCCCGACGGCCGCGTCGCCAGAAAATATGCCTACGGCACCTCGCCGCAGGAAATCGCAGAGCATCTCCGCAGCGCGATCCGCCGTCGCCAGGCAGCACACTGAGCCTGCTTTTGTGGGGCACAGAAGAAGCAAGGACTCGCTCCGCTGGAATACCTTATTACCTTTAGATCAATTGCCCGGCATAGGCGCTGGCGCTATAGTCCAGCCCATGCTGCGCTCCGCCCTGTTCCGCGCCCTGCTGTTGCTGCTGCTGTTGCCTCCGGCTTACGGCGGCCCAGTCGCGCTTGTGCTGAACCAGCAGGGCGGCCCCTATGCGGAGTATGCGCGCACACTGGGGGAACATCTCGATCCGGCCCGATTCCCGCTGAGCCTGCATGCCAGCCCGGAACAATTCCCCGGTCCGGCTCCGGGCACCGAGCTGATCATCGCCGCCGGCACCGAAGCACTGCGCCAGGCGCTGGCTAGACATGGCAACACACCGATTCTTGCCGTCCTGCTGCCACGGCAAAATTATGAAAAGATACTGGCCGAACACAGCAAGCTCAGGGTGAGGATTTCGGCCATTTATCTCGACCAGCCGCCTGGCCGCCTGGCCGCCTTTGTCCGCCAGTTGCTGCCGCAGCAAAAACGGGTCGGCCTGCTGCTCAGCCAGGATAGCCGACCGCAGTTCGGCGCGCTGCGCCAGGCCCTGGGACAGCAGGGCCTGCATGTTGACAGCGAGGATAGCGACAACGACACCAACCTGCTGCCGGCACTTAATAACCTGTTTGCCCGCAACAACATCCTGCTGGCGATCCCGGATGGCAGTATTTACAAGCGGGAGAACATCCGCAGCATCCTGGTCACCAGCTTCCGTTACCAAAAGCCGGTGATTGCCTTTTCCTCGGCCTTCGTTCAGGCTGGCGCCCTTGCCGGCCTGTATTCGACGCCGGCACAGATTGCCCGCCAGACCGCCGAACTGCTTGCCCAGTCCGGCGCCAGCCTGCCGCCCCCGATGCCCCCCACCCAGTTCGCAATTTCGATCAATCAGAATGTCGCCGAGTCCCTCGGCCTGTCCCTGCCCGACGAAAGCACGCTGCGCCGTGCGCTGCAGCAGGATCGGGAGGCACGATGAGAGGACTGACCCTGCGTTACCGCTTGTTGCTGCTGACCCTGCTGCCAAGCACGCTGATTTCCGTCGTCCTGGTGGCCTTCTTCACGGCCAGCGGAATCCGCAGCCTGGAAAACGAACTGCGGGCCAAGGCCTTATCGACCGTTCGCTATCTGGCACCGATCAGCGAATACGGGATCATCGCCGGCCATATCGACAGCCTGCACAGTCTGGCGCATGCCACGCTGCAGGAACCCGGTGTCAAGGCTGCCGTCATCGTTAACCAGAAGGGACGCGCGATTGCCGTCAGCGGCCGTGTCTCGTTGACCAGCGACCTGTTGCGCAGCCCGGTCCCGACCCCTGGCCTGGTCGCCGAAAACGAGGGCTGGGTTGCCTACGGCGCGCCGGTCAAGCGCTCGGCCAGTGAGAGCGACGTATTGTTCGAGTTTTCTCCACCCGGACAGGAAAATGCCAGTGCAGAAGTGATCGGCCACGTGTTCGTCGAATTCGACAAGCGCGAACTCTCGGGCAAACGCCGTGAATTGCTGGAGCAGGCCACCCTGATCATGAGCATCGGCCTGATTCCCCTTGGTCTTCTCGCCATTTTCGTGGCTGACGGGATGTCTGCTCCGGTACGTCGCCTGGCGGAAGCGGTCAGGAAAATGTCGGCGGCCCATTTCAATACCCGCGTACCGGAAAGCACCAGCGGTGAAATCGGCATTCTGGAACGCGGCTTCAATGAAATGGCCGAGCACATCGAGGAGGTCCATCACTCGATGCAGTTGCGGATCGAAGAGGCGACAGCCCAACTGGCCTACCAGGCCCGCCACGATGCGCTGACCGGGCTGATCAACCGGCGCGAATTCGAAGCCCGACTGGAGAAAGCTCTGCGCTCGGTACAAGCCGGCGGGACCGAATTCTGCGTGCTATTCATCGATCTCGACCGTTTCAAGCCGGTCAATGACGCCTGCGGCCACCTCGCCGGCGACGAACTTCTGCGCCAGATTGCCCAGTTGTTCCAGACCCGCCTGCGTGGTGAAGATACCCTCGGCCGCCTCGGCGGCGACGAGTTCGGGATCATCCTGCACGACTGCAAGTTGCCCAACGCAATGCAGATCGCCAACGATATCTGCATGCTGGCCGGCGACTATCGCTTCATCTGGCAGGACAAGGTTTTTGCTGTTGGAGCCAGTATCGGTGCAACCGCCGTCGATCGGCATGTCCGCCGGATCAAGGACATTCTTGCCGCCGGCGACCAGGCCTGCTATCAGGCCAAAGAAGCCGGCCGCAACCGGGTCTGCGCCCACCAGCCGGAGAATGACCACAACCAGCGCCTGCACGACGAACATTGGGCGATCCGGATTCCCGAAGCACTTGCCGAACAGCGCCTGCAAATTGACGCACTGCCGTTGCGGGCGTTGCAAACCGGCCTGCCAGCCCGGCACGTCGTTGAAATCGGAGCCCGGATGCATGAGCCGGGGCGCCCGCCGATCCTGCTTCCAGCCCTGATCGACGCGGCCGAGCGCTACGAACTATCCGAAGCCGTCGACCACTACCTGCTGACCGCCACCGCCCAGGCACTGGCCCATGCCCGCGACCACGGCCGCAACCTGTTCTGCCTGGTACCGTTATCGGCTTCGGCAATTGATCGGCCGGGGACCCTGAAATACATCGCCGGGCTGCTCAACCAGCATCGTCTCGATGGTGGCAGTCTCTGCCTGCTGTTCCCGGAAGAATTGTCGACCCACCACGCCTCGCAACTGACCAGCTTTGCCCGTGAAGCAAACAAGCTGGGCTGCACGATCGGATTGCAGGAGTTCGGCGGTGGTCTGTCCTCCTTTGGCCACTTGCGCACACTCGCCCCGGCCTTCATCAAGATCAGCCCGAGCCTGACCCTGCAAGCCGGCAGCAACAAGACCTCGACAGCGCTGTTGCGCGCGATCAAGGAAATCGCAGCCGATCTCGGCATCCACTCGGTCGCCACCGAAATCAGCGATGTCGATAGTCTGGGCGCCCTGAAATCGCTGGGTCTGGACTACGGCCAGGGCTACGCCGTAGCTCCCTGCGAACCGCTTGAGGTCTGGCTTGAAGGCGCGGTGATCCGCAACGGATAAGGCACCGGCAATACGGCAGTTCTACTCCCGGATCGAAGCAGCGGCCCCGGGCCGCAGCAATCGCTTCAGAAATCCAGGCGCAAGGATAACCAGTGCAACTCCTTCGCGATCCGGGTGTTACGCCGCCCTTCCATGTCGTGATTGGCCATCTGTGCGGTATAGGCCAATTCAGCGCGCACGCCCGCAAGCTTGAAACTGCGAGCCAGACGCCAGTCGATGCGCTCGTAGGGGTTGGTATAGGAATTCCGCAACCACTGCATCAGGCCGCTCTTGTAATACATCACCGACAGATCGAAATCATGGGGCAACTGCTGGATCAGCATCGCCGACTGGCTGTTGCGAGGAGCCGAGCGACGGGTTTGGGCCGGAATCTTGTCGATATTCTCGGCAAATTTTTCAGCAATCGGCGCCAGATCGTTAAGGACCGCCTCGGTCTGGATCAATGCGTGGTTGTATAGCAGGCGGGTAGATTCAAACGGCTGCCAGCGGAACTGGTATTCATAGCCACGCACCACTACATTCTCGAGATTCATCGCCGCATCGGCCCGGCCGTAGGGGTACGGAATCCCGCCCAGCAGAATGCTGCGGTCAAAGAAGCGATCCTTGTCGCTATCGCGGTTATCGGCTGAGCTTGCCGGCAGCGCAGTGGGCACGATCTGGATGCGGTTCGGAATTTTCTCCCGGAAAGCCCGAACATCAAGGCTTGCACGCAGGGACTTCCACTCGCCGAGATAACCAACTTCGAGGGTATCGACCCGCTCCGGGCGCAACACGCCCTGTGCCAGATAGGTAATATCAACGGGCGAGGAACCTCCGTCCGGCAATTTCCGCTGGCTACCATTGGCCTCGTACAGACTCGGTGTCCGGTGGGCGCGCGAAGCGATGAAACGCAAGGTATGGTCCGGCTGCAAACGATAACTGACACTGACTCGCGGATCGACAAAACTGCCTGCGATGCTGTCGTTCTCGATGCTGGCGCCAAAATTCACCAACCACGCTGCTCCGGCATTCCACTCCAGATTGCCAAATACCCGCTCGGTCGCTCGCGTTTGACGCGGCGCCAGATAAAACTGATCAACCGATTGCAAGGTGACATACTTAAGCGCCCCCCCCCATACCAGTCGTGTCTTGTGCCAGGGCGAGAGCAGATACTGGAACTCAAGTTCATCAACGGTCGAACGCCCTCCTGCCCGATTACGGTTGGTGAAGCTGACGTTTTGCCCACTCTGGACCCCGAACGAAACGCGTTCGTCGTAAGCGCCAGAAAACCAGTCGTCAACGTGGGCATAACGCAGCTTGAACTCCTCACCCGGTGCAATCACCCGCGACCACTCAAGACTAAGCGAGGTCGAATGCTGTGCAAGATCGCGGAAAGGATCACTCAAGCTGGCCGGCCGACCGTATTGCGAGACATCCTCAGCATGACTGAGGCCAACCCGCAGTTCATCGTGATTGCCAAGAGGAATATCGGCGCGCAAATCGAATAAGCCGGCATGCCGTGCATCGTGTGGATCGAACCAGCCCAGCGAGCCGTCAAACATCTTTTGAAAGCCGCCGTCACCGGTCAGCTTGGCCGTCATCCGCAGATCGGCACCACTGACCCGCCCGCCCCAGCGCACGGTCTGATCACGCACCGAATTATTGCCATGATTGGCTGCCAGCATCCAGCCATGGGTCTGCGAGGCATCCTGGGTAATGATGTTGATCACCCCCAGGAGCGCGTTGGAACCATAGGAAACCCCGTTGGCGCCACGCATCACCTCAATCCGCTCGATATTTTCCAGAGCAACCGGAATCAGGTTCCAATTGACACCGCTCTTGAACAGGGGGGAATAAAGGGAACGACCATCGAGCAGAACCTGCACACGAGGGGTGTATTCCTCGTTGCTCAACCCATGGTAGGCAACGATCCCTCCCTCCTGATTATGCGGCGTCACCTGAAAACCGGGTACCAGCCGCAACAAATCAACAAAATTACGGGCCCCGGAGGCCTTGATCAGGGTCCGATCAATCACCGTGACCGCACCCGGTGCATCGGCCAGTCGCTGCGGCAATCGGCTGACCGAGGCGACAATCGGCAACTCGCTGAAATAAAGGTCCTCGTCGCCGGCGCTTGCCGAAACTGCAAAAGCAGACAGAACGGCAGCGGCAATCACTCTCAGTCGCGCATGCATCCGGCCGGTCGCCATGTTCCCCTCAAACATAATATCCACCCTGATCGTCGCCGGCGTCGGGCAAATCTGCCCCTACCACAGCTGATCGGCGAATATTAGCAAATTAATGGCCACCAGTTGACAGCCATTGGCAGCAAAATCTACAACTAAAGTAATAACCAAAGCCACTCAGTAACGACTGAAACAAGTTTCATACCGTTTTGGCCAATTGACTTTTCGGATACCGCTCGCTATTGTCTTTCGCTAGCCAGTTCAAGGCCGCGCCGATTTGAGCTCTGATTGCGGGCGCGTACAAATACCGCTAAAACGGGAACCCCCAGTTCGCCCGCGAGTTCAAAGGCCAACTGGGTTTTTTGTTTGCAGGAACAGCATGCCAGGACAATCCGTCGGCGTCGTGCAATCGCAACGCGCCCATTTCGACCACGCACTGCAACTCCGCAGCGGCGGCGTTCTGCCCGCCTACGATCTGGTCTACGAAACGTATGGCAGCCTCAACGCCGCCAAGTCGAACGCCATCCTCGTCTGTCACGCCCTCTCGGGACACCATCATGTAGCCGGCCATTATGCCGATGCACCGGACAATCTCGGCTGGTGGGACAACATCGTCGGCCCCGGGCGCCCGCTGGACACTGATCGTTTCTTTATTGTCGGCGTCAATAACCTGGGGGGCTGCCACGGCTCGACCGGACCGTCGTCAATCAATCCGGCCACCGGCAAACCCTGGGGTGCAGATTTCCCTCTGGTAGCCGTCAGTGATTGGGTGGAGGCCCAAGCCCGACTGGCCGACCGGCTCGGCATCGACAGCTGGGCAGCCGTCGTCGGTGGCAGTCTTGGCGGCATGCAGGCCCTGCGCTGGACCATCAGCCAGCCGGAACGGGTACGCAATGCGGCAATCATCGCCTCGGCCCCCAAGCTGACGGCACAGAACATCGCCTTCAACGACGTAGCCCGGCAGGCCATCCTGACTGACCCGGATTTTCACGGCGGCCACTATTACGAGCACAATGCCCGTCCGGTACGCGGCCTGCGCCTGGCGCGCATGCTCGGCCACATCACTTATCTGTCTGATGACCAAATGGGTGAAAAATTCGGCCGCGAACTACGCAACGGCTCTTTTTCCTTCGATTACGACGTCGAGTTCGAGGTCGAGTCCTATTTGCGCTACCAGGGCGACAAGTTTGCCGGCTATTTCGACGCCAATACGTATCTGTTGATGACCAAGGCGCTCGACTATTTCGACCCTGCCCGCCTCGACGGCGGCGACCTGACCAAGGCGCTCGGCCGCAGTCATCCCGACACCGGCTTCCTGATCGCTTCGTTCACCACCGACTGGCGCTTTTCGCCGGCCCGCTCGCGCGAAATCGTCGCTGCGCTACTGGCCAACAAGCGCCGCGTTTCCTACGCGGAAATCGACCTCAACTTCGGCCACGACTCCTTCCTGATGGAAGATGCCCACTATCACGGCGTGGTCGATGCCTTCCTGCGGAACGTAAAAGTATGACCACGCATACGCTTGGACGCCCCGATTTTGACGTCATCGCCGGCTGGATCGAACCCGGCCACCGCGTGCTCGACCTTGGCTGCGGCGATGGCGCACTGCTCAAGCACCTGATCGATACCCGCGGCGTCGATGGCGTTGGCGTCGATTTTGAGCCAGCCAATGTCCTGGCATCGCTGCGCAACGGCATCAACGTGATCCAGGGCAATCTGGAAAACGGCCTGACCGATTTTGCCGATCAGGCCTTTGACCATGTTGTCCTTTCACGCACACTGCAGACGGTACGCCACACTGAAGGCATTCTGCGCGAAATGCTGCGAGTCGGTCGCGAAGCGGTCGTCTCCTTCCCCAATTTTGCCTACTGGAAGAATCTGCGCTCAGTCCTCGATGGCCGCATGCCGGTTTCCGAAGACCTGCCTTATCAATGGTACAACTCACCGAATGTACGCTTCTTCACCCTGCTTGATTTTGAGGCACTCTGTGCGCAAATGGGCCTGACCGTACGCGAACGCCGGGTGCTGGATGAGCAGGGGCGGCCGGTTGAATCGGAAGATCCGCGCGAACTGAACTTCCTTGGCAGCCTCGCCGTATTCCGGCTCTCGCAAACCGCCTGATGCCAAGCTGGCTTGCCGCCCTGCTGACCCGGAGGATGCTGATCTGCATCTTCACCGGTTTTTCCTCGGGACTCCCGCTCTACCTGCTGCTCAACCTGCTGCCAGCCTGGCTCAGGAGCGAAGGAGTGGACCTCAAGACGATCGGCTTTTTTGCGCTGATCCAGTTTCCCTACACCTGGAAATTCCTCTGGGCTCCGCTACTGGATCGCTACGCCCTGCCCGGCTTCGGCCGACGGCGCGGCTGGATGCTGCTGACACAGGTGACTCTGCTGCTGGTCATCGGCTCGCTGGGTGGACTCGACCCGCGCAACAACATCTGGCCAATCCTGTGGCTGGCCGCCTTGCTCGCCTTCCTTTCGGCAACCCAGGATATTGCGGTCGACGCCTTCCGCCGCGAAATTCTGCAGGATGCCGAACTGGGCCTCGGCAACGCCGTACACGTCAACGCCTACCGGATCGCCGGCCTGATCCCCGGCTCCTTGTCGCTGATCCTGGCCGACCGCCTGCCGTGGAACGAAGTGTTCTGGATCACCGGTGCTTTCATGCTGCCAGGGATGGCAATGGCCTGGCTGGTCAAGGAGCCCACAGTCGGTGGTCAGCCCAAGACCCTGCGCGAAGCGGTCAGCGAGCCCTTCCGTGAATTCTGGCAGCGCCAAGGCTGGCAAGGTGCCGCCACGGTGCTCGGTTTCATTTTTCTGTACAAGCTCGGCGATAGCCTGTGCACCGCGCTGGCCACCCCGTTTTACCTCGACATGGGATTCTCGAAAACCGACATCGGACTGATCGCCAAGCATGCCGGGCTGTGGCCGGCGGTGGTCGGCGCCCTGCTTGGCGGCCTGTGGATGGTTCGCCTGGGAATCAACCGCGCCCTGTGGCTGTTCGGCATCATCCAACTGGTCTCGATCTTCGGTTTTGCATGGCTGGCCGGCCAAGGTCAGTTCAATGAAATTGGTGGCCAGGAACGGATTGCGCTGGCGTTGGTGATCGGACTCGAAGCATTGGGGGTCGGTCTGGGTACTGCAGCTTTCGTGGCCTTCATCGCCCGCAGTACGCACCCGGCCTATACCGCAACACAGATGGCGCTGTTTACCAGCCTGTCAGCGGTTCCCCGGACCTTCATCAATGCTTCGGCAGGCTGGCTGGTCGAGCAACTCGGCTGGCTCAATTTCTTCTGGTTATGCGCCGTACTGGCGGTTCCAGGCATGCTGCTATTACTGAAAGTCGCCCCCTGGCACGGTAACGACAAACCAGCGTTTCAGTCCTGACGCTGCTGCCGGCGACGGTCCAGCCACCACGCATAAATCGGCAGCAACAGCATCGAGCCGGGCAACAAGAGAAACAACAGATAAGGAGAAAGGTGGGCCATCCGGCGCAGATGGTCAAGCAACGCCTCTTTTTCATCAGGCGTCCATTGCCCGCCGTTACGGGCCTTCATCAACAGCGGCATCATCCCCCGGGTTGCCATCAACTCGCCGAGAATGCGCCGGACCTCGCGGCGTTGGGACGACAACAGTTGCCGCCACCAGGCAGGCAACGCAGATGCGAGCGCCCCCATCTCCACGGTCAACCGCCGCCAGCGAATTTTTTCAGCAAGCCGCCACGCAAGGATTGCCAACCTCGCCACACCACAAAAGCTCGTCGCCCCCAGCGCCACAGGCGTGCCGGTTTGGCCACCACGGCCACGGCAACGGCGGCTCCGACGGCTCCCGGATGCTGCTTCAGCCAATCGACGCCATCGAGTACCAAGTCCCCCTTGGCCAGGGCTGCCTCAAGCGGCACGACCTGTTGCGCCAAGTGCCGCCGCTGCTCGTCGATGCGTGCCCGCAATACCCCGTGCCGTGTCGCCAGTTGCAACAGCCGCTCGTTCACTCCGCACTCCCCGGGCGCCGGCGCAGTTGTGCCATATCGCTCTCGAGCTCAGCCAGGCTGGCGCGGAACAACTTGCTCGGTTGCGCCGCCTGACGTTTCAACGCGAAGACGAGGATTAGTCCACCGCCGATAAAAAGGCTGGCAAACAAGCCGAAGAGGATAACCCGTTGCTCCCAAAATGCCAGCGCCAGGCAGAAAACGCCGAGGATCATACCTACTGCGAGCAGGAAGGCCGCACCGATCGCCTTGGCCCACAGCGAAATCAGACGGTATTTTTCCTCTTCCAGCTCGGTAACCAGCAACTCCGCCCGCGTCTTGCCAATGGTCAGCAAGGTCGCGAGCGTGTTTTTCAGTGCGGCAAACAAGCCTTCGCGGGCCCCTTCACCGCCTGGATTCTGCATCATGGATGCTTAACGGCGACCAATCAGGACGCCCAGGGCAAGGCCCAGAGCGGCGGCTACGCCGACAGCCTTCCACGGCTGCTCATGGACGAAATCATCGGTGGCACGGGCACAGGCCTTGGTCTTGTCGACCAGCGCAGCTTCGGCATCCTGCAGACGCTCCTTGGCGTCGCGCAGACGCACACCGATGCGCTCGCGCATTTCAGCGACCTTCTCACCGGCGGTACCCGCAGTGGCACGCAGGATTTCTTCAGCGTCGGCAACCACGACCTTGAGATCGGAAACCAGTTTTTCCTTATTGGCGACGCTCATTTCTTGGGACATTTTTGACCTCGTTGATGACAGTGAAAAGCAGGAATAACAGGTTATCCGCTCTCTGCGGCGAAAGCAATCCGCAACTCAGGCTGGATAGGCGTAATCCACGGTCAACGGCGCATGATCGGAAAAACGCTGTTCCTTGTAGATCGTCGACGCCTGAGCAAGGGCCGCGATCCCGGGAGTCGCAATCTGGTAGTCGATCCGCCACCCGACATTCTTGGCCCAGGCCTGCCCCCGGTTGCTCCACCACGTATAGCAAGCGTCGGTAGTCTCGGGATGGAGACGCCGATAGACATCGACCCAGCCCTGTTCGTCGAACAGGCGACCGAGCCAGGCCCGCTCTTCGGGCAGGAAGCCGGAATTTTTCTGGTTCGACTTCCAGTTTTTCAGGTCGATTTCCCGATGCGCGATGTTCCAGTCACCGCAGAGTACGACTTCCCGTCCCTCGGCACGCAATTGCTGCAAGTGGGGGAAAAATACGTCGAGGAAGCGGAATTTCGCTTCCTGCCGCTCCGGGGAGGACGAACCGGAAGGCAAATACAGAGAGATCACTGACAAATTACCGAAATCGGCGCGCAAGTAACGGCCTTCGGCATCGAACTCGCCGCCATCGAAACCCGCCACCACCCGATCCGGCGCCTGCCGCGACCAGATTCCGACACCGCTGTAGCCCTTCTTTTCAGCGCAGTGATAAAAGGCATGCATGCCGTCCGGCTGCTGCATCTCCGGTGTCAGGTCCGGCAATTGAGCCTTGAGCTCCTGCAGGCAGACGATATCGGCTTGCTGGGCTGCCGCCCAGGACAACACCCCTTTGCTCCAGGCCGAGCGGATTCCGTTGAGGTTGAGCGAGATGATGCGTAACATTACAAAATACTCCGGCCCGCAGGGCCATTTTCTCGACAAGCGCCGCATGCACGGAGACAATCCGTTGCCGGCGCCCTTCTCGACTGATCAAAAACATGGATTTTCGCCAGGATTTCATCAAGTTCGCCGTTGACTGCCAGGTTTTACGCTTTGGCGAATTCAAGACCAAGGCCGGCCGGCTCTCGCCGTATTTCTTCAATGCCGGCCTGTTCAACGACGGTGCCTCCCTGGGCAAACTCGCGGAATTCTACGCGAAAGCCACCGAGGCCGGCGGCGTCCGCTTCGACATGCTGTTCGGCCCGGCTTACAAGGGCATTCCGCTGGTTGCGGCAATTTCGATCGCGCTGGCCGGGCACGGCTACAACTTCCCCTTCGCTTTCAATCGCAAGGAAGCCAAGGACCACGGCGAAGGCGGCAACATCGTCGGCGCACCGCTGCAAGGTCGCGTACTGATCGTGGACGACGTGATTTCGGCCGGCACCTCGGTGCGCGAATCGGTCGAACTGATCCGCGCGGCCGGTGCCACTCCGGCCGGCGTCCTGATTGCACTCGACCGCCAGGAGCGCGGCCAGGGCGAACTGTCGGCAGTCCAGGAGGTACAGCGCGACTACGGGATTCCGGTCATCGCCGTGGCCGGGCTCAAGGACTTGATGGCTTATCTGGCACAGCATCCGGAGTTCGCCGAACACCGCGACGCCGTTGCCCGCTACCGGGAGCAATACGGTGTCGACGCCTGATCTTCGCCGCTGTTCGCGCCTGCTCGCGGTGCTGCTGCTCAGCCTGGGGGCCAGCCTGCCGGCGCAGGCCGGCAATTTCTTCTGCTGCCCGGACCCGCAAAGCGGCCGCCGGGTTTGCGGCGACTCGCTGCCCGAGCAATGTCGTGGCCGCGCCTATCGCATCCTCGACGGAAACGGCAACCTCGTCCGCGAGGTACCGGCAGCGCTGACGCCGGAACAGAAAGCCGCCAAGGCAGAAGAAGAGCGCCGCCGCCAGCAGCAGGAAGAAATCGAGCGGGAACAGAAGCGCAAGGACACCGCGCTGCTGGCCACCTATGCCTCACAGCAGGATATTGACATGGCGCAGCAAAAGGCAGAAAACGACGCCAAGCTGAACATGCAGGGCTTGCAGGCACGCCTCGACGAGACCAGCAAGAAGCGCAAGAAAGCGCAGGAAGAAACCGAGTTCTATCGCGGCAAGCCACAACCGCCGGAGCTGACCCAGCGACTGAAAAGTCTGGACAGCGAAATCGCCGCCATGCAACAGGAACTGACCCAGAAACAACGCGACTTTTCCGGCATCAAGCAGCGTTACGACAGCGAGCGGCAGCGCTTTCGCGAGCTGACCGGGCGCTGAGCGGCCCCTGCCGCCGGATACCCCGCCAAGCGCCACGAAAAAAGGCCGTCGCCCCAACGGGCGACGGCCTTTTGCTATCCGGTTCGGTGACCGCTCAACCGGCCAGCTTGGCCTTCAGCAAATCATTAACCTGCTGCGGGTTGGCCTTGCCCTTGGCCGCCTTCATCACCTGGCCGACCAGCGCATTGAATGCCTTTTCCTTGCCCGCCTTGTATTCGGCGACATTGCCCGGATTGGCGGCAAGCACCTCATCGACCAGCTTCTCGATGGCGCCGCTGTCGGTAATCTGCTTCAAGCCCTGCTTCTCGATCACCTCGTCGGCAGTCGCACCCTCACCGTTCCACAGCGCCTCGAAAACCTTCTTGGCGATGTTGTTGGAGATGGTGTTGTCGGCAATGCGCAGGATCAGCCCGCCCAGTTGTGCGGCGGAAACGGGCGACTCGGCGAGTTCCTTACCTTCCTTGTTGAGGCGGGCGGCCAGATCGACCATCACCCAGTTGGCACAGGGCTTGGCATTGGCCGCACCGGCGATATTCACGGTCGACTCGAAAAATTCGGCAATTTCCTGGCTCGCAGTCAGCGTCGTCGCATCGTAGGCGGACAGGCCAAACTGCTCGACGAAGCGCTGGCGCATCTGGCCGGGTAGCTCGGGCAATTCGCTCCTGACCCGATCCATCCAGTCGCTGGAAATCACCAGCGGCAGCAGGTCGGGATCGGGGAAATAGCGATAATCGTGAGCGTCTTCCTTGGTCCGCATGGTCCGGGTTTCGCCGCTGTCCGGGTCGAACAGCACGGTCGCCTGCTGAATCTTGCGGCCTTCCTCGATTTCGTTGATCTGCCACTGCACCTCGTAGTCGATGGCTTCCTTAAGGAAACGGAAGGAGTTGAGGTTTTTGATCTCGCGGCGGGTACCAAAGGGTTGGCCGGGGCGCCGTACCGAGACGTTGGCGTCGCAGCGGAACGAACCTTCCTGCATGTTGCCGTCGCAGATCCCGATCCAGCGCACCAGCGCGTGCAGGGCACGGGCATAGGCAACGGCCTCATCGGAGGAGCGCATGTCGGGCTCGGTGACGATTTCGAGCAGCGGCGTGCCGGCGCGGTTGAGGTCGATCCCGGATTTGCCGTGGAAGTCCTCGTGCAGCGACTTGCCGGCGTCTTCCTCAAGGTGCGCGCGGGTCAGGTTGATCGTTTTCTCGTAGGCTTTGTCACCACTCCCCACCTGGACGGTAATCGCCCCGCCGACCACCACCGGCAGCTCGAACTGGCTGATCTGGTAGCCCTTGGGCAGATCGGGGTAAAAATAATTCTTGCGTGCGAACACCGACTTGGCCGCCACTTCGGCGCCGATGGCCAGACCGAAGCGGATCGCACAATCGACCGCCTTGCGGTTGAGTACCGGCAGGACGCCGGGCAACGCCAGATCGACGGCACAGGCCTGGGTGTTGGCCTCGGCGCCGAAAGCGGTCGAGGCACCGGAAAAAATCTTGGAAACGGTGGCGAGCTGCGCGTGCGTCTCGATCCCGATCACTACTTCCCATTGACTCATGGTTTCATCCGTTCAATGACAGCGCCCGCTGCGTGCATCCACGACCACGGGCCAGAGATAATCAAACGCCTGCCCTTCGCAGGACTTGGGACAACTATTGAAGGCGACAGTCACCTGGCTGCCCTGCTCCCACATCCGCACCGAGCAATCCTTGTCGCTCTTGTGGCGCAGCAAGGCCTGCGGCAGCCGTTCGGCCTGTTCGAAATCCTTCAGTTCGAAGCGGCAGCTGCCGTGGCCCTTGATCGCCACCTGGGCGCTAAAGGTCTTGACCAGAGCATCCTTGACCAGCAGTTCCAGCCGGGTTTGGGTGCCGATGGCGTCGCGATGCGAACAGCGCGACTTGACGTTGAGCGGCCGTGTCGGCTGCGGCTTCAGGTTGCGTCCGGCCAGGTACTTGAGCGTATCCGACTTGAACTTCGGCGACGCCGCCTCCGGTTCCGCCGCCGGCGCAGCTTCGACCGCCGGCTCGGGCTCCGGCGCCTTGGGCGCCTCGGCACAGCCGGCCAGGATCGAGACCGCGAGCAGCGTCAGAACCCGGCGCACCTCAGGCAATCCCTGCCGGCTGCTGCGTGTGCCAGTCGGTCGCCTGCTGGAAGCGGTGGGCGACGTTGAGCAGGCGAGCCTCGGCAAAATAGTTGCCAATCAGTTGCAGACCAACCGGCAGGCCGTCGGCAAAACCGCAAGGCAGTGCCATGCCGGGCAGGCCGGCGAGGTTCACGGCGATGGTGTAGATGTCGGAGAGGTACATCTGCACCGGGTCGGAAGACTTTTCGCCGATACGGAAAGCGGTGGTCGGCGCGGTCGGCCCGAGGATCACGTCGCAATCGTTGAAGGCGGCGACGAAATCGTTGGCGATCAGGCGGCGAATCCGCTGCGCCTGCAGGTAGTAGGCGTCGTAGTAACCGTGCGACAGCACGTAGGCGCCAACCAGGATGCGGCGCTTGACCTCGGCGCCAAAACCCTGCGCCCGCGTCTTCATGTACATGTCGTCGAGGTTGCCGTACTCCGGTGCCCGATAGCCGTAACGCACGCCGTCGTAACGCGACAGGTTGGAGCTGGCCTCGGCCGGCGCGATCACGTAATAGGCCGGGACCGAGAGGTGCGAGTTGGGCAGCGAGACCTCGACCATGGTCGCGCCGAGCTTTTCCAGTTCGCGGATCGCGCCCTGAACGGCAGCCATCACCCCGGCATCGCAGCCAGCGGCAAAGAACTCCTTGGGCAGACCGACGCGCAGGCCGGCCAACGGCTGCTCCAGATCGCGGGCATAGTCTTCGGCCGGACGCTCCAGCGAGGTCGAATCGCGCTCGTCGAAACCCGCCATCACGTTCAGCAGCAGCGCGCAATCCTCGGCGCTGCGCCCCATCGGGCCGCCCTGGTCGAGCGAAGAGGCGTAGGCAATCATGCCGTAACGCGAAACCACGCCATAGGTCGGCTTGAGGCCGGTCAGGCCGCACATCGACGCCGGCTGGCGGATCGAGCCACCGGTATCGGTACCAGTGGCAATCGGCGCCAGCCGCGCCGCGACCGCCGCTGCCGAGCCGCCGGAAGAGCCGCCGGGAACGCGGTCGAGCGCCCACGGATTCTTCACCGCGCCGAAATACGAATTTTCGTTCGACGAACCCATCGCGAATTCGTCCATGTTGGTTTTGCCCAGCGAAACCATGCCGGCCTCGCCCTCGAGCTTGCGCACCACCGTCGCGTCGTAAGGCGCGACAAAGTTTTCGAGCATTTTCGAACCGCAAGTGGTACGCCAGCCTTCGGCACAGAAAATATCCTTCTGCGCCAGCGGGATCCCCGTCAGCGGGCCAAACTGGCCGGCGGCGATGCGGGCGTCGGCGACAGCAGCCGCTTTCAGGCTTTTGTCACGGTCGACCGTGACAAAAGCGTTGATTTGCGGATTCAGCCGGTCGATGCGGTCGAGAAAGAGCGTCGTCAGTTCGACGCTGGAAACCTGTTTCGCGGCCAGCGCCTGCGACAGTTCCTTGAGCGATGCATTAATCATGTTCATCGGGAGCCGGGGGCCGGGCTCGGCCACCGCGCTCCGCTCTCCTCACGGGGTTATTCAATCACCTTGGGCACGAGGTAGAGACCGGCCTCGGTCTCCGGCGCCACGGCCTGGAAAGCGGCGCGACGATTTTCCTCGCTGACCGCATCGGCACGCAGGCGCTGGGAAAGATCCTGCGCATGCGCCATCGGCTCGATACCGGCGGTATCGACCGCCTGCATCTGTTCTATCAACTGGAAAATCCCGTTGAGCTGACCCTGGGTCGCCAGGGCCTCTTCGTCGCCAATCTCGATACGGGCGAGATGGGCGATACGTTTGACCTGATCAAGTGTGAGCGACATGGCTAAAAACTTTCAGTGCACCCCTGTTTTTGCAGTGCACAAAGCCTTAAAATGGAAAGCGTTATAAGGTATCATAAAAATTTTCTCTACCGCACCCCCAGCGGAGTCTCGAATGCTCGGTTTTCTCAGCAAGTATTTTTCCAATGACCTGGCCATTGACCTGGGTACAGCCAACACGCTGATCTACCTTCGTGGCCAGGGCATCGTTCTCGACGAACCTTCAGTCGTCGCCATCCGCCTCGAAGGCGGCCCGAATGCCAAAAAGAGCATCCAGGCAGTCGGCAAGGAAGCCAAGGACATGCTCGGCAAGGCGCCGGGCAGCATCACCGTGATTCGCCCGATGAAAGACGGCGTGATCGCCGACTTCACCGTCACCGAGCAAATGCTCAAGCAGTTCATCAAGAAGGTGCATGACTCGAAGCTGTTCAGCCCGAGCCCGCGCATCATCATCTGCGTCCCCTCCGGCTCGACCCAGGTCGAACGCCGCGCCATCCGCGAGTCGGCACTGGGTGCCGGCGCCAGCCAGGTGTACCTGATCGAGGAGCCGATGGCGGCCGCCATCGGCGCCGGCCTGCCGGTCGCTGACGCCACCGGCTCAATGGTCGTCGACATCGGCGGCGGCACCACCGAAGTCGGCGTAATTTCGCTCGGCGGCATGGTCTATGCCGGTTCGGTGCGCGTCGGCGGCGACAAGCTCGACGAAGCGATCATCAATTACATCAGCCGCAACTATGGGATGATGATCGGCGAGAACACCGCCGAGAACATCAAGAAGAACATCGGTTCCGCCTTCCCCGGTGCCGAGGTCAAGGAAATGGAAGTTTCCGGCATCAACAAGGCCGAAGGCATTCCACGCAAGTTCACGATTTCCTCCAACGAAATCCTCGAAGCGCTGACCGACCCGCTCAACCAGATCGTTTCCGCCGTCAAATCAGCGCTGGAAAAGACACCGCCAGAACTTGGCGCCGACATCGCCGAAAAGGGCATGGTCCTGACCGGCGGCGGCGCCCTGCTGCGCGATCTCGACCGTCTGCTGATGGAAGAGACCGGTCTGCCGGTGATCGTCGCCGACGAGCCGCTGACCTGCGTTGCCCGCGGCTGCGGCATGGCGCTGGAAAAGATGGACAAGCTGGCGAGCATTTTTGCCTCGGATTGACGTTGACCGTAGCAAATCAGGAGTGAGCGATGGCCGGCATCGACCACGCACCGCCACCGTTCTTCAAACGAGGGCCAGCACCGCTGGCCCTTCTGACTTTCTATATCGCCATCTCGCTGGCGGTGTTTTTTGTCGACCTGCGGATGCGCAGTCTCGACCTGCTGCGCCAAAGCCTGTCGCTGGTGGTCGACCCGGTCCAGCGCGCGGCGCAAGCCCCGGGCAGTCTGGTTGACCTCGCGGCCGGCTATCTGCAGGGCCTGCAGGCCCTGCAGGAAGAAAACCGCGAACTCAAGCACGCCAAACTGAATACCGCCCCCGACCTGCAACGTCTGGCCCAGCTGGAAAGCGAGAACGAGCGGCTGCGCAAGCTGCTGGCGGTCAAGGAGCGCGAGCAGGCGAAGGGCCAGGTCGCGCAAATCCTGTATACCGCACGCGACCCCTTCTCGCGCAAGGTGATCGTCGACAAGGGCCAGCAAAGCCAGATCGTTGCCGGCCAGCCGGCGATCGACGAGGCCGGGGTGGTCGGCCAGGTCACCCGGGTTTTCCCCTTCTCGGCAGAAATCACGCTGATCACCGACAAGGACCAGGCGGTGCCGGTGCAGATCGTTCGCAACGGCCAACGCTCGGTGGTTTTCGGCCTCGGCAACGGCCAGCTTGAATTGCGCTACATGCCGGCCAACGCCGATGTCCAGGAAGGCGACCTGCTGGTCACCTCGGGGCTCGACAGCATCTACCTGCCCGGCTTTCCGGTCGCCAAGGTGGTGCACATCGAACGCGACAGCGCCTACTCCTTTGCCCGGATCTTCTGCGCGCCAATTGCCGCCGTCGAGAATTTTGGCGAGTTGATGATTCTCGACCCGCGCCAGCCGCTGCCCCCGCCCCCGCCGGAGAGCAAGGGCCGCGGCAATAGTGGCGAAGTGGTCAATGTGCGCAGCAAAAAGAAGCGCTGAGGGCTGAGCATGCAACCGACTTTTACCTCATCCCGCATCCTGCTCCCGGTTCGCCCCTGGTTCGTTTATTTCAGCCTGTTTGCGGCCTCAGTACTTAATTTTCTGCCGACCTCGCACTGGCCCGGCATACCGGACTGGGTGGCGCTGACCATCTGCTTCTGGGGCATTCGCGAACCGCGCCGGGTTGGCATGGGCAGCGCCTTTTTCCTCGGCCTGTTGATGGACGTTGCCGACGGCTCGATTCTCGGCCAGCACTGTTTCGCCTATGTGCTGCTAGCCTACGGCGCCTCGGCGCTGGCTCGTCGCATCCTGTGGTTCCCATTGTTGCAGCAGGCCTTGCATGTGTTGCCGTTGCTGCTGACAACCCAGGCCATCCAGGCAGTCATGCGGCTGGCCGTCGGTGCCGACTGGCCAGGCATTGGTTACTTCGTGTCACCGCTGAGCGCAACCCTGCTCTGGCCGCTGCTGACGCTGGTCCTGCTACTCCCGCAATACCAGCCGGTCGAGCAGAACCCGGACCGCCCGATCTGACGGACACCATCCCGTGAGCGGTTTTCACACCCCCGACGACGGCCTCGACCGTTTCCGCTTCCGCCTCGGTTTTGCCGCAGCCGTGGTGCTGGCTGCCTTCACCCTGCTGATCGGCCGCTTCATCTGGCTGCAGATCGTCCAGCACGACTTCTACCGTACCCGGGCCGAAGACAACCGCATCGCGCTGATCCCGATCGTGCCCAATCGCGGCGTGATCACCGACCGCAACGGGGTCGTGCTGGCCCGCAACTATTCGGCTTTCACCCTGGAAATCACACCGTCACAACTGGGGCAGACGCTGGAAGAAACCATCGACGCGCTGGCAGAAATCATCGACATCCAGCCCAAGGATCGCAAGCGCTTCAAGCGTCTGCTCGACGAAGCCAAGAACTTCGAGTCGATTCCGATCCGCACCCGGCTTTCCGACAGCGAAGTTGCCCGCTTTGCCGCGCAACGCTACCGTTTTCCCGGCGTCGAAGTCAAAGCCCGACTGTTCCGCCAGTATCCCTTGGGTAATGTCGCATCCCATGCCCTCGGCTACATCGGCCGGATCACCGAGCGCGATCTGAAGTGGATCGATGAAAACGAACAAGCTGCCAATTACAAGGGTACCGACCACGTCGGTAAGACCGGACTGGAACAGCATTACGAATTCGAATTGCACGGCCTGACCGGTTACGAACAGGTCGAGATTGACGCCGGTGGCCGCGCCTTGCGCAGCCTGAAGCGGATTCCGCCGGTCTCCGGCAACAATTTGCAACTGACCCTCGACGCCAAACTGCAGGAAATCACCGAAAAGGCCTTCGGCGACCGCAAAGGCTCGCTGGTAGCGATCGAGCCCGAAACCGGCGGCGTCCTGGCACTGGTCTCGAACCCGACCTTCGATCCCAACCTGTTCGTCGACGGGATCACCCCGGACAACTGGAAGGAACTGAACGAACACCCGGACAAGCCGATGATCAACCGCGCGATCAATGGTGCTTATCCGCCCGGCTCGACTTTCAAGCCCTTCATGGCACTAGCCGCGCTCGAACTGGGCAAACGTACGCCAAACCAGGCCATTGCCGACCCCGGCTATTTCAACTTCGGCAACCACCAGTTCCGCGACGACAAAAAGGGCGGCCACGGGATGGTGGACATGTATAAGTCGGTCGTGCACTCCTGCGATACCTATTACTACATCCTCGCCAACGACATGGGCATCGAGGCGATTTCCAACTTCATGGGCCAGATCGGCTTTGGCTCCAAGACCGGGATCGACCTGGGTAAGGACGACTCGGGTGAGTCGCGCGGCATCTTGCCGTCCCCGGCCTGGAAGAAACAGCGATTCAAGAAGCCGGAACAACAGAAATGGTATTCCGGCGAAACCATCTCGATCGGCATCGGCCAGGGCTACAACGCCTACACCCCGATGCAGTTGGCCCAAGCCACGGCAACACTGGCGAATAACGGAGTGATGTTCCGCCCGCATCTGGTACGCCATATCGTCGATACCCGGAATGGTGAAAAGCGTGCGGTCGAACCCAAGCCGATTCGCGACCTCGGCTGGAAACAGAAGAACCTTGAGGTGATTCACCGGGCAATGGCCGGGGTCAATACCGAAGGTACCGGCGCCCGTGCCTTCGCCGGCGCGCAATACGTTGCCGGGGGCAAGACCGGCACGGCCCAGGTCTTCTCACTGAAAGGCGCACAGTACAAGGAAGGCGCCATCAAGAAGGAATTGCGCGACCACGCGCTATACATCGCCTACGCACCCATCGACAAGCCCAAGATCGCCCTCGCCGTACTGGTTGAAAACGGTGGTTTCGGCGCCCAGTCGGCAGCGCCGATTGCCCGCATGGTGCTCGACTACTACCTGCTCGGCAAGCTGCCGCAAGGCGCTGCCAACGAAGATGCGGCAGCCGTGGAGGCCGACGAATGATCGACCTGGTCGGTACCCTGCGCCGGGGCTGGCTGAACGCCACTGCCCATATCGACTTCCCGCTGTTGTTCATCGTCCTCGGGATCATGGGCATCGGAATCGCAACGGTCAATTCCGCGACCATCGACACCTCGCACCGGATGCTCGCCCAGACCGGCAACATGTGTATTGCGCTGGTGGTGATGTGGCTGGTCTCGCGCGTTCCACCGCAAAAGCTGATGCGTTTCGCGGTCCCGCTCTACGTGCTCGGGGTACTGCTGCTGATCGCCGTCTTCCTCTTCGGGATCAAGGTCAATGGTTCGCGGCGCTGGTTGTCGATCGGGATCACCCGCATCCAGCCGTCGGAAATCATGAAAATCGCAATGCCGCTGATGCTCGCCTGGTATTTCCAAAAGTACGAGGCAACCCTCAAGTTCCGCCATTACCTGGTCGCCGCCGGCCTGCTGCTGGTGCCCTTCGCCCTGGTCGCCAAGCAACCCGACCTGGGCACCGCGCTGCTGATCGGCTCGGCCGGGTTTTATGTGATCTTCTTTGCCGGTCTCCCCTGGAAGGTGATTCTCGGCCTGGTCGCCGCCGGCGTTTCTGCCGCCCCCTTCTTGTGGACCATGCTGCATGACTACCAGAAGAAACGCATCCTGACCTTGCTCGACCCGACCACTGACCCGCTCGGCTCCGGCTACCACATCATCCAGGCAACCATCGCCATCGGCTCCGGCGGCGTCTTTGGCAAGGGCTATCTGTCGGGGACTCAGACCCACCTCGAATTCATCCCGGAAAAACACACTGACTTCATCTTTGCGGTCTATTCGGAAGAATGGGGCCTGCTCGGCAATGTCGTGCTGGTCACGTTGTACACCCTGCTGATCGGACGCGGACTGATGATCGCCTCGGCGGCTTCGACGCTGTTCGCCCGCCTACTCGCCGGCGCCATTACCCTCGGTTTCTTCACCTACGCCTTCATCAACATGGGCATGGTCTCGGGCATCCTGCCGGTGGTTGGCGTGCCCCTACCGTTCATGAGCTATGGCGGCACCGCGCTGGTCACACTGTTCCTCGCCATCGGCATCCTGATGTCGATCAACACCCACCGCATGCTGGTGAAGAAATGAGCATTGGGCTTCGCCTGCTCTGGCCTGCCCTGACCTTGGGCCTGCTAGCTGCCTGTGGCAGTACGCCACCAGCCCCCGAAGCCCCCCCTGCCACGGTCGACCGGGCAAAGCCGGTAATCAGCAAGACCCCGACCCGCAAACCCAGTGCCGTACTCAAACGCGGCGGCGGTTTCTACAAGGACGACGGCCCCGGCGAAGAAATTCCCGACGGTCTCGACGACATCCCCGATGCCGTGCCCAAATGGGAACCACTGCACAAACCGGCGCTCAAGCCCTATGTGGTGCTGGGCAAGGAATACGTACCAAATACCAGTCTGCAGGCCTACAAGGCACGAGGCATTGCCAGCTGGTATGGCAGGAAATTTCACGGCCAGAAGACCTCGATCGGCGAACCCTACGACATGTTCGCGATGACCGCCGCCCACCCGACCCTGGCGCTCCCCTCCTACGTCCGGGTGACCAGCCCGAGCAGTGGCCAGAGCGTCATCGTCCGGGTCACCGACCGCGGCCCTTTCCACGCCGGCCGAATCATCGACCTGTCATATACCGCAGCCTACAAGCTCGGACTGATCAACGGCGGCAGTGGCGAAGTCGAAGTCGAGGCGATTCTCCCTGGCGACTACGGTAACGCCACCTACGCCCAGGTTGGCGCTCCGGCCAGCAGCAGCCCGGCGCCAAGCGCGACGGTGATTGCCACCACCGCCGGCGCCGCCCGTAGCAAGGCCGGCGCCGATGAAATCGAACAACTGGCACAACGCATGGCCCACGAAGAACGGCCGGTGCAAACCCTGGCCCAAACCGGCATGAGCGGTGAAAGCGCAGCCAAGGGCAACGTCTGGTTGCAGTTGGGCGCCTTTGCCAGCCCCGATAATGCCGAGAATCTGAAGAGCCATCTGGCTCGCGATCTCGACTGGCTGGCCGAGCCGCTCCGGATTATCAGCGGCGGCGGACTGCACCGGCTGCAGCTTGGCCCTTACGTCAGCCGCAGCGAAGCAGACCGCGTCGCCGAGCGCATCCGCAGTACCCTGGGCGGCAAGCCGACCATCATCATTCGCTAGGATTTGGCGCATTTTTCAGGCAATTCGCCGTACTTGACCAGGATCAATGGCGGTTTTTCGCCCTTGGCTATACTCGCGCGGTTAATCTGGAACCCGCACCATGAGCAGCAAACTTCCCGATCTGGTCTGCCCCGCCGGCAGCCTCCCCGCCCTCAAGGCGGCCGTTGATCAAGGCGCCGATGCCGTTTATCTCGGCTTCAAGAACGATACCAACGCGCGCAATTTCGCCGGTCTCAATTTCGACCAGAAAACCATGCGCGAAGGCATTCGCTACGCCCACGACAAGGGCCGCGAAGTGCTCCTGGCGATCAATACCTTCCCGCAGCCCGGGCGGGTCAGCGACTGGCAGAACGCGGTCGATGCAGCGGCCGATCTCGGCGTCAACGCGATCATCCTGGCCGATGTCGGACTGCTCGACTACGCCAGCCGCAAGCATCCGCAACAACGCCTGCACCTCTCGGTACAAGGCTCGGCAACCAGCTATGAGGCGATCAACTTCTGCCAGCGCGAATTCGGCATCCGCCGCGCAGTGCTGCCACGGGTGCTGACGCTGGCCCAGGTCGAGCACGTGATCAAGCACACCACGGTCGAAATCGAAGTCTTTGGCTTCGGCAGCCTGTGCGTGATGAACGAAGGCCGCTGCTGGCTCTCGTCCTACGCTTGCGGCGAGTCACCGAATACCGTTGGCGCCTGCTCGCCGGCCAAGTACGTGAAATGGGACAAGCAGCCGGGGCGCATGGATACCCGCCTCAACGGCATCCTGATCGACCGTTTCAACGACGACGAACCGGCCGGCTACCCGACGCTGTGCAAGGGCCGCTTCGAGGTCCAGGGCGAGACCTATTACGCGCTGGAAGAACCGACCAGCCTCAACGTGCTCGAACTGCTGCCGGAGATCATCAAGATCGGCGTCGCCGCGATCAAGGTCGAAGGCCGCCAGCGCAGCCCGGCCTACGTCACCCAGGTCACCCGCACGCTGCGCGCGGCACTCGACAGCCTGCGCGACGGCAACGACCGCTACCACGTCAAGCCGGCCTGGCAAGCCGAACTGGCCAAAGTGTCCGAAGGCAGCCAGGCGACCCTCGGTGCCTACAACCGCCCCTGGCGCTAATCCTTACCTGAGCCCCACGCAACCATGAAACTCGCGCTTGGCCCCCTGCTCTTCTTCTGGCCCAAGGCCGAAGTGATGGAGTTTTACGCCGCGATGGCGGAAAACCCCGCACTCGACACCATTTACCTCGGCGAAGTCGTCTGCTCCCGCCGCCAGCAACTGCGCACCGCCGACTGGATCGGCCTGGCCCGCGACCTGGCCGATACCGGCAAGGAAGTCGTGGTTTCGGCGCAGGCACTGCTCGAATCCGAAAGCGACCTCAAGGCGCTGCGCCGGCTGATCGACGAAGCCAATTGCAAGATCGAAGCCAATGATCTCGGCGCGGTCAATCTGGTCGCCGGTCGCCCTTTCGTCGCCGGCCCGCACCTCAACATCTACAACGAGGCAACCCTCGCCACCTATGCCCGCTACGGCATGCAGCGCTGGGTACCGCCGCTCGAAGCCAGCCGCGAACTGATTGTCAAGCTGCACGCGGCGCGCCCGGCCGGGGTAGAAACCGAGGTTTTCGCCTTCGGCAAGCTGGCGCTGGCGTTCTCGGCCCGCTGTTTCACCGCCCGCCACTACGAACTGAACAAGGACGACTGCCAGTTCAAGTGCCTCGACCACAGCGAAGGGCTGACGCTGAAAACCCGCGAAGGCCAGGATTTCCTGTGCATCAACGGGATCCAGACGATGTCGGCACAGACCTACTGCCTGCTCGACCACATGCCCGAACTGCTGGCACTGGGTATCGACGCGGTGCGAATCAGCCCGCAACAAGGCGAGCTCGACGCCATCATCGGTGCCTTTGATCAGGCAAGAAAAGGCGAAAAATCCACGGTCGACCGTAAAAACTGGGCAGAATGCGGCCTGGTCGACGGTTACTGGTTTGGTGCAGCCGGCATCGCCCAGCATCACCAACAAGCGCTGGAACAACTTGGAGCCTGAGCATGGATCAGTCATTCACCATCCCCAAATTCCGCCTCCCCGGCTTCGTCGCCGCACTCGGTCGCAAGCTGCCACAATGGCCGCACGGGCTGGCGCTGGTCGCCGGTCTCAACGCTGCGTTGAAAATGAAGCTGCTGCCGATCGACGATCTGCAGGCACTGGAAGGCAAACGCTTCCGGGTCAGTGTGCACGACACCGGCGGGGTCGCCGACTTCAGCTACCGCGACGGCCTGTTCCGCCCGCTGTTCCGCGTTGAAGGCGAACCCGACCTGGCCTTCGCCGCCCATCTGTCGGCCTACCTGCAACTGCTGTCGCGGCAGGAAGACCCGGATACGCTGTTCTTCAACCGCGAACTCGAAATCACCGGCGATACCGAACTCGGCCTGCTGGTCAAAAACCTGCTTGATGCCGTCGAATGGCCGAAACTGCCGAGCCTGCCCAAGCTGCCGCTGCCGCACCGCTGAATCAATTGCCCCAGGCAAAAACGGGGATGACCACGGTCCACCGTGGTCATCCCCGTTTTTTGTCAGGCTTTCATCCCGGCCCTCAACCGGGGACAACCTCCTCGCTCTTCGCAGCGGCCGGCCAGCAGCATGAGCCGGCTCAAGCACAGCAGAAGACCTGTGCCATACCGATAGCTGGCGAGGGATACAATCTGCACAGCGGCCCTCATTCGCTACCGCCGCTCGCCAGAACCTTATTCACCCAGCGAAATCACCGCCGCATCCCCAGCCGCGAAAACCGGTAGCGGCCTGGCTGGAACCGAGCAGGAAACCTCTCCGGTCGCAACCAGACTAAGCACCTCTTCCGGCTCAACCGGAGTCGCCAGCCCTTGCACCAAGGGAGTGCCGTTCCGATAGACGCTGAGCCCGGCGGCCAGCGAACCGTCACCGCACAGGACCCGCCCGGAAAATGCCGGCCAGACCCGCCCGACTGCCTGCAGGACCTCACCCACCGTGGCACCGCTGGCGGTCACTTCATCGCGACCACCGGTTAGTGGCTTCAGCACCGGGGGAATGTGTACCGACAACACAGGATATTCACTCATCAGCATGATCAAGCTCCTGTCACCGAGAAACCTGCCGACCGGAAAACGCCGGCCGCCTGGGATTGGGCAAGCCGGGGGCCATGAAGTTCACGCAAAAAAGGGGAGGCCGCAGCCTCCCCTTTCAATCAACCGAGTGGGTATCGGTCAGGATGCCTTCTGTGCGTCGAGACGGAACTTGACGTAGGCGCCCGGCGCCGCTTCGACCACCGGCAGCTTGCCCTTGGCCGGGTCACGCGCGGGTACCTTGGCGTCGCCGCCGGGCAGTGCAGTCACCCACTGGTGCCAGTGGGTCCACCACGAACCTGGATGCTGGGTCGCGCCGGCCAGGAAGTCGTCCGGGCTTTCCGGCAGCTTGCCGTCGGTCGCATCGTTGACCCAGAAACCGTACTTGTTGGCTGCCGGCGGATTGACGATGCCGGCGATATGCCCGGAGCCGCCGAGCACGAACTTGGTCGGGCCGGACGGCAGGCGGGCACCCATGTAGGTGCTCTTCCACGGCGCGATGTGGTCTTCGACGGTAGAGATGAAGTAGCACGGGGTCTTGACCTTGCGAATGTCGATCGCCACGCCACCGAGGGTAACGCCGCCCGGATCCTTCAGCTTGTTCTCCAGGTACATGTTGCGCAGATAGAAGCTGTGCATCGCCTTCGGCATCCGGGTCGAGTCGGAGTTCCAGTAGAGCAGGTCGAACGGGAACGGATCCTTGCCCATCAGGTAGTTATTGACCACGAAGGACCAGATCAGATCGTTGGCACGCAGCATGTTGAAGGTGCCAGCCATTTCCGAGCCTTCGAGGAAGCCGCGCTTCTCCATCTTCTTCTCGAGACCCTCGATGGTGCCTTCGTCGAGGAAGACCGACAGTTCGCCCGGCTCGGAGAAATCGAGCATGGTGGTGAAGAAGGTGGCGGAATTGGCGCGCTTGTCCTTCTTGGCCGCCATGTAAGCCAGCGTCGACATGGTCAGCGTACCGCCGATGCAATAGGCCGCCAGGTTAACCGAATCCTCGCCGGTCTGGGCGCAGACCTGGGTAATTGCTTCGAGGGTGCCTTTCAGCATGTAATCCTCAAAGCCGATATCGGCCATGTTTTCGTCCGGATTGACCCAGGAAATGATGAAGGTGGTGTGGCCCTGATCGGTCGCCCACTTGACCATCGAGTTCTTGTCGCGCAGGTCCAGGATGTAGTACTTGTTGATCCACGGCGGGACAATCAGGAAGGGCTTCTTGTACTGCTCCGGCGTGGCGGGATCGTACTGGATCAACTGGAACAGTTCGTTCTGGTAAACCACCTTGCCCGGAGTGGTGGCAACGTTCTTGCCCATCTCGAAAGCCGAGGTGTCGGTCATCCGGATGCGCAACTGGCCGTCATCGCTGACGTCGTTGAGCAGGTTGTTGAGACCCTTGATCAGGTTCTGACCATGGCTCTTGACCGTCTCG
This sequence comes from Dechloromonas sp. ZY10, assembly GCF_041378895.1. Lineage (NCBI taxonomy): Bacteria > Pseudomonadati > Pseudomonadota > Betaproteobacteria > Rhodocyclales > Azonexaceae > Dechloromonas > Dechloromonas aquae. Next base: position 3,428,306 of record NZ_CP144212.1, read on the forward strand.
CGGAAGACTTCCGGGTTGGTCAGCGCGAAGTTCGACGGGGACAGCGCGTCGATGTACTGGCGGGTAAAGAAATTGACCTTGTTCTGGGTCGCTTCGTCCAGGCCCTCGGTACCAGCAACGGTGTCATGGATGTGGCGGGCGGCGATCAGGTAGGACTGCTTGACGAAATCAAACAGGAAATGCTGTTCCCAGTCCTCGTCCTTGAAGCGCTTATCGCCCTTTTGCGGCACGGCGACCGGCTGGGCATGCGGCATGCCCATCATCTTCATCATCGAACCCTGCCACAGCGAGAAGTAATCCCACATCATGTTCATCTGCACCTGGGCCAGCTTGTACGGGTTGGCCATCAGCCGAGCCGACAAATCCATGAAGGCCTTGGCCACGCCCATTTCATCGGACGGGGTACTGACGCCTTCCTTGGACTTCTTTTCCATGAACTGGGTGATCAGACGCGAGGCGCGCTGGGCCACTTCGGCATAGGTCTTGGCCATTTCGGCCGGGTTGGGCAGATTGACGCCCTGTTCGGTTTGCTGCGACATACGTGTGAAACTCCCTCTGTTAGTGCTCAACGGACGGCGGTTGCGCCCGCGAATAACGAATCACCCCGTCGGCGTCAGTGCTGCGCGAAAGCCGACCTGCTTGCTCCAGATAGTTCAGATGGGCAATCGCTTCGCCCATCGCGAACATGGTTTGGTGTGTATCCAGTGGCCGATTGAACAATACTTCGAGCAATTCGGCTGCGCTCTGCGGCGCTTGTATGCAGCTATCCTCCAATGCGTGCAGTCGTTCTTGATGATGCTCGTGCAAGGCCGCGACCCGGGGCTGCACCCCCGCGAAGGGCAATCCGTGCGAGGGCAGGACCAGGGTTTGCGCCGGCAAACGCTGCGCCATCTGTGTCAGCGAATCGAGATACCAACGCAGGGCATCGGCATCCGGTGTCGCGGCAAAGACGCTGATATTGGTCGAAATCCTCGGCAAGAGCATGTCTCCTGAAATTAACACGTCAAGTTCTGCGCAGTAAAGCGCGACATGTTCAGGAGAGTGACCATAACCAATGATTATTTCCCAGCGATTTCCGTCTATCTGCAAATCATCGCCGGCCTTCAGTCGCTGGTAGTGATCGGGCAGTGCCGGCACCGCCCGCCGATAGCCGGAACCGCGCGTAGAAAATTTCTCCAGCCGTTCGCCGTGCAGGCCATGCTGGCGGAACTGTTCGCTCATGAAACGCGCGCCGTGGCCGCCGACATCGTGCCAGACTGCGTGGGCGGTCAGGAACTCACCGCTGCTCATCAGCAACTCGGCTCCGGTCCGGGCCTGCAACCAGGTTGCCAGACCAAGGTGATCAGGATGGAAATGCGTCGCGACCAAGCGGGTCACCGGCCCGTCGAGGTCGGCCAGAATTTGCTCCCACAAGCCGCGCACGCTGTCGTCGGCAAAGCCGGTATCGACCAGGGTCCAGCCGGCTCCGTCGCGGAGCAGCCAGAGGTTGATGTGATCGAGTTGGAACGGCAAAGGCATCCGCAGCCAGAAAATTCCGGGCGCGACTTCGATTCGTGTGCCAGGCGCTGGCGGCTCGGCGTAAGGATAAACCAGAGACATGAGGGAAGGCAGGCCGGGAAAGGCGGGAATCGGGGGCAAGCACGTTACCATACGGCAGCGGATTGAAAAAAGCCCCTGCTTCTGCTTAACTTGCCCGCCCACAGAGGAGACAACATTGAGCCCGACGGCCCCTACAACCCCGCCCGCAGCGACGGCAACCTTCGCCATTTCCGATCTTGCCCGGGAATTCGGGATCACTCCGCGCACCATCCGCTTCTGGGAAGACCAGGGCATCCTGGCTCCCGACCGCGAAGGCAACAAGCGGATTTTCACTCGCCGCGACCGGGCCCGCCTCAAGATGGCGCTGCGCGGCAAGCGCCTTGGCCTCAGCCTGGCCGAAATCAAGGACCTGATCGGGATGTACAACTCGACCGAGGACGAAACCCCGCAGTTGCTGCAGTGTCTGCGAGTCATGGAAAAACGCCGGCTTGCCCTGCAGCAGCAGCGCGAGGACATCGAAGCGATGCTCGCCGACATCGGGCAATTCGAATCGCTGTGCCGCGAGGAATTGACCCGTCGGCAAGGGCGCTGACTTTTTTACGCGGACAAGTTGACGTTAACGTCAACGTCAATACAATGGTGCCATGCTCACGCCCGCCAACCCCGACTTTGCCCAGCGCGTTCGCGACAGTTTTCAACTGCAAAACGCGATGCACCTGATTCAGGCTCGCCTGGAGCAGGTGACGCCCGGCAATGTGACCATTGTCCTGCCGCACTGGACCGGCGTCGAACAGCAGCACGGCTTCATCCACGGCGGCGTGGTCGGAATGATCGCCGATTCGGCCGCCGGCTATGCCGCGATGAGTCTGGTTTCTGCCGATGCCTCGGTGTTGACCGTGGAATACAAGCTGAACCTCGTCGCGCCCGCCGATGGCGACCGCCTGATTGCCCGGGGCAAGGTGGTACGACCGGGAAAAACCTTGAGCATTACCCAGGCAGAAGTCCTTGCCGAACGCAACGGACAGGAAATCCTCTGCGCCCTGATGCAGCAAACGATCATGGTCATGCGCGGCAAGAGCGAAAAGCCGGATCAGGCCGCCCGGACCAGCAAGCCACTAACAACTAATTAACACGGAGACAAACCCATGCATATTCCCAGCCTCGACTTTGGCCTCGGCGAAGATATCGCCGCCCTGCGCGATGCCGTCAAAGCCTTCGCAGACGCCGAAATCGCGCCACGCGCGGCCGAGATCGACCGCGTCAACGAGTTCCCCGCCGACCTCTGGCAGAAGTTCGGCGAGATGGGCCTGCTCGGCATGACCGCCCCCGAAGAATACGGCGGCACCAACATGGGCTACCTGGCCCACATCGTCGCGCTGGAAGAAATTTCGCGCGCCTCGGCCTCGGTCGGCCTGTCCTACGGCGCCCATTCCAACCTCTGCGTGAACCAGATTCGCCGCAACGGCAACGAAGCGCAGAAGCAGAAGTACCTGCCCAAGCTGATCTCCGGCGAACACGTCGGGGCGCTCGCCATGTCCGAGCCGAACGCCGGCTCCGACGTCGTCTCGATGAAACTCAAGGCCGAGAAGAAGGGCGACCGCTACGTGCTGAACGGCGCCAAGATGTGGATCACCAACGGCGGCGACGCCGACACCTTGGTGGTCTACGCCAAGACTGACATGGAAGCTGGCGCCAAGGGCATGACCGCCTTCATCGTCGAAAAGGGCATGAAGGGCTTTTCCCACGGCACCCACCTCGACAAGCTGGGCATGCGCGGCTCCAACACCTTCCCGCTCTTCTTCGACGACTGCGAAGTGCCGGAAGAAAACGTGCTCGGCGGGGTCGGCAACGGTACCAAGGTGCTGATGTCCGGTCTCGACTACGAACGCGCCGTGCTCTGCGGCGGCCCGCTCGGCATCATGGCGGCCTGTATGGATGTGGTCGTGCCCTACCTGCACGAGCGCAAGCAGTTCGGTCAGCCGATCGGTGACTTCCAGCTGATGCAGGGCAAGGTGGCCGACATGTACTCGACCTGGCAGGCCACCCGCGCCTACGTCTATGCCGTCGGCCGTGCCTGCGACACCGCCGACCACGCCCGCACCCTGCGCAAGGATGCCGCTGGCGCCATCCTCTACTCCGCCGAAAAGGCAACCTGGATGGCAGGCGAGGCGATCCAGACTCTGGGCGGCGTTGGCTACACCAACGAGTATCCGACCGGCCGCCTGTGGCGCGATGCCAAGCTTTACGAGATCGGCGCCGGCACCAGCGAAATCCGCCGCATGCTGATCGGCCGCGAACTGATGGCCGAGACACGGTGAATTCATAATTACCGGGACAGGTAAAATGACGGGATTGCGCCACCCCTGCAATCCCTGCCAACGCACTGCGACCCACCGGTTGCAGTGACCTCCCGGAGCCCTGACCGATGACGATCCATATCCGTACCCTCACAGCCAACGACACCGCAGCACTGGAACAAGTGCGCCAGTACTTCCGCAATTACGCGGCCTGGCTCGGGGTTGAACTGTGCTTCCAGAACTTCGACCAGGAAATGGCTTCGCTGCCCGGCGCCTATTCGGCACCGGCGGGTCGCCTGTTCTTTGCCGAGGTTGACGGACGCCCGGCCGGCTGCGTCGGGGTACGCCCCTTGCCGGAAAGCGATGGCCTGTGCGAGATGAAACGCCTGTACGTCTCGCCCGAAGCACGCGGACAGGGAATCGGCGCGGCGCTGGCGATGGCGGCGATCAAGGCAGCCAAGGAAATTGGCTATAAAAAGCTGATGCTCGACACCCTGCCCAACATGCGGATGGCGGTCAAACTCTACCGCGAACTGGGCTTTACCGAGGCCCCGGCCTATTACCAGACGCCAGCCGAAGGGACGATGTTCCTCGCCCTTGACCTGGAAAACTGGTCGGAAGAGGAAGTGCGCAGCGAAAACCTGTCGCACCTGTTCGACTTCAACCGTGCTTGGGCCGCCCGGATGCAGGATGCGGACCCCGATTACTTCAACCGCCTGGCCAAGATTCAAACACCCGAGTTCCTGTGGATCGGTTGTTCCGACTCGCGCGTCCCGGCCAACCAGATCGTCGGCCTGCTGCCAGGCGAGGTGTTTGTCCATCGCAACGTGGCCAACCTGGTCCTGCATACCGACCTCAACTGCCTGTCGGTGATCCAGTACGCAGTCGATGTACTCAAGGTCAAGCATGTCATGGTCGTCGGCCACTATGGCTGCGGCGGGGTGCTGGCGGCGCTCAACAAGTCGCGGGTCGGCATCGTCGACTTCTGGCTCGACAATGTGCAACGGGTACACGAAAAGCACCGCGAACAGGTCGCCCGTCTGCCGACCGAGAAGCAGCACGACCGGCTGTGCGAACTGAACGTCCTCGAACAAGTAGTCAGCCTGGCCAACACCCCGGTAGTCAAGGATGCCTGGGGGCGGAACCAGAAACTGACCATCCATGGCTGGATTTACGGCCTCAAGGACGGCCTGATGCATGACCTGGGAATTACCCTCGATTGCCCGGACGACCTCCCCGTACGCTACGACGCGGCGCTGAAAGCCCTCGAAGCCTGAACCGATTACTCATAACAAACCGTCAAGGAGAAAGCAGCATGAATGACCCTATCGTTATCGTTTCCGCCGCCCGCACCCCGATGGGTGCCTTCCAGGGCGCCTTCGCCGGCCTGACCGCACCGCAGCTGGGTGCTGCCGCGATCAAGGCCGCTGTCGAGCGCGCCGGGATTGACGCCAACCTGGTCAACGAAGTCCTGATGGGCTGCGTCCTGCCCGCCGGTCTCGGCCAGGCGCCGGTCCGCCAGGCCGCCCTGCTCGCCGGCCTGCCGCTGTCTGCCGGCTGTGCCATGGTGAGCAAGGTCTGCGGTTCCGGCATGAAGGCCACCATGGTCGGCCACGACGGCATCCTCGCCGGCTCGTCCGAGATCACCGTGGTTGGCGGCATGGAGTCGATGACCAACGCCCCCTACATGCTGCCCAAGGCCCGTGGCGGCTACCGCCTCGGCCACGGCCAGATGCTTGACCACATGTTCTTCGACGGCCTCGAAGATGCTTATTCCAAGGAAACCCGTGGCCGCCTGATGGGCACCTTCGCCGAAGAATGCGCAACCTCCTACAGCTTCACCCGTGAAGACCAGGACGCCTACGCGATCCGCTCGACCACCCGTGCCATCGAAGCCTCCAATAACGGTGCCTTCGCCTGGGAAATCGCTCCGGTCACCGTCGCCGGGCGCAAGGGCGATGTCGTGGTTGACAAGGACGAAGGCCCGTTCGCCGTCAATGTCGACAAGATTCCGACCCTCAAGCCGGCATTCAAGAAGGACGGCACCGTCACCGCCGCCAACTCTTCCTCGATCTCCGACGGCGCCGCCGCGCTGGTCCTGATGCGCGCCTCCAAGGCCGCCGAACTGGGCCTGCAGCCGATCGCCAAGATCGTCGGCCACACCACCAACGCCCACACCCCGGCCCTGTTCCCGACCGCACCGGTCGGCGCGATGCAGAAAATGCTGGCCAAGGCCGGGTGGACCGTGGGTGACGTCGATCTGTGGGAAATCAACGAAGCCTTCGCTGTCGTCACCATGGCCGCGCTGCACGACCTCAAGCTCGACCCGGCCAAGGTCAACGTCAATGGTGGTGCCTGCGCGCTGGGCCACCCAATCGGCGCTTCCGGTGCCCGCATCCTGGTCACCCTGCTCGGCGCGCTCAAGGCGCGTGGCGGCAAGCGTGGCGTCGCCTCACTGTGCATCGGCGGCGGCGAAGCCACCGCACTCGCCGTCGAGATGCTGTAACCACAGGATCGGGTTTTAGGATCGAGGGGTGACTGAAAGCCCGGGGTTCCCGCCAAGGCGGGAACCCCAGCGCTGGCAGCAACCCACGGAATCGGCCTCCCCGCCGCGCCGCAAGGCGCGCAAACCTCGACTGATCGCCAACGCCTGACCACTGGATTCTCATCATCATGATTCTCACCCAAGAACAGGAAATGATCCGCGACTCGATGCGCGCCTTCGCGCAGGAGCGCCTCGCCCCCTTCGCCGCCGAATGGGACAAGAACCACACTTTCCCGGCCGAGGCCCTCAAGGAACTCGGCGAACTCGGCGCCCTGGGCATGGTCGTGCCCGAGGAATGGGACGGCGCCGGCATGGATTACATGAGCCTGGTGCTGACCCTGGAAGAAATCGCCGCCGGCGACGGCGCCACCTCGACCATCGTTTCGGTGCAGAACTCGCTGGCCTGCGGCATCACCCAGAAATACGGCACCGATGCGCAGAAGGAAGAATGGCTGAAGCCGCTCGCCCGGGGCGAAAAGCTCGGCTGCTTCTGCCTGACCGAGCCACACACCGGCTCCGATGCCGCCGCGATCACCACCCGCGCTGACCGCGATGGCGACCACTTCGTGCTCAACGGCGTCAAGCAGTTCATCACCACTGGCAAGCACGCCCAGATGGCGATCGTCTTTGCAGTGACCGACAAGGCCGCCGGCAAGAAGGGGATTTCCTGCTTCCTGGTGCCGACCAATACTCCCGGCTTCATCGTCGGCCGCACTGAAGAGAAGATGGGTCAGCACGCTTCCGATACCGTGCAGATCATTCTTGAAGACTGCCGTGTTCCGGCCTCCGCGCTGCTCGGCAAGGAAGGCGAAGGCTACAAGATCGCCCTCTCCAATCTGGAAGCCGGCCGCATCGGCATCGCCGCCCAGAGCATCGGCATGGCCCGCGCCGCCTTTGAGGCCGCCGTTGCCTACGCCAAGGAGCGCGTCACTTTTGGCGTGCCGATCATCGACCACCAGGCGGTCAACTTCAAACTCGCCGACATGAACACCCTGCTCGACGCCGCCCGCCTGATGGTCTGGCGCGCCGCCCAGCTCAAGGATGCCGGCAAGCCCTGCCTGAAGGAAGCCTCGATGGCCAAGATGTTCGCCTCCGAAGCCGCCGAGAAGATCGCCTCCGACGCCATCCAGATCCACGGCGGTGTCGGCTACACCAGCGACTTCCCGGTCGAGCGCATCTACCGCGACGTGCGCATCTGCCAGATCTACGAAGGTGCCAACGACATCCAGCGCCTAGTGATCGGACGCAGCATCGCCGCCGAGTAACACCCCGCATTTCCACGGTCGACCGGCAACAAAGACAAAAATGCCGGCGACCGTACCCCTACCACGCACGAGGAGACAAGCATGAGTGCAAGCGCAACGCCCCCGCTCGACTTTTATTTCGATTTTTCCAGCCCCTACGGCTATCTGCTGGCCGAAAAAATCGACGCTGTTGCCGCCCGCCACGGGCGCACGGTGAACTGGCACCCGATCCTGCTCGGGGTCATCTTCCAGGCCACCGGTTCGCGGCCGCCAGTCGATGGCAACAGCGCCAAGTCGAAATACGTCTTCAATGATTTCGCGCGCTCGGCCCGCTTCATGGGCGTGCCGTACAACCCGCCGTCGCGCTTCCCGCTACCGACCCAGAACGCCGCCCGCGCCTTTTACTGGCTGCAGGGACAGGACGCCGCCCTCACCCGCCGCTTTGCGCTGGCCGTCTATCGCGCCTTCTTCGTCGCCGACCGCGACATTTCCGCCCCCGAGGTGGTACTGGAAATTGCTGCCGAACAAGGGGTTGACCGCGAACAACTCGCCGCCGCGCTGCAAAGCCCGGAGATCAAGGCACTGCTCAAGGGCGCCTGCGAACAGGCCCTGGCTGCCGGCGTCTTCGGCTCGCCGCACCTGATCGTCGACGGCGAACACTTCTTCGGCGCCGACCGCCTGCCGCAAATCGAGCAATGGCTGGCCAGCGGCGGTTTCTGAACGTTTTTATCCACCGCCTTCAATCATTCCGCCTCCCTGATGAAATCAATTTGCGTCTTCTGCGGCTCCAATGCCGGTCACAACCCGCGCTATCGTGAGACCGCCGAACAACTCGGCCGCCTGCTCGCCGCGCGCGGCATCGAACTGGTCTATGGCGCCGGCAATATCGGCCTGATGGGCGCAGTTGCCGATGCCTGCCTGGGCGCGGGCGGCGCGGTCACCGGAATCATCCCGGAAGCGCTGATGGGCAAGGAGGTCGCCGGGCGTGCGGTCGATCATCGGGCGCTGACCCGGATCGAAGTGGTCGACTCGATGCACACGCGCAAGGCGCGGATGGCCGAGCTGTCCGACGGTTTCATCGCCCTGCCCGGGGGCTTCGGCACTTTCGAGGAATTCTGCGAAATCCTGACCTGGGGGCAACTCGGCTTTCATCGCAAGCCGATGGGCCTGCTCAACGTCAATGGTTTCTACGACCCGCTACTGGCGATGTTCGACCGCGCCGTCGCCGACGGTTTCCTGCGCCCGCAAAACCGGGCGATGGCGCTGTGCAGCGACGAGATCGAGGATTTGCTGGCGCAAATGGCCGCTTACCAGCCGGAGCCGGTCGACAAGTGGCTGAAAGAGGAAAAGCAGTTGTAAAGCGTAAAAAAGGATCGAGTTGCCCAGGGGCTTGAGCGGTCAGCGAAGCCACTCAAACCCCTGGGCGACCAGGCAACTCATAACTAGGAAGAGACATGACAACACTCAAATCGCAACTCAACCCGCGCAGCGCCGATTTCCAGGCCAACGCCACGGCCATGCGGTCCCTGGTCGACGACCTCAACGAACAGGTCGAAAAAATCGCCCTCGGCGGCCCCGAAGCGGCGCGCCAGAAACATCTGGCACGCGGCAAGCTGCTGCCGCGCGAGCGGGTCAATGGCCTGCTCGACCCCGGCACGCCTTTCCTCGAAATCGGCCAGTTCGCGGCCTACGGCATGTACGGCGGCGATGTGCCGGCGGCGTCGATGATCGCCGGCATCGGCCGCGTCGAAGGCGTCGAGTGCATGATCGTCGCCAACGATGCGACGGTGAAAGGCGGCACCTACTACCCGCTCACCGTGAAAAAGCACCTGCGGGCGCAGGAAATCGCGCTGGAAAACCGCCTGCCCTGTATCTACCTGGTCGACTCCGGCGGTGCCTTCCTGCCGCTGCAGGACGAAGTTTTCCCGGACAAGGAACACTTCGGCCGCATCTTCTTCAACCAGGCCAACCTGTCGGCCAAGGGCATTCCGCAGATCGCGGCGGTGATGGGCTCCTGTACCGCTGGCGGCGCCTACGTGCCGGCGATGTGTGACGAGTCGATCATCGTCAAGAACCAGGGCACCATCTTCCTCGGCGGCCCGCCGCTGGTTAAGGCCGCCACCGGTGAAATCGTCTCCGCCGAAGACCTCGGCGGCGCCGACGTACACACCCGGATTTCCGGCGTCGCCGACCACCTCGCCGAAAACGATGCGCACGCGCTGGCGATTGCCCGCAGCATCGTCCGCAACCTGAACTGGAAAAAGGCGCCGCCGGTCGCGCTGAGCCTGCCGGCCGAGCCGCTCTACGCCGCCGACGAGCTCTACGGGGTAATCCCGACCGACGCCAAGAAACCCTTCGACGTGCGCGAAATCATCGCCCGCGTCGTAGACGGCTCCGACTTCGACGAATTCAAGGCCCGCTACGGCACGACGCTGGTCTGCGGCTTCGCCAAAATCTGGGGCTATCCGGTCGGGATCGTCGCCAACAACGGCATCCTGTTCTCCGAATCGGCGCAGAAAGGCGCGCACTTCATCGAACTCTGCGCCCAGCGCGGGATTCCGCTGGTCTTCCTGCAGAACATCACCGGCTTCATGGTCGGCAAGAAGTACGAAAACGGCGGCATCGCCCGCGACGGCGCCAAGATGGTCACCGCCGTCGCCACCGCCAAGGTGCCGAAATTCACCGTCGTCATCGGCGGCAGCTTCGGCGCCGGCAACTACGGCATGTGCGGCCGCGCCTACAGCCCGCGCTTCCTGTGGATGTGGCCGAACTCCCGGATCTCGGTGATGGGTGGTGAACAAGCCGCCGGCGTGCTGGCCACGGTCAAGCGCGACGGGCTGGAAGCCGCCGGCAAGACCTGGAGCGCCGACGAAGAAGCCGCCTTCAAGGCGCCGATCCGGGAACAATACGAACAACAGGGCCACCCCTACTACGCCAGCGCCCGCCTCTGGGACGATGGCATCATCGACCCCGCCGACACCCGGCGGGTACTCGGTCTGGGGCTGTCGGCGGCGATGAATGCGCCGGCGGAAGAAACCAAGTTCGGCGTGTTCCGGATGTAATGGTGCGCTACTTGCCTGCTGCCTTGCCGGCAGCCTCCGCTGTGCCTGAGACTGGTTTTGCTGCCTTGATGGTGGCAGAACCGGTGGGGCTGGCTTTGCCGATGGCAGATCGGGCCGAGTTCGGGTTTATCGCGGCGGGTCGATCAGGTTTCGCTTTGGCGGTGGCTGACCGGCCTGTTTCCACCTTGACGGCGGTTGCTCGGCCGGATTTCGCCTTGACGGCAGCTGGTCGGGCAAGTTTCGCCTTGACGGCGCCTCACTTTCTTTTGCTTCGCCAAAAGAAAGTGAGCAAAGAAAAGGCGACCCCAGGCTACGCGGTCGGCTGCGCCGACTGCCCTGCGCTGCTCGGCAGTCCGGGCGGCTGGCTAAACTCGCCCCTGCGGGGCTCAAACACCGCCAGCCGAAATCCCCCGGCCCGCCTGCGCTGCTCGGCGCTCCACATGGGGCCGAAAGGCGTCGCGGCGGAAAAGTTGGAGCAAAAACCGACGCCGACTGATTTTTACGGTCGACCGGCAAAAACGTCATTTTCTACAGTCGACCGTGAATTCGAGACGTTTTTCCCCCTGCCCTCTGCGGCGTCGAGCAGCGCAGGACGGGCGGGGGATTTCGGTTCGCATTGTTTGAGCCGTAGGCGAGTTCATGCGAACCGCCCGCTCGTCCGAGCAGCGCAGAGCACCCGGCGTAGCCGGGCGCCGCAGCGGGCGCGCCTTTTCTTTGGCTACTTTCTTTTGGCAAGACAAAAGAAAGTATGCCCGCGCGTCAGGCGCGGAAACCAGCCCCTGCAAGGAAAAACAACCCGCCAGCAGGCAAAACCCACCCCCGAAACCCAGAATTTTCACGGTCGACCGTGAAAACCAAGATTTCCCCAAAAACACAACAGCAAGAATTACGGAGACACCATGACCACTACGTACCAAACACTGGAAATCGAAACCGCGAATCAGGTCGCGACGATCTGGATGAATCGTCCCGACGTGCATAACGCGTTCGACGAGGCCTTGATCGGCGAGCTGACTGCCGCCTGCCTCGAACTCGACAAGGATGCGAGCGTTCGCGTTGTCGTCCTCGCCGGGCGCGGCAAGAGCTTTTCCGCTGGCGCCGACCTCAACTGGATGAAGCGCGCCGCGAATAACGGCGTCGATGAAAACCTCAACGACGCCCGCGCGCTGGCACGCATGCTGCGCGTGCTGGCCGAGATGAAGAAGCCGACCATTGCCCGCGTGCAAGGCGCGGCCCTCGGCGGCGGCACCGGCCTGACCGCCGCCTGCGACATCGCGGTGGCGTCGACCAAGGCGGTGTTCGCGACCTCCGAGGTCAAGTTCGGGATCATCCCGTCGGCGATTTCGCCCTACGTCGTGCGCGCCATCGGCGCCCGTCAGGCTTACCGTTACTTCCAGTCGGCCGAGCGCATCGACGCCGCCCGCGCCCGTGAAATCGGGCTGGTGCACGAAGCGGTCGAGCCCGAACAGCTCGACGCCAAGGTCCAGGAAATCGTCGCCGCGCTGCTGCAGGGCGGCCCCTGCGCCCAAGCAGCGGCCAAGGATCTGATCCGCGCCGTCGATAACCAGCCGATCAACGACAACGTGGTTGAAGACACCGCCCACCGCATCGCCCACCTGCGCGCCACGCCGGAAGCCAGGGATGGCATCTCGGCCTTCCTCGACAAACGCAATCCGGGCTGGATCGCCTGAGCAGGAGAGAAAAAATGTTCACCAAGATTCTGATTGCCAACCGTGGCGAGATTGCTTGCCGCGTGATCAAGACGGCCCGCCGCATGGGCATCCGCACCGTCGCCGTTTATTCCGAAGCCGACGCCAACGCCCGCCACGTGCGCCTGGCCGATGAGGCGGTGCTGCTCGGGCCGGCTGCCGCGCGCGAGTCCTATCTGGTCGCCGACAAGATCATCGACGCCTGCAAGCGCACCGGCGCCCAGGCGGTGCATCCGGGCTACGGCTTCCTCTCCGAAAATGAGGAATTTGCCGAAGCGCTCGCCGCCAATGGCATCACCTTCATCGGCCCGCCGGCTTCGGCAATCCGCGCCATGGGCTCGAAGTCCGAAGCCAAGAAACTGATGGGCGCCGCCAGCGTGCCGCTGACTCCGGGCTACCACGGCGACGACCAGACCCCGACCTTGCTGCACCGGGAAGCCGACCAGATCGGCTACCCGGTGCTGATCAAGGCCGCTGCCGGCGGCGGCGGCAAGGGCATGCGCCTGGTTGAAAAATCCGAAGACTTCCTCGACGCGCTGGCTTCGTGCAAACGCGAGGCAATTTCCAGCTTCGGCGACGACCACGTGCTGATCGAGAAGTACATCACCAAGCCGCGCCACATCGAAATCCAGGTCTTTGCCGACACCCTCGGTAACTGTGTTTACCTGTTCGAGCGCGACTGCTCGGTGCAGCGCCGCCATCAGAAGGTGCTGGAAGAAGCCCCGGCCCCCGGCATGCCGGAAGAGCGCCGTCGCCAGATGGGCGAAGCCGCCGTTGCGGCGGCCAAGGCGGTCGGCTACGTCGGCGCCGGCACGGTCGAGTTCATCGCCATGCAGGACGGCACCTTCTACTTCATGGAGATGAACACCCGCCTGCAGGTCGAGCACCCGGTCACCGAAATGATCACCGGGCAGGATCTGGTCGAATGGCAATTGCGCGTCGCCTCCGGCCAGCCGCTGCCGCTCAAGCAGGAACAGCTGGAAATCCGTGGTCACGCGCTGGAAGCGCGGATTTACGCCGAAGACGCCAACAAGGGCTTCCTGCCCGCCACCGGCCGCCTGATCCGCCTGGCGCCGCCGGCCGAATCGCTGAACGTGCGGGTCGATACCGGGGTCGAGGAAGGCGACGAAATCACCCCCTTCTACGACCCGATGATCGCCAAGCTGATTGTCTGGGACGAAACCCGCGACGGTGCCTTGGCGCGCATGCGCAAGGCGCTGGCCGATTACCAGGTGGCCGGCCTGACCACCAATATCGACTTCCTGTCGCGGCTGGTCGCCTGCCCGGCTTTTGCCGGCGCCGACCTCGACACCGGCCTGATCGAACGCCAGAAGGACTTCCTGTTCCCGGAAATCCAGCCGGTGCCGCGCGATGCGCTGCTGGTCGCCACCGTCGGCGAACTGCTGTGGGAACAGCACGCCGCCAAGGCCGCCGCCAAGCAGAGCGGCGACCCGCACTCCCCCTGGCACGCCCGCGACGGCTGGCGGATGAACCTGTCGGCCGCGCGCACCATCAGCTTCAAGGACGGCGAGACGCTGGTTGAAGCGCAGGTCGGCTATCGCCGTGACAGCTGGAAAATTACCCTCAACGGCGAGTCGACCGTGGCGCGCGGCAAAAAGCTCGAAGGCGACCGTTTTGCCGTCGAACTCGACGACCGCCGGCTGATCGCCTCGGTGGTCGCGGTCGACGACAAGCGCAACGTCTTCCTGCACGGCGCCACCTGGACCCTGCTGCGCGACGATCCGCTGCACCGCGTCGATGCCGGCGACAGCCACGGCGGCGGCCTGACCGCGCCGATGCCGGGCAAGATCGTCACCCTGCTCGCACAGCCCGGCCAGAAGGTCGACAAGGGCACGCCGCTGCTGATTCTCGAAGCGATGAAGATGGAGCACACCATCACCGCCCCCGCCGCCGGCACCGTCAAGGCCTTCTGCTACGCCGCCGGCGAGCAGGTCAGCGACGGCGCACCGCTGGTCGAGTTCGAAGCGACTGCCTGAAACTGAACCCGGCGCCCGGCCGATCCGGGCGCCGATCACTACCGACTTCTGCTGCACCACACCACCCCGGAAGAGGGTGTGAGGAGACAAACCCATGCAAGCACAGTACAGCTACGTCCACGGGGCGAGCCAACAGCCGCTCATCGGCGCCACCATCGGCGACCATTTCGACGCCATCTGCCAGCAATACGCCAGCCGCGAGGCTCTGGTCGTCCGCCACCAGCAGGCCCGGCTGAGCTACGCCCAGCTCAAGGAAGCCGTTGATAACCTGGCCTGCGGCCTGCGCCGCCTCGGCCTGCAGCCTGGCGACCGGATCGGCATCTGGTCGCAGAACAACCTCGAATGGGTGCTGACCCAGTTCGCCACCGCCAAGGCCGGCCTGGTCCAGGTCAATATCAACCCGGCCTACCGCCGCGCCGAACTCGAATACGCGCTGAACAAGGTCGGCTGCCGGGCACTGATCCTGGCCCCCAGCTTCAAGAGCAGCAATTACCTGGAAATGCTGCAGGATCTGGCCCCGGAACTGGCCTCTGCCGCCCCCGGCGCGGCGCGTTGCGCCCGCCTGCCGCAGCTCGAATGGGCAATCCGCCTGGGCAGCGAAAAGACCCCCGGCCTGCTCAATTTCGACGAACTGCGCCGCCCGGCCAGCCGCGCCGAACTCAACGACCTTGCCGAACTGGCGCTGCAACTGCAGTTCGACGACGCGATCAACATCCAGTTCACCTCCGGTACCACCGGCTCGCCCAAGGGCGCGACGCTGACCCACCACAACGTGCTCAACAACGGTTTCTTCGTCGGCGAGGCGATGCGCCTGACGCCGCAGGACCGCCTGTGCATCCCGGTGCCTTTCTACCACTGCTTCGGCATGGTCCTCGGCAACCTCGCCGCACTCACCCACGGCGCAGCGATGGTGATTCCGGCCGAAGGCTTCGACCCGCTGTCCACGCTGCAAACTGTCGCCGAAGAGAAGTGCACGGCACTGCACGGGGTGCCGACCATGTTCATCGCCATGCTCGACCACCCGGAATTCAAATCCTTCGCGCTCGACACGCTGCGCACCGGAATCATGGCCGGCAGCCCCTGCCCGATCGAGGTGATGAAGCGGGTGATTGGCGAAATGAACATGCATGAAGTAACCATCGCCTACGGCATGACCGAAACCTCACCGGTCTCGTTCCAGAGCTCGACCAGCGACCCGGTCGAGCGCCGGGTCTCGACGGTTGGCCGCGTCCAGCCGCACATTGAAGTCAAAATCGTCGATACCGACGGCCGCATCGTGCCGCGCGGCCAGCCCGGGGAACTGCTGACCCGGGGCTATTCGGTGATGCTCGGTTACTGGGGCGACGAAGCCAAGACCGCCGAAGCCATCGACCAGAACGGCTGGATGCACACCGGCGACCTGGCGACCATCGACGACGAGGGCTATTGCAACATCGTCGGCCGGCTCAAGGACATGGTGATTCGTGGCGGCGAGAACATCTACCCGCGCGAGATCGAGGAATTCCTCTACCGCCACCCGAAAATCCAGGACGTGCAGGTGGTCGGCATTCCCGACCACAAGTACGGCGAGGAACTCTGCGCCTGGATCATCCTGAAACCCGGCCAGAACTGCAGCGAACAGGACATCCGCGACTTCTGCCAGGGCCAGATCGCGCATTACAAGGTGCCGCGCCACCTGCGTTTCGTCGATAATTTCCCGATGACCATCACCGGCAAGATCCAGAAGTTCATGATCCGCCAGCAGATGAAATCCGAACTCAAACTTGAGGAAGAGGCCCACGCATGAGCTATCCGCAACGCGTCAAGATCGTCGAAGTCGGCCCACGCGACGGCCTGCAGAATGAAAAACAGGTAGTCCCGACCGAGATCAAGATCGAGCTGATCAACCGCCTCGCCGCCGCCGGCGTGCCGGTGATCGAGGCCACCTCCTTCGTCTCGCCGAAATGGGTGCCGCAGATGGGCGACAACATCGCCGTGCTCGCTGGCATCCGCCGCCAGCCAGGCGTCACCTACACCGCGCTGACCCCCAACCTGCAGGGCTTCGACGGCGCGGTCGTGGCCAAGGCCGACGAGGTGGCGATCTTCGGCGCCGCCTCCGAGGCCTTTTCGCAGAAGAACATCAATTGCTCGATTGCCGAAAGCCTCAAGCGCTTCGAACCGGTGGTGTCCGCCGCCTCGGCGCTGGAAATCCCGGTGCGCGGCTATGTTTCCTGTGTCGTCGGCTGCCCGTACGAAGGCGCGGTGGCGCCGGAAAAGGTCGCGCAGGTGGCCAAGACACTGTACGAAATGGGCTGCTACGAGGTTTCGCTCGGCGATACCGTCGGCGTCGGCAATCCCGACTCGATCCGCCGCATGCTCGACGCCTGCGCCCGCGTGGTGCCGCTGGAGAAACTCGCCGGCCACTACCACGACACCTACGGGATGGCGATAGCCAACGTCCATGCCTCGCTGGAAATGGGACTGGCGGTATTCGACGCCTCGGTCGCCGGGCTGGGTGGCTGCCCCTACGCCAAGGGTGCCTCCGGCAACGTCGCCACCGAGGACGTGGTGTACCTGCTGCACGGGCTGGGCATTGCAACCGGCATCGATCTGGCTAAACTGGCAGCAGTCGGCGACTGGATTTCCAGCGCCATCAACCGCCCCAACGGCGCCAAGGCCGGTCGGGCGATTTGCCTGAATAGCGCCTGACCCGAGCCGAGCCCGCACCCGCGTGAGTTTCTTTTCCGCCGTTTCCGAGTTGCTGCACCCGGCACCGCCGCCTTCGCCGCCGGTGCAGCAAGTGCTCGACCGGGTTGCCGAAGTGGTGGCGCCGATCCTCAAGGCCGACCCGGCCTTCGAGCGCCATCTCGCGGCGCCGGTCGAATACGCCCTCGGTTATTGCGACGGCTTGATCGCCGGCCTGCCCGGGCCGGTCGAGATCAGCCACCACGCCTTTGCCGCCGATCCGCTGGTGCATGCGCTGTTCGCCACCGCCGACGACATTTCGCAAATGCTCGGGCGCAGCCAGGCGGTGCGCGACTACCTCGCCGATCCGGCCTGCTACGCCAGTGACCACTTCTACGCGCTATTCGCCGCCCGCCGCCACGAAAAACGGCAACTGGGGATGAGCGTCCAGGGCGATCTGGTGCAAACCGAAGTCCCGCAACGGGTCCTCTACTTCGCCGACCAGACCCTGGTCGAACCCAGTTGCTCGTTGGAGCAGACCCTGCGCAAACTGCACCTGCGGGCCATCGACAGCCTGTTGCTGAGTTTTCACGACCACGTCGAAGCCTTACGTTCCGAACGCGAGGGACTGCGCTCCGATCTCTCGGTCGAACGCGCCCACCTGACCGTGCTCAAGGGCGCAACTGCCGGTCCGGCATACACGGTGCATACCCGCCATATCGACGAAATCGACACGCAACTACGCCGCGCCGCCGCCGCGCTGCAGCCGGAAAACCTGGTCAATGCGCTGGCCGAGTTCCTGCACACGCCGGAAGCCTCGCTCAACCTGACCCCGGTCAGTATCAGCATCGACCGGATGGGCGTGGTCAGCGATACCGGCAACGGCAGCGATGTGCACACGATCAATTTCCCGGAACTCAACGCCCGCGACCGGCGTCATTATCTGGTGATGCTCGCCCGTGTCGACCGCGAGGAAGCCCGTGCCGCCGTCGAACGGGTCCGCGACCAGCAGCATCGCTTCATGCTGATCTGAAGCACGGTTTTCACGGTCAACCCGGTTTTTTTGCCTTTTTCCCCCAATGAGTTCTCCCTTGAGTTCTGCCTCCATTCCCTCCCCCTGCATCAACGTCTGCCGGATGGACCCGCTCAGTCAGTTGTGCAGCGGCTGTTTCCGCAGCCTTGAAGAAATCGCCGGCTGGGCCGCCGCCAGCAACCCCGAGCGGGTCGCCATCCTCGCTCGCGTCACCAGCCGCCGTCTGGCCAGCGACCAGAACGAGGTGCCGCATGGCTGACGGACAGGACGATTACCTCTGCGTCGGTGTCTGCATGGCCGACCCCGACTCCGGCTACTGCCTCGGCTGCGGCCGGCCGCCGCTGGGCGAACCGGAAATCGTGGCCGAAGCCGTCGCCCGCCCGGTCGATCCGTTGCCGCCGGGCGGCGACCCCGACACGCCGCCATGAATCCACCACTGCCCGCCGACCTGATCGTCCTCGAACGCGGCTGGCTGTCGGCCAACAACGTCGTCTGCCTGGAAGGCGACACGGCCAGCGTGATTGACAGTGGTTATGTCAGCCACGCCGAACAGACGGTTGCCCTGGTCGGCCATGCGCTCGCCGGCCGCCGCCTGCGGCAAGTGGTCAATACCCACATCCATTCCGACCACATCGGTGGCAACGCGGCGCTGCAGGCCGTCTTTGATTGCGCGCTGGTGGTCCCGGACGGGGCGGCAGCGGCGGTTGCCGAATGGAACGAGGAAGCCCTGCTGCTCAGCCCTTTACGCCAGCAGGGGGCACGCTTCCAGCCCTCGGCGACGCTGGCCGCCGGCAGCACGCTGACGCTCGGCGAACGCGAGTGGCAGGTACTGGGCGTTCCTGGCCACGATAATGATGCGCTGGCTTTTTTCGACCCGGTAGGCGGGATCCTGATCGCCGGCGATGCGCTTTGGGAAAACGGCTTCGGCCTGATTTTCCCGACCCTGCTCGGCAGCGAAGATGGCCTCACCGCGACCCGTGAAACGCTGGAAATGCTCGGCCGGCTGCCGCTGCGTCTGGTCATTCCCGGCCACGGCCGGCCCTTTGCCGATGCCACCGGCGCGATTGAACGCGGCCTGCAGCGCCTGACGCGGATCGAGAACGACGGCGAAGGCCTGGCCTGGCACGGCATCCGCACCATCGCCTCGTTTGCGCTGCTGGAAAAACAGCGCTTGCCGGCAGACGAGTTTCACGCCCTGATCGCGACCCTGCCCTTCACCACGACGGTCAATCAGCGCTTTCTGCAACGGACTCCGGACGAAATCGCCCGCCGCTGCGTGGACGACCTGCTGCGCAGCGGCGCGATCCGCCTGACTCACGGCTGGATCGAGGCCGCCCACTGAGCGCGGGCGGCACAGCCGGTTTCGCAATTGGCCGCACGATGGACCCAACACGGGCCGCACGACCAATTGGCGCAGGCCGACTCAGCGCCCAGCCTGCGGCAAGGCCTTCTGTACCAGGCGTACCCAGTAGGCAACGCCGAGGCCGAGAATGTCGTCGTTGAAGTCGTAATGCGGGTTGTGCAGGGTGCAGCCACCGGTGCCCGGCCCGTTGCCGAGCCAGACGTAGCAGCCGGGTTTTTCGCGCAGCATGTAGGCGAAATCCTCGGCGCCCATCGACGGCAGCACGTCGGTCAGCACCTTGTCGCCACCAAACACCTCGGCCGCGACCTCGCGGCAGAAATTCGCCTCATTGAGGCTGTTGACCGTGGCGGGGTAACGGTGGTCGAAATGCACCGAAATCTGCGCCCCGTTGGCCGCCGCGATGCCGCTGCACAGGCGCTCGATGGCGCGTTCGACGGTTTCCTGCACTTCGCTCTTGAAGCTGCGGATGGTGCCGCGCAGCACCACTTCCTCGGGAATCACGTTCCAGGCCTCGCCGGCGTGGAACTGGGTGACGCTGACCACCGCCGACTCACAGGGATGCAGGTTGCGGCTGACCACGGTCTGCAATGCCTGCACCAGTTGGGCGCCGGCGACGATGGCATCGACGCCCTGGTGCGGCATCGCCGCGTGGCAGCCGTGGCCACGGACGACGATCTCGAAGCCGCAGGTACCAGCCATCACCGGCCCCGGCATCACCGCCATTTCTCCAACCGGGATGCCCGGCCAGTTGTGCAGGCCATAGACCGACTCGACCGGGAAGCGCTCGAACAAGCCGTCCTCGATCATCACCGCCGCCCCACCTTCCGACTCCTCGGCGGGCTGGAAGATGAATACTGCGACCCCATCGAAATCCGGGTGCGCGGCCAGATGACGGGCGGCACCGAGCAGCATCGCGGTATGCCCGTCGTGGCCGCAGCCGTGCATTTTTCCGGGGTGTTTCGAACGGTGCGGAAATTCGTTGAGTTCGGGCAGCGGCAAGGCATCCATGTCGGCGCGCAAGCCGATCATCCGCCCCGAGCTGCCGGCACGCAGCACGCCGACGACACCGGTGCGGGCGATGCCGCGATGCACCTCCAGACCATAACTCTCCAGTTCGCTGGCAACCAGGTCGGCGGTACGGTGTTCGTCAAAAGCCAGTTCCGGGTGCGCATGAATATCGCGGCGCAACGCAGTCAACTCGGCGAGAAAGGGAAAAATCGGGGCGTGGGGCATGAATCATCGTCTCCTGTGGCGTGGCCGTCGCGATCGGCAGAGCGCGGGCTGGTCGTTGCAGAGCATCTGCGGATTATGCCGCAGCTTGCCGCCTGCTGCCGCCTTGATTATCCTGCCGGGCATGGAACTCGTTCTCATTAGCGGCCTCTCCGGCTCCGGCAAGTCGGTTGCCCTGCACCTGCTCGAAGACGCCGGCTATTACTGCGTCGACAACTTGCCGGTGGTGCTCTTGCCGACCCTGGTGCGAATGCTGCGCAACGAAGGCGTAGTGCGGGTCGCAGTTGCCATCGACTCGCGCTCCGGCGGCCTCGGCATCGAACAGGTGCCGGAAAAGCTGCAACTGCTGGCCGACGAAGGCACCCGGCCGACTTTCCTCTTCCTTTATGCCGGCGACGAGATCCTGCTCAAACGCTATTCCGAGTCGCGGCGGCGCCACCCGCTCAGCGGCGAGGGCATCTCGCTGCTCGAAGCGATCCAGCAGGAACGCCGGCTGCTCGAACCGATTGCCAGCCTCGGCCATCGCATCGACACCAGCAACCTCAAGGCCAACGCACTGCGCGAGTGGGTCCGCCAGTTCATCGAATCCGAGCCCGGTCAAGGACTGACGCTGATGTTCGAATCCTTCGGCTTCAAGCACGGCCTGCCGCTCGACGCCGATCTGGTCTTCGACGTGCGCTGCCTGCCCAATCCGCATTACGAAGCCAGCCTGCGCCCGCTGACCGGCCGCGACCAGCCGGTGATCGACTTTCTCGAAGGCCAGAGCGAAGTCTGCCGGATGCGCGGCGACATCCGCCGTTTCGTCGCCGACTGGCTGCCTGCCTACGTCCGCGACAACCGCAACTACCTGACCGTGGCCATCGGCTGCACCGGCGGCCAGCATCGCTCGGTTTTCATCGCCGAATGGCTGGCCCGCGAATTTGCCGGCCAGGCCCGCGTGCTGGTCCGCCACCGTTCGCTGGCCGGGCACTAGGCCAGTGCGCTGGTCTGCCCTGTTTCGTCCCGGCGACTGGCTGGTGCTGCTTGCCACTGCCGCCGCCGTCGCCGTCAGCCTGCCGCGCTTGTGGCAGAGCGGGATCGGCGAGCACGCAGTAATCCGCCAGGAAGGCCGGATCTTTGCCACCCTTGACCTCGGCCAGCCCCGCCAGATTGAAGTCGGCGGGCCGCTCGGCAACACGCTGATCGCGGTCGAGCCCGGCCGCGCCCGCGTCGTGGCCGACCCGGGGCCGCGCCAGTATTGCGTGCGCCAGGGCTGGCTCAGCCGGCCGGGCGAAATCGCGATCTGCGCCCCCAACCGCGTCAGCCTGCAAATCACCGGCCGCACCCGCGTCTATGACTCGCTCAGTTATTGAACTCCGGGTCAGCGACGAGGACCGGCGGATCGCCGGTCTGGCCAGCGCGGCGGTCCTGCTGTCGCTGGTCGATGCCGCCGTGCCCTCACCCTTGCCCGGCATCAAGCCGGGCCTGGCCAATATCGTCACCCTGGTGGTGCTGCTGCGCCACGGCTGGGGTACGGCGATCTGGGTCAGTCTGCTGCGCGTGCTCGCCGCCAGCCTGCTGCTCGGCTACTTTCTCGCCCCCGGTTTTTTCCTGTCGCTGAGCGGCACCGTGTGCAGCCTGCTGACGCTCGGACTGGCCCGACATCTGCCGTCCCGCTGGTTCGGGCCGGTCAGCCTGTCGATCTTCGCCGCCCTCGCCCACATTGGGGGCCAACTGCTGC
The DNA here is from genome assembly GCF_041378895.1 of Dechloromonas sp. ZY10. Taxonomy (NCBI): domain Bacteria; kingdom Pseudomonadati; phylum Pseudomonadota; class Betaproteobacteria; order Rhodocyclales; family Azonexaceae; genus Dechloromonas; species Dechloromonas aquae. The sequence continues at coordinate 3,450,709 of NZ_CP144212.1, forward strand.
TGGCCCGGCTGTGGCTGATCCCGCACGACGGGGTTTTCCTGCTCGCGCCGCTGTTCGCCGCCGCCGCGCTGTTCTTTGGTACGCTCAACGGCCTGGTCGCCGCCCGCCTGCTGGCGGAACCGGCGCCTACCTCGCCTGTCCACGACTGACCATGATGCTCCCAAGCCAAGCCACCTCACCGACCATTTGCCTGGCCCTGACCGGCGCCTCCGGCATGCCCTACGGCCTGCGCCTGCTCGAATGCCTGCTCGCCGCCGGCTGCCGGGTGCAATTGCTGTATTCGCAGGCGGCGCAGATCGTCGCCCGCCAGGAACTCGCTTTCGAGCTGCCGTCGCGCCCGGCCGACGCAAAGGCCTGCCTGCTCGAACGCTTTCCCACGGTCGACGGCGAAAAACTACAGGTTTTCGGCCGCGAGGAATGGTTTGCTCCGGTTGCTTCCGGCTCCAACCCGCCCGACGCGATGGTCGTCTGCCCGTGCAGCATGGGAACGCTGGCGGCGATTGCCCAGGGCCTGTCCGACAACCTGATCGAACGCGCCGCCGATGTCGTACTTAAGGAAGGCCGCAAGCTGGTCCTGGTCCCGCGCGAGACCCCATTTTCGGTCATCCACCTGGAAAACATGCTGCGCCTGGCCCGCGCCGGCGCCGTGATCCTGCCGCCCAGCCCGGGCTTTTACCAGCACCCGCAAAGCATCGGCGAAATCGTTGATTTCGTCGTCGCCCGCATCCTCGACCAATTGCGCATCCCGCATGCGCTGCAACAGCGCTGGGGCGACTGACCGGAGTTTCCCCGGCCAAGCCACCGCTATTCGTGGCGATGCTCAAGCCAGCGCAGCAGGGTCGCATACAGCGCCTGCGGATCGACCGGCTTGCTGACAAAATCGTTCATCCCGGCATCGAGGCAGCGCGCCCGGTCTTCGGCAAAGGCATTCGCGGTCATCGCGATCACCGGCAGGGAGTCGAGCGCCGGCTGCTGGCGAATCCGGCGGCTGGCTTCAAGACCATCCATGTTCGGCATCTGCATATCCATCAGGACCAGATCGTAGGCAACCTCGTCAATCCGTTGCAACGCCTCGCCACCATCGACGGCGAGATCGACGCGGAGGCCGACATCTTCGAGCAGCATCTGGCCGACTTCACGATTGATCGGTTCATCCTCGACCAGCAGCACCCGGCGACCGACGTGGCGCTGCCGCAACTGGGCTTCGGGATGTTCCGCGTCCGCCGGACAATTCCGGATGGCTGCCGAATCGGCCTTGCTCAAGATCGCCGAGAACCAGAACAGGCTGCCTTCGCCGAGGCGGCTTTCAACCCCAACCTCGCCGCCCATCATCGCCGCCAGCTTGCGGGTGATGATCAGCCCGAGTCCGGTGCCGCCAAAGCGGCGGGTCGTGGAGTTGTCGCCTTGTTCGAAGGGAGCAAACAGGCGCGGCAGATGTTCTGCGGCAATGCCCACACCGCTGTCGCGGACCTCGAAGCGGATCGTCACCGTTGTTTCGGTTTCCTGCAGCAACACGGTACGCAAGCAGACTTCGCCCTGATCGGTGAATTTAAGTGCATTCCCGGCATAGTTGAGCAAGGCCTGCTGCAAGCGCAGCGGGTCACCGAGCAGCGGCAAGGCATAGGCAGCAGGCTCGACCCGCAAGCCCAGCCGCTTGTTGCGCGCAGTATCGCGCAACATCGATGCGACATTGCCGAGCACTGCTGCCAGGTGTAGCGGCAAAGACTCCAGACGGAATTTTCCGGCCTCGATTTTCGAAAAGTCGAGAATGTCGTTGATCACCCCGAGCAGATGGCGGGCCGCCATATCGATGCTGTCGAGCCGCTCGGCCTGCCGCTGCGAAACTCCCTCGCGCCGCATCACCCCGGCCATGCCGATGATCGCGTTCATCGGCGTACGGATTTCGTGGCTCATGTTGGCCAGGAACACACTCTTGGCCCGGCTGGCGGCTTCGGCCAGCTGGCGAGCCTGCTCGGCCTCGGCGGTCCGCTCGGCCACCCGCTCTTCCAGTGTTTCGTTAAGTTCGCGCAACGCGAATTCGACCTGCTTCAATTCCGATATGTCGGACTGGTGGGCGATCCACACCTCACCCAGCTCCGGATGCTGGAAAGCACCGATATTCACCGCGCACCAGAAACTGCTGCCGTCCCGGCGCCGGTTGAGCACCTCGCCACTCCAGTAGCCAGCAGCACGCAGGCTGGCGACGATCTGCGGGTCGCTACGCTCGGGCAACCCCGGCGGTGGCAGGGTTGGCTCCGGATCGCCGAAAATTTCCCGGAAGCGGCGATTACAGTAAAGCAACTGCCCATCGGCGGCACGCACCAGACTGACAGCCTCAGCCGCCTGTGCAGTGATTTCGCTTTGCAGGCGCAAGCTGGCCTCGGCATGCTTGCGTGCGCTGATGTCGCGGACAAACACATAAAACGAGCCCCCCTCGCGGGTGCTGTACACCACGCTGATCTCGACATCCCAAAGGCTGCCGTCCTTCTTCCGGTGACGGGTTTCGAACAGATCGCTGCCACAGGCCAGAACCCGCTCGATATGCGCAGTCACGGCACCGGCATCCTCATTGGCCTCAAGCAAAGCCAGCGGTGCGCCGAGCAGTTCGCCGACCGGATAGCCGGAAGCGTCGGCATAGGCACTATTCACTTCACGGATGCGGCCACTGCGGTCGATCCGCAGAAAACCGTCGAGCGAAGCGCGCAGGATGTCGTGCAGGGTTTCGTGGTTTTCCTGCAATTCACGATAGGGCGCATGGACGCCAGCTACATACAAGGCCCGATAGATCAGCAGGTAGGAGAGCGCCTTGTAGACGTGACCAAGCAGATTGAACAGGTCGGTCACGTCCTGATACAAGGTAAAGAACATTTCCGCCAGCCCCAGCCCCCAGGCCGCCGCCGCCAGCCAGCCGAGATTGCTGCGCCGCTCGCCATATTCGCGCCGGCCCCGCCGCCACAGCAGCCATGCCGCGAGCAGGTAGATCGCGGTCAGGGCATATTCGCTGCCGATCTTGAGGGCAGTCAGCCCTTGCCCGGGAATGAAGGTGCGCGGCAGCAAGTCGGCATGGAACAAGCCCACCCACCAGACCAGCAGCGCCAGCGACAATGCCGCCAGCAATCCGCCCCAGGCCCCCGCCGCCGGCCAGCGCCGATTGGCAAGCAAGGCGACCGCAAGCAGGGCCAGCGCCCCGATCAGACGCCCGGCCAGCCAGAAATTGATCGCTTTCTCGGGTCCGCTGGGAGTTACCAGCGCCGGCATCCCGGTATAGGACAAGGTGTGCGCCAGATCGATCAGTCCGATGCACAGGAAGGCACAGCCAAGCAGCAGAGCATGGCTGCTGGCCGGTTGCCGGCGCAGGTTCCAGGCCAGGGCGAAAACCATCGCCGAAACAGCCATGGCGATGAACTCAAGCGCAGTATGCAGGGGCAGATAGTGCGCCGGCGTCGAGAAAAAACGGCTGGCCGGCAGCCACTGGCCAAATAGCAGCACCAGAGTCAGCGCCGCCATCCAGACCCGCGGATCACTCCATGCCGAGAAACTATTTTCCTTGCCGATCTCCACACGCCTCCCAGCGAGTTATTTTTCCCACTTTGTCTGTGCGTGATGATACCCTGCCTGCCGGCCCAACTGTCCGTTTTGCATATCCGATGTCTGCCGTCCTTGCTGCCGTCGATTTAACCCCGTTCAACACGCTGGCCCTGCCGGGCCGTGCTGCCGCCTATCTGAAAATCACCGATCCGGGGCAGTTGACCGTGGAAGCGCTGCAGGACACCCGTCGCTTCGTTCTCGGCGGCGGCTCCAACCTCGTCCTGCGCGGCGACTTCGACGGCCTCTTGCTGCATATGGCAATTGGCGGCCGCCGCCTGCTGCGTGAAGATGCCGAGGCCTGGTACATCGAAGCCGGCGCCGGCGAAAACTGGCACGGCTTCGTGCAATGGACCCTGGAGCAAGGCTGGCCCGGCCTGGAAAACCTGGCCCTGATCCCTGGCAGCGTCGGTGCTGCGCCGATCCAGAACATCGGTGCTTACGGCCTCGAAGTCGGCGAGCGCATCCACTCGCTGCAGGTCTGGGATTTCAAGAAAAAGGCACTGATCACGGTCGACCGCAAAGGCTGCCATTTCGGCTACCGGGACAGTGTTTTCAAGCAACACGGATGGCATACCGACGGCCGGATGGTGATCGTCAGCGTCGTATTCCGCCTGCCCAAGGCCTGGCAAGCCAACTGCCGCTATCACGACGTGGCCGAGGAATTGGCGGCCCGCGGGATTGCTGACCCCGCCCCCCGGGACATCGCCGAGGCCATTGTTGCCATTCGCCAGCGCAAGCTGCCCGATCCAGCAAAGTTGCCGAATGTCGGCAGTTTTTTCCAGAACCCGGTAGTCTCGCGCGACAAGTGTGCGGCACTGCTGGCGATTCACCCGGACATGCCGCGCTACCCGCAAAACGACGGCCGCACCAAGCTGGCCGCCGGCTGGCTGATCGAGCAGGCGGGCTGGAAGGGACGCGACCTCGGACCGGTCGGGATGTACGAAGAGCAGGCACTGGTCCTGGTCAATCGCGGCGGCGCCACCGGCAGCGATGTCGAACGGACGATGCAGGCGGTACAAGAGGCCGTGCGCGACGGTTTCGGCGTCGAACTTATTCCCGAACCGGTGTTTCTGTAAGCAGGCAACCGGCCAGCGCCCGCGCCAGCGCCGCAGCCATCCGCTGCTGCCGAGCGGGATCGCGAAGTTCCAGTTCTTCCTCGCGGTGCTTGATCACGCCGGCCTCGAACAACAGCGCCGGCAAGCGGGTCCGGTAAAGCACGACCAGATTGTCGTAATACCAGACGCCATTTTCGGCATCGGCAGCACGATGCTTGCGCCCGTGCCAAGGCGTCGGAACAAAGCCGGCCTCGCGCAGGGCCCGGCCGGCCGCAACGGCACAGCGCAAACTGATGGCCGGCTCGGGGTTGGCGGCCGAGATGAAAATCCCGTAACCGCGCTTGTGCTCGGTATAACTTGCCGCCTCGCCATCCCAGTCCCATTCCTGCAGATACTCCTCGCTGATCGAATCATGATGGATGGAAATGAACAGATCGCTGTTGCCGGCCTGGCGCGGCCGTTCGACCAGACTGCCGATCTCGCCGGCAAAATTGACCGGCCGCACGGCCACTCCGTAGGCGGGCAGCGCGGTGGCCAGGACCTCGGCAAAATCGCGGTTGAAGGCGAATTCGCTGCGTCCGCGGGCGCTGGCTGCACCGCCATCGCGAATCCCATGGCCAACATCGACCGCTACCAGCGGAGGGGGCCGGCTACCTGCGGCCAAAGCCACGGTCGACAGGAAAAAAAGGCAAAAAACGACTAGGGGTCGGATTATCATCGCAGGCACTCCGGCAGGCGCCGCAGACTAGCACGCCACTGCCCCGACCGCAGCCCCGCAACCCTTTGTATTCCACCCACCACTGCTTTCCCGCCATGCCCGCACTGACCGTTTTCTCCCAGGCCCAGCCGACCCCGACCTTCGACCATCCCCGCCCCGACCGCCTGCTTGCCGGCAATCCCCTGCGCACCACCCGGCAGTACTTCGCCAGCGATGATGGCACGCGTACTGCAGGTATCTGGCACTGCGAGCCGGGGGCCTGGCAAATTGCCTTCGCTGCCGGCAAGGATGAATTTTTCTGCATCATCGAAGGCCGGATCCGGATCACCGACCACAACGGCATTGCCGCTGAATTCGGTCCCGGCGAGGCCGGAGTGATTCCGTCCGGGTTCACCGGCAGCTTCGAGGTGCTGGCACCGGTCCGTAAATATTATGTGGTGATGGAGCCCGTTGCCTGAATCAGTTATAGTTGCCCGGATACTTTCACGGTCATGCCCAATGAATGAAAACACCAGTCCGCCGATGCGTGGCACCTCGGCCCACATGCCTGACCTGAACTGGAGCCAGGTCCGCGAAACCGTGCTCCTGCTCGAACTGGCCGCACTGCAGATCGAGGCTGCAATGAAAGACAGCCACTCCTCGGTCGAGGTGTTGACCCAGTCGTTCACCACCATGGCCGGCTACATGCAGCAGATCGGCTCGACCCTGCATGCCTTGCCCGACGAAGGCGAGGCGGGACAGGCCAAAAGCGAATTGCTTGCCGTCAGCAGCAATGTTTCCGGCATGGTGCATCAGGCGATCATCGCCTTCCAGTTCTACGACAAGCTGGTCCAGCGCCTGGCCCACGTCGGCCACAGCCTGGGCGACCTCAGCGACCTGGTCGGCGATGGCCGCCGCCTGTTCAACCCCGGCGAATGGGTAGACCTGCAAAGTCGCATCCGCGCCAAGTACACCACCGTCGAAGAAGTGGCGATGTTCGATGCAGTCATGCACGGCGTCCCGGTCGAGGAAGCCGTTGAACGCTTCATGGCCGAGATGAAGGAAAAAGACGACGACATCGAACTGTTCTGACCCCGCTGAATGCAGAAGAGGCAGGAGTAAGCCCATGACCACCCCCGATTTTCCGCAGCTTCCCGGCATCAATACCGAAGATGGCCTGGCCCGGATGATGCACAAGCCCAGTCTGTACGAAAAAGTGCTGCGCGACTTTCACGCCCGCTTCATCGACGAACTGCCGCAATTGCAGGTTCTGCTGGCCGGAGCCGACTATGCAGCGGCGGCCCACCGGGTGCACAGCGCCAAAGGCCTGGCCGGAACCATCGGTGCCATCGCCCTGCAGGATCTCGCCCGCCAGCTAGAAGCCCCTCTGCGCGAAGGACAGGCGCCAGCCGGTGAGCAGCTCGCCGCCTTCGCTGCCGAACTGGAACGGGTGCTGCAAGGTATCCGCAGCGCCTTTCCCGGCTGAACCACGGTCAACCGCGGCCAGGCTCAAAAATCGCTGGCCGCTTCCCAGATGATGTTGGCTTCAGGCCCCGCTTTGGCCGTTCGCTCCAAGGCATCGAGCAGCGGCCAGGCGCGCTGACCGAAGCTCACCGGTAGCGGCTTTTTCTCGCGCCGGCATTCCGCTTCCTCAGCCTCGTCTGGTGCCGGCGGCGCCGCTCTCATCGCCTCGCGCAAGGCGGCAGCTGCCGCCAGCATCTCCGGCTGCAAGAACACTCCGCGCGCGGTGCATTCCTTGCCCATGGCCTGCAGCAAGGCCCTTGCCGTTTCGGCATACATCAGGATTTCTCCGGTTTCGGAGGATTCAAATCTGACCAGCAATCCATTTCTCCTCATGGTCTTGCCCCTGGCCGGCCAAGCTCTGGCATCGAACAAGAAGCAGCGACACGGTTGTAATCCTCCCGTCGCATCATGCAGAATGCAGGCAGAGTCGGAGGAATGCGATGAATATTAACGCCGTTCATCTCGAAACAGGTGCGGACGAACTGGAACGCTTGGCGCTCGAAGAATGTTTCAAGCGCATGCGTCACGATCATACGGTCAGCGTTTTTGTCACACCGGCAGGACGCTGCGAGTTGGCCGCCAAATTTGCCCGCATGGGTGCCCTGGTTGATGTTGCCGACCACGCCGAGTGCCGCCAGGATATCGAAGGCCGCATCCTGGCCGCCGGTTGCGGCGCGGAGATCCGCTTTCTCGGTGCTGCGCTGCCGGAAGCCGCAGGGCAGGCCGTTACCGAACCCTACGACATCATTTTCGTCCGTCGCGGGCTGTGCTCGGTGCCTTACCCGGAAGCCAAGCGCATCGTCCGCCAGTTGCTGCAAAAGCTCAAAATCGGCGGCCGCATCTATCTATCCATCCTCGGCCTGCACTCTGAACTGGGTGATGGCTACAGCGCCCTCGACCTGCCGGTCGGCAAACGCTTCGGCCCGCTGGCCCCGGCGATCGCCCAGAAATACGGCATCAGCAGCGATATCTGCCTGTACACCGAACGCGACCTGTTCATGCTGCTGCTTGAATCCGGCGCCAGCGTCCTGCGCACGATGACCACTTCCTACGGCAGCGTCAAGGCGGTGGGTGGCCGTACCTGAAATTCCCATGCGCGAGGCTGGCGACGACGAACTGGAAGTCCTGTTTGCGCGTGGTCTGGGGCGGCTACAGGGCGGCGACCCGACAGGTGCCGTGCAGGCATTCGCCGTTGCCCGCGAGATCGCTCCCGGCATTCCCGAAATTCACGCCAATCTCGCCCTCGCCCACGAAGCCTGCGGAAACATTGGCGCCGCCCAAGCCGCTTATCGCGAAGCCCTGTGGCTGGCCCCTGACGATGTCCAGATCCTGCTCAATTACGGCGCCCTGCTGACCCGCCAGCAGCAATTTGGTGAAGCCGAACTCAGCTACCGGCAAGCCCTGGAACTGCAGCCCGACCATCCCGCCATCTGGTCCAACCTGGGCGTGCTCTACGCCTGCCTGCAGCGCGAAATCCTGGCGGAGGACTGCTACCGGCAGGCGCTCGAACTCGACCCGGCGCATCGCAACAGCCAGTTCAACCTGGCTTATCTGCTGCTCCGCCAAGGTCGCCTCAACGAAGGCTGGCAACGCCTCGAAGCCCGTGACAGCCGCCACCACCTGTTGCAGACCCTAGCGCTACCGGAATGGCAGGGGCAGGACCTGCGGGGACGACGGATCGTGATTGCAGCCGAGGGCGGCCACGGCGACATGCTGCATTTTGGCCGCTACGGCGCCTGCCTCAAGGCCGCCGGTGCGGCCAGCGTCGGCATTGTCGCCTATCCCGGATTGCGCAGCCTGTTTTTGGCCCTGAGCGGCGTGGACCGGGTACTGGCGCACGACACACCGCTGACGGCCGCCGAATGGGACTACTGGGTCGCCCCGTTGAGCCTGCCCGGGCAACTGGGCGGTGACGCCGGAGAAGTGCCTGCGCAACTCCCCTACCTGCGCGTCGATACCACCAAATACGAGTACTGGCACAACCGCCTGCCACGCTCCGGCCAGCGGCGGATCGGACTGGTATGGCAGGGAAACCCGCAGTTCGCCAACGACCGCCAGCGTTCCTTGCCCACCCCGGAGTTGCTGGCGCCATTGCTCGCGCTGCCTGACTGCGAATTTTTCTCCTTGCACCGCGACGGTGCCGCTCCGCTCGCCGGCGTCTGCGAACTGGGCGCCGAACTGGCCGATTTCTCCGACAGCGCCGCCGCCTTGCAGCAACTCGACCTGCTGATCAGTGTCGACACCGCGCTGGTTCATCTTGCCGGTGCCCTCGCCCGCCCTTGCTGGATGATGTTGCCGGCCTATCAGACCGACTGGCGCTGGGGCAAGCAAGGTACCGAGAGCCTCTGGTACCCACAGGTGCTGCGCCTCTACCGCCAGCCTGCACCGGGTGACTGGCGCACGGTGATTGACCGGATCGCCGAGGACCTGCGGCAATTCACCGGAACCGCAAGATGAACCCACCGCTGCGACTCGGCGTAGACCTTGGCGGCAGCAAGATCGAAATCCTCGCTCTCGCTGCCGACGGGCAGGAACGGCTGCGCCGCCGGATCGCAACGCCGCAAGGCGACTATCAGGCGACCGTGATGGCCATCGCCGGGCTGGTCGAAGCCGTCGAAAACGAATTGCACCAGCGCGGCAGCGTCGGGATCGGAATTCCTGGCGCCGAATCGCTGAGCAGCGGCCTGATCAAGAATGCCAACTCGACCTGCCTGATCGGCAAACCACTGCGCCGCGACCTGCAAGCGCTGCTGCAACGCGAAGTGAGGCTGGCCAACGACGCCAACTGCTTCGCCTTGTCCGAAGCCCGCGACGGCAGCGGCTACGGTGCCGCCAGCGTCTTCGGGGTGATCCTCGGTACTGGCGTTGGCGGCGGCATCGTCATCGACGGCCACATTCTTGCCGGCCACAACGCGATCGCCGGTGAATGGGGGCACAACCCGCTACCACCCGGCAGCCCCGAGGAATGGCCGGGCCCCGCCTGCTACTGCGGCCGTCGCGGCTGCATCGAAAGCTGGCTCTCCGGGCCGGCGCTGGCAGCCGACCACCTGCGCCACAGCGGCGAAGCGCTCAGCGCCGAGCAGATCGGCGAGCGCGCTGCCGCCGGCGATGCCGCCTGCGCGGCCAGCCTGAGCCGTTACGAAAGCCGGCTGGGGCGAGCGCTGGCGACGGTGATCAACCTGCTCGACCCGGAGGTGATCGTGCTCGGCGGCGGGCTGTCGAAAATCTCGCAGTTCTACCGGAATCTGCCGGCCAGCTGCGCGCCGCACGTCTTTTCCGATACCTTCAGCACCCGCATCGTTGCCCCCCGGCATGGCGACTCGTCCGGAGTGCGCGGTGCGGCCTGGCTGTGGCCGGCGCCGGGTTAGCCAGCACACTGCTCGATGCACTGCGCAGCAGCGGACATCATGGCAGCTTTGATGGCACAATCAGACGATGCATCCCACCCAGCTATTCATCGGCGAACTCCGCCCCCTACCGCAATCCGGTCGCCCCAGCGGCATTTTCAAAACCCCGGTCTGCGCACCGGTGAGCATCGCCGAGACCGGCTTCGCCGGCGACCAGCAGGCTGACCTGCGCGTACACGGCGGTCCGGAAAAGGCTGTACACCTCTACCCGGCAGATCACTATCCACGCCTGGCAGCGGCCTTTCCCGAAGTTGCTGCGCAACTGGTTCCGGGCAGTCTCGGCGAGAATATCTCGGTGGCCGGGCTCGACGAGCACGCGGTCCGGATTGGCGAAACCTTTGCCCTCGGCAGTGCAGTCCTGCAGCTTTGCCAACCGCGCAATCCGTGCTGGAAAATCGACGAGCGCTTCGGCGTGGACGGCATGGCCGCGCTGATTGCCCGAGAGCAGCTGACCGGCTGGTATTTCCGCGTCTGTCAGCCGGGGCTGGCTGACAATGGGACGCCCTTGCGCTCGCTGGGTGCGCCGCCGCAAGCCCCGACGCTGTATGCGGCGATGCACAGCTGGCAAGCGCATCGCCCCGACCCGGCACAACTCGAACAATTGGCTGCAACGCCGGGCATTGCCCGGCACTGGCAAGCCAAGATCGAACAGCGGCTGGCCTGGCTGCGTGCGTACCCTGCCGCCCTCCCCACTCCGGTCGCCAGCTTCCACCCCCGACCGGCAACCGACTGATCCCCGCCCCTAGTTTCCCGGCAGTGACCCCATGACTCAAGCTTCCACCATCGATACCCGCCTCTATCTCCGCCTGCTGCTGCCCTTCGCCGCCGGCTACTTCCTGTCCTACCTGTTCCGTACCGCCAACGCGGTGATCGGGCCGGTACTGGGCAACGAACTGGCGCTCCCCGACAACGCCCTCGGCCTGCTCACCAGCACCTATTTCCTCGCTTTCGGAGCCGCCCAGTTGCCGCTCGGCATCCTCCTCGACCGCTTCGGGCCACGCCAGGTCGAAGCCCTGCTGCTGCTGGTGGCGGCTGGCGGTGCGGTGGCTTTTGCGCTGGCCGACAGCCTCTCCGGCCTGGCCACCGGCCGGGCGTTGATTGGCCTCGGCGTCGCCGCCTGCCTGATGGCCTCGCTGAAAGCCTTCTCCCAATGGTTTCCGCCTGAGCGCCACGCCTCGCTGACCGGCTGGATCATGGCTTCGGGCGGTCTCGGCGCACTTGCCGCCGCCAAACCGCTGGAGTTAGCCCTCGGCTATTCGAGCTGGCGCAGCATCATGCTCGGGCTGGCCGTCGCCACCGTCGCCGTCGCCCTGATCCTGTGGCTGTTCGTTCCCGACAAAAAAGAGGCCCAGCACCAGGGCAGCGGCCTGCACGCGCAGCTCTCCGGCGTGGTTCAAGTCTTTTCGCATCCGCACTTCTGGCGCTACGTGCCGATGGGCTTTTTCTTCACCGGCGGCTTCATGGCCGTGCAGGGCCTGTGGGCCTCGCGCTGGATGATGGTGCTCGAACATCTCGACGCGGCCCAGGTCGCCGCCCGGCTCACCTGGATGAGCGCGGCGATGCTCGGCGGCTTCCTGTTCATGGGCTTCTTCGCGACTACACTGGTGCGGCGCGGGCTGAGCATGGAACGGCTGTATCTCTACGCAATGAGCCTGTCCACCCTGGTCCTGGCCCTGCTCTGCGCCAGCCCGGAACTCGCCGGCTGGCTGCTGTGGCCTATCCTCGGCGCCTGCTTCTCGCTCTCCAACCTGTCTTACTCGCTGGTTGCGCAAGCTTTCCCGCCAACCCTGTCGGGACGGGCAACGACTGCCCTCAACCTGCTCATCTTTGCCGGTGCCTTCGGCTTGCAATGGGGTACCGGCGTCCTCGTTGACGCCTTGCGGGCGGGCGGCTGGGAGGCCGGCGGCGCGTTTCGCGCCGCCTTCCTGACCCTGTTAGGCGGTCAACTGCTGGCGCTCGCCTGGCTGGTGCTCAGTGGCCGACGCGCTCGCTGACGCTTCCTCGATGGCCAGGTCGACCTGCATCAGCTGGCCGGCCTGGCCGGCCTCGCTGAGATAGACGCCGGCAGCGCGGATTTCGCCGAGCAAGGCGTTGTCGGCCGTCTTCAGCGAAAACGGTGCCGTCACCCGCGCCGTGGCCAGCGCCCCGATCCCGGCTTCGGCCAGGGTTTTGCTGCCGTCCACGGTCCACAGCCGCAAACGCGAAAAATCGGGGTCGCCTTCATCGACCCAGCCGTTGCCGTCGCGGTCGAGTTGCGCCAGGTCGGCAAAGCCATCGCCGCTGGTCACCCCGAACAACTCCTTGCCGTTATCGGCCTTGCCATTGCCGTTGCGGTCGAAGACCAGAAAGCCGCAACCGCGATTGAGGCCGGGAATGCGTTCGGCCTGACCGTCGGCATCGAGGTCGAAATCAATCCGCTGCTCGCTCAGTTCGGCCGCGCAGCCGGGATAGCTGAGGATCAGCGGATCGCGCAACTGGGTCACGCCTTCACTCGATTCCAGCGAGGTTTTTTCGAATTCACGGGCGCGGGCGAATGAGAAATTGAAATCGAGGCTGCGCCCGTCGGCGCAAACCACCTTGCCCTGGCCGCAGACCTCGCTGCGCTCGCTCTCATACAGGTATTCAAAGCGCGTCGAACGCCAGGCGATTTCGCCACTCACCGCCGGTGTCGCTGCCAGCTCTCCCGGCTCTTGCGGCTTGCCGCGTGCCTCGCCTGGCGTGCAGCCCTCCGGCAAGGCCGGCGATTTTTCGCATTTTTTGCCGTCGACCGCGGCAATGATGGCATCAATCAGGGACTGCAACATTTTCTGCACCCGCTTTTTCGCTGCCTCGGCATTTTCTCCTTCCGCCGCCTTCAAGTCCGAAAAAACCCGGCGAAACTCGCGCTGCATGGTGACTTCGACCTTGTGCGTCCGCTTGGCTTCGTGGCTGGCCTGCAACTGCAGGCTGGATTCCTGGATTTTCATGATCCCTCCTCGACGTGACTGGGAGAAAGATCACGCAAGCAGCATGCCTGCCGCCGGATCAGAAGTCGAAGGGATCGACTTCCAGATGCCAGCGCAGCTTGCCCGGCGCCCGCAGTTGCTCGATGGCCTCGCGCCAGCGCGGCAGGAAGGCCTGCAACAGCGGCCGCGAATGCGATTCGACCAGCAGCTGGCCGCGCTCCAGGCTGGCCAGCCGCGCCATGCGCATCGGCACCGGATCGTAGACCAGCACGTCGGGAAATTCGGCGACCGGCGGCAGGCCGCTGGCCGCCTTGAGGAAGGCGATGGCGTCAGCCATTTCCGGCGCCTCGGCCCGCAGCACGGCCTGGAAGGAATACGGCGGGAAGCCGGCCTGCTCGCGTTCGCGCAACTGGCCGGCGGCAAAGCCGGGGTAATCGTGGGCAACCAGCGCGGCAAACAGCGGGTGATCCGGGTACTGGGTCTGGACGATCACCTCGCCTTTCAACTCGGCACGGCCGGCTCGCCCGGCGACCTGCATCAGCTGCGCAAAGAGCCGCTCCGGCGCCCGCCAGTCGGCGGCGAACAGCGCCGAATCGGCGCCGAGCACGCCGACCAGGGTCAGCTTGGGAAAGTCGTGGCCCTTGGCCAGCATCTGGGTGCCGACCAGGATGTCGGCCTCGCCGCCGTGGATGCGTTCGAGCACTGCCTCCCACTGTTTTCGGCTTTTGACCGAATCGCGGTCGACGCGCAGCACGCGGGCGCCGGGAAAGGTCTCGGCGAGCCAGGCTTCGAGCCGCTGGGTGCCGCGCCCATAGGGATGGATGTCCTGGTTGCCGCAGGTCGGGCAGGCCGGCGGCACGCGATGCTCGAAACCGCAGTGGTGGCAGCGCAAGCGGCGGTCGGCCAGGTGCAGCACCAGGTTGGCGGCGCAACGTTTGCAACGTGAGACCCAGCCACAGGCCGGGCAAGCCAGCACCGGCGCGTAGCCACGGCGGTTGAGAAAGACCAGACTCTGCTCACCGCGCTCCAGCCGCTCGCGGATCGCGCTCAGCAGGCCGTCACTAACGCCTTCGCGCAAGGGCATGCGCCGGGTGTCGTAGAGCCGCACCTGCGGCAGCACCGCCGCCGGATTGGCGCGCTTGGCCAGCGTCTGCAGCCGGTAGCGGCCGTGCCCGGCATTGGCCCAGGACTCCAGCGACGGCGTCGCCGAACCGAGCAGGATCGGCACATCGTGCTGGCGGGCGCGCACCACCGCCAGATCACGCGCCGAGTAGCGCATTCCGTCCTGCTGCTTGAACGAGGGATCGTGCTCCTCGTCGACGATGATCAGCCCGAGGCGCGGCAGCGGCGCAAACACCGCCAGGCGGGTCCCAAGGACGATCCCGGCACTGCCGGAAAAAGCCGCCCGCCAGTGGCGCTCGCGCGCGGCATCGGCGAGTTCGCTGTGCAGCGCGACCACCTCGACCTCGGCAAAGCGCCCGCGCACCCGCTCTTCGAGCTGCGGCGTCAGGTTGATTTCGGGCACCAGCAGCAGGACCTGGCGGCCTTGCGCCAGCGCCTTGGCGATCAACTGCAAGTAAACCTCGGTCTTGCCGCTGCCGGTGACCCCGTGCAGCAAGGTCACGGCAAAGCCGCCGCCCGGCTCGACGGCGGCGACGGCGGCGATCTGCTCGTCGGTCAGCGGCGGCGACGGCAGCGGCTTGGCGGCCTTGGCTTTACGTCCGGCCTGGCGCTTGGGCGGATTGAGTTTTTTCAGCCCGGCCGGCAGCGCCTGGAGCAGGGCCTCGCCCGGCGGCGCCTGGTAATAGGTCGCGGCAAAGGCACAGAGATCGAGAAAGTCGGGCGGCAGCGGCGGCAGGTCGCCGAGGATTTCGAGCGCGTCCTTCAGCTGCTCGCGCGGCCACTCGCTCTCGGCGAGGACGGCGACGATGACGCCGATTTTTTCGCCCCGGATGAAGGGGACCCGCACCCGGCGGCCAATATCCACGGTCGACGCCGATTCCGACCAATAATCGAACAGTCGGTACAGGGGAACATCGAGTGCAACGCGGAGAACGGGCATGCCGCCAGGGGAGCAGCGGGCAGCGACCGGCGCGGCCGAAACGGGCAGCTAGCCCGCCCCGGCCCGGTCGCCGGCGACTTACTTGCGCAGCGTGCGGCTGTGCGAGTGCACCGCCTCGACCAGCGCGGTAACGCTCTCGGGCGGCGTGAATTGCGAAATGCCGTGGCCGAGGTTGAAGACGTGGCCGGTATTGCCGGCGCCGAAGCTGTCGAGCACCTTCTTCGCTTCGGCTGCGACGACTTCCGGCGGTGCAAACAGCACGTTCGGGTCGAGGTTGCCTTGCAGCGCCACCTGGTCGCCAACGCGGCGGCGGGCTTCGCCAATGTCGATGGTCCAGTCCAGGCCGACGGCATCGCAGCCGATGGCGGCGATCTTTTCCAGCCACAGGCCGCCGTTCTTGGTGAACACGATGCTGGGAATGCGCTGGCCGTCCTTTTCCTTCTTCAGTCCAGCGACGATGCGCTGCATGTAGGCCAGCGAGAATTCCTGGTAGGCCGCGTTCGACAGCGAACCGCCCCAGGTGTCGAAGATCATCACCGCCTGGGCACCGCAGTCGATCTGGGCGTTCAGGTAGGCCGTCACGGCATCGGCAGTCACCGACAGGATCTTGTGCAGCAGATCCGGGCGGCTGTACATCATCCCCTTGATGTGACGGAAATCGCTGGAGCCCTGGCCTTCGATCATGTAGCAGGCGAGCGTGTAGGGGCTACCGGAGAAGCCGATCAGCGGCACCGAGTTATCCAGCGCGCGGCGGATTTCGGAAACCGCATCCATCACGTAGCCGAGGTGTTCGTAGGGGTCCGGCGCGGTCAGGTTGTTGATCGCCCATTCCTCGCGCAGCGGCCGCTCGAAACGCGGGCCCTCGCCTTCGGCGAAGTAGAGGCCGAGGCCCATCGCATCGGGCACGGTGAGGATGTCGGAAAACAGGATCGCGGCGTCGAGGTCGTAGCGCGCCAGCGGCTGCAGCGTGACTTCGCAAGCCATGCTCGGCGACTTGCACAGGTTGAGGAAGTTACCGGCGCGCTTGCGGGTTTCGCAATACTCGGGCAGGTAGCGGCCGGCCTGGCGCATCAGCCACAGCGGCGTGTATTCGGTCGGCTCCTTGAGGAGGGCGCGCAGGAAGGTATCGTTGCGGGGTCGGCTCACAATGGGCTCCGCTCTAGGGAAAAGTCGAAAGGCGGAATTATCCGCCTTTCCGGGCCGCAGGTCACTTCCGCCAGAAGGCGGGGGTGAGCACGACGAGCAGGGTGAAGATTTCCAGGCGCCCGAGCAGCATCGCAAAAATGCAGACCCAGGTCTGGAAATCCTCAAGGACTTCGTAAGTGGTCGACGGACCGACCACCCCCAGGCCGGGGCCGGTGTTGTTGACGCTGGCAACCACGGCGGTGAAGGCGGAAACGATGTCGAGACCGGTGAAGGCCAGGATCAGCGTCAGCGAGACGATGCTGACCATGTACATGAAACCAAAGGCGAGCACCGCGAAGAGGATGGGCTGCGGCGCCACCTGACCGCCGATGCGCACGTTGTACACCGCGTTCGGATGCATCGCCCGCAGCAGTTCGCGATAGACCTGCTTGTAAAGCAGCAGCGCCCGCATCATCTTGATCCCGCCGCCGGTCGAGCCGGCGCTGGTGACGAAACTCGACAGGAAGAGCATCCACAGCGGCGCAAAAATCGGCCACAGCGCGTAATCCTGGCTGGCAAAACCGGTGGTGGTGGCAATCGAGACCAGATTGAAGGCCACGTGCCGCAGCGCGGTCTCGAACTCGGCGTAGGTACCATCTTTCCAGATGTAGATCGCCACCACCAGGATGCTGAGCAAGGTCACGCCGAGAAACCAGACCGCCTCGGGGTCGTCCCGGTAAGGCCGCAAGGAGCGACCGCTGACGGCCAGGAACAGTGTCCCGAAGTTCATCCCGGCGATCAGCATGAAGACGATAGCGACCCCTTCGATGGCCGGCGAATCGAAATGCCCGAAACTGGCGTCGTGGGTCGAAAAGCCGCCCAGCCCCATGGTCGAGAAGGTATGGCAGACCGCATCGAACCAGTCCATGCCGGCCCAGCGATAGCTGAAGGCGCAGGCCACGGTCACCCCGAGATAGACCAGCCACAGTCCCTTGGCGGTTTCGGCAATGCGCGGCGTCATCTTGCTGTCCTTCATCGGCCCCGGGGTTTCCGCCTTGAACATCTGCCGGCCGCCGATCCCGAGCAGCGGCAGGATCGCGATTGCGAGCACGATCAAACCCATGCCGCCGACCCAGACCAGCTGATGCCGCCACAGGTTGATCGACATCGGCAGCTGGTCGATGTTGCTGAGAATGGTTGAACCGGTCGTGGTCAGCCCGGAGACGGTTTCAAAATAGGCATCGGTATGGCTGATCCCGAGTTGCAGCATCAGCGGAATCGCGGCGAAGGCCGGCAGCACGGTCCACACCAGCACCACCATCAGGAAACCGTCGCGGATGTTCAGTTCGCGCTTGCAGCGGCGGTAGCGGTACCACAGCCAGGCGCCGCAGAGCATGGTCAGGGCAAAGGCTTCATCGTAGGCGGTCTGGGCGCCGTCATTGACAACGTAAGAGAGGATCAGCGGCGCCAGCATGGTCAGCCCGAAGAGCATCACGATCATGCCCAGAGCCCGGAAAACCGGCGCGAAGCGGTTGGCGGCAGGCATCGACACGAAATTCACGGTCGACTCCTAAAAAAAGTGAAAACCGACCGCGAACAGCTTCTCGACCTTCTTGACCAGTTTCTTGCTGGTACAGAAGACGATCACATGGTCGCCGGCCTCGATCACCGTGTCGTGATGCGCGATCACCACCTCGCCATGCCGGGTGATCGCGGTCCAGTCGTCGGTCTGGCCAACGATCACCGCCTTGTCGAAATTGCGCACCAGCGCCGCTACGGTCGCCCCGGCCGGCCATTCGATCTGGTCGATCCGCTTGCCGACAATCTTGGAATTGGCCGGATCGCCGTGGGCGACGATTTCCAGCGCTTCGGCCGCGCCCCGGCGCAGCGAATGCACCTCGGCGACATCGCCATGGCGGACGTGCGCGAGCAAGGTACCGATCGAGACCTGGGCCGGCGAAATCCCGATGTCGATCGGTCCGCCCTCGATCATTTCGGCGTAGGCGCGGCGATTGACCAGCGCCACCACCCGTTTGCAACCGAGCCGCTTGGCCAGGCTGCCGGCCATGATGTTGTCTTCATCGTCGTTGGTAACAGCAAGAAAGAGATCCATCTCGCGGATGTTTTCCTGCTCCAGCAACTCCTCGTCGGTCGCATCGCCGAGCAGGACCAGCGTGTCGTCGAGTTCGTTGGCGAGGAATTCGGCACGTTCGCGGCGACCTTCGATGACCTTGACCTCGTAGCGTTTCTCCAGCGCGCGGGCGAGGCGGATGCCGATATTGCCGCCACCGGCAATCATGATCCGCTGCACCGGATTCATCATCCGCCGCAATTGCCGCAAGACCGGGCGGATGGTTTCAGCGGCGGCCAGCAGGAAGACCTCGTCGCCGTCTTCGATCACCGTATCGCCGTTCGGCGCCAGCGGCTGGTCACGGCGGAAGATCGCAGCAATCCGCGCCTCCATGCCCCAGGGCAAATGCTCGCGCATTTCACGAATCGGCCGCCCCACCAGCAAGCCACCTTCGTAGGCGCGTACCGCCACCAGACTGACCCGGCCCTTGGCAAACTGCAGCACTTGCAGGGCTTCGGGAAACTCGATCAGGCGGCCGATATAGTCGGTGATCACCTGCTCAGGGCAGAGTGCAAAGTCGACCGCAAAATTGTCGGTCGAGAGCAGGCTTTCGTCGGACAGGAAATCGTGCGAGCGCAGCCGGGCAATCCGCGTCGGAATATTGAATACGCTGTGCGCGATCTTGCAGGCGACCAGATTCGACTGATCGCTCTGGGTCACCGCAATCACCATGTCGGCATCGTCGGCACCGGCATTGCGCAGTACCGATGGCGTCGCGGCATTGCCGACCACGGTGCGCAGATCGAGCCGATCCTGCAACTGTGCCAGCCGTGCGGCGTCCTGATCGACGATGGTGATGTCGTTTTCTTCCGAGACCAGGCCCTCGGCCACGCTGGCGCCGACCTGACCGGCGCCGAGAATGATGACTTTCATCTCCCCTCCCCCTTGCTGCCTTTAACCCCCGGTCGCCCCCGCGACCGGGTCCAGCGGCTTATTCCTCGCCGCGCTTGCCGAGTGCCACGCCCAGTTGCTTGAGCTTGCGGTACAAATGCGTGCGCTCCAGACCGGAACGCTCGGCCAGACGGGTCATGTTACCCCCCTCGCGACGCAGGTGATGCTCGAAATAGAGTTTTTCGAAGGCGTCCCGGGCTTCGCGCAAGGGCTGATCGAACAACGGCTGCAACAGCACCTCGCCCGCATCGCCGTCATCCTGCGCCGGCATCACCCGGGCCACGTCGTCGGCACCGATTTCCTCGTCGAGGGAAGTCAGTGCAAGATTGCGCACCAAAGCGTACAACTCGCTCCAGCCGGCCTCCGGCAGCTTGTGCCAGGGCAAGGTGCGCAAGGCATTCAAGGCGCCGGTCGAGAAGCGGCGCGGGGATACTTCGCCACGCTCGACAAAGTTGCTGAGCAACAGGCTGGCAATCTCGGGCAGGTCGTCGACATGCCCGGCCAGCGCCGGCAGCGCCACCCAGACCTCGCCCAGGCGGGCCAGCAACTTGCCGTCCCAGCCGGCTTCGCCGAGAGCGCTGAGAGGCACCGTGGTTGCGGCGACCAGTAGCAGATTCTGCCGCTCCAGCCGGTCGAGCGCAAAGGCCAGATTCATCTGCTGCATTTTGCCCAGCACCGCCAGGTCGGGGACAAAAATCACCCCGCCGGCGAGCTTTTCCAGGGTTTCCTGGGTCAAGGCACTGCTCAGCGTGGTCAGGTCCAGCCAAGGCGCGCGCGGTGCCTGCAAGGTCCGCGCACAGATTTCGGCCATCCCGCCGACCGCCCCCTTGAGCAGCAGGGAGGGCGTCCGCGCCGCCGCCTGCTCAAGCCGGCGGCGGAACTCCTTGACGAAAGCCGCGCGCGAAAAGGCCTCCAGGGTCAGCGGCGGGCGCTGCACCGGCTTGTCGTGTTTCAAGGCTTTTTGCACGGTCGACAGCAGTTTTTGCAGCGCAATCGGCTTTTCCAGGAAGTCGCAGGCGCCAAAGCGGGTCGCCTCGACTGCGGTGTCGATGGTGCCATGCCCCGACATCATCACTACCGGCATGGTCAGGTGCCCGGCTACGTGCCATTCCTTGAGCAGCGAAATCCCGTCCATATCCGGCATCCAGATATCGAGCAACACCAGATCCGGACGCAACTCGTTACGCAGACGGCGAGCCGCACCGGCATTTTCCGCAAGACGCACGTCGTAGCCCTCGTCAATCAGGATCTCCGACAACAGTTCGCGAATTCCGACTTCGTCATCAACGACCAGTATGATGGCCATGCTTGCCTTCCTCCTCCTTGAGCAGCGGCAGACGGATGTCGATCCGACCGCCGCCGTTGGGCGCATTTCCGATTTCGATTGTGCCCAGGTGTTCTTCGACGATTTTCTTGACGATGGGCAGGCCCAGCCCGGTCCCTCTCGCCTTGGTCGTCACATACGGTTCAAAAATGCGCGGCAGCAACTCGACCGGAAAACCCGGCCCGTTGTCCGCAATCAGCAGCCGGGCATGCCGCCCGCTGCGTTCGGTGATGATTTCTATGCACGGCTCGGCACGCCCCTCCAGGGCATCCTCGGCATTGCGCAGCAGGTTGTGGATGACCTGGCGCATCTGGGTCGGGTCGCCGAGCAGCAAGGGCAGATCGGCCGCCAGTTGCGGCACGATCCGTGCCGACGAGCTTTCATAGAGCCCCAGCACCTCGCCGATCAGCGCATTGAGATCGAGCGGCGCCAGTTCCGGTGCCGGCAGGCGGGCATAGTCGCGGAAATCGTCGACCATCCGCTTCATTGCCTGCACCTGATTGATGATCGTCTGGGTGCCGCGCGCCAGCATTTCGGCATCGCCGTTGGCCAGCTTGTCGGCCAGTTTGAACTGCAGACGCTCGGCCGACAACTGGATCGGGGTCAGCGGGTTCTTGATCTCGTGCGCCAGGCGCCGCGCCACCTCGCCCCAGGCCGCGCTGCGCTGGGCCGCGATCAGCCGGGTCACGTCGTCGAAGACGACAATGTCGCCGCCGCTCGCTTCCGGCAGACGCGAACCGCGCAACAAGAGTACCTGCGGCATCCCGTTCGGGCGCTCCAGTTCAAGCTGGTCCTGCCACTCCGGCTCCTGCGCAGTGGCAAAATGCTGCCGGATGAATTCGCCGAGGGCATGCTGATGCGGCCATTCGTCGACCGCAACATTGATCAGCGCCGAAAAATCGTCATTAAGAATGGTCAGCGCCCCCTCGTTGACCGTGCGCAGTACGAAGCGGCGGTCAAAAACCAGCACGCCGGTCGACAGATTGGCGAGGATAGACTCCAGATAGCCGCGCGCAGCCTCCAGATCGGCACGGTTGCGCTCAGTTTCGCGGCGGGCATCGTCGAGCTGCCGGGTCATCCGGTTGAAGGACTGGGTCAGCACCCCGAGTTCATCGCCGCTGTAGATTGCCTGGCGCGGCGAGAAATCGCCCTGGGCCACCGCCTGCGTCCCTTCGGCCAGGATGTACAGCGGTGCCGACAGCGAACGGGCCATCAGGTAGGCCAACGCAAAGGCCCCGAACAGTGCGACCAGTACGGTCAGAGTCAGGGTCAACGCGTAAATCCTGGTCAGCCCTTCGCGCGCCAGCTGCAATTCCTGGTAGTCGCGGTACACCGTCTCGACCGCTTCGGCATCACTGGCCAGCGATGCCGGAACCGGCTGGATCAGTTGCAGGATGCGCGGCTCCTCAAACACATCGCGTGCCGAGACCGGGACCAGCACCCGCAGGTGCAGCTTCTCTCCCTCACCCTCAATGCTTGCCTGCACCCGCGTCCGCGCCTGTTTCAACTGGGTCTGCGAGGGCAATTCCGGCAACAGGCTGCCAAGGTCGGCGCTGGCACTGGTCAGCAGTTGCCCGCCCACCGAGAACAACGCCGCCGACTGCACCCCACGCTCCTCGCGCAGACGCAGCAAGGCCGAGCGACGCGGCGCCTCGCGCAGGTCGGAGAGTTCGACGGCCATCGTCCGCCCTTTTTCGCTGAGGTCGGCCAGCATCGATTCGAGCGCCGAGCGGCCAAGGTGCAAGCCCGATTCGAGCGCTTTCTCGACCCGCACGTCAAACCAGCTTTCAATCGAGCGGGTAACGAACTGGACCGAAACGCCATACACCAGCGCCCCCGGCAACACCGCGATCACTCCGAACATCAGCATCAGCCGCAGCTTCAGCCGGGCCCCGAAAACCTGGGCCTGGTAGTCGCGCCACAGGGAACGCAACTGCCAGCCAACCAGTGCCAGCATGCCAAGGGCAAGGATGACGTTGAGCCCGATCAGCAGCGGATAATTACGCGAGAAAATCACCGTGTCGGCACCGGTCGACACCAGCATCAGGAACCACAGGATCCCGGCAATCGCAGCCACCAGTGCGCTGCCGGCGGCAAAAATCCGGCGCAGCGTCATCGGCCATCGCTCCAGGCCGCGGGCGCCGGCGGCAGGTTCAACTGCCACAAGCGCCAATCGGAGGCCAGGTTCCAGTCGCGATTACCCAGGGCGCTGATCTGAAAGGGACGCGGCAATTGGGTGATATCCAGCCGCAAGCGCAGCGCGGCCAGATAGGTTTCTCCCGGCCGCAGGCTGCCACCGGCGACCAGCGATTTATCCACAACCTGCCAGTTGCGCAGCCGGGAAAGCATCTGCAGGCCTTCGCTCAAGGTGGCAAACGACTGGTGCAGCCCCCCGCCGTTGGCC
Source organism: Dechloromonas sp. ZY10 (assembly GCF_041378895.1). Classification (NCBI taxonomy): domain Bacteria; kingdom Pseudomonadati; phylum Pseudomonadota; class Betaproteobacteria; order Rhodocyclales; family Azonexaceae; genus Dechloromonas; species Dechloromonas aquae. The sequence goes on from NZ_CP144212.1 coordinate 3,473,862, forward strand.
AGGCGATACTGCCGGGTCAGGATGTTGTACGACAGACGCCAGGTCTGGCTGCGGCTCACCAGCTTTTCATCGAGCCAGTACCAGCGTGGCCGGGTCAGTTCGAAATCGGCAACGAAATGCAGCGAAACCCCCTTGGTCACTGCTTCCTCGAGACGCGGCCCGAGCTCGAAGGCAAAATCGGCCGACAGCACGTAACCGTCTTCCGCCGCACTCAATTGCGGATTGGCGATTTCGATTTCTGCTGCCCTGCCTGCCAGCGGCCAGCACAGCAGCAGGCAGCAGCAGAGTCGCCAGACGACCTGCAGGTCAGCGAGCTTTTTCAAGCAGACAGTAGAAGAAACCATCACTGGCATCCGTTGGTAGCAACTGTTCCTGACGCAGGCAGCGGGCATCGCTGTGGCGCTGCCGGAAACTTTCCATCTGCTCGCCATTTTCGGCGGCAAACAGCGAGCAGGTGGCGTAGAGCATACGCCCTCCGGGGCGCAGCAGCGGCCACAAGGCATCGATGATGCGCGCCTGGGTCGCGGCAAAACTGGCCACATCCTCCGGTCGGCGCAGCCACTTGGCGTCGGGATTGCGTCGTACGACACCGCTGGCGGTGCAGGGCACGTCGGCCAGGATCGCATCGAAGGGGCGACCATCCCACCATTTTTCGGGCTGCGCGCAGTTGGCCACCCGGACCTCGGCCGTCAGCCCGAGGCGCCCCAGGTTTTCCTCGATCCGCCGGCAGCGGCTAGGCTTGAGATCCAGCGCCAGCAAGTCGAGCTCAAGCTGCTCAAGCAGATGCGCAGTTTTCCCCCCCGGCGCCGCACAGGCATCGAGCACGCGCATGCCGGCCTGCGGCGCCAGCCAGTTCGCGGCCTGCTGCGCGCCCGGGTCCTGGACCGACACCCCACCACTGGCGAAATGCGGCAGGCGCTCGACCGGCAGGGGCCGCGCCAGATGAATCGCCTCGTCCTCCCCCCAGGGCGCAGCCTCGATCCCGGCGCTGACCAGCTCGGCGAGGTACTGCTCGCGACTGAAACGCCGGCGATTGACGCGCAGACCCATCGGCGGCGGCGTATTGGCGGCAGCGACGATCGCCGGCCAGGCTGCGGGATAAGCCCGCTGCAGTTCGGCCAGCCACCAGTCCGGCAACTGGGCTGCCACCACCGGATCGGCGGCAGCGACGGCCGTCAGTTCCGCCTGCTGCCTGAGAAACTGGCGCAATACCGCATTCACCAGCCCCCGGCAACGGCCGGCGGCCAGTTCGCCGGCCGCGAGCACTGCCTGGTCGACCACGGTATGCACCGAATCCGGCCGGGTTTCCAGCCGATACAGGGCGACCAGCAACAGGGCACGCACGGCCTCATCGGACAAGGGCCGGTCGAGCAGACGGGCAAGAAAGAAGTCGCCCCGGCCATAGCTGCGCAGGCTGCCATAAACCAGATCCTGGACTGCCGGCCGGGCCACCGCCGGGACTTCCGCCAGTTGCCCCTCGGCCAGGCTCTGGCCGGCCAGTACGCCGGCGCAGATGTGCGCGGCCTGCCGCAAGGCGAAGGCCAGCGAATCGAGCGGCAAGGACGGAGCGGCGGTGCGGCGCGACGAAGTCGCAAGCGGGGGCGAAGAAGAATCGGGACGATGGTTTTTGCGCATAGCCCACCATTATCGCACGGTGCATAATCTGCGCCATGTTCGCCCGCCTCCTTCGTTACGCACTGTATGCCACCCTTGGTTTGGCCTGGCCGGCCGCAGCCTGGAACGCCAACGGACACCGGCTGATTGCCGGCATGGCCTGGCACCAGCTGACCCCGCCGGCTCGCCAGCATTGCCTGCAACTATTGGAACAGCACCCGGATTACCCGCGCTGGGCGGAAAAAACACGGTCAACCACGCCATCGGCGATTTTTGCCGAAGCGGCCACTTGGGCTGATGACATCCGCGACGACCCTCGCTATTACGATGCCGACCGCGAACCACCCGTCCCGCCGCCAGCCGGGCTGAGTGACAACCGCCGGCACCGGCACTGGCACTACGCCGACCGCGACCGTCAGGCGCAGCGTGGCCAGGGCGAACTCGATCTGCGCAGCGAGCAGTTGCTGCGCACCTTGCGCGAGGATGCGCATGGCGCAACGGCGGTCTGGGCACTGCCCTGGCTGCTGCATCTGATTGGCGACCTGCACCAACCGCTCCACGTCGGCCACGCCGAAGACCAGGGTGGAAACCGCTTCGCAGTGGAAAACCTGCTCACCCCGAGGCAGCCGTTCACCAACCTGCATGCTTACTGGGATGGTCTGCCGGGCCGCCAGTCGCTGCGCGGCGAACGGCTGGAACGGCAGGTCCGGCACCTGTTGCAGCACTACCCGGCGCCATCACGTGGCGACCCCCGGCGCTGGTACGCGGAAAGCCGCGCCGCCCTGGCCGGCGCCTACCCGCCGGAAGACGGCTCGCTCTTGCCGGTGATCGATGCCGAGTTCGACCGGCGCGCCCGGGATCTCGCCGCACGTCGCCTGGTCGCCGCCGGCTATCGCCTGGGCTGGGCACTGGAAGAAATTTGCGGAACCGCAGTTGCACGGCAAACCCCGCGTTAAAATCGACAAATTAGCGATTAATGAAAAACCCGTCCCCATGTCCGGTCGTTCCCGCTTTTTCAACCAGCGTCATTCGCTGCTCCTGCTACTGAGCCTGCTGCTCGGGGCCGGCTTCATCGCCACGGCACTGTTCAGCTACTACAGCTCGCGCACGGCGATCCGCAACACCCTGATCGGCCAGGACCTGCCGCTGACCTCCAGCAACATTTACTCGGAAATCCAGAAGGACCTGATCCGCCCGATCCTGATTTCCTCGACCATGGCCAGCGATACCTTCCTGCGCGACTGGGTCCTGGGGGGCGAAAGGGATGTTCGGGCCATCAGCCGTTATCTTGGCGAAATCCGCAACCGCTACGGTGCCTTCAGCAGCTATTTCATCTCCGAAAAAAGCCGCAACTACTACACCGCCGACGGCATCCTGCGCCAGGTCGAGCCGCAGGAACAACGCGACGCCTGGTACGCCCGCGTCCGCGTGATGCAGCCCGACTACGAAATCAATGTCGACCTCGACTATGCCAACAAGAACGCGCTGACCATTTTCATCAATTACCGGGTCTACGACTACGACGGCCACTACCTCGGCATCACCGGCATCGGGCTGACGGTCGAGGCAGTCCGCTCGCTGATCAGCGATTATGAAAAGCGTTTCCAGCGGAGCATCTACTTCGTCGATAGCCAGGGCGAAATCACGCTCGGCAGCGGCCAGCGCGACAACGGCATGCAACTGCGAGAAATCCCTGGGCTGCGCGAACTGGCGGCAACCATCCTTGGCGAGAACAGCGGTTCCTATCAATATCAGGCCAACGGCAGCCAGTACATCCTGCACGTCAATTACCTGCCCGAACTGAAATGGCGCCTCTTCGTCGAGTTAAACGAGGACGTCGCTCTGGCCGATATCCGCCAGACCCTGCGCTTCAATCTGCTGATCAGTCTGGCGGTCACCCTGCTGATCGTCAGCCTCAGCCATCTGACCCTGGCCCGCTACCATCGGCACATCGAACAAGCAGCAACCACCGACAAACTGACCGGCCTGCTCAACCGCCACGCCGCCAGCGCCCTGGTGGACCAGTTGCTGGCCAGTCAGCGGCGCAGCGGGCAGGCCTTCAGCATCCTCCTCGCCGACCTCGACCACTTCAAGCAGATCAACGACCGCTACGGCCACGGTACCGGCGACGAAGTCCTGCGCAATGCCGCCAAAATCTTCCGCAACGCGCTGCGCGGCAGCGATTTTGCGGTGCGCTGGGGCGGCGAAGAGTTTCTGATCGTGCTGCAGGACTGCCCCGAGGCGGAAGCCCTGCAAGTTGCCGAAAAGATCCGTGGGGCGCTCGCTGCCGCCCGTCTTGCCGACGATAGCGACGACTTGCAGGTCACCGTCAGCATCGGGGTCAGCGAATATCGCCCCGGAGAACGCCCCGAACAAACGGTCGGCCGCGCCGACCGGGGGCTCTATCAGGCCAAGCACGGCGGCCGCAACCGGGTTCGAGCAGGAACCGACGAAGCGCCTGCGGCCTGAACCGGAAAATCCGGGTTTTGGGTAATTGCCACGGTCGACCGTGGCAATTACCCATTTTTCCGCAGCCGGCAGTTACTCTGCCGGCACCTCGAAAGCGTCTCCCGCCTTGAGCGGATGCCCGGCCAGGAATTCGCGCACCGGCAGGCGCTTGCCCCCGGCCTTCTGCAATTCGCTGACCGCCAGCGCACCCTCGCCACAGGCGATCACTACCTGCTCGCGATCGACCGCCAGCACCGTACCCGGCGCCCCATCACCGGCCACCGGCCGCGCCCGCCAGAGTTTGACCGTCTGCCCGGCAAAACGGGCCTGCGCGCCAGGGAACGGGTTGAAGGCGCGGACGTGGCGATCAAGCGCAAGCGCCGGACGCCGCCAGTCGACCAGAGCTTCGGCCTTGTCGATCTTGTGCGCGTAGGTCACGCCAGCCTCGGGCTGAGCCGTGGCCGGCAAAGGCAAGGCCGCCAGTGCCTCGACACAGAGGCGGGCGCCGAGTTCGGCCAGCTTGTCGTGCAGGCTGGCGGCGTTATCCTCGGCCGCAATCGGCAAAGCCCCGGCCAGCAGCACCGGGCCGGTATCAAGCCCGGCCTCCATCTGCATGATGCAGACCCCGGTCTCGGCATCGCCAGCCTCCAGTGCCCGCTGAATCGGTGCCGCCCCCCGCCAGCGCGGCAACAGCGAGGCATGGATGTTGATGCAGCCGAAGCGCGGCAGATCAAGCACCGCCTGCGGCAGGATCAAGCCGTAGGCTGCCACCACCATCACTGCGGCACCGTCGGCCACCGCTGCCGCCACCCGGGCCTGAGCCTCGGCGGCTTTCAGGCTCAAGGGCTGGAAAACCTCGATTCCGGCCGCCAGAGCGCGTTGCTTGGCCGGCGACGGCTGCAGGCTCATGCCGCGTCCAGCCGGCCGGTCGGGCTGGGTGAGCACCAGCGTGACCTGGTGCCCGGCGGCAATGATGGCGTCCAGTGCCTGGGCGGCAAACTCCGGCGTCCCGGCAAAGATCAGCTTCATGCAGTCACCCGCGCCTGCTTGGCCAGCTTGTTCTTGATCCGGCCCTGCTTGAGTTGCGACAGGTGGTCGACAAAGACCTTGCCGTTGAGGTGGTCGAGCTCGTGCTGGACGCACACCGCCAGCAAACCGTCGGCGGTAAACGAACGGTTCTTGCCGTCGAGGTCCTGATAGTGCACGGTCACTTGCTCGGCGCGTTCGACCTTCTCGTAGATGCCGGGCACCGACAGACAGCCTTCTTCACCGACATGGCAGCCCTGCAGGCGCTCGATGCGCGGATTGATCAGCACGCGCAGGTCGCTCTTGTCCTCGCTGATGTCGATCACCACCAGCTGCAGGTGGACGTCGACCTGGGTCGCGGCCAGCCCGATGCCGGGCGCCTCGTACATCGTTTCGGCCATGTCAGCCGCCAGCTTGCGGATGGTGTCGTCAATTTTTTCAACCGGCTGGGCAACTTTTTTCAGACGGGGATCGGGGTAACGGAGAATGGGTAGCAGGGCCATGATAAAAACGCAGAATGCTTGCTCGGATAACGGTTTGTGGCAGAATCGGCGAAGACTCCGAGGGCTGGACAAAGAGATGGTAGAACTGTCCGGTCTCGCTTCGGACAGCCGCAACGGCGCCGCGTTCCGGCGGCACACGAGGTTAATCACTATGCTCCGCATTATATCCGCGCTGCTTCTGGCCGCGACGACCGCCACTGCCACCGCCGACGACGGCCCGCCGCTGGTCAGCAATCCCCCCGAGCGCCACATCGTCGTCCCCGGCGACACGCTGTGGGGAATCTCCGGGAAATTCCTGCAGCAGCCCTGGCGCTGGCCGGAAATCTGGCGCCTCAACAAGGAGCAGGTGGCCAACCCGCACCGGATTTACCCCGGCGACGTGGTCGTCCTCGACCTCTCGCAGGGCAGCCCGCAGCTCAAGCTGGCCAAGCCGCTGACCCCGGCCCGGCTGCAGCCGCAGGTCTATAGCGAGCCGGTGCGCAGCAGCATCCCGAGCATTCCGACCAACGTCATCGAACCCTTCATCTCGCGCCCGCTGATCGTCGAAGCCGGCGATCTCGACAAGGCACCGCGCATCCTGGCGGCCGAGGAAAGCCGGGTCCTGATCGGCGCCGGCGACCTCGCCTTCGTCAAGGGCATGCAGCACGACGACATCGAGAAATGGCAGATTTTCCGCCCGGGCAAGCCGCTGAAAGACCCCGAAAACGGCCAGGTGATCGCTCACGAGGCCTTCTTTCTCGGCGATGCGCGCCTGATCCAGGGCGGTGACCCGGCCGTAGTCAAGGTGGTCCGGGCCAAGGAGGAAATCACCCGTGGCGACCGCCTGGTGCCAACCCCGCCGCAAACCATCATCACTTATGCCCCGCACCGCCCGGACAGCGAAATCGCCGCCCGGGTGATGTCGATCTACGGCGGCCTCAACGAAGCCGCCGCCGGCTCGGTGGTTTCGCTCAACCGGGGCAGCCGCGACGGCCTCGAAATCGGCCACGTGCTGGCACTCTTCCGCAAGCGCAATGCTGCCGACCACGATCAGGATGGCCGGCGCACCAGTACTGCGTTACCGGAACAGCGCTATGCGCTGGTTTTTGTCTTCCGCGTCTTTGAACGCGTGGCCTACGCGCTGGTGATGGAATCGTCGCGCCCGGTCATCGTCGGCGACGCCGCCCGTAACCCCTGAACGGCAACGGGGCAGGCATGTCGGACCAGCACAGTCTCGCTGCCTGGCTACGCCTGACCCAGACCCCGGAGATCGGCGGCGAAACCCAGCGCAAGCTACTGACCGCCTTCGGTCTGCCCGAAGCGATCTACGCCGCCGGGCGCGAAGCGGTGCGACAAGTGATCGGTCCCCGCGCCGACCTGCTCTTCGATTTTTGCCCGCAAGCTGCCGTCGACCGTGCGCTGGCCTGGTCCGAAGTCCCCGGCCAACACATCGTCACCCTTGCCGATGCCGCCTATCCGCCGGCGCTCCTGCAAATTGCCGACCCGCCCTGCGTGCTCTACGTACGCGGCCAACCGGAGTTGCTGCAAACCCCGACGCTTGGCGTCGTCGGCAGCCGCAATGCCACCACCCAGGGCCTGCGCAACGCCGAGGACTTTGCCCGCACCCTGGCCGATGCCGGCCTCAGCATCGCCAGCGGCCTCGCCCTGGGGATCGACGCTGCCGCCCATCGCGGTGCGCTGGCTGCCAACGGCGTTACCGTCGCGGTGATCGGCACCGGCGCCGATCGGATGTACCCGGCCCGCAACAAGGAACTGGCGCTGGCGATTGCCGAACACGGCGCAATCGTTTCCGAATTCCCGCTTGGTACGCCGGTGATGGCGCACAATTTCCCCCGCCGCAACCGGATCATTGCCGGCCTTTCGCTGGGCGTACTGGTGGTTGAGGCAGCGCTCGAATCGGGTTCGCTGATCACCGCCCGCCTGGCCGGCGAACAAGGCCGGGAAGTCTTCGCCATTCCCGGTTCGATTCACTCGCCCCTGGCGCGCGGCTGCCATCGGCTACTCAAACAGGGCGCCAAGCTGGTCGAAAGCGCTGCCGACATTCTCGACGAACTGGCAACCCAACTGCCCCCCCAGACGATCCCCCGCCGTCCCGCCGAGTCGCCGCCCCAATCGCATGCCGCCGCACCCGATACCTCGCTCGGCGAAGACGCGGCAAACCTGCTGACCGCGCTGGGTCACGACCCTTGCTCCTTCGACGAACTGGCAGCCCGCTCCGGCCTTGCCAGCGCCCTCCTGGCCAATACCCTGCTCGAGCTCGAACTGGCCGGGAAAATCACCCCCCTGCCCGGCAACCGCTACCAGCGTCTGGGCCCCTGAGGCAGCCCCGGCCGGGACGACAACTTGCCAAGGCGCCGACCGGACACTAACATGCCCCGGCAAAACTACAGGCAGGAACCATGAGCAAGAAGCTGATCATCGCCGAAAAACCCTCCGTCGCCAGCGACATCGCCAAGGCGCTGGGCGGGTTTACCAAGCACGACGACTATTTCGAGAGCGAGCAATTCGTCCTTTCGTCGGCGGTCGGCCACCTGCTCGAACTGGCCTGCCCGGAAGAATTCGAGGTCAAGCGCGGCAAATGGTCATTTGCCCACCTGCCGGTGATCCCGCCGCATTTCGCGCTGTCGCCGATTGAAAAAAGCGCCGCCCGGCTCAAGGTGCTGACCAAGCTGATCAAGCGCAAGGACGTCGAAGGCCTGGTGAACGCCTGTGACGCGGGCCGCGAAGGTGAATTGATCTTCAACTACATCGCCCAGCACGTCGGCAGCAAGAAGCCGGTGCAGCGCCTCTGGCTGCAGTCGATGACGCCGCAGGCGATCCGCGACGGCTTCGCCCGCCTGCGTCCGGGCAGCGAACTGCAAGGGCTGGCCGACGCCGCCGTCTGCCGTTCCGAATCCGACTGGCTGGTCGGGATCAACGGCACCCGCGCGATGACTGCCTTCAACTCGAAGACCGGCGGTTTCCACCTGACCACCGTCGGCCGCGTACAGACGCCGACGCTGGCGATCGTGGTCGAGCGCGAAAAGAAGATTCGTGAATTCAAGCCGCGCAACTATTGGGAAGTCGAAGCCGAATTCGCTGCCGCCGCCGGCAATTACACCGGCAAGTGGTTCGACGAAGGCTTCAAGGGCAAGCAGGATGACGAACACGCGCGCGCCGACCGCCTCTGGGAGCAGGCCCGTGCCGAAGCGATCCGCGCCGCAACCAGCGGCCAGCCGGGCGAAGTCAGCGAAGAATCGAAGCCGGAAACCCGTCTCTCGCCGCTGCTCTTCGACCTCACCAGCCTGCAGCGCGAAGCCAACTCACGCTTCGGCTTTTCGGCCAAGACCACGCTGTCGCTGGCGCAGGCACTCTACGAAAAGCACAAGGTCCTGACCTATCCACGGACCGACTCGCGCTATCTGCCGGAAGATTATCTGGCGACGGTCAAGGCGACACTTTCGGTACTCACCGGCGAAGGCGCCGGCAAGGGCCACGACGAGGTCCTGCTCTCGCGTTATTCGCCGTTCGCGCATCAGGTGCTGGCGCGTAACTGGGTCATTCCGAACAAGCGCATCTTCAACAACGCCAAGGTCAGCGATCACTTTGCGATCATCCCGACGCCGCAAGCACCGAAGAACCTGAACGAAGCCGAACAGAAGCTCTACGACTTCGTCGTCAAGCGCTTCCTCGCTGTCTTCTTCCCAGCCGCCGAATATCTGGTCACCACCCGCATCACCCGCGTCGCCAGCCATCCGTTCAAGACCGAAGGCAAGGTGCTGGTGCAGCCCGGCTGGCTTGCCGTCTACGGCAAAGACAGCCAGGAAGACGGCGAAGGCACGCTGGTTGCGGTCAACCCCAAGGAAAAGGTCAAAACCGAGGAAGTCACAGTCAAGGCCAACGCCACCAAGCCACCGCCGCGCTATTCCGAAGCCACCCTGCTCTCCGCGATGGAAGGCGCCGGCAAGATGGTCGACGACGAGGAGCTCAAGGCAGCGATGGCCGGACGCGGCCTCGGTACGCCAGCCACCCGCGCCCAGATCATCGAAAACCTGATCGGCGAGCAATACATGCTGCGCGAAGGCCGCGAACTGATCCCGATGGCCAAGGCCTTCTCGCTGATGACCCTGTTGAACGGCCTCGGGGTTAACGAACTGACCCAGCCGGAACTGACCGGCGAATGGGAAGCCAAGCTGTCGCGGATCGAAAAGGGCGAATTCACCCGCGCCGAATTCATGCGCGAAATCGCCGAAATGACCCGCCACGTCGTCGAACGCGCCAAGAGCTACGAAGCCGACACCATTCCCGGCGACTTCGGGGTTCTGACCGTGCCCTGCCCCAAGTGCAGCGGCCAGATCCGCGAGACCTACAAGAAGTTCCAGTGCGGCGGCTGCGACTATGCGCTGTGGAAGATCGTCGCCGGCCGCCAGTTCGAGCCGGAAGAAATCGAAACCCTGCTCACCGAAGGCCAAGTCGGCCCGCTGACCGGTTTCCGCAACAAGATGGGCCGCAGCTTTGCCGCCGCGATCAAGCTCAACGCCGACAAGATGCCGGAATTCGATTTCGGACAGGACAAGGACGACGACGAGAACGCCGAACCGGTCGATTTCTCCGGCCAGACCGCACTCGGCAAATGTCCGAAATGCAGCGGCAACGTCTACGACAACAGCAGCAACTACGTCTGTGAAAAAGCCGTCGGCAGCGGCAAGAGTTGCGATTTCCGTTCCGGCAAGGTGATCCTGCAGCAACCGATCGAAGCCGCACAGATGCAGAAGCTGCTCGGCGAAGGCAAGACCGACCTACTCAAGGAATTCGTCTCCAACCGCACCCGCCGCAAATTCTCGGCCTTCCTGGTCCTGGGCAAGGACGGCAAGGTCGGCTTCGAGTTCGAAGCGCGCAAACCAGCCGCGAAGAAAGCCCCGGCCAAGAAAAAGGCCGAAGCCGCAGAAGAAGCCTGAGTATCCACTGGCGGCTCGCCGCCAGTGTCGGGCAGAAGGCGTAGAATGCATCAGGGGACATAAGCGGCGGAGGCTGCATGGCACGCATGCACTACGACGAAGAATTCCGCATCTCACTGCGCAAGGCCATCCTTGACCAGGCTCCGGACGGAATTCTCGTCGTTGATCAGAACAAGCGGATTGTTTCGGTCAACGAGCAGTTTTTCCGGATTTGGCAAATTGACTGGGCGCACGCCCATTCTGCCGAAGGCGAACTGCTGTCCGACCTTGAACTCCTGCCCCAGGCGCTGGCCAAGCTGGTCGACCCGGCCGCCTTCATCAGCCGGGTACAAGATCTTTACGCGCATCCCGAACAGGACGACGACTGCCAGTTGCAATTCCGTGACGGTCGCACCATTCACCGCCACTCCAAGGTATTGCTCGCCAGCGATGGCGGCTATCTTGGTCGGGTCTGGTATTTCCGCGACATTACCGAGATCGTCCATTCGCGAAACGCGCTGGCCTTGAGCGAGGCGCGTTACCGGATCGCCTTCGAGACCTCCCACGATGCGATGGCGATTACCCGCAGCAGCGACGGGCTCTACCTCGACATCAACGATGCCTTCGTGAACATGTCGGGCTTTGCGCGCGAGGAAATCGTCGGCCATACCTCGATCGAATTGGGCATCTGGGTCGATCCGGAAGATCGCCAACGGATTCGCCAGCTGCTGGCCACTCCGGAACAGGCGAAGGCGCTGCTGGAAGCCCGTTTCCGGCGCAAGAACGGGGAATTGTTCTGGGGGTTGTTCTCGGTCTCGCCGATGGAAATCGACGGCGTCCCTTGCCTGCTGTCGCTGACCCGCGACATTACCCGGGCCAAGGAGACCGAAGCCGAACTGGCACGCTATCGCCAGCAGCTCGAAGCCGAGGTTGCCGAGCAGACCCGCGAACTGCGCCTCGCCAAGGAAGCCGCCGAGGCTGCCAGCGTTGCCAAGAGCGCCTTTCTGGCCAACATCAGCCACGAGATCCGGACCCCGCTCAACGCGATCACCGGGATGGCCCATCTGGTTCGCCACGGCGGCCTGAACGCCAAGCAAGGCGCGCAGGTGGACAAGCTGCTGCACGCAGCCGAACATCTGCTACAAATCATCAACACCGTGCTGGAGCTTTCGAAAATCGAGGCCGGCAAGCGGCCGACCAGCGAAGTGCCGGTGGTGCTGGACGAAATTTTTACCAATGTGCGGGCGATGCTGGCCGATAAAGCCGGCGAAAAAGGCCTCGTTTTCACGGTCGACCGTGATTTTCCCGATATTCCACTGGTTGGCGACGCCACGGCGGTACAGCAGGCGCTGCTCAACTACGCGGCAAACGCCGTCAAATTCACTGAACGCGGCGAGATCCGGTTTGGCGTCAGCGTGCAAGCCGAGGATTTCGACAGCCTGCTGCTGCGTTTCACCGTCAGCGACAGCGGCATTGGCATCCCCGCAGCAACGCTGGCCCGACTGTTCGCCCCCTTCGAGCAGGCCGACAACTCCAGCACCCGGCAATACAGCGGCACCGGCCTCGGCCTGGCGATCACCCGCCGTCTCGCCGAAAGCATGGGCGGTGCCGCCGGCGCCGAAAGCCAGCCGGGCCAGGGGAGTTGTTTCTGGTTCACCGCGCGCCTGCGCAAAGCCGCCCACTCGCTACTCCCCGGCGGTAACGACGACCTCGACCTGAGCCTTGGGCAACTGCGCCAACGACAGCACGGACGGCAGGTGCTGGTGGTGGACGATGAACCACTGAACCGCGAAATCGCCGGCGAACTGCTTGCCGAAGCAGGCATCAAGGCGATCCATGCCAGCGACGGGCAGCAGGCGCTGGAATTGTTGCAGACCTCGGTGACCTGCGATCTGGTGCTGATGGATATGCAGATGCCGCGGCTTGACGGTCTGGCGGCGACCCGGCAAATCCGGGCGCTGGCAGCACGGAAAAGAGTGCCGATCATTGCCATGACCGCCAATGCCTTCAACGAAGACCGGCAGCGCTGCCTGGCTGTCGGGATGGATGACTTTCTCGCCAAGCCGATTCAACCGGCCCGCTTTTACGCCACCCTGTTGCGCTGGCTTGAGGCCCGCAGTTCCACGTGAAACCGGCGCCCGGCGCCGCGCCTAGCGAACCGCCAGCGCGCCCGGCAACTGGCAGGAAAGCACCGCAGCGCGCAAGGCATCGATGGCCTGCGGACGCGGAAAGCTGACCCGCCAGACCAGCCCCACGGTCCGCTGCGGCGGCTCGGCGGCGGCAAACGGCAGCACCTTGACCAAGGATTCGCGGCCCTCCAGCGGATCGGCGGCCGTACTCGGCATCACCGCCACCCCGGCGCCACTGGCGACCATGTGACGGATGGTTTCCAACGAACTGCCTTCGATCGCGTGTTGCAGTGCATTTTCGCCGGAAAGACGGGGGCAGGATTCGAGCACCTGATCGCGGAAGCAGTTGCCCTGACCGAGCAGCAACAGGTTCTCGCCGTCCAGTTCGCGGCTGTCGACCATTTCGCGCACGGCCCAGGAATGGCTGCTCGGAACCACCACCCGGAAGGGCTCGCGATACACCGGCTGGGCCACCAGTCCCGGCTCGGCAAAGGGCAAGGCGATCACGATCACATCGAGATCGCCGGCCTTGAGCGCCGGAATCAGGTTGCCGGTGAAATCTTCCTTGAGGAAGAGCGGCATTTTCGGCGCCTCGCGGTGCAGTGCCGGAATCAATTGCGGCAGCAGATACGGGGCAATGGTGTAAATCACCCCGACGCGCAGCGGCCCGGTCAGCGGATCGCCAACGCTGCTGGCGATTTCTTCCAGACGCACGGCTTCGTCGAGCACCCGCCGGGCCTGGGCGACGATCCGTTCGCCCAGCGGCGTGATCCGCACCTCGCTGGCCGCGCGTTCGAACAGGGGCGCGCCGAGTTGCCCCTCGACCTTTTTCAGCGCCACCGACAAGGTCGGCTGGCTGACATGACAGGCCTCGGCGGCCCGTCCGAAATGGCGCTCGCGGGCGAGCGCCACGACATAGCGCATTTCGGTCAGGGTCATCGTGAATATCCGAGTTTTTCCAGGTCGACCGTGGATAACCAGCGCCACTCGCCGGGCTTGAGGTCGGCCGGCAGGGTCAGCTCGCCGATCCGCTCGCGGTGCAGGGCCTCGACCCGGTTACCGACCGCCGCGACCATCCGCTTGACCTGGTGGTACTTGCCCTCGGTAATCGTCAGCCGCAGCAACTGCGGCTCGACGATCTCGGCCCCCGCAGCCGCCACCGGCTCGGGATCGTCGTGCAACTCGACGCCCGCCAGCAGTTGTTCGATCTGGGCGGCGTCGAGCGGATGCTTGGTGGTCGCCAGATAAACCTTGGGCACCTTGCGCTTGGCCGAAGTCAGCACATGATTGAGCTGACCGTCATCGGTGATCAGCAACAGTCCGGTGGTGTCCTCGTCGAGCCGGCCGACCGGCTGCACGCCGCGTTCGCGCAAGGGCAAGGGCAGCAGTTCGAGCACCGAAGGATGGTGCTGCGGCTTGCGCGAGCATTCGTAACCGCCCGGCTTGTGCAGCAGCAGCGAGGCATGCTCGCAAAATGGCCATTCGACGCCGTCGACCGTGAAGATCAGGCCGTCGGTATCGACATCGGCAAAGGGATCGTCGCAGATCGCCCCATTGACGCCGACGCGTTCCTGGCAGATTAAAGAGCGGCAGCCTTTGCGGGTGCCGAAGCCGTGTTTTTGCAGGAGTCGTTCGAGTTGCATGGGCAGGATGCTACCATTCCGGGATGAACTTCGAGCACCTTATCCAGATCAACGATCTGAACAACCCACTGACCGAAACCCTGACCCGCGCCCAAATCTGGGCCGGATTGCTGCACCGCGTCGAAGACGCCACCCCCTTCCTCCCCGGATTGGAACGCTGCACCGTGATTGAGCGCCACGCCGATTACCTGCTGCGCGACCTCGACTTCGGCGCCGCGATCATCCGCGACCGGGTGACGATGGCTCATGAGCAGTGGGTCCGCTTCGAGATCGAAGCCAACGCCCAGCACGCCGGCGGCAGCCTGACCATCAGCATCGAGGAACCGGAAGCCGGCGCGCTGTTCCTGCGCTTTGCCTACGCCACCGGTTTCGCCGCCAACCCGAATTCGGAAGACCGGGCCTACATCGACTACGTGAAATCGGCGTATCAGCAGTCCGACCTCGATTGCGTCAGCATCATCCGGACGCTGGCGGCGCAGGGCAGCCTGCAGTAAGCGCGGCCCCGCCGCTGCCCTCGCTGCCGGGCGCCAGGCCCGGCCTGAACCAGCTTAGAAATTGACGCCGAGCTTGACCGCCAGCGTCCAGTTTTCCAGCCCCACCGCCTCGCGCCGGTCGGTGTTCAGGTAGCGCAGGTCGATCCCCGAAAAATAATGGCCGCTGCGATATGCAACGCCAGCAGCGGCGCCGTAGCCGAACAAATCCTTGTCGCCGCGCTCGGCATCGGCCTTGACCCAGGCCAGCGCCGGACCCGCGCCGAAGGAGAAGCCCCCGCCCAGCGGCACGGTATAGCGCGGCGACAACTCCAGCGCGGTCGCCTTGAGCCCGGACTGATCGACACGGTTGAGCGCCAGATGGGTGCGAATCCGGTTGTCGGCGGTCTGCACCAGGCCGCAATTCATGCTCAACTCCAGGCCATAAACCGCCATCGACTGATCGCGGCCGGCACTGGCCTGCATCACCCCGGCGCTGACGGCCAGGGTCGGCTCGGCCTTGTAGCCGGACTCTAGGATGGGCAGGAACTTGAGCCCCTCGGCCAGAACCGGCGTGGCAACAACAGACAGGCCCGCCAGCAGCGCAGCGGCAAAAAGTTTCTTCGACATGCTTGCCTCACAAAGAAAATCAGAAAACGCTGATTTTCCCCTTTACCCCATCTGCCGTCTGTAACCCAGGTTACCCAGCGGGACTGAAAAACACAGAATTTCACCGCGAAAAATCAGTATTTTCCGAAGCGCGTTTCCACTCCACAAAGAGCAGCCGGCGGCGTAGGATTGCCCTGTTCGTTTTGTCCTACGTTCCAACCTGAAGGAGGCTTGCTAATGAAGTCGACGATGTTGATCGAGCGCGGCGCAAACTATCTTTGCGTCAAACTGGGTGAAGTGGTCACCGCCATGCAACAGGTAGCCATGCTCAAGGGCCAACCGATGTGGGAGGTCGAACGAACGCAGGGCGGGCAAACCAAGCGCTACATCGTTCCGGCGCGCAGCCTGAGCCCCTTGGCCGCCGGCTGATCGCCGCCGCCAAGCACCAAGCCGAAGGCCTCTGCCTTCGGCTTTTTTATTGCCCAGGTGGGTCGACCGCGTCGGCCACCAGCGTCGGCAAGCAGGCGAGCAAACGCTGCGCCAGCGGCCCCGCTTGCAGCGGCACCGCCACCGCCCACTCGGCCTGGGCATCGGCGTCGAGCAGCGGCCGGCAGGTCGTTCCCGGCCCCGCCTGTGCGGCCAGTCCGGCAGGAACCACGGCGATGCCGAAGCCGGCCGCCACCAGATCGAGCATCGCCGTCTTGCGCGACAGGACCGGCGCCAACAGCGGGACAAAGCCGCGTTCCAGGCACAGATCGGCCACACGGCGAGCCAGCCCCCCGCGTTCGCGGTGCACCGCCGAAACAAAGGGATAAGGCGCCAGCTCGGCCAGATGCAAAGCGGTCCGCTCAGCCAGCGGATGCCCTGCCGGCAGCAGCACCTGCAATGGCTCGGGCGGCAGCGGCAGCAGCCGCACCGCCGGGTCGCGACGCAGCAGCGGCAGGCGCACCAGGCCGAGGTCGGCCTTGCCAGCCGCGATCTCGGCGATTTGCAACTCCGACGACAAGCGGTCGAGATCGACCCGCAACCGCGGCACTTGCGCCAGCAACTGCCGCAGCCAGGGCAGGAAGACCGGCACCGGCGTCGAGCTCGAATGCAGCAGGCGCAGCACACCGCCCTGCCCGTGCGCCAGATCGCGCCCCTCTTCGGCCGCCTCGTCAAGCTCGCGCAGACAGTTCTGCATCCGCACGCGATAACGTTCGCCGGCCGGCGTCAGGCGCACGCCGCGCGGTAGCCGCTCGAACAGCGGAAAACCGAGTTCCTCCTCCAGCAAGGCAATCTGGCGGCTGAGCGCCGGCTGCGCGACAAACAGGGCCGCCGCCGCTGCGGTAAAGCTGCCGAACTCGGCAACGGTCAGGAAATAGCGAATCTGGCGCAAGCTAGACATAACTTTAAAGAATACCAACAAGCATTATTTGATATTTTATTGATGGATAGCCTGGCGACACAATCGGCGCACCTGATCGGCACAACGCCCTACCGGAGCCCGCCATGTCCCTTCTCCCCGTCTTCCCCAGCTTTACCTCGCTCGCAGAACTGGCGCCCCTGCCGCCACTGCCGCTCGCCCTCGACCTGCCGACGCTGGCTTGGGCCGGTCTGGCCCTGACCCTGGCCTACACGCTGTTTGCGCTGCTCGGCTTTGGCACCGCACTGATTGCCAGCCCGCCTCTGGCCAGCGTGCTGCCAGTTGCGCAGGTCATTCCCTTGCTTGCCCTGCTCGATTTTGCCGGCGCCGCCAGCCGGGCTTGGCGCGCCCGCCGGAACATCGCCACCGCCGAATTGCGGCGCCTGCTGCCGGGGATGCTCGCCGGGCAGACGCTCGGCATCATGCTGCTGGTGCAGCTGCCGGCGCCGCTGATGGCCGGCTTGCTGGGCAGTTTTGTCGTCGTTCAGGGCTGGCGCGGGCTGCTCGCCGCCCAGCCCGAAGCCACTGCCCCCGGCGCAGCACCGGCTCAACGGGCGATCTGGCCGGCGCTCTGCGGCGGCCTGCTGGGCGGACTGTTCGGCAGCGGCGGCTTCATGTACGCCAGCTATCTGGAACGCCAGCTTGCCGACCGGCAGGCCTTTCGTGCCACCCAGGCGGTGCTGATCGCGCTCTCGACGGCCTGGCGCATCGCGCTCTGCGTCGTCGCCGGCAGTCTCGACCGGGCCTTGCTGCTGACCGCGCTGCTGCTCTCGCCCAGCCTGCTGCTCGGGCACTGGCTGGCCGCCCGCATCGACGCCGGGCTCAATCGCCAACGCCTGCGCCAGTTGCTCAATCTGCTCCTGCTGCTCGCCGGCAGCCTGCTGATCTGGCGCCATCTGCCGCTCTAGCCCCACCAGCCAGAGCGTTCCCCCGGCGGACGGGAACTGCTATCGTCGCGCCCCCGCTCCCCGGCTTCCGCTCATGCTGCTCTTCGCCAAATCCCTGCTCGGCGCAGTCGCCGTGCTGATCATCGCGCTGCTGGCCAAAAGCCGCAGCTTCTACATCGCCGGTCTGGTGCCGCTGTTCCCGACCTTCGCGCTGATCGCCCACGCCCTCGTCGCGCAGGAACAAGGCCAAGCCGCGCTGCGCAGCACCGCGCTGTTCGGCCTGTTTGCGCTACTCCCCTACGCCGCCTACCTGGGCACCGTGGTCTGGCTGGCCGAACGCTGCCGCCTGCTGCACACCCTGCTCGCCGCCACCGCCGTCTGGCTGCTCGCCGCCGCCCTCCTGCTCTGGGCCTGGAGCCGCTTGCAAGCGGCCTGAGCCGACGGCCAGCGCCGCTTACCTGGCGGTCGGCGCAGGCACCGCTGCCGACGGATCGTGCTCGCCCGGCTCGATCCCCCAGTCGCCCCATTGATACCAATCGTCGCCCAGCATCTCGGCCGGATGCTGGGTCCGCCCCGACCCATTGCCGCACATCAACGCATCCTTGGCGCAATAACGGTCGCAACCCCAGCAAATGCGCTCGGGGTGCTTCGGGTGGAGGGGAAATTTCTTGGCCATGTGCGGCAGCTTAACCGGGCCGGATTAAGTTGGCCTTGACCTTACGCAAGCGGGCTGAAGTAGGCTGAAACGAGATCAGTCTGGACGGTGGGAAGCGCCCTGAACGGTCTGTGACCGTGATCAAAAGCTGATGCTCGACGTGATGGGCTGTCGACGGAATTGTTAGCCGCGCGCCAATGAACTATTTGTGTAGTTACCACGCTCCCTCCAAGACCAGTTTCGACAATCCAACCTGCTTGATTCTCCCAGCCTGATCTCCGATGCCCACGAAGGGGGCCATCTTCTTTGGGGGCGGTACATACCACTGTGTGCAAATACTTACGAGGTCTGCGTGCGCCTTTTTTTGACCAAAATTTGCCATAAGTGAGACTGTAAGTTCAGGATTGGGAACGTGGATGAAAGCACCTGCATTATTCAGACCATCGGGATGGATGGCTCGTGCCTCAGCCGGCTTCTGAAACATCAGACGAGGGACTATTTTTCCCGCGCGTTCAAAAGTAACCATTTCATTAACAGGATGCTCAAAAACCCTGACTAACCGATGCTGATGAGATAATTGGCGGGTTGTCAGGACGAGATTGAAGCAGATGAGGACGGCGGATACGACACAGCATGCGATGTTTAGCTATCGGAGTCTGGAGGAGCGGATCCCGGCAGGGCATCCGTTGCGCAAACTGCGCGTGCTAGTCGATGGCATTCTCGCTTCGATGAATGGCACGTTTGCCAAGTTGTACTCGCACACGGGACGCCCGGGCATTCCGGCGGAACGACTGCTGCGTGCGAGCTTGATTCAGGTGTTGTTCTCCATCCGCTCGGAACGGCAACTGGTCCAGCACATTGAGTACAACCTGTTGTACCGGTGGTTTGTTGGCCTGTCGATGGATGAAGGCATCTGGGCGGCGACCACCTTTACCGAGAACCGGGATCGGCTCTTTACCGAGGACATCATGCGTGAGTTCTTTGGCAAGGTCGTTGCCCTGGCACAGTGGAAGCGACTGACCTCGCATGAGCATTTCACCGTGGATGGGACGCTGATTGAAGCCTGGGCCTCGATGAAGAGCTTTGTGTCCAAGGATGGTTCGGGGAAGCCACCCGAAGGTGGTGGCAAGAACCCGACGGTGGACTTCAAGGGCGAGAAGCGTAGCAATGAGACGCACGCCTCCACCACCGATGATCAGGCTCGACTCTTCAAGAAGAGTGCGGGCGACAAATCTCGCCTGTGCTACATGGGGCACGCCCTGATGGAGAACCGTAACGGTCTGGTGGTGGATGTTGAAGCGACCCAAGCGACCGGCAAGGCAGAACGCGAAGCAGCGCTGAGGATGACGGCCCGGACGATGAAGGCGGGCAGTACGCTGGGGGCGGACAAAGGCTACGACACCGCCGACTTCGTGCAATCACTGCGCGAGATGAAGGTGACCCCGCATGTGGCGGCAAAGCAATCTGGCTCGGCGATTGATGGCCGCACAACCCGGCATGCGGGCTATGCGGTCAGCCTGAAGAAGCGGAAGTTGGTGGAAGAGATTTTTGGGTGGAGCAAGACCATCGGAGGTCTGCGCAAAACCCGTTTGATTGGCTTGGCGAAAGTGAAGGCTCAAACCGTCTTCACTTTCGCTTGTTACAACCTGACCCGGATGGCAACGCTGTTCGGCTGGCGATTGTCTGCGACATAGGGCGAAGTCTGCCTGCTGATCGCCGAAAGGCGGGCAGCAAACCCCAAAGAGGCAAAGAAACCGCCTGAAACCCGGTTTCGACGTGCCACAAAGGGAATGTCGGAGAAGTTTGAACATCGTCAGCAACGAATAGCCGAAGGCATCGCGGCGTTTTTGAGCATCCTGTTAAAGAGAGGTGCTGTGAGGTCAACAATCCAACCGTCAATCTCAATCCAACAGTGGAAGTGATCCTCGTCAGAAATACACACACTTTTTTCGATGCCTCCCAAAAAAACTGAAAGATTTGTTGGAGTACATAGGTTGTAACCCGCGAAACCAACAATAGGGCGAGCAGATTTCAAACGATGATGGTGGCTTAAGAGATAGGCTCCAGCAATACCGAAGAATAGGCAGGCCTTGGAAGGGTCTCCTTCTTCGTTTGCCACAACAGCGTGAATGGTGCGAAACAGTCGCTCATACTCGGGAAGGGTAAGTGGCGGTCGGGTCCGCTTAGACGTATGCGACATAGTTGTTGGACTAACGTGGAGGTCAGCGGCGCTGCACGGCTTTATCGCGCAACGCCGGGTGGACCGCAGGGTTACACATCATTTCTCAGCCTCTGCGGAATTGGGTCGATGACTTCGAGAACCTTCGTTTCCAAATTGAATGCCAAAAGAACGATGCCGCCTGACGCTCTTGGTGCCTCCAAATTCGCGGCAAATTCGGCTTCTGCGGCGTGCGAGTGATATGCCTCAAGAAACCCAATAAATGCGCAAAGCATTTCGTCGTACTCGCACTCAGAAACTTCACGCTGAATGAGGAGCTTGAAACGCAAACTGCCATTACCCTCTGCCATGATGGAATAGACAAGCGAGTATGGCTGGTTCGGCGTCGTTTTCCCTGCACTCGATACCACAGCTATTTGCGGGGCGGCTGGCCCCAGGAGTTTCTCTCGAAGTGACTGGAACCCTGCCTTCAGTAAGTTGTAGTGATCTTTCCCCATCTCTTTCAAGAAGCCATCGAAGTATGACTTTCCGATGTAGATGAAGACCGCGGTAGGTATTAGCCACTCCAGCCCGGCGTAAATTCCCCCATCCTCGCGTGACTTAATATCGAGCTTCAAGCGTTCGGTAGAAATTGTTCGCACAAATTCGGAGAAGAGCTCTTCTGGAATTGAGTCGACGTGAACGATTGCGATCTGAGGAGAAGTAGTCATAGCCTGCGCCTATGGGGCATAACGTTGGATGCAACCGGCGGAGCGCTCAGCGCGGGGGGAACTCCAAAAGCGTAGCTTTTGGGGCGTCTGGTTGACGGACTTGTTATGACCCGGTTGCATTTGCATAGCGAGCCCAGAATGATGCTAATAGAAATATCATTCCGATGCCCGCGATTACCCCTTTTGATGTGAAGAGGAGGTAGGCCGCAAGTGCCCGCGCCCCAAGCGGAATTACCATTGGTGCAAGCCCCTCAATAACGAGGCGATCAAGAACAGTTTTGAACGCGCCTAGCATTAGTACAACAGACATTAGGCCGAACGCTATCGCAATCAGAACTGTTCTTTGATCTTGTTCGAAAACAGCGACGAAACGAAGGGAGATGGCGCCCGCTACCATTACTGCAAACGCAATGACGTAGGTACGCAAGTTGTGTTTGAGAACCTGTACTTGTGCCTTTATTGCGTCGTTGGATTGGATTTGAATGTCGTGAATTCGATTTTTCGCCCATTCATCGAGTCGATCCTTAATTTTGCTCGAAATGAAGTAGTCGTAGCCCATGAAGATGGCAGCGACAACTTGCAGTTTCAGAATTGTGAGTTCAGACACCATGGTGGCTTGTCTTTGCATAACGTGAAATGGACTTCAATCTTGCAGGGTCTGTCGCCTGCTTGATATCCATATTAGTGCTGTGCATGCCTGTAATCCCCCTTGCCATCTTGTTCTTCGTGACTGCGCCGTACGTACGAACAGCGCTAAATACCCGGCCAAACCCTGCTGGCCACGAAACGTGCCAATGGAATTATACGGCTGTCTTCGGACTCATTGAGCAGCGGCTGCTTCTGGCCGCTTCTTGCTAATGACTGCCTACAAGCCACAGGTTCAGGCAGCCTTCAGCCACACACCCAAGCGCCGCCCCACCAAACCACAGACGTAAAAAAGCCGAAGGCCAAGGCCTTCGGCTGCTTTCCACGGTCGACGCCCGAAAACGGGCAAAAACCTGTTTTACTCGACGCCTTGCGAGGCGAGGTAGTCTTCGTAGCCGCCGAGGTAGTCGACGATGCTGCCGTCGCCCTTGACTTCGAGCACGCGGGTGGCGAGGGAGGAGACGAATTCGCGGTCGTGCGAGACGAAGATCAGGGTGCCGGGGAATTTTTCCAGGCCGCTGTTGAGGGCTTCGATGGATTCCATGTCCAGGTGGTTGGTCGGTTCGTCCATCACCAGCACGTTCGGCTTTTGCAGCATCAGCTTGCCGAACAGCATGCGGCCCTGTTCGCCGCCAGAAATCACGTTGACCGGCTTTTTCTGTTCGTCGCCGGAGAAGAGCAGGCGGCCGAGGGTGCCACGGATCAGGGTTTCGAGGTCGCCGCCTTCTTCGACCGAGGCGCGGGCGTAGCCGATGATCCAGTCGGTGAGGCTTTCACCGTTGGCGAATTCGGCGCTGTGGTCCTGCGCGTAGTAGCCGAGCTTGGCTTTTTCGGCCCACTTGAGGGTGCCGAACTGCGGCTGCAGTTCGCCCATCAGGAGCTTGAGGAAGGTGGTTTTACCGACGCCGTTTTC
Source organism: Dechloromonas sp. ZY10 (assembly GCF_041378895.1). NCBI lineage: Bacteria > Pseudomonadati > Pseudomonadota > Betaproteobacteria > Rhodocyclales > Azonexaceae > Dechloromonas > Dechloromonas aquae. The sequence goes on from NZ_CP144212.1 coordinate 3,496,614, forward strand.
ACCGATCACCGCGATGCGTTCGCCGCCGTTGATGGTCAGGGTCAGGTTGTTGAAGATCTTGCGCTCGCTGCCTTCGTAGGCGAAGGAGAGGTTTTCGATCTCGACCGCCTGACGGTGCAGTTTCTGCTTGTCGTCGTGCTCGAAGCGGATCCACGGGTACTGGCGCGACGAGGGTTTGACGTCTTCCGGCTTGAGCTTGTCGATCAGCTTGAGGCGGCTGGTCGCCTGCTTGGCCTTGGAGGCGTTGGCCGAGAAGCGGCGGACGAAGGTCTGCAGTTCGGCGATGCGTTCCTTGGCCTTGGCGTTGGCCTGCGACTGGCGTTCGCGGGCCTGCTGCGCGGCTTCCATGAAGTCGTCGTAGTTGCCAGCGTAGGTGGTGATCTTGCCGTAGTCGAGGTCGGCCATGTGGGTGCAGACTTGGTTCAGGAAGTGACGGTCGTGCGAGATGATGATCATCGTCGAGTCACGGTTGTTGAGCACGTCTTCCAGCCAGCGGATGGTGTTGATGTCGAGGTTGTTGGTCGGTTCGTCGAGGAGCAGGATGTCCGGGTTGGCGAACAGGGCCTGGCAGAGCAGCACGCGCAGCTTCCAGCCGGGGGCGACTTCGCTCATCGGGCCGTTGTGCTGCGCGGTCGGGATGCCGACGCCGAGCAGCAGTTCGCCAGCGCGGGCTTCGGCGGTGTAGCCGTCGTATTCGCCAACCTTGCCTTCGAGTTCGGCGGCGCGCATGTAGTCGTCTTCGCTCGCTTCCGGGTTGGCGTAGATCGCGTCGCGTTCCTGGATCGCCGCCCACAGTTCCTCGTGGCCCATCATCACCACGTCGAGCACGCGCATGTCTTCGTAGGCAAACTGGTCCTGCTTGAGGTAGGCCATGCGCTCATGCACGTCCTTGGAGACGTTGCCGGCCGAGGGCTCCAGCGCGCCGCAGAGGATCTTCATGAAGGTGGATTTGCCGGCGCCGTTGGCGCCGATCAGGCCGTAGCGATAGCCTTCGCCGAACTTGACGTTGACGTTCTCGAAGAGGGGCTTGACCCCGAATTGCATGGTAATGTTGGCGGCGACGAGCACGGTGTTTCCGATCTCTGAAATAAACGCAAAATAGTCGGCAATTTTACCTGCTTTCGTCGGTCGACCGTGGGCATTGAAGCTGGCGCATTCATCCCCATTTAAGAAAGCCCGCTGTAAGATGCTTTCCGACTTCTTTCCGCCGCAAGGCAAGGCCTGACCCATGGTTCCACATCTCACCACCGCGCTGAGCGGTCCCCTGCTCGAACTCGAACGCCGTTTTCTCGCGGCCAGCCCGCAAATCGAGCACTGGTTGCGCGGTCAATGGCAGGAACACACGCCCCCCTTCTATTCGTCGGTCGACCTGCGCAACTCCGGCTTCAAGCTGGCGCCGGTCGATACCAATCTTTTCCCCGGCGGCTTCAACAACCTGAACCCGGCCTTCCTGCCGCTGTGCGTGCAGGCGGCGATGAGCGCGATTGAAAAATTCTGCCCGGAAGCGCGCAGCCTGCTGCTGATTCCCGAAAACCACACGCGCAACGCCTTTTACCTGCAAAACGTCGCGCAGATTGCTGCGATCCTGACCCAGACCGGCCTCAACGTGCGCATCGGCAGCCTGATCCCCGATCTGCAGGCGCCGCTCACGGTCGACCTGCCCAACGGGCAGAATTTGCTGCTGGAGCCGCTGGTGCGCAAGGGCAACCGGATCGGCGTCGCCGGCTTCGAGCCCTGCGCGATCCTGCTCAACAACGACTTGTCGGCCGGCATCCCGGCCATCCTGCAGGGGCTGGACGAACAGTTCGTGCTGCCGCCGGTACATGCCGGCTGGGCGGTGCGCCGCAAGTCCAACCACTTTGCCGCCTACGACGAAGTGGCCAACGCCTTCGCCAAGGAAATCGGCATCGACCCGTGGCGGATCAACCCGGCCTTCTCGGTCTGCCGCAGCATCAACTTCCACGAGCGCCAGGGCGAGGAATGCCTGGCCGCCAACGTCGCCGCCGTGCTCGACATCGTGCGCGAGAAGTACAAGGAATACGGGATCGACGAAACGCCTTACGTGGTGGTCAAGGCCGACGCCGGCACCTACGGCATGGGGGTGATGACGGTGCGCGACGCCGACGAGGTGATTGCCTTGAACCGCAAGCAGCGCAACAAGATGAGCGTGGTCAAGGAAGGTCTGGAAGTCAGCGAGGTGATCATCCAGGAAGGCGTGCATTCCTTCGAGACGGTCAACGAGGGCGTGGCCGAGCCGGTGGTGTACATGATCGACCGCTACGTGGTCGGCGGTTTCTACCGCGTGCACACCGGTCGCGGCAAGGACGAAAACCTCAACGCGCCGGGCATGCATTTCGAGCCGCTGGCCTTTGAAACCGGCTGCAACCTGCCCGACTACCGCTGCGGCAACCCCGATTCGCCGCCCAACCGTTTTTACGCCTACGGCGTGGTCGGCCGCCTGGCCTGCCTGGCCGCCGCGCTGGAACTGGAACGGACAGCGCCGGACGCAGTCTGAGCGGGCATGGGACAACAGCTACATTTCGAGAAACACCTGCTCGGCGGACGCAGCCAGACGCTCAAGTTCGCCTTCGTGATCGACCCGCTGCACAGCCTCAAGCCGTGGAAGGATTCGACCATCGCGATGATGCGCGCGACCGAAAAACATGGTCACGAGGTCTTCGCCATCGAGTCCCACACCCTCGGCTGGCGCTGCCCCGAGCCGGGCCAGAATGGCGGCGTCTTCGGCCTGGCGATGCATTTGCACCCGCGCCCCGACGACCATGACTGGTATCGCGAAACCGGCCGCGACTGGCTGCTGCTGAACTCCTTCGACGTGGTGATCATGCGCAAGGACCCGCCCTTCGACGCCGAATATCTGACCGCCACCTGGCTGCTGGAACGCGCCGAGGCCGAAGGCGTGCGCGTCTTCAACCGGCCACGGGCGCTGCGCGAACACTCGGAAAAGCTGGCGATCATGGAGTTCGCCGACTTCATTCCACCGACCCTGGTCGCCCGCGACATCGCACAGCTGCAGCACTTCATCGACGAAGAACACGACGTGATCGTCAAACCGCTCGACGGAATGGGCGGCAGCCAGATTTTCCGCATCCAGAAGAACGACCCGAACCGCAACGTGATCCTCGAAACGATGACCCGCCTGGGCCGCCGGACGATCATGGCGCAACGCTACCTGCCCGAGATCGCGCAGGGCGACAAGCGCATCCTGCTGATCGGCGGCAAGCCGGTGCCGTATTGTCTGGCGCGCATTCCCAAGGCCGGCGAGACGCGCGGCAACCTCGCGGTCGGCGGCGTCGGCGTGGCGCAGGACCTGTCGCCGAACGACCGGCGGATCGCCGAACACCTCGGCCCGATTCTGGCCAAGCGCGGGCTGCTGCTGGTCGGGCTCGACGTGATCGGCAACCACCTCACCGAAATCAACGTCACCAGCCCGACCTGCATGGTCGAGATCAAGCAGCAAACCGCCTTCGACGCCGCCGGCGCCTTCATCACCACCATCGAGCATCTATGCGGCGTTTATTGAGTGCCGGGCTGCTGCTCGGCACGCTGTTGCTCACCGCCTGCCGCCCGACGCCCCTGCAGGAACAGCAGGCCTACGTCTTCGGCACCCGCGTCGAAGTCGTCGTCGTCGGCAGCGAGCCCGAGCGGGCGCGTAGCGCCATTGCTGCCGTGCTGCGCGAATTCGACCGCCTGCACCAGAACTATCACGCCTGGCAGCCGTCGCAGCTGAGCGACCTGAATTCGGCGCTGGCCGCCGGTCGACCGTGGCCGGTCGCGCCCGAAATGGCGGCGCTGATCCGCGATGCGCAGCAACTCACGGCGCAGGGCGAAGGCCTGTTCGACCCCGGTATCGGCCGGCTGATCGCGCTGTGGGGCTTCCAGTCCGAGGAGTTCAAGGCGCAATTGCCCGATCCCGCCGCGCTCGCCGCCTGGCAACGCGAACGCCCGGGGATCGCCGACCTCCAGCTCGGCCCCGAGGGCACGGCGAGCAGCCGCAAGCGCCTGCTCGCGCTCGACTTTGGCGGCTACCTCAAAGGCGTCGCCCTCGACCGCGCCGCCGCGATCCTGCGCGAACAGGGAATCAGGGACGCGCTGATCAACATCGGCGGCAATGTCATCGCCCTCGGCAGCAAGGATGGCCGCCCCTGGCGGGTCGGCATCCAGCACCCACGCCAGCCGGGGCCGCTGGCAACGCTCGAACTGCACGACGGCGAGGCGATTGGCACCTCGGGCGACTACCAGCGTTTTTTCGAACTCGACGGCAAACGCTACTCGCACCTGCTCGACCCGCGCAGCGGCCAGCCAGTCGAACACACCCAGGCGGTGACCGTGGTGATTCCTGCCGGCCAGGGCGGACGCGGCGCCGGCACCTTGTCGGACGCGACTTCAAAGCCGATCTTCGTCGCCGGCCCCGAGCGCTGGCACGAACTTGCCGACAAGCTGGGAATTTCGCTGGTTTTGCGCGTCGACCGTGACAACGGCATCGAGTTGACGCAAGCATTGCAGCAACGCCTGCAATTTGTCGGCGAAACCAGGGATTTGTCGATCAAGGTCGTGCCATGAGCCCACTCGAACATAGCCAGACTTTCCAGCGCCTGCGCCAGCTGGTCGCCGCCGAGCTCGCCGACGAACGCTGGAAGGCTCGCCAGGCTCGACGCCTGGGCGTGCTCTTTGCCGTCCTGGCAGTCGCCCTGCTGCTCCTGCTCGGCTGGCGCCTTGGCCGCTGATCCGCTCACCGCCGCCTTAACCCGCGCCGCCGGCTGGCTGGCAGCGGCCGATGGGCTGCTGATCAACGCCGGCGCCGGCATGGGGATCGACTCGGGACTGCCCGATTTTCGCGGCCCGGGCGGGTTCTGGGGCGTATACCCAGCGCTCGGCCGGGCTCGCATCGCCTTCGAGGAAATCGCCAACCCCGCCGCCTTCGCCCGCGACCCACAGCTGGCCTGGGGCTTTTACGGCCACCGCCTGGCGCTCTACCGCACCACCGAGCCGCATGCCGGCTTTGCGCTGCTGCGCGAGATCGCGGCGCAACTGCCGCAGGGCGCCTTCGTGTTCACCAGCAACGTCGACGGTCAGTTCCAGAAGGCTGGCTACCCGGCCGAGCGCATTTGCGAAATCCACGGCAGCATCCACCACCTGCAATGCAGCCGGCCGTGCAGCGAACGCATCTGGTCGGCAGCCGGGTTTGCACCCGAGGTCGATCACGCGGCCTGCCGGCTGCGCAATGAAGCGCCGCATTGTCCGCAGTGCGGCGCGCTGGCGCGGCCGAACATTCTGATGTTCAACGACTGGCACTGGCTGGAGCAGCGCAGCGCGGCCCAGCAACAGGCCCTGGCCGACTGGCTGGGACAGGTCCGCCGCCCGGTGGTGATCGAAATCGGCGCCGGCAGCCGGATTCCCAGCGTCCGGCGCTTTTCCGAACAGTATGGCCAACGCCTGATCCGGATCAATCCGCTCGAAAGCGACAGCCCGCCCGGCAGCATTGCGCTGCCGCTGGGCGGTCTGGCGGGGATTCGAAGGCTGGCTGCGGCCTATTCGGCGCTCGCCTGAGGCCGCCGGTTTATTCCGGCTGCCGCGAGTCGATGGTCAGCGTCACCGGCCCGTCGTTAACCAGCGCAACCTGCATGTCGGCGCCGAAAACTCCGGTTGGCACCGGTTTGCCCAGCGCGGCTTCGAGTCTGGCAACAAAGTCGGCAAACAACGGCTGCGAAATTTCACCCCGCGCAGCCCGGCTCCACGATGGCCGGTTGCCCTTTTTGACCGAGGCATAGAGGGTGAATTGCGATACGGCGAGAATTTCGCCGCCGACTTCCTGCACGCTGCGGTTCATCACCCCGTCGGCGTCGGCAAACAGGCGCAAGCGCAACAGCTTGCCGACCATCCAGTCGAGATCGGCCGCAGCGTCTTCCGCCTCGAACCCGGCCAGCACCAGCAAACCGGCGCCGATTTTTCCGCAAATTTGCCCGTCGACCGTGACACTGGCTTGCGCTACCCGCTGCACTACCACCCGCATGAGACGTTCCCTATCCGAATCAAGAAGGCAACATCTTACCCAGGCTGCGGGCCTGGCTCAGCAATGCGCAGCGCCGGACTGGCTCTGACCGAGAGCGAAACACCGCTGGCAAACCCCGGCCGCAGTCAGCATGGCCCGCACATCGCCGGAACAACCAGTCAGCGCGACACCCCGAGCCACCGCCAGGGCAACCACGCCAACCCCCGCCCCATCGATGCCGCTACACTGGGCAAGGTCGATTTTTCTCACCCGATGCGAAAGATGCGTCAGCTGGCGCGCGGTTTCGAAATGCAGCCGACCGTGCACCCTTGCCTGCCCCCGCTGGTCCACCGAAATGCTGCCGAGATTCCAGTGCATCCGCAGGTAGTCGACCAACCCCTTGAGTACCGGCTTGTTATCCCCGATGTGCAGGCCGAGCAGCAGATCGTCGCCATGCAATTGCTGGCGGCGGATGGTTGCCAGACCGCAGGTCAGACCAAGCGAAGAATAAATCTCCCATTCGACGGTCAGCATCTGATCGCGTATCGGCAATTTCGGCAACCGCCCCTGCAGGCGGGTACACAAGCCGGTTTCCGAAATGTCCAGCAGGCTGCCGATCAGATCGTGGCGCACCCCAAGCTGGACAATGCTGACGCCCACTTTGAGCTGCGCATGTTGCTGTGCGTTACCGGGGATGCGATAACGCACCTGCTGGCGCCGCTCGGTAACCTGCGCCTCCGCACTGTTGTGCAAGGCTTGTCTCGCATTGTTCATGGCCTGCTTTGGCTCCCTCGTCCGCCTGGTCCGCATCATCCGCCCGGAATGGCTGGACGACATTTATCGATAATAAACCAATTGCATAAAATGACAAAATCGACAAGAAGCGGATGGACGTCACTGCGGCAAATCAGCAGGCCTGCGCCAAACAAAAAAAATGCCCGCACAAGGCGGGCATAAATCCATTCTTGGAAATGGAGGAGACAGATCGCATTATGCGGCAACATCTTGTGCAATGCAGCAAATATTTTGTTGCAGTCTGTAACGGCAAGTAATCGATTTTGTTGCCGCGCACAAAAAAGCCCCGCAGACCGGAGTCTTGCGGGGCTATCGGAAACGCCGGCTTACTTGCGCAAGCCTTTGCTCATTGCCTCAGCCGCCTGCGTCGCAGCGGAAAAATTGGCCTGGGTCAGTTCGGCAAACTGTTTGCTGACCTCGTTCATCCGGGAGAACGATGCATTGACCTGATTCATCGCGGCCTGAATCCCGCCAAATGCGCCTTCGCCACCGACCGGAATGGCCTGCGTAGTCTGCTTGGCCAATTCGGTCAGGGCTTTCTGAAAACCGGAGAACTGGGCTTCCATCAGTTTGGCCAACTCACCCTGGCTCTGCGCGGCAATCTCGTACACCGAACGCGAGTAAGCCACCGCCTTCTCTACCGCCGGCTGAGCCAGAGCCACCTGAATGTCAGCCGCCTCCTGCGGGCTCTTTGCCGCCAGCACGGCCTGGGCGCCGGAAGCGGAATCCTCGATCGCCGACCGGGCTGCGTTCAGGTTCAAGGCAGCAATCCGTTCAGCGGAAGCGAGTGCGACATTGGCCACGGCCAGCAGGGAATCGACCGTTGCCTTGTTGGCAACTGCAAATTGTTCGACATTCATCGTCATGGAGCTTCTCCTCTAAAAATATCAAATCTTCCATATCTCTGTTGATTATAGCCCCACCTGCGAGCCGACCGGACCCCGCGCCGCTTACATGCCCAGCGAATCGAGCAGGCGCTGGTTATCGCTCTCGCCGCCGTCCGCCGCAGCCTGCACCGGTTGGCCGCTCTTGGCAGCCTGGGCGAACAGGGCATCCGGATCGCGGTCTTCCTCGGTATCGAAATCGGCAATCTTGATGAACTCCGTCCGATCAACAGCCAGTTCGAGATAAAAAGTATTGCTCTTGCCGGTAAAGAAGCTGACCCGTCGTGCCTCCGGGTTATCCAGGTTGGCCCCGATGCTGAGCGTGACCTGTTTGTTGATCACCAGCATCTTTGGCTGATTCTGCGTGATGTGGGTCTGCAATTCACGTTCGACGCGGCTGGTGAAGTCGCCGACCATCTGGTTCATCAATTCGCCCATCACATTGCTGACTTCGTCCGAGGTGTAGGAGACGGCCAGATCTTCGCGCGCCATGCCCATGTTCAGCATGTAGCTCTCGTAGAGTTCCATCGCCGCCTGGGCCGAGAAATTGAGCACGACCAGACCGGAAAAACCGCCGTCAAACAGGACAAAGCAACCGATATCCGGCTTCAGGCAGGTCTTGCCGATCTTCTGCACCATCCCGGAATAGCGGATCGGCTGTTGCGTCGCCGTAGTCAGCACCCGGCTGACCGAATTACACAGGGTTTTCAGCAAATCCTCGGTACCGAAGACAACAGGTGCTTGCGTGCTCATGATCGAATATTCCAGACGAAAAATGTTCAATGTATAACAGCCGCCCAGTCTGGGCCAGCCATTACTGCCGGTGCTTAACAATTACCCTTCTTGGCCTGCCCTGGCGGGCAAAAGCCGCCACCGGAGGGATGTGGATCAATCACCACACTCGTGCCCGGTGTGTGCACTGCACACCCGGCCAGCGCGGCCAGCAAAAAACATACGCTCAGATATTTCATCTCGTTTCTCCTGGGCTCGCCCTTGCGCGCAACCGTCAGGTCGCTTCCCAGCAGACCTGCCCCCCGCCGTTCTCATCGAGCCGGCGACGAAGATTATCGGCCTGATCACAAGGCAACGAAAGCACTACCCGCACCGCCTGCCCATGCTCGACCGCCTCCAGTACCGCACCGGCAGCCTGCAATTCCCGCCGCAACCAGCCTTCACGCGCATAGGGCAGGACGCAACACAGTCGCAGGCGCGCGACCTGCGGGACCAGGCAGGCCTCGGCCAGGGCCCGGGCAACACTGTCGGTATAGGCCCGAATCAAACCACCGGCCCCCAGTTTGACCCCGCCGAAATAGCGCACCACCGTCGCCAGCACCCCATCCAGATCGCGGTGCCGCAACACGTCCAGCATCGGTCGGCCGGCCGTACCGCTAGGCTCGCCATCGTCCACAGCCGCCGACTGCCCCCCAGCCAGCAAAGCCCAGCACACATGTGCGGCACCGGGGTGCTGGCGCCGCAAGTCGGCAACGATGCGCAGGGCCTCCTCGCGGCTGGCCACATTTTCGATCCGGGCCAGAAAGCGGCTCTTCCTGATCGTCAATTCGGCGGTCGCCGGCGCCATCAGGGCATTAGCCATGGCTCCCTCCATGCGTCCGCGCATGCATTGCGGCCAAATTTTCCGGCAGCGAACCGTCAATCTGTTGACAGCGGACAAAACAAGACATGCGAATTAGTTAATAATAGAAACACGAAAATCAAAAAAAACGCGAAATGAACCAAATGCTCAACTGGTCGCCCGACTTGCAGGTCGGCAATGCAACACTTGACCGCCAGCACCGGCAGCTGTTCGAAATCAGTCAGCAGGCGGGGCGCTGTGCGCTTGAGGCCGGCACCCAAGCCGACAGCCATTTTCACCTGCTGCTTAACGATATCGCGGTTTTGTTCGACCGGCACTTCAACGACGAAGAAAACTTTCTCGAACAAAATGCCAGTCCCAACCTCGAAGCTCATAAGGCCGAGCACGATCACTACCGGACTCGGCTGACTGACCTGCTGTGCGAGGCAAGCATCGGCCACATCGACCGCCAGGGACTCTATCGTCTGACCTGCGATTACCTGTGCGATCACCTGCAAAAAACCGATCAAGCCGATCTGACAGGGCGGCATCCGCAGCCGGCGGCTGCCGGCAATGCGGCAAGCGAAACTGCCTGACCTGGCCGGCGGGGATTCTTCAGATAAACTGCGAGTCAATCACGAAAGACGACACCGCATGCCGCTCTCCAGCATCGATCAGGCAATTCTCGCCCATCGCACCTGGGTAGTCCGCTTCCAGACCGCGATCCAGGGCGTGAACCGCGAGGCCTTCGATCTCGCCACCGCCCGCGACGACAATCTCTGCACGCTCGGCTGCTGGCTGAACTCCCCGGATTCTCTCAGGCTCCTGGGCGATGACCCGCACCAGAGAATCAAGGTACTGCACAAGACCTTCCATGAAATTGCCGGCGACCTGGCCGAAAAAATCAACCGCCACGACGCCCTCGACGAACTTGAATTATTGCTCGGCGAGTTCGACAACCTGTCGGCACAACTTATCCAGTTGCTGCGGCTGGCCAAAAAGCGGATCGGCTGATCACGCAAACGGTAAAAAGCGGCGAAAAGCAAAAAAGCCAACCGGCATCGGTTGGCTTTTTCTTTTGCAGATCAATGATCTGCCTGAATTCGATGTGGAGCGGGCGATGGGAATCGAACACGTCAACCCGACCATCGATCCGCTCATTATGGGCTTCACCAGTGATTCTATTACCCCGCTGTTTCCTTGGCAATTGAAGGAAATCACATGAATACAAATTTTCGGGATAGGGCTTAGTTCTAACGCCTCAGTTTGACTGAATTGGATGGAATCCGCTTCTGCTGTGACCAGAATGTGACCAGACGCGAGACCGAACAGTTACGAAACACCACGCGCGGCTAAATGAGGATATCAGTAATCCGGTTTTCCCCGCCTGGCGATGTTGTAAAGCGCAAGTGCCCTCGGCTAGTCATCTCTTTCACCAGTGGCATGAAGTTCTTGTACTGAGTTCGCGCAACGTCAAAACTGGGGTCAATTTCCTTCATCTTGTTATTAGCGGTCGAAACATTGATTGGCAACTTGTTCCGATCAATGTTGCGGAGCGCTTTGACAAAGAGATTTTCGATTGCATCGTCAAAGGTCCTGATCTTCGCCTTCGCAAAATCCTCAAGAAATAGCAAGGTATCAAAAGCTTTAGCCAAAATTGCCCGGTCTTTGTCCTTTTTACGACAGACCAACCAGACCTCCTTCCCGTACTTCCGCAAACGGTCACCAATGACTGTAAAGTCGGAGTCGCTAGTCAGGAAACAGTAGCGGTCGATCTTCGGGTTGCCGAGGTAGAGCGTTTCAAAAGCGTCCAAGCTGATGAAGAGATCGGCCCGGTTCTTCTCCGCGCCAATCTTCGGCGTGTCGATCAACGTGAAGTTGTGGTCGATTAGTTGCTCTTTGAGCGTCTTCTTACCAGTCGTCTGATTTCCGTAAGCCGCCTTGATCACGAAAATGCAGTTGTGGTCGTCATCGGCTCGAAGCAATGCACTCATTAAATCTTCCAGCGCAAATTCGGTTGAAGCGACATTCTCCATGTCTACGTAAACCGCAATGTTGTACATCTGCTTCTTCATGATTTTTGGATTGTTAGAACAAACGTCGATCGTATCCCGACCGCTATTATTTGTCATGATCTGGGGCGCTTATAACTGTGCGTAGGTGGCCTTTTGCATCATCGCGAAAACGAATTGCAGCGCCTCCTCGGTAGGCTCCTGAGCACGGAGCCAGCGGATGGAAACCCCAATGTATAGTGCCCATTCGACTCCTTTCTTGAAGCTTTTCCAGCGATCCGTTTTTGCGGCAAGCTCGATGAATTGGTTCACCAGCAGATACTGGCTACCGCCGGCTCGGTACTTCGCCTGCTCGAAGGCATATTCCATATGATAGAAGGCAGACTCGTAGTCACCGTTCCGGTAGCGAACGACTGCACGCAACCAACGCTCCATCCAGTTGAGATGTGACGCTAAGCCGTCCTGTCGGAGTGCCTGCAGGTACTGATCAATATCCTCGTCGCTGCATTCGGAATTTTTCTTTAACTCGAATCCTTCGCCTAGCCTTTGTGGAAAGCCGGAAGGAATGGAAAATTCGCGATTGATTTCCAATCTGTCGAGTGCGGTACGCACACTGTACTCGCCATACCTCTGAATAAGTTCAGCAACCGTATCAGCGGGCAGAGGGTTGTAGTCGTTCTCGTGCAGCAAGTAATCCAGCGTATTGGCCAAGTCGGCGTAGCGATCGCGGAACCAGGTCCAGTATTGCTCCGAGAACTCCATCCAGACTGTATCTATGGCGATTGGCGGGACGCTGTATCCCTCGATATATGAAGTGGTTTCTTCTGTAAATGAATCAAGGTCGACTGATAGCCAATCGCGGTGTTGCGTGAATTGGGTGATTAACTGCTCCAGTATGACCGTCCCGTAGGCTTCCTTGATCAAATTGCAAATGTAGGTAGCCAGCCGGGCCAAGAAAAGCACCTGAAAGATGCTTTCACGCAACTTCTCTGGAAAATGGCGCTGATACGCTCTGTCGCTATGGCTTTCAAGATGCTCAAATGAGCGCGCAAAGTTCCAAGACAGACCGGGCCATGATGGAAGACGTTCTCCTTTAAACCAGTCCGACGCGTTCTCTAGGTTCTGCTGTAGCTCTGCATCATCAGTGTTGGCGCTCTTGCCCGGGTAGTGAAAGTGTGTCCGGCTGACACCGCAGGCTTCATAAACCCAAGACATGGCTTTCTTGATCGGCAAAATGATCTCGTCGCCGTTAACCGTAGGCAGGTACCAGTTGGGGTCAGGCGGAATTGCGAATCCCTCAGAAGCCAAATTGAAACGGAGTGCGTGCTTCTGGATTGATATCGCCAGTCGGGGAATTGCATGTGCGCGACAAAACCAAAGAATGCTGTCTTTCTTGTTGAGATAAGTACCCTCATCACGAATGACGGCGTTGTAAACCTCGAAGAGGTCCATAACACCTTCGCCAAATGCCAAATTTACTTTGGCGTTCGGTATCGCACCGGCTGTCAGAAAACCCAGGTTACGGATCAGCTCACCACAGCGATCCGTCAGGCTACCTTCTTCGTCGGTAAGGCGCTGGAGCTGTTTTTGAATACGCTTTTTATCTGTGTCGTTTAGGCCGTCGTTTTCTCCCCGTTTGCGGGGTAGAACGCCTGCTGCGTCAAAAGCAAACTTGACCAGTTCGCCCAGTGTCGGAAAGTTATCGTTCATGATCGATCACACCGCTTCTTAAAAGTGCGTATCCCCGCACGCAGCGGGGATACGACGCATCACTTTTGGTTCGGATTGAACTGCTTACCCCGATTGCCATGAACCTGAGCGTTGACCGGGTTCGTCCCAGAAGTCCCTCGATTGTTATTGAGTGCGTTCGCACGGTCGTTCAACTGTTGCTGGGTACGTGATTGCTGTTGGGATTGCTTTGCCATGATTACTCCTAGCTGGGTTAAAGGAGTAGCCATGGTATTTGCCGATGCTCAGCGCGTAACCTGGAGTTTTGGCGACGTGAATTTGGAATGGAATTAACCCGCCGGTTTGGTCTTTACAGGCTTGAAAACCTTGTGCGTTCTCCTGAAAGCAGCAGGATCAATGTCAGCCACATGAATGGAAATTTGGTCTGCGCCGTGCACATGGGAAACGAGCCGGTCGTAATGCTCTTTGTAGGGAGCTTGTACCGTCGATCCGCCGAACTCCCCCTTATTAACGACCACTACGTGCTGATACATATGGTAGTTAAGCGCTGCTGCCATAGTGTCGAAGGTACTCACATCTTTGTTATGTGCACAGACAACAAACAAATCTGTTTTCTTTTTCAAATCGGCCGCCAAGTTTAGGTCTGTCGCGTCATAGCATATAGCCCCGCCGATGCGAATCGCCCCCTCCTCGGCTCCTGTTAGTTCGATAATGTGCTGACAAGGCCTATGGCCGGAAATGCCCAAATATTTCTCTCCTTTAGTCATATTGGCTTTCCCTTGATCTCGAATGATCCAGTGACGTCCAGACGGTCGGTAGTCTGGAATAAACCAGCGGGCAACATTTACCAACTTCCCTTTATGATCGAGAAAAACCAAACCGGCAAAGACGATCGACCTTGTCTTATCAGCAAGGCGCTTCAATAAATCCTGATCGTCTTGATGTACTGCGACCTCTGGAAAGACTATCAAATCGGCGCCAGTCCCCGATTTATCTTTGTCTGCTTCGAGCTTGGCCGATAAGGTCTTGTAGGTTAATCGGCAGACTCTCGCCACGTGGGCACGTGCGTCCGCTCGTGCCTTTGGTAGATCTAGCTTAGGGTCACTAACCGTAAAATCTTTAGTCCGGGGCAACAATTGCTGCACCGTGACAATTCGAAACGTGGAACGCGATGCATCTGATGGCCGCTTAATCGTAGTAACCAAGGCTGGCATTCTTGAAGCCGAGCAGTAATTGCTGTTCAGTAACGCTTCCCGGTCTTTCAACACGCTCTTTAGCGTAGCAAGACCATCTATACCCGCGATGTCTTCACACTGAAGAAATGTCGACTCAAATCCAGGCCATTGCAGGCATTTCATCAGCAACTCAGACATCCAATTGGATACAGTTGCATAATTTCCAACCAACGCCTCCGCAGCATGCATCATGCCCATTCGGCGTTTATACCATCCCGTTCTCAATCCCTTGTAACCGATAATTTTGCCTGACTTCCAGCGATTACCGGTGTAGTCGCTTCCTCCAACGACCGCTGCTCTAAGGATAGTTCCAATCCAATAGACCACCACATGATCGGAATTATTGCAGTCCAACCATGGTGGGATTTCAAATCGAGGATCGATCGTCTTAGTCTGAGCGGTGCTCACGCATTTAAGCACCTCAACGCTGGGCAACCAAAGCTCATCCCAACCTGCATTCGCTTTTTCTTTGGATATATCTAATTCACTCGGAGAAAGCGGCAGTAAATCAAAGTTATTTTCTGCAAAGGTAATGAGTGCAAGCGCCAGTTTGACCAACGCCACTTCGTGCTCAAACCCATTATTTTCTGATGCAATAATTTTTGATAGTTTCTGCTTATGCGATTTAAGATCTGCGGCAAAAATTGGTGAGGCCCATTTGAGACGATCGGCAAGATTTTGCCATTCCTTCGCTTTTGACAATCGCTTCCAAACGCTGAGCCAGAACTCTCCTCCTCGCTTGGCAATTTCTTCAAGTACGCCATATTTGACGTCGTCGTTCTGCCTTTCAATTGTCTGCAGCAAATACGAGGCAAAGATATTAGGCTTTCCCGTTATCTGGGCAGCGACCTCAAAGAGCGCCGAACGTTGGCGCTGATATTCGGGTAGTCTGCCAGCCAAAATTGCATGCAGACTGTGCTGAATAGTTTTTTCTATTTCACTATCGCTGATAACAACCGGCTTCTGCAAGGTAGCTAGCAATAACAAGGCTTGTCGTTCGAGAAAACGTGGTATTTCAGGAACCGAAATGATTTTTTGAGCTAGGCTCGCGGCAACGTCCAGAGCTTCCTCAGGTGCAGCGGATAGCGGGTAATCGATCCGTTGGAAGAATCCGTTGAAATCAACACAGCAGCGGAAAATATCGGCAAGCAAGTAATCCATCATTGCTGCCGTTTGCAAATCATCCTTGAACCCGCCCACCGCACTTCTTCTGTAGACTGCGTTCAGAACAGGCTCGACAATTGCCGGAGAGGGGAATATTTCGATTGCCTTTCTCAACACAAGGCCGAGTGATGGATCTTGCATCCAAGCTCTTATCAGCTTTTTGGCCAAGAGCTCACTTTCGTTGTCCTCTAGGTTCGCTGCCTCTGCATCTTGTATTCCGCCCCCGGTCAGTTTTCGCTTGCTCCGAGTTATCGACTCCAATCGATTGGCCGCAAATCGCTTTAACGTATCTAAGCGGACATCATGGTCAAACCTAACCAGCCGAAATAGCGGTTTATCCTGATCATTTAGCTTATCGAAGGATTCATCGAGGTCATCAGATTGGGAGCTTAGCAACCCTTCTAATACTGCTGACGCATTCTCCAACACATCACGATCAGCTGGGCCGCTCAGGTCCTCTTGCAATAGCGCGATGCGCCCAGATAGGCTCCCTCGATTATCCAAATCAGATAGCGCAGTAACCTTGGTTTTCTTACCATTGAGCTCAATTGAATTCCCGGCATAAGCTTTAAGCTGATGAGAAATCCAATTGTTGATCCCGAGAGCCAAAGTGTCTCTGTCATAATTATCAAAACTGACCACCAACCGCAGATCATCGACATACCTGCAGTAATCATGCAGCACTACGCCTCGCATCTTTGGAAGGCTCTCACCGATATGCTTCCCAATGGCCCGATCGAACTCCACCATGTACGCGTTGGCAAAGAAGCCCGAAGCCACTAGCCCTTGCGGTAGCCCTTGGCCTAGTTGCATACCTAATTTATTTGCGGTCTCCTTCGCCTCGTCATGCCATTGCCAATCAATAATCTTCTGAGCAGTTGCCCAAAATCTTCGGCACTCATCCTTGTAGCCATATTCCTTGGCTAAAGATTTCAAGCGTTTCACTAATACTGCTCGATCAACATTGTCATAAAACTTGGAGAGATCGAGATTAATGACAAAAACGTGGTCGGTATCGCTAACCGAATTAGCCACGTTTCGCCCAATATCAATGGGGCGCCGCAAAAAGTTTTGATAATCGGTAAAAAACTTTCGATAGGTTTCCCCATTTCCCCATCGGAACCATGCCCCCTGGTCGTTCCAGTCGCAAAGCAAGCGATTTCCGTAACTGAATACGCGGTTCTTATTCCGCGAAGTGACTGCCTTACTACAATCACCTTGTGCGGTCTCGACTGCATCAGCCAAGCAAAGCATCAGAGCAGATGCCCAAGTTTGGTCTCTGATTGTCAAATGGGCTAATGGTCGAAGCGGTGGCTTGATCTTCCGATCTTCCGCAGGTTGCAGAGGGGCCCAGCCCTCATCTGGTTTTATGTCCCATGTATCAGATTTCGCTGCTGGCACCAACTCCAGTGGGACCAATTCGAGATTTTCATTTTCTAGTGCATCGGCCCACGCTTTAGAGTTGCGCTCCAGCCCTAGCGCGGACACATCTAAAGCCAAAGTGTCAGCGTACCAATTATGAGTACGCATATAGCCATGTGTTTTCTTCCAAGCTTGGGCAATCACAACTTGATCGGCCAGATACTCGATCTGAGGTTTAAGCTTTCGATAGTGTTCTGAAATGAGTTTCATTTTATTGTCGTTACCCAGCGAGTAGTCCTAGCTTCGTACATGCTCTGAAAATCGTAGTGCCAGCATGAAAATACATGATCATAGCATGCAACAAAACGATCGAGACCGCGTGACATAGTGATCTCCGACATCCGTCACTTTCTATTCATGCTTGAGCATGGCGCGCTTACTCCAACCGAATGCCATCCGCGTCCGCAACTGTGGCAGTAGGGGCCGCATTGCCTTTTCAATCGTGAAAAGAAAAGACCCAGGAGATCGCTCCCCTGGGCCCTTTTTGTGCTCGACGTTTTATTCAGCCGAGCAGTAGGCAATCACCTCATCCGCAGTCAGATCAAACCGCTCACCTGCTTCAATGGTGCCCAGAATCGCATCGAGAATCCTGAACCCGCAGAGGTTATCGACGCAGCCAACTCCTTTACGAGACTTGATCGCTACGAGCCCAACGCTCTTTGCCTTGCGACGCGCACGCTGTTCCAGGGCCTTAACTGCACGTTCTTGCTGATTCCACATCATGGTGAACTCCATTTCCATTAGTTTAGAAATGAAGAGCGGACTGGAAGCGTCCAGGGTATCCATCCCTGCTTCACACCGAGAAGGACTGAATCGCCCCGGCCTCATTAGATACTCCTGAGCCTTAAACTTAGGGTCAAGGAGGCCTCATGAGCAGCAAGCGTTACCCGGAAGAGTTCAAGATTGCGGCGGTCAAGCAAGTGACCGATAGTGGTCATTCAGCACCCGACGTAGCACAACGTCTCGGCGTGTCACAGCCGACGCTGTACGAGTGGATCAAGAAGTACAGCCTGCCAGAACCGGAGCGGCTGGAGCAACAGAGCCAGTCGGGCGAGATTCGGCGCTTGAAAGCGGAACTGAAGCGCGTGACCGAGGAGGGCGACATTCTAAAAAAGGCCGCAGCGTACTTTGCCAAAGAGTCCCGGTAAGGTACGCATTCATCGAATCGGAGGAGGTGCGGTACCCAGTGCGGAGACTGTGCCGCATGATGTCTGTGCATCCGAGCGGCTATTACGCCTGGAAAGCAAATCCTGCCTCTGAACGAGACAAGGAAGATCAGCGCCTGCTCGGATTGATCAAGCAAAGCTGGTTGGAAAGCGGCGGGGTGTATGGGTACCGCAAGATCGCCCATGATCTGCGCGATCTCGGCGAATCCTGTGGCAAGCATCGGGTCTATCGGCTGATGCGACAGGAAGGGCTGCGCGCTCAAGTTGGCTATGGCCGCCGTTCGCATCGCTATGGCAAGCCGGCTGTGGTGGCTATCAACCAACTGGAGCAGAAGTTCGACGTTGAGGCCCCCAACCAAGCGTGGGTCACGGACATTACCTACATCCGAACTCATGAGGGCTGGCTATATCTTGCAGTCGTCCTTGATCTGTTTTCACGCCAAGTGATTGGTTGGTCGATGCGCTCACGGATCGACAGCGAATTGGTTCTCAAGGCCTTACTGATGGCCGTCTGGCGCAGAAATCCATCTGGCCCGGTGATTGTGCATTCCGATCAGGGAAGCCAATACAGCAGCCATGACTGGCAGGCCTTCCTGAAGGCTCATGGGCTGGTAGCCAGTATGAGTCGTCGAGGCAACTGCTACGACAACGCGGTCGCAGAGAGCTTCTTTCAGTTGCTCAAGCGCGAGCGTATCCGTCGCAAGGTCTATCTCGACCGAGAGGAGGCTACGCGTGATGTCTTCAATTACATCGAAATGTTCTACAACCCGAAACGTCGTCACAGCCATGCCAACGACGTTTCTCCGGTAGAGTTCGAAAAGCAATATTTCAACCGGCTACAGAGTGTCTAGTAATGCCGGGGCGATTCATCTTGACGAGCCCCAACGGTCAAGGGCAGATCAAGGTTTATGAGAACGGCGCTGCTCAACCGAATCTTGGGGCAAAAAACGTCGCAAAATATCCAATTTCACTGCCGGACACCCCTGAGCAAAAGAGAATTGTTAAGGATCTCGATCTGTTGGCGCTTGAAACCCAGCGCCTCGACTCTCTCTATCAGCGCAAACATGCTGCGCTCGACGAACTGAGGCAATCCTTGCTGCATCAGGCTTTCAGCGGCAATCTGTGAGGACACACTCGCATGGCAACCCAGCGTTATTCCGTTACCCCCCACCCGATTGAAACTCTGCTGACCTGGGTCAAGTCTGGTGAGATCGCAATTCCCGAAATTCAGCGCCCCTTCGTGTGGGAGGCAACGCGAGTTCGTAATCTGCTGGACTCCCTGTATCAGGGTTATCCAGTGGGCTATCTGATTGCCTGGCGCAATCCGACCGTGAAGCTTAAGGACGGCACAGCCTCGGCAGGTAAGCGCATCCTGATCGACGGGCAGCAGCGGGTCACGGCGTTGATGGCTTCCTTGCTCGGCGTGGAGGTGTTGACCGAAGATTACGAAACCGTGCAGATCCGCATCGCCTTTAACCCTCAGACAGAAGGGTTTGAGGTGAGCAACCCGGCTATTCGCAAGGATGTGGCTTGGTTGCCCGATGTGGCCAAGGTTTTCGACCCCAAAACTAGCGTTTTCCAGCTGGTGACCGAGTATTGCAGTGCTAATCCCGGGTGTTCGCAGGATACGGTCTTCAAGGTGATCGAGCGGCTGCGTGGGATTGTGCATAACCACGTTGGCATCATTGAGCTGGCGGAAGATCTGGATATTGAAACCGTCACGGAAATCTTCATTCGCGTGAACTCCGCCGGTGCCCAACTCTCGCAGGCAGACTTTGCCATGTCGAAGATCGCGGTAAACGAGACTTATGGCGGCAATGTGCTGCGCAAGGCCATCGATTACTTCTGCCATCTGGCGGTGGCGCCGGACTTCAAGTCCAAGATCGAGAAAGGTGACGCGGCCTTCGTCGGCTCGGAGTTCTACGGCAAGATGAAGTGGATCTGCGATGTGAATGACGACATCTACGATCCCACCTACACCGATATGCTGCGTGTGGCCTTCACCTCGGAATTTGGGCGAGGCAAGCTGCAGGATCTGGTGGCGCTGCTCTCCGGCCGCAATTTCGAGTCGAAGCAGTTCGAAGAGGCAATTGCCGAGCAGTCCTTCGCCAAGTTGAAAGACGGCATCCACGCCTTCATCAACGAAACACACTTCAAGCGCATCACCATGATCCTGCGCTCGGCCGGTTTCATCACCAGCGACATGATCAGCAGCCAAAACGCGGTGAACTTCGCCTACATCCTGTACCTTCGGGGGCGTAAGGAAGGCGTGCCGGCCGCAGAGCTGGAGCAACTGGTTCGACGCTGGTTCGCCATGTCGGTACTGCGAGGGCGTTACAGCGGCTCCCCCGAATCGCAGTTCGATTTTGACATTCGCCAGATCGAAAGCCGGGGAGTAAAGGCTGTGGTGGAGACTGTGATAGCAGCCGAATTGCCAGAGAGCTTCTGGACCGGCATGCTGCCTCAGTTCATGGCCACGTCGTCAATCAAGAGCCCCTATTTCCTTTGCTACAAGGCTGCGCAGGGCAAACTTGGAGACAAGGGTTTCCTTTCAACCAACATCACCGTGACGGATCTGCTGCTCAATCGCTCGGATATTCACCACGTCTATCCACGTCAGTACCTAAAGGGTTTGGGTTTCAGCGCCAGTACCTACAACCAAATCGCCAACTATGTGGTGGCACAAAGCGAAATCAATATCGCTATCAGCGCCACGGCACCGGGTGTCTACTTTGCTGCCTTGGCAGAGCAGTGCAAGGGCGGTGTGCTGAAGTACGGTGGTATCAGCGACGAGCAAACCATGCGCGAGAATCTGCGCATGAATTGCATCCCTGAATCCATGCTTGACGGTGAAATCAAGGACTTTAGCGATTTCCTCGAAGAACGCCGCAAGCTCATGGCCTTGAAAGTTAAGGCTTGGTTTGAGGTGCTGTGATGAACGAAGCCGAAACCCGCGCCGAACATATCGACCCCGCACTGGCCGCCTCGGGCTGGGGCGTCATTGAAGGCAGCAGGATTCGGCGCGAGTATCCGATCACCCTCGGCCGGTTGGAGGGGGGCGGAAAGCGTGGCAAACCGCTGACTGCGGACTATGTGCTGGAATATCGCAACACTAAGCTCGCTGTCGTCGAGGCTAAGGCCTGGGCCAAGCCTCTGACCGAAGGCGTTGGCCAGGCTAAGGATTACGCCGGCAAGCTCGCACTCCGCTTCACTTACGCGAGCAATGGCCAGGGCATCTACGGTATCGACATGCACACCGGCCACGAGGGCGAGCTGCCTGCCTTCCCCTCACCAGAGGCCCTATGGCAAGCCACCTTCGCTGTCGAGAATGCCTGGCGCAACCGCTTTGCCGCCGTACCCTTCGAGGATAAAGGCGGGTACTGGCAGGGGCGCTACTATCAGGATATTGCTATCGAACGGGTGCTGGCTGCGCTGGCGGACGGGCAGGACCGGATTCTCCTGACCCTGGCTACCGGCACCGGCAAAACCTTCATCGCCTTCCAGCTAGCCTGGAAGCTATTTCAAAGCCGCTGGAATATCACTGATTGGAAATCCAACATTGAGCCAACGCGGCGCCCACGCATTCTTTTCCTGGCTGACCGCAACATCTTGGCCGATCAGGCCTACAACGCTTTTTCAGCATTTCCGGAAGATGCTTTGGTGCGCATTTCACCGGACGACATCAAAAAGAAGGGCAAGGTACCTAAGAACGGCAGCATCTTCTTCACCATCTTCCAGACTTTCATGAGCGGCCCTCCCAAGGATGGTCACCCGTCGCCCTACTTCGGCGAATATCCGCAGGATTTTTTTGATTTCATCGTCATCGACGAATGCCACCGGGGCGGTGCGAACGATGAAAGCAACTGGCGCGGCATCCTGGAATACTTCGCTCCCGCCGTACAGTTGGGGTTGACCGCCACACCAAAGCGCAAGGACAACGCCGATACCTACGCTTACTTTGGCGAGCCAGTATTCATCTACTCCTTGAAAGACGGTATCAACGACGGTTTTTTGACGCCTTTCCGCCTCAAGCAGATCGCCACTACGCTGGATGAGTACGTCTATACCCCTGACGACAAACTGGTGGAAGGTGAGATCGAGGCCGGCAAACGCTATGAAGAAGCCGACTTCAATCGGATCATCGAGATCAAGGAACGGGAGAAGAAGCGGGTCGATATCTTCATGCAGTCCATCGACCAGAAGGAAAAGACGATCGTGTTCTGTGCCACGCAGGAACACGCCCTGGCGGTGCGAGATCTGATCAATCAAGCTAAGCAAAGCAGTGATCCGAACTATTGCCAGCGCGTCACAGCGGAGGATGGAGTGCTGGGCGAGCAGTGGCTTCGCGACTTTCAGGATAACGAGAAGACAATTCCGACCATCCTGACGACCTCGCAGAAACTCTCAACCGGGGTCGATGCCCGTAACGTACGCAATATCGTGCTGATGCGACCGGTGAATTCGATGATCGAGTTCAAGCAGATCATCGGCCGCGGCACCAGGCTCTACGACGGCAAGGACTACTTCACCATCTACGATTTTGTGAAAGCACATCACCACTTTAGTGATCCAGAGTGGGATGGTGAGCCGGTAGAGCTTGAGGCCTGCAAGAAATGTGGCAATACGCCCTGCACTTGCGAAAAGAGGCCGCCTCAACTGTGTCCTGCCTGTGGAAATCAGCCCTGCTCATGCCCGAAGGAGCCGTGCCCGAAATGTGGCAATCGGCCATGCACCTGCAAGAAGAAGGCAAAGGTAAAGCTCGCGGACGGTAAGGAACGGCAAATTCAGTTCATG
The DNA here is from genome assembly GCF_041378895.1 of Dechloromonas sp. ZY10. Taxonomy (NCBI): domain Bacteria; kingdom Pseudomonadati; phylum Pseudomonadota; class Betaproteobacteria; order Rhodocyclales; family Azonexaceae; genus Dechloromonas; species Dechloromonas aquae. Next base: position 3,519,358 of record NZ_CP144212.1, read on the forward strand.
ACCGCGACCAGTTTCTGGCACCCGGATGGCACACCCATGTCTGCCGCACAGTTCATGGAGGCCCTATTCGGCAAGCTGCCAGAGTTTTTCAAGGATGAGGACGAACTGCGGACGATCTGGAGCGCACCAGATACGCGCCGCAAGTTGCTTGATGGGCTCGCCGAAAAGGGGTTCGGCAAAGATCAGCTAGCCGAGATGCAAAAGATCATCGAGGCCGACAAATCAGACCTATTCGATGTGCTGGCCTTTGTCGCCTATGCGGACACACCGCTAACCCGCGAGGAGCGTGCAGAACGAGCGAAGGTTGTAATCAGCCAAGAGTTTGGCGACAAGCAGCGAGCCTTCCTGACCTTTGTGCTTGCTCATTACGTCAGTGCGGGTGTGGATGAACTGGATGAAACTAAGCTCGGGCCGCTGTTGAAGCTGAAGTACAACAATGCGATCGCCGATGCGTTTGCTGACCTTGGCGCGCCTGACGTTGTGCGGAAAGCCTTTGTTGGCTTTCAACGGTATTTGTACTTCGATGCTCCCCAAAACTAGGGCATAGGAGTGGAAATGGCCGATACTGCTGACAAGAACTTTACCCCTTACGATTCAGACGAGTTCATTGAGCAAGAATCTTGGGAACTGCGCTCTAGTACAGGAGCGCTTGATTCAGTACGTTCAATCGTCGCCTGGTCTGACATCTGCGGGATCGGGAATGCCTTAGAAAAAAGTGCCTGGAGTCTGGAAGAGCTTTCAAAACAAGGGGTCTTTAAAGCCTTGGGGCTTGCATACAAGTATCTCGGAAATCCGTTCATCATTGGAGTTCCACCGCAGCCTTCAGAAAGGGTGCTTGTAATCAATGACGGAATCGCCCGCACCGTCGATTTAATTGATGCGCGACTTATCCTTGTGCCCCAGTTCTTGTTCTATGTTCGTGATCTGCTCATGCATCACTTCATGCTTGAGCGGCAACTCGTGCGGATAGGGCTTGGACTACGCACCGTATTGGCTGGAGGGGAACGCTGCCAGTACTCACTTCCAAAAAAGACGGGAGAATCGTTTCTTTTTTATACCAATCAGCCATCGGAGTATGGGAAAAAGCTGATCGACCAGCAATTCGTTTACAACCCTTCAGAGTTTCAGATGAATACAGCTTTTGCGCTGGCCTATTCTCTCGAAGCAAAAGGTACTGCAGATGGTTTGATCCCGAATCGCTTATATATCGAGCAGAGATGGCTTGAAGTGATTGCAGGGCTACTTCCAGGCTTTATCAGGATCGAAAACTGTTCAATTACCTTCATGTTTAACGGGCAGCCAGGAATTACCATCAACGCTGACCGCTGTTGGGAAGTCAATGTCCGAGGGCTCATGACAAAGGTTTTCCGTGTGAAGGAGTTCACCGTCCATCGCGAGTTTGAAGGTGAAACTACTCACTTTCCAATGGCCGAACATGATCTGCCGCTTAGAGCGAACTAGACTTGGTTTGATTGGGAATTACCCAGCTCTGACCAGATATCGACCAGACAACAAAAAAGCCAACCGGTCTCGGTTGGCTTTTTCTTTTGCAGATCAACGACCTGCCGGAATTCGATGTGGAGCGGGCGATGGGAATCGAACCCACGGCTCTAGCTTGGGAAGCTAGGGTATTACCATTATACGACGCCCGCTCGGGCGTGAAGGCGGCATTCTATGCGGGAACCGGCGGCGCGGCAAGCCGCTTCGTGCTGCACTCCGCTCAGGCCAGGCGGGCGTAGTGGCCGGCGTGGAAAAGCAGCGGTGCCGGCTTGCTGTTTTCGCTGAAGTGTTCGACGCGACCGATGAAGACGGTGTGGTCGCCAGCGAGGTGGGCGGTATCGTTGGCGACTTCGAACACCGCACAGCAGCCGGGCAGCACCGGCGCGCCGCCGGCACCGGGATGCCATTCGAGCCCGGCAAAGCGGTCGGCCGGCCAGGTGGCGAAGCGGTTGGACAGTTCTTCCTGCTCGGCCCCGAGAATATTGATCGCATGATGGCTGGCGCGCGAGAAGGCGGCGAGATTGTGCGAACGGTTGTCGAGGCACCACAGCACCAGCGCCGGATCGAGCGAGACGGCACTGAAGGAGTTGATGGTCAGGCCGACCGGGTGGCCGTCCGGATCGATGGCCGTGACAATGGCGACGCCAGTGGCAAAACGGCCCAGGGCATTGCGGAAGGCGCGGCTGTCGAACGTACTGGCAGGCATCGGCTATTGATCCAGATCAAAAGGTCGTATTATCCGCGCTCCCGCGCACCACGTCGAGGCAAAATTTGTACACTGCAGCATTTACCCGGCATCTGATCGACTGGCAAAAGCAGTCGGGCCGCCACGACCTGCCCTGGCAAAACACCCGCGATGCCTACCGCGTCTGGCTCTCGGAAATCATGCTGCAGCAGACCCAGGTGACGACGGTGATCCCCTACTACCAGCGTTTTCTTGCCCGCTTTCCCGACGTCGCAGCGCTGGCGGCGGCACCGGCCGACGACGTACTCGCCCACTGGGCCGGCCTCGGTTACTACGCCCGCGCCCGCAACCTGCACCGCTGCGCGCAGGCGATTGTCACGGTCCACGGTGGGAAATTCCCGAATTCCCCGGCTCTGCTCGCCGAACTGCCGGGCATCGGCCGCTCGACCGCCGCCGCGATTGCCGCCTTTGCCTACGGCACCCGGGCAGCGATTCTCGACGGCAACGTCAAGCGGGTGCTATGTCGGCAATTCGCCATTGAAGGCTTCCCCGGCAGCGCAGCGGTCGAACGGCAACTCTGGGCGCTGGCCGAGAGCCTGCTCCCGGAATGCGACATCGAAGCCTACACCCAGGGTTTGATGGACCTTGGCGCCACCTGCTGCACCCGCAGCAAACCGGACTGCACTGCCTGCCCGGTTGCCGCCGATTGCCGAGCCCGGCAGCAGCAGCGGCAGCACGAACTGCCCTGGCCCAAGCCGCGCGCTGCCCAGCCCGAACGCAGCGCCTTCTTCCTGCTGATCGACGACGGCCAGCAACTATTGCTGGAAAGACGGCCGCCCAGCGGCCTCTGGGGCGGCCTGCTGGTGCCGCCGGAAGGCGATCCGGCGGCGGTGCTCGCGGGACTGGGCTTGCAGGCCGAGGAATGCCGCAATCTGCCGGCGATCCGCCATGTGTTCACCCATTTCAAGCTACAGCTGACGCCGGTCTGGTGCCGGGTCCGGCCCACCCCGGGCGTCGCCGAGGACAGCCGGGTCTGGATCGCGCATCGGGCACTGGCAAACGCCGGCGTACCGACTCCGTTCCGCAAACTGTTTGCCGAACGCTACGGCCAGCCGGCTGCCGATACGCCGGACTGAGCGGCGGCGATTGCTTCGGCGCGGCAAAGCGCCGGAGCAAAATCACCGGCGGCCTGGCTATTGCCCGGGAACGACCTGACGCAGCCGGGAAAACGGGCATTCAAACTGGCCGCGCAAAAACCGGGCGCCACCCCGCACGCCAAACCATGCTGCACGGTAGAGCGTGTCGGGTTGCCGTCATCTGCGGCCGCGCCCGCCGGCAACCGGTGGCTTATTCGGCGCCCGCAGCCTTTTCGGCGGTTTTGCGCTCGCTGGCCTCGATCTTGGCGGCCACCCGGGCTGCGTGGTCGGCCTGCTTTTTAGCCAGCCGCTCGGCCTCGGCAGCCCGGCGCCGCGCCCCTTCTTCAGCCTTGCGCTCCTTGTCGGCCAGCTTGGCGGTCCGCTCGGCCGCCGCCTGCTCACGCTCGGCGGCAATCTGCTGCGCGCGCTCCTCGTGCTCGCTGCTGCGCTGCGGCTCGCTGGCGGCGCGCTCGCGATCCTTCTCGGCCAATTGCTCGCGCTTGACCTCGCGCTCAATGCTCCGCCCTTCGTTTTCCAGCCTTCGCGCCTCGCGGGTGGCCACGACATGCGCCTTGTGCGCCTGATCGCGGCAACGGTTGACCAGGAATTTATCGTAGCAGGCACGGTCGGCCTCGCTGAATTCGGCGTTGGCCGCCGCTTGCCTGGCCTTGGCTTCGGCGATCAGGGCATCCGCCCGTTCAAGGCGGGCCTGCCAGTCGGCAGCCTGTGCCGTCTCGGCCGCCAACACGGTCGACCCGGCAAAAACGGCAAAAAGCGGCAGCAGGAAAATGGCGCGAATGGTCTTCATGCGCGGGGATTTTAGCAGCGCCTCGCTATAATCGGCCGCCCGCCTTTGCCTTCCTCCTCTTCGCCGCCATGATTGCCCTCCGTAATGTCACCTTTGCCCGCGCCGGGCGCCCGCTTGCCATCGACGCTTCGTTGCAGATCCACGACAGCTGGAAAGTCGGCGTGGTCGGCGCCAACGGCTGCGGAAAATCCAGCCTGTTTGCGCTGCTGGCCGGCGAACTGCACGCCGAAGCCGGCGATGTCGAAATTCCGGCGCGCTGGCAGATCGCCCGCGTGGCACAGGAAACCCCGGCGCTCCCGACCCCGGCGCTGGAATTCGTGCTCGATGGCGATGCCGAGCTGCGCCGCGTGGAGCGCGAACTGGCGGCCGCCGAAGCCGCTGGCGACGGCGAGGCCATCGGCCACCTGCACGCGCGCTATGACGAAATCGGCGGTTATTCGGCCAAGGCGCGTGCCGCCGAGGTGCTGCACGGCCTGGGCTTTTCCGACGCCGATTTCGCCCGCCCGGTCGCCGACTTCTCGGGCGGCTGGCGGGTCCGTCTCAACCTGGCGCGCGCCCTGTCGTGCCGTGCCGACCTGCTGCTGCTCGACGAACCGACCAACCACCTCGATCTCGACGCCGTACTGTGGCTGGAAAACTGGCTCAAGGCGACGCCGGCAACGCTGCTGCTGATTTCGCACGACCGCGACTTTCTCGACGCGGTGGTCGGCCAGATCATCGCCATCGACCAGCAACGCCTGACCCTGACCTCGGGTGGTTATTCCGACTACGAGCGCGCCAAGGCGGCGCGGCTGGCCACCCAGCAGGCGGCCTACGAGGCGCAACAACGCGAAATCGCCCACCTCTCGCGCTTCGTCGAGCGCTTCAAGGCCAAGGCGACCAAGGCGCGCCAGGCGCAAAGCCGGGTCAAGATGCTCGAACGGATGGAAATCGTCGCTGCCGCGCACGTCGATTCGCCTTTCCACTTCAGCTTCCGCGACCCGGAAAGCCTGCCCGACCCGCTGCTGGTGGTGGAAAAAGCGGCTGCCGGCTATGTCGACCGTAAAATCATCAACAACGTCACGCTGACCCTGCGCCCCGGCGCCCGCATCGGCCTGCTCGGCCGCAACGGTGCCGGCAAATCGACGCTGATCAAGCTGCTCGCTGGTGCCGTGCCGCAGCAAGGCGGCGAACGCAAGGAAGCCAAGGCACTCAAGCTCGGTTACTTCGCCCAGCACCAGCTGGAACAGTTGCGCGAGGAAGAATCGCCGCTGTGGCACGTGCAAAAGCTGGAACCGCTGACCCCGGAGCAGGAATTGCGCGATTACCTCGGCGGCTTCGATTTCCGTGGCGAGATGGCGACGCGCCCGGTCGGGCCATTTTCCGGCGGCGAAAAGTCGCGGCTGGCGCTGGCGCTGCTGATCCGCACCCGCCCCAACCTGCTGCTGCTTGATGAGCCGACCAACCACCTCGACCTCGAAATGCGCGAAGCGCTGACCTTCGCGCTGCAGGATTACGAAGGCGCGGTGGTCTTCGTCTCGCACGACCGCCACCTGCTGCGCACCTGCGCCGACGAACTGCTGCTGGTCGCCGACGGCGTGGTTCAGCCTTTCGACGGTGACCTCGACGACTACTCGGCCTGGCTCGCCGCGCAGCGCGTTGCCGACAAGGAAAAAGCCGTTTCGCCCACGTCGACCGTGGACAAGCAGGAACGCCAGCAACAGCGTGCCGAAGCCAAGGCCAGCCGCCAGGCCCTGCTCGCCGAGCGACGCAAGATCAGCAAGGAAATCGAGAAGCTCGACAAACAGCTGGCCAAACTGCAGGGCGAAAAGGGCGAGCTGGACGCAAAATTTGCCGCGCCTGACTTCTACGCCACGGTCGACCGGGCCCAGAGCGAGGAAATGCACAAGCGCGCCGCCGACCTCGGCGAGCAAATCGACGAAATCGAACTGCAGTGGCTGGAGCTGCACGAAGCGCTCGACGCGCTACCGCAGCCCGACTGAACCGGCTGCCGCTCAGGCGGCGGCCAGCCGTTCCCAGCCGGCCCGGCCGCGCCCGGACGAGCGCCCTCCCCGGTTGGCGCAATGACCGGCACCGGAGTCGAGATAGTTGCGCAAACGGGCCACATCGGGGATATGAATGTGGCGCCCGGCCACCTCGATCACCCCGTACTCGGACAGTTGGCGCAGCAAGCGTGAAAAATGTTCCTGGGTCAGGCTCAGGCGCGAGGCAAGCACCGCTTTCGGCAAGGCCAGATCGACTACCGCCGAGCCGCTCTCGACCTTCTCGTCGAGTTGGCGGATCAGGAAAGCTGCGATCCGCTCGGCCCCCGAGAGCAGCGAGGTCGCCTCGATGTCGAGCAGCAAGCCGTGCAGTTTTTCGGCGATTCGCATCATCAACTGGTAGGCGAATCCGCGATGCGCCTCCAGGCATTCCAGCAGGGCCGCCTGCGGCAAAAAGATCAGGTGAGTGTCGAGCAGCGCCTCGGCATGCACCGGGTAGGCCTGCCCCAAAGACATGCAGGCCTCACCCACCCCCTCGCCCGGGGTGACGATGCCAACCACTTTTTCAATACCCTGCGGCGAGCAAAAGGCCAGCTTGAGTTGGCCGGAAACCACCACATGCACGCCCCGACAGGCTTCACCCTGCTCAAACACCATCCGCCCCCGCTCCACCCGCTGCACGCGGGCACTCGCCACCAGCCGGGCAAAGGAGGCCGCGTCGAGCGCCCGATAAGGTTCAATGCCGCACAGAAATTCGGCCGGATCGATCACTGCTTTCTTGTTCATCTTGCTGCTCCTGGCAATGGCCGTAGCCCATAGCGGGAGCATTTCTCCACAGAACCCGGGAGATTTTTTGACCTTGATCAAAAGCGTTCGAATGACGTGCGGGAACTACAACCGAATAACTAAAGCGCCCCCTACCAACTGGGGCATGGCCGGCAATGGCGACTCAGCCCGACGGCGCAGACAATTCGGCCGAGAAGGGGCTGAAATCCCGACTGGCGCAACCTCCCCGGTTCAGGCCTGGGCAAACTGTTTCACGTGAAACCAAGCGGCGAGCACTATCGGGTAAAATTCCCCCTTTTTCGCCGTCTCAGGGAGTTGACCGTGCAAATCGTCTGTCTTGACCTCGAAGGGGTACTCGTCCCCGAAATCTGGATCGAATTTTCCAAGCGCACGGGCATTCCCGAATTGATGCGTACCACCCGCGACGAGCCGGACTACGACAAGCTGATGAATTTCCGCTTGAACCTGCTGCGCGAACACAAGCTGGGCCTGCCCGACATTCAGAAGGTGATCGGCGAAATGGGCCCGATGGAAGGCGCCCGCGCTTTCCTGGACCAGTTGCGCGAGGATTATCAGGTGATCATCCTTTCCGACACCTTCTACGAATTCGCCCACCCGCTGATGCGCCAGCTCGGCTGGCCGACGCTGTTCTGCCATTCGCTCGAAGCCGACGCCAGCGGCATGCTGGTCAACTACCACCTGCGCATGCCCAACCAGAAGCAGGAAGCGGTCAAGCGCTTCAAGGAACTGAACTTCACCATCGTTGCCGCCGGTGACTCCTACAACGACACGGCAATGCTCGGCGAAGCCCACGGCGGCATCCTCTTCCACCCGCCCGAAAACGTCATCCGCGAATTCCCGCAATTCCCGGTCACCCGCAACTACGACGAACTGCGCGCCGAAATCGACAAGGCGTTTGCGCGAGTTGCCTAATTGCCCGGAAGCCAGAGGCTGCACCAATCAGCCTCTGGTTTGCTACCGGCCCCCACTGGATCCATGATCCTCGATCCTGTTAGCTAAAAAAATGCATCGCGACCGTTTCTATACCCTGTCTGCCTCCTGCCCCGACCAAGTCGGGATCATCGCCCGTGTTTCCGGTTTCATTGCCGAACATGGTGGCTGGATTCTCGAGTCGAGCTTCCATGCCGATGATCTGACCGGGCGCTATTTCATGCGCATCGAAATCAAGGCCGACTCCCTGCCCTTCCTGCTTGCCGAGTTTCGCGAACGCTTCAAGCTCGAAGTCGGCGAGCCGCTGCAAATGGACTGGCGGATTACCGACAGCGCAGTCAAGAAACGTGTCGTGGTGATGGTTTCCAAGCAGGAACACTGCCTCTACGACCTGCTCGCGCGCTGGCAATCCAAGGAACTCGACATCGAGATTCCTTGCGTCATTTCCAACCACGACACCTTCAAGGGTTTCGTCGAATGGCACGGCATCCCCTTCATCCAGGTGCCGGTGAACAAGGACAACAAGGCCGCCGCCTACGCCGAAATCCAGCGCATCTTTGAAGACGTGCGCGGCGACACCATGGTTCTCGCCCGCTACATGCAGATCCTGTCGCCCGAACTGTGCGATGCGCTGGCCGGCAAGATTCTCAACATCCACCACAGCTTCCTGCCCAGCTTCGTCGGCGCCAAGCCTTACCACCAGGCCTACGAGCGCGGCGTCAAGCTGATCGGCGCGACCTGCCACTACGTCACCAGCGAACTCGACCAGGGCCCGATCATCGAACAGGACGTGATCCGCATCGACCACTCCGATGCCCCGGAAGACATGGTCCGCTACGGCAAGGACATCGAGAAGACCGTGCTCGCCCGTGGCCTGCGCTACCACCTGGAAGACCGGGTGCTGACGCACGGCAACAAGACCATCGTCTTCCGTTAAGCGAGCACCCGATGCTGCTCAAGGCCACCGATTCGCTGCTGCTGATCGTCGATATCCAGGAAAAGCTGGCGCCGGCGATTCACGATGCGGCTGCGGCAGTGGCCAACAACCGGCGGCTGCTCGCCGCCGCGGCCCGGCTCAAGGTGCCAGTGGTGGTCACCGAGCAGTATGTGCGCGGCCTCGGCCCCACCGTGGCCGAATTGCAGCCCTGGCTGCAGGATTCCACGGTCGACCTCGAGAAAATCGAAAAAATCCATTTCGGCGCCTGCGGCGAACCCGGCTTTGTCACCGGCCTGCAGGCCCGGGAGCGCCGCCAGATCGTGCTGACCGGCATGGAAACCCATGTCTGCGTGCTGCAAACCGCGCTCGGCCTGCTCGCCGCCGGCTTCTCGGTCGCGCTGGTCGCTGATGCCGCCTCGTCGCGGACGCCGGAAAACAAGGCCGCCGCCATCGCCCGCCTGCAAGCCGCAGGTGCCCAGATCGTGACCACCGAAATGGTCATCTTCGAGTGGCTGGAACGCGCCGGCAGCGACGACTTCCGCGCCCTGCTGCCGCTGATCCGGTAAATCCTGCGCTGCTCAGTTGAGCAGGTGTTCGGCGAGAATGCCGGAGGTCCGGCGCAAACGCTTGGACAGCAAACGGGCCAGGTTGTGCATGAAATGGTAGGCCACCGCCGGGGCCTCAAGCGCCATCCGGTCCAGCGCATCGCCGCCGAGCGACAGTAGCTGGCAATCGCTCTCGGCAACACAGCTGGCCGACCGCAATTCCCGATCGAGCAAAGCCATGTCGCCGACCATCCGGCCTCGGCCCTCGTAAGACAGCAAGTATTGCCCGCTCTCTCCGCCCTTGTAGATACCCATCTTGCCTTCAAGCAGGATCAGCATATTGCTGCCCGGGTCGCCTTCGCGAAAAATGGTGTCACCACGCGGCACCTCCTGGTAGGCGAGATAACCCGCCACCACCTCAAGTTCGCGATAGGCAAAATCGCGAAACAGGTCGAGCCCGTCAATCATGTCGGCAATATTCTGGCCCATGCATCCCTCCGGCTATTTCTTTAGTAATAGCCAGGTATTCTAAGCGATCTCCCCCGGCGCCGGAGTTGCGCACCGCCAGGCGAAAGACTGCTGCAAGGTCAGTCAGGATAGGCAACCGGCAGCGGCGCGGACAAGGGCAGGCGATGGGTTATCGGCGGTAGCGGTGGCCGCCAGTCGTGGATCAGGAATGCCCCGGGTTCCAGTTGGAAAGCCAGCGCATCCGGCGCGGCTTCCGGCTGCCAGGCAATCTGGTGCGCAATCGATGGCGCCACCACCGCCGGACGGCCGGCAAACAAGGTGGATACGCTGCGGTGTGCGTGGCCGCAAAGTACCGCCGCAACCTCAGGATGCCGTGCCAGCCAGCACGCCAGCAATTCGCCACCGGCACAGGAAATCGCGTCCAGAGCCGGCAACCCCAGCGTAAACGGCGGATGATGCAGGGCCAGCAAAGCTGGCCGGCCATCACTGACCGACTCCAGCCAGTTGCAGTGGGCTGCGGTCACCTCACCTGCGGTTTGTCCCGACACGCTGCTGTCGAGCAGCAAAATCCGGCCTGCCGCAAGGTCGACCGTGGCACAGGCAAGGACACCAGCAGACCAGGTCTGCTGCGGAAAGAAACGGCGCAGTTGAACTCGGTCGTCGTGATTCCCCGGCAGTACCGCACAAGGCCAGGGCAAGGCCGCCAGCGCCTGGCACAGCCGCTGATAGGCCGCCGGGTCCCCCTGACTGGCCAGGTCACCGGTCAGCAACACCAGGTCAAGCGCGATGCCGCGCCGCTGCAAATCGCGCAGCGCGGCCAAGGCTGCGACAAAAGCCGCCTCCGTGTCGATCGCTCCATACAAGGGGCGAGCGTCGCCGGTGAGATGCAGGTCGGAAAGCTGGGCAATGCGCATGGAAGGAAAGCATGCACCGCAGCCCGCACCAGCGCAAGACAATAAAAAAGGACGCCCGCAGGCGTCCTTGAAGGGAGAGAGGAAAATCCTCGATCTCAGAGGAGAAATGGCTCAGTGGTGGTAGGCGCTTTCGCCGTGCGAGGTGAGGTCGAGACCTTCGCGTTCCTCGTCTTCGGCAACCCGCAGACCGATCACCATGTCGACCAGCTTGTAGGCGACGAAGGAAACCACGCCGGACCAGATCACGACGGTACCGACACCCCACAGCTGGGCGATGACCTGAGCGACCATGTCGTAGTCGCCGACCTTGTTGGCAACGTAGTCATAGACACCGGTACCGCCAAGGGCCGGATCAGCAAAGACGCCGGTCAGGATGGCACCGAGGATGCCGCCAACGCCATGCACGCCGAAGACGTCGAGCGAGTCATCGATACCGAGCAGACGCTTCAGGCCATGCACGCCCCACAGGCAGACCACACCGGCCAGCAGGCCGATCACGATCGAGCCCATGATGCCGACAAAACCGGCAGCCGGGGTGATCGCCACCAGGCCGGCCACCGCACCGGAAGCCACGCCCAGCATCGAGGGCTTGCCCTTGAGAATCCACTCGGCAAACATCCAGGACAGCGCGGCACAAGCCGTGGCCAGCCAGGTGTTGACCATTGCCAGGGCAGCGGCACCGGACGCTTCGAGGGCGGAACCGGCGTTGAAACCGAACCAGCCGAACCACAGCAGGGAAGCACCGATCATCGTGAAGGTCAGCGAGTGCGGCGCCATCGAGACGTTGCCCAGACCGGTACGACGACCGACCAGCGCAGCACCGATCAGACCGGCGATGGCGGCGTTGATATGCACGACCGTACCACCAGCGAAATCAAGTGCGCCCTTCTGGAACAGGAAACCAGCTGTCTTGCCCGCAGCTTCGGCAGCGGCAGCGTCGGTGTAGGCATCGGGACCGGCCCAGTACCAGACCATGTGCGCCATCGGGATGTAAGAAAGCGTGAACCAGATCACCATGAACACCAGGATCGCGGAGAACTTGGCGCGCTCGGCGAAAGCACCGACGATCAGGCCGCAGGTAATCGCCGCAAAGGCGCCCTGGAAGATCACGAAGGCCAGCTCGGAGATCACCACCCCCTTGGAGAAGGTCGCACCGACCGATTCCGGGGTAATGCCCTTGAGGAACATCTTGTCGAGCGTACCGAAGAATTCGTTACCTTCGGTGAAGGCTGCCGAGTAGCCGTATACCACCCAGAGGACGGTAATCAGCGAGAACACGGTGAACACCTGCATCAGCACCGAAAGCATGTTCTTGGAGCGGACCAGACCGCCGTAGAACAGGGCCAGGCCGGGAATCGACATCAGGATCACCAGCGCGGCGCTGATCATCACCCAGGCGTTGTCGGCCTTGTTGGCCACCGGGGCCGGGGCGGCCGCATCAGCGGCAGCCGGGGCCGCAGCGGCGGCAGGCGCGGCGTCGGCCGCTGCGGGCGCAGCAGCAACCGCTACGGCAGTGACCGCCGGGGCGGCCTTTTCTTCCGCCCAGGCCGGAGCGCCGAAGGCGACCGCGCCGAGCAGGGCAAGCATGGCAAATACGCGTTTCATGATTTGCTCCTCAAAGGGCATCGGTGCCGGTTTCGCCGGTGCGGATGCGGATCGTCTGTTCCAGGTCGAATACAAAAATCTTGCCGTCACCGATCTTGCCGGTGGATGCGGACTTTTCGATGGCTTCGATCACCTGATCGAGTTGTTCGCTGCGCACGGCAGCTTCGATCTTGACCTTGGGCAGGAAATCGACGACGTATTCGGCACCCCGATAAAGCTCGGTGTGGCCCTTTTGCCGGCCGAAACCCTTGACCTCGGTCACCGTGATGCCCTGCACACCGATGGCGGACAGCGCCTCGCGCACTTCGTCAAGCTTGAACGGCTTGATAATGGCAGTAACGAATTTCATGATGCTTGGTTCCTCGAAAGGGTAGAAATCTGGTGCTTGCGTTCCCGTCGGCGCCGGCCGAACGCCGACGGGAAACTGGCAGCGGATTGCTTAGAAGTTCTTCAGGAAGGACACGGAAACAACGCCCTTGCCCACATCCTTGCCGTCCCAGCGATAAGCCTGGCCGACACCACCCTTGGCGTTGGTATCGGTATAGCTGACGCCGACGATGCCGAAGCCGAAGTCCTTGGTCACGCCCAGCTTCCAGTCGGTGTAGGAAGCCGGCAGGCCGGTTTCGACGGTGTTCTTGATGTTCTGACGGCCGAGGTGGGCGATCACGTTCACCGTCTCGTTAACCGGGTAGGTCACGGTCAGGTCGATGTAGCCCGAGCCCTCGCTCTTGTTGTTGGCGCCGGTACCGCCCCAACCGAAGATGTTCTGGGAAACGACATGGTTGTACTTCAGGCTGACGATGTTCCAGGTCGCACCGACGTAGATTTCGGAGGTGTTGGCAGTCACGTTGGGAGCGCCGCCAACGGTGGCGCGGAAATCACCCGGGTAGAAATAGCGGATGAAGCCGACGTCGTAGCCGACATCGCCGACGGTGCCCTTGTAGCCACCATAGACGTCAACTTCAACGTGGTTGTTCTTCTGGTAGGTCCAGTCCGGACGGTCGGTCCAGTTGACCTGGGAAGCCCACAGACCGGCATACAGGCCGCTGGCGTGTGCGTAATCGACACCGCCTTGCAGCGCCGGGCGATGCTGGCTCTGGCTGATACCGCGGAAGATGTAGTCGGACACGACACCAACGTTGGCGGTAAAGGTATGCGGACCAGCGGCCTCTTCGGCAACGACCGGGGCCGCGAAGGCTGCAGCAAGCGACAGGGCAATCAGGGAATACTTCATGAACCTCTCCTAAATTGATTTGGAAAAATTTTGTGCAAGGCCTACTTAGCACGAGCCATGCCAGGCCTTGTTCTTGACAAAAATCAATGAATTTTAAGTCGCCAGCCGAAGTTATGCATAAAGAATGCACCATGGCGGTGCCTCGAACCGGTGCATCGCACCAGCGCCGAGCAAGCAGAGGTCGCCAGGGCCTGTGCTAAACTCGGCGGCGAACGGAGGACACCATGCTCGACCCCAAGATTTTTGAAGATTTCGGCGCCCGGATGAGCGCCCTGCTCGCCACCGGCCCGGCCGCCGACCTGGAAAAGAACGCCAAGGCCCTGATGAGCGGTTTTTTTGACAAGCTCGATCTGGTCACCCGCGAAGAATTCGACGTTCAGGCACAGGTTCTGGCCCGCACCCGGCAAAAGCTGAAAGAACTCGAAGCCCGCGTCGAGGCGCTGGAAAAGGCCCGCGACCAGGCCTGAGCGCGCTCCCGGAACCCCGGCCATGGCCCTCGCCATCGCGCACAGTCGCGGACTCGACGGCCTGAATGCGCCGCCGGTCCGGGTTGAGGTTCATCTGGCCAGCGGCTTGCCGGCCTTTGCGCTGGTCGGCCTGCCCGATACCGAAGTCAAGGAAGCCCGCGACCGGGTCCGTGCGGCGATCGTCAATTCCGGATTTGAATTCCCGCAAAAGCGGATTACCGCCAACCTGGCCCCAGCCGATTTACCCAAGGAATCCGGTCGCTTCGACCTGCCGATCGCGCTGGGCATCCTCGCGGCCAGCGGGCAGATTCCGGCCAAGGCTCTGGCCGACTACGAATTTGCCGGTGAATTGTCGCTGTCGGGCGAATTGCGCCCGATACGCGGGGCGCTGGCGATGGCCCTGCAGGCCGGCGACTCGGGCAAGACCTTCATCCTGCCCGCCGCCAGCGCCTGCGAAGCGGGCCTGACGCAGACCGCGCCGGTACTCGCTGCATCCAGCCTGCTTGCCGTCTGCGCCCATCTCTGCGGGCGCGAAAGCTTGTCGGCAGCGGCCAGCGCCACGGTCGACCACGAAATTTCCGGTTTTTCCCCGAACACGCCCGATCTGCTCGACGTGCGCGGGCAAACCCAGGCCAGACGCGCGCTCGAAATCGCCGCCGCCGGCCAGCACTCGCTGCTGTTTTCCGGCCCGCCCGGCTCGGGCAAGTCGATGCTTGCCGCCCGCCTGCCCGGCCTGCTGCCACCGCTTGACCTGGCCGCCGCCCGCGAGTCGGCCGCCGTGCTCTCCTTGAGCGGCCAATTCAGGCCCGAGCAATTCGGCCAGCGCCCTTACCGGCAGCCACATCACACCGCTTCGGCAATTGCCCTGGTCGGCGGCGGCAATCCGCCGCGCCCCGGCGAAATCAGCCTGGCGCACCAAGGCATCCTGTTTCTTGATGAATTGCCGGAGTTCGACCGCAAGGTGCTCGAAACCCTGCGCGAACCGCTAGAAACCGGGCGCGTGCATATCGCCCGCGCCGCCCGCCACGCCGAATATCCGGCCCGCTTTCAACTGCTGGCGGCGATGAATCCATGCCCCTGCGGCTATCACGGCCATCCCGGCCGCGCCTGCCGGTGCACGCCGGACCAGATCAGCCGCTACCGCGCCCGGCTCTCCGGACCCTTCCTCGACCGCATCGACCTGCTGGTTGAGGTCCCGGCGCTCTTGCCCGAGGAACTGGCCAGCCGCGCTCCCGGCGAAAGCTCGGCCGAAGTCAGGCCGCGTGTTGCCGCCGCCCAGGCCCGCCAATGGCAGCGCCAGGGCAAAAGCAATGCGCAACTCGCCGGGCAGGAAGTCGATACCCATTGCACGCCGGACGCCGCCGGCCAGCAACTGCTGCAGCAGGCGGCAAGCCGCCTCGACCTCTCGGCCCGCGCCTGGCACCGCGTACTGCGGGTCGCCCGCACCATCGCCGACCTCGCCGCCAGCGACACGGTCAGCAGCCAGCATATTGGCGAAGCGATCCAGCTGCGGCGCCTGGCGCATGCCTGAGCAGTCCGGCCAGCGCCGGGGCCTCGCCTGGCTGCTCGCCGCGCTGTCGGCACTCGGGCCGTTTTCCATCGACGCCTACCTGCCCTCCTTCGCCGCCATCGGCCACAGCCTCGACGCCAGCCCGCTGCAGGTGCAGCAAACCCTCTCCGTCTACCTCTTCGCCTTTGCCGCCATGAGCTTGTGGCACGGCGCGCTGGCCGACCGCTACGGCCGCCGGCGGGTCATCCTCGCGGCCTTGCTGCTGTTTGCGCTGGCCTCGCTTGGCTGCCTGCTCGCCACCAGCATCGGCCAGCTGTGGTTCTGGCGCGCCTGGCAAGGCGTCACCGCCGGCGCCGGCATCGTCGTCAGCCGGGCCATTGTCCGCGACCTGTTCGACGACGCCGATGCGCAGCGGCTGATGGCAAGGATCACCATGATTTTCGCGCTGGCCCCGGCCATCGCCCCGCTGCTCGGCGGCTGGCTACAGGTCAACTTCGGCTGGCGGGCGGTTTTTGCCTTCCTCGCGCTGTCGACCGTGGCCTTGTGGCTGGCCTGCCTGAAATGGCTGCCGGAATCCCTGCCGCCCGAAAAACGCCAGCCGCTGCACCCCACCTACCTCCTCGGCGCCTACCGCAAGGTGCTCAGCACCCCGGGCTTTCTCGCGGCCTGCGCTGCCTTGTCGCTGAATTTTGCCGGCTTTTTTATCTACGTACTGTCGGCCCCGGTCTTCGTCATGCAGCATCTGGGCCTGCCCGAAACCGCCTTCCTCTGGCTCTTTGCCCCGGCCATGCTCGGCCTGCTCGCCGGCTCGGCACTCTCCGGCCAGTTGGCCGGTCGCCGCAGCGCGGCCTACTGCCTGCGGCTGGGCTATGCCTTGATGGCCCTCGCTGCCACGGTCAACCTGCTCTACCACCATGTTTTCCCGCCGACCCTGCCCTGGAGCATCCTCCCCATCGGCCTCTACACCAGCGGAATGGCACTGGCCATGCCCAGCCTCACCCTCGCCGCGCTCGACCTCTTTCCCCGCCAACGCGGCCTCGCCGCCTCCTGCCAGACCTTCCTGCAATCCAGCTTCAACGGCCTGTGCGCAGCGCTGATCGCCCCGGCGCTCTGGTCCTCAGCACGTCACCTGAGCTTGGGCATGGCAGGATTACTGCTACTCGGCGCCCTCGCCAGCCAGCGGCAATGGCGAGGACGAGCCGCTGCTTGAGTGCTGGGGCAGGTGATATTCCGCCCACTCGAAAAACACGCCCCAGCAAAGCCGGATTACAGCAAAGCGGTAGCCTGTGGCATGCAGATCAGTGCAGAAAACATGATCCGCTGGGCTGCGGGGATGCAGCCTCTAGCGGTTAAATGCTGACAGCCTTAAGGTGGCTACCGACCCTTTGCGGAAATTCGCCTACTGGGAGAACAAGCGCCTCAAACGCAGGATCAGGGCTCTTCTCTCGGCTCCTCTGCGTATTCATAAATGATCCCGCATTTCAAACAGCGCTCACTTCCGTAGTTTTCGTTGTACTGAAGCCCACAGCTACATCCGCATTTTGGGCAAAACTCTGAATCGTCGACGTCCGCCCACTTCCATGCGCCGTAGTATTCGGGCACTCCGTCTTTGTCACGAGACATGATCTCGAACGTATTTTTTTCGATAGAGATATACGAGTAAATGCCATGTGACTTTAGCTCGGCAAGTACGTCTTCAGGCTGGAGGTAGAACCACTCGAGATGGATGCGTTGATCTGTATATCGCTCATGTAGTGCAAGCTCTAGTTGTTTATCGTCGTCACTTTCAATCCAGCCCATGAGCTTGAGGTCGTACGGGCTACCTGTCCGCAAGGCGCGTAACCGAACCTGTAAATCTTTGGTGCGCCCAATTTTTACGCGCAATGAGCTGTGATCATCATTTTCATTTTCAGCGATGAAGTAAACAGGCATGACGGCGTTCCTGATAGCCTTAATGTTGGAATTCACCGGACTTCGCGGCTTTTCGCACAGGTCCGGTGGGATAATGGATTAGGTCTCGGCAAAACATGGCTTTATTAATACGGGCGCAATTCGCCGTTTGCGTCGATTAGGCCCATAGCAATCGCCTTAGCCTTCAGTTCTGCACTACCAATGCCATTTGCTACCTCGACATACCCGTACAGAAATGCGCTTACGTTTGAGGTGACCGCCAAAGCAGAAAGATCACTCGTTACGAGAGTGGCAAAACCGGTTGGAATGATGTTTGAGAGATTGCTCTTTGGCGAAAGCAGTTCGCAACCATTCGACCCCCACGAATATTCAGGAAGGAAATAGCAAAACGACCCAAATTCACGAACGAGGTCATCGGCTCGCTCGAAACCATCTTCGTATTCTTCAAAACGCCCATCGCCACGCGCAACAAAACCAGTGGTACGAAGGTGATAGCGCTTTAGATCAGCTTCCGAATAGGTACACACCCAGAAACGCCGCTTTCCACTGAACCGCCAAAAAATAAACGCATCCAGTTCCATCTCACGAAGAGAAGCCGCCTCATCTTGTTTCAAAAACCGAATACGGTTTTCTCCTTGAGAGGTCACTTCAATGACATAGATTGGCAAGTTGTTCATGGCTTCAGAGAGCTGCGGAATAAGAGGCCCAACGTTCAAGGTAACCGCCCTGCTGCGCTCTTTGCGGCAGGTCCGAGTGACCGCGGGGCTGGGCGTCACTAATGCTTTCGGCATATGTTTGCAGATTTATCACTCACATTAAGTATTTCTCTAATTGTCGAAGAAGTTCTTGAACGCACTCTAATAGTCGTGCGACGATCAAGGCCTAATTCAGTTTCTCCGACAGAAGTACTCGTGTGAGATGGGCCAATGCTCTGCGAATGCAGCTTATTGCTTGGAATGCCATCATTCAAAAGCGAATCGAAAATGGAATCAGCTCTTTTTCGGGCAAGCCCCCAGTTGCTTGAGTACATTCGTTTTGCGCTGGGCAGTAAATCGCGGCGATCAGCGCTACTGATTACAGTGATATCGACTATGTCACCGCTATCGCGCTTAAGAATTGGTAAAAGCCGATCAATGTGACATCGGATTGCAGGTGTAAGTACGTGTGATGCAACGTTGAATGATGGAAGGATGATTTCGGATTGTTCAAAGTCCAAAGTCTGTTCGATATGCGATTCCGTTTTCTTCTCGGAAATTTTAACGTCGGCGTTTGCCTCAAGATGAACAGATGGCTTATCTATCTTGATGAGCGAAAGTTCACGAACATCAAATGTTACTTTGCCGATGATGGCGACACTTCCACACAGTAGTATACCTCCGGCGGCTTTCCCGCCGATTCGCCTTGAGGTTCCCACAATTAGCGCACCCATAACTGCTGCGATTACCAAGAATGGAACTGTGCTTTGTAGAAACCCGATGTAACTGGTCGATTGGTCAAAGCTACTTATGGCATGTGCTGGAGCACTCTCGACGTCAATGCGGGAAAACCGATGAGGGCCCCAAACCAACATACCAACAAGAACAGCAGTGCCTACCGCTGATGCTCCCTGAATTGCAGCACCAGTAGTCCAGTAAGATTCTTCAAGTTGACTGAGGGC
This sequence comes from Dechloromonas sp. ZY10, assembly GCF_041378895.1. Classification (NCBI taxonomy): domain Bacteria; kingdom Pseudomonadati; phylum Pseudomonadota; class Betaproteobacteria; order Rhodocyclales; family Azonexaceae; genus Dechloromonas; species Dechloromonas aquae. Next base: position 3,538,454 of record NZ_CP144212.1, read on the forward strand.
TAGATTGTCCGACAGCAGGCCGTTTTGGGCCTCCCATTCAGCGATCCGTCGCATTTCATAACGGCGGAGCGATTGCCGGTGGGACTTACTGGGTATGAGAAAAATACTTGAGTGAAAGTCTGCTCGATCCAGGCGCTCCTTTGCATGAATAGCCTTAATCCGCTTGAATTTTCTGTGCCGATTAATGCGGAACAGCAGCCAGATCAGAAAGTATATTGATCCAGAAAGGAGTGCTGCGGTTACTAGTTTTGAGAGATCACTCATTGTCGCTACGGTCGCGAGATTAGTACGAGATGCAGGGGAGGCACTGTTACGCCCAACGTAAATTGAACTTCAATTTTGCAGGGTTTCTCAGACTAGCAACCGGAAAATTCTCAGCCTGCACTGGTGCACTCCGTTGTTTTTCATCAAATTTACGGATGCTATCGGCCTGAATCTGATACCCAACATTCCGCCAAACCCTGCACGCACGCCATCGTGCCATCGGCATTATATGGCTGCTTTAGGACAACACGGTCAATCGGCTTCTGGCCGGCAAGCACCTCTTTCCTCTACACCCAACGCCAATATTAGCAACTCACTTCCGCCGAGATCGGGGGCTCAATTCGCTCGAACCTCGGCAGCAGAGCCAGCCGCCGTTCAGCTCTGCTGCCAGGGCAGGCCGCGAAAGCGCCAGCCGCCCTGGGTGCCGCGATGGAATTGTTCGTCGAGCGGGCCTTCGAAGCCTTCGAGAACGTTGATCACCTGGGTAAAGCCGGCGGCTTCGAGGGCTTCGCCGGCCAGCACCGAGCGATGGCCGCTGCGGCAGAGCAGCAGTACCGGCCGGCTCAGGTCGTGGCCGACCAAGCGCCCGACCTTGGCGGCAAAGGCCGGGTCGATTTCCCAATCCGGCGCTTCCTGCCAGGCGACATGCTCGGCGCCGGGCGGATGACCGACGTACATGTGCTCGATTTCAGTACGGCAATCGACCAGAACGGCCTGCGGCTCGGACTGGAGAAAGGCATGGGCGGCGACAGGATCAAGATGTTGCATGACCGTATGGGAAAATTCGAAAGCGCCGATATTAGCGAAAAGCAAGCGACCCGGCGTAAACTGATGTCCTCTTCAGCAGGAGCCCCGCGATGAAATTACCAGCCTGGATCAATACCGCCACCGCCGCCCTGGCCGCAGCGGTGCTGCCTGCCTGCGATGGCTTCAATCTGCAGGAGATCCGCCCGGGTATCACCACTCAGGCCGAAGTGCGCGCCCGCATGGGCGAACCCAGCCGGGTGCATTGGAACGACGACGGTACCGCCGTCTGGGAGTACAACCGCCAGCCCAATGGCGTGCATTGCCACATGATCGCCTTCAACCGCGACCAGATCGTCGCCAGCGTCGAACAGGTACTGAACGAGCAAAACTATGCCCGCGTCCGCGATGGCATGAGCAAGGACGACGTTGCCCGCTTGCTCGGCGGCCCGGGCAGCAAACAGGTTTTCGCCAATCTTGGCGAGGAAATCTGGGAATGGCGGATCGAAGGATTACCGCCGCTGCCGGCGGAGGAGCATTACTTCGCCGTGCACTTCTCGCTCGCCGATGGCGGCGTCAAAAAGACCTCGAAGCGGGTCGAGCGCAAGGGCTGAATGCAAGGCGAGCGCGCCCGGAGAGCGCGCTGGCAAGCGGCGCCCAGGGTGGCGGGGTCGCCTGCCCTGCCGCAGGCTGCGGCAAGGCGTAGCGGAGGATGACGCCCGCTCAGTCCTCGATCATCGAGATTTCGACCGCGCTGGCGGGGATCTGGTAATCGGCGGCCAGTTCGGACTTGGCCAGCTCGATCAGCGAGCTCATTTCCATCTGCGGAAAGCGGCGGGCACCGGAAAAGTTCTGCGGCAGGCCGGCGCGGTCCTGGGTAATGCGGTAATGCACTTTGACGTTCATGATGAAAAACCCGGAAAAACAAGAATTCAGGCGCGCAGTCTAGCGCTGCGGCAATCCTTGCCAATACGGGTTTTCCACAATCAAGCCATTGTTTTTTATTGATTTTTGATAATTACAGCCGGGCCAAAACCGGCTTGGTGGCGCTGCAGCGGGGCGCCGTGGGACTCGGCGAGCCGCCTGCCTGGGCACGAGATTTTTTCCAGGCCCGAGCCAGCCGGCGCAGCTGAACTCAAAAAACCTGGGTTTTCCAAGCCGGGTCGAGGCTGCGCGCGACAAAGGCAGTTGCCCCGGCATGGCGAACGCCAGCCAGCAGCGTTTCGTCAGCGGCAATCCATTGCGCCGCCGCCATCGAGCAGAGGTAGCAGCGGACGCCGGCTTGCTGCGCCTCGGCGATGAAGGCGGCAATCGACTTGTCGCTGCCCGCTGCCGGATAGGCGGCTGCAGCCACCCCGGCAACCAGCCAGCGCACCGCCGGGCCGGCGAAATGCAGTTCAACCTCGGCATCGAGCGCCCGCCCGGCCAGCGCATGCACCAAGGGCGTGGCGATCAGTTCCGGGTGCGCCGGGGTCGCCGCCCAGATCAGGAAAGCCAGTTGGCTGCGCGCCGGCTCAGACAAAGCGGGCCTCCGGCTCGATTTTCAGGATATGGGCGCGATAGGCGGCAGCGTCGAGCAAACCGTCTTTTTCGTCTTCCCAGGCGGTTGACCGTGCCTGCGCCATCCAGCCGGCGCCGTAGGGGTCGTCATTGACCAGACGCGGCCGCTCCTCGGCCTCGTCGTTGCCAGCGAGCAGCACGAAGCTGACCGGCGCATGCACCGCCAGTACCGTCTTGCGGCATTCGACCGTGCCCATGCCGCGTCCGCGTGCCACTTCGGCGCCCTTGGGTTTGCTGGTAAAGGCGATGATCTCGCCGGCAAGGAAGATACCGAAGGCGGTGGCGCCAATGCGCAGGCTGCCATCCGGCTGCGGCTGCACCCACATGTCGCTCTGCGGGCAATACAGACGATCATCGGGAATCGCACCGGAAAATGGGAGATGGGGCATCGCAATCGGCCTCTAAGGGAAAACCGCGCCCGGAACAGCAAAGGCACTCGCAAGTGCCGCCTGTTTCACGTGAAACGTCGGACGGGAAAAGTGGCGGAAGAGAGCAGGAGTCGAACCTACCCGAACCTGTCTGACAGGTCCTGCCGGTTTTGAAGACCGGCCGCCCCACCGGGGAACGATCTCTTCCATGATGGATGGTCTCTGCATCAGCCGAACTGCGCCGGCGAGCCGCGCAACACGTGAGTGTCGCGAACCCGGCGAGTGTACCCGATGCGGTCGAAGAATTCGAGGATATGGATGGCTACTTTGCGCCCGCCACCGATTTCATCGCGCAAGGGCGCAGCGCGGGCACAACCGTCGCGAGCATTCAGCGCGGCAACGCGGCGCGCCAGATCGGCAACGGCCTCGGCGGTGAAGTAATGGTCATGCGCCACCGGGTAAGCTTCGCCGAAGCGTGCGACCCGCTTGAACAAGGCGCGCACCGTCTCCTCGCCGATGCCGGTGGCCTTGGCTACATCGCGCACACGCGGTGGGCCGTAGGGCGTTGCCGCCAGCAAAGGCTGCAAGGTTGCCCACAACTCGCGGTCAGCCGCCGCCAATTGCACTCGGTGTTCCGGCAAATGCAGCCAAGCATGGGTCTGCGCGATCAAGCCAGCCGCCAGCGGCGCGGCCAGCAGGGCATCGAAGGCCGGCCGGGCCAGCGTCGGCAAGGTCAATCGGCGCAAGCGGTCGCGCTCGACGCCGGGCATGTCGGGCGCCCGCTCGTGCTCGGCAGCCAGCGCAGCGAGCAGCTTGTCGGCCAAACCCTGCCACACCGCCGGCGCAAAGGCGCTGTCACCGACGACGATCAGCCCCAGTTGCCGGCACAAGGCCTGCAAGCGCTCCGGCAACAGGTTGCGGTTCTGCGCGTAGGCGCTCAGCGCCAGCCCGGCCGGCTGCTGTTCGGCGGCCAGCTGCAAGGCCCGCGCCGGGTCGGGATCGGCCAGCGCCGCGAGCAGCGCCAGGCGTTCCGGGCTGCGCTTCTTGCGCGTGGGCGGCGCAGCGTCGAGGACCACGCCACCGCCCAGCGTATGGCGGGCGCTGGCGTCGCGGAGGATGAAGCGGTCGCCGCAAAGTGCGCCGATTTCACGGTCGACCGTGATTTGCACCCAATTTTCTTCGCCCGGCGCGATTTCGTCGCCGGCGAGCAAGGCCACCCGCGCCGGCACATCCTCGGCGCCGAGGTGGCAATGCACCTGCGTCCAGTGCTTGAGCGGCGCCTGCCCGGCCAGCACCCGCACCCGCGCATCGAAACGCCGGGTCGGCGCGTGCAAGGCCGGTGCCAGCAGCCACATCCCGCGCGCGACCTCGGCCTTTTCAACGCCGGCCAGCGCCAGCGCAATCCGCTGCCCGGACTGGCCGCCTTCTGCCGCCCGGTCCTGCACGCGCAGGCTGCGCACCCGCACCGGCTGCCCGGACGGCGAAAGCAGCAGTTGATCACCGACCTGCACGCTGCCGGCAAAGGCGGTGCCGGTCACCACCGTGCCGGCGCCACTCAGGGTAAAGCAGCGGTCCACCGCCAGCCGGAAGCCGCCGACCGGCGCCTGCTGCCCCAAGGCATCCGCCGCCATTTCGAGATGCGCGCGCAATTCGTGAACGCCCTGCCCCTCCGGCCCGCCGCTGGCCGCCACCGGAAACAGCGGCGCAGCGGCCAGCGCGGTGCCGGCAAGCAACTCACGAATCTCGCTTTTTGCCTGTTCCAGCCGGTCGACCGTGACCAGATCGGATTTGCTCAGCGCCACCGCCCCCTGGCGGATGCCGAGCAGCTCGACAATCTCCAGATGCTCGCGGGTCTGCGGCATCGGCCCGTCGTCGGCGGCGATCACCAGCAGCGCGAAGTCGATCCCGGTCGCCCCGGCGAGCATGTTGTGGATCAGCTTCTCGTGCCCCGGCACGTCGATGAAACCGAGCGTCTCGCCGGAAGCCAGCGGCGTGTAGGCGTAACCGAGATCAACGGTGATCCCGCGCGCCTTCTCTTCCTTCAGGCGGTCGCAATCAATGCCGGTCAGGGCTTTGACCAGCGTGGTTTTGCCGTGGTCGATGTGACCGGCGGTGCCGACGATCATGCTTTTCTCACTTACTGGATTGGCCAGCACTCGATAGCCGGCACGTCGCGCGCATGGTGCAAGACCCGTGCAACCACGATGCCGGTATCGTCGATGAAGTAATACAGCAGATAGGCCGTCGCGGTCGGCCAACTACGCAAACCGGAAGCCAGCTCATCGCGCCGCCGCCCTTGGGCAGGATGCGCGAGCAAGGCCTGCGCCTCGGCAGCGATCTGGTCGAGCAGGCGATCCGCCGCCACCGGACTCTTCTCGGCGATATACAGCCAGGCTTCCAGCAAGTCGTTTTCGGCGCTGGCCGTAAAACGCAGGGAACTCACTTGGTGGCGTCACTTTCTGCCAACAGGACGCGGCCACGTTGCTTCAGTTCCGCCAGATTGAGTTCGCGTACCCGGCCAGCCGCCATATCCTCCACACCTGCAGCGATATCCGCCTTGAGCGCCACCAGGTTCGCCGCCTGCACGCCCTGATAGGCCTCGAACAGGCGCAAGGCTTCACGGATGACTTCACTCGCCGAACTGTAGAGGCCGGACTCGACGTGCTGACGCACGCGCTTTTCCAGTTCAGGCGGCAAGGAAACGTTGAGCGACATGGCAGACTCCTTCAGATGTCAGTATTTGACATTCTATGCCAGTGCCGGTTCGCCAAAATAGGCTTGTGCCGCCGCCAGCGCCTCGCCATCGTCCAGCACCGCCCCCGGCGCCCCGCCTTTACCCCACAGCGGTGGCATGAACTGCATGCCGAGGAACTCGGCGCACAGGCGGTAGCTGTCGAACATCGGTTGCGCGCGCTCGCGGTTGCCGCTGGTGGCGATCACCCACAGCCGCTTGCCGGCCATCTTTTCCTTGAAGTCGACGCCGGGCACGCGCAGCCAGGCGCTCCAGTGGTCGAGGTAGGTCTTGGCCGGCGACGGGATCGAGAACCAATAGACCGGCGAGACGAAGACCAGGTCAGTCGCCGCCAGCGTTGCGTCAAGCAGGGTTTTCAGGTCGCCTTCGGGCAGCGGGTAGCTGCCGGCGGTGTGGCGCAGGTCGACGAAGGGCGGCAGCTCGAGCTCGGCGAGCTTGAGCCAGGTCTGCGCGCTGCCCGCCGGTAGCGCGGCGGCAGCCTGCCGGGCTAGGGTTTCGCTGTTGCCGACGTGGCCAGGTTCGCGGGTGGAGGCGTTGAGGAAGAGGAAATGCGACATGGGCAGGCTCATTCAAAAAAGAGGTCAGGAGGTGGCCGGTTGCAGCGCGATGATCGCCATCCCGCACAGCGCCACGGCGGCGCCGGCAAGGTCCCAACGGCTCAGCGGCAGGCCATCGACAAAGTGCAGCCAGGCCAGCGCGACGGCGATGTACATCCCGCCGTAAGCCGCGTAGGTGCGGCCGGCGGCGCTCGGGTGCAGGGTCAGCAGCCAGGCGAACAAGGCCAGCGCCAGCCCGGCCGGCAACAACAGCCAGGCGCTACGGCCCTGCCTGAGCACCAGCCACGGCAGGTAGCAGCCGACGATCTCGGCAACCGCCGTCAGCGCAAACAACAGGACGTAACGCAAAAACTCCAAACGGGGCTCCCGAAACCGGCGGCAAGGCTGAAGGCGCCCGGCCGCCACGCAGTTTACCGGCCTCAGCCGAACATGTCCTCGACCATCCGGCCGTACCACTGGAAGTCCTCGGTCACCAGTTCGTCGCGGCGCAGGTTGTCGTCGTCCTGGTCCTGCACGATCAGGCCCTTGTCGTTGACCCAGTACTTGAAGCGCACCGCGATGTCCTCGCGCGGCTCGGTGTTGACCATCATGAAACAGAGGTTGTCGGGCAGCGCGTACTTCGGCTCGCGGCCCTTGACCCGCTCGGCAATGTACTTGGCGACGATGCGCGCGTGCGCGTTGGCGACGTGGCCGGCCTTGGGGTAGAAGTTGAACAGCGGCGAGACCACGCCGACCGCGTCGCCGATCACGTAAGTGTCCGGGTCGTCCTTGAGGTTGAGGAAGAAGGGATCGACACCGGCCCAGCCGGTCGGCTTGCCCTCGGCATTCTTGCCGATCACCCCGGCCTTCCACGCCATATCGCCAGCCTGGTGCGGCGCCATCAGGATCGAATGATCGAAGCGGAAATCACCAGCAGCGGTCTTGATCTTCTTGTTGAAGGGATCGACTTCCTGAATCGTCGCCTTGGGCACGTAAACGATCTGGTCCTTGTACAGATTCTCGAAGGCTTCCTTGAAGCCGCCGGTAATCGGCGCCGGGCTCGGTTTGGGGTCGAGAATGGTGATCTTGCCCTTGACCTTGCGCCGCTTGAACAAATCGGCGATCAGACAGGCGCGCTCGTAAGGCGACGGCGGGCAGCGGTGCGGCGGCGGCGGCAGGGTCATCACCAGGTCGCCGCCCTCGAAGTTCTGGATGCTCTGCTTGAGGCGGAAATGCTCGGCGTTCGGTATATAGGCGGCCGGGAACATCGCCTTGGTGTAGTCGGCGGCCTTGCGGTCGTTGCCGAACCAGGTTTCGTAGTTGTAGCGGATGCCGGCGCCGATGATCAGGTAGTCGTAATCGACCCAGCCCTGAGCAGTGATCACCCGCTTCTTGTCGCGCTCGAAGGCGGTGACTTCGGTCTGGACGTAGGTGTAGCCATACTTTTGCGCCACCGGCAGGTAGCTGTGGGTGAGGAACTGGGCATCGACCACGTCGACCAGCCACTTGTTGCTCATCGGGCACGAGAAGAACACCGGATTGCGTTCGAGCAGCACCACATCGAGGCTGGGATCGAGCAGGCGCAGATGCTTGGCGGCGGTGACCCCGCCCCAGCCGCCACCGCAAATCACCACCCGTTTGCCGGCAGCCTTGGGCAACAGCGGCGCGGATTGCATATTGATCAGGAAAGGCAGCGGACTGGTTGGCTGCGCGATGGCGCTGCCAACCCCGAGGGCCGCGCTGGCGGCAAGAAACTGGCGACGGTTGATCGTCATGGTTGTCTCCATTGATGAACCGCCCGGACGCGGAGTCGTCCGGACTTATACATACCCGTCGGAAGATCTCCGACGGGCCTGGGGAACGGCACAAGGCGGTACGCAGACCGCCGGCAAGGCCGCTTAAAACTGCAAATCGGCGAGCTGGGCGACGAAGCGGGCTTCGTCGCAGTGGTCCAGACAGCGCAGGTCGAGATGATACGCATCGTCGCGGATATAGCCGATCACCGGCTGCGGCAGGCGGCGGAACGCGGCTTCCACGGTCAACAGCGTTTTTCCCGGTTTTTTCGCGCTTGGGCGGATGACCAGCGCCGCCGACGGCAGGCGTTCGACCGGCAGCGCACCGCTGCCGATCTGGCTGCTGCAGGCTTCCACACTGACCGTCGCCAGAGCACCCAGCGCCGCTTGCACCGCCGGCTGCAGGCGGCCGCCGAGCGCCGCGATCTCCTCGGCCGGGCGGGTCAGCAGGCGCAGCGTCGGCAGGCGTTCAGCCAGCCGGTCCGGGTCGCGGTACAGGCGCAGCGTCGCTTCCAGCGCCGCCAGCGTGGTCTTGCCAACGCGCAGGGCGCGCTTCAACGGGTTTTTCTTGATCTTCGCGATCAAGTCCTTGCGTCCGACGATCAGCCCGGCCTGCGGCCCGCCGAGCAGCTTGTCGCCGGAGAAGGTGACGATGTCCGCCCCCGCTGCCAGCGCCTGCTGCGGCGTCGGCTCGGCCGGCAGGCCACGGGCGGCGAAGTCGCACAGCGTGCCGCTGCCGAGATCGACGACAAAAGGCAGGCCGGCGGCGTGCGCGATCCCGGCAATCGCCTTTTCCTCAACCGCTTTGGTAAAACCAACCACCGCGTAATTGCTGGTATGCACCTTCATCAGCAGTGCGGTCTTCGGGCCAATCGCTTCGGCGTAGTCCTTGTCGTGGGTGCGGTTGGTGGTGCCGATCTCGACCAGCTTGACCTGCGCCCGACGCATCACGTCAGGCACGCGGAAGGCGCCGCCGATCTCGACCAGTTCGCCGCGCGAGACCACTGCCTCCTTGCCCTGAGCCAGCGCATTCAGCGTCAGCAGCACGGCGGCAGCGTTGTTATTGACGATGGTCGCAGCGATGTTCGGATCGCCGTCGGCGATCAGCTCGGCGAGCAGGCCGGAAACCAGATCGTCGCGGTCGCCGCGACCTCCGGTTTCCAGGTCGTATTCGAGCGCACAAGGCGCCCGCGCCGCCGCGACCATTGCCGCAATCGCCTCTTCGGCCAGCAGTGCGCGGCCGAGATTGGTGTGCAGCACAGTGCCGGTGAGGTTGAACACCGGGCGCAGATTGGCCCGACCGAGCTCGTCGGCACGGCGACGGATCGCGGCAAGCAGAGCCGCCTCCTCGGGCAGCGGCAAGCCGTGCTTGAGCCCTTCGCGGGCAGCGGCGAGTTCGGCGCGGACGCAGCCGGTCACCAGTTGCCGGCCGTGCACGTCGATCAGCTCGGAAAGTTGGCCGAGCACACGGTCGACCGCAGGAAGATGTCTTTTTTGATTCATGGAATTCACCCGGACCGGGCAGAAAACAGGAGGGAAGCAGGAGAAAAACAGCAGAGAAAAGGAAGCTCAGCCCTGGTGGGCGCCAATCAACAACAGGTTGGGACCAGCCCGCTGATAGCCGGCCTCGTCGAGCAGCACGTCGAGCGCCAGCGTCGCCAGATCATCGGCCACCGGATCGACCAGCGGGTCTTTTTCCTGATAGACGATTTTCAGGTAGCTCTTGCAGCTATCGCAGGTTTCGCCGCGCACCGCCTGGACTTTCGGGTCATTGCTGCCGCCCAGCTCCTGCAATGCGACCTCCTTGTCGCTGTCGCAACTGGTGCATACCGCGCGCGGCACATTCCATTCGCTGTTGCACAGACTGCAATGCAGATAGCGCAGGTTGTTGATCGCGCTGCCGAGGCGCACCACGCTGGCGACCGCCGGACTGCCGCAGCAGGGGCAGACGTTGTGGTAGTCGAGTTTCTGTACCGAGGCGGTATCGAGCAGGCTGGCCAGCCGGGTGTATACCACCTGCAAGGCAGCAGCGACGAAGGGCAGCTGGGCCGCATCGGCGACGCTCGGCTCGCCGCTCAGCAATTGCTCGGCGAGCGCCTCCAGACGCTCGTCATCGGTGGCTTGCAAGGCAGCCAGCGCCTGCGCCACATTGCTGGGCGGCAGAGGCGTGATCGTGGCCAGTTCGCCGACCAGCTGGCGCAGCACGGCCCGCCATTCGGCCGGGCGGATACCAGGATCGAGCGGCGGCATCGCATGTTCGCGGGCCAGGGCCAATTGCTCGGGTGTCGGCAAAACCACGGTCGACGCCAGCGGCAGCGCATTTTGCTGCGCCCGGCTCAACTGCCCGAGAAAAGCCAGCCAGTCACCGAGGCTGCTGCCTTCGGCCAGACTGGCAAAACGTGCGGCCCGGTCGGCAAACAAAGTGCTGGTCACCGGCAACAGGATGGACGCGGCCTCTTCGCTCGGCGCCTGGAAATTGATGGGTTGAGCTTGCATGGGATTCTTGGTTAGAGGTGAGTTGCTCGTGCTCAGGGTGCGCTTGGAAGCACACCCTGAGCACCAGAAACTGGCGTTAAAAAATGGGGGCCACGGTCAGGACACCGCCCGGCCCCCCAAGCGCAAGGTAAATCAGTGTGGCCGGAGAAGGAAGCGGCGACCGGACAAAAACACCAATCGCCACCGCCCTCGCCTTTTACTTGCCAGTCATCTGGCGATACCAGCCACGATGGTGCTGCTTGGCCCAGGCACGGGTCACCGTGCCGTACCACATGGCGCGGATGGTGCCCTTGACCCAGATCGCGGCATAGACGTGCACCATGATCAGGGCAATCATCACCGCACCGGCCGCAGCATGGACGACGGCACCGAGGCGAACCAGGGTGATGTCGAAGCCGAACCAGGCGCGCCAGATGAACAGGCCGGAGACCGTCATCAGCAGCATGCACACGGCGAGCGCCCAGAACATGACTTTCTGGCCGCCGTTGTACTTGCCCTGTTCCGGCATGTCGTGGTCGTTGCCATCGACCATGTTCTTCGCCTTGGCCAGCCATTCCTTGTCCGCCGGGGTCATCTTGTTCAGATGCTTGAAGCGGATGTACAGCCCGAGGAAGGAGACCGCCATCAGCACCCCGAGGTAGGGGTGGATGATGCGGGCCCAGGTCGGGCCGCCGAACAGCTGGGTCAGCGGGAAGAAGGCCGGATGGAAGAAGGCCAGACCGGAGAGCGCGAGCAGAATGAAGCTGATGCCCACGACCCAGTGGTTGGCCCGTTCCTTGGGCTCGTAACGCTTGAGGTCTTTCGGATCGCGGATCATTTTGCTTCCTCCTTGTCTTCCGCCTCGATCTCGTTCTCGATCTCCTTCGAGACCTCGTTCGGACCCTTGGTCACGTAGTGGAACAGGCTGCCGAGCGCGACACCGGCCAGGGCCAGGGTAGCGAGCGGCTTGGTGAAGCCCTTCCACAGCGAGACCAGCGGGCTGATCGACGGATTGGCCGGCAGGCCGGCATACAGATCCGGCTTGTCGGCGTGGTGCAGCACGTACATCACGTGCGTGCCGCCAACGCCTTGCGGGTCGTACAGCCCCGCCTGCTCGTAGCCACGCTCCTTGAGGTCATCGACACGCTTGGCGGCGTAGTCCTTCATGTCCTCCTTGGAACCGAACTGGATCGCCCCGGTCGGGCAAGCCTTGGCACAGGCCGGAGCCTGGTTGACGGCCACACGGTCGGAACACAGCGAGCACTTGTAGGCCTTGCTGTCTTCCTTGGAGATGCGCGGGACGTTGAACGGACAGCCGGTAACGCAGTAGCCACAGCCGATGCAGTTTTCCTGATGAAAATCGACGATGCCGTTACTGTACTGGATGATCGCGCCGGGGGCCGGACAGGCCTTGAGGCAACCGGGGTCGGAACAGTGCATGCAGCCATCCTTGCGGATCAGCCATTCCAGCTTGTTGTTCTGTTCGACCTCGGTGTAGCGCATGACCGTCCACGACTTGGCCGACAGGTCCATCGGATTGTCGTACACCCCGTGGCAGTTGCCGACTTCGTCGCGGATGTCGTTCCACTCCGAACACGCCACCTGACAGGCCTTGCAGCCGATACAGGCGGATACGTCGATGAGCTTGGCGATCTCGACCGTCTGCCGCACTTGCGTGGACGGCGTGGTGGTCGCGGAGCGCTGTTTGATGTCTAGCGATTGCAGTGCCATATCAGCTCTCCTTTATGCCTTCTCGATGTTAACCAGGAACGCCTTGTATTCCGGCGTCTGCGTATTGGCGTCACCCACGAACGGGGTCAGGGTATTGGTGATGAAGCCAGGCTTCGTCGCCCCCTTGAAACCGTAGTGGATCGGGATGCCGATGGTGTGCACCTTCTTGCCATCGACATCCAGCGCCTTGATGCGCTTGGTCACCACCGCCACCGCCTTGATGAAGCCACGGTTGGAGCGGATCTTGACGCGGTCGCCCACGGCAATGCCTTTCTCCTTGGCCAGCTCCTCGCCGATTTCAACAAACTGTTCCGGCTGCATGATCGCGTTGATCTTGCTCTGCTTGGTCCAGTAGTGGAAATGCTCGGTCAGACGGTAGGTCGTCGCTACGTACGGGAAGTCCTTGGCCGTGCCGAACGCCTCCATGTCGCCCTTGTACACGCGAGCGGCCGGATTGGACTTGGCCTTCGGGTTCTTCGGGTGCATCGGATTGGTATCGAGCGGGCTTTCGAACGGCTCGTAGTGCTCGGGGAACGGACCTTCGTTCATCAGGCCGAGGCTGAACAGACGTCCGACGCCTTCGCCGGTCATGATGAAGGGCATGACGTTCTGGTCAGGCGCGGCGTCCGGACGCATGTCGGGCACGTCGTTGCCGCCCCACTTGTCGCCCAGCCACTTGATGACAGCCCGCTTCGGATCCCACGGCTTGCCGGAGAGATCGCAGGAAGCGCGGTTGTACAGGATGCGGCGGTTGACCGGCCAGGCGAAGCCCCAGTTCAGCGTCTGGCCGAGGCCGGACGGATCGCTGTTGTCGCGGCGCGCCGAGTTGTTGCCGGCCTGCGACCAGACCCCGCAGTAGATCCAGTTGCCGCAGGTGGTCGAACCGTCATCGCGCAGCATAGCAAAGCTCGGCAGCTGATCGCCGGCCTTGACCAGGACCTTGGTCGGATCCTTCGGGTCGAGCACGTCGGCCAGCGCCTTGCCGTTGAACTCCATCATCAGTTCTTCCGGCGACGGCTTGTTCGGGATGCGATAGGACCAGGTCAGCTTCTGGATCGGCTCCGCGTAGGCGCCGCCGTCCTTGGCGTACATCTCCTTCAGCTTCAGGAACAGCGAGGCCATGATCTCGGTGTCGTCCTTGGCATCGCCCGGACCTTCCGCCGATTTCCAGCGCCACTGGATGACGCGGCCGGAGTTGGTGAAGCTGCCGGAGGTTTCGGCAAACAGCGTGGTCGGCAAGCGGAAGACTTCGGTCTGGATCTCGGCCGGCTTGACGTCGTTGAACTCGCCGTGCGGTTTCCAGAATTCCGAGGTGTCGGTGGCCAGCGGGTCCATCACCACCATCCACTTCAGCTTGGCCAGCGCATCGCCCACTTTTTTCTTGTTGGCGACGGAAGCCAGCGGGTTGAAACCCTGGCAGAGGAAACCGTTGATCTTGCCCTGATACATCTGGTCGAAGATTTGCAGCACATCGGATGCCCCAGCCAGCTTCGGCATGAAGTCGTAGGCAAAGCCGTTGTCCTTGTTCGCGGCATCGCCCCACCAGGCCTTGTGCAGGCTGACATACCACTTCGAGAGATTCTGGCCGAAGTTCATCTGGCCCGGACGCAGGAGCTTCGGCGTCTTTTTCTCGAGGAAGGTTTTCAGATCCGGCTCAGCATCCGACGGCGCGGCCAGATAACCCGGCAGGTTCTGGGCGTAGAGCGCGAAATCGGTGATCCCCTGAACGTTGGCGTGACCGCGCAGCGCGTTGATGCCGCCCCCGGCCATGCCCATGTTGCCGAGCAGCAGCTGGATGATCGCCATGCAGCGGATGTTCTGGGAGCCGACCGAGTGCTCGGTCCAGCCCAGCGCATACAGGTTGGTCATCGTCTTGTTCGGCGCGGCGGTCTCGGCGATGTATTCGCAGACCTTCAGGAAGGCTTCCTTCTTGGTGCCACACACCTGCTCGACCACATCCGGCGTATACCGGCTGTAGTGTTTCTTCAGCAACTGGAAGGCGCAGCGCGGGTCTTGCAGGGTGTCATCGACCTTGACGAAGCCGTCGGCGCCCATCTGGTAGCTCCAGGTGGATTTGTCGTAGCTGCGTTTTTCGTCGTTGTAACCCGAGAAGATGCCGTCTTCGAACGTGAAGCCGTCATTCACGAGGAAGGACGCGTTGGTATACGCCTTCACATAGTCGTGATGAATCTTGTCGTTGGACAACAGGTAATTGATGACGCCGCCCAGGAAGGCGATGTCGGAGCCCGGACGGATCGGCGCATAGAAATCGGAGACCGAGGCGGTACGGTTGAAGCGCGGGTCGACGACCACGAGCTTGGCCTTACGGTTCTTCTTGGCTTCGATCACCCATTTGAAGCCGCACGGGTGCGCTTCGGCAGGGTTGCCGCCCATCACAAAAATCAAGTCAGCGTTCTTGATGTCCACCCAGTGGTTGGTCATCGAACCACGCCCAAAACTCGGAGCCAGACTGGCCACCGTGGGAGCGTGTCAAATGCGCGCCTGGGTATCGATCGAGGTCATGCCCAACGCGCGAATCGTCTTCACGGTCAGGTAGCCGGCCTCATTCGGTGCTGCTGATGATGCGAGGAAAGCGGTGCTGGTCCAGCGGTTGACGGTGACGCCATCCTTGTTCTGGGCCATGAAATTGGCGTCGCGGTCAGCCTTCATGTGCTTGGCGATGCGGTCGAAGGCTTCCATCCAGGAAATCTTCTTCCATTCGCTGCTACCTGGCTCGCGCACTTCCGGCCACTTCAGGCGATTGGCGCTTTGCACCATGTCGCGCAGGCCGGCGCCCTTGGGGCAGAGCGTGCCACGGTTCACCGGATTGTCCGGATCACCTTCGATATGAATGATTTCGCCCGGGGTGTTTTTGGACTTGTCACCCGTCGAATAGATAAGGACGCCGCACGATACCGAGCAATACGGACAAATGTTCCGGGTCTCGGTCGCGCGGGCCAGCTTGAAGGTGCGTACTTCCGCGAGGGCTGCAGTGGGCGAGAAGCCCATCGCCACGATGGACGATCCTGTCAGCCCGGCGGAGCAGACCTTGAAGAACTGCCGCCGATTCATGTTCATTGAAATTTCCTCCTGAGTGCGACTTCCTGTCGCAACCGGGAACTAGCGCAATGAACATGCCAGCCCTGCCAAGCCATTGAACAATAGGCAATCGCTGGCGAATGGCGGCTTCAGTTTCGGGACATTTTGTCTCCGCTATGCAACAACGGGACAAAATGTCCCACTTTTCACGGTCGACCGTGAAAAACAGGAAAAATCAGCGCCAGGCGTCGACCAGTTCGCCGACGGTGTGCGTCGCGACTTCGCTGCGCGCCACCAGCCAGGCCGCAATCGCTGCCCGATCGTCCTCGCTGACGTTGCCGGGTGCCGCCGTGCACAGGTAGCCAAAACCGAGCGTGCCGCCGTAAATCAGGCCACGCGGCTCGACCACTTCTTCGATGAAAGCCATCACCAGACGGTTAGCGGCCTGGTCGTCGATACCTTCGTGCAATGCGATTTCAAGATAGCAACCCAGTTCGCGAAAAGGACCGAGGTGCAGTTTTTTCTGCTGGCGCAGGTTATGGCGTTTGCCCATGCTGAATTCTCCAAGTGAAAACGCCAGGACCGCGATGGTCCTGGCGCTGAATTGGTGGAGCCGGGGGGGATCGAACCCCCGTCCGCAAGCACTCTACAGGCAGTTCTACATACTTAGTCCGGTCAACTGAATTTAGCCCTCACGCGCCGGCCGAACAGGCTCGCTTCAGGCGATCTGCTAAGTTTTCGTGATCCACCCCGCAGCACTGCGGATCCTTATCTGATGCAAGTGACGCTGCTACCGGTTGCCCGGTCTAACCCATCAGCAGGCTAGTGCAGCGCTCGCCGGTTTAGGCAGCGAGTGCGAACGATTCGTCGTTGGCGTTTATTGATTTCCAGCGGATTTACGAGGTAACTGGACCTCGGTATGCCCTGTCCTGCTTTGCAACCCACGTCGAAGCCAGGTCGGCCCCTGTGATCTGCTACAGACGTTGTTAAGACGCCAGTGAAGCAAGAAAGTTCGGGCATTTTACCCGCTTTTTGCCGCAGCCGCTCATTCGTCGAGACGGAAGACCATGGGTACGATCACCGTGGCTTCGACCGCTTCGTCGCCGCGTCGCGCCGGCACGAAACGCCAGCGGCTGACCGCCTGCCGGGCAGCTTCGTCAAGACGCGGGAAATTGCTGCTTTTATCGACGTCGACCGTGAGCGCATGGCCGTCGGCAGCAACCCGCACGCGCAACAGTACCTTGCCCTCCTCGCCCAGACGCCGCGACAGGGGTGGATAAGCCGGGCGCGGGTTGTTCAGATAAGCCGCATCGAAACGGGCCGGTGTCGCAACCACGGCAGCAGCCGGACTGGGAGCCGCCGCCACGGCCGCAGGTGCTGGCGGCGCCGGCTGACTGACTACGGGCACGCTGAAACTGCTGGGCACAGCCGTTTCGCTAGCGACGGCCAGCACTTGCCGCTGCGGCCGGGGCGGCGTTTTGTCGCGCTTCACTTCCTTGGCGACCGGCTGGGGCGGCGGCGGCGCAAGGGGCGTCAGCGGCTTGGGCGGCTCGACCAGCTGCACGCGCAAAGGTGGCGGATCAAGTTTTTCGATCGCCTGCCGCAGCGGATAAAACAGCACCGCCGCATGCAAAGCCACGGCCAGGGCAAAAAAATGCCCGCTACGCCGCCATTCGGGCAGTTCAACGGGAGAGGCAAGGACCGCAGCGTTCATCCGGCTATTTTACATTCGCCGCCAGCCAGCGTTCGAGTTGCGCTGCCGGGATCAGCCCGGAGTAAGCCTCGCGCCGATGCTGGCCGTCGTAGAGATAGGTGCGTGGCAGTTCGCCGTACCAGCGGCGGTCGATCTGGAAGCGCAAGCGCTCCGGCTGCTCGTCGGCAAACACCCACTGTGCCTGGCGGCCCAGCCCGTAACCGGCTGCCAGCCGCGTCAGTTGTGCTGCCTCGGCCGGGGTGTCGGTGGCAACCAGCACCACGTCCAGCCCCGGGGTCCGCTTCAGCAACTGCCCCAAGGCCTTGAGTTCGGCCGGGCAGTGGGTACAGCTGGCCGACCACAGCGCGAGAATGAACGGCTTGCCGGCACGCTCGGCCTGGATTTGCTCCAGGCTGCCGCTGACGAAAGATCGCAACTCCGCCTGCGCGAGCGCCGGCAGCAATAACGCAAACAGCGCAAAAAACCGGGCCAAGCCGCGCTTCATGGCGCCAGCTTCCGGATCTGCAGGCCACGCCCGGCAGTATTCCAGAGCAGCCAGGTTGCACCTCGTCCGCGCAGCAACACGGGATCGTCGACTGCCCCCGGATCGCTGGCGATTTCGGCCGCCGGCGACCAATGCTCGCCACGATCCGCCGAATATTGCCCGACGATGCGGTTGCGCTCGCCGTCGAACTCGCGCCAGACCAGCCAGATCTGCTCGCCGGCCGCTACCAGCGCCGGGTGGCCGGGTTGCCGGTCGAGGTCTCCGAAAGCGCGCGGCGGCGTCATCCGCTCGCCGTCGATCCGCCGGTAATGCAGGCCGGGGCTGGCCGCAGCGCCGGTGAACCAGGCCAGGTGGCGTCCTCCCCGGCCATCGACTGCGAGGTCGCCGCCATGATGCGGACAGGCATCGATCTGCCAGCCATCCTCGCTGGCGCGCAAAGGCTCGCCGGCGACCGGGGCATGGACCCCGGCCAACGCGAAGTCGCGGGTGTTCTTGCCGAAAATATGGCGCCAGAAAACCAGTGGCTGCCCCTGCTCGTCGACAGCCATGGCCAGCCGGCAGCATTCGCAGGAATGATCGGCCAGCTTGCGATTGCTGAAAGCGGCCTCGCCGTTATCCCGCCGTGCGGTATAGATCGCCGCCCCGCGATAGTCTTTGCGCCCCTGACCGTCACGCTTGTCGATCCAGGCCAGAGTGACGCCCTTGGCATCGGCGAGCATCGCATTGAAGCGGTGAGTGATCGGCTGCCGGTCGTCGTTGACCGTTTCCGGGGTGGTAAAGCTTTGGCCATCATCGTCCGAACGGGCGTAGCGGACATGCCCGGCAAAGGGCTGCGGCAAGGCCTGCGTCCAGCTGACGTGCACGCGACCGCCGGCCACCGCAATCCGCGGCCGAGCTTCGCCATCGGCGGAAATCAGCTCCGCCACCGGGTTGACCGTGCGCGGCGCACTGAAGCTGGTGCCGGCGTCATCCGAATGGCTGACCTGCAGGTGCCGTCCGACCACCCGTGCCAGCCACAGCCGGCCCTGCTCGTCGAAGGCAGCGGCAACCGCCAGGCGCGGTGCCTGCTCCTGCCGCTCCTGCCACATTTTGGCCATGCTGTTGGCCGCCGGAGGATGGCTGGCGCCATCGTGCGCGACTGCCGCCCCGGCCCAGACCAAAGCGGCAGCAAACATTGAAAAAACAATACGCTGGTTCATCCTCACCATTTTGCCTGAATGCCCAGGGTGAAGGTACGTGGCAGGCCCGGCGCATAGGTTTCGGCACCAGCGGCAACCCCGGTGCTCTCGGCATAACGCTTGTCACCCAGGTTATGGACGTTGCCGAACAGGCTCAGGTCACGGCCAAGCGGATAGCTGCCGCGCAGATTGACGATGTCGTGCCCCGGATACTTGACGTTGTTCGCATCATTGGACCACCAGCTGCCGAAGTGCAGCCATTCCAGCTGGGCCATGCCGCTCTCGGCCTTGCCCCAGGTCAGGCGGGTATTGGCCAGCACGCGCGGCGCCAGGGCCATTTCCTTGCCACTGAAATCGCCGTCCTTGGTCTTCCACTCGCCGTAAGTGTGCTTGGCGTAGGAGAAGGCGCTGTCGATACGCCAGTTGGCCGCCAGTTGTGCACCTAGGCCGATTTCAATGCCGCGGTGGATGGTCTTGCCGGCGTTGGTCACCGTCGTCGCCTGGGTGACCGGATCCTTGGAACTGAGGATGTCGTCGGTCTTGGTCATGTAATAGAGCGAGACCTCGTAATTGACCGCGCTGCCGACCCGGCCGCGCAGGCCGGTTTCGTAGCTGTCGACCTTGATCGGCTTGAGGTTGCGTGCCGCTTCCGCCGCCGCCCGCGCAGCATTGGCGCTGGCCGAGGCTGCCGGCCGGAACAACTGCCCTTCGGACGGGGTGCGGAAAGCGTGGTTGTAGGCAGCGAAGGCATTCAGGCTATCCGAGAAGGCCCAGGTCGCACCCAGCTTGGGGCTGAGGTGGCGGTAGTCAATATCGGTATCGCCAACCTGACCGTAGAAGCGACCGCCACCATTCACCGGATTGCCGCCCAACCGGTTGCTGTAGCTGTAATTGACCATGTCGTAGCGCAGACCGGCAGTCAGGCGCAGGCGTTCGAGCGGCGAAATCTCGCCGTGGATGTAGGGCGAAATCCCGTTGTAGGTCACGTCGTAGTCATACACCCGGGCACCCCGGGTATAGGCGGTGTAGTAGTCGCCGCGCCGCGTGGTGGTAATGCTGTCCTCCTTGCGGCTGCCCGGACTGTGGTCGAGGTCAACGCCGACGATCAGACGCGCGCGCAAGGGCAGGAAATCCTGGCGATACTTAACCAGCGCACCAAACGACTGGTTCTCGGTGGTATAGCGGGTCGGATCGTAGCCGAGCGACCAGTTGGCCAGCAAATCCATCGAGTTGTAGCGGTAGTAGGGGGTGATGCTCAGCAACGAACCGTTGCCTTCCTTCTCGTAAGCGGTCGACAGGCGGAAAGCCTGAACCCGGCGCAAGGAGATCGGCGTGTAGTTGGCCTTGGGATTGTTCAGGTAATCGTTGCGCGAAATCGCCGAGCTACCGGCAGTTTCCTGATCGATATTGGAAAAGGTGGCGACCGTTTTCAGCACCGCGTCGTCGCCAATCGCGCTATCGACCCGAACCGTGCCGCTCTGGCGGTCGTAGGCGGTCTTGTCGCGCCAGCCATCGGTATGGCTGAGATTAAGATCGGCGCGCACGGCGTGATCGCCGAAGCTGTTGCCGCCGCTGACCAAGGCCCGCCGCCAGCCGTAGGAACCGGCCTCGAACGAACCCTCGGCCTCGGCCTGGGTCGGCGGCCTGCGGGTCAGCACGTTGACCACCCCACCGATCGCGTCCGAGCCGTAGAGCGCGCTGCCCGGGCCTTTGCTGACCTCGATCCCGCCAGCCATCGGCAGGTTCACCTCGTAGAGTGCGTTATGGTTGAAAAAGCCGGTCGACCGTGTCGGAATGCCGTCTTCGAGATAAAGGTAAACCGGACTGGTGTTCAAGGGCTGGCGGATTGCCGTCTGATGGCCCTCGCCGCCGGTCACGTTAACCCAGACGCCGGGCACCTGGCCCATGATCTCGGAAGGATGCGAGGGCTTGACCTCGCGCAGCGCCTTTTCCTTGATCACCCCGACCGAGGCCGGCGTTTCGGAAACCAGTTGCCCCTCGCGAGTGGCGGTGACAGTCACCTCGCCCAGTGCCTGGTCGGCGGCAAGAACGGTCAGCGGCGAGAAAGCCGCGAGCAAGGCAAGAAAAATCGGTGTACGGGTGGGCATGTGCATGATTGAGCCGGTTTTGATTTATATCAAAAATTTCTTATGAAACAACTAATTAGGTCTGGATCATAAGGAGCCGGTGCAACTTGCGGAATGCGACAAATTGTCGCGGTCGACCGTGGCAGAGGGAAAAAATGAAAAAGGCATGCACGGAAGCCGCGCATGCCTCGAAAAAAGCCCTTTTAAATCAGAACTTGACGTTCATCCCCAGATAGAAGGAACGGCCCATGCCGGGCACCGCGTAACCGGCTGGTGGGGCACTGGTGCTGGCCCAGGTATTGGTCGTGCCGCCCAGCGACATGGTCCGGCCCTGGCCGATGTAGGCACCGCCCAGCGGATGGTAGTAGAACTTGTCGAGCAGGTTTTCGATCCCGAAATCGACCCGGACATTCTTCCATTCGTAGCTGCTACGCAGGTTGAGCAGGCCGTAACCCGGCGTCTTGACCTCGCCACGGACCCGCGACACATCATCCTTGGCACTGACCAACTGGCTTTCCAGAGTATTGGTCCAGCCGCCCAGCTTTTGTTCGAGCGCGAAGCGGGCATTCAGCGGCATCATGTTGTAGAGATGCTCGCCGGTATCGCGGTTCTTGCCATTGACGTAGGACAGGTTGCCGCGCAGGCTGAAACTGCCAAGCCCGGCCACCTGGCCGAGGGCAGCAAAGCCGGAGAGGTCGAGGCCGTAAATCCGGGCTTCCTGATTGATCAGGCGCAGGTAGTTGTACTGCCCCGGCACGCAAGCACGGACCGAACTGGCGCAAGTCGCATCGATGTAGTTTTCAACCAGGCTGTAATACGGCGTCAGACGCATCCCCCAGACGCTGCGCGCGGCGTCGTGCCAGTCGGCGGTAAAGCTGACGGTATGGGCGACTTCCGGCTTGAGGTCGAGATTGCCGACATAGCCGTTGCCGTCGTTGACCCAGTTGTTCATGGTCATCGCCATCATCCCGGACGACCAGGTGTAGCGCTCGTAGAGGCTGGGCGAGCGGGTCTTGCGCGAATAGCCGCCCTCGTAGGTCTGCCGGGCGCTGGCGACGTAGCGGGCGAGCGCACTCAAGTCGAGGTTGTGGTCGCTGCGTGAACGATCGGCGGCGTTGAAGCGGGCCGCATCGCCGGCATAGGTCGCCGAGGTGTTATAGCCCTGGACCGTGCCGGTATCCATGCTCACCCGGCTGGCGCGCAGGCCAAGCAGGGTTTGCCAGGCCGGCGTCCAGTTGGCTTCCCATTCGCCGAACAGGTCGGCCCGGTCGCGCCGGGCATTGTTGAGGTTCTGGAAGGTGTTGGGGAACATCCCGCCGGTCTTGTTGCCGAGCGCATCGAAGCCGAATGACGCCGGCCACCAGTCGCTCAGGCGGTAATGCTGGTAGTCGCCGCCGACGCGCAGCAGGTCGCGTTCGGACAAGGGAATCTCGGCCTTAACGCGAACTCCGGTGTTTTTGCCCTCGGTTTCCATCGGCATGCCGGGAATCATCACCGGGTTGGTCGTCGCCCCATACCAGTAGAGTTTGTCGTCGAGGAAGTCCATCTTGTGCCGGGTCCGCTCGTTGTAGGCGCGGGCTTCCAGCTTGCCCCAGGCGAACTGGCCGGTATAACCGAGATTGAACTGGGCGCTGACGTTCTCGGTCATGTCCATGTGCTGATTGGGAAAGCCCTGGTGCGGAATGAACTGGTATCCGAGCTTGAGATCGAGCAGATGGTTGTCGTGACGATGGGCCAGCGCCAGTTGATGGTTCTCGGTCCGGAACGATGATGAAGCCACCATGTCGCCGGGAATGTAGCGGGTACCGCTACGGGTCAGCACGGCATTGGCATCGGGCTTGAAGGCACGGGCGGCACGGTAGTTGGCCGATTCGGCAGTAGACCCGGAATAACGCAGGCTCCAGCTTTCGTTGGCCAGCGTGGCGCTGGCATTGACCCCGTGGGCATCGCCGTTGGAACGGTAATACGCGCCCAGTTCGCCGCTCACCAGCGGCGCCGATGCATCACTGGCAAAACGCGGGGCCGGCGATTTGACAACAATCGCGCTGCCCAGGCTGTCGCCACCGACGCTAACCGGCGCGACGCCGGAGTACAGTTTGACCTCGCCGACATTGCTCGGATCGATGTAGGACAAGGGCGGGTTCATGTGATTGGCGCAGGCCGAAATCAGGTCCATGCCATCAACCTGGATGCGCAGGCGGTCGTCACCCAGGCCATTGACCATCGGCAAGCTGGAAACCCCGCCGGCGCCCTGCAAGGAAACGCCGGGCAAATCGCGCAGCAGGTTGGCGCTATCCGGGTTGCCGGTACGCAACGGCAGCAGCTGGCTGGCTCCAAGGCCAGGCGCCGCAGGCAGGTCACGATATTTACCGGCAGTAACCACCACATCGGCAAGCTGCCCACCCGCCTGGGCAAACAGCGAAGAGGAAAATGCCAGACCGACAGCCAGCGCCAACGGTGAAGGCGACAATTGTTTCATACTCCACACCCCAATTGATATTGATCAAAAGCTCTTTTTCAACAAGAACTTGGGGGTGGATGATAGGGCGCCGGCCAGACCGGCGGAATGTGGCAAATTGTCGCGGTCGACCGTGAAAAAGTGAAAAAAACTCTACCAACAGCTTCGACCTGCCGGCGATAACCAGCCAACCGGCCGCTACTCAGGCATTCAGTTTTTCCAGCGCCTCGGCGATCTTGACCGGCTCTTCGAGCCGCAGCAGGCGACGGACGTGCGGCACCAGTTCGCTGCAATCGGCCTTGAGCACGCGATCCTTGACCTTGAGGATCTGCGACGGGTGCATCGAGAAAATGCGCAGGCCCATGCCCAGCAGCAAGCGAGTCAGCTTCGGATCACCGGCCATTTCGCCGCACAGCGAGACCGGGATGCCGACCTTTTCGGCGCTGGCCAGCGTATGCGCGATCAGCATCAGCACTGCCGGGTGCAGCGGGTCGTAGAGGCTGGCAACCTGCTCGTCGGAGCGATCGATTGCCAGCGTGTACTGGATCAGGTCGTTGGTCCCGATCGACAGGAAGTTGAGCCGGCGCAGGAACAGATTGACCGCCAGCGCCGCTGCCGGAATCTCAATCATCCCGCCGACCTGGATATGCTCGTCGAAGACTGCCTTTTCGGCACGCAGCGAAGCCTTCGCCTGTTCCAGCGCGGCCAGCGTCTGGTCAATCTCATGCGCGTGCGCCAGCATCGGGATCAGCAGCTTGATCGGCCCGTATTTCGAAGCGCGCAGGATCGCCCGCAACTGGGTCTGGAACATCCGCGGCTCGGCCAGCGACAGGCGGATCGCCCGCCGCCCGAGCGCCGGGTTGGTTTTCACCCGGTCGCCGAAAGTGCCTTCCGGACGCAGATCCTTGTCGGCACCAAGGTCGAAGGTGCGGATCGTGACCGGCCGCCCGGCCATGCCCTTGACCACCTTTTTGTAGGCTTCGAACTGCTCGTTCTCGTCGGGCATGTCGCCACGGTTGAGGAACAGGAACTCGGTCCGGAACAGGCCGATACCCTCGGCACCGGCCGCCAGCGCCGGCGGAACGTCGCCCGGCAACTCGATATTGGCGTGCAGCGCGACCTCGATTTCGTCGATGGTTTCGGTTTTGGCCGTCTTCAGCCGCTTGAGCTTGCTGGCTTCAAGCTCGATCTGCTCCTTGCGCAGCTGGTACTCTTCAAGCACCCGCAGATCGGGATTGACGATAACCACGCCGCGATTGCCATCGATGATCAATGCTTCGCCATCGCGGATCAGGCCGCGCGCATTCTCCAGCCCGAGCACCGCCGGAATCGCCATGCTGCGGGCAAGGATCGCGGTATGCGAGGTGGCGCCGCCAACATCGGTGATGAAGGAGGCGAAACGATGCTCCTTGAAATTGATCACGTCGGCCGGCGACAAGTCATGGGCGACGACGATCAGGTTTTCTTCCTTGATCCCCTTATTGCCCTTGGTCACCGTCCGCGCCGGATGGCCGAGCAATTCCTTGATCACCCGCTCGACCACCTGAACCACGTCGAACTTGCGTTCACGCAGATAAGGATCATCGAACTGCTCGAACTGGGCGACCAGGTGCTCCATCTGCTGCACCAACGCCCACTCGGCATTGCAGCGGCGTTCGCGGATGATCTCGCGCGGCTTTTCCGCCAGTTCCGGATCTTCAAGGAACATCCGGTGGATATCGATAAAGGCGCCGAGTTCGGCCGGCGCGTTGCCGGTGCTGCCCTTCATCGTCTCCAGTTCGCTTTTCGCTGCCAGGATCGCCGTATCGAAACGGGCAATTTCCTTCTCCACCATCCGCGGAGCAATGGTCAGATGCGCGACTTCCAGCGTCGCGTGCGACATCAGCATGGCCCGCCCGATGGCGATGCCGCCGGAAACTCCCAGACCGTGCAGCGTAAAGCTCATGGCGACTTACTCTCCTTCGCCGAAATAGTCGGCAATCAGCGCAAGCAGGGCTTCCATCGCCTCGGCCTCGTCGGTGCCGTCGGTTTCCAGGGTCACCTTCGAACCCTTGCCGGCCGCCAGCATCATCACGCCCATGATGCTCTTGGCGTTGATCCGGCGACTGCCCTTGGCCATCCAGACCTCGCACTGGAACTTGCCGGCGAGTTGGGTGAGTTTGGCGGAAGCACGGGCATGCAGCCCGAGTTTGTTGATGATTTCGGTTTCGCGGGTCAGCATCGGTCAATGATCCAGCATGTTGATAACGCCGTCGCGGCCACCATCGCGGGCGCGGATCAGCAGAGTTTCCATTCCCTTGTCGCGGTAGGTCAGCGCGCGCAGCAGCATCGGCAGGTTAACCCCGGCCAGGCCCTCGACATGGCCGGGTTGCAGCAGCTTGAAAGCCAGATTGGCCGGGCTGGCACCGAAAATATCGGTCAACACCAACGCACCGTCACCTTCATTGACCAGTGCCAGCGTCTTCTGGGCCAGCGGCAACAGGTCGAGCGGGTCGTCCTGAGCCGCCACGCCAAGCTGGTAGAGCAAGGGCGGACGTTTATTGAGGACATGGCAAGCGTTCTGCACCAGCGCTTCGCCATAACTTCCGTGGGTAATCAGCAAAATTCCAATCATGCGGAGGATTCTAACCCAAGCCCTGCCGCTTGCACTGCTGCGGCATTGCAGGAAAACCTGTACGGCTGCCGGCTTCCATCTGCGCGGAAAAAAACAATCAGCATTTTTTCTAATTTTGACGGTCGACCGTGAAAATGCCTGAGTTTTGCAAAAATCTTTTCTCGTCGTACAAAAAAACAGAAAAAAGTTCAGTAAACAGTCAAGAATCAGGCAAAAAGCAGATTGCTACACGTTGTTGCAAACCGTTACTTGAAATCGGCCGGCGCCACCCTTATCTTCTGTCCATGTGCTGATCCCCCCTCAGCCTGACGGTCGCAACAGGCTCTCCCTCCCGGAGCTGACCGTCCGAAAGCCCCGTACTCCCCCCGGTACGGGGCTTTCCCCTTTCTGGCACCGGCTTTTATGCGCGTGCTTTTGACCGGTTCCGGCACCGGCTTGCAGCGGAGCCGGATTCAGCCCACCAGCAGCGGCCGCCAGTAGGCCAGCAGGTCGCTGGCCTGCAAGGGGCGCACCGCGCGTACCTGCTCAACGCCATCGCGCAGCAGGATCAGCGTCGGCCACAGTTTGACCCGGTAGCTGCGACCCAGGCGGCGGCCGGGGCCATCCTCGATTTTCAGATGCCGGATCTGCGGAACGGCCGCTAGCGCTTCGGCGATTGCCGGCTGCGCAGCGCGGCAATGGCCGCACCAGTCGGTACCGAATTCAAGCAATAACCAGCCGGATTCGGCGTCGAGTTTTTCGCGTTCCGGCGGGTTGACCGTGAAAATCGCGGTGTAAGCCATCGAAAACCTTATTTTCCGATGCAAAAGCGGCTGAAAATCACCCCGAGCAGGTCGTCAGCCGTGAATTCACCGGTGATTTCGCCCAGCGCCTGCTGAGTCAGGCGCAATTCCTCGGCGAACAATTCAAGTGCCGGACAACGGCCCTGCACCACCGCCACGGCGGTAGCCAGATGTTCCTGCGCCAGCGCCAGGGCCCGCAGATGCCGCTCGCGGGCGATGAATACGTCTTCGGTCTGATGCCAGCCGGCGATCCGCAACAATTCCTCGCGCAACAGTTCGATCCCGGCACCATCGCGGGCCGAAAGCGAAATGGCCACCGCATCGCCATGGTCGTCGTGTTCCGGATGACGCTCGGCGGCGCGACCGGCGAGGTCGATCTTGTTATAGACGGTGATTCTTTGCAGCCGCTCGGGCAGTTTGTCGAGAATTTCGCGGTCGGCGTCGGTGATTCCACTGCGCGCATCGACCAGCAACAGGACCAGATCGGCACGTTCGATTTCCTGCCAGCTGCGCTCGATGCCGATTTTCTCGACCAGGTCGTCGGTCTGGCGCAGGCCAGCGGTATCGATGATGTGCAGCGGAATGCCTTCGATCTGGATGGTCGAACGCAGCGCATCGCGGGTGGTCCCGGCAATCGGCGTGACAATCGCCAGGTCATCGCCAGCCAGGCGGTTGAGCAGCGAGGATTTACCGACATTCGGCTGCCCGGCGAGCACGACGTGCAGGCCGGATTGCAGCAGCTTGCCCTGCCCCGCCCGATCGAAAGTTGCGGCGAGTTGTGCCTGCAAGCGGTCGAGGCGGCCAAAGGCATCGGCCGCCTGCAGGAAATCGATATCTTCTTCGGGAAAATCGAGGGTGGCTTCAACCAGCATGCGCAGGTTGATCAGTTCTTCGTTGAGCGTACCGATCGCGCGCGAAAATTCTCCCTGCAAGGAACGCACGGCCGAACGCGCAGCGCTGGCGGTGGCGGCATCGATCAGGTCGGCGACCGCTTCGGCCTGAGCCAGATCCATCTTGCCATTGAGAAAAGCGCGGCGACTGAATTCGCCGGGTTCGGCCAAACGGGCACCAAGATCGAGACAACGCGCGAGCAGCAATTGCATCACCACCGGGCCACCATGGCCCTGCAGTTCGAGTACGTCTTCGCCGGTAAAGGAATGCGGACCGGGGAAAAACAGCAAAATTCCGCTGTCGACCGTAGAACCATCGGCCGCCTTGAAATCGGCCAGGGTCGCGTAGCGCGGCTTGGGCGTTTTACCGCTCAATGCAAAAGCAAAGGGCAGCAAATTGCTGCCCGAGACCCGGATCACGCCGACACCGCCCCGCCCGGGGGCGGTGGCGATGGCGGCAATGGTGTCTTCTTTCATTTAAGCCTTGGCGTCGTTGGCCGCCTTGCTGCCGGCATCGATCATCCGGGTGATGTGCCACTGCTGGGCAATCGACAGGATGTTATTGACCACCCAGTAGAGCACCAGACCGGACGGGAACCAGAGGAACATCACACCGAAGATGAAGGGCATCGCCATCATCACCTTGGCCTGGATCGGGTCCGGCGGCGTCGGGTTGAGCTTGGTCTGGACGATCATGGAAACGATCATGATCACCGGCAGAATGTAGTACGGATCAGCCGCAGCCAGATCGGTAATCCAGCCAATCCAGGGCGCATCGCGCATTTCGACGGCACCGAGCAGCACCCAGTAAAGAGCGATGAAGACCGGAATCTGGACCAGGATCGGCAGGCAGCCGCCGAGCGGATTGATCTTCTCGGTCTGGTACAGCTTCATCATTTCCTGGTTCAGGCGCTGGCGGTCGTCGGCGTAACGCTCCTTCAACTGCATCAGGCGCGGCGTGACCACCCGCATCTTGGCCATCGACTTGTAAGACGCGGCCGACAGCGGGAAGAAAGCGAGCTTGATCAGGATGGTCAGGACGATGATTGCCCAGCCCCAGTTGCCGACGATCTTGTGAATCGCTTCCAGACCCCAGAAGATCGGGGCAGCCACCACCGTCAGCCAGCCATAGTCGACGACCAGATCGAGACCCGGTGCAATCTGCTTCAGCTGAGCCTGCTCCTGCGGACCGGCAAACAGGCTGACCGCTGAATGCGCCTTGGCGCCGTCGGCAACCACCGGGACAATCACGCCAGCCTGGTAAGCATTGCCGTTTTCCAGCTTGCGCATGTAAAACTCGCGCTGCACCTTATCCTGCGGCACCCAGGCAGCAACGAAATAATGCTGCACGATCGCCAGCCAGCCATTGTCGGCAGTCTTGGCAAACTTGGCCTTGCCCTTGGCGATATCGGCAAAATCGATCTTCTGATACTTGTCGGCTTCGGTATACACCGCCGGGCCGGTAAAGGTCGAAACCATCTTGGTCTCACCCTCCGGTGCCTGATCGTCGCGCTGCAGCTGGTAATAAGCGTGCGCGTTGAGCGGCTTGCCGGCAGCATTGTCGATTTCCCAGGCAACGTCGACCAGGTAGGAGTGACGCTTGAAGGTCAGTACCTTGGCGACCTTGATCCCGTCGCCACCGTCAGCTTCCAGGCGAACTTTCAGTTCGTTGGCACCGGCCGCCAGTTCAAGCGGGCCGGCAACGCGATTGAACACGGTACGATGGTTGGGCAGGCCGTCGCCGATCAGGCCGCTCTGGGCCAGATACTGGTGCTTGCTGTCGAAGAGCACGAAATTCTTGCTCTTGTCGTTGTGTTCCTTGTAGTTCAGCAACTCCAGGCCAACGATGTCGCCGCCTTGAGTCGAAATCGTTGCCTTCAACAGATCGGTAGTGATGCTGAAGGTTTCACCGGCCCGCACCGTCGGTGCAGCAGCGGCGCCGGCAGGAGCGCTGGTCGCGCCAGCCTGCAAGGCGGTGCTCGGGGTCGGCGTGGCAGCGCCGCCGGGCGCGGCCGCCACGGCATTCGCAGCTGGTTGCGGCTGGTTGTGCTTCTGCCAGTTTTCCCACAGCATGAAGCTGGAGAAGGTGAAGATCATTACCAGGATCAGGCGTCGAGTATCCATGTACGGCCTACGAGAGAGTTCTTGAGTCAGGGAACGGGATCATACCCGCCCGGATGCCACGGGTGACAGCGGCAAATGCGTTTTGCCCCCAGCCAGCCACCTTTTACTGCGCCATGCTTCTGGATTGCCTCGACCGTATATTCCGAACAACTGGGGAAAAACCGGCAGCGCCGGCCAAGCAGCGGACTGATCGCGTACTGGTAAATCCGTACCAGAGCGATCAGCAGCGGCTTCATTTCTCCTCCCGTTTTCCACCGGGCCGGCGCAGACGACCCAACAGATGCAGGAAATCGGCAGCCAGGGCCTGGCCGGCGAGCGTCTGCGGTCGGGCATGCAATCTGACCACCAAATCATAGGCAGGCAGATTGGCACGACGCAGACGAAACTGCTCGCGAACGATGCGCTTGACCCGATTACGGTCGACCGCCCGTTTGAGCAATTTCTTGCCGACAACCAGACCGAGCCGGGCCGAGTCGAATCCGACGGGACGTGGCTGAAAGTGCAACATCAGCCATTGCCCGCGAATCGCCCTCCTGAAACCAAAAACGGATGAATACTCATCCGTTTTGGTCAGTCGGTGGCGTCTGGCGAAGCTGAAATTCACTTCGCCTGTCGTCCGGGCTGCTTAAACAGCCAGACGCTTGCGGCCCTTGGCGCGGCGAGCGGCCAGAACGGCACGGCCACCCTTGGTGCGCGAACGGACCAGGAAGCCATGGGTGCGCTTGCGGCGCACGACCGACGGTTGATACGTGCGTTTCATGTCGTAATCCCTTGATGTGCTAAGAAAAACACGTTATTACACATTGTTGCAAGCTGTTCTGTCAAGGAAATTTATTTCCCACAGCTGTGGATAACTTTGTGGATGAGCTGTAGAATTCCTA